>JAUYAL010000069.1 GCA_030693535.1 Methylotenera sp.
GCCACTGGTGGTAACTTCGTTACCAGGGCTCAGCACACTATGACCGATCATGCTGGATGCCTGGTAAGATGGACCTGGCTGCACGTTACCAATCAATAATTCCAGCGTGTTGTTTAGCTTGTCAATACCGGTTACGGTAGAAAGCTGTGCCATTTGGCTCGTCACCTGTGCGTTATCCATCGGATTGAGTGGATCCTGGTTTTTCATTTGCGTGACTAATAGCGTCATAAACCTGTCCTGTGCGTTATCTATGCTATTGGTCTTACTGTTTTTCTGACCGTTAACAGAATCAAGTAGCGCCTGTGATGGGTTGTTTGAGGTACTTTGTACGGCTGCCATGATGATTTCCTTATATGAACGGTTTAAGCTGGAAACGATAGTTTTAAATTGCGCCTAATGGTTATGATTGGCCAATAGTTAACGTTTTAGAAAGCATGGTTTTAACGGCATTCATGGTTTCTACATTGTTTTGGTAAGCGCGTGAGGCTGAAATCATATTCACCATTTCCTCAGTCACGTTAACGTTAGGCATGGTGACGTAGCCTTTTTCATCAGCAAGTGGGTGTTTAGGGTCGTATATAATTCTAGGCGGCGATTGATCTTCAATGACCTTGGACACCTTTACACCGCTAGCATCGGGTGACTTTGTCGGCACTGCGCTAAAAACCACCTGCTTGGCTTTGTAGGCGGTTCCATTGGCGCTGGTGGCGCTATCTGCATTGGCTAGATTGCTGGCTACTGCATTCAAACGCTGTGATTGTGCGCTCATGGCAGAACCGGAAATATTAAACACATTAAATAATGACATCGCTTGCTCCTAACCTACTTGATTAACTTGACAACGCAATTACTGGCTTTGAATAGCCGAGAGTATTGATTTAAGTCGGCCGTTAATCATAATCAAGCTCGCTTCATAGCGAATTGCATTGTCGGCAAATTGATTACGCTCAACATCCATATCTACGGTGTTGCCATCGACACTGCCTTGCATCACGGGGCGAAATAAAGCGCCACCTGTTAGTGCTACTTTTGATGGTACGCCATCTAAATGTTGAGTGGAAGTTTTTGAGGTGTTAAAACCTTCTTGCGCGACACCTGACATTGCATTTTTCATCACGGCGCCAAAGTCTAAATCACGCGCCTTGTAATTGGGCGTATCCGCATTGGCGATGTTGGCCGCAATAAGCTCTTGGCGCTGACCGCGCACTCTCAGAACATTTTGATGCAGACTCAACGCCGCGTCTAATTTATTGATCACGATATATCCTTTCACCAATACTTGATTTTTTTGTAAAGCGTATGTTTGTAAAGTGTATTTTTATCCTAAAGAAAATACTTTTTACACCGATAACACTGACGAGAGATAGTCTAAGGTGAAGTATCAAACTTCAATCAATAAAGCAAACGGGTAATTACTAGCCTTTTCTTAGTTTTGTTAGTGAGATGCATCCGTAGAATGCTTCATTGAATTGTTGTTAATCACATTGGAATTCAATATGCGTTATTTTGAAGATTGCCTCCGTGTAAAAATGCTAGGCATCGCTTTTTTAATAGTTGGATTACTTACAATTGTTGTATTGTCAGGTGCCTCTGTCGCGCATGCACAATCCACATCGGTTAATTCTGGTAGCAAGGTGGCGGTAAGTAGCCAAATTGGCAGGCATGACCTATCTACATTAAAACTTAAAATTGTAGATTTTTTAAATACACAAACCATTGGTTATCCAGGTGAAGTCAGTGTAAACGCAGGTGCCATTGATCCGCATTTGCGTTTAGCACAATGCCCTGAGCCACAGGTTTTTTTGCCTAATGGCAGTCGAGCATGGGGTAAAACCAGTGTAGGTGTACGTTGCAATGCACCTAGTGCGTGGACAATATATGTCCAGGCAAACGTAAGTGTTTCAGCACAGTATTTAGTGGCTGCAGCACCTTTGGCACAAGGGCGCGTTGTGACGGGGCAGGATTTAATTTTTGAAACAGGTGATTTAACGCAATTGCCAGCAGGTATATTTACCGAGATGAGTCAGGCGGTGGGTCGATTAGTAAATGTTTCCATGAATGCGGGCACTGTTATTCGGCAGGAGATGTTGAAAATGCCACCAGTGGTGCAACAGGGGCAAACAGTATCTATCACGACGATTGGTCGTGGTTTTAGAATCTCTGCCGAGGGAAAAGCGATTACGAAAGCCAACGAAGGTCAGTTAGTACAGGTAAAAGTGGCAAGCGGGCAGGTGGTAACAGGCATTGCGCGCCAAGGCGGTTTGATAGAAGTGGGATTTTAACAATAACGCAATTTAATCCATGTAAATTTGCTTGCTAAGCCAGTTGAATTCATCGTAAGCACGAAATAAAATGTTATTTTTTTACTAAAGTATTAAAGTTCGCTTAAACTATGCCGATATTAGCATTAAGGATGCGTGTAAAGCGCAAGGGCAATTAAAGTAAAAAGGATGAAACGTCATGAAAGTTAACGACACGATTAAAAATACGGCAGCACTTGGAGTTGATAAAGCGAATGTAGAAAAAGCCAATGCGGCTAAAGTTGAAGCGGAATCTAAACAAAAAACCGAGCAATCGCAGTCTGGTTCTAAATCGACTGAAAATGTAACGCTGTCGCCATTATCGACTAAAC
>JAUYAL010000073.1 GCA_030693535.1 Methylotenera sp.
GCTGGTCAGTCAGGATCAGCTACGTATTGCGCTTATTGAGCAAGAGCAGAATGATTTGCCTTTAGGTCGTCAGCTGGTACGTTTGGGTTTTGTGACAGAAGCCATGGTGCGCGACACCGTTGCGCATACTATTGGTACAGACAGCATTGATTTATCTACCGTGGTGGCCGATATAGAAGCATTGCAAATGGTGCCTCAGGACTTTTCACGCCGTTATCATTTATTGCCGGTGGCTTATGAAGAGGCAACTAAGTCCATGGTGGTGGCCATGGCAGATATGTTCAACGTGGTGGCGCTTGATCAATTGCGCGCCATGCTGGGGGGGCAAGTTCAGCTTAAGCCGGTGCTGGCGGCTGAGGCGCAGCTTGAGGAATTTATTGATCAGTTTTATGGTTATGAACTCTCGGTTGACGGCATTTTGCGTGAAATTGAAACTGGCGAAATTGATTACCAAAGTTTAGCTGCAGACGGTAATGAATATACGCAGCCCGTAGTGCGTTTGGTGGGTGCGTTGCTGATGGACGCCGTTAAGCGAGGCGCATCGGATATTCACTTTGAGCCGGAGTTTGCGTTTTTACGCATACGTTACAGAATCGACGGTGTGTTACAACAAATTCGTAGCTTGCACAAGAGCTATTGGGGTGGCGTTGCGGTAAGGCTTAAAGTAGTGAGTGGGCTAGATATTGCAGAAACCCGCGCACCACAGGATGGCCGTTTGAACATGAACTTATGTGGTCGCCCGATTGATTTTCGGGTATCCACGCATCCGACCATTCATGGTGAAAACATTGTCTTGCGGGTGCTGGATCGTGAAAAATCTATTATCCCAATGGAGCGTATGGGTTTACGTCCATCCACACTGAATGAGTTGCGTTTAATGATGACGCGCCCTGAAGGCATATTGATTGTGACAGGGCCTACCGGTAGCGGCAAAACAACAACGCTGTACTCATTGTTGTCGCACCAAAATACTGAGGCCGTCAATATAATGACGTTAGAGGACCCAGTGGAATATCCGGTGACCATGATGCGTCAAACTTCAGTGGCGGAGGTCAATAAAGTAGATTTTGCCAACGGCATCCGTTCAATCATGCGGCAAGACCCGGACATTATTTTGGTGGGCGAGATTCGCGATGCCGATACGGCCACC
>JAUYAL010000010.1 GCA_030693535.1 Methylotenera sp.
TCACCGACGCAGGGCATTTTTTACCCAAAAAACACCGCACAATTTTGTTGAACTTATTTGATTTAGAAAAGATTAGCGTCGATGATGTGATGACCGCTCACACACAAGTTGAAACTATTGACTTTGACTCGCCCCTAGATGATATTCTGCAACATATTTCAAGTAGCCACCACACGCGCCTGCCGGTGCGGCAAGGCGAGCATGAGGAAATTATTGGCATACTGCATGTCAGAAAAGTTATTAGCCAGCTACGGACAATGCATCAAGGTAGCAGTTTAGACAAAGAAGCTTTGCGCGAAGTCATGAGTGATCCCTACTTTATTCCTTCTGGCACGCCACTTTTTACACAGATTCAACAATTTCAAGAGAACCAACAACGTATCGCCCTAGTGGTTGATGAATATGGTGAATTTAAAGGTCTGGTAACTTTAGAAGATATTTTAGAAGAAGTGATAGGTGACTTTACAACACAATCGCCCTCACGCCTTGGTAGTTACCGCCAGGAGGCTGATGGAAGCTGGTTGGTAGATGGTAGTAGCACCTTGCGTGACCTCAATAAAAAATTAAAGCTCAACTTTCCCATTGATGGCCCTCGCACGCTCAACGGCCTAATACTCGAACACTTTGAAGACATCCCAGAATCCAGCACCAGCTTTAAAGTGGGTGCACACGTGCTGGAAATTGTACAAACACAAGATAGAATCGTGAAAAGCGTTAAGATATTCCCTTAGTCTCTGCAATTGCGTGCCGTATTTGCACGGTATTATTTCAACTCAACTGGTAAAATTAAGCTTGAATTTTTCCCAGTTTGGCTCAAAATGAATTTAATTATGGCTAAACCCTCACACGAAACTAACTTAGCACTTAAACCTGAAGTTGCAAAACCGAAATTGCCCCCCATGTTTAAAGTGTTGCTATTAAATGACGATTACACGCCAATGGAGTTTGTCGTTGAAACAATAGAACGTTTTTTTAACAAAAGCCGTGAACAAGCGACAAAAATTATGCTCCAAGTACACACTGAGGGCGCTGGCGTATGTGGTGTTTATCCACAAGATATTGCAGAAACAAAGATGAATCAGGTAGTTAGCCACGCAAGGCAATTGCAACACCCTTTGCAGTGCGTCATTGAGATGGCTTGAATACAACTAGATTAAGGTACAAAAAATGATTGCTCAAGAGTTGGAAGTTAGTCTACACATGGCCTTTATGGACGCAAGACAAAAGCGCCACGAACTCATTACGGTTGAGCATTTACTACTCGCCATGATTGATAACCCAACGGCAGCAGAGGTATTGCGTGCATGCGGGGCAAAACTCGAAATATTGCGTACTGAACTCAATCAATACATTGAAGAACATACACCAACTGTGATTGGCTTGGATGACGTCGATACGCAACCCACACTAGGCTTTCAGCGCGTGATCCAGCGCGCCATGTTGCACGTGCAATCTT
>JAUYAL010000013.1 GCA_030693535.1 Methylotenera sp.
AATAAATCAAATGACGCGTATGGTACAAGGTAAGTCTTACCCAGTTACCCATATTATATTTTGTGATGGTTTAGCTTCTGTGTCTTTGTATATTGTGCCTGCGCCTAACGGGAATAAAGCTAAAATATTGCTAAGTACGGTGGGCAATGCCAGTGTTTATGCCAACATCAATAAAGGGCGTCTTGTTACCGTCATAGGTGAAGTGCCTGAAGCGACTATTGTGCAAATTGCCAATGCTGTTGTGTTTAAAAAGTAATGCTAGTTAAAAGTAACAGTAGGTCATTGATATGATAGAAGAATATGCAATTATTACTGAGTGCGTAGATGACTTTGTGCTAATAGAAATTGAAAGACGTACCGCCTGTGGTTTGTGTGGTCAAAAACGCGGTTGTGGCAATGCAACTTGGGGGAAGTTACTTGGTCATAAAAGTCAAACAATTAGGGCTAAAAATGAAATTGGCGCTAAGGTAGGGGATAGCGTCGTGGTTGGGATAGATGAGCATGCATTGTTAAGTACGGTGTTTTATCTTTATGTTGTGCCATTACTTAGCATGCTAATCGCCGCAGTTTTAGCAGACATTGCTTTTGACAATGAGTTTTATGTCATTTTGGTCGCAGCACTAGGTTTAGTCTCAGGTTTTTTGTGGGTAAAAGGGCATTTGCGTGGCTATGGTGACGCAGGTCATGTTTATAACCCGCAATACCAAGCGGTGGTTTTGCGGCAAGCGGAAGATGCTTCATCGTGTGAAAGCTCTACAGATGTCAGCTGTAAAAATGCAAAAAGTGTTGATACAAAAAATAAAGATGTCAATAGTGTGAAATTTCAAACTAAACGAGGTGAATAAATGATGAAAAACTGGATTGCCGCAGTAGCTTTCAGCTTGATTTCTGCGGTTCATTTAAACGGATACGCCAAAGAATTGCCGGATTTTACCGTGCTGGCTGAAACGCAAGGGCCTGCTGTGGTGAATATCAGCATCACACAAAGTATTCGTACAGCAAATGCAATGCCGTTTCCTGGTATGCCCGGAGATGAGCAAATGCAGGAGTTCTTCAAGCGCTTTGGTATTCCAAACTTTCCAGGGCAAGGTGTTCCCGGACAAAATGGTCAGCAGCCAGAATATAAGTCGCAGTCATTGGGTTCTGGCTTTATTATCAGCAGTGATGGTTACATTTTAACCAATGCACATGTGGTATCAGAAGCGGATGAAGTGATTGTTAAGCTATCAGATAAGCGTGAATTTAAAGCTAAAATTATCGGCGCTGATAAACGTACAGACGTAGCATTGGTAAAAATTGAAGCCACAGGTTTACCTAAAGTGACAACGGGTGACCCTGGTAAGCTTAAGGTGGGTGAATGGGTGGCCGCAATCGGTTCGCCATTTGGTTTGGAAAACACCATGACAGCGGGTATTGTGAGTGCAAAAGGTCGCGCACTGCCGCAAGAAAACTTCGTGCCGTTTATTCAAACAGATGTGGCGATTAATCCGGGTAACTCGGGTGGCCCTTTGTTTAATTTGGCGGGCGAAGTGGTTGGCATTAACTCGCAAATTTATAGCCGTAGCGGCGGCTCAATGGGCTTGTCATTCGCGATTCCTATTGATGTCGC
>JAUYAL010000032.1 GCA_030693535.1 Methylotenera sp.
GATGCCGCTCGCGAAAACGGCTTGTCCTTCTAATTGGTCTGATTGCTAAAGAGGTTAATGATGGCGAGAGAAATGGAACAGCAACAGCAGCAGACTGATGGTTTGCGCGAAAAAATGATTGCAGTTAATCGTGTAAGTAAAACGGTTAAAGGTGGTCGTATTATGAGTTTTGCAGCTCTTACAGTAGTTGGTGATGGCGATGGCGCTGTTGGTATGGGTAAAGGTAAAGCGCGTGAAGTGCCAGTTGCCGTACAAAAAGCAATGGATGAAGCGCGTCGCGGTATGTTAAAGATTAATTTAACAAATGGTACATTGCATCACGCTGTAACGGGTGTGCATGGCGCCGCTAAAGTTTTTATTCAACCAGCTTCAGAAGGTACTGGAATTATTGCTGGTGGCGCAATGCGCGCAATTTTCGAAGTAATGGGTGTGACTAACGTAGTAGCTAAATGCATTGGTTCGACCAATCCATATAACTTAGTTCGTGCAACATTGAACGGTTTGGAGTCAATGAATACACCAGCTGAAATTGCAGCAAAACGCGGTAAATCAGTTGAAGAAATTAGAGGCTAAATCATGGCTAAAACACAAAAAGTTACAACACCTATTAAGGTGACGTTAGTTAAAAGCACTATTGGTCGTATTGAGGCGCACAAAGCAACTGTAAAAGGTTTAGGATTGCGTCGCATGCACCATACTGTTCAGTTACAAGACACTCCAGCAATTCGCGGCATGATAAATACCGTGGGCTATCTCTTAAAGGTAGAAGGATAATGCAATTAAATACAATTAAGCCTTCTGAAGGCGCAAAGAAAGAACGTCGTCGCGTTGGACGTGGTATTGGTTCTGGTTTTGGTAAAACTGCAGGTCGTGGTCATAAAGGTCAAAAATCTCGTACCGGCGGCTTCCATAAGGTAGGTTTTGAAGGCGGTCAAATGCCAATCCAACGTCGTTTACCAAAACGTGGATTTAAATCAATGACTAAAGCTAAAACTGCACATGTTCGTACAAGTGAGTTGTCTTTAATACCTAATGAAGTGATTGATTTACTAGCGCTCAAGGCAGCAAATATCGTATCTGGCACAGTAAGAAATGCTAAGATTTTCTTGTCGGGTGATGTAACTGCTAAATTTAATATCCAAGGTTTGCTATTGACTAAAGGCGCACGCGCCGCAGTTGAAGCCGCTGGCGGTAAAATTTTAGAAGCTGCGTAAGGCATTAGTTTTGGCACAAGATAGTTTATTAAAAACAGCATCAAAAATGGGCGAGCTTAAAAGTCGCTTATTTTTTGTTTTGGGTGCATTAGTTGTTTTTAGATTGGGTGCGCATATTCCAGTACCAGGAATTGATCCTGATGTACTTGCGCAATTGTTTGAATCTCAAAGTGGTGGCATTTTAGGCATGTTTAACATGTTCTCCGGTGGCGCATTGTCAAGGTTCACAGTATTCGCTTTAGGAATTATGCCTTACATTTCTGCATCAATTATTATGCAATTGATGACAGCAGTGTCTCCAAAATTAGAGCAATTAAAAAAAGAGGGTGAAGCTGGCCGTAGAACAATTACAAAATATACGCGTTACGGAACGGTTGTTTTAGCTACATTTCAAGCACTAGGTATTGCAATAGCACTAGAAGCTCAGCCAGGTCTTGTTTTAGATCCTGGCATGGCATTTAGACTGACTGCTGTCATTACGCTTGTAAGTGGCACTATGTTTTTAATGTGGTTGGGTGAGCAAATTACTGAACGTGGCATTGGTAATGGAATTTCAATTATCATTTTCGCCGGTATTGTTGCGGGCTTACCAAGTGCACTTGGATCGACTGCTGAGATGGTGAATACTGGTGCATTTAGTATTCCTTTGGCATTTTTCTTACTTGTTGCAACAGTATTAGTAACGGCTTTAGTGGTTTTTGTTGAACGTGGACAGCGTAAAATTACGGTAAATTATGCTAAACGCCAAGTAGGAAATAAAGTGTATGGTGGTCAAACTACACATTTACCGTTGAAGTTAAATATGGCAGGTGTGATTCCACCAATATTTGCTTCTAGTATCATTTTGTTTCCAGCAACTATGGCTGGATGGTTTGGTAGTAAAGAAAGTATGTATTGGCTAAAAGATGTTGCTGCTGCACTTTCTCCAGGACAACCAATCTACATATTTTTGTTTGCGTCTGCAATTGTGTTCTTTTGCTTTTTTTATACTGCATTGCAGTTTAATCCAAAAGATACGGCTGATAACTTAAAGAAAAGTGGTGCGTTTGTACCAGGAATACGTCCTGGTGACCAAACTGCAAAATATATTGATCGTATTATGGGACGTCTAACATTAGTTGGTGCTGCTTATATAACTTTGGTATGTTTACTCCCTGAGTTTTTGATTTTGAAATTTAATACACCTTTTTATTTTGGTGGTACGTCATTGTTAATTATTGTTGTTGTTACCATGGATTTTATGACGCAAGTGCAGTCGCATTTGATGTCAAATCAATATGAAGGGTTGCTTAAAAAAGCTAACTTTAAGGGTAATGGTCAAAACGCAAAATAGATTTTTTAAGTAGCAATTTTAGTAGCTGTAATTTAAAAAACAGTAGTTTAAGAAGTAATGGAGTTATAAATGAGAGTTCGTGCATCAGTAAAAGCGTTATGTCGTAATTGTAAAGTAGTACGTCGTCGTGGCGTTGTGCGTATTATTTGTACAGATCCACGTCACAAGCAACGCCAAGGTTAATTGATTTTATAGGTTAACCAAATTAGAGGTACTTTAGTTAACTCTAATTAAGATGGTCAGATATTAAGCTGATCAGAAGATAAGCTAATTGATAAAAATTGGTTTTGCTGTTAAAATCGTCGACCTTTTTAAGGTTGCATTTTTAGGTAAACCTAAATTTTGGAGTAGGTATGGCACGTATAGCAGGGGTTAATATCCCAAATAACAAACACGCTGAAATTGCGCTCACTGCAATTTTTGGTATTGGTCGAAATACAGCACAAAAAATATGTGCTGCAGCTGGTGTTTTGCCTTCTGCAAAAATGAAAGATTTAAATGACGCAGATGTAGATAAGCTGCGTGATGAAGTTGCTAAAGAAAAAGTTGAAGGCGATTTACGTCGTGAAGTATCAATGAATATCAAGCGCTTAATGGATTTGAATTGCTATCGCGGTGTGCGTCATCGTCGTGGTTTACCAGTTCGCGGTCAACGCACAAAAACAAACGCGCGTACTCGTAAGGGTCCGGTAAAAGCAATCAAGCAATCAAAATAACTAAAAGTTAATTATTTTAGTTTTATAAATTCTAGTACGATTTATTGGTAAGGAAAGTGCAACATGGCAAAAGCTAATGTACGCGTAAGAAAGAAAGTTAAAAAGAATATTGCAGAGGGCATTGCTCATGTGCACGCATCTTTTAACAACACCATCATCACAATTACAGATCGCCAAGGCAATGCATTGTCATGGGCAACTTCTGGTGGCCAAGGATTTAAGGGTTCACGTAAAAGCACACCATTTGCAGCACAGGTAGCTGCTGAAGTGGCAGGTAAGTCTGCGCAAGAAAATGGCGTTAAGAATTTAGAAGTGCGTATTAAAGGCCCAGGTCCAGGTCGTGAATCTGCTGTGCGCGCGCTTAATGCTGCTGGTTTTAAAATTACCAGCATTACCGATGTTACGCCAGTACCGCATAATGGCTGCCGTCCACCTAAAAAACGTCGCATTTAATAAGCTGAGCTTATTGCTCGCTATAGTAGAAATAACAGGAGAATCACTTGGCTAGAAATTTAGACCCAAAATGTCGTCAGTGTCGTCGTGAAGGCGAAAAGCTGTTTTTAAAAGCTGAAAAATGTTTTACTGACAAATGTGCAATTGAAAAACGTAACTTCCCACCTGGTCAGCATGGTCAGCGTCGCAACCAACGTCTTTCTGATTATGGTGTGCAATTGCGTGAAAAACAAAAAGTACGTCGCATTTACGGTGTGCTTGAAGCTCAATTCCGTAGCTACTACGCTGAGGCAGATCGCAAAAAAGGCATTACTGGTGAGAACCTATTGCAACTTCTTGAGTGTCGTTTAGATAACGTAACTTACAGAATGGGTCTAGGTGGTTCACGTACGGAAGCGCGCCAAATAGTTCGCCACAATAGTATTTTGGTTAATGGTCGTCGTGTAAATATCCCATCATATCAAGTTAAAGCGGGTGATGTCGTGAGTGTTGCAGAAGCATCTAAAACTCAGTTGAGAATTAAAGGCGCTTTGGCTGCAGCTGAGCAACGTGGTTTCCCAGCGTGGATTGAAGTTGATGTAAAAGCATTGACAGGTACATTCAAAGCTAAACCTCAGCGTGATGAATTGCCGCCAACAATTAATGAGTCATTGGTAGTTGAGCTTTACTCTAAATAGCTATAAATAAAGCAAGTAGGCTTTAAATAATATTTAAATATGTGAGTGTTAAATAATACTCACTAGAATAATTACTCTACTAGCTATTAATAACTAGTAGAGTTCATTCATAAATTAAAAGGTATCACTATGCAAAACAGTCCTACCGAATACTTAAAACCACGTGTTGTTGATGTGGAAGTATTATCACCATTACGTGCTCGTGTAACATTAGAGCCAATGGAACGTGGCTTTGGTTATACACTTGGTAATGCGTTACGTCGTGTTCTATTGTCATCAATTCCAGGCTTTGCTATAACGGAAGTTAAAATTGATGGTGTAGTACATGAATATTCTACAATCGATGGTGTTCAAGAAGATGTGGTAGATATTTTACTGAACCTAAAGGGCGTAGCTCTAAAGTTAAATACAAAGTCAGAAACTATATTGATTTTAAATAAATCAACTGAAGGTGTAGTAACTGCAGGTGATTTTGAAACAGGGCATGATGCTGAAATTGTTAATCCAGACCATGTGATTGCACATCTTACTAAAGGTGGAAAACTTAACTTAGAAGTTAAAGTTGCGATGGGACGTGGTTATCAACCAGTACCAGCTCGTCATAAAGCTAATGAAGAAGATCGTGTGCTTGGTTTTATTATGGTTGACGCTTCGTTCAGTCCAATCAATAAGGTAAGTTATCAAGTTGAAAGTGCTCGTGTTGAACAGCGCACAGACTTAGATAAATTAGTTATGGATGTAGAGACAAATGGCGTTATAGAGCCAGAACAAGCTATTCGTGATGCTGCACGCATTTTGATGGGCCAGTTATCAGTATTTGCTGACCTAGAAGGCGCACCAAGTGAAGTTGAAGTTAAGTCTGCGCCTCAAGTTGACCCAGTATTACTGCGTCCAGTAGATGATTTAGAATTAACAGTACGTTCAGCAAATTGCTTGAAAGCTGAAAATATATTCTACATTGGTGATTTGATTCAGCGTACAGAGAATGAGTTGTTAAAAGCACCTAATCTTGGTCGTAAATCATTGAATGAAATCAAAGATGTACTTGCAACTCGCGGCCTAACATTAGGCATGAAACTAGAAAACTGGCCACCAGTTGGGCTTGAAAAAGCTTAATCGACCAGCATAAATAAAGAAACCTTAAGGAATTACTATGCGTCACGGTAATAGCAATCGTAAATTAAATCGTACTAGCAGCCATCGCGCAGCTATGTTCCGTAACATGACCGCTTCTTTGTTGCGTCATGAAGTCATTAAAACTACTTTGCCTAAAGCTAAAGAGTTGCGTAAATTTGCAGAACCTTTAATCACATTGGGTAAAACCCCTACTTTAGCAAATCGCCGTTTAGCGTTTAGTCGCTTACGTGATCGTGATATTGTTGGTAAATTATTCGGTGAATTAGGCCCACGTTATCTTGCACGTAATGGCGGTTATTTACGCGTATTGAAGTGTGGTTTCCGTAACGGTGACAATGCACCTATGGCATTAGTTGAGTTAGTAGATCGTCCTGATACTGGCGCTGAAATAGTAGTTGCCGATTAATTGATTTTAATAATTGATTAATTTAAAAAGCCAGCTATATGCTGGCTTTTTTTCATCTCGTGACTACAACTAATGTAAATTTACTTAATTAACTGGATCATTTCATATAAATTAAACGGCCATTCAATTTCCATATTATTGTCCATACGCCTTAGTACAGGTATTTTTAGCTCATAAAGTTCTAGTAATTTAGAATCATTCGTAATTTCAGTCACACACCACTGTATGTCAAACTTTTTACTAAGTTCTGTGAGTTGAATTTCAGCATGTTCACATAGGTGGCAATGTGAAGTTCCATATAGTTGTAAAAATATAGTCATACTTATTAAGTTAAAACTTTCGAATATAAAGCTAAGTGTTAGCAAAAATAAATCATAATAGAGGCGTGCTAAAATACTATTGATTAAATTCAATAATACATTGTAAAAAACATACTCGGGTAATTATGGCAGATATTCAAGAAGCCAAAGATAGTTTAAGTGAAAACCTGCAGCAGGTAATTTCACTATTGGAAAAACATAAGCTGGTTGAGAATCTTGTACATAAACAAGTGATGCACAACCATGATCTTGTTGAGTCTTTGGTGCATAAACAAAATCTTCAGGCATTACAGAAGAAACTTGATCTTCTGCACTCAGCTGATGTAGCAGTGATACTTGAAGCTTTGCCTCTTGAGCAGCGTTTAAACGTTTGGGAGCTTGTTAAGGTTGAGCGTGATGGTGAAATTCTTCTAGAAGTTTCTGATGCCGTACGTCAAACACTGATTGCTGATATGAACTCAGATGAGTTGCTAGCAGCCGCAGAGCAGCTTGATACAGATGAGCTAGCTGATTTGGTGCCTGACTTACCTAAAGACGTGTTACAAGAGCTGCTATATAGCTTGGATACGCAGAATAGAGCGAGGTTACAGTCGGCACTGTCATATTCTGAAGACGTTGTTGGTGGCATCATGGATTTTGACATTATTACGATACGTGATGATATAACGTTAGAAGTTGCATTGCGCTACATGCGCCGCCTCGGTAGTTTACCAGACCATACTGACAAATTATTTGTTGTTGATAGAAATGAAATATTACTTGGTGTATTACCACTAAAACGATTGGTGGTAAATGATTTGGCTGCCAATGTTGCTGATGTAATGGCGCTTGATGCGGTTGTTTTTCATCCTGAGGATATTGCTGATGAAGCTGCAAAAGCTTTTGAGCGCTATGACTTGGTGACCGCACCCGTAGTAGACAGCAATAACAAATTAGTTGGTCGCGTTACTGTTGATGCAGTGATGGATTACATTAGAGACGAAGCGGAAAGTGATATGCTTTCGATGGCAGGTTTACGTGAAGAGGAAGACTTCTTTGCTTCAATTTGGAAGTCTGTGCAAAACAGATGGGCTTGGCTCGCACTTAATTTAATGACAGCTTTAGTTGCATCAAGAGTGATTGGATTGTTTGAAGGTTCGATTGAGAAGATTGTAGCTTTAGCAGCATTAATGCCTATTGTTGCAGGCATAGGTGGGAACTCTGGTAATCAAACAACCACGATGATAGTACGTGGTTTGGCCCTAGGTCAGGTTGCATCTCACAATATGCAGTCACTTATTACAAAAGAGCTGGGTGTTGCTTTGCTCAATGGCTTGATATGGGGTAGCGTACTTGCAGTCGTTGCTTATGCGTTATATGGTAATTTTGAGCTTGGTTTAGTAATGATGGCCGCCATGACATTTAATTTACTGCTTGCAGCATTGATGGGCGTGGTAATTCCGCTAAGCATGAATAAATTTGGCCGCGACCCAGCAGTAGGCTCTAGTGTGTTAATTACGGCAGTCACAGACAGTGGCGGCTTCTTAATATTTTTAGGGTTGGCTACAATTTTTCTTATTTGAAGCCATGCACATCTATAGGATTTGAATGCTCATGAATGAAGCAATGCAATTGGTTTGGCAAGAAATTCTGGCAGATATTTCCACGAAAACAGGATTGTTACAACTCGCGATCGTTGTCACGTCTTTATGCTTGGCGTGGCTGGTGAATGGCGGGGTGCGGACATATGTCATGCGTCATGCACCAGAGAAATTGCGTCTTGGCATTGGTGGTGTTAACCGGGTACTGTTCCCATTGTCTGCACTAATCTTTGTTTTCATGTCGGAACAGATTCTTAAGCATTGGCAACATACTAGTTTATTACACTTAGCAGGCCGATTACTCCTTTCTTTGGCCATCATTCGTTTAATTGTTTATGTCGTACGCTATATTATTGAGCCTGGTGGCTTGCTTAAAACATTAGAAAGCAGTATTTCTTCATTAATCTGGGTAATCACGGCATTACATTTAAGTGGGCTATTGCCGAGAGTCATCAGTTGGATAGAGTCTGTAGAATTTAGTTTGGGTAAAACACCCGTTAATCTCTGGCTGGTTTTGCAAGGGCTGTTGACCGTTATATTGACTATAATTGCTGCGATGTGGCTGGGCAGGTTGCTTGAACATAAATTGATGCAGGCTGAACATGTTGATACCAGTACGCGCGTCGTTCTGACAAAAGTGTTACGTATCATATTATTATTCATCGCGGTGTTGATTGGGTTGTCTGCCGTAGGACTTGATCTGACATTGTTGTCAGTATTTGGCGGTGCACTAGGGGTTGGCCTTGGGTTTGGTTTACAACGGATCGCAAGTAATTATGTGAGTGGGTTTATTATTTTGCTTGATAAATCAATCAAGCTGGGAGATATGATCACGGTGGACTTACATTATGGTGTGGTGCGTGATTTACGCACGCGATATTTAGTACTACAAAAACTAGATGGCACTGAAGTGATTATTCCCAATGAAACCATGATTATCAATCCGGTGATTAATCATTCATTTTTAGATAGAAACACAAGAGTATTTGTGACGGTACAAGTGACTTATCAAAGCGATTTAGATTTAGTGATTAAACTATTACTAAAAGTCGCAGAAGATCATTCACGTGTACTAATGACACCTGAACCTACAGCGATTGTCACAGGCCTTGCAGACAGCGGTATTGACTTGCGATTATCTGTGTGGATTCCTGATGCTGAACTGGGAACCTCAATGTTACAGTCGGAGCTGTATTTGGCGATTTGGCGTTTGTTTAAAGTGAATAATATATTGATACCTTATCCGCAAAAAGAAGTGCGGATATTGGGAGACCGATAGCTCCTAGCGAATTTTGCTACAGTTGATATTATTGCAAGAGGGTGACGCTGTCTTTGCTGGTGAAGCTTGCTAGATTGTGTGAATTGAAATTGGTGACTTTTGATAGATTGTGATTACAGTCAAACGCAATAAAAAAGCTCACATATAGTGAGCTTTTTTATTATCAAAATAAGCAATTATTTTAATTTTGTTTCTTTGTACATTACGTGCTGTCGAACAACAGGGTCAAATTTCTTGATTTCCATTTTTCCTGGCATTGTACGTTTGTTTTTAGTGGTGGTATAAAAATGGCCTGTACCAGCACTTGATTCTAATTTGATTTTTTCGCGCATGATTCAGCTCCTATATTTTTTGGCCGTCAGCACGCATACCAGCAAGAACGGAATCAATACCATTTTTGTCGATAGTGCGTAAAGCAGCATTAGTAATGCGCATGCTTACCCAGCGATTTTCGCTTTCAACCCAAAATTTACGGTTTTGCAAATTAGGTAAAAAACGGCGTTTTGTTCTGTTATTAGCGTGAGAAACATTGTTACCCACCATTGGCTTTTTGCCAGTTACCATACATACACGTGCCATGGTTAAATCTCCAAACTTCTGCTTTTTTCGAAAGACCGCAATTATAGTACGAAAACTAATATTATCTCAAGGTAATTATTAATAATATTTACGCTTTATTTGCTAAATTAAGCACTTAACTTAAAATTGATGAATTCACACTCTAAATATGGCTAGTTTTAATGTTTCCCAGTACTACCAAATCCGCCTTCGCCTCGTTCACTGGCATCAAAATCATCCACTAAATGAAAATCTGCCTGCACTACTGGCACAATCACAAGCTGGGCGATGCGCTCCATCGGGTTAAGCTCAAATGCCGTATTGCCGCGATTCCAGCAAGACACCATGAGCTGACCTTGGTAATCAGAGTCAATCAAGCCAACTAAATTACCCAACACAATGCCATGTTTATGACCAAGCCCTGAGCGAGGCAAAATAATCGCCGCATAATAGATGTTATCTAAATGAATCGCCATACCTGTGGGTATGAGAGTAGTTTCACCAGGTTGCAGCGTAATAGGCGCTTCAATACACGCACGTAAATCTAAGCCAGCAGAGCCAGTAGTGGCATAAGCTGGCATTTGCTGATGCAGGCGATCATCTAATATTTTTAAATCGACGATAATTTTCATAACATTCTCATTTAGTTTGAATGAATCAATTGCTGAATATATTTAGCTTAGCATTAAACACTAAATGTTCAGTAAAATCACTAAATAATCAAAAGTCTTCACGGCTTATGGCATAAAAATAGCCAGCATTAATGCTGGCTATTTTATCAACAACAATTGAGATTAAAATCTGTAACCTGCGCTCAGACCAAGTAGGTAGTTTCTATCAGGGCTGGTTTCATAGAATAGACGGTTACCATCATTAATTCTGACGGAGCCAACATAATCTTTGTCGAACATGTTTTCAACACGCAGATATTCTTTAAAGTTCCAATTAGCAAAGTTTTGTTCGAAACCTGCACGCAGGTTAAATACGGTGTAAGAAGGTGCTGTGTCTGTGTTTCTATCGTCTACATACACTTTGCTGTTATGGCGACCTTCAAATGCCATATTAAAACCAAGCGGTTGGTAACGCCAAGCAACCTCACCATAAACTTGACTGCGATAAGTGCCAGGAATCCGATTGCCAGAGGCGATAAAGTTACCACTAGAGGTAGTGAAGTCAGAGTCGAATTTTGCATTCAACAATGTGTATGCAAAGTAGGTACTGAGACCATTTTCAAAAGAGCTATCAACGGAAAATTCTGCACCGGTTCGTTTCGTGTCATTAGCATTGGTGAAGCTTGATCTACCTGCCACTGTTTGGTCTGTTACAAGTTCATTTTTTGTTGTGATGTGATAAAGAGTTAGGTTGAGGCGTGTATTATCGGTTAAGAATGTTTTCAAGCCAATCTCAGCATTGTTACTTTCTGAAGCTTTTAGATTTAAGTTCGGTTTACTTGCTACACCAGTTGCAACGTTATCAAACGCAGCTTCAATAAAAGTCGGTGTTTCAAAACCTTTACCAAAATTAGCATAGACATTTAAAGTGTCAGAGGCTTTCCACACGGTGCCAATCACAGGGGTTGTTTTTTGATACTCCACTGAGCCACTATTATTGCCATTGACGGTTAAGAGATTATCCTCAACTTCAAGTCTTACTTTGGTATGGCGTGCACCAGCATGAATGTCTACTGAAGGGCTGATACTTAGTTTGCCCTGTGCATATTGGTCGAAGTTCTTAGAGATGTTTTGCTCGTTTCGGTTGGCCACATTTACAGCAAATCCGTTATTAAGTATGTTGGTATCTTTTCGGTCATCGGTAGATTTGCCATAGGTAAGACCTAAGCTTAAAGTGTAAGGTAAATTGGCAATAGTGCCTGCGTTGTCCCAGCGTGCATCAACACCATAGAATTCACGTTCAATTTCGCTTAAGCGTGCACATGTTCCCCTAGTTGTGTTGCAGAAGTTGATGCTGGTGCCACCTGGTCCTGTCAAAACTGTAGCTAAGGGAGTGGTTGTGAGAGTTTGAGCATTTCGGCGGGTGCCTACATAGGGAATTAAACTGATTTTATTATTCTCATTAAAGGCATGCTCTAAATTAAACCCTACTTGAGCATGATCGCGTTCAACACCTGTATTGGCTAGTTTGGCTGCTGTTATCGCACTCTCTCTTGATACACTAGACAAAGCACTTTGGCGATCAAGACCTAGCGGATCTTGCGCTGTTTGGTCAAACCAATTCGCCAAGGTGGTCAGTTTGGTATCATCGCTGATGTTGAACTTAAACTTAGCAGTGGCTTGTTCTTTCTGACCGTTGTTATGGTCTCTAAAACCATCGGTTTCAAAGTTGGATACATTGAGCAGATACTCTACGCCATCTAAGTTGCCTGCAGCATTTAGTATTTGGCGTTTGGTGTTGTAACTACCAAACATTAAAGTGCTTCCTACCTCTGGAGTTTTAGGGGCGTTTTCGGTAAACATTTGAATTACGCCACCAGAGGAGTTGCCGTAAAGTGCTGAGAATGGACCGCGCATGACTTCAATGCTACGAATGGCAGATAAGTCCACGACACCAGGTTGACCTTGGCCATCAGGCATTGTAAGCGGGATGCCATCTACGTATACACGTACACCGCGCACGCCAAATGCGGAGCGTGAACCAAATCCACGTGTGGAAATTTGCGGATCTTGTGCTTGGTTGTTTCTGTTCTGTGCGGTAACGCCTGGAACGCGAATTAGACTCTCGGACAACTGCATTTGTAATTGGCCTGTTTGAATGTCTTTCATATCGACAACATCAATAGCCACTGGTAAATCAAAACTGTTTTGTTCTACGCGCGTTGCAGTGACCACTACTGGCGCCATATTGATTTGTTTTTCTGTTGTTTCTTCTGCGGTTGCGCTGATAGAGAAGCCAAGGGTACTAATTACTGCGGTTGTCAGCAGATTTAACTTAAAAGTGTTTGTGTGAGACATAAATAACCTTGTTTATATTATTAAGTATTTAAGCCGGCATCATATAACTTTAATGAGTGAATAAAATCAGTATTTTCATGATTTTATTCACTTATTGGATATACTAAGTGTTGGTTATGTTGCTTGTAAGCTAGCGATATGTGCTAATAATAATCTTGCGATACTGAGTTTTGGTGAACTGGGGAAGGTGTGCGCGCCTTGGTTATCGAGCAGCGTTACGCTGTTGTTATCGCTACCCATGGCCTCAGTGGTGAGGTTGGCGACGATTAATGGCAGTTTTTTCTTCTGGCGTTTTGCCTCTGCGTATTCTAGTAAATTTTCTGTTTCGGCAGCAAAGCCTACACAGAAGGGTGCGTTAGGCAGGCTTGCTAAGTCGGCCAAGATGTCTTTGTTAGGCTTGAGCGCTAAGGTAAGTGATGATTCACTTTTCTTTATTTTTTGCGTACTGGTTTTTAAAGGGCTGTAGTCGGCCACGGCTGCAACGCTGATAAAAACGTCTTGAGGACCTAGGTTTAGTACTGCAGCCTGCTGCATCACGTTTTGGTACATTGCATCTGCGCTGAGAGCTTGAATAGTGTTGACGCCGATGGGCGGTTTGAGTGTGGTTGCACCGCTCACCAGTGTGACATCTGCGCCCATTTCAAATGCAGCGCGTGCGATAGAATAACCCATTTTTCCTGAGCTTAGATTGGTAATTGCGCGCACTGGGTCAATCATTTCAAGTGTAGCACCTGCCGTTATCAGTATTTTTTTACCTTTGAGCAGCTTGGGCTGTAAGTGTGCTTCAATCAAATATTGCAGGTCTTCAGCTTCCAGCATTCTGCCCAAGCCGATTTCACCGCAAGCTTGTTCGCCGCTATCTGGGCCAAAAATTATGATACCGTCTGCTTTAAGCTGTGTAATATTGCGTTGAGTTGCTGGGTTTTCCCACATTTGTTTGTTCATTGCAGGCGCCACAAGTAATGGACAATCTCTGGCCAAACATAATGTAGAAAGCAAGTCATCAGCACGGCCTTGTACTAGCTTGGCCATAAAATCAGCGCTGGCGGGTGCAACTAAAATAGCATCAGCATTGCGAGATAATTCTATATGCGGCATGCCATTGCTAAAGCTGCTATCCCACATATCAATAAATACAGGTTTGCCAGACAGTGCTTGCATGGTCACAGGTGTAATAAATTGGCAGGCAGCGGCGGTCATTACTACTTGCACATCAATGCCTGATTTAACTAGCAGGCGCACTAATTCTGCCGCTTTGTAAGCAGCGATGCCACCTGTAATGCCAAGTAACAAAGATTTAGGTGCTAATGATTTGTTTATTTGCATTTTTGTTAATATATATGTAATGCTTTCATTTTAGCCTAGATTTTCAATTAAAAATCATATGGAAAGAGTAATTACCTATGTGGCGTAGCTTAAGAATTGTAGTTTTATTGCTTATTTTAGCAACGGTGATTCAACAAACTTGGTTAGAAAAAGCAGATTTAGAGTGGAAAGACAATTTTTATGTCGCGGTTTACCCCGTGAACGTAGATGGTAGCCCAAAGGTAAGCGCGTATTTGCGCACATTAACGCGTGATGATTTTGAGCCTGTTGCAGAATATTTTGCTGAAGAAGCTGCACCGTACCATTTGGGTTTACGTCGACCATTTGAGGTGCAGTTAGGTGCCCAAGTGGATAGCATTCCACCCGCACCACCGATTGATGGCAGTAAACTAGATGCCATAATTTGGAGTTTAAAGTTTAGATACTTTGCTTGGATAAACAGCCCAAAAGTGAATGTGAAACCAAGAATTAGATTGTATTTGTTATATTATGACCCTGATACGCACCCAGTGTTAAGCCATTCAACTGCACTCAATAAAGGCAGAATCGGTCGCGTTAATTTGTTTGGAGATAGTAGTTATGCCAAACAAAACTTGGTTATTTTGGCGCATGAATTGTTACATACTTTAAATGCTACTGATAAATATGATTTGAGCACAACGCTTCCTGCTTACCCAGATGGGTTTGCTGAGCCTGACAAAACTCCACTGTATCCACAACACTTTGCCGAACTGATGGGCGGGCGGGTGCCAGTGAGTGAAACACAAGCAAGCATACCAAAAAGCTTGAAACAGACCTTGGTGGGAGAAAAAACGGCGCGTGAAATTGGTTGGATAAAGTAAATTATATTGGCAAAAATAATAAGGAAAAAATTAATGGCTATAACCGATTGGCAAGCGGCTGAACGTCCAAGGGGAAAATTGCTGGATCATTTTATTGTGGCAGGTAATACGACTTTATCTTTTTCTGAGAGAGGATTGTTGTGAGTGGATCACATGCAAAAAAAGATGTGCATGCAGGACATCACCACCACCATCAAGTCGCCAATTTCAATAGAGCTTTCGCTATAGGTATTGCGCTCAATGTTGTATTTGTTGCAATCGAAGTTTTTTACGGATTAAAAATCAACTCATTGGCACTGCTTGCAGATGCGGGTCATAATCTTTCTGATGTAGTGGGTTTGATATTAGCTTGGGGTGGTGTGTTAGCGAGTAACTTGAGGCCAAATGTACGTCATACTTACGGTTGGAAACGTGGCACCATTTTAGCGGCCTTTGCAAACGCCTTGTTGCTATTGGTTGCCATGGGTTCTTTAGCTTGGGAAGCAATCGGGCGAATGAGCGTGCCCGAACCCGTACATGGCAATACCATTATGATTGTTGCTGGTATTGGCATTTTCATTAATACAGCAACTGCAATGTTGTTCATGCGAGGACGTAAAAGTGATCTGAATATTCGAGCGGCCTTTTTACACATGGCTTCTGATGCATTAGTTTCGCTTGGTGTTGTGGTCGTGGGTGCGCTTGCTTTGTGGTTTGGTTGGAATAGGCTAGATCCATTCGCGAGCTTATTGATTGCCGCTGTTGTTTTGATAGGCACATGGAGTTTGTTTAAAGAATCTCTACATCTTCTTTTTGATGGCGTTCCCGAAAACGTTCATCTTCCTGCGGTACGTAGTTATCTAGAATCATTGCCAGGCGTTAGTCACGTACATGATCTGCATGTATGGGCGCTAGGGACCTCACAAATAGCCATGACAGCGCATCTGGTCATGCCCAACGGATCCCCTGGAGATGCTTTTCTAGAGGAAGTTGCTGAAACGCTACATGATACGTTTGAAATCGAACATCCAACGATTCAGATTGAGATTAAAGCGACGAAGTATAGCTGTGATTTTACTGAAAATGACTTACCTAAAACGATAGGGGTTAAACCTCATGATCATTGATAATGCACTGTGGCTTGATTTTGCGGTGGCTTTAGGTATTGGACTTTTGATCGGTGCAGAGCGTGAGCGCAATAAAGGTGAAGGGAGCGATAGGTCAGCCGCTGGCATTCGTACATTTACTATTGCCGCCCTACTGGGGGCTATCAGTACAAAAGTTAATTTTTGGTTACTTGCGGTTTCAATATTTTGCGTGACAATTTTTGCAGCCATCGCCTATTTCAATAGAAAAAATGAAGACCCTGGCCTAACAACGGAAATCACACTGGTATTTACTGTGATTCTTGGTGGCTTAGCCATGAGTGCACCATCCTTGGCGGCTGGTCTTGCTGTAGCTGCGGCAATACTTCTGGCGGCTAAAGAGCCTATCCATGGCTTCGTTCGGGGCGCAATTACCAAAGATGAAATGATTGATTTTTTAATTCTTGCCGCAGCAACGCTTATCGTATTGCCTATCGTACCAGATGCATTTGTAGGGCCATTTGATGCGATTAACCCTCGAAATCTTTGGCTGATTGTCATTTTAGTAATGCTAATTAGTGCGCTTGGTCACTTGGCTTTACGCTGGTTAGGCGGCAGAATCGGGCTACCTATTGTTGGATTTGTTTCAGGGTTTATTTCTAGCATTGCAACAGTGGGCGCCATGGGTGAACGTGCAAAAGAAACACCTGCCTTAATCGGTTCGGCAGTCGCGGGCGCAATATTATCTTGCCTCGCTACCATCTTACAACTAGCCTTATTGTTAGCTGCAATCCACCCACCCACGCTACATGCGCTTATTGCACCGTTTGTTTTTGGGGGAGTTTCCGCTGCAGTTTATGGTCTCGTCATTACCTTAAGCTCATTACATAAGAAAGACACAAAACTGCACAAGCCAAGCCGTGCCTTCAGTGTAAAAACAGCGCTCATTCTTGCGGCAGTTATCGCGGTAGTGCTAGTAACATCAGCGGCTTTAAAAACTTGGTTTGGGCAGGCAGGCTTAGTCGTTGCATCTGCTGTGGCAGGGTTGGCTGATGCCCATGCCTCTACCATCTCGGTAGCATCATTAGCCGCAGCTGGTCAGTTGAGCACTGGCTATGCAATCATTCCAATATTGGTTGCTTTTTCGGTTAATGCGCTATCAAAAGCAGTTGCCGCGGTGGTCAGTGGAGGCAAGGATTTTGCACGTCAGGTTATTCCGGGGTTGGTGATACAGGTTGCGGCGACGTGGCTTGGTTGGTGGTTATTTTAGCGTAGCCTCAAACGCCTCAATCTGCATAGGCTTACCAAACAAATTAAAGAGATGCTTATTTTAAGCCAGTTGTAGCGCCGCCAAGCGCGCATACAGCCCGCCTTGTTCACGCAACTGTGCTGGGCTGCCAATTTCTACAATATGGCCGTTTTCTAGCACAATGATTCTACTAGCTTTTTGCACGGTGCTTAAGCGGTGCGCAATCATGAGTGTGGTGCGGCCTTGCATGGCAGCATTTAAGCCTTGTTGTACCAGTATCTCTGACTCTGCATCTAATGCACTCGTGGCTTCGTCTAGTAATAATATTGGTGCGTCTTTCAATATGGCGCGTGCTATGGCGATGCGTTGGCGTTGACCGCCAGATAACCGTGTGCCACGCTCACCCAAAAAGGTTTGGTAGCCATCTGGTAATTTATTCACAAATTCGTCTACTTGCGCGGCTTTGGCTGCGGCAATCACTTCGTCATCGGTGGCATCTGGTTTGCCATAACGAATGTTTTCCAGCGCATTTGCCGAGAATATCACAGCATCTTGTGGCACGATGGCGATATTGCTACGTAAGTTGTTTAAGCTAAGCGTGTCAATATTTTGCCCATTGATGTTTATTTGACCAGAGCTAGTTTCATAAAATCTTAGTAAACATTGAAATAACGTTGTTTTTCCTGCGCCAGAAGGGCCAACTATTGCAATGGTTTCGCCAGCGACAATACTAAGAGAAACATTATCTAAAGTTGCAATTTGTGGGCGTGATGGGTAATAAAAGACAACATTGTTGAATTCAATCGCTGCATGTGTTGGATTGATAAGGTTTTGCGCATTTACAGGTTCTTTAATAGAGATATCTGCATGTAGAAGCTCTAGCAAGCGCTCAGTTGCCCCTGCCGCGCGCATTATATCGCCCCAAACTTCTGCCATCGTGCCTACTGCTCCAGCAACCATCATGGCATAAAGCACAAAACTAGCAAGCTCTCCACCCGTCATTGTGCCAGCGCTAACTTGGCGTGCACCTATCCACAGCACAAAAATAATAGTGCCTAAAACAGCCGTAACCATTAGCATTGTCAACATGGCACGTACTCGCACTCTTTTGAGGGCAGTGTTAAAGCTAGTATCTGCGCTTTTGCTAAAGCGTGTAATCTCGCGTTGTTCTTGTGTATATGATTGTACTGTTGGCATGGCGTTGAGTATTTCCCCAGCCATTGCTGAGCTGTCGGCGATGCGGTCCTGCGATTCGCGCGATAGCTTTTTAACTGAGCGACCTATGATGATAATCGGCAATATCAGCAATAGCATTAGCCCAATATTGAGTGAAAATAAATATAGATTAGTCACAGCCAACATCACCATGCCACCAATAAACTGGAACATACTACGCAATCCCATAGAAATGGAACTACCCACTACAGTTTGAATCAAGGTAGTGTCGCCGGTCAGGCGAGAAAGCACTTCACCAGTTTGTGTGGTTTCAAAGAACTGTGGCGATTGCGTCATTACCCGAGCATATACCGCACTACGTAAATCTGCCGTCACGCGCTCTCCCACCCAAGATACCGTGTAATAGCGTGATGCAATCATCAGCGCCCAAAAAACGGCAAGTGCAAACATAACAAGAAAGTGACCATTTAGACTTAATGCACCAATTAAGCCACTGTGAGATTTTGCAGAGGTAGCTTTTGTTACAAAGCCAAAATCAATTAAATCTCTAAATGCCAGCGGTACCAAAAGTAGCGTGGCAGAGCCCAAACACAGCAATATGAATGCTAAAAATACGCGTGAGCGATAAGGGTACAAAAACGGCCAAAGATTTCCTAAAGAAGATATTTTTTTGGCTGGAGATTTTGCAGTGGGGGATAAGTCACTTTTTGTCGTGTTTGTATCAAGAGCTTGCATCTAGTCTGGTCTGTGTAAATTTTATTATTAGTAGTATAACTGGCAACTTAAAACAGTTTAGGTTCATATTGTTTCAATTTTTTGAGCATAAGAATTCCATAAAGTTTTAAGTATGCTGGCAGGTCTGATTTATACTTATAAAATCTAAATATTTAAATAATCATCATGCATAAAAATTTCAAGATCATTATTTGGCTTGCGGTGCTTATATTAGGTGTTTCTGCGGTGAGCGCTATTGCACTTAATCGAGGTGAAAGTATTAGTGCTATGTGGTTCATTACTGCGGCGCTCTGTATCTACGCTATTGCTTATAGGTTCTATGCGGCTTGGATTGCCGCTACAGTGTTAGTGGTAGATGAAACCCGTGCCACGCCGGCTGAGCGTTTGGAGAATGGAAGTGACTTTATTCCAACAAATAAATGGGTGGTATTTGGCCATCATTTTGCTGCTATTGCAGGACCTGGACCTTTGATAGGGCCAACGCTAGCCGCACAATTCGGTTACTTACCTGGCACGCTGTGGATTTTAATCGGCGCAGTGTTAGGCGGAGCCGTGCAAGATATGGTGACCTTATTTTTCTCAACTCGCCGTAACGCGCGCAGTTTGGGCCAAATGGCGCGTGATGAGATTGGCCCAATTGGTGGTGCTGCCGCACTTATCGGCACGTTTTTAATCATGATAATCCTAATTGCGGTGCTAGGTTTGGTGGTTGTAAATGCCATGAAACATAGCCCTTGGGCAACATCAACTGTGGCGGCAACCATTCCAATCGCCATGATTGTTGGTTTCTATATGCGAAATTTCCGCCCAGGCAGGGTATTGGAAGCAACTGCATTAGGGGTAGTTTTGCTACTTTTAGCCGTGGTTGGTGGCGGCTGGATAGACCAGAGTGAATCTTTGCGTGGCTTGTTTGATCACGATGGTTTGCCGCTTGCTTATGCGATTATTGCTTATGGCTTCGCGGCAGCGGTGATGCCTGTGTGGCTGTTACTTGCGCCTCGCGATTATTTATCAACCTTTGTGAAGCTAGGCACAGTTATTTTGTTGGCCGTTGCTATTGTTATTTTGCAGCCAGATATTCACATGCCAGCAATGACGCAATTTATCGATGGTACCGGCCCCATTTTCGGCGGCAAGCTATTTCCGTTTGTATTTATTACCGTCGCATGTGGTGCTATTTCTGGCTTCCATGCGCTAATTTCATCAGGCACCACACCTAAGCTTTTAGCTAATGAACGTGATATTCGTATGATAGGTTATGGTGCAATGTTGCTAGAAAGCTTTGTGGCGATTATGGCGATGATAGCCGCTACAGTGCTTGAGCCTGGTATTTTTTTCGCTATTAACAGCCCAGCAGGTGTTGTGGGTAAAGATGCAATTGATGCCGTAGCTAAAATCAATAGCTGGGGCTTTGCCGTGACAGTTGAGCAAATGAATCAGCTTGCCAAAGATATGGGCGAAAGCAGTTTATTTGCTCGCACAGGTGGCGCGCCCAGTTTGGCGGTTGGTATGGCGAGTATTTTTGGCAGTGCATTTGGCAAAGGTATGTTAGCTATTTGGTATCACTTTGCAATTATGTTTGAGGCGATTTTTATTCTCACTACGTTAGATGCAGGAACGCGCGTAGGTCGTTTTATGTT
Organism: Methylotenera sp.; assembly: GCA_030693535.1. The sequence goes on from JAUYAL010000032.1 coordinate 20,675, forward strand.
GCAAGATATGCTGGGTAATATTTGGCCAAAAATGGGCCGTACTTCTTGGATGCCATCGGTTTTTTTTACTAGTGCGCTAGTGGTAGCAGCTTGGGGCTATTTTTTATACATTGGTGTGATAGATCCAAATGGCGGAGTAAATCTCTTATGGCCATTATTCGGCATCGCGAACCAAATGTTAGCCGCCATTGCCTTATGTGTAGCAACAGGTATTTTGGTCAAGTCTGGAAAATCTAGATACGCTTGGATTACAGGTTTGCCTTTGGTGTGGCTGATGATTGTGACTAGCACCGCTGCATGGCAGAAGATATTTAGCGATGATATTCGTATTGGCTTTTTCGCCGCTGCCGATGATTTAGCTGCTAAATTAGCAGCAGGCGCATTGCCGTCAGATAAAGCTGCAGTAGCACCTCAGCTAATATTCAACCAACAGTTGGATGCTTATTTAACGATGTTTTTTGTTACTGTATTATGGGTGGTGGTTATTGATATGCTTTATGTGGCTTATAGGCGCTATGCTGGCAAGCCCGTCTTGCCGTTGTCTGAAGTGGCGCGTGAGCCTAGCCGCTTAGTAGAGAATTGGGTTAGAGATTAATAATGGGCGGCACGAATATCCCACCATGTTAAAAAAAATAAAACACTTGTGGCATATTTTACGCCAACTTTCTGGTGATGATGCCTATGATGCGTACCTAAAACATCATGAAGAGTTTCATGAATCTACCTTAGATGCTCCGCCAGCATTATCTCGCAAAGATTTTTTTAAACTTTGGCAAGATGGTAAATGGAAAGGAATTAAACGTTGTTGCTAAGCGCTAATTTTAGTGAAGCTGACATTTCTCGCATTATAGAAATGGCATGGGAAGATAGAACCACCTTTGAGGCGATTGAGGCACAATTTGGCTTAAATCAAGATGGTGTGATTAAAATGATGCGAACTAATTTAAAGCTTAGCTCTTTCAAATTATGGCGTAAGCGCACGCATGGGCAAAAGACTAAACACATTAAATTACGAGAGTTTGATGTGAGTAGACATCAATCTAAACAGCATAACAAGCTCCACAGATAAGACTTAACGAGCTATAGGCACTGGTTTATTAATTTGCATCTCATCAACATCCGCCAGTTCGTCGAAATCGTATTCTGTCGTTTTAATTGCAGGGTTGAATGAATTGACTTGCAGAGATGCTCCGTAAGTATTATCTCGCAAAGATTTTTTTAAACTTTGGCAAGATGGTAAATGAAAAGGAATTAAACGTTGTTGCTAAAAGATTAGACGGACATCAGTGAAGCGCTTTTTATTGCGCGTGACAGTCCTGTTGGGTTTCTCTGATCATATACTACAGGTCGAGTAATCTGTCTGCGCTCATCATTTTCAAATTTAGCATATTCCGCATAGCTGATTTCTGAAACTTCAAAATCACTTTCTATGAGCTCAGGTTGCGTAATTTTAAATACAGGAACACTCGAAGCAACTGCTTTTTGATTTATTTTTTTTGAAAATATTGTGTTTAAAATTTTTTTTACCATGACAGACCTTGACTAAATTAAATAATAGATAAAATGATAAATGCAAATACCATGCCAAGCGGGTTAATTATTGTTAAGAATTAAAATCTGGCTGATATATTCAAAATATCGCACTATATTCTGCGATACATTTTATCAATTTGCATCTCATCAACCTCCTCCAGTTCGTCGACATCATATTCTGTTGTTTTATTAGCAGGGTTGAATGAATTGGCTTCCAGGGGCTGATATTCAGGAATGATGTAATTTAACTGCGGTTCTTTTTTAAAGATTTTATCAAATAAGTTTTTCATTTTTAATCACCTCAAAGTGCTAAGTACAATGTTGAGTATGCAAAACGTATACCAAAATTGACGGCTTTAGATGAATTTAATTAGATTGTTGATTATTAAAAGAATAGTCTATTTGGGGATAGGTTGAAGCATAAAGCTTTAACATTTAGTAGCTAAATAGGTGTCGATATTTTATCGAAAATATCTTAAATGTTGACACATTAAAGATGAATTCCTGCCTAATATTAATTGTTAAAAGATCTAAGAAAATCTTTTTTTCCACGCTTGGAGCCACATCCAAATGCCAATCAACACCATAGGTATACTTAACCATTGACCCATGCTAAAGCCCATGGATAATAAGCCTAAGTAGCTATCAGGCTCGCGGGTATATTCAACAAGAAATCTAAAACTTCCATAACCTAATAAAAATAAAGCAGATATTGCACCAGTAGCTCTTGGCTTGGAAGAATATATCCAAAGTAGTAGGAACAGTATGATTCCTTCGAGCGCGAACTCATATAGTTGTGAAGTGTGACGCAATAAATTGTCGACTTTTGGGAAAACCATGCCATATTCGGCATTGGTCACACGCCCCCACAACTCACCGTTAATAAAGTTTCCCATACGCCCAGCACCTAAACCTATTGGTACTAATGGAGCTACAAAATCCATAACACCCAGCCAGTTAAGCTTATATTTTCTAGTAAAAAGCCACATCGCAACTAGCACGCCTAAAAACCCACCATGAAAGCTCATACCGCCTTGCCATACGTAAAAAATCTCTAGTGGATGCTGCATAAAATAGCTGAACTGGTAAAACACTACATAGCCAAAACGGCCACCCAAAATTACCCCTAGCGCGCCGAAAAACAAAGCATCATCAAGCATGGGTATTGTCCAGTTGTGCCATCTACGATGATTAATTTGCCATTTACCTAAGCTCAGAAATGCTAAAAATCCAATTAAATACATCAAGCCATACCAATGAATGCCAAAGTTGCCAAGGTGAATTGCAATGGGGTCAAATTGTGGGTGTACAAACATGTAAGAAAATAGCCAATGGAATAAATAGTGAATTTTACCTAAGTTTTTATGCTTTAAGACTAAATAAAATATTTAGGGATGATTTTTGTTCTTTAGACTTGCGGACTGATAGCGATAGCTATTAGGTTGAATAATCCGATGTTGACGAAAATTACTATCCGTCATTCTGAGTGAAACGTCGTTTCAATCAGAATGACGGATAGTTTGATGGAATAGCCCTAACTTTTTTAGAGGAATTACAGGTACTGAAAACGTCGTGTATTTAGAGAAAATTTCTTTGGCATGTTAGGGGCAGCTAGTCTAATATTACACTTCTATTGCAGTATTAATCACTTTACGGATTCTACATATGCCAGTTTACCGCTCTCGAACCACCACTCACGGCCGCAACATGGCTGGTGCACGCGCATTATGGCGTGCCACAGGTATGAAAGATGGCGATTTTGATAAGCCGATTATCGCTATATCCAATTCATTTACACAATTTGTGCCGGGCCATGTGCATTTAAAAGACTTGGGTCAGCTCGTTGCGCGAGAAATTGAGCGCGCGGGTGGTGTTGCCAAAGAGTTCAATACGATTGCAGTGGATGACGGCATCGCCATGGGGCATGGTGGCATGCTATATAGCTTGCCAAGCCGTGACTTGATTGCGGACTCTGTTGAATATATGGTCAATGCCCATTGCGCCGATGCACTCGTTTGTATTTCTAACTGTGACAAAATCACGCCAGGCATGCTCATGGCTGCATTACGACTCAATATTCCAGTTGTCTTTGTATCAGGAGGCCCAATGGAGGCTGGTAAAGTGAATTGGGGCGGTCAAACACATAAACTAGACTTGGTGGATGCCATGGTAGCCGCAGCTGACAGCAAAGTGTCTGATGCGGAATCAGAAGCGATTGAGCGCGCGGCTTGTCCCACTTGTGGATCATGTTCTGGCATGTTTACCGCAAACTCAATGAACTGTTTAACTGAAGCACTTGGGCTAAGCTTGCCTGGAAACGGCTCTACTCTTGCCACTCACGCGGCCCGCAAAGAACTATTTTTAAAAGCAGGGCGTTTAATTGTTGATTTAGCCAAACGTCATTACGAACAAGATGACTACAGTGTGTTGCCCCGCAGTATTGCGAATATGAAAGCATTCGAAAATGCCATGGCTTTGGATGTTTCAATGGGCGGCTCCACCAACACTGTCTTGCATTTGCTCGCTGCTGCGCATGAGGCAGAACTAGATTTTACAATGGCGGATATTGATAAAATTTCACGCAAAGTGCCTTGTTTGAGCAAAGTAGCGCCCGCAACAGCCAAATACCATATGGAAGATGTACACCGAGCAGGTGGCGTAATGGGCATATTAGGTGAGCTTGATCGCGCAGGTGTGATTCATCGAGATACACCAACTGTACACAGTAAAACTTTAGGTGATGCCCTTGATAAATGGGACATTAAAGTTACGCAAGACGAAGAGGTTAAAAAATTCTTTCGCGCTGCGCCAGGTGGTATTTCTACTACTATTGCCTTTAGCCAAAGCATGCTTTACCCGACATTGGATGATGACCGTGTGGAAGGCTGTATTCGCGATAAAGCCCATGCTTACTCACAAGATGGTGGACTTGCTGTGCTTTACGGCAATATTGCTTTAGATGGATGTATTGTTAAAACGGCAGGTGTGGATGACAGTATTCTTAAATTTACTGGTCGCGCACGTATTTTTGAAAGCCAGGATGCTACAGTTGAAGCGATTCTTGCCGATAAAATAGTAGCGGGTGATGTTGTGGTGATTCGCTACGAAGGGCCACGTGGTGGGCCGGGTATGCAAGAAATGCTGTACCCAACTTCATATTTGAAGTCTAAAGATTTAGGTAAAGTGTGCGCATTGCTTACAGATGGTCGTTTTTCAGGCGGTACATCAGGTTTAAGTATTGGGCACGCTTCGCCAGAGGCTGCGGAAGGTGGCGCGATTGGTTTGGTTGAAGAAGGCGATACCATTGAAATTGATATCCCAAAACGATCGATTCATTTAGCAGTGAGTGATGAGGAAATGTCGCATCGTCGCGCGAAAATGGTGGCAAAAGGTAAAGATGCTTGGAAGCCTGTGAATCGTGTGCGTGCAGTTTCACCCGCATTAAGAGCTTATGCGGCAATGACTACCAGCGCGGCGCGCGGCGCAGTGCGTGATGTGTCTCAAATAGAAAGTAAATAACTTAAACTACATTCGAACTAGCTAAAAAGTAAATCAATATGACACATACAAGCGTACTTCCTCATCCAGACATTGCCAATACGGCACCGACAAACGAAGCGCATCATATTAAAGATGCTGACGGGTTAGACTACTTGGTAATTGATAATCGTCATGCAACTGCCAAAATAGCGCTTCAAGGAGCACACGTGATGCAGTGGCAGCCTAAAACAACAGAACAGCCAGTACTCTGGCTTTCTAGTAATGCCCGATACACACAGGGTCGGTCTATTCGTGGCGGTGTGCCTATTTGCTGGCCATGGTTTGGTGCACATCCTACCGATAGTAGCTATTGCCCGCATGGCTTTGCACGTGTTATTCCATGGCAGGTAAAGAAGAGTTGTAAAATGCCAAACGGCACCACCAGAATATTGCTTGAAATGACACTAACAGAAGTTGCTAAAAAGCAACTCTCTTACCCTTATCAATTAACGCTAGAAATTACGGTTGGTAATTATTTGCGTTTGGAGATGAAGACAAAAAATCTCGCCAATCATCCCTTCATGATTGGCGAAGCGTTTCACACTTATTTTAATGTGAGTGATGTTAAAAATACGCATGTAACTGGCCTAGATAACTTAGTTTATTCTGATAAGGTGGAAGGCTATGTGCGTAATGTGCAACACGGTCCACTGAAGTTTGATGGTGAGTTTGACCGTGTCTATATCAATAGCGATGAAGATTGTATTATTCGTGATAGTGGCTTTCATCGAGCTATTCGAATAGCAAAATCTGGCAGCAACACTACTGTTATATGGTCACCTGGCGCTGAGAAGGTTGCACAAATGACGGATATGGGCGAGCCTGATGAATGGCGCAAGATGCTTTGTGTCGAGTCTGCCAATGCGATGGAAAATAGTGTGACGATTTTCCCTGGTGAGTCTCATACGATGGTAACCGAGTATTCGCTAGAGTTGTTATAGTGTTGTTATGTAATGGCTTGGTAAAACCAGTCATTGCCGCCAGAGTTGAAAAATACCTTTAAATGCTACTCGTTGGTTAGCAGTTTATTTAGCTTAAAAATAGCCGATACTGGTTTTTTATTACTAATTCCGACGATTATTGATACCGAAAAAATTTCTAAGAAATTTTTATAAAGATGTCAACGCATGAATATGTAAGTCGTTATAAGATTACAGAGTATTGATAATTTACCAAGTTTGTAGAATCATGTTTTAAATTGACAACTTTTATTAATGTAATTGATTTAACCTACTTGTGAAAAGTGTAATTATAGGTATCATAAGTCGTTGCAAAAAATGCATAACTAATTATTAAGCGTAATTTCTAGGAGATAGTATGAAAACATTATTGTTAGCAATCGTAGCTGCAGGTTCAATGTTGGTCGGTGTTCAAGCAAATGCAGCCGATGCAACAGCACTAGCACAAAAAAGTGGCTGTTTAGCATGCCACAGTGTAGATAAAAAAGTATTAGGCCCAGCATACAAAGATATTGCAGCTAAATACAAAGGTGATAAAGCTGCTGAAGCAAAATTAATTGCTAAAGTTAAGGCAGGTGGTAGTGGTGTTTGGGGTCCTATGCCTATGCCAGCAATGGCTGCGCAAGTTAAAGATGCAGACATTAAAACGATCGTAGAATGGATTTTAAGCATGTAATACAGGGTTAAATGTACTTAGAAAGCCAGTCAATTTGACTGGCTTTTTTATTGGTCACTGACATCAATAAACAAAGTTGCTATTTAACCAAGCCGAATAAATATAGAAAGACTGCTGCGATTGCAATTGGCGCGATGATGTTATTAGCAATTTTCCATAATCCGAAGGCTTTGTCATGCAAATTTAACTCTTCTTGAGCATGGTTCTTTTTCATGAAATAACCTGTAAAAATAGCCATTAATAAACCGCCAAGTGGTAATAAAATAGTGGATGTTAACTTGTCCAGTGTCTCAAAAATATTAAGCCCAAATACAATTCTTACTTCTTTCCATTCATTAAAAGATAACACCACTGCAACACCAAGCAACCAAACAGCTAACCCTAGTGCCCATGATGCATTGTGACGTTTTATTTTGGTATTTTCTACAATCCAGGCAATGGCTGGCTCGACCAATGAAATAGAAGATGTCCAAGCTGCAAAAGCGACTAATATAAAAAATAGCATGCCGATAAAACTGCCTGCTGGCATATGACCAAAAGCAATTGGTAAGGTTTGAAATATCAACCCAGGTCCTGCATTAGGCGCTAGGTGATTTGCAAATACCAGTGAATAAATGGCTAATCCTACTAAAAGGCCGAGCATGGTATCTGCTAACGCAATGTAAATTGTGGTTCGAGCAATGGAAACATTGCGCTGTAAGTATGAGCCGTACACCATTACCGAACCCATACCTAAGCTGAGTGAGAAGAAAGCGTGACCTAGAGCCGACAAAACTGCAACGGGTGTAATTTTTGAAAAGTCAGGTTTGAACATAAATTGAAGGGCAGCATGCATATCGCCTACTGACATGCTGTAACCTAACAACACCAATAAGATAGCAAATAAAGAGGGAATTAAGATATTGTTGGCTTTTTCTAACCCCGAGTTAACGCCATGTGCCACAACGCTCATAGTCATGAACATAAAGACAGTATGCCAAAATAATAATTTAAACGGGGAGGCTAGCAAGTCATCAAAATTAGCAGTGGATTGCTGTGCTGTGATTTGGTTGAAGGTTCCAGTTGCAGCCTCGGAAATGTAAGCAAGCACCCAGCCGCCAATCACGCTGTAGAAACCCAAAATCAGCAATCCTGTCAGCATGCCCATGCCACCTAGATATTTCCAAGCTTCTGATTTGTTTGCTTCAGTGGCGAGTGCTTGCATGCCATCAAGTGGATTTTTTTGTGCACGCCGGCCTAGTAATATTTCAGTCATCATTAGCGGAATGCCAACCAATAAAATACACGCAATAAATACAATTACAAATGCGCTACCACCATTAACGCCTATCATATAAGGCAATTTCCAAATATTACCCAAGCCAATCGCCGAGCCAGCCGTGGCTAGCATAAAAGTCCAGCGACTATTCCAATGACTGCGGTGCGGAGAATGGTTCATTGCATTTAATCGTTAATGTTTTTCGCTAAAGAATCGATCGGTTTCAGCTTTAACCACTTTGGCTAATAACAACAAACCAATCAAGTTTGGAATTGCCATCATACCGTTCATGAGGTCGGAGAAATTCCAAACTAGTTCTAGGCTCATTGTCGCACCTACAATGACTGCCGCTGTAAAGAATACGCGATAAATTGCAATGGATTTTGACCCAAATAGATATTCTATGGCTTTTTCACCATAATAGTTCCAGCCAATTAATGTAGAGTAAGCAAATAATGCAGTTGAAATGGCAACAATTATTTTACCTGTATGGCCTAATGTTTCTGCCATGCTTGCGCTGGTCAGTTCGCTTGCACTTACGCCAAGTGTCCAAGAGTTCGCCGTAAGAATAACTAGTGCGGTCATAGTACAAACAACTAAGGTGTCAATAAAGGTTTGTGTCATGCTCACTAATGCCTGCTTTACAGGGTCGCTAGTACGCGCTGCCGCGGCTGCGATAGGAGCAGAACCTAGGCCGGACTCATTTGAGAATACGCCGCGCGCAATACCATAACGCATGGCTGCGGCAATGGTGGCGCCAGCAAAGCCACCTGTGGCTGATGCTGGGCTAAATGCACTGGAGAAAATCAATCCAAAAGCCTGTGGAATTTGATTAGCATGAATAAATAAAACGACCAGTGAAGTGCTGACATAGCCAACAATCATAAATGGTACTAAAAATGATGTAAATTTACCGATAGATTTAATGCCGCCAAGGATGACCGCGCCAGTAAGTATCATGAGTACCCAACCAGTAATATGGGGTGCGATATTAAATGTAGACTCAAAAATTTTAGCTGTAGCATTGGCTTGCGTCATGTTGCCAATACCAAATGCTGCGCAAGCAGTAAAAACAGCGAACAGCGTACCCAGCCAAGGTAGCCCCGCGCCTTTGGCAAGGTAATACATAGGGCCACCACGCATACCGTGCGGACCTTTTTCTCTATATTTCATGGCCAATACGGCTTCAGAATATTTAGTCGCCATGCCAACCAAACCCGTCATCCACATCCAAAATACTGCACCAGGGCCGCCTAGTGTAATTGCGGTAGCAACACCAACGATATTTCCGATGCCCACGGTTGCTGCAAGCGCAGTCATTAATGCAGCAAAATGTGAGATGTCGCCTTCATGATGATGGTCTTTGCGGAAGATAAGTTTGAAAGCTAATGGCAAGGCACGAAACTGCATGCCTTTTAGCAATATGGTGAGGTAAAGACCAGTACCAACCAGCAATGTTAACATTGGTGGCCCCCATATCCAGCCGGAAAGGGTTGCGATGATAGACTCGAATGTTTGCATACAGATTACCTGTAAATGTAGTTAAGCTAGATTATAGACATAAACTCATTGTTGTGAATGTTACGTAAACTGTGTTACGTAAGCTGACGGCCCAATGACTAACTATTAAAATGTGCTTTTAATGCGGCAATCATGTAGCCGTGGTCTAGTACTCCAGCGCTTTCGCGTATGCTGTGCATCGCCCACATGGGGTTCCCCACATCTACACTCGCTACTCCAAGTTGTGCAGCCAATATCGGGCCAATTGTACTGCCACAGCCTAAATCAGTGCGGTGAGCGTATTGTTGATAAGGCACATCTACATTTTTACAAAGCTGAATAAATCGTGCGGCAGTCTCTGCATTACTGCTATAGCGTTGATTAGCATTGGTTTTAATCACGGGCCCTTGGTTGACAAGTGTGTGGTGGCAGGGCTCATAGCTGCTTGTGTGGTTAGGGTGGTAGGCATGCGCCATATCTGCGCTAATAAAAAAGCTATTAGCTAGTGCACGCAAACGGTCTTCTACGCCTGTGCCCGTTGAGGTGCAGATGCGCGTAATCAGATCACTCATAAAGCTTCCGCTTGCGCCAGTTGCACTTTCACTGCCTACTTCTTCGTGGTCAAATAGGGCGCAAATGCAAGTGCTATCAGGATTTTTATTGCTTAACAAGGCGCTTATCGCGGCATGGCAAGACGCCAGGTTATCTAGCTGGCTGTTAGCGATGAATTCCTCATTTAAGCCCCAAAAGCAGCCTTTTTGCGTGTCGTAAACGTTTAAATCCCAGGTGATAATGTCCGTAGCTTCTACGTTTAATTGTTTTGCAAGCGTGTTGGTTAGTTGTGATTGTGCCTCAGAAGAGTTGGCAGAAAAACCAAAAATTAGCGGCAAGCCAGTTTGCTTGTTCAGCACTAATCCTTTGTCATTCACTTCACGGTTCATGTGAATGGCAAGGTTAGGCAAGCGCACAATGGAACTATTAAATTGCACATGGTGAGCCATGTGTGTTTCGCCATCGCGCACTATCACGCGCCCAGCTAGGCTTAGGTCGCGGTCGGTAAAAGTCGCTAAAATAGGGCCACCGTACACTTCAACGCCAAGTTGAGAAATGCCTTGACTGCTAAATGCCGCTTTAGGTTTTAAGCGTAGGCCAGGTGAATCTGTATGAGCGCCGACAATACGAAAACCAGACTCGGCTAGGCCTTTGTTACCAACGACAAAAGCAACAATTGAAGCGCCATCACGCACCACAAAATAACGGCCATTCTTTTTAAACTGCCATGGTTGATTTTCTATGAGCGACTTAAAACCATGTTCTTTTAATAACTTCGTCACGCTTTCAACCGCATGCCAAGGGCTAGGGCTGGCATCAATAAAATTGAGCAAATCTTGTGCTTGAGCTTTAACTTCTTGAGAAATTTTTGTCATGGGTCATCACATGGTTAATCATCAATTAAGTGATTGCGAGCCAATCTTTATCGATTAAAAAATCTGTGTATAACTTGGCTTCTGGACTACTAGCTTCTGGTTTCCAGTCGTAACGCCATTTCACTATAGGCGGCATTGAAAGAAGAATAGACTCTGTGCGTCCATTAGACTGTAAGCCAAAAATAGTGCCACGGTCATAAACTAAATTGAACTCGACATAACGTCCGCGGCGATAGGCTTGGAAATCTCGTTCACGCTCGCCGTAGGGTGTTTCTTTGCGGCGCTGAACGATAGGTAAGTATGCGAGTAAGAAAGCATCTCCCACAGCACGATGAAAATCAAAAGTGCGCTCAAAACCTAGCTCGTTAAAGTCATCATAAAAAATGCCACCAATGCCACGCGGTTCTTTGCGATGCTTTAAGTAGAAGTATTCATCACATTCTTTTTTGAATCTTGGGTAATAACTAGTATCAAAAGCATCTAATGCCGTTTTGTTGGTGCGGTGAAAGTGTTCTGCATCTTCTTCAAAACCGTAGTAGGGCGTTAAATCCATACCGCCGCCAAACCACCAAATATCTTGCTCGGACTCATTTTGTGCTTTAGCTATAAAAAAGCGGACGTTCATGTGTACGGTTGGAATATATGGGTTACGTGGGTGAAAGACTAAGGATACACCCATGGCTTCCCAAGGGCGCCCCGCCGCTTCAGGGTGAGCCACGCTGGCTGCAGGTGGCAATTTGTTACCTAGTACATGTGAGAAACCAACGCCAGCACGCTCAAATACATTACCTTCTTCGAGTAAACAGGAGTTTCCACCGCCACCTTCAGGTCGTTGCCAGCTATCTTGAAGAAAAGTTTTGCCATCTACCAATTCAATGGCTTCTACAATTTTTGCCTGTAAGTTTTGCAGGTAACGATAGATGTTGCTAGTGTTTATATTGCTTTTATTAATGTTGGCAGTATTCATGAATCAACCTTTAATAGCGCGATAACCAATATCGGTGCGGTATTGTGCGCCATTAAATTTGATTTCATCTACAATTTTATAAGCCTGCTGGTGTGCAAATTTTACTGTTTCACCTAATGCCGTCACGCATAACACACGACCGCCGCTCGTTAATGCTTTGCCGTCTTTAAGTGTTGTGCCAGCGTGAAATACATGCGCATCCACTAAATTTGTTGGTAAGCCGGTAATTTCATCACCAATCCTTGGTGTATCTGGATAATTAGCTGAAGCCATCACAACTCCTAGCGCTGTGCGCCTATCCCATTCGGTTTCGGCTTGATCCAAGCTACCATTTACTGCATGTTCTGCTAATGAAACAAAGTCGGTTTTTAGGCGTAGCATAATGGGCTGCGTTTCTGGGTCGCCCATGCGGCAATTAAATTCTAAAGTCTTAACGCCACCATCCGGCGAAATCATCAAGCCCGCATATAAAAAGCCAGTGTAAGGAATGCCATCTTTCGCCATACCCTCAACTGTTGGGCGAATAATTTCGCGCATTACTTTTGCATGAATCTCTGGCGTGACTACTGGCGCTGGTGAATATGCACCCATGCCACCAGTGTTTGGACCTTGGTCAGCATCTTGTAAACGCTTATGATCTTGGCTAGTTGCAAGCGCCAATATATTTTTGCCATCAACCATCACAATAAAACTGGCTTCTTCACCCGTTAAAAACTCTTCAATCACCACGCGGGCGCCGGCACTGCCTAATTTGTTGTCAGATAACATAGCATCAATTGCGGCATGCGCCTCACCATCCGTCATAGCAACAACTACGCCTTTACCAGCGGCTAGGCCATCAGCCTTAATGACAATCGGTGAACCTTCCGCAGTAACATAGTCGTGCGCAAGTTTAGCATCGGTAAAAGTGGCATAAGCTGCAGTAGGAATATTGTGACGCACCATGAACGCTTTGGCGAAATCCTTTGAGCTTTCTAATTGTGCTGCGGCCTTAGTTGGGCCAAAAATTTTTAGACCATTGGCTCGAAATACATCGACTACACCTTGTGATAACGGCGCTTCTGGTCCAACAACGGTTAGTTGAATTTGCTCTTTTTGCGCAAACTCGAGTAGATCTTGTACGTCAGTAATTGGTACGTTTGTCATGTCAGGGTTGAGAGCGGTGCCTGCGTTACCAGGTGCTACATAGACGCGGCTAACTTCTTTATTTTGCGCAATTTTCCAGGCAAGTGCGTGTTCGCGACCGCCATTGCCAATAACCATTATTTTCATATTGTTAGCTTTACCTTAAATGTTTATTCGTAACTAGTGCCTGAAATGACGAATACTAGTCACTACCATCACCAAGCCATGTTCATCTGCCGCATTGATGACCTCTTCATCACGCATACTGCCACCTGGATGGATCACGCAACTTGCGCCAGCTTCTGCCAGCGCATCAATACCATCGCGGAATGGGAAGAAGGCGTCAGATGCAACTACAGAATTTTGCAAGCTTAAGCCTGCATTTTGCGCTTTAATAATCGCGATTTTAGTGCTGTCAATACGACTCATTTGACCTGCTCCAACGCCTAATGTCATTTCATTGCCACAGAATACAATCGCGTTGGATTTCACATACTTCGCCACACGCCAAGCAAATAACATATCGGCCATTTGTTGAGGCGTGGGCTGTTTCTTGCTGATGATTCTTAAGTCGGATTGGCTGATTTCATGGTTGTCTGCAGTTTGAATAAGTAAGCCTGAACCTACACGCTTGCTTTCATGAGAGTTACGACCTTGTTCCCAAGAGGTTGCTCCGCCAGTAGGCAATGCGATTTTAAGCACACGAACATTCGCTTTTGCAGCAAAAATTGCTAATGCATCAGCGGTGTAGTCAGGGGCAATCAGTACTTCAACAAACTGTTTACTGACGGCTTCTGCGGTAGCTTTATCAACGGCAGTGTTAAAAGCGATGATGCCGCCAAATGCGCTACTTGGGTCTGTTTGAAAAGCTTTTGAATAAGCATCTAATGCTGTTACACCAAGCGCTACCCCACATGGGTTGGCATGTTTTACGATGACACAGGCGGTGCTGTCAAAACTTTTAACAGCTTCCCAAGCGGCATCGCCATCTGCAATATTGTTAAAGCTTAATTCTTTACCTTGCAATTGTTGCGCAGTCACTAGTGAGCCAGGTGCTGGATATAAATCGCGATAAAAAGCCGCTTGTTGATGCGGGTTTTCGCCATAACGTAAATCTTGCACTTTAATAAAATTGGTATTACTTTGCCCAGGAAACTGCAAAGACACAGGCTTGCTACTTGCTATGCTGGCATTATAGTCAATGGCAGATAGATAATTACTAATCGCAGCATCATATTGCGATACGCGGTTGAAAGCGGCAACAGAAAGAGCAAAAGTGGTCGCTTCAGCAAGTATGCCACCAGTGCTTTGCAGTTCACTCACTGCAGCTGCATATTGGCTTGCGTCGGTTAATACGGCAACATCCTTCCAGTTTTTAGCGGCAGAACGCACCATAGCAGGTCCACCAATATCAATGTTTTCAATGGCGTCTTCCAGTGTGCAGTTTGGCTTAGCTACTGTCGCTTCAAAGGGATAAAGATTCACCACCACCATGTCAATATTTGGAATGTTGGCATCTTTCATCGCGGCAACATGCTCAGGCAAGTCGCGACGACCTAAAATTCCACCATGCACTTTAGGGTGAAGCGTTTTTACGCGGCCATCTAACATTTCAGTAAAGCCAGTGTAATCACTGACTTCAATGACTGTAATGTTGTTATCGCGTAATAGTTTTGCCGTGCCGCCAGTCGATAAGATTTCTACGTTTAATTTAGTTAACGCTTGTGCTAATTCTAGAATACCTGATTTGTCTGAAACGCTGATAAGCGCACGTTTAATAGTTGCCATTTGAAAGCTCTAAAGAAGAAAGTGGTTGGAGTTGAATGTTTTGTGCTGCTTATTCGATCTTGTATTGCTGCATTTTTTTACGTAGGGTGTTGCGATTCATGCCTAGTATTTCTGCCGCTTTGCTTTGATTGCCACTTGCGTATTGCAGAGTGTATTCAAGTAATGGCTTTTCAATACATGCTAATACCATGTCATATATGGCGTGCGGCGGTTCACCGTCTAAGTCTTTAAAGTATTGATCTAACGATAATGTTACGCTGTTAGCGAGTTCGCATTTATTCATTATGCCACCTTTAGAGTTAGATTATTAAAGTCGGTATTGTCTGTAGAGTCGTATTGCAAACGGTGATCGCGACTTTGCAGATGATCAAAGAACTCATCAATCGCGGTAAGCTGCAAATCAATTGTTTGCAGTGTGTTCATGTTATGGCGGAAGTTTGCAGAGTCTTTTAAGCCCTTGGTGTACCAAGAGATATGCTTGCGCGCCATGCGCATGCCAGTGAGCTCGCCATAAAAATCATATAAATCATGTAGGTGCTCTAACATGACAGCACGAATTTCAGTTACTTCAGGCGGCGGTAAATGCTCGCCAGTTTTGATAAAGTGTTCAATTTCTCTGAATATCCAAGGTCTACCTTGTGCTGCACGGCCTATCATCACCGCATCTGCGCCTGTGTATTCTAAAACAAATTTAGCTTTTTCTGGGGTGGTAATATCTCCATTGGCAATAAGCGGTATTTTGATGACCTGTTTTACCGATGCAATAGTGTCATATTCAGCATCGCCAGTGTACAAGCACGCACGAGTGCGACCATGCATAGCTAAGGCTTGAATGCCTAAGTCTTCTGCCATTTTTGCAATTTGTACTGCATTGCGGTTGTTTTTATCCCAACCAGTACGAATTTTCAAGGTAACAGGTACGTCAACGGCGTTCACTACAGCTCTTAAAATTTGCGCAACTAGTGGTTCATCTTTAAGCAAAGCAGAGCCTGCCATTACATTGCATATTTTTTTAGCAGGGCATCCCATATTGATGTCGATAATTTGCGCGCCGTTATCCACATTATGTCGCGCAGCGTCCGCCATCATTTGTGGATCTGCGCCAGCGATTTGCACTGAAATTGGGTCAACTTCACCTTTGTGATTGGCTCTGCGTAAGGTTTTCTCGCTGCCGTAAAGTAGAGAATTAGATGTCACCATTTCGCTAACAGCCAAACCCGCGCCCATTTTTTTACAAAGCTGGCGGAAAGGTCTATCCGTCACACCAGCCATTGGTGCGACAATCAGGTTATTCTTTAAAATGTGTGAGCCGATTTGCATTGATTTCTAATTTTTTTGCGCAAGTTGCCTATTTTATACGCAAATGTGATGTCGGAAAACTTAAATCTTCATCAAAGTAAAAGTTTGTATAATCATATTGGGCATAAAGCACTAGTCATTTGAAAGTATTGCTATGGACATCAAAAAATCACCATCCACTACACACATCGCTTTTGCTAGTTTTATTGGCACGGCAATCGAGTTTTATGATTTTTACATTTACGCCATGGCGGCTGCGTTGGTTATTGGACAGGTGTTTTTCCCCGCGAGCGACCCCGCCGCACAATCTTTGAACGCTTTTCTCACCTTTGGCATCGCCTTTGTGGCGCGCCCTGTCGGGGCAATTTTGTTTGGGCATTTTGGTGATAAAGTCGGGCGCAAAGCCACGCTAGCTGCATCTTTGCTTGTCATGGGTATTTCAACTTTACTCATTGGCTTGCTACCAAGCTACGCCAGTTGGGGCGTTTGGGCGCCCATTTGTTTGTGCTTATTGCGCTTTGGGCAAGGCGTTGGCTTGGGTGGCGAGTGGGGCGGCGCGGCTTTGCTAGCAACCGAGCATGCGCCAGTGGGCAAGCGTGGGTGGTTTGGCATGTTTCCACAATTGGGGCCATCGGTTGGATTTTTGTTGGCTACCTTAAGCTTTTTGGGATTATCACTTTGGTTAACTGAGCCAGAATTTAAAGCATGGGGTTGGCGTTTGCCGTTTATTGCCAGCAGTTTATTGGTGGTGGTTGGTTTATACGTGCGCTTTAAGCTGGCAGAAACGCCTGCCTTTGCACAAGCGCTGGCGCAACAAAGTACACACGCCATACCGCTCAAACCCTTATTAACGCACCATCTGAAACCCATCCTTTTGGGCGCTTTGGCAATGGGTGTCTGCTATAATTTGTTTTATACTGCCACCGTATTTTGTTTGAGTTACGGCACGCAAACGCTGGGCATTGCGCGGGCTGATTTTTTAAGCATGCTATGCGTGGCAGTGTTATTCATGACGATCGCAACGCCAATATCCGCTTGGCTTTCAGACCAGTTTGGAAGGCGACCTGTTTTGTTAATTGCCAGTGCGTTTGCCGTGCTAGCAGGCTTTACCTTAAACCCTTTAATAGCCAGCCAATCTGTTGTGCAAACCACCGTATTTTTAGCGCTAGCACTCTTTTTAATGGGTGCAACGTTTGCCCCCATGGGTGCCTTTTTGCCAGAGCAGTTTCCTGTTGCTGTGCGCTACACAGGGGCGGGGTTGGCGTATCAATTAGGCGGTATTTTAGGTGCATCTTTCGCGCCAAGTGTGTCGCAATTATTGGTGAATGCGGGCGGGTTACCGTGGGTAGGTTTTTATGTATCAGGTATGGCGACGTTAAGTTTTATTGCAGTATGGCTCATGCAAGAGACTGCCTCAAGCTAGCAAATTTTTTTTAAGCCTACTAAATCCACCCGAGAAAAAAGTTCTCTGCAACCTAGTATCCATGAGGTTCACAGTGGTTCTGTTACGAAGACATGCTAGCAACTGGGTTTTGTCAGCACTTCCAGCTGCGTGAGCCACGCAATGGCGTGTTGCCTTGGATTTTCTAATGCATTATCGCCACACATTTCCACGCTGGCTTGCAAGCTACTACAAAACGCTGGGCGTTCTGGCTGCCCAAAAATCTTGCAACAATTTGCATCATCTAACTGCACGCAACGCACGCCGGCAGGTTTGCCGTTCGGCATGCCAGGAATGGGGCTATTGATGCTAGGCGCCGAACAGCAAGCACCGCAGTTTGGTCGGCACTGCATCTTAATCTACATCTTTTAAGGGTAAAAATGAAGTTTTTAACCAATCATATTCAATGTAATGAACATCAAAGCCAGCAAATGATTGTAAGCCATGAATGTTAACCGCTACATGATTGGGTAATTTTGCAAAATCTGGCCCACTCACACAATAATCCACTGGCATTGCATCCTTCAACGTGAAGCCATTTAGGCGGGTGATGCAGCCTTTTCGGTTATCAAAATAGCGTTTTTCGTACTCACCTTTGGCGATATATTCTTTTTTAAATCGCACATCATCATCGGCATTTTTCGTAAAAATATCGGCAATCATGGCGGGCTTGCCAACTAGGTGCGTAATTGCATCACCAGCGCCATAGGTAAGCGCGATACTACCCCAAAAATAAACTAAAATGGGCAGGCCTAACACCATAAAAATGCGCTTAGTGGTGCTGTAAAGGTGCTTGTTCATCCATAAGGCATGCGCAAAAAAAGCAAGAACAAATACGCATAGCATAAGGTTGCAGTAAAAAGCGATACTTTTCCAACTTGGGCTGGGGATAAACTGATTCCCCAGCGCCCAGAATATGAATAGCGTTTCAACCCCAAATAGCATGCCAACAGGCCAGCGATAAGGCGGCGGTGTAAATGGCTTGGGTGCAATATATTCGGGTTTATCTTCCTTTATTTTGTGTGCTATTTTTTTAACTCTTCTCGCCATAATTTGGTTAGGCTTACTGCCAAGGGTAACCTAGGGCAGTAATGCCCACTTTTAAATCATGCATGGCCAAATTAACTAAGGCGCTTTCCCCTTTTAGCCCCACTTCGGTGGTTCTGCGTTGGCCGCTTCTGGGTAAGCTAAACAGTTTTAAACTAGGGTACTTTGCGAGTATCTCGTTCATGAAATCAATCAAATCACTCTCACCAACCTCTGTGATGACGATGGATTCTTCAAGATAATCTTGAGTGTGAAACAAATCGCTGTAATACGTTTCTAGCACCCACTCCACCATAGGGTGCGCCATTTCAGGAAAGCCGGGCACAAAATAATGTTGGTTAATACTAAATCCTGCCACGCGATTAATGGGGTTGGGGATTAACTCACATCCTTTAGGAAAATCCGCCATTAATACGCGCTTGGGGTAAGCCGCTTCACCGTATTGCGCTTCGATATTCGCTACCGCACCCACATGGCGTTCAATCGGCACGCTGACCGCATCGGCTGCGCATTGGCGCGTGTAGTCATCAGGCGTAGCGCCAATGCCACCAAAGCAAAACACAATATCGCCGCGCGTCATGCTGGCTTTAAGTGAGCTAGTAATCTGTTCAGGAATATCCCCCAAATAGTTCGCCCAGCCAAGTTGCAAACCACGTGCTGAAAGAAGTTCAATGACTTTAGATAGATGCGCATCCTGTCTTTTACCTGAAAGAATTTCATCGCCTATGATATAGATGCCGAACTGCAATTGACGCATGTGATTATACTTCTTTGGAAATCATTAAATTGACGGTTATTATAGTTGTAATTCTTTAATAAAGTTCTGTTATGAATGATAAACAAACCACTGATATTTCACATGAGTTGAAAATTGAATTTGATGGTAAAACCTGCATTAAGTGCCATTATAAGCGCCAACCTACAGACAATGCCCCAGAATGGGCTTGTCCCAGTTGTGGTGTTGCCTACGTTAAGGCTGAAATAGCCGAAAAAGAAGAGCAGGCAAAACTTGGCCTGCAAAACAGAATAGAGCGCGTTAAGTTTATTCAGGAAAACGAGAAATTCGACCCAAAAGAGCAGGCACGAATAAAGTCAGATAAATTGATCGCTAAACAGATTTATATTCTAATTTTTTTTGGCGGTATTACAGGAGGTATTACTTTTTTAATTGGCATGGCTATGGCATTTAAGCATCATAACTGTCTAGGCAAACAAAATTGGGTGCATAGTCATTTTGCATGGCAAGTAAAAGCATTTTGGAATGCCAGCATATGGACAGGAGTTGGCTTTTTTATTGTACTAGCTGGTTTTTTTACTTCAATTCAAAACAGCTTCAAAGGTGGCCTTGGCAATGGTTATGAGGTATATGGACAATTATTTGGATGGATATTTGACCCCTTTTTTATGAAATGCCTTGCAGTGGGTGGTTTGGTTGTCATCGTGGCAGGGATCTGGCATCTAGTGCGCATGATTCAAGGCTATCGCACATTGCAACGCGACGAGCCCATTTAGATTAATGCTTCATTAGTGCGCACTTTCCCAATTAATACCCACCCCAACTTCTGCCAACAAAGGCACCGTCAGTTTAGCTACATTTTGCATCAATTCTGGCAGTTTAGTTCTCACCAATTCAAGTTCGCTATTTGGCACTTCTAGCACCAGCTCATCATGTACCTGCATGATTAATTTAGAATGTAAGTGTTCACTCACTAGCCAATTTTGCACGGCTATCATGGCGAGTTTAATTAAATCTGCCGCTGTGCCTTGCATGGGGGCGTTAATGGCGGCACGTTCGGCGCCGTTACGGCGTTGAACATTCGCGCTGTTGATTTCTGGCACCCATAATCGGCGCCCGAAATAGGTTTCGACATAGCCTTTTTGTTTGGCTTCAGCGCGGGTGTTTTCCATGTAGGCTTTTACGCCGGGGTAGCGCGCAAAGTAGCGCTCGATATAACTCGCGGCGGCGCCACGCTCTATGTTGAGGTTTTGTGCTAAACCAAACGCGCTCATGCCGTAAATTAAACCAAAGTTAATCACTTTGGCATAACGGCGTTGTTCGTTATCCACTGCACTACGTTCCACGCCAAAAATCTCGGCGGCGGTAGCGCGATGAATATCTTCATTATTGGCAAAGGCTTGCAACATGCCAGCATCTTGCGACAAATGCGCCATGATGCGCAACTCAATTTGCGAGTAATCGGCAGACACAATGTGCGCTCCTTGTGGCGCAACAAACGCTTCGCGGATGCGGCGGCCTTCGGCACTTCTGACGGGGATGTTTTGTAAGTTGGGGTCGCTACTCGCAAGCCTGCCCGTAATTGCTACCGCTTGGTTGTAGCTGGTGTGCACGCGCCCCGTTTGGGCGTTAATCATTTTGGGTAATTTGTCGGTGTAGGTGGATTTTAATTTAGCCAAGCCGCGATATTCTAGCAACACTTTGGGTAGCGGGTGGTCGAGTGCAAGTTCTTGCAGCACATCCTCATCGGTACTTGGTGCGCCTGATGGCGTTTTTTTGGTAGGCTTAATGCCCAATTTATCGAACAAAATTTCTTGCAATTGTTTGGGGGAGCCTAAGTTAAAGGGTTGGCCAGCTAATTCAAAAGCTTGGTTTTCTAGTGTGATTAATTTAGCGCCAATTTCGTTGCTTTGTGCGCGCAACATATCGGCATCGATTAGCACGCCATTGCGCTCAATGGTAAACAAACATGCCGAGCTGGGCATTTCAATTTGGTTATAAACAAAGCTTAATTTGTCATCATGCACAATTTGCGGGTACATGGCTTCGTGCAGTTGAAAGGTAATATCGGCATCTTCAGCCGCGTACTCTGCGGCGGCTTCTACCGTCACTTGGTTAAAGCTGACTTGTTTTGCACCTTTGCCAGCGACATCTTCATAATGAATGGTTTTTAAACCCAAATGCCGCTCGGCAAGCGCATCCATGCCGTGCGATTTGTGCGATTCAAACACGTAAGATTGCAACATAGTGTCGTGCGCAATGCCGTTTAGGGCAATGCCATGATTGGCTAGCACGTGGCAATCGTACTTTAAATTTTGCCCCACTTTTTTAATGGCAGAATTTTCTAAAATCGGCTGTATTTTGGCGAGCGTTTCGGCAAAGTTGAGCTGCACTGGCGCATCAAAATAATCGTGCGTTAAGGGCAAATACGCGGCGCTGCCCGCCGCTATACTAAACGACATGCCGACAATTCTAGCGGTCATGGGGTCGAGGCTAGTGGTTTCAGTATCAAAGCAAAATAAGCTGGCGGCGTTTAGTTTGGTTAGCCATTGATCTAATTGTTGAGTACTTAAGATGGTTTCAAAGTAGCGGTTAGTGTTTGCTTTATATTGATTTGGTGTAAATAAATCGTCTGAAATATGTGCTCTGGAAGTCGCATGGATACTGCTCTGCAGGGTAGTTTTTTTATCGACTTCTTTTACACTATCTTGCATATTATCTAACTCACGCCGCCAGCTTTTAAACTCAAAGCGGTCAAATAATTCTGCTAATTTGGTTCTATCAATGGCTTGCGGAGCGAGGTCGCTTAAGTTCTCTTGAATACCAACATCGCAGCGTATGGTAATCAGTTGACGTGCAGTAGGTAGCCACGGCAAGGCTTTACGTAAATTTTCGCCAACCACGCCAGAAATGGTGGCAGCATTCGCGACAATATTCTCAAGTGAGCCATATTGTGTGAGCCACTTTACCGCAGTTTTTGGCCCTACTTTTTCAACGCCAGGCACGTTGTCTGAGGTATCCCCAACTAGTACTAAATAATCAATAATCAAGCACGGCGGAATGCCAAATTTTTTTTCCACACCTGCAATATCGAGTACATCATCGACCCTGCGAAACGCATCACGCATGGTGTTGATCACGGTGATTTGCTCGTTCACCAGTTGCGTGATGTCTTTATCGCCAGTAGAAATAATCGTCCTTACACCTTCCCGCTCAGCTTGTTTGGCGAGTGCACCGATGACGTCATCCGCCTCAACGCCATTTTCTACAATGAGTGGCCAGCCCATGGCTTTAATAGCTTCAAATAATGGCTCTATTTGTACGCGCAAATCGTCTGGCATACTGGCGCGATTGGCTTTATATTCAGCATATATATCATCACGAAAGGTTTTGCCTTTTGCATCAAAAACACACGCGCTATAATCACTCGGATAATCTTTGTGCAAACGGCGTAACATATTAAGCACGCCCTGAATCGCACCAGTAGGTTCATTTTGACTATTTCTTAAGTCAGGCATGGCGTGAAATGCGCGATACAGGTAGGATGAGCCATCTACTAATAACAAAGTTTTCATATGGGCGCTTCTATAAATACAATTTTCGTCATTATACGGCGTTACATACAAAAAATAGCTTCTTGCCAGGAAACTGATAAGCAATACAAAGCCAGCAGAGCTTGGCAAGAGTTGCTAATATATCAAATGTATACGGTGTCGTTATTTCTTGTTCGTACATTGTCTAATTTTGAAACTTGAATTTATAGAAGCGCCCATATATTTATTCTTTAAATTATTTCTAAGGCCAATATTTCCCAGTCCAATTTTTTTCAGGTACACGAATGATGACAGCTACAAAAAAACTTTCTAAGGTTCCAAAAATCTCAGACCCTGATGCGCAAGGCATGCATCAAACTGGACACGAATCATGGCGTGCGTTTGAGATTATGGCAGAATTTGTAGATGCCACCGAGAGGCTTAAGGAAATTACTCCGGCCGTATCTATATTCGGTAGTGCTCGTACGCCAGTTGACCATCCTTATTATAAGTTGACGGAAGATATTGCCCGATTGCTGAGTGACGCCGGTTTTAGTGTAATCTCTGGGGGTGGACCTGGCATTATGGAGGCCGCCAATAAAGGTGCTTTTCCTGGAACATCACCCAGCATAGGCCTTAATATTGAGTTGCCGCATGAGCAAACGCGCAACCCATATCAAGATATTAGCCAGAATTTCAAACATTTTTTTATGCGTAAGGTCATGTTCGTTAAATATGCTAGTGCATACGTAGTGATGCCGGGTGGATTTGGCACATTAGATGAAGTGATGGAGGCCATTACTCTGGTGCAAACTGGTAAGACATTAAAAATACCGATTATTCTTGTATGTGAGCCTTTTTGGCGAGGTTTACTTGAGTGGATTAAAACAACCCTAGTCGATGAAAAAATGATTTCAGTTGATGATTTGGATTTGATTCAGGTAATTGATGAACCAGCGAAGATTGTTGAGGCGATATTCAAGCATTATGAAGCACGTGGATTTAAATTGTCAGCAGCAGAAGAGCGCGTTCAGCTTTATTTATAATGAATGAAGTATATGGGTAAGTAATTTGTTAAAATACATATGAATTCAAGTGAATCAAATTTTAGAGAGTGAGTGTCAGTGATGCAAAAAATCTATAATATATTAGCGGTGTTGCTAGCAATTGGTGCTTTTCAATTACCTTTAGTGGCAATAGCTGACTCACCGCAACCATTGCCTTTGCCAGCAGACCTGCAACCACTGGAAGATTTCGCGCCACCAACTATTAGTAATGATGATAATCCAGACGAGCCACAAATCACCATTGTTAAAAAAGATGGTCAAACAATTGAAGAGTATCGCATCGGCGGTGAGCTTTATATGATGAAAGTGACACCAGCGCACGGCGTGCCATATTATATGCATAAAGAAGACAGGGATGGTGGTTGGTTAATGGATGGCCCAAATCAGCCACTTAGTGTTCCTAAATGGACCTTGTTTAGATTTTAAAGCGAATTAAAGAGGGGTGCATCCGCTTTAATTATTACTGCCTCTATACAATTCTCAGTTTAGGCGACACAGGAAAACGCAAGCATAGCCATTCTCTGTAGGAGCGGTGCCCCGCTGCGATAGCGACGGTAAAAGTTGCACCATTTTTCGCGGCGAGGCGCCGTTCATACAAGTGAAGTGATGGTTACTGAGAATTGTTCATAGGTATTTTATTTTAATTATTCAATTTAGCTTCAAATTTTAAGTACCCTAACTTATGTCAGTATTCACCTCAGTCAGTATTCAGCAATTACAAGTGTGGCTGCAAAATTATGAGATAGGTGAACTTATTGAGTTAAAAGGTATTTCATCGGGCATCACCAATACTAATTATTTTGTGACAACAAAAAATAATAACAGTAGCCAAAATAAGTTTGTACTTACGTTGTTTGAACATAATACATTGGAAGAATTACCTTATTTCATTGATTTAATGAGTCATCTGGCAGCAAATGGCATTCCTTGCCCGCAGCCTATAGCAGATAAAACGGGTATTAGTTTGCACACACTGAATGGCAAGCCTGCTGCATTGATTAGCTGCTTAAAAGGGCAAGATGTTGAAGTGCCAAATGCTACACAATGCAGCGCCGTAGGTAAGGTCTTAGCGCAAATGCATATTGCAAGCTTGTCGTTTGATGTGCTTCCCAGTCATCAAAATACGCACAATCCTCGCGGTGCTGATTGGCGCACAAAAACTGCGATACAGGTCATGCCACATCTCCTTTTAGAAGATCAGCAATTGCTGAAAGAAACCATGATGTTTCAAGCTACATTTGATACCAGCCAGTTACCTATGGGCGTTATCCATGCTGACTTATTTCGCGACAATGTATTGTTCGATGGTGATGAAATTGGAGGATTAATTGATTTTTATTATGCCTGCCATGATGTGCTTGCGTATGATTTAGCTATTGCGGTGAATGACTGGTGTGTTGAAGTCGATGGTCGTTTAGATGAACTTAGATTAAACGCAATGCTAAGTGCGTATCAAGCGGTTAGGCCTTTAAGTGACGCAGAACGTGTGGCTTGGGCAGGCTTGCTCAATATTGCTGCATTACGTTTTTGGTTATCACGGTTGTATGATCAAATTTACCCACAATCAGGTGAGTTGACTCATTCTAAAGATCCTATTCATTTTAAGAATATACTTAAACTACGTGCTGTGAGATAAGGGAATAATCATGACAGAAGATTTATTAGAAAAACCTCTAGAAATCAGACAAGTTCCCGCAGGCAACGCTTGGGCTTGGATAGTCAGTGGCTTTAACTTATTTAAAGAAAACCCCGCCATGTGGATTATTATCTTAGTGATTTATCTAGTCATTATTATCCCTATCTCGCTGATTCCGGTGATTGGATCCGTAGTAAGCACACTGCTTGCGCCAGTGTTCGCAGCGGGCATGATGTGGGGCTGCAAAGCGCTAGTGCTAAAGCAAGATTTAGAAATCAACCATTTATTTGAAGGGTTTAAGAAAAATACCGCGCAACTAATTGCCGTTGGCGGTATTTATATGGTGAGCTTGCTATTAATTGCAGTGTTGGTGGTGCTTGGCTTAGATAGAGGCACGATGGAGTTGTTAATGAAAGGCCAAGAATTAAGCCCAGAGCAAGCTAGCGCAATTATGCTACCAATCCTAGTCGCTATGCTTTTTATTATGCCAGTACTGATGGCCTACTGGTATGCACCAGTGCTAACGGGTCTGCATAATCTTACGGCAGTCGATGCCATGAAATTAAGTTTCAGCGCATGTCTTAAAAATATTCTGCCATTTTTATTATATGGCCTTATCTTTATGGCGATTTTAGTGGTTGCGATTATACCGTTTGGCTTAGGTTTAATTGTGGCTGTGCCCGTGATGATGACAAGCTTATATACTAGCTATGTGGATGTTTTTAATATCACTGAAACTGGAGTGAGCGTTATATAGGAGTAAGTTTAGCAAATTCCATCGCGAGCCACTTTAAACCTTCTCGACCAAAATTCACTTGCACGCGCATATCACTAGCGTTGCCTTCATAGCTAACGACTACGCCATTACCAAACTTAATATGCGCCACTTGCTGGCCAATTTTCCATGGCATGGCGCTTTTTTGATCACTACTCTGTTGTTTGCTCATTATTGCAGGTAATTCGTTGTAATCTCGTCCATAGCCAGACTTGGTGATTGGTTTGCTATTTAAATGTTTGAGTAATTCTTCGGGTATTTCATCTAAAAATCGTGATGGAATGCCGTAGCGCACTTTGCCATGCAACATGCGACTTTGCGCGTGACTCAAATAAAGTCTTTGTCTGGCTCGGGTTACCGCAACATACATCAAGCGACGTTCTTCTTCTAAGCCTGCATTTTCAAGCAAACTTTGTTCGTGTGGGCATAGGCCTTCTTCTAAACCGCTGATAAATACTGCTTTAAATTCCAAGCCTTTTGAGGCATGTACCGTCATCAGTTGCAAGGCTTCACGTCCGACGTCAGCTTGATGTTCGCCTGCTTCTAAGCTGGCATGACTTAAAAACTGTGTGAGAAGATCTTGTTCAGTCTCGCCATCCACATTGTTGTGGTTACCAAAATCTTGATTGGTAAACGAAACCGCCGCCGTGACCAACTCTTTCAAGTTTTCTATGCGGTCTTCGCCTTCTTTGTCATTTTCATAATGTGCAGTTAGGCCTGACATAGTAATCGCTAGTTCAGTCAACTCGTGCAGACTAATGCCATATGCATTGTCTACCATCTGTCTAATCAGGGCAACAAAGCCTTCTATGCCTTTTCCACCTATCTTGCCATTACCAACTTTGTTAATCGCAACCTGCCAAATGCTAGAGTTTTCTGCGCGAGCAACTTCTTGAAGTTGCTCTAGACTGCGTGCACCTATGCCACGCGCTGGAAAGTTAATCACGCGCAATAGTGCTGTATCATCATTAGCATTGGCGATTAAGCGCATGTAAGCCAGCGCATGCTTAATTTCGGCGCGCTCAAAAAAGCGTAAGCCTCCATAGACGCGATAAGGCAGATTTGCGTTAAACAATGCATGCTCTAAAATGCGCGATTGTGCGTTAGAGCGATAGAGCAGGGCAATTTCACCCAAAGAAGTGCCTTCGCAATGTAGCATTTTAATTTCATCGACAATAAACTGTGCTTCGTCGGTATCGTTGTATGCATCGTACACACGTACAGGCTCACCCGCGCCTGCACTAGTCCATAAGTTTTTACCTAGGCGATTATTATTGTGCGAAATAATCGCATTTGCGGCATCCAAAATATTACTGTGTGAGCGGTAGTTTTCTTCCAATTTAACGATATTTTGTACGTTGAAATCTCTCTCAAAGTCGCGCATGTTGCCTACGCGCGCACCGCGAAAGCCGTAGATAGATTGGTCATCATCACCCACAGCAAACATGCAATTGCCATCACCAGCGAGTAGCTTTAGCCACAAATATTGTAGGCGGTTGGTATCTTGAAATTCATCCACCAGAATATACTTAAAACGGCCCTGATAATGTTGGCGGATATTCGTATCGCGTTCCAGCAACTCATGACAACGTAATAATAACTCAGCAAAATCTGCAACGCCGTCTCGTTGACATTGTTTGTCATACTCCTCAAAAATTTCACGCATTTTTGATGAGTGTGAGTCATAAGCTTCAACAGCATGTGCACGCAATCCTTCATCTTTACAGCCGTTGATAAAGTTTTGCACTTGTTTAGGTGGAAACTTCTCATCATCGACATTCATGAGTTTCATCAAGCGTTTAATGACAGACAATTGATCTGCGATATCTAAAATTTGAAAGCTTTGTGGCAAGCCAGCTTCACGATAATGCGCGCGTAATAAGCGATTGCACAACCCATGAAACGTGCCTACCCACATGCCGCGCGTATTGATTGGTAATGATGCTGTGATGCGCGTCAGCATTTCTTTAGCAGCTTTGTTGGTAAACGTAACGGCTAATAAACCTGTGGGTGAAACTTGCCCAGTTTGAATTAACCATGCGATTCGTGCCGTGAGTACGCGCGTTTTTCCGCTACCTGCACCTGCTAATATCAGCGCAGATTGATGTGGTAAAGTGACCGCTTCGAGTTGTTTATTGTTGAGGCCTGTAAGAAGTGTAGATTCAGTTTGCATTGCAGTATTATCGCATGGGATTTATAAAAACCCAGGAAGTAATCTGCTTACAAAGCGATACAAACTGTTACAAAAATACGAGAACTAAAGCCAAGTAATACATGTCTTAACTTACATGATAACTAAATTAAATTTTAGTTACCTTTCCGCTTCTTTCCTCCCTGGGCGGAAGCCTTAGACAATAAGGCATTTTGCCCCGACTCCAACCCCTTTGAGTCGGGGCTTTTTTTGTCATATCATCAAATTCAGCCTTAAAGGTATTATTTTAAATATTGGTTAAACAGCCTTTTTTAGCGGGTCTCAGTATGCTGAATGTTGGCGATAGAATGACGTAAATCTATGAGACTTTGTTGATTTACTTTTATTAGACCTTGCCTAGGATGGTCAAGATCTATAATAAGAAATACGAGTAGTACAAATAGCACTACCATGACATAGCTGATGAAAGAGGGACGTTGATTGGTGATGCCAACGGCATATCCGGTAACACCACCACTGATAATAAAAACGAACGACAGTAAAAGTAATACAGCCTCAGGTACGTGTCTATCTACGCTCACGATACGTTTTCCATAAGAATCGATAAGTTCATTTAACGCCTGAACATATAAGCCGGTAGTGACTGGCCTGGGGTCTTTGTCAACGGCTGCCATCGCTTGACTCCATAAAATGGTTTGGATATGAGTTGCTTTTAAGCGAAGTGCGCTTTGCTCCACAGAATGACTGAGTGGTGTAGCACCTGCCATAACACGTAAATCAACATAATCGCGGATTGACTGTTGAATGTCACCACGTACCGACTTTGGTAGCAATTCTGTACGAAGATAGGTAGTGCCAATGGAATTGGCCTCATCGACGACAGCATCACTACGGCTATCAAAACGTTGTATTGCAATTGAAAAAGTAAATGCGATGAGCAGTGCTAAAAGACCAAGCAATGAAGCTTGCGCAGCATTTACATGAGATTTGTATGATTCGTTGTTATTTGTTTTACGACCAAAGCGATAGCCAGCTTCAGTTGAAATTAGCATGAATATAAAAAACATAAGGGCAATGACGACGCTATTTTGGTTATACATAAATTCTTTCATTGAGTCTTCCCCATTTACATAACTAAAATTTTCGAAATGATTGATTTAAGTTTATTTAATATTACAACAAAAAAATTGTAAAAATAATGAGAGTTTTTTGTAAAGTTGAAACGATCCAGTTAGCATTCATCTGAAGATGCGAAAAAGCCTCGCAATTTGGTTGCGAGGCTTTTATGTTCAACGAAATATGTTGAAAGGCTTACATCATACCACCCATGCCGCCCATGCCGCCCATGTCACCGCCACCCATTGCTGGAGCGTCATCTTTAGGTAGCTCAGCAACCATACAATCAGTCGTTAGCATTAAACCAGCTACTGATGCAGCATTTTGCAAGGCAGAACGCGTTACTTTGGTTGGGTCAAGAATACCCATTTCAATCATATCGCCGTATGTTTCGTTAGCAGCGTTATAGCCATAGTTGCCTTTGCCAGCTTCTACGTTGTTTACAACGACTGAAGGCTCAACACCTGCGTTTTGTACGATTTGACGTAATGGTTCTTCAACTGCGCGCAATACAATTTTTACGCCAGCATCTTGGTCATGGTTATCGCCTTTCACTTTAGCAATTGCAGCACGTGCGCGAATCAACGCTACGCCACCACCAGCAACAATACCTTCTTCAACTGCTGCACGTGTTGCGTGTAGTGCATCTTCAACGCGGGCTTTTTTCTCTTTCATTTCGATTTCAGTGGTAGCGCCAACCTTGATTACTGCAACACCACCAGCTAATTTAGCTACGCGTTCTTGCAGTTTTTCTTTATCGTAGTCGCTAGTCGCTTCGTCAATTTGTGTTTTGATTTGTGCGATACGTGCTTTGATATTAGCTTCAACACCGTGGCCATCAATGATGATAGTATTTTCCTTGCCAACTTCAATACGTTTTGCTTGGCCTAAATTCTCAAGTGTCACGTTTTCAAGTTTCAAACCAACTTCTTCAGCAATCACTGTACCGCCAGTCAACATGGCGATGTCTTCCAACATTGCTTTACGACGATCACCGAAGCCAGGTGCTTTGACAGCGGTTGTTTTTAAGATACCACGAATGTTATTCACTACTAAAGTAGCCAATGCTTCACCATCAACATCTTCAGCAATAATCAGTAATGGACGACCTGATTTAGCGACTTGCTCTAACGTTGGTAATAAATCACGGATGTTTGAGATTTTTTTGTCATGTAACAACACGAAAGGATTATCTAACAACGCAATTTGACGCTCTTGGTTGTTGATGAAGTATGGTGAAAGGTAACCGCGGTCAAACTGCATACCTTCAACAACATCTAATTCGCTCTCTAAGCCTGAACCGTCTTCAACCGTAATAACACCTTCTTTACCCACTTTATCCATTGCATCAGCAATGATTTTACCGATAGTTTCGTCAGAGTTTGCAGAGATAGAACCAACTTGCGCGATTTCTTTGCTAGTTGTACATGGTTTTGATTGTGCTTTTAAATCAGCAATCGCCGCAGCAACCGCTTTATCAATACCACGTTTTAAATCCATAGGATTCATGCCAGCAGCCACTGATTTCATGCCTTCACGAATAATCGCTTGGGCTAAAACCGTTGCAGTTGTTGTGCCGTCGCCAGCGATGTCAGAAGTTTTTGAAGCAACTTCTTTTACCATTTGTGCGCCCATGTTTTCAAACTTATCTTTAAGTTCGATTTCTTTAGCCACTGAAACACCATCTTTAGTGATGGTTGGCGCGCCGTATGAGCGCTCTAGTACAACGTTACGGCCTTTTGGACCTAAAGTTACTTTAACTGCATTAGCTAAAACATTTACGCCTGCTACCATTTTGTGACGAACTTCATCGCCAAATCTTACGTCTTTTGCTGCCATTTTGATTGCTCCTAAATTCTTAAATTTCTAATTTGTATCGTGTTAACTAAGCTTAAATACCTAATTATTCGACAATTTTCCTTGTCGAAATTATTCGACGATTGCCATAATGTCTTCTTCGCGCATGACTAATAGCTCTTCGCCATCTACTTTTACAGTTTGGCCTGCGTATTTACCGAATAATACTTTATCGCCAACTTTAACGTCTAAAGCAATCACTTTGCCGCTTTCATCACGCTTGCCAGAGCCTACAGCTTGGATGACTCCTTGATCAGGTTTTTCTGTTGCGCTATCTGGAATAACGATGCCAGATGCAGTAGTACGCTCTTCTTCTGAACGTTTTACAATAACGCGATCGTGTAACGGGCGGATTTTCATACAATTTCTCCAAAAATTAAATCAAAAATATGTTAAAAAATTAAAATCCCCAACATCAAAATGTTTAGGAATAAATAAAACAAGCTAAGGTTTTGCACATGGACATTTAAAGCCATGCTGAGAAAGTGCGATATTAGCACTCAAACACATAGAGTGCTAGATAGTCTGGTTTGTTATTGGGTCGCAAAGCAATATTTCAAGATTAAATCAAAATTTTTTTAATTAAAAACTTTTACCTTGCATTCTGATTCCCATTTAAAATAGGATGATGACTCAAAATGAATCAGCAATTGAACAAATTAACCTTGGCTTTAATGAACAAGAAGATAGGCTATTGTTAAAAGTTGGCCTTGCCGACAAAACTGAAGTCGCTGTATGGATTACACGGCGTGTGTGTAAAGCTCTGTGGAGCTCTCTGCAAAGTGCTGGAAACACATTGCTTCCAACAGCGACCCAATTTTCAGTTCCTGCTATTACTACGCCAGATGCTAAAAGCCAGGCGGTCCAGAGTTTTATTCAAGAAGCAGATAATCAAAAAAAGATTGAGGATTTAGACTTTAAGTCTGAATACACTATGGACCGCCAAGCACGTTCAGAAACGCCGATGCTGGCAGTGCAGTGCTTAATTTTAATGGTTGGTAGCTTGCCGCCACAATTAGAACTGCAATGTACGAATGGCCAATCTGTAAAGATGGCACTCACCAACGAGTTTGTACACGCCATCACAAGTATGATGCAATTAGCTACGCGTGAAGCAGGCTGGGATTTGTTGATGACAGTAGATGGCGCGCAAGTAAATATCATTTCTGCAACCCAAACGCTACATTAGAGCTATCAAAAAAATCATGCAATACCGTCAATTAGGTAATTCAGACCTTAAAGTATCAGCAGTTTGTTTAGGCACTATGACTTATGGGGACCAAAATACACAAGCAGAGGCGCACGAACAGTTGGATTATGCATTAACACAAGGTGTTAACTTTATTGATACTGCTGAGATGTACCCTGTGCCACCTAAGGCAGAAAGCTTTACCCGCACAGAGACTATTATTGGACATTGGCTTAAAAATCAGAGCCGCGATAAAATTATTTTAGGTAGCAAGGTTTCAGGCCGTAACCGTGGCTTGAATTGGATACGTGGTGGCGATGACTCATTGACCCGTACTAATATCCGTAAGGCGTTACATGATTCATTAAAACGCTTACAAACTGATTATATTGACCTCTACCAGTTGCATTGGCCAGAACGCAATGTGCCGTTATTTGGACAATATCAGTTTGATTCTAAATTGGAGTTGGATGACGCAGGGAATCAAAAAGTCTGGGTGAGCATACACAGTCAATTAGAAACACTGGCTGAATTAATTGCTGAAGGTAAAGTACGCGCCATTGGTTTAAGTAATGAGCAACCGTGGGGCATCATGGAGTTTTTGCGTATTAGCCAAGAATACAATTTACCGCGCGTTGCTACGTTGCAAAACAGCTACCATTTAATGAATCGCACCATTGATTTTGGAATGAGCGAAATTTTATATCGTGAAAACGTTAGTCTGTTAGCTTATTCACCACTTGCTTTCGGACATTTAACAGCTAAGTACGTTGATGACTCACAGGCAAGGGGTCGCGTCACCATGTTTTTGGGATACGCGCAACGTTACAACAAGCCGAATGTCGCCGCTGCGAGCGCCGCATACGCTAAATTGGCACGAGATAACGGTTTAACACCAACGCAGTTAGCATTGAGCTTTGTGATGCATCGTTGGAGCGTGACAAGCACTATCATAGGCGCAACCAGTATGGCGCAGTTGCATGAAAATATAGATGCTTGGAATACAACATTATCAGCAAAGGTGTTGCAAGAGGTTGAGACCTTGCATTTATCTATGACAAATCCAGCACCTTAATAAATTCACCTGTCACTAATCAAAAAGAAAATAATCATGAGCGCTTTACCAAACTGTCCAAAATGTAATTCTGAATTTACCTATGAAGATGGTGACAATTACGTTTGCCCAGAATGTGCGCATGAATGGTCAAAGAATAGCAAGGATGATGGCTCAGAAACTGCCAAAATTGTTAAAGATTCTAACGGTAACATTCTGCAAGATGGCGATACAATCACTGTAATTAAAGACCTTAAAGTAAAAGGTTCATCATTGGTTGTGAAGGTCGGCACTAAAGTGAAAAACATCCGCCTTGTAGATGGCGACCATGACATTGATTGCAAAATCGATGGCATTGGTGCAATGAAGTTGAAGTCCGAGTTTGTTAAGAAGGTATAAACTTAGATCGCCCATTAGCCTTATACTTCCTCACATTCATCCACTTTGCAGTGTGAGGAGATTTACTCCCCTCACGCTCTGGATGAAGTGCTGGGGACAAGCCAATTCTTGGCTTCCCTGTGAAATATATCAGCTAAATCTGTTTATTTACACGTCAAATCGCATTATTCACACATGAAATGTTTGCGACTTTGGGTGCCATGACCAACTGTTTTTAGGTTTATAAAAAAGTGTTGACCTATATCAAAATCTATCTTGTTAGTCGGTGTAATATGAATTTATGATTAAGTAGCGTTGGTTATATTAATAACGAAAATAATGAGTTTTGTTTGGTCGTTTAAGATTCTTTACCTGACCTGACCTGAATGGGATGGATACGTGCATTACATTTTTAAAGCTATTGCTTTGGTTGTTGTATATGTGCTTGCCGCTAAAGTAGGTTTCACGTTTGCCACGCTGAGTATAGGCGCCACCATTGTTTGGCCTTCTGGCGGTATTGCTTTGGCGGCCGTGTTGATAGGTGGCAAGCGCTACTTACCTGCGGTATTTGTCGGTGCGTTGCTTGTTGGCGTAATGGTAAAAGCGCCGCTAATCTTTGGTTTAGGTTCTGCGCTGGGTAATACTGTAGAAGTCTATCTTGGTTATGTGCTACTTGAGCGTTATGGCCATTTCAAATCACTGAAATTGCGCAGTATTCAAGATTTATTGATGGTAGTTGGTTTGGGTGGTTTTATTCCATCCATTGCGAGTGCCTTGCTTGGCCCCCTTTCTTTACTTGCATCTGGAGTTATTACTAGTGATTTGCTGACTAGTATTATGTGGCGCTGGTGGCGTGGTGACGTATTAGGCATTGCATTTTTTACTCCGCTCATTTTACTTTTTGTACGTCATAGACCCTGCTTCCGCAACTCGGAAAGGGTTTGGGAAATGCTTGCAGTGTGGTTTCTTGCCATAGTTATTGGTCAAACAGTTTTTCTTGCTTGGTTACCAATAAAGCTCTTTGAAACGCCCCCTAGTGTTACCTGGGTTTTCCCAATTATTATTTGGGCTGGCTTGCGAACAGGGCGAAGAAATACCGCGCTAATACAACTGCTCTTTATGGGGCAGGCGCTGGCAAGTGCATATTTGAAAGTTGGAATATTTTCCGACGAGTTTGCGCGTTATGGCTTATCCAATTTTTGGATATTTGGCATATTATTGGCGTTATCTGGTATGGCGCTAGCAATTTTAGCTACAGCACAACGGCATTCTGCAAAAATAATCGCACAAAATGCATGGGTGTTTGATGTCAGTCATGATGGCGTGGTGATTGCCGATGCTGAAAATAGGATGGTATCAGTGAATGTCGCATTTACTGCCATAACAGGTTATACCTTAGAAGAAGTAGTGGGTAAAACCCCCAGCATGCTGTCTTCTGGAAGGCATAGTCGTGAATTTTATGCGGAGATGTGGGATACGCTTAATAAAACTGGTTATTGGTCTGGTGAGATTTGGAATCGCCGTAAAGATGGTTCCGTGTATCTTGAGCAAATTGCGATACATGCCGTTACTGATTTAAGGGGAAATGTCAGCAGTCGCTTAGCAATTTTTTCTGATATTACATTAAAAAAAGCCATGCAAGATGCTATTACGCATCAAGCACAGCATGACTTTTTAACTAATCTGCCTAATCGCTTATTGTTTTGTGACCGGTTTAGCCAGCAACTGGCCTTTGCCAAACGCCATCAGGTTAAATTCGCTTTGATCTCTTTTGATTTAGATCATTTTAAACCTGTGAATGATAGTCTTGGGCATGCTGTTGGAGATGATCTGCTTATTGCCGTTGCTAACCGGTTGGTTTTGCTAGTCCGTGAGATTGACACGGTTTCTAGGTTTGGTGGTGATGAATTTGCAATTCTAGTATCAGAAGTTGATACCATTAATGATGTCATTATCTTAGCCAGTAAAGTGCTAGAGACGCTAAGTGAACCTTTTATAGTAAATCAACATACGATTCAAGTTTCAGCAAGCGTAGGCGTTGCTTTATATCCTGATCATGGAACTGATATGGAAAGCATGATGCGTTTAGCTGATGAAGCGATGTATCAAGCCAAACGAAGTGGTCAGAATAAATATATCATTGCAGGGTCGTATTAACCTAAAAACGGTGTTTAGCCGCAGATGCTGCTGCGCTATCCGCTTTTAGGGAAGAACCTCACAGTTTGCGGCGGTCCCATTTTTATCACAGGTTTACGAATTGCACCCATCACGTGCATCTCGCAGGGTTTGCAATCAAATTTCAGGGTAAATCTATCGTTACCGTTAATCAAAGTCATTGGTTCGGCAGTTACTGTGCCTTGCACCCCAATGACGCCTTTGGCTTCTTTTGGGCAAAGGCCGTGGCTAAAACGCAGGCAGTGTTTGGTAATCATCACGGGTACTTCGCCTAATTCTTCATTGGATTCATAGGCTTTGGCAATTAGTTTTACGCCGTGTTTTTGGTAAAAAGTGCGTGCTTTTTGGTTGTAAACGTTGGCTAAATAACTAAGTGTATCTTCAGGAAAAATCGCAGGCGGAACAGTTGCATCTTTACGCGGTGGTCGTTGATAAGACGCTTGTCTTACTTGTTGTAATTGCGCTATGGCTTCACGTCGTAAATTGTTGATAACTGAAGCTTGTACAAACCAAGCTTGCGTCGTCTGTGTATAGATTTCGGCCACAGTAAAATCGGTATTGCCTAGTTTACTTAAATTTTCACGCAAGCTGGAATCAGCTTTTTCAACGTTATCAGCGCTTTGTTTCCCTGCCACGCATTGTACGGTTGCACTCAGCCCCGCATTATCTGTCACACTGAGCGTAAAGCCATTGCTAGTTTCAGCAAAAATCATTTGTAGCGCTATTTTACGTGTAGCGGAGTCTTTTTCTAGCAAGCGCATAAAAGCGTGATCACGGTTGCGATACACCGTCATGTTATTTCTAATATCTACTGGCATTTCATTGGGATATAGCTTTTTTCCATCTACGGTGTTGATGCGTAAGCCCACCAGCTCTTTATGCACATCAAAAAAGCACACACCATCGCCATTGTGCAGTTCTGTATTCGTTTCAATCTCTATAAAGTCTTTTGCTACTTTACTTACTTTACCCAACAACTCGCCAGAAAATTTTGGTGTATCAAACGCGCCAATATCGGCTTGGCGGCCATTAGCAAAGTAATCAGTAGCGCTTCTGTTAAAAGTTTTTTCTGGCTGAGGCGCAAAGGTGTAAGTGCAATTGCCGTGTGATGATTTCGCTAGATCAGGCCTCTCGTGCAAAATTTCGTCAAGCAACTGGCGATAGTGTGCAGTGGCATTTTTCACGTAAGGTAAATCTTTATAGCGCCCTTCAATTTTAAAGCTGCTCACGCCGGCATCAACTAAGGCGCGCAGATTCATACTTTGGTCATTATCTTTCATCGATAAAAAGTGTTTATCTTTACCAATGATGCGGCCTTTTTGGTCTTCTAAAGTAAATGGCAAACGGCATTCCTGCGAGCATTCCCCACGATTCGCACTACGCCCTGTGTGCGCGTGGCTGATGTAACATTGACCGCTGAATGCCACACATAGTGCACCGTGAATAAAGTATTCCAAGTTGCATGTAGTGGCATCAGAGATTTGCTTGACCGTGCGTAAATCTAATTCTCTCGCCAATACAATTTGCGAAAACCCCACTTGGTCTAAAAATGCGGCTTTTTCAACAGTGCGAATATCAGTTTGTGTACTGGCATGTAACTGAATTGGTGGTAAATCCATCTCCAGCAAACCCATATCTTGCACTATCAATGCATCCACACCAATATCATAAAATTGATGTACTAGCGCATATGCACCATCAAGCTCGTTATCGTGAAAAATCGTGTTCAGTGCCACAAACACTTCAGCATGGTAGCGGTGCGCATGTTTTACCAAGCGCGCAATATCCTCTAATGTATTGGGTGCTTTAGCACGTGCGCCAAACGCAGGGCCTCCAATGTAAACGGCATCAGCACCATGATTAATCGCCTCAATGCCGTAGTCTGCATTTTTAGCTGGAGCGAGGAGTTCAAGGTGTTTACGGGTTTTAATCATTTATTTAATGCCGTTAAATATCAAAAGTGGCGGCTATATTAAGGCGCATTGCTGCTTCTAGCAAACGCTTATCACGTGTCCAGAGCACGGCATTATCAGCCAGTTTTGTAGAAGCTAATAAATGCACATCAATCAAGCCAATACCCAAGCCAAATAAAGCATGGTTTTCAATAAAAAAATTCACTTCTTCAGCGTAAGCAACTGAGGCTTGAGGCAAATTATCTAACAAAGCTAAAATTTGCTCACGCTGACGTAAATTCCCAAGTGCTAACTCGCCCCGCACAAAAGGGTGAACTTGCACATTGTTTTGTTTGAGCAGTTGCACTAACTTTTCGTCACTATCACGCAAATGGTCAATCCATATAGAGCTATCTACCAATGTCATCATGGCAGCACCATCATCGTTTATTCAACACTTTTTCTGCGTGAAATATTTTCTAATTGCGGTTCACTGCCACCAAGAAGTGCTAACCTGTGAGCACTTTCACGCGCAATTAAGGCTTTTAACGCCTCTTTAACCAAGCTAGATTTTTCATGCAAGCTGGTCAAAGCTTGCGCTTTGGCTAATAAGTCATCATCTAATACGATTGTTGTTCTCATCTGAAACCTCTAAGCAGTTGCCATAAAAATAATCATCAAATGATGCGCTTTTTTGTGCGACTTGACAACATATTTGACATTTGTCATTGCATGAATGAGGCGTTACTTTGGTAACACCTTATTAAAATTAAGGAGTAAAAATGATGGCAACCACCAGCTTAAAATTACCCGATAGCTTAAAAGATTGTGTTGTGAAAAGTGTCGCAGAGACAGAAAAATCTGCCTACGCTTTTATGATTGATGCTATTGCGGAGCATATTAAACGTTTAGAAGATGACAGCGCAATGATGGCACGCGCCGAAGCCTCATTTAAGCATTATCAAGAAACAGGCTCGGCTATGATGCTGATGAGGTGAATAGTTATCTGCGAACCAAAATTCAAGGCTTATATCCAGTCAAGCCACAGTCAATAAAGTGGTAAGAAGCCAGTGACAAAATTAGAGTACATCAAGAATGCGCTAAACGATATTGATTGCCTTGTTGATTTATTAGTAGGTTCAGACTCAATCACCGCTCTTATCACTTTTACATTCTTGACGATGAAATTAAGTTATTAAAACGCCATCTTGAAATAGGGCGATTAGTAGGTGAGGGCAAACGCGAATTAGTCATTTCACTCGGCAACACAGGTTATTTTGAAATTTATGCCTCTGATAAATTAATCAATGTGGTGGTAATTGCCATTAAACATCAACGTGAAGATGAGTTTTATTGATTGTCGGGTTTGAGTAACGTGAGATAATCCGCCCCCAGCAACAGTACTTTTGTATGATGGGCAAACAAGGTTTTTACTAACAAGCGTAGTCCATATTAAATACGGGAAATTTCAGGATAAAATATCATTGTCCCGAAGTTCATAAGGGCTAAATGGCATAAGGTCGCATGGCAGCTAATCTCACAATCCTAACTCGCTCGCTTCAATCCGTGTGGCATCCTTGCACTCAGATGAAGCAGTATGAAGCATATCCGCTTATCCCGATTAAAAGCGGCGATGGCATTTGGTTAGTTGACGCTGAAGGTAAGCGTTATTTAGATGCGGTGAGTTCTTGGTGGGTGAATTTGTTTGGGCATAATAATTTGCGTATTAAAGAGGCGATTAAATTGCAACTCGATACCTTGGAGCATGTGATGCTGGCAGGTTTTACGCATGAGCCTGTGGTGGAGTTGTCTGAGAAGTTGGCCAAATTCACAGGCTTAGGCCATGCTTTTTATGCATCTGACGGCGCGAGTGCCACTGAAATTGCCTTGAAAATGAGTTTTCACTTTTGGCGTAACACTGGCAAGTCCGCTAAAACCAAATTTATCAGCCTGCAAAATAGTTACCACGGTGAAACGCTAGGTGCGTTGAGTGTGACCGATGTGGCGATTTTTAAAGATACTTATGCACCTCTTTTAATGCAATCTGCGCAAATGCCTAGTCCTGATTATAGGTTAGCGGAAGTGGGTGAGAGTGCAGAGGCATTTGCTTTGCGATGTGCAGATGCGTTAGAGCTGCATGTGAGTGAGCATTCACATGAGTTGGCCGCCTTTATTATTGAGCCACTTGTGCAATGTGCGGCGGGTATGGGAATGTATCACCCAATCTACTTGCGCCGTGTGCGTGAAATTTGCAACCAATATGACGTACATTTAATTGCTGATGAAATTGCTGTAGGATTCGGTAGAACTGGAACCATGTTTGCTTTTGAGCAGGCGGAAATTAAGCCAGATTTCATTTGTTTATCTAAAGGCATCACAGGCGGTTACTTGCCACTTTCAGCAGTGCTGACCACAGACAAAGTATATCAAGCTTTTTATGATGACAGCACTCTAAAAGGATTTTTGCATAGCCATAGCTATACAGGCAATCCATTGGCGTGCAGTGCGGCGTTGGCAACTTTGGCTATTTTTGAAGCAGATAACGTAGTTGATAATAACAAGGTGAAATCTGAACAAATTGTGAAAAAAATGGCTACTTTGAGTGGCATTCCACACACACATTTGCGCCATCAAGGCATGATATTTGCGTTTGATGTTACCACCAAAAATACTAATTTTTCACGTGATTGTTATTCAGCCGCGTTAAAGCAAGGTTTGTTGTTGCGCCCAATTGGAAATACGATTTACTTGATGCCACCTTATACCATTACTGAAAATGAGATGGATTTTATGATAAATGCGACTTTAGAGGCTGTAAAAAGTATTGTATGAGAAAGTGTTTATTCGCATTACTACCTATTTTTTTCAGTATAAATGCACATGCAGAACTCCCTGTAACCGTTGCGGCTGCTCTTAAGAACGCTGGCATCCCCACTCAAAACGTTGCAATTTATGTGCAAGCCGTCGAAGGGGACACTCCAATTGTTAATCACAATTCTGATAAAAGCATGAATCCAGCCAGTGTGATGAAACTCGTCACCACGAATGCTGCGCTAGATTTACTAACCCCCAATTACCGTTGGAAAACAGAAATGTATCAAGATGGCTCGGTGATTAATGGCGTACTAAATGGCAACTTAATCATTAAAGGTTACGGCGACCCGAGTTTTAAGGCGCAAGAATTTTGGCGCATGTTGATGAGTTTGCAACAGGCGGGGATTAAAGAAATTAAAGGGGATTTGTTGATAGACAAAAGTTACTTTGCGCAAAATGTAGGCGCAAGAAAAACATTTGACGAAGAAACTTGGCGCGCATATAACGCCGAGCCAAGCGCGTTTTTAGTGAATGGGCGCAATACCAGCTTTAAGTTTGTGGCAACAGAAACTGCTGTGAATGTGAGCCAAGATTTCGAGCTGTCTGAAGTGCAAGTCATCAACAATATGAAGCTCGGCCTAGGCGCGTGTGGTGAGTGGCGTAGTCGTTTTGGTTACACTGTAAATCAGCAAGCTAATGGCGCAACTGTCACATTTAATGGCACCTTTTCACCCGATTGTGGTGAGCGATATATAGAGCTCAGCGTGTTAGATGATGATCAATATGCACTTTATACTTTTAAAAAACTGTGGAAACAATTGGGTGGTAAATTTAACGGCCAGCTCAAAATGCAAAACGCGCCTAGCAATGCAAGTAAAGTGTTTCAGCAACTTTCTGAGCCATTGGCTTACGTAGAGCGCGACATTAACAAGTGGAGCAATAACCTGATGGCGCGGCAATTGTTGCTTAGCATAGGCGCAGAAAAATTTGGCCCCCCCGCGACTGAGGGCAAAGGCGCAGAGGCAATTAAAAACTGGCTGGCAGCTAAGTCAATTCACGCGGACGAATTAGTCATCGAAAATGGTTCGGGTTTGTCGCGCATTGAGCGCATCAGTGCAGAGCATTTAGGCCAGATTTTAGTAAGCGCTTACATAAGCCCTGTGATGCCAGAACTCATGGCATCACTACCGATATTGGCGCAGGATGGAACGATTAAAAAGCGTATGAACAATAGCCAGTCCAATGGGCGTGCGCATTTAAAAACAGGTTCGATTGATGGTGTAAGTGCCATTGCAGGCTATGTGCTGGATGCAAATAATCACCGACATGCACTAGTGATGATGGTGAATCATGCGAAAGCGGGAGAAAGCAAAAACGCACAAGATGCGCTGATAGAATGGGTGCATCAGCAGCCTTAACGCTACAACAAGCTTTGATTGGCGAATTTTAGAGCAGTTTGCGGTATCATACGACTTGAGTTTTTTGAAGCTCCCATATTTTTAGAAAAACCAAGGACAAAAATGAAATTATTAAGCCTTTTATTAGCCAGCGGTTTGGCGTTCTCACTAAACGCCTGCAATGCAGATACCACTAAATCAACACAAGGAAAGCCAGCAATGACGACAAACGTTACCGAATTACAAAAAATTGACACACAAGTAGGCACAGGTCGCGAAGCAGAGCCTGGTTTTAATGTTAGCGTACATTATACAGGCTGGTTATTTGATGCCGCCGCTAAGGATAATAAAGGTAAGAAGTTTGATAGTAGCGTAGATCGCGGTCAGCCATTTAACTTTGGTTTAGGCCAAGGTCAAGTGATTCAAGGTTGGGATGAAGGCTTTGCAGGTATGAAAATTGGCGGCAAACGCACATTAATTATTCCATCAGAAATGGGCTACGGTGCACGTGGTGCGGGCGGTGCAATTCCGCCAAATGCTACCTTAATTTTTGATGTTGAATTGTTAGACGTTAAATAAAAAACGTAACTTTGCGAGCATCCGCTACACGGATTGCCTTCGAACTTCACTACGTTATCATACGACGTTGCGAACAAAAAATAATACCTTACATATAACCCATATGCTGTGGTCTTATTTTTTGTTTGCGCCTTGTCTGATTTAGAAATTTATATTTTTTGGAGTGCAAGATGAAAGTAAGCGTTAAATGGATAGATGGCGTTAGTTTCGTTGGTGAATCAGAAACTGGTCATGCCGTGGTGATGGATGGTGCGCCAGAAAATGGTGGGCGTAATATTGGTATGCGTCCAATGGAGATGTTGCTTATTGGTATGGGTGGATGTACATCCTTTGATGTAGTTGCCATACTTAAAAAAGCTCGTCAACCAATTGTACATTGCGTTGCAGAAATTGGTGCAACTCGTGCAGATGAGATTCCTAAAGTATTTACTAAAATACACGTACACTTTGTGATTACTGGTAATGGGTTAAATGAATCTCAAGTAGAGCGGGCGGTAAAGTTATCTGCTGAAAAGTATTGTTCAGCTTCAATTATGTTAGCTAAAAGCGTAGAAATTACACATAGCTTTGAAATCAAGCCACTAGTAACAGACTAGGTTTTCTAGACTATTAAGTCTCAGTGACCTTGACAGCAAGGGGTTGCTCATCCTCTAAAAGATTTAGCAAGCGATCTACATTTGGGTGCTTGCCAGGGCAGTTTTCGGCATCGCTGGTGTGTTCTGCAAACAAGCTTAACCCCTCGACCGCAGCATCTAAAGATATTTCGCCGTACATGCGATACAGATGATAATAAACCTTTACAGAACCTTGACTGCCAGGTTTATTCTCAATCACTCCAGCTGGACTGCCATCACTGTTGAAAAGCTCAATACGTTGCACATGTGAGGCATCGTCAAGAGTTTGTAATACATCGCTAAATTTTTGCATTTAAGCTGACCTTGTTTAATTGTTATTTACAAATAATACGCTGTAGTTGTCATCAGTGATGACATTTTTTTCATCAGAAATTTTGCAGGTGCTGGCAAGCTGGCGGCGCCTAATTGTCTCGCATCCTCTGCATGCTGCGCCTCATCAATTTGCATTTGCTCAATAATTTTACGTGTTTTATTGTCGGTGACAGGTAGTTGCTCTAGGTGACTTGCTAAGTGAGCGCCTACTTGACTTTCAGTTTCTGCTAGAAAACCTAAACTCCATTGATCACCTAACGCCCCAGCTAAAGCACCTAACGTAAATGAGCCTGCGTAAAAAAGAGGGTTCAGCACGCTAGTGCGTCCGTTAAGTTGCTTGATGCGCGCGTCACACCACGCCAAGTGTTCAGTTTCTTCGCGCGCAGCTTGTTGCATGGCGACGCTTGTGGCTACATTTTTTGCGGTAAGGGCTTGGCCGCTATACAGTGCTTGTGCGCAGACTTCTCCCGTATGGTTAATTCGCATTAGCGCACTGATATGCTTCTTTTCTACTTCACTTAGATATGCTTCAGCAATGTCTGCATCAGGGTGGCAACGCGTACTTCGTGGTTTTGCGAGTAGCGTACGTAAGCCTGTGTCAAACTCAATAATCAATGAATCTAATTTATTTAGCATAATGTATAGTGTACGCTTAAATTTTG
Organism: Methylotenera sp.; assembly: GCA_030693535.1. The sequence continues at coordinate 65,194 of JAUYAL010000032.1, forward strand.
CCTGTGAATCCCATTTGCCGCGCAATTATTTGCAGTGGGTGTAGTACAGAAACTGTTAGATTTTTCTTACGTAATCCACTGGCAATATGCAAACTACAACCAATGTTTGAAGTTGCAAGAATCGCTGCATTGCTTGACTCAATGGCACTGAGCTTGTCATTAAGTAATTGATTAGCCATATCACTTTGGGTCAGCATATAAGAACCTGCACCTCCACAGCATTGACTGTTACCCGCTAGAGCGATTACCTCGGCACTTGGTATTTTTTTAAGTAGTGCATAAACAGAAGCATGACTTTTCTGTACATTACGTAATGTGCAGGGGTCTTGTACAAAAATTCGCTCTTTAAGTGGATTGATATTCACGTTAGACCAATCGCAGGACATCAAAAATGCGCTGATATCTTGGATATTATGGGTGGGTAAATAGTCAGTAAGCCCTGCACCACAGCCGCTAGCTGTTGTTAATATTGGCATCGTTGTGTCAAAGCTAAGCTGGTTTAAAGCGGTTAGTTTTTCAGCTTCATTTGTGTCACCTAATTGCCTGGCAATACTTCCGCAACAGGTTTGCTGCAAAGGGACGTGGACATCAAAACCAAGCTTATTTAAAACGTAAATGCTGGCTTTGAGTGACTGGCTATCGAGTGCGCTTGTGGCGCAACCTAAAAATAAACTAACAGAAGTTTCTTGCTTAAGTGACGCATGAAAGCTTGCTGGGTAGAATGTTTTCCAAGTCACTGGCTTATCAATGACAGGTAAAATTTTTGCGGCTGGGACTAAATTTTTTATTAAGCCATCAAGCCTAAATTTTTGTGTTAACCAAAGTAACCAACTAAAGTGGCTGGTCAAGTTACGATTGCGAATAAACGGCTTTGCGAGCGAAATCCAAACGCTGTTCTTTTGCATGAAAAGCGCGCGCGTTGTATCGACTAGTGCACCGTAATTAACGCTATTTGGACATGATGATTCACAACTGCGGCAGTTTAAGCATAAATCAATATGTTGCATAAAGCTTGCATTGTTTGGCAAAATATCTTGCGCTACCGCGCGCATGAGTTGAATGCGGCCACGTGGTGAATCTGCCTCAGAGCCGGTTTTTCTGTATGTGGGGCAGTGTGGTAAACATAATCCGCAAGCAACGCAACGATCTGCTTCTACAATCAATTCTTTAATAGATAAACTCATGGCATTATTATAGAGCTTGTGGGCATAAAAAACCCGCCCTAAGATCTAGGCGGGCATAAAACTGATTAAACAATTATTTAGTCACTGCCGCGTCAACTTTAGGTGGTTCAGATTTAATTACAGGCTTGCCTTTGAGAAAGTTCATAGCTTGCGCAAATTGCAAGTCTTCCTTGCTTGCGGGCTCAATTGGTGCTGTAGGTTCTGCGAATTTTTTCTCGTTTAACTTATTCTTAGCAGCCTCTGCTTTTGCGGAATTTTTTTCTTTATTTGTTTCATCAGCATTTGCTGGTAACCCAGCTTTTGTATCAGCGGGGTTGCTAATGTGACGAGATAAATCAGCCTCATGAATGTTGTAAGATTGGTCAGTTCCATCCTCGACATAGTAGTCAGGCTCTATGCCTTTAGCTTGAATAGACCTGCCTTTTGGCGTGAAATAACGTGCAGTAGTCAGCTTAATAGCAGCACCATTATTCATTGGCATAATAGTTTGCACTGAACCCTTACCAAAAGTACGCACACCAATTAATGTTGCACGTTTGTGGTCTTGCAATGCTCCTGCCACGATTTCGGAAGCAGAAGCAGAGCCAGCATTAATTAATACAACCATTGGTACTGTTTTTAAGTCAGCAGGAATATCACGCATATAATCATTTGCTACGCCGCCACGCGCATAATTCTCCGGGTTTACAGTGAGATTCATTTTAGAATCAGGTGCACGCCCCTCGGTGTACACAACTAAAGTATCTCTTGGTAAAAATGCAGCTGAAACGCCGACTGCTCCATTAAGTAAGCCACCTGGATCATTACGTAAATCTAAAACAAAACCTTTAAAAGGACCTTTGTTTTCATCGTACATGGTTTTAATTGCTTTTGCGAGATCTTCACCCGTACGTTCCTGAAACTGTGTGATGCGCGCATAGGCGTAACCTGGCTCTGTCATTTTGAATTTCACACTTTTATTTTTAATAATGGCACGAACAAGTGTAACAACTAATGGTTTTGTTTCATTTTTACGTAATATAGTCAATACAATAGGCGTGTCAGGTTTGCCTCGCATAATTTTTACAGCGTCGTTGAGGCTCATACCTTTAACGAGCTTCTCGTCAAGTTTCATAATAAGATCGCCACTCTTAATGCCAGCAACATAAGCTGGAGAGTCTTCAATTGGTGAAATCACTTTTACCAATCCGTCCTCCATGCCCACTTCGATGCCTAAACCACCAAACTCCCCTTGTGTAGCAGCTTGCATGTCTTTAAATGCGTCTACATCCATATAAGTAGAGTGAGGATCTAAACCTGTTAACATCCCGCTGATTGCCTCGGAAATCAGTTTCTTATCTTCAACCGTTTCAACGTAATCACTTTTGATTTTGCCAAAAACTTCGGCAAAGGCACGTAGGTCTTCAAGTGGCAATTGTGGTTTCGCCATTTTTTCGGCAACAGCAGAGTATGTTAAGCTCAACATAAGACCTAGAACTAGACCAGAGCAAACGAGGCCTACTTTAGTAAAACCTTGATATTTATTTCTAACTTGCATGTATTATTGTTCCCAACTGAAGATAGCGTAACTAGATTTAAGACAAGCTAAATTTTAATAGTTCAAATTAAGCTAATTTTTACTCTATATATTTCTAAATTAAAGTATAACAGTAAGGGCTATTAAATTGACTAAACAAAATATTGAAATTACCTATTGCACACAATGTCGTTGGCTTTTACGAGCGGCATGGTTGGCTCAGGAGTTGCTTACAACTTTTGAGGCGGACTTAGCTGGGGTCACTTTAACGCCTGGTAGCAGTGGTATCTTTGAAATCAAGCTTAACCAACAAATTATTTTTTCACGAAAAGACGCGGGTCGTTTTCCTGAGGCGAAAGAACTTAAGAAATTAGTGAGGGACGTCATTGATCCTGCTAGAGATCTAGGTCACAGTGATAGAGTTTCAGCTACTGATGATTAACATTTCAATATAGAGAACGAGAAACAATAAAACCAATAAAAGACAAGGGGTTACAGCTATGCAATTCAAAATATTAATTATTAACATACGGACCCATGAGTCTATATATTAAATGTTGGGCATCTTAATGCAGGAAAAATTATGTTCAAGAAAATTGCCTTAATTTTTGCACTCTGCTTTTCGGTTTCTATAACCTCAAATGCTGATTTACAGAACGTAGCTCCTATTGAATTGGGCAGTAACAGTGATGTTACTGAGGCCAAGACGCTAAACAATGCCGTCGATGGTTTAAGCAATAAAGTCATGGAGTGCGTTAAAAACAAAGATGCAAAACCCGATGAGTGCTACTGCCGCTATCCACAAGAACTTGCCCAACTTAGAAATGCTTATGAAAAAACACTCAAGTTGCACCCAACTTGGCGAGACAAAGTTTTATTTTGGTGGCGTGACGGCAAGCATGACTACTCCTACAACCTCTCATTAAAAGGCCTTCGTATGCAATTAGAGAAAAAATACCCAACCCATCCATCAAGCGACGCTACGCTGACGCGCACCGCCACTTATGTCAAACGTTATGTCGCTTGGAAGGTGAAGTGGTAATGAACGAGTACTTTGCACTGGCGCTCGGCATCGTTTGCGCAGGAATTGGAGGTGAACTTTTTGTCAGAGGCTCTGTAGGCCTTGCTGGTTTGGCGAGAATTTCGCCTGGAATCATAGGGGCAACCGTTGCAGCTTTCGCGACATCTAGTCCTGAGCTGTCGGTATCAATCAGCTCTGCGTTGGCAGAGAAACCGCAAATCGCCCTCGGGGATGCTCTTGGAAGTAACGTCGTTAACGTTGCCCTTATCCTAGGAATTGCGTTGGTGATTTCAGGAATACAAAGTCCCCGAGACAGCGTAAAGCGTGATCTACCTGTCGCTCTGTTGATACCTGTAGTTACGGGCATGCTTTTTCTTGATGGAGTGCTGTCCAGAATCGATGGCGCGTTAATGCTTGGTATGTTCATTGCATGGCTTACTGCTGCAATACTTGAGGCAAAAAAGCAGCGTAACGCTACCAGTGAAGTCCTTGGTGAGCACTCGAAGCGGCTTATAATGACGTACTGCGTGGCAGGACTATTGTTACTCGTTTCGGCCGGCAATCTAATTGTTCTTGGCGCCAGGGAAATTGCGGCCTCATTTGGAATCAGCGAATTCATTATTGGTGCAACGATTGTCGCTATTGGAACCTCTGTCCCAGAGCTTGCCACCACTATCATCGCTAAGTTTAGAGGGCATGATGAGGTTGGTCTGGGGACCATTCTTGGAAGTAACATTTTCAATGGGATTTTTATAATCGCAATTGCGGCGTTAATACATCCCATCGTTGTTCCGTTAAGAGATGTGGTAGCAACATTGATCTTTGGGATTATGGCTGTTGTATTTGTATTTCCTCCCCGAAACGGATTTATAGAGCGGAGGCGAGGGGTGCTGCTAATATCTTTGTATATTGGTTATCTCGTTACTGTTCTTCAGAGCGGCGCTGCATAACAATTTGCTGCAGGCTCGACGGTGGACTTGCCTTAAAATAGTAGACACATCGACCCAATATTATCTATTTTTTTGAGTATATATTTTTGTTGTCTGAAGATCAGCTTGGGGGTGTGAGTTCAACTGAACGATGCAAAATAGCTTGTAGCGAAGCTGAAACTCAATAATTAAATGAGAAAATCAACTTAAGCTGGAATTTTCCAACGCTGTTATTTTTGGTTAAATCAATCACATGATACCCATTTTATTCAACTCAATGGCCTAAACTGCTTAAACCCTATTTAAGGGACTTTAGATTTTTCAATACGTTGTGCGCCGTTAAAACGTTTTGCCCAATAACCATCCTGCATGCTTTCTACGCGCACTTGACCACCCGCACTAGGTGAATGAATGAAGCGGTTATTACCTAGGTAGATACCAACATGAGAGAAAGCTGATTTTAGCGTATCAAAAAATACCAAGTCGCCTGGCTGTAATTCATCTTTAGGAACAGTTTGCCCAAGTTTGCTAATAGCAAGTGCATTACGTGGCAACGTTAAACTAGTCGCTTGCATAAAAACATAGCGCACAAATCCGCTGCAATCAAAACCAGTTTCAGGCGAGCTCCCGCCATATTTGTACTTTATGCCAGTTAGACTCAGCGCATTCACAAGCACTTCACGTGCGCGCTCAGACCAATTGTCAGGATTATTGTCATTTGAATTTTGCGCTACTGCTTTCGTGTCATCCTGTTTGACAGTGTTGTTTGGCTCAGGCTCAATCGCAGCACATGATGCACTACTTAGCGCTAAAGCAAGACACAAAAAATAACTGGATTTAGATTTAATCACTCGGCAATTATAAGAAGTTAATCGAAAAATGCAACTTGTCATTATTATTCCTACCACAAGTTATTGAGGTAATGGGTTGTCAAGAAAATACTAAGTCATGGGATAATTACTATCCTTATGAGCACACATTCTATCACCCAAGTTTTTGAAAAAGACGGCATTCTAGCAAAGCATATCGAAGGCTACAGTGCACGCACGCAGCAGTTAGAAATGGCTATAGCTATTAGTGAAGCGATTGAAAACAATACACAACTAGTTGCTGAAGCTGGTACGGGTACGGGCAAGACCTTTGCCTACTTAGTGCCAGCGTTACTTACTGGTGGAAAAGTCATTATTTCTACTGGAACCAAAAATTTACAGGATCAGCTGTATAGCCGCGATTTGCCAAACATACGTGATGCATTAAAAGTACCAGTCACCGTTGCTATGCTAAAAGGCCGTGCTAACTATGTGTGTCATTATCACTTAGAACGTGCTGAACAGGACGGTCGCTTTGGATCGCGTGAAGATGCCAAATATGTACATGTGATTAAAACTTTTGCAGAAAATACTAAAACTGGCGACAAGAGCGAGCTTAATACCGTGCCAGAAAATGCCATGATTTGGGCCAGTGTCACTTCAACTCGGGATAATTGTTTAGGCTCAGATTGTGCCTATTATAAAGATTGCTTTGTTATGGAAGCGCGTAAGAATGCGCTTGCAGCAGATGTTGTGGTAGTGAATCATCATCTATTTTTTGCAGATGTGATGTTGCGAGATGAAGGTGTGGCTGAACTTTTACCAACGGCCAACACGGTTATTTTTGATGAAGCACATCAATTGCCAGAAGTTGCTGGCTTATTCTTTGGCGAAGATGTTTCAACCAGCCAATTGCATGAATTGGCGCTAGATTGCATCTCAGCACATTTAACGCTAGCTAAAGATTGCATTGAGCTTGGCAAGGCGATTCCACTCCTAGAAAAAGCTGCAAAAGATTTTAGGCTCATTTTTGCCTATGAAGGTTCTCGTTTACCCGTACAAAAAGCCTTGGCTTTAAAGGGATTTGAAGAAGCCTATCAACACATGCAAAGTCAATTAAAAATTCTGGCAGCCGTTCTCGGAACTCAGGCTGCACGAGATCCAATACTTGAAAAGTGCTGGCAACGTAGTGAAGCTTTATACGATTTATTTAGCCGTTGGCAGTCTGCAGAAAATAATAATCTGGTGCGCTGGGTAGAGGTGTTCACACATTCGGTTCAGTTACATGCCACACCACTAAGTGTGGCTGAAGGTTTCGGCAAGCAACTTAATGCGCAACCTCGTGCGTGGATATTTACCTCGGCCACGCTGGCCGTTAAGAGTGATTTTAGTCACTATATAGCGCAAATGGGCCTACATGCAGCAAAAACAGGCTTTTGGGAAAGTCCTTTCAATTATCAAGAACAAGCACTTTTGTATGTGCCGCCTGACATGCCTGACCCGAACAGTCCAAGTTATACTACATGTGTGGTCGCTGCAGCGCTGCCTTTGCTACAAGCTAGTGGTGGCAGAGCTTTTGTGCTTTCCACCAGCTTGCGTGCTATGCGTGAAATACACGCTTTATTAAAAGAAGAATTTTCTGAAAATGGTATTGAAAGCCCGTTGTTGTTGCAAGGAGAAAGTTCGCGTACCGAGCTGTTGGACCGCTTTCGTAGACTAGGTAACGCAGTGTTAGTCGGTTCACAAAGTTTTTGGGAGGGTGTAGATGTACGCGGCGAAGCCTTAAGCGTGGTGATTATCGATAAACTTCCCTTTGCACCACCAGATGACCCGGTTCTATCAGCACGCGTAGACAAATTGAACGCAGAAGGCAAAAATGCCTTTATGGAATATCAATTACCTTACTCGGTAATTACTTTAAAGCAAGGTGCTGGGCGCTTAATCCGCGATGAAAACGACAGAGGTGTATTAATGATTTGCGACCCGCGATTGATTAGTAAATCTTATGGAAAGCGAATTTGGCAAAGCTTGCCACCATTTAAGCGTACTAGAGATGTTGTTGATGTGCAGAACTTCTTTAAATATTCAGATTAATTTTAATTTATGTAAGTATTTTGCTAAACGTTACATATTAACTGCTAGGTGCGAATGAAGTTTTGATATTATTTGGTTTTTAGATGAGCGTTATAGAAAGCTAAAGAAGCAATGCGCAATCGCATACATTTAATTCTGTAGTGATTTGCAAGATAATAGGGGCGATATGTCTGAATATTTTTTTTACAAACTGCGTAAGTGCTCAGCCATTGCATTAGGCGTTTTTTCATTATGCTTGGCAGGTGTTTCATCGGCAGAATCTGCAGGAAAAGTTGTATTTTCATCGGCGGGCGTTTTCATTCAGTCAGCTTTAGGCGCAATGAAACCAGCCGTCAAGGGCGTTGAGATCGAAACCGGAGATACCATAGAAACAGGCGCTGGGACCATACAAATGCGTATGTCAGATGATGCTTATTTTTCGTTACGACCTAATACTACCTTTCGCTTTGATGAGTATCATCGAAATGCCAATGATCCTGCGAAAGAACGTAGCTTTGTGAGTTTACTAAAAGGTGGATTGCGAAGCGTAACAGGATTAATTGGTAAAAATAGTCCTAAAAATTATAGACTTAATTCTCCAGCAGCAACACTTGGTATTCGCGGGACTGACTTTTCCGTTATATCAAATGATAAAGGTGACACATTTTCAGTTTCCTCAGGTGGTATTACCGTTTGTAATACGAGTGGCTGTGTAGACGTGAATCCTGGCCAATCAGCGTTTGCGCCCAATCAGGCGATACGACCGGCAATACTTTCTGAATTGGAGTCTTTAATGCCAAATGAGATTGAGCCAAAATTAGCTGATCCAAACATCTCAAGACCAACTGTGGTGACGCCACCTCCAGCCATGCAGCCACCAACTAACTATACACCGCCATACCAGTACTCGCCTTAAATAGAGATTGAGTGACTTGGTGAGTTTTTTCAATGCAAGATTTGCCTGCGGGCATGAATTGTCAATTTTTTTCATGGTGTATTACTTTTAGTAGCTTAGATGATTCTTATCCCTGAAACCGAATACGAACTTACTGCGATCCGAGCTCAAGGTGCGGGTGGGCAAAATGTGAATAAGGTTTCGAGCGCGATTCATTTGAGATTTGATATTCCAGCATCTTCATTGTGTGATTGGCTAAAAGAAAGACTAATGCATTTGAAAGATAGTCGTATTACTGATGAAGGTGTTTTAGTATTAAAAGCGCAGCAGTACCGGACGCAAGAAGCGAATAAAAAAGATGCTATTAAGCGCTTGCATGAGATTGTTAATGCTGCAAACCGAGTGCAACCGATGCGTTATGCCACGCGGCCGAGTTATGGATCTAAGCAGCGGCGATTAGAAAGTAAAACACAACGCGGACAAATTAAGCAGATGCGTGGCAAAATAGCGTCTGACAAAAATGAGCATTAAATTAAACGTGAATATCCTTGCATTCGATACTTCTACCGAATACTTATCGCTCGCTCTGTTGAGGGGCGATGAAATCTTTACGTATGACCTCAATGCAGGGCAAACGCATTCGCAAATTTTATTGCCACAGATTCAAGCTTTGCTTAATGAAGCTGGACTAAACTTAAAAGATCTGCAAGGCATTGCGTTTGGCGGCGGCCCTGGCTCATTTACGGGCGTGCGAATTGCGGCAGGGGTGGCACAGGGTTTGGGCTTAGGTGCAAACTTGCCAGTAGTGAGCGTTTGTACATTATTGGCTTTGGCAGAGGCAAGTGACGCAGATAAAGTCATCGCCTGCTTAGATGCACGCATGGGCGAGGTTTATCACGCCGTCTACGAAAGAATCGCAGGAGAGTGGCAAAAGGTAATCGAGCCAGGATTATATAAGCCTGATGCGGCCCCCGCGATATTAGGAGCAGGTTGGATTGGTGCAGGCAGTGGCTGGCAGACCTACACAGAGCAACTAAGCGTTGTCTATGCGCAACAATTGCTGGCAGTGGAGTCTCATTTGCTACCAACGGCTAGTGCCATTCTAAGGCTAGCGCTGCCTATTTTTCTCAATGGTGATGCAAAACCTGCAGGTGAAGCGATGCCAATTTACATTCGAAATAGAGTTGCGCTCAAAACAATAGAGCGCGAAATGGGTTTGCGTCTATGAATACGATGCTAAAAATGCAGTATCAATTTCGTCCCATGCTGATTGATGATTTAGATATGGTCATGATGATAGAGCCACTTATTTACCCATATCCTTGGTCGCGCGGGAATTTTAGTGATTCATTAAACTCCGGCTATAGTGCATGGATATTGATGAGAAATGAAGCTATTATTGGCTACGCGCTAGTGATGATGGTGCTGGATGAAGCGCATTTACTTAATTTAAGTATTGCAAAGAATTTTCAAAAGCAAGGATTAGGTCGGCTACTATTAGAATATATGATACAAATTGCTAGAAAACATCTAGCAGTCAATATGTTTTTGGAGGTGCGTTCCAGTAATGTTTCTGCTATTGCCTTGTACGAGAATATGGGCTTTAACGAAATGGCCATTCGTCGCAATTATTATCCAGCCGACCCAAAATATTTCAAGTCTGGCCGTGAAGACGCAGTTTTAATGGGGCTTGCGCTTTGAAGTTAAAATCCGCGAAAATGAAATTGTTGAGATTGATGTGATGATGACGCGTGAAGATATATTGCAAGAATTAGAGTTGTTGCCGTTATGGCAACTGCGCGAAGGTTTGCCATCACTGAAAATGCCACCCTTAGCGCCTACCACTTTAAATATTTCTGAAACTTTCCCCGTTGTTAAAGTGAATATGAATGAGAGTAATATTATTGAAAAAAGGGAAACCTTAGACTCTCTAATATTTACGCATGTAGCGAGCGAAGATGGCAATTGGTTATTTGTTCTAGCCAATGCTATTTTGCAGGCAGATGAAGTGCAATTGATACAAAATATATGCAAGGCCATGCGCATCAAAGCTAAGCCTTCTATATTGACTGTTAATACGCTAGATTTTATTCAGTCGGCGCAGCCGAAAATGATAGTTGCCATGGGTGAGAGTACTGCGCAAGCGATGTTGCAATCGGCGGAATCTTTAGTTGATTTAAGCGGTAAACTTCATCAGTTTCAGGGAGTTGCGTTAGTGACTACCTATGATTTAGCACATTTGTTAAACAATCTGTCTGATAAAGCTAAAGCGTGGAACGATTTACGTTTTGCGATGCAAGCGCTACGGGATATTCAATTGTAAACTATTGAAATTTGAGAGATAGGCCCCATGAATACGGTTATACTTTGTGCGTGATTTGATACGTGATTTAGTATTAGTATAGTAATAAAGTTATCAATAGATTGATACATAAGGAATGAAAATGCAAAAAATTTACATAAAACTCCTAGCCGCCTTGCTAATATTAAATTTGACGGGTTGTGGCTACAATAGCTTTCAATCGCTAGATGAGGAATCAAAAGCCAGTTGGTCAGAGGTGTTGAATCAATATCAACGCCGTGCAGATTTGGTGCCTAATTTAGTTAATGTAGTGAAAGGCTACGCGGAGCATGAAAAAGAAGTCCTCACGCAAGTAGCTGATGCCAGATCAAGAGTCGGTAGCATGCAAGTCACGACTGAAGTGTTAAATGATCCTGAAGCTTTTGCGAAATTTCAAGCCGCTCAAGGTCAGATGACTTCTGCACTATCACGTTTGATGGCTATTTCAGAAAACTACCCTAATTTAAAAGCCGACCAAGGGTTTAGAGATTTGCAAGCGCAGCTTGAAGGCACTGAAAATCGCATCGCCGTGGCACGCAATCGTTATATTGAAACGATTAAAGGTTACAACGTTGCCGTGCGTTCATTTCCACAAAACTTAACTGCCATGATGTTTGGGTATAAAACTAAACCTTCATTTACAGTGGAAAATGAAAAAGCTATCTCAGTAGCACCTGCAATTGATTTTGGTGACAAGAAATAACGCTAAATTTAACAATATTGATTATACAATCTGCGGTAAAGTGATTTCTAAACTAAAAGCGAGTTTGCTCGCACTTTTTTCGATGATGTTATTCGCATCGTTTAACGTGCAGGCAGAGCTCGTTACAATCCCTATTCTCAAAACACGTGTGACTGATTTAACGCAGAGCCTCACACCAGATCAACAAAGTCAGCTTGAAGCTAAACTCGTGGCTTTTGAGCGTGAAAAAGGTAGCCAAATTGCGGTACTAATCGTGCCTACAACTCAGCCTGAAGACATTGCACAATATAGCATTAGAGTAACGGATGTCTGGAAGTTAGGCCGTGCTAAGCAAGACGACGGCATTCTGATTATTGTTGCCAAAAATGACCGAAAAATGCGCATTGAGGTAGGTTATGGCTTAGAGGGAGCAATTCCAGATTTAACCGCAAAGCGTATTGTTAGCGAGATTATGGCGCCAAGCTTTAAAAAGGGGGATTTTTATGGAGGCATCAATAATGCCGCGGATAAGCTGATTGGTTTAGTCTCAGGAGAGCAATTACCAGCACCCGAGAAGATATCGTTTAGTGGTAAAAACTTTGAAAATATGTTGCCACTACTACTGTTTGGTGGATTGATAGTGGGTGGCATTTTGCGCGCAATGTTTGGCAATTTTTTTGGTGGTGCTCTTACTGGAGGTGCCATTGGCACACTTGCTTGGGTGCTAGGTGGCGGAATATTAGCAGCGGTGTTGTTTGGCATAGTCGCATTTTTTATAACGCTTATCGGCCCGTCTGGCTTAGGCCAAATGGGTGGTGGTTTTGGTGGCGGATATGGCGGCGGTAGCGCTGGCGGTCATGATCCGTTTTCAGGTGGTGGCGGTGGTTTTGGCGGCGGTGGCGCATCAGGAGATTGGTAATGTCACTTAAGCTTATTAAACGTCTTTTTAGACACTTATTCATTTGGCCAGGTGCGGTCAGGCGGCATTTTTCTAACGATGCCATGCGTCGCATAGAAGCCGCAATTGCAGTCAGTGAAATTACCCATCTAGGTGAAATTTGTTTTGTAATAGAAACAAATCTGCATGTGTTTGATATTTTTAGAAAAAAATCAGGTAAAAAACGCGCGATTGAGGTTTTTTCACAGCTCCATGTATGGGATACCGCGCAAAATAATGGCGTGTTGATTTATTTGCTATTAGCAGACCATGATTTTGAAATTTTGGCAGATCGCGGTATTCATCAGCATGTGGGCAATTCAGGTTGGGAGGCAATCTGCCAGCACATGGAGGCGATGTTTAGACAAGGTCAGTTTGAATCTGGTGTTCTTTATGGTATTGCACAAATTAGTCAGCAACTTGCAAAACACTATTCAGTTGAGGGTTTAGGTGTAGGTGGAAATGTTAATGAGCTTAAAAATACGCCTATTATTCTATAGCTTAGTATTGGTATTGAGTGTATTCAATGTTGAAGCTGCAGTGACTGATATCTCTCGTATATACAACGAAATACCAAGTTTAAATGGTTTTGAAATATGCTCTGGTGGTGGATGTGCTGAAATATGGCATGTAAAAATAAGTAATGAAGAATGGCAACAAGTCGCAGGTATATTCGCAAGCACCGAGGCCAATGTCATTAGCCAGCAGGAAAAAGCGGCGCAAGAGCGAGATCGTATTGCCCAAGCTGTAGGAGTGTTGGAAACTATCGTGGGTGATAAAACAGGCACCGCGACAGATCGTGCAGGCACTTTTGATAACTCGAATTTTTCAGGGCAATTAGATTGCAATGATGAAGCGATTAACACTACTAACTATATACGTTTAATGCGGCAAACTGGCCTAATTCAGTGGCATGAAGTAGAAGATATGCGCACACGCAATTTCTTTTTTTCGGGTTGGCCGCATACCACTGCAGTGATTCATGAAATTGCTAATGGTCAGCGCTATGCAGTGGATAGCTGGTTTTATGATAACGGCTTGCCAGCGACTATTGTGCCATTTTCGGTATGGAAATCTGGATACATTCCAGAAGACAGTCCTTTAGCCGACAATTAATCAAATCTCATTCGATTGAGATACACCTTGGTGTACAGCAGTTTCTACAATACACATAATAACTAATGCTGACTAAATTACTGATTATATGTAAAATTCGGTCTTTGATTTTTGCATAAATTTGAAACCATCATGCGCGCCTCACAATTTTTCTTTAATACACAAAAAGAAGCACCAAACGATGCAGAACTGCAAAGCCATATATTAATGGTTAGAGCGGGGTTAATTAAACGTTTGGGTTCTGGTCTTTATAGTTGGATGCCCTTAGGTTTACGAGTGTTGCGTAAAGTTGAAGCGATTGTCCGTGATGAAATGAATAAAGCTGGCGCGCTAGAGCTATTAATGCCCGCAGTGCAGCCAAGAGAACTTTGGGATGAAACAGGTCGTTGGGCTGTATTTGGCCCACAAATGCTTAAAATTACAGATAGGCATGCTCGTGAGTTTTGCTTCGGGCCGACACACGAAGAAGTCATTACTGATATCGCTCGTGCTGAAATTCGTAGCTACAAGCAGCTGCCACTTAATTTTTATCAAATCCAAACTAAGTTCCGTGATGAAATTCGTCCACGTTTTGGCGTCATGCGTGCTCGTGAGTTTATGATGAAAGATGCTTATTCATTTCATACCGATTTCGCGTCTTTAGAAACTACATATCAAACGATGTACCAAGCTTATAGCAATGTATTTAATCGATTGGGTCTTAAGTTTCGTGCAGTAAAAGCCGATACAGGTGCTATAGGTGGTGATGGTTCTCATGAGTTTCATGTGCTGGCTGATTCTGGTGAAGATGGTTTGGCTTACTGTGATACCTCAGATTATGCGGCAAATGTGGAGTTAGCGGAAGCTGTAGTATTAGAAATTCGCAGTGCGCCGACTGCACGCATGCAAGAGGTTGAAACGCCTAAACAAACTGCTTGTGAGGATGTGGCGAAGTTGTTAAATATAGGTGTGGAACGCACCGTGAAAGCGATTGCACTTATTGTTATTAATGCCAGTGGTGTTAGCCAGTTTTATCTGGCTTTATTGCGCGGCGACCACAACCTAAATGAAGTCAAGTTTGCTAAATTAGCTGGCATGGCAGATTTCCGTTTGGCCTCGGAAGAAGAAATCCGTGCACACTTAAGTTGTCCGCCAGGCTTTATTGGCCCTGTTAGTGTTGCTGAGAACGTTACTGTGATTGCCGATAAAACCGTTGCTGTGATGAGTGATTTTGTGTGTGGTGCAAATAAACCAAAATATCATTTAAGTGGTGTGAATTTCGGCCGCGACTTACCAGAGCCAAGTTTGGTGGCAGATATTCGGAATGTAGTTGAAGGGGATGCAAGTCCTGATGGTAAGGGTACGCTCTCGCTTTGTCGTGGCATTGAAGTTGGACATATATTCCAACTGCGGACCAAGTATTCGGAGGCCATGAATGCGACCTATCTAGATGAAAATGGTCAAACACAAGTGATGGAAATGGGTTGTTATGGCATTGGTGTTTCACGTATCGTAGGTGCTGCTATCGAACAAGGCAATGATGCTCGCGGCATTATTTTTCCTGAGAGCATGGCACCTTTTTCGGTGGTTGTCTGTCCAATTGGCTATGATAAGTCAGAATCTGTTTTATTGGCGGCTGATAAAATATATGCTGACTTAAATGCTGCAGGTATTGAGGCTTTGCTTGATGATAGAGGTGAGCGACCAGGCGTGATGTTTGCTGAAGCTGATTTAATGGGATTGCCTCATCGTTTGGTGATTGGTGAACGTGGTTTGTCAGAGGGTATAGTTGAATACAAAGGTAGGACTGATGCGGAAGCACAGTCAGTTTCACTAGAAAAAATAGTTGAATTTATGCAAAAAGTAGCCATATAATTAAAAATGATAAGAATTTTACAAATTGTATTGCTTGTATTAGTTGAAGCTTTGGCTTTAACTAATAGCTATGCAGGCTCGCAACTTGAAGAGCCATTATCTAATAGTGTAAAAGCAATGATGCAACGTAGCATTAGCGATAAAGCGTCGCCGAAACTCGTTTTTGCCACACCAGAAGAAGGCAATGCGTGGCTTAATGAAATGTCACAGCGCCTTAAAAAGCGCATCCCCAACAATAGTTATCGCGAAGACTTGTTACGAACCGTACATTACGAAGCCACTCGGGCAGGCTTAGATCCACAAATGGTACTGGGTTTGATTCACGTGGAAAGTGGCTTTAAAAAGTATGCAGTATCATCGGTGGGCGCGCGTGGATTTATGCAAATCATGCCCTTTTGGTCGCGCGTTATTGGTGCAAAAGATCATAATCTATTTCTTTTACGCACTAATTTACGCTATGGATGCACAATTCTAAGGCATTATTTAGATATAGAACGTGGCGATTTGTACCGTGCACTAGGTCGCTATAATGGCAGTCTAGGCCGTCCAGAATATCCTAATCTTGTTCTTGGAGCTTGGCGTAAACATTGGGATTACACGCCAAAAAATAATACCTATGCACAAAAAACTGAAAATTCTGCATCAAAAAACATCTAATAAACGAGACGTATCTCTATCATATCTTTCTTGTGCACTACATTAGTGCTAATAAAAGTTTACATTTTTGTAAAAATCATTCAATATTCCCCTAGCGTTTTTATGACAGGGTAATTTAAGGCATAAAAAATCCTGCATATACCGCCGTTGTTCGAATTAACTTGTAACTCAATTTATAATAATTAGGAGAATAAGTATGTCGAAATTAACTGCATTAGCACTAAGTATTGCTGTTTTAGGGGGTGTGTGGGCATTTTTAGCGTTAAATCCACTCGCTAGCGTTGCTTTGGTATGGGTTGGCTTTATTGCTTGGGGTTGTTATTTCCACACTGGTGGTGATAACGCTGCATTGCAAAAAACAATCGCAGGCATGAGTTATGGCGCTGTATTGGCTGGTGTTGCTTTGACATTAGTGGTCGCTGATGTAACAGGTGACTTGGGTTCTTTAGAGGTACTTGAAGCACCTATCATTATTGCATTGACAGTATTTCCATTAGTCATTGTAGCGGGCTGTAATTTGCTTTCTGTTGTACCAGCTAACGTTTATGGTTATGCCGCAACAGCAGGACTAGCTTTAACAGCAGGTACAGCAGGCAATACAACAGCGATGAATATGACAAATCCTGTGTTACTAGTAATCGTTTCGGTAGTGCTAGGCGCGTTATTCGGCATGGCTTCTGGCAAACTTTCGGGGATGCTAGGTAAATAGTTTTTTTCTTAGTTATTTAGTACGCAATGAAAAACCGCTAAGTAGGCAAGCTCATCTGAAAACGTGTTGATTTTGCGTTGAATGAGGGCTTGCTATCCGCGTCCTATAAGGCTCTGAGGACGGTAGCATAATTCTGCAAACCTTGGTCTATGATTGATTCTGAATATTTACCAGAGCTTCTTCAGTAATAGTAGTGCTCTTTTTAGCTAAAGAAAGTAACTGAGAAAACCTTGTTGCACGCTCATGAGATGGTCGTTCCTTTTCTATTTCGAATGACCTATGAGTTTCCTTTAAATACAGGTATACGGCAGCCCTTTCCAGAAATTTCGGGTCATTTTCTGAAATTGTTGCTACGAGCAGATCACCAATATTTTCCTTAGCCAATCGCTTCAGTTCATCCATCCTTCTTACGATTGGACAGAATGATCTATTCCCAGGAAGATTGTTCTTGATGAAGAATTTTTTTCATTAACTCCTTGAGGCGTGAAGTATTCATCAGGATCAATTGCGTTTACATAAGTCAGCTTCTGCGGCGTTGTGTAATTAATTTCACCACCAGTAATGAATTCATAAAAGAACCCGCTCTTCTGGCGTACACTAAGGATGGGGTAGACTTAAGCCACTCAGAAATGGCCTCAGACGACTCTTGTCCATATCTTAAGAATAATATGGATAGAATATCAAGACGAACTTGTTCGTGTTTTAATAAGAATTCAAGATTTGAACGTAGATTATCTGCAACTCAATACTTTTCATCGAAAAAATTTATTGAATGCCCAGCGTAAGGATCGGTCGCAACACCCCTGGATGATGCAGCCGTATCAATGAATGAGTATCCATCTCCAGACATCGCAGAAATTTTATCCCCATCAAAATAATCAACACGTTTTCAGAGGGGTTTGCCAAGTAGGCGGTTTTTTATTGCGTACTAAATTAACGGAAATAAGTTAATTAGTTTTTAGTGCCTTAAAGCCATAATAAGTGCCAAACTCACCTTCAGACTCGTGATAGACAAACATCATGTTATTGGCGTAGCCAGCGCCATTAAGATGATTGTGGGAGCGTAACTTTAACTCTTTAGGTAATTCGCTTTTGCCAACATACTTACCACTTAAATCAAATATTAATAGCGCTTTGTGGTCAATGTCTAGCAATGCAAGTTCTTCACCTTTTACCCCCGTGTAAGCTACAAAGTAATCACTCACACCATCAATAGCAGCACCTGCTTTGGTTAAATCTAAAGTTATTTCACTGACTGGTTCACGAGACTTTACATCAACCACTAATACTTTGTTGCTACGTCCTTGTTTCGCGTAATAAAGTTTTGTTTCAGGGTTGTAGCTTGGCATAGTGTTCGCGTCACCAAAAGCGGGGTTGAAGCCAAACACATCAGCAGAGGTGTCTTTTAGATCGCCAGTTTCAGTCAGGTCAATAGAAAATATACCTGTACTAGGTGAAAAACCACCGAAGCTAGAAATGTTGTAAGTAATCGTTTCTAGTTTCTTGGTGTTAGTATTGTAATAAATTGAGCGATTGTCATAGCCTGGGCGAGAAGAGTTTACATATTTACCTTCATCGTTATAAGCGTGAATAAGTGATTTAGAAATAGCTGCCTCAAACTCGCTACCTAATGGTGCCAGTCCTCCATCAGCAACGTAATAACGCTTAAACTCGGCAATATGCGCTACCGTCATTGGGCGAGTACTGGGTTTTTTTACTAAGGAGATTTTAAGTCCCACCTCAGCAATCGCTAAAATTTCAGCGTATGCTGGTTGTAATGTTGTAGCAATTACTATGGAGAATAATAGTGTTGAAATCCGCATGTTTACTCTTTCATCCTTGGTATTCATTAATAGTGCATAAGTCAAATCATCATCATGCTTAGTCATTAAATGGCTTATATTCGTTCAAATAAGACCAGTTATTTAATTGACTGCTTGTTTTTCAATTAACATGGCATCGCCATAGCTAAAAAATCGATACTGTTGCTCGATTGCATGCGTATAGGCTGATTTAATGTTTGTCATGCCAGCAAATGCTGACACTAACATGAGTAGCGTACTTTTTGGCAAATGGAAATTAGTAAATAGGCGATCTACCACTTTAAAGTGATAGCCAGGCGAGATAAATATATCGGTCTCATTACTACCAGCTTGTAAAGTGCCCTCAGGGTTTGATTTACAGACTCGTGCAGCACTTTCTAGGGCACGTAGCACTGTAGTGCCAACAGCAACAACCTTGGACCCACGATTTTTAGTTTCGACAATCATATCTATCGTTGTTTGTGAAATGCTATAAAGCTCGCTATGCATCTTGTGTTCATTGATATAATCTACACGAACAGGCTGAAACGTGCCAGCACCCACATGCAAGGTAACGTAGGCAATTTCAACGCCTTTTTGTTTTAACACTTCCAACATGATATCGTCAAAGTGAAGGCCTGCCGTAGGGGCGGCAACAGCACCTAAATGTTTGCTATATACCGTTTGGTAACGATCTTCATCCTCACTGGTGGCTTCGTGCGTAATATAGGGAGGTAATGGCAATGCGCCATGTTGCTCAAGTAAATCTAGTACGGAAGTTTCACTTAAAAACCGCAACTCAAACAAGTCATTATGGCGCGCTGTTACCTCGACATCAAAAACATCTGATAACCTCATCAAACTGCCCACTTTGGGTGAGCGTGAAGCGCGAACATGCGCATAAGCCTTATGTTCGTCTATTACCCGCTCTATAAGTATCTCAACGTTACCACCAGTATGTTTATGACCAAACAATCGAGCCTTAATTACACGTGTATCGTTAAATATCAGTAAGTCCCCAGCTTGCAATAGATTAGGTAGATCTATAAACTTTTTATCGTTTAAGCTTCCATCAATGCCGTTTAGGTGCAACATGCGGCTAGCGGTTCTATCTATAGTTGGATGTTGTGCAATGAGTTGTGAAGGTAAATAAAAATCGAAATCTTGTGTACGCATAATTCTCAGAGCTTGCTATAATAGCGAAATTGCAAATTATACAGTAATGTATTTTTTAAATATGCCGGGATGGCGGAATTGGTAGACGCACGGGACTCAAAATCCCGCGCTTGAAAGGGCGTGGGGGTTCGATTCCCCCTCCCGGCACCAATAAAATCAATGACTTACGTAAAGTGAGTCATTTTTTTTGTCCACAATATGTATTTACAGAGTATTTTGGCTTACAAATATATTATTTGGCAAATAGCGTTAGTCACTTTTCAAAGTGATTATGAGCGCCTTTGATGCTGTGAAAGTCGTGGCAAGACATACAACTGCTTGCAATACGCTTGTGTTTTGGGCTGTTGCCAGAATGGCAGCGCAAACATGATTGTCGATCAGGCATTGCCACATCTGCGCTCGTTTCTGAATTTTCGACTTGGTGGCATGTTTTGCATTCTTGCGTACGATGCGATGCGTGATTGAAGCGCGCTTTGCTAAACCAGTCTTGGTTGATGCTGACTGGCATGACGTTCCACGACAAACTGTCTTCTTTTTTAGTTTCGACTATTTCGTGACAATAAGCACATCCATCAGATTTTAATGCTTCCATATCACGTACAAGCCGCTTCGGAGATTGTGCCTTCAAAGCATTTATCACATTTTGCTCCGAACCATGGGGTACGGTTAAGCGCGCATCAGCAGCGCCAACTTCGAGCTGTTTAGTGTGGCAAAGAAGGCAATCACGTTTGTACGAAACGGGTTTGAAGCGCATTTCTTTGCCTTCTGACTGGTGGCAGTTGGCGCATGATATCTCACGGACATCCCATATTCCATTAGGACCTTGCACTTGGCCTATATGTTGAGTGTGTGGAAATTTGATGCCAGATTTTTCAATTAGACGTGACTTTTCTGATTGTGGAATTCTTTCAATATCTTTTTTGGCGCCTTTTTCAGTATTACTATTTCTGAATGTCAGTGTAAAGTCAGGGTGTTTGCGGTCAAAATCTTTAATATCTGGCAGTGTGGTTTCTGGATCGACAGATTTAATGTCACTATGACATTTAACGCATGTTGCGTTATCTTGTCTTGTTAGTGGATAGGGTGCTTTATGTTCTCTGTGGCATTCGGCGCAACGGTTACTAATGGAAAGTCGGTGGGTAGACTTGAAAACACTTTTTTCTAGGGCAGGATCAGTAATATGCGGTGTAGTCTCTCGGTGACAGTTTATACAGGCTTGGTCAGTAACCTTGCGGGTCAAAACTTGATGGCAGTTAAAACATTGCGAGCCAAAATGTAGATGCGAGTTGGAAACGTGGCCTGGACTCCATACGCGGTCGAAGCCTAGAGGTAGTTGTGCCATGGCCTTTTGCAGTTGTGGAATCAAGTTTTGTGCCAATGGTAATGCCAAGAAAACTAGCGCAATAAATGCTGCCATCCAAAGTGATAGTCGTCGTTTAAAGCTAGAAGCGCCGCGTAACGGTTCGTGTGTGCGCGATTTTAAATCCTGAAAGTCATCAGGTAGACGTTGTGCCAATAATAAAGAGATAGCGAGGTTGACGTCTGGAGGTGCGGGTTCCACCTTCAGTTGGTATGGGCCTATGCTTACTATTTTTCCATAGGTAAGCTCAATATTTTGTAAGGGTGAACCTTCTACCGTGACCTCTCCATTTACAGCTATTAAATGTATGTGACCATCATCCATTTTTCTGATAATTGCATGATGCATGGCGAGTCTTGGGTCAGGTAGATGTATAGTACATTCTGCTCCACGCCCAATACTGATTTCTTCGGCCGTTAACGTGCGATAACTGCGTGACAGTACGCCACGTGAGTTGTGAGAAATTTTGATTAAAAGGCAATTAATCATACGGATGCTTTAATAAATTACCAATAAGAAAGTACGGCAATAACGTGTGACAGCATTGCTACCAGCAGTGCGACAGTGAAAGGCACGTGAAAATATAACCAGAAACCCATCCTAGCTCTATACATTAAATCTTGTCGTGCACGTTTTACTAAAGATTGACGCCTAACCATAATCGAATATAGGTCGCGGTACAGTTTTCGTTGTTCTAGAGATAGATCATTGCCTAACACTGTAAGCTGTTGCACTGCCATGGCTGATGGACAATCTGGCTGAAATCCTCTAAGTTGTTCAAGCAAACCAACGCCAATAGAGGTTTCTCGGCAGGCCCGAGCGACGATGTTGTTAATGTCATCAGGCATCATTAACGCAATTTGACGCGCTAACTTATCAGTTTCTGCTATGCGCGATAAAAGTCCATCTAAGCTATCTTCACCCATATTTTCAGTCATTAGGCGTGGATAAATCATGTAGGCATAGTTGCCAAAAAATCCACTAATCACAATTACCAGCAAAAGACCATATGTGAGCGTGTGAATATTGATGCCGAAATGAAAACCGCTATGCAATGTCGCAATTACGGTCAATGCAGTACCTAAATAGATATGCGCAGACAGCCAACCCTGTGTGTTGCCTCGACTGCGGTAACGACGCTTGCGTATACCGTACCATGCCATCCAAAATACCATTACCGCCGACAGTGTGCCAAGAGTATAACCTAGCCAGCTTCCACCATAGTGGCCGACTGCTGGTTCAAATAGCAGGTAGGCAAAAAATGCGATTAAAATAATAACGACTGCCCATTTAAAGTAGCGATACTTTTTATAGTCGAAAATATTGCTATGCTGCATCGGGTTGCTCTCTCTAATTTACGTCTGAACTAATGTCCGCCAGAACCCAATAATGTAGCTTCGCCTGATGCGCCACTGGCATAACTTAGCAGCTCCTCTGGGTTTACGCGTAATGCTGCGCCTACCGGGCAAGCGCGGACACATACTGGGCCATCGGCAATGTCCTTGCACATGTCACATTTAACAGCTACTTTAGGGCCATTCGTATCGGGTAAAGATTTAGGCTCAATGCCAAGTAGCATTTGCCAAATGCTCCGCTCAGGCTGGTCATGTATGACCGCCATCTGAATAACATCATAGGGACAATTTTGTTGGCAATTGCCACAACCGATACAGCTGTCATCAATATAAACTTCACCATGTGGCGCGCGGTGAATAGCGTCGGGTGGGCAATCTTTCATGCAGTGAGGATGTTCGCAGTGGCGGCAAGAAGTGGGTACACGAATATTTGCAAAAATCGGTCCAGCATCTCGGTCTAAGCGGGTAGCGCCGCCATGTGTATCAGCGCAAGCCTGCTCACAGTGATTGCAACGCACACATAGCGATTCGTCTATCAATAGCACGTCGGTCGCTTCGCCCACGCCTTGTTGTATTAAAAAAGAGATTAGATTGGACGGTGTCGATTGACTGCCAGCGGAGCCATTATTATCTAATGATGCCTCTAATTGCTTGCTTTTTTCTTGATCCTGCAAGTGTTGAAGATAGCGTGCGTCGAGTTCAGCTCGAATCTCGGGATTGTGCGCAATAATGTCTTTCATGCGCCCAGCCTCAATTAATACAGCTTCGGTTGCTATTGCAGCGCGAACTGTACCGTAGCGTGGTTCTCCAGAGACTAGCGACATTTCGCCTACATAGTTACCGGCTGCTACGTAGAACAGCACCACTTCCCTTCCTCCAATCATGCGTGAAACGGTAACTGAGCCACTTTGAATTAAATATAAACCATCAGCTTCATCGCCTTCATGAAATAACTCATCGCCAGCAGCGTAGCTTTTAAGTGTGGCACTATTTGCCAAATCATTCAGGTCTTTTTCACTGAGTGAAAGACCAATGCAGACATGAACTACTGTTTTGATGGCAACCTCATTGAGTATGCGACGCATGGATTGCACAGAATCAATGAGTTTTTGCATTACGCGTCTTGGCGTTTCTATCAGTACGCATGGTGTACTAGCACGAACCGTACCGGCTCGACGGCGGCCAGAAACAAGTGCCATCTCACCAAAAAATTCTCCTGCATGAAGCCTGCCTTCTGGCACATTATCATCATCAATGATAATGTCTAGTTCACCTTCAACTATAAAGTAGAAAGTTGTGCTGTAATCATTTCTTTTGAATATTACACTTCCAGCATCAGGTAATAAGATATTACTTTCCAGCACAAGCTCACGTAGTTGTAATGTATTTAACATCGCGAGTAAGGGCACACTTCTACGAATTTTATCTAACACATCATCAATACCGCGGTCTGCACAGAAATTTGCAAATTTATCGCGAAGTAGAGCGTTGTCAGCGGGTTCAACAGGGTTGCCTAGTATGTACTCAATAACTTCATAGCCCTGGTTAATTCCCTGTTTAATGAGGGGGTACCCAGCTAAAGATCCTATAATATAAAGGCCAGGCACACACGATTCGTAACGTGAAGAAAGCTGAGGAAGCGCCTCTAGGTCATTGGTTGGAAAAGCAATGCCAAAACTTTCTAATAAGGGTCTTGATGGTAAGGCCCCAAGTCGAGCAATAACGCGGTGGCATGGAATGCGTTCAACACCATTCGGCGTATTGGCAAGCACCGTGATTGGAAACTCACCTCGGGTATTCTGCTCAATTGATTGGGGTCTAGTTTCGAGTAGCCAGTCTAGTGCACCCTTCATTCTGGCGTCGGTTAATTGATTTAGATTGCCTTCCTTACAGTTACTGAAGTCTTCCGCACGGTTCAGAATGATTACTTGATTGCGACCAGTGAGAGCTAGCGCATTTTCTACACCACTATCTCCACCACCAATGACAACAATAGTTTCATCTTGATAAGCTTGTGGGTCATCTAGTTGGTACTGAATTTGTGGTAAGTCGCCACCTGGAATCTCAAGTTTGCGTAAATTACCCTGCACGCCAATTGCCAGAACAACATGGTCCGCGGTTAAGATGCTGCCATCTGCCAACACAATTTCAAGTGATTTTGTGTTGTGACGCAAACCAATAACTTTAGAGCTATAGCGAATGTTGAGTTGGAAATCGGCTATGGTTTTTTCCCAAGTTTCCAATACGGTTTCACGCAATGCAGCCGTAAAAGGAAGTGGGCTACGTATAGGTAAGCCGCGCGGCTCTGACATAACGAGTTTTCCACGCTGATAATTTCTTATCGTGCTAGCTGGTTTTTCTTCGGATTCTAATAGTAAATAGGATGCATTTTGCTCAGCAGCACGTGCCGCGGCAGATAAACCGCTAGGCCCCGCTCCAATAATAATAATATTGAAATGTGTCGGCATGACCACATCAATCTTACTTCTTGTTTTTGGTGAAATATTTGCCACTATTACTTCTTACCATTTAGAGGGTTTTTAGCTATGTAAATTACGTGATTGGCCATAAATATTTTTTGAAAGAGGCTAATTAATTTACTGATTGGCGAGTTTTTGAACATTCATTTTTTACATTTTCTAATGTTTAGATAGTGTCACATTCGTTCATATAAGTCAAAATTAGCGCCAGTCCAGCAACGTTTTAATTTTAAATTATTAAGGCGTAAATAAAAAGTTTGTATGCAAAAATTTCACTATAACTTTAACGGTCTTTTTAGGTTTAAAACATTTCCAATTGTAAATAAAGTGTAACTTTTTTCTTGAGAAAAATTTGTTTTCATGATACTTTCTTGATGTGCGTCAAATTGTCGCGCATCAAAATGATGTAGCAATTTTTAAAAAGACTTAATTTAACGCGAAGTTTTCTTGATTAAGGCTGTGTATGGCGTTGTTAGATTCGGGCTATAAAATTATTGCTAGACCTAATAACTCACTGTCTATTAGCAATAGTATTAAGTTGCTTTTGGCAATGGCGAGTGTTGTACTAGTAATAGCTTTGGGGTTTGCACACATCGGCGCTTGGTTGGTTTTACCCTTTGCTGGTTTGGAAATTTTGGCGTTTGCATATGCTTTTCATATCATTTATCTACATGCGGATGATTTTGAAAGTATTACGATAGATGATGATCGAATTGTAGTGGAAATAAGAAATTATAAAAAAACTACAACAACGATTTTTCAGAGATATTGGGCGCAAGTTAGTGTGCGTGAAGTAGTGAAAAGTAAGGGTGGTAGCGGTAAAAGTGGGCTTTTTATAAGCTCGCACGGCAATGAGGTGGAGTTTGGAAGAAATTTCATCAACGATGAGCAGCGTGCCCTTTTGGCATGTGAACTCAGAAAAAAATTAAAAAATATTAATTAATTTAGTTTTGGAGTAAGGTTTATGCGAGGTTATAAAAAGTTAAGTTTAGGTATTTCAGCCACGTTAGCTTCATTAAGTGCGCATGCTGATTATGCCTGGAATTTCCCTGAGCCGGTAACTCCAATGGCACTAGACACATTGCATGTACATAATAAATTCATGCTGATTTCAATGGCTATATTTGTCGTAGTGTTGGCCATCATGATTTATTCTATTTTTGCGCATCGTAAAAGTAAAAACTTTAAACCAGTTACTGATAAGGCGCCATCTACTGCGCTTGAAATTTTCTGGACACTAATCCCATTTGTCATTTTGTTGTTGATTGACTTTGTGATTATGGGGGTTCCTGCCTATCACAGTGTGGTGATGATGGAAGATACACGTAACAAAGCGACAATGGTCATTAAAGTCACAGGGTCCCAATGGCGTTGGCAATATGAGTATATGGATGGTGATGCAAAAGGGATTAAATTCGTCAGTAATTTATCGACACCCAAAGAGCAAATGGATAAAGGCTATGATGGTAAGAGGGACGAGCAATACTTACTAGAAGTTGATAATCGTTTAGTTTTACCTGTTGGCGAAAAAGTGCGTATTTTAATGACGGCAACCGATGTGATGCATAATTGGTGGGTGCCGCAATTTGGTTCTTCACGTCTTGCTGTGCCAGGGTTTCTTCGCGAAACTTGGGTGCAGGTTGATAAAGCAGGTACTTACCGCGGCCAATGTAAAGAGTTGTGTGGCAAAGGTCACGGTTATATGCCTGTGGTGGTAGATGCGTTGCCTATGGCGGAGTATAAAGCTTGGGTAGTTGCAAAAAAAGAAGAGCTTGCAAAAGCTGATGCTGGTGCTGATAAAGAATGGACCAAAGAAGAGCTAGTTGCAACAGGTAAAGGTGTTTACGAGAAAAACTGTGCTGTTTGTCACCAAGTGAGTGGCGCAGGCTTACCGCCAGCGTTCCCAGCATTAACTGGAAGCAAGGCAATATTAGCCCCGATTTTTGACGCAGATGGCAAATACCTTAAAGATGGTCATTTAGATCGTGTTTTGAATGGTATACGTGTAATGCCAGGCTGGAAAGCTTTGTTAAATGATACAGAAATTGCTGCTGTAATTACCTATGAACGAAATGCGCTTGGTAATAGCGTAGGCGATGTGTTGCAACCAGCACAAGTAAAAGCGGCGCGTCAGTAAGAATTTTAGTAAGATTTAATGGTAATTTATATAATAGTTAATTATTTAGTTTGAGTAATTAGGAGAAGGCAATGAGTACCACAAGCGTAGCGCATCATGAAGAGCATGCAGAACACCCTACTGGGATTATGCGTTGGCTTACCACTACGAATCACAAAGACATTGGTACGATGTACCTAACATTTGCGCTGATTATGTTTTTTGTCGGTGGTGCAATGATTTTGGCAATTCGTGCTGAATTATTTCAGCCAGGTCTGCAGTTGGTTAATCCAGATTTTTTTAATCAGCTGATTGGTGTGCATGCTCTAATTATGATTTTTGCAGCATTAATGCCTGCGGCTACTGGTTTCGCTAACTGGATGATTCCATTGCAGATCGGTGCGCCTGATATGGCCTTGCCTCGATTAAATAACTGGGGTTTTTGGTTGTTACCGCCATCAGCGATTTTATTAACATTACCATTCACACTGGCGATGTTTGGCATTGGTGATGGCGCTTTGGCAACAGGATGGACGTTTTACCCACCATTATCTATTCAAGGCGGTATTGGCGTTGACTTTGCGATTTTTGCAGTTCATTTACTTGGTATTTCTTCAGTTCTAGGCTCAATTAACATTATTGTGACGTTGTATAATATGCGCGCACCAGGCATGACGTTGATGAAGATGCCATTGTTCTGCTGGGGCTGGTTAATTACAGCATTCTTATTAGTAGCTACTATCCCTGTGTTAGCTGGCGCAGTGACGATGTTACTAACAGATCGTCACTTTGGAACGCACTTCTTTGATGCAGCAGGTGGTGGTGACCCTGTTATGTTCCAGCATTTGTTCTGGTTCTTTGGTCATCCTGAAGTGTATATTTTGTTATTACCAGTCTGGGGTTTTATACCGCAAATCTTAGAAACATTCTCACGTAAACCAATGTACGGTTACAAAGCTCAAGTCTACTCATTTTGGGCTATTGGTGGTCTATCTATGGTAGTTTGGGCGCACCATTTTTTCACATCAGGTATGCCCGTGCCAGCCTTGCTTTACTTTATGTACAGTACCATGGCAATTTCATTACCATTAGCAGTGATGTTCTTTTGCTGGATTAAGACCATGTGGAAAGGCTCAATGAGCTTTGAAACACCGATGTTGTTTACCGTAGGATGGATTATCTTGTTCGGTATTGGTGGTTTGACGGGGTTGGTGTTGGCTGACGTTGCGGCTGATGCGCAGTATCACAACAGCTATTTTGTAGTGGCGCATTTCCACTACACCTTATTTGCTGGCGGTATCATGGGTATAATGGCGGGGGTATATTTCTGGCTACCAAAAATGACTGGTCATATGTATAACGAGAAGCTAGGTAAACTACATTTTTGGTTGACGGCGATTTCGTTTAATCTAACCTTTATTCCTCAGTTCTTCTTAGGTTTGGCAGGTATGCCACGTCGTATTCCAGACTATGCATTGCAATTTGCTGAATTTAATATGATTTCATCGGTTGCTGCGTTCGTGCTTGGATTCTCACAATTGTTATTTGTCTACAACGTAATTAGTTGTGTAAAAGGTGGCAAAAAGGCGACAGATCAAGTTTGGGAAGGTGCGCAAGGCCTAGAGTGGACATTACCATCTCCTCCGCCATATCACAGCTTTACAGAGCAGCCGACTGTTAAATAAAATAGGTGAACACATGAAAACAAAATCCCAATTTAAATGTTAAAAAATA
Organism: Methylotenera sp.; assembly: GCA_030693535.1. The sequence goes on from JAUYAL010000032.1 coordinate 93,940, forward strand.
GATTGGGATTTTTTGGATGAATATGGAAAATAAAGAAAAGAACGTTAAAGTTAGCAGTAAAAGTATTGCTCTTATTTTAGGTGGTATTGCATTTGTTTGGTATATAGCATCGATATTTACAATATGGCATCAGTAAATGAACCCAAAGTTTTAACGGTAAAAGAGCAGCTTGATTTAAAAAATAAAATACTGGTTCGTAAGATTTTATGGATGTTGCTGGGTTCATTACTGTTTGCTTTTGCACTTGTTCCAATTTACGATGTGCTGTGTGACTTAACAGGGCTAAATGGCAAGACAAGCAATACTGCTACAGTATTATCTAAGGCCAAAGTTGATAATACTCGCTGGGTAAATGTTCAGTTTACGACAAACGTAATGCCAGGATTAGGTTGGAACTTCTATCCTAAGCAAACAAATATTAAGATGAATCCTGGACAAATTGAAACAGTAATTTTTATAGCAAAAAATACTACAAATGAAATTGTAACTGGTAGGGCGGTGCCTAGTGTTACACCAGGTATTGCCTCAGCAAACTTAAAGAAAATTGAATGTTTTTGTTTCATCGACCAGTCTCTTAAACCTGGTGAAGAAAAAGAAATGCCATTACGCTTTTTTGTAAGCCCTGAATTGCCCAAAGATGTTTCTGACATGACTTTGTCATATGCATTCTTTCCTTCAGTGGATAAAATTAATTAGTTAAAGGTACTTCTATTAATTCAAGTTTTTAAGATAGATAAGGCGCGAATAAAAAATTAGGACGCGGTATATCATGGTATATAAGTAGTTATTTTTTGTGAGCAACTACGTGTGGTGACGAAAATTGAACTAATAGAGGTCCCCTTAATACATTTTGTTGTAAATGATGGTGAGGTAATGACAGTTTACTAGTCATTGTGAATTTAATATAAAAAATGCACAGGAGTTATTGCATGGCGACACATTCTAACAATCAATATTTCGTACCCCACGGTAGTATTTATCCGGCGGTCATAGCGGCGGGTTTGCTCTCGTTAGCTTCAGGTTTTATTTTTAGCGTGGCTACTGATAAAAGCAAAGAGCTAGCTTATTTACAAACTCCCGGTAAATGGATGATGATTTTGGGTGCAGCCCTTATCCTGTTTATGGTATTTAAATGGATGAGTTCAGTCGTATCAGAAAGTCTCACTGGTAAGTATAAAGATTGGGAAGATAAGTCGTTCCGTATTGGAATGATTGTGTTTATTTGCTCTGAGGTTGCTTTTTTTGCTGCATTTTTCGGTGCTTTGTTTTATATGAGAGTGCTTTCGGTGCCTGAATTATCAGGTTATGACCTTGATATTACCCCTTATAAAGACTTTTTAAGTACTTGGCCTTCAATTGGTCCTGGTGGTGATACAGTCTCAGGTACATATGTGCCTGATCCTAAGTTCATGGCAATGGGTTGGAGTGGTTTGCCGGCAATAAATACGGCATTGTTACTTACTTCAGGTGCAACTATTACTTGGGCACACTGGGCATTGATTAAAAATAATCGCCAGCAACTAATCATTGGCATGGCACTTACCGTCTTACTAGGTATTGTTTTCTTGATTTGTCAGGGCTTGGAGTATCACCATGCCTATACAGAAATGGGCTTAACGTTAGGAAGTGGTGCTTACGGGGCGAGTTTCTTTATGCTGACTGGCTTCCATGGCTTTCATGTACTTTTGGGTACATTGATGCTGATAGTGATTTTATTACGTTGTATGAAAGGTCATTTCACCCCAGAGCATCATTTTGGTTTTGAGGGTGTTGCTTGGTATTGGCACTTTGTTGATGTTGTTTGGTTAGGTTTATTTATATTTGTTTATATACTTTAATGTAAACCAGTAAAAAGGGCGATGCATTAGCATCGCCCTTTTTGTTTTAAAACATAAAATAACCATATAAACTGTAATGAATTGAATCAGTAGCACTAAATATGTGCTTGGCCAAGTACACCAAAGTAATAGCCTAATATGACCAGAATGAACAGTGTAATTGAAAGCCCAATACGAATAGTCAACGCTTTAACTGTTCTATCGCTACCACTTTTATCTTTAGCTAGAAAAAATAGGGCACTGAAAAGACTGCCAACAATAATAAATAGAGTTAACACAATAATGACTTTTATTAACATGATTCCGCCTAATATGAATTTGAATAAGTATTATGAGTCACATATGAAACAAATTCAATTGTGAATCAAATCTAATGAAAAACCTAATGCAGTTTAAAGATTTTCACTATCAATTTAGGCCGACGCTGTTGGGCATCTTGCTGACATTAATATGTATCCCGTTATTTATAAAATTTGGATTGTGGCAATACAATAAAGCCCAGCAAAAACTAGAGATACAAGCTGCGTATCATCATGCGGAAGATGGAGGTGCGCTGCAATTTCCATTAAACGATACTAAAAACCTCTTAGATACTGATTGGTGGAAATATAAAAAAGTAACAGTGACTGGGACATATGAAACTAAGTATCAGTTCTTGCTAGATAACCAAGTAGAAGGTAAACGCGTAGGTTTTCATGTCATTACACCTCTAAAAATTAGCAATACTTCGCAATATGTGTTGGTTAATCGCGGTTGGATTTTAGGTAAAGATACGCATACAGAAATACCAACATTTGTAACACCAAAAGGAATACAAACACTTACGGGTCAAATTTGGGTACCTAGTACAAAGATATTTACCTTAGAAAATGAAGCAATTATTGATCAGAGTTTAAAGAGTAAAACTGAGAATTGGAAGCCTGTTTGGCAGCATATGAATATCGTTAAATATAAACAAAGTGTGCCATTTACAGTTTCAGAGATGGCGATTAAATTAGACCAAACTAGCAATGCAGGTGGTTTTGTTCGAAACTGGCAGGTGCCTGTCGAGCGCATTACCACGCATATTGGTTACGCTTATCAGTGGTTTGGTTTTGCATCGGCTACATTGCTCATTTTTATATATATGAGCTTTACAAAAGTTAGGGTTGAAATAAATCCATCATTAGATATTAGGTAGTTTAGGTTTAAAAATTTAGCAATTTCTTTCATTTATACTCATCGAGCTTTACATGCAAAACAATAATCAATCTCTTGAATTAGAAAAGCAGCGCAAAGGACGTATCGTCCTGCTGCTACTGCTGATATTTTTTGTTGTACCTTTAGTCGTCGTTCTCATGATGTATAAGCTAAACTGGATGCCAAATGCCTCAAGTATTGGCGAGTTGGTGAGGCCTGCTCGTTTACTAAGCGCATCAGGAGACTTGAAAAACAATGAAGGAATGCTACTACCTAGTCATTTTTGGAAAGAAAGATGGAGTATTGTCTATATAGCTACTGATTGTGAAAAAGTTTGTCTGGATAAATTACATGATATGCGACAGTTACATGTTTCGCTTTACAAAGACATGCCGCGTGCGCAGCGTGTTTTAATAACTGGCACTCAAAATGTAAAGAATATTAAACTTGATTATCCGGATTTGATAGTCATTAACCAGCCTATTGATCAGATAGCGAGCTTTACAAAACAATTCCAAATAAAGGATGAAGCAGCCTCTTCAAGTAATCGTTTATATTTAGTAGATCCATTAGGTCATCTGATGATGAGCTACCAAGCTCAATTACCACTTGCTGAAGTACGTAAGGATGTTACGCGACTTTTAAGATTTTCTTGGGCTGGCTAATATGAATTTAAGCTCAAATAGTTACAGAAATTTTAGCAGACTAGTATTAATAAGCGTCATTTTAACCTTATGTGTTGTCGTGCTTGGTGCCTACGTTCGGCTGACTGATGCGGGGTTGGGCTGTCCAGATTGGCCAGGGTGTTATGGAACACTCACAGTACCTCAAAGCGAAGCTGCCATAGCAAAAGCACAAAGCGCTTTTCCACAAAGTGCTGTAGTCGTTGGTAAAGCATGGCGAGAGATGGCTCACAGATACTTGGCAGGTGCGCTGGGGTTAATCGTTTTGGCGATTTTCTTGCTGGGTTGGCAGGCTAAACGTGAAATTAAATGCTCACCTTGGACACCAAGTTTTTTGCTGGTACTCATTACTTTTCAGGCAATGTTAGGCATGTGGACAGTTACTATGTTGCTTAAACCAGCTATAGTGAGCGCTCATCTGCTTGGCGGCATGTCAACATTAGCGATACTTACTTGGTTAGCACATCGTCATTGGGGGCATTATTCTGCAAACATTGTTAAATCCAGTCGATTACGATTTGCAGTTCGCCTTGCGATACTGATATTGTTCATGCAGATATTTTTGGGCGGTTGGACAAGTACGAATTACGCTGCCTTAGCATGTACCGACTTTCCTACTTGTCATGGTGTATGGTGGCCTGAAATGGACTTTCAAGATGCATTTCATATGGTAAGAGAGTTAGGTCAAAGTGCAAATGGCGGCATTCTAAGTCTTGCATCAATTACCGCGATACAGTGGGCGCATAGATTGGGTGCCTTAATCACATTTATTTACTTAGGTATTTTATCTTTCAATATCTTAAAGTACTGGCAGCTAAAGCAGCTAGCTGTCATCTTGTTTGTAGTGCTATGCATACAAATTTTTTTAGGAATTTCCAATTTATTATTGCATTTGCCCTTGGTATTAGCCGTTGCTCACAATCTTATAGCCGGTATATTGGTTATTATTCTAGTGACTTTAAATTCCAAAATAACTGGATCTAATAAATAGAGCTATTAAATGTTAGTTGAGTTAAATGATAACAAGCGAGAGAGACAAATGAGTAACTATGCAGTCAACATGCAAAACATAGGATTAAGTTTTAAAAGCTTTTTTTCGCTATGTAAACCAAGAGTAACGTCCCTTATCGTATTCACAGCGATTATCGGCATGTATCTTGCAAAACCTGCTTCTGTACCAATGGATTTACTTTTATTGCTTGCAACTACTGTAGGTATTGCTTTTGCTTCAGGCGCTGCCGCTGCATTTAATTGTTTGATTGAGCATCAAATTGATGCAATTATGGCACGCACGCGCGCACGCGCCTTGCCTACAGGGCAAGTATCCTCGAGGCAAACTTCAATATTTGCAACTTTACTTGGCGGTACGGGCTTAGCCATTCTATATTTTTATGTTAACCCACTTACAATGTGGCTGACTTTTGCAACCTTTGTGGGATATGCGGTTATTTATACTATATTCTTAAAACCAGCAACGCCAATGAACATTGTGATTGGAGGTGCATCGGGTGCCATGCCTCCAATATTGGGATGGGCCGCTGTAAACAATACCGTGTCGCCAGAGTCACTGATTATGTTTTTAATTATCTTCGCATGGACTCCACCGCATTTCTGGGCATTAGCTCTTTATAGGCGTGAGGAATATGCAAAAGTCGGGATGCCTATGCTTCCTGTGACGCATGGCGAGGCTTTTACTCTATTGCACATTCTATTATATACAATCATTTTAGTTGCAGTATCACTCATGCCATATGGACTTGGTATGAGTGGATTATTTTATCTTATATCTACGATCATTTTAGATACCATTTTTATGGTTTATGTCATTGGTTTATATAGAAGGTACTCCGATGATTTAGCAAAACGTACATTCAAGTATTCAATCATATATTTGACACTACTTTTTGCGGCCTTGCTCGTTGATCATTATTGGCTTTTCTAGTCAAATTCATTAAGGGGGTAGTTTCTTATAGGTATTCTTTTTTACGGTGCAAATTTTTATTTGCAGTAAATAGAGAGATGTTGAGCTTTATACTTACGCCCACGATGCTGGCGTTAGTTTGCCTTGATAGATGCCAATAAGGGAGGTGAAGATGAACCGTCGCGCACCAAATAAAAAGGGGCTAAGCCCTTAAGCCTACCTTTTGATATTATTATCGATATTTGGTGCGAGGGAAATGATGGATATGCGCACTGGGTAGAGGTTGCTAAGCTTCTCTAACTTGTAAGGCAGGAACATCCTCACTTCTGCCGTATAGATATTTTGTTCAATGTTGCCTAAACAGATGCAAACTAGCTATACAACTTGATACTAAAATTTTAGCTAGCGACCAAACTCGTCTTTCATTAATGGGTTTAATAAGACTTCTACTGTATCTAAAATTTCTCATATCTGTCCTCTTGATTTTTATAAAACAATCACCAAAAAAGAAAAATGGTTGAATAAATTTTATTCACCAAAAAAATTTTTAAATTATTTTTAGAGGAGTGAATATGTCTCAATTAACTAGATTTAATAATAGCAACCTGTTCAATGACTTTTTTGGAGATAAAGGATCGCTTGGTTATTTTGTAAGTCCATTGCATGGAGATAGTCTAACTACTAACTTTAAAGTTGATATAAAAGATTCTGATAACGCTTATATATTCCACGCAGAGTTACCAGGTGTAAGTAAAGACGACTTACATGTAACCGTAGATGGAAGCACGGTTACAATAGCTGCAGAAGTTAAGCAACATGACGAGCAAACTAAAGATCAGAAAACTGTAAGAAGTGAGCGTTATTTTGGTTCTGTAAGTAGAAGCTTCCAGTTGCAAGTGGATGTAGACCAAGATGCCGCAAATGCTTCATATGAGAATGGAGTCCTGCAATTAACTTTGCCTAAAAAACTAAATGTTGCAGGTAAACGCATAAAAATTAAGTAAATATTATTTTCATTCATTCTATATATATTAGTAAGAGAGCGTATTAATCAATACGCTCTTCTTTTTCAAGGGTTTCTTACTGACTAGGTTTCACGTAATAGAAGAGAAAAATCAAGAGTATTAACTTTAATTTACGGATGGGGCAGGATTTTGTTGTTTATCCCTTTGTTTACCCCTCACCAACTAAAAAGACAAAAGGCTCACAGCGATTAAACTGTAAGCCTTTGTTTTTATTGGTGCGCCCGGAGCGATTCGAACGCCCGACCCCTTGGTTCGTAGCCAAGTACTCTATCCAGCTGAGCTACGGGCGCATGGGCAGTATTATACGACATACTGCATATTTCTTAAAGAGTAAATTGCAATACTTAAGTTAATACTTGGCGAGCTAGGGATTAATAAAATTCTACTCATCCTTATTTTAAGCCATTAAAAATTAACATTGGTATTAAATATACAAGAATATATACAACATTTAATGTTTGTTAAAAATTTTTATACATTCAATGGACGGCATTTTAACAGAAAAAATGCCGTTGGTTTTTAACTAGTGAAATAAAGACCTGTTTTTTCTGCTTTATATTTCATCTTTTATAGCTATGAAAGTTTTTTTATAAGCAGGTAAAACATGGAAAAAAATAAAATTAATGAAATTGAATGAAGTGATTGTTGAAACAAGAATGTCTAAAACGAAGCTTTACAGGTTGATTAAAGAAGGGCGCCTTATAATCCTCCAAGTCAGTCAAAAAAGAGTTTTTCAACACTGTAGGTGGGGCAAACGGATAACGCAGACTTGCCAAACCCGCCAAACTTACAAAACACACCAAGCTGAAAGGGTAAAATAAACCTAAAAACTCTACCCAGTGAGGCAATACCAGCGCGGCACCCTTAGCACTGTTTTTAAGATATTCCTAACGGACGGGATCAGCTGCGCCGCGAAGCGCAGCGGCACCGACTGCAACTCGATGTTAGGTTTTGCTACTATGTTCCAAAGTTATGGCTACTTTCCCTCTGAGGAGTTCGATAAACATGGGATTGGTTCATGCTTCCTGTTTAGGCCACTTCCATGCATACCAAATAACCAGTGAAAGAAGAACGACTTCTACTTTGATTGATATTTACCCTAGCGGAAGCTCTAGATGAACTTCCGCTTTGTCCCCCCGTTGCCGTCTCTGATCCTTAATTCTGAGTAACAACAAATGGAGATTGAGTAAATGTTTGTGAATGGCAGCTTTGAGACAATCAGGTTTTAGCACTCCCAGTTGTAACGAGTCATACAGTAATTAAGTATGTCTAAATGCAACATCCCCATTGGAGACCTTCACTTTTATAGTTTGTGAAGGAGCCATTAAATGTTTGTATTTATTATAAGTTGATAGGTTTTACTTATTAACAATATAAAAACAAACAATTATACATATCACAAATGCCTCTCTACAATACAACACATACATCAGAAATGATGATGATTAGAGGGTAAAAATGAACCATTTCGAATTATTTGCAGAACTTCTGGCCCAATACGCACAGGGTCACTAACTTTAATTAAACTCTTTAAAAAGAGTAAGCTATGGCAGCTGAATCAAAATGTGCATTACTAACTAATGCTATAAAGGAGTTTTACTATGGAAAGTAAATCAACAACCTCAACTGGAAAGTGCCCAGTAATGCACGGTGGTAATACCGCAACGAGTAATTCAAATATGGATTGGTGGCCTAATGCAATCAATCTGGACATCCTGCATCAGCACGATAGAAAAACCAGCCCGATGGGCGAAGATTTTAATTATGCTAAAGAATTTAAGAAGTTAGATTTAAGTGCTGTAAAGAAAGATTTACATGCATTAATGACCAATAGTCAAGACTGGTGGCCTGCGGATTGGGGACACTATGGTGGTTTAATGATTCGCATGGCTTGGCATGCGGCAGGTACGTATCGTATTGCAGATGGTCGTGGTGGCGCTGGAACTGGGAATCAACGTTTTGCGCCTATTAACAGTTGGCCGGACAATGTTAACCTTGATAAAGCTCGCCGCTTGCTTTGGCCTATTAAAAAGAAATATGGCAACAAGTTATCGTGGGCCGACCTGATAGTTTTGGCTGGCACCATGGCTTATGAGTCTATGGGTTTAAAAACCTATGGATTCGCTGGTGGTCGCGCTGATATCTGGCATCCAGAAAAAGATATTTACTGGGGTTCTGAAAAGGAATGGCTAGGCAATTCTGGTCGTTATGATGGCGAAGAACGTGAAACGCTGGAGAACCCGCTTGCTGCAGTGCAAATGGGCTTGATCTATGTGAACCCTGAAGGGGTTAATGGCAAACCCGACCCACTCAGAACCGCTCAGGACGTGCGTTTGACTTTTGCACGTATGGCAATGGACGACGAAGAAACTGTTGCGCTTACTGCCGGTGGTCATACCGTTGGCAAATGTCACGGCAATGGCAAAGCGGATTTATTAGGGCCAGATCCTGAAACTGCAGATGTCAGCGAACAAGGTCTAGGATGGCATAGCAAAAACGGCAAAGGCTTTGGCCGTGATACCGTGACCAGCGGTATTGAGGGTGCTTGGACTACCCACCCAACCAAATGGGACAACGGTTATTTCTACCTGCTTTTTACTTACGATTGGGAACTGAAAAAGAGCCCGGCTGGTGCATGGCAGTGGGAGCCGATCAACATTAAAGAGGAAGACAAACCTGTTGATGTTGAAGACCCAAGCATTCGCTACAACCCGATTATGACCGATGCCGATATGGCGATGGTTAAGGATCCGATTTATAGAGAGATTTCTGAGCGCTTTTACAAAAATCCGGATTATTTCTCCGAAGTGTTCGCACGTGCGTGGTTCAAATTAACGCATCGTGATTTAGGTCCTAAAGCGCGCTATCTTGGCCCGGACGTACCTAAAGAAGACTTGATCTGGCAAGACCCTGTGCCTAAAGCTGATTACACCTTAAGCGATGCGGAAATCGTGGATCTGAAGGCGAAGCTCTTGAGTAGTGGATTGAGTGTATCAGAGCTTGTGTCTACAGCTTGGGATAGTGCACGCACTTTCCGTGGTTCTGACTATCGCGGCGGAGCTAACGGAGCACGTATTCGTCTGGCACCACAAAAAGACTGGGAAGGCAATGAACCAGCTAGGCTGCAAAAAGTGCTTGGTGTACTTGAGGGCATTCAAGCTGATCTTATTAAGAAAATTAGTATTGCAGACTTGATAGTCTTAGGTGGGGCTGCTGCTGTTGAAAAAGCTGCACATGATGCTGGTGTGAATATTACAGTTCCATTTGCAGCAGGCCGCGGAGATACAACAGATGAAATGACTGATGCAGAATCTTTTGCTGTACTTGAGCCAATTCATGATGGCTATCGCAATTGGCTGAAAAATGATTATATTGTATCAGCAGAAGAGCTTATGCTTGACCGCACTCAGTTGATGGGTTTAACCGCTCACGAGATGACAGCATTAGTCGGTGGTATGCGTGTGCTAGGTACCAACCATGGCGAAACCATGCATGGCGTATTTACTGATTGTAAAGGTGTATTAAGCAACGATTTCTTTGTAAACTTAACTGACATGAGTTACACATGGAAGCCAGTAAGTAATAACCTATATCAAATCTGTGATCGCAAGACTGGCGCAGTCAAATGGACGGCAACTAGAATTGATTTAGTGTTTGGGTCAAACTCCATCCTTCGTTCTTATGCTGAAGTTTATGCGCAAGACGACTCAAAAGAGAAGTTTGTCCGAGACTTTGTTAAAGCCTGGACTAAAGTGATGAATGCGGATCGCTTTGATCTTGCTTGATTCACAAATCTAAGGCTTATAAGAGCCACCCTGAAATCCTCAGCCCAGATAACGGGTTGAGGATTTGTATCTGCTTAATAGTTTGTTTTATTCATGATTTTGCTTAAGCCTCATTCATGAACAACAATAGGGCTGCGTTCTGGGAGAAGCGCATAATTCAATGACACGAACAAGACATAGTGTCTGTTCTAAATAACAAAGACATTGGAGATTATCATGTGGACAACACCAGCTGCTACTGAAATGCGTTTCGGTTTTGAAGTGACAATGTACGTAATGAATAAATAATCATTTTTTTTGATTGTTAAAGAGAAGAGGAGCTTCGGCTCCTCTTTTTATTTTTGCATATTACGAATTGACTGTCGCCTTTGTCCCCCCGTTGCCGTCTCTGATCATTCATTCTGAGTAACAACAAATGGAGATTGAGTAAAAGTTTGTGAATGGCAGCTATGTGGCAATCAGGTTTTAGCACTCCCAATTGTAACGAGTCATACAGTAATTAAGTATGTCTAACTGCAACATCCCTTAGGCGACCTTCAACAATATAGTTTGTATTTCTACAATAGGTCATTAAGCGACCTGTGGAAATCGTGCTATGTGATGGTATCTCTGTTTAGCTTGCCAAATATCATATTGCACTTGTAGTCGTGACCAAAAGCCTGCTGAGGTGCCTAGCGCATCTGACAAAAGTAGATCCATTTCTGCGCTAATGCCTGCTTTGCAATTTAATATCCGTGATAAAGCTACACGAGTAACACCAAGGTGCTTCGATGCATCTGTAATAGTTAAGTTTTCTGGTAGGTATTCTCTTAATACCTCACCAGGATGTGCAGGTTTATGCATTTCCATTTTATTATCCTAATATTAGTTTTATCACTATTGTTAGTGATAGTCTAAATAATCTACAAGCTCTATATCATTATCATAAAACTTAAAAATGACGCGCCAATTACCATTGACTGTGAGCGACCAGAAACCGGCAAGATCGCCTGTTAGCTGGTGTAGTCTCCATGAAACAGGTGCTCTTAAATCATCTGGGGATTCTGCAGCATGCATGGCGGTGAGTTGCACTTTAAGCTTAATTGCATGATGTGGTTGAATGCCCGATTTGTTGCCAGTGTTAAAAAACTGCTCCAAGCCTTTATGACGAAAGTTTTTAATCATACAAAATTATAACACCGTATAGTTAAGCTATACAACCGCCGCATCATTTACTGCATTTAGCTGAGATATGGATGATTTTATACTTCAAAAATGAGGGTTGATACTGATAATCCCGATACCTATTAATGGCGGTTATGGGTCGACAGTACTCATTGACATTGCAAATCTGTGCGGCAGCTTTACCCCCCCCGTTGCCGTCTATTATTCTTAATTCTGAGTAACAACAAATAGTGGCTAAGTATAAGTTTGTGTGTGGCAATCAGGTTTTATTACTCACAGTTGTGACGAGTCATACAGTAATTAAGTATGTCAAACTGCAACATCCCCTTAGCTGACTGTCGGCATCAACATGCGACTGACGTCCATATGACCCGTTGCGGACTGTAATATTTTACCTATCATAGGCAACAATCGAGCTTGCAGACAGTCGACCTAGGCCTCAAATGGTTTAGAGTTAGGCAACTCTGCTGGGGGTTTGGGAGCCTGAAATTATTCATGAAACTTGGCAATTTCACCTGGTTTACGTAACATTTTATCGACTTCGCCTAAGTGCAATTCTTCTTGGTAAATCATTTCACGCGCATATTCTTCTAACATTATAGAGTCACCCTCAACCAGTTTTAATAAATCTTTGTAAGCATTTAATGCTAAAGCTTCATGCGCTAATGATTCGCGCAAAATATCACCGATATCATGATTGTGCGTTTCTAGTAACGGCCCGATTGAAAGCGATGGGTGACCACCCAAATGTGTAATCAATTCGCCTGCTTTATCTGCATGGCCAAGTGATTCCGTCGCTTGACCACGCAACCACGAAACAATAGGAATGCGGTTGTAACCAAACACCATCAATGCATAGTGCGTATAGCGCACCACACCCGCTAACTCTAGTTCTAGAATTGTATTGAGCGCTTTTACTACGGGATTACTTGCGTCATAATCAGTTACCATTTCTATTCTCCTTTTGACTTCTACAATAGTTGAGTAATTAACTAAATTGAGCGTGTTGCATACAACATATCTAATTGTAAATCACTGCCTTTGTCGACCTAAAACAGATCAAAACTTCAATTCAATATTACTCCGTTAGGCCGTTTAAGTGCTAAATAATTTGCGTGGCGCTGACGAGCTTGATATCGACGTCCGATCACAACATGTTGCAGTCGTGCGTACTAAATTGCCGAATGACTGCACCGCTGAAAGTACTCATTGACGTTGCAAATCTGTGCGGCAGCTTACTGGCAATCAGGATTTAGCACTCCCAATTGTAACGAGTCATACAGTAATTAAGTATGTCTAACTGCAACATCCCCTTAACAGCCTTTCAACTTTAACATACCAGACAGCTTTGACTGAAAGTTGAGATTCATAGAAACTAATCTACTAACTTAATACTGAGAATGGTA
>JAUYAL010000039.1 GCA_030693535.1 Methylotenera sp.
AGGTTATTGCCCTGCGTGGTGTTAAGCAGTTATTAGCGGGCAAGTGTATTCAGAAAGAAAAGAAACGGTGCAGGATTACTCGTAGTAAAGTAGGGGCGGAAGGCTCCGAACTGGTTGCGGCAACGCAATCTACGCTAAGTGAGACCGTGGTAAGCCGTATGGGTGGCAACACTCATGCGCTCTGGTCGTTGACCTTAGAAACCCCCGCGACAACATCTGTATTTGGTGTTTAGCGGTGGGAGTCTTCATCAGAGAGAGGAATTGTTCGATTACAGTTTGCGTTAATGTTTGGTCAAGCGTAACCGCAGAAAATCAATTTAATTGGTTAGCCCAAAAATTTAAAGTAACACTTGGCGCGTATTAGCTAAAAAATGGTGAATTTGACGCTCTATTTCAGGCTTGATCATCACCGCTGGTCCCTTGCCGTTTGGGCAAGGCAGGCTAGGTGTAGTTCCAAACAGACGGCAAATAAGAGGGCGCTCACCATAAACCTGACACCCATTGCTACCAAGATAGGGGCAGTTTAGCGCTTCAAGTGCCCGATCATGCTCCTGTTCACTTTTAACCGGCAACCTAGACACCTCTTCTGAAGACGCTGTTACGGGTCCGCAGCAGTCATGGCAACCCAGCGTGCATTCAAATGAAGGAATACGCGTACGAAAAAACCTAACAACCTGACTGTTTTTGGTCACAGAAGCGCCTTATTTTGATTTGCCAAGCTTTGATTTATACGTTGAACTATCACTGGATTTTATCACGATTGAAATATGACAACCCCTGCTATTCGACTCAAAAGCTTTCAAGATCAATTCAAAAAAGCGGCTTCTAACAATCCGAAGGATAAACCATTTATTTTTGAGGAAAGCGAAACGCTATCAATGCACTTTGATACGCGCTCAATACAAAGCGTTATGCGCAAGAGCGACCCAGCAAATCTGGTCCTTGGCTACACGCGAACGATGATGGGCTTCTTGTTTTTTAATCCCAATCCGGAACATATCGCAATGATAGGTTTAGACGGTGGTTCACTAGCAAAGTATTGCCTCAAGTATCTTCCAGATGCCAATTTTACTGCGGTAGAGATTAACGAACAGGTGATTGCTATACGCGACCAATTTCACATTCCGGCAGATAGTCTTAAATTTTGTGCACTACATGCTGACGGCGCCGATTATGTCACCAATAAATCAGATAGAGCGGACGTGCTACTGATCGATGGCTTTGATGAGGATGGACACCAGTCAAAGCTTTGCAGTGCGGGATTTTACGATAACTGTTATAGCAAGCTAAACGATGGCGGCGTGATGGTGGTTAACATGCTGGCAAGTGACCTTAAATTTGGCACTTATACCGCTCGCATTCGTGATAGTTTTGAGGATAAAGTCGTGGTGGTAGATTCTTAAGAGCATGGCAATAAAATTGCCTTTGCGTTTAAAGGCGAAGATTTTCCAATCTCCAAAGAAACGCTGCTTAAAAGAATTAGAGCGCTTGCGTTTCGTTGCCACAAAACCAATCACTAAACCTTAAAAAATCTGGGTTAGACGTTAGTCGTTAAGCCAATAAAAAACCGCCTTGCTGACGCAGGGCGGTTTACTCTACTTAAACTAAATTAGCCTAATAATCAATTTACGTAAAAATTAACTAATCAAGCTATTCATCCGTTTAACAAAACTTGCCGGATCATCCAGCATACCGCCCTCAGCCAATAAAGCCTGGTCAAACAGCACATGCGCTAAATCACCGAATAATTCATCCGCCGTTTCGCTTTCAAGGCGTTTCACTAATTTATGCGCAGGGTTGATTTCCAGAATAGGCTTAGCCTCTGGCGCATTTTGACCTGCGGCTTTTAGCATACGTGCCAAGTTCCCTGATAAATCTTGTGCATCACTCACCAAACAGGCTGGTGAATCGGTCAAACGATGGGTCACACGAACATCTTTTACTTGGCTGCCCAGCGTTTGCTTAATTCTATCCACTAAGGTTTTGGCTTCCTCTTCTATTTTCTTTTGAATCTCTTTTTCAGTGTCGGATTCCAGCTTACCTAAATCCAAATCACCTTTGGCGATCGATTGCAGCTTTTTGCCATCAAATTCAGCCAAGCTTCCCAACAGCCACTCATCTACACGGTCAGACATCAGTAATACTTCAATGCCTTTTTTGCGGAAAATCTCCAGATGCGGGCTGTGTTGTGCCGCAGCAAAGCTATCAGCAGTAATGTAATAAATCACATCCTGCTCGGGCTGCATACGTGCAATATAGTCCTTGAGAGACACATCCTGAACATCTGTATCCGCTTTAGTAGAGGCAAAGCGTAACAACGAGGCAATTTTCTCTTTGTTAGCAAAATCTTCGCCCGGACCTTCTTTTAATACGCGGCCAAACTCTTTATAGAACTTAGCATAATCGTCAGG
>JAUYAL010000047.1 GCA_030693535.1 Methylotenera sp.
CGACGTAATACGTCGCATATAACTTTTAGAATAGCAGTTGATTAATAAAGGGAAGGTTTATCGTGCGTATTCAATTTATTTCGAAACAAAAGCCTCTCATATGCGATGAAGTAGATTTAGAAAGAGTGAAATCGCTTTGGCAAAAAAATATGCATGGGTACTCTAACGAGGCGTTCACATGGATTCAGGCAGAAAAAATTGATCTCATGGCTGAGGTTTATTTTGAAGTAATCACCGCTAAAAAGTTAAAAGTTGGGATATGGAAAACAACGTCTGCCCGTACAAATAGCCATATAGAAGAAGTAAGGCATTTCAATGATTTACATTGGATAACAGTTGAGGATCACGCAACTGACCAAGAGGGATTAATTTCAAAGCTATTGTTATTTATTTTTGGCATGGTATGCGTACCCAATCAAATAGGGTGTTTTATGACAGACTGGACCGACATTAAAATGGCATTACAGTATGGAAATGAAGCAAAGTACATCAGTTTTAATGAGTTTGCTAATCATGCTAGCTCAGATCAGAAAAAAATTGTGAGTAGCTTGATGTTGCTAAATGAGGATTTACCTTTTAGCAAAAAACTTGAAAACGCAACAAGTTTGATTGAGCAATCGCATGTGAGCCAAGATTATTTAAGCATCATGAATATCACCAAGTCTGACCAGTTGTCACATACAAATATGTTATTGTTGGTTTATAAAAATTTGGCATAGAAAACAAATCAAGGGTCGAAAGTCATCACAAACAGCCTGTTGACTATTAATTATATATAAAAGGAGCAGATAACCTTAGCGGTTATGCATTACAGGCCTTGCATGTCCAATAATTTAAACATTGAGTCAGGCTTGAGTGATGCGCAACGCGAAGATCCGCCAAAAATTGGCAGTCTCGTTACTTATACCTATCATGAGAAAATAGCGGGTAACAAACCAAGGTTCGCAAGCTTTTTGTGGGTGCGTTATGAATAGTGGCATGGAGGTGTTGTGCACAGGGGAACCCTTGATAAAATTAACTGGATTATTGCCAAATATACTAATTTTTGACCTAAAAACGCACAAGCTAACCGACATAACGTTTTGCGTGAGCTGAATTCAAACACGCTATTTAAAAAGATTTCTGTTTGACATTGAGCTACTTTATCTTGATAATCCAAGCCCTTGAGGGAGATTAGCTCAGTTGGTAGAGCAGTGGACTCTTAATCCATTTGTCGGGGGTTCGAACCCCCCATCTCCTACCAAATACCCATACAATATCAATGGCTTATAGTTATTGCCTTTAAATTTTACATCAAAACTTTTGAATCTTTCCCATTTAGAAACTTCATTAAAAACTTGCATGCTGGCAGATCGCCATGCACTGCGGCGGAAATGGCGTGATGTCTCGGACTTAATAAAGTCGCGAGATGTAAAAGCGTTGCCGCTATCGACAGATGACAAGTCAGCACAAAAATCGCAACGTTTGCTGAGTGAGATTGCACAAAAAATCAGCAGGTCACAAGCTAAGTATCAAGCGCGCCTTACCAACTTACCCAA
>JAUYAL010000050.1 GCA_030693535.1 Methylotenera sp.
GTGCCTTCTGGTAATTCTACTGCACCAGTGACATCAGTAGTGCGGAAGTAGAATTGTGGGCGGTAGCCTTGGAAGAATGGTGTGTGACGACCACCTTCGTCTTTACCTAGCACGTAGATTTCTGCAGTAAATTTGGTGTGTGGTTTGATTGAACCTGATTTAGCCAATACTTGACCACGTTCAATGTCTTCACGTTTTGTTCCACGTAGCAATACGCCGACGTTGTCGCCTGCCATGCCTTGGTCTAGCAGTTTGCGGAACATTTCCACACCAGTACAGATGGTTTTAACTGTTGGTTTGATACCCACAATTTCAATCTCATCGCCGACCTTCACAATACCGCGTTCAATACGGCCTGTTACTACGGTGCCACGACCTGAAATTGAGAATACATCTTCTACTGGCATGAGGAAGGTGCCGTCGATAGCACGATCTGGCATTGGGATGTAGTTGTCTAGCGCTTCTGCTAAGCGGAAGATTGATGGTTCGCCAATTTCTGATTGGTCACCTTCAAGTGCTAGCTTTGCTGAGCCTTGGATGATTGGGGTGTCGTCACCTGGGAAGTCGTATTTGCTTAACAGGTCGCGTACTTCCATTTCTACAAGTTCTAACAATTCAGGGTCATCAACCATGTCCGCCTTGTTGAGGAATACAACAATGTATGGTACGCCTACTTGACGTGCTAACAGGATGTGTTCACGTGTTTGCGGCATTGGACCGTCAGCTGCTGAACAAACCAGTATTGCGCCGTCCATTTGCGCAGCGCCGGTAATCATGTTTTTTACATAGTCGGCGTGACCTGGACAGTCTACGTGAGCGTAGTGGCGGTTGGCTGTTTCATATTCTACGTGTGAGGTATTAATAGTAATACCACGTGCTTTTTCTTCAGGTGCTGAGTCAATTTCAGCAAAATTCTTTGCTTCGCCGCCATATTTCTTGGTCAATACCGTTGTAATCGCTGCTGTTAATGTCGTTTTACCGTGATCTACGTGGCCAATCGTACCTACGTTGACGTGCGGTTTGGTCCGTTCAAATTTACCTTTTGCCATT
>JAUYAL010000055.1 GCA_030693535.1 Methylotenera sp.
ACTGGAAATGCAATCAGCGCTTAAAGAAGTGGCGACCAGAACAGGATTTGACCTCAATATGCGTATAGGGATTCATAGCGGTGCAGTAGTGGCGGGTGTAATTGGTAGTAGCAAGTTTAGCTACGACCTATGGGGAGATACTGTCAACTTGGCAAGCCGTATGGAAGAAACCTGTATCGCTGGTGCTATTCAAGTGACTGCAGAAACGCAGCGATTGTTAAAAGATAATTATATATTTTCATTAAGAACCGCTGTTGAAGTAAAAGGCAAGGGCGTTTTAGATACGTTCACGTTGCTAAAAAAATCATAATTCAAGGTAGGTGCCTATATGTTGGGTTTTATACCAATATGCACTATAATTCGCCCCTCTCGGAAGGGTGGATGAGCGGTTTAAGTCGCACGCCTGGAAAGCGTGTTTAGGTGAATAACTTAACGCGGGTTCGAATCCCGCCCCTTCCGCCAGTAGCAATAAATAGGTCACTCATGTGGCGTATTTATTTTGTGTTTGCCATCTTGTATGTCATTTAAATCTCGCTTGAATTCTCACGCTAGCAAAAGCTAGACTGTTTATGGTATTGAGCGTCCGGCGAGAAGATAGCTATGCGTTTACGCAAAGACTTTCAGTTAACCGATAACTTAAGAGCAACCACCGTAGCTGGGAGGCCCATAGCGGCAAGTATGAGAGTGATGCTTATATTATGAATATATAACAAAATTTTGACCCTAATAACTGATCTTTATCACCAGTCAAATTTTTATTGGTAATATGGTTATGATACAGGTTACTCATTTAATTTCAGGAAAACACTATGATTGAAGCATCAAAAACTTTGCGTGAAATTGTTGGTTTGGGTTTAGCACCTGCACCATTGAAAGAGTCTGCATTGATTATGATCGATTGCCAGAATACCTATAGAAAAGGACTGATGCAATTAACTGGCGTAGAAGTCGCAATCTTAGAGGCTAAGCATTTGCTAGCTAAAGCCAGAGAATTTAAAATTCCTATTATTCATATTCAGCACGATGCTGGTGTTGGTTCACCTTATGATGTTTCTGCGGAAATTGGCGCTATTTGTGATGAGGTGGCGCCTATTAACGGAGAATCTGTGATTACCAAAAATTATCCAAACTCGTTCATTGGTACTGATCTTGATCAGCAGTTGAAAGTATTGGGCATCAAGAATATTGTGCTGGCCGGTTTTATGACGCATATGTGCATTAATTCCACTGCACATGGCGGTTTTAATCTTGGTTATTTTGTGACTGTGGTTGCTAGTGCTACTGCGACGCGTCCGTTACAGGCAGCCAACGGTAACATATTGTCAGCTCAGGAAGTCCAAGATGGTGCGATTGCATCTACCCGTGACTTGTATGCAGCAATTGTGGATAGCGTTAATGAATTAAACTAGGTCTTAAAAGTGGGTTTTTAAATGGGGTTTTTGAGAGTGAATAAATCCGCCTTAGTTTGCGGCATCTCTCTTAAATCAATTATACGATGTATTATGCAAAGAAATCACTATTTGATTAATCCAGATAGCCAAGTTTAACTGAGCGGAAGTAGCACTAACTGATGCATTTGGTGGCGTTGATCAAATTAAAAGTTTGTTTTTTTTAGCTTCCAGAAATAGTCGTATGAATTGCTTCTGATACAGTATGAGGTTCAGGTTAAAGTCTTACACTCGCTAATTCAAGCTACTCCAAGTTAATGGGTCAAAGGGTCGGCTTTGTAACCGCAACTCATAATAAACACCGTTAGCTTCGTTGCCACCGCTGTTGCCAACCGATGCAATCGCATCGCCACTACGTACTACTTCACCGGCTTGTTTTAATATGGCCTGATTATATCCATATAAGCTCATATAGCCATCGCCGTGATCCACAATCACCAAATTGCCAAAGCCGCGTAGCCAGTCAGCAAAAACCACACGACCGCTGGCAACAGATTTCACCTCTGCACCTTCATTGGCCTTGATGAATAGACCTTTCCATGAAACGCCGCTATCTTCGCGGCTGGCACCAAAACGGTT
>JAUYAL010000063.1 GCA_030693535.1 Methylotenera sp.
ATTGGATATTTCCATTCTCATTAACAATTTAAAGACGGCCAGCGCAAGGAAAGCTAGAAATCGGTTTGAGGCACATCTTGTACAGTTCTATTACAAGCCGTTGTTTTGGCATCGGGCGTACTTCGTTGGTAGTGTAGGCGGTGCGACGCTAGAAACAGTGCGAGCTTACGTGGACGCACAAGGCACGATGGAGCATGCAAAAAAATCTGAAGCGAAAAAACTAAAATCAAAACAGCCCGCTTGACCCACCTCTTGCATCAAAACTGGTTCGGAATTCGGCCAAGAGAGAGATGCGCGGGCGAATGTTCAATTTGACCCGCCGTTTGCATTTTGCTTTGACCCACATAACAATGCAACAAGCTGGGCCTGATAAAGATTTAGAGCTAACATCATGGAAAAGCTATATGCAGTTTTTATACAGGACTGGATCAAAGTTTTATGCATTTCAACAATCCAAATGATAAAAGTGAAACGATAATACTTACAAAAGAAGCTAATTGATCAAGAGCAAAGGATGATAGGTAGGTAATCACTTTAATGATTAAATTGTTGAGTTTTCCGTGATCCACTCCTCATAAGATTTACTTGCTTTCAAAACCGGTGTTGAGTAAATGGCTGGCAAATCATAACTATGTTCTTTAGTGACAAGCCTTAGAATATCTTCATATCTTGATTCAACTGTTTTGAAAGTTAACTTGTACTCAATCTCGTTATGAACTACATCTTGCCATGAGTAAAAACTTTCTATTTCATCAATGTGGACACAGGCGCATAATTTCTCAGTAATGGCTAGTTTTGCTATTTTTTTTGCCTCCTCCCGTGTTCCGCAGGTGGTACTAACTTCAATTAGCATATTATTGATTAGATTGTATTGTTTAGAAATTCATTCTAAGTTTTATTGAATACTTGGTCAATGTGCTCTTTAATTACAGTTTTTACCATTGCGAATAAAACGAAAAATAATTAGAAATTAAGAGCTACTTCATACTCATAAAAAAAATATTTTATTTGTTTAAATATTTTCTAAAGCAACAACATTCATAACTATAAAAAGAAAAAAGGACCCGGATTTCTCCAAGTCCTTATTTTTGGTGGCCCCCCTGTGAGTCGAACACAGCACCAACGGATTATGAGTCCGCTGCTCTAACCAAGCATGAGCTAGGGGGCCGAAACCTTAACTTTACTTATTAATCTTGGCCAGTTTCTAAGAAACTACGCAATCTTTCTGAACGCGTTGGATGGCGCAATTTACGTAATGCTTTTGCTTCAATTTGGCGAATGCGCTCACGTGTAACATCAAACTGCTTACCTACTTCTTCCAGCGTATGGTCAGTATTCATTTCAATACCAAAACGCATCCGTAGCACTTTAGCTTCACGTGGCGTGAGTGATTCCAGAACTTCACTTGTGGCATCGCGCAAGCTTGCATAAATTGCCGCGTCAACTGGCGCCAACGTTTGACCATCTTCAATAAAATCTCCCAAATGTGAATCTTCATCATCACCAATCGGCGTTTCCATTGAGATAGGCTCTTTGCTGATTTTTAAGATTTTACGAATCTTATCTTCAGGCATTTCCATTTTTTCGGCTAATGTTGCCGGGTCTGGCTCAATGCCAGTTTCTTGCAATATTTGACGGCTGATACGATTCATTTTGTTGATTGTTTCAATCATATGCACAGGAATACGAATAGTTCTTGCCTGATCTGCAATCGAACGAGTAATTGCTTGGCGTATCCACCATGTAGCATAAGTTGAAAATTTAAACCCACGACGGTATTCAAATTTATCTACCGCTTTCATTAAGCCGATATTTCCTTCTTGAATTAAATCCAAAAACTGCAACCCACGATTGGTATATTTTTTCGCGATTGAAATAACTAATCGTAAGTTAGCCTCAATCATCTCTCGCTTCGCACGACGTGCACGCGCCTCGCCAGTAGTCATCTGCTTATTAATTTCTTTAAGTTCTTTAATTGGTATGCCAACGCTCTTCTCTAAATCAATCAAACGCTGTTGTTGATCTAAAATTGAGTGGTTATAGCGTGTTAATTTTTCAACGTACGGCTTATCAGCTTTCAGCTCTTCAGCCAGCCAGTTTTGATTACACTCATTACCAGGGAAAGATTTTATGAAATACAGACGCGGCATTCCAGATTTTTCTACACAAAAATCCAACACTTTACGTTCATGCCCACGCACTGTTTCAACCAAGTTTCGCACTTGATCACACAGACCTTCTACCTGCTTCGGTGAAAATCTAAATGCAGTAAGACCAACTAAAATCTCTGATAATAATGCTTGATATTCCGCATCTTGCGAACCTTTTACAGGCAGAATTACCGTCATTTTGTGATTGGCTGCGCGAATCGGCACAAACCGACTCAGGACTTCTTCTTTTAATTTAGCTAAAGCTTCGGCGGAAATAGCGGCTGCTTTTGCACCATCCTCATCACCTTCATCTTCATCTTCGATATCATCTTCCGATTCATCATCTTCATCTACTTCCATTGCAGCAGCCTCAACAGCTCCTACGTCTGAATCAATCATGCCATCGACTAAATCATCAACACTTAATTCATCGTTCTCAATTTTAGTGACTAAATCTAACAATGCTCCAATAGTGGTTGGACATGCCGCAATCGCCTGCACCATATGCTTTAAACCATCTTCAATGCGACGGGCAATTTCAACTTCACTTTCCCGAGTGAGCAAATCAACCGTACCCATCTCGCGCATATACATACGTACTGGGTCTGTAGTACGTCCGAAATCTGAATCCACAGTTGCAAGTGCCTGTTCCGCTTCCTCAACTGCATCTTCATCTGTCACAGCTGGTGGCGCATCTGACATTAATAACACTTCGGCATCAGGCGCTTCTTCGTACACCTGAATACCCATGTCATTAATCATACCGATAATGCCATCGATCTGTTCTGAGTTTTGTACGTCATCTGGCAGATGATCGTTAATTTCCGCGTATGTTAAATAGCCGCGCTCTTTACCCAAGATAATGAGTGTTTTTAGGCGAGTGCGACGCTCATCAGCATTAGCTTCCAGTTGCTCTGGGCTAATAGTCTCTGTCTTCTTTTTTTCATCTGCCTGATCACTTTTCTTCGGTCTTGCCATGACACACCTCTAATTTTATGCTCGCCATGCGCTTAGCTTTCTTACCGGCATGGTGAATATGATTTCTACAACCCTCTATTATAGCAGAATTAAACCCTATTTTGACTTGAGTTTATTACCTAAACTTTTAAGTAAAGCTCGTTCATCTTCAGTTAATGTACTCAAGGGTTTTTCGCTAATTTTCGCCAATAATGTATTTTCATTTTTGTTCAAATATACCTTTTGCAATTGCTGCCTTGCCCCTACAAGCTCCAACTCCAAATTTAGCGTTTCATCTAAGGCACTTAGCTCACGCTCTAATTCACGCATTAGTGCTGCATCCACCACATTTTCAAGAGCAAGCATGACGACTGAAGGTTTAGAATGGGGCTGACTTAAACAAGTTTCAATAGTTCTGCGTAATAATAACTCTTCATCCGACTCACCTTCTAGCCAAAGCAAATCATCCGCGCTAGCGAGCGATGGATGACTCAGCATAGCTAAACAAAAACGCTTATGTAATGAATTTGTGGTACGCGTAAGTTTAGGTCTAGCTTGCACTGGCGACTTATTAAGATTAGGTAATTTAAGTAGACTTTGCATTTCATCAATAGATAACTGCGCTAATTCCGCCACTTTTTTACGTAAATACATCGCGCTACGTGGCGCATTTATTTGCTGCATGATAGGCTCTGCCTCGTTCAAAAAGCGCACTTTATCTTCCTGACTCTGCAAGGCATTATTTTCACTTAAATGCTTTAATATATATTGCGATAATGGCATGGCGGCTTTAATTTCAGCCTCAAACTTTTCTTTACCAAATTCCCTTACATAAGAATCAGGATCATGCTCTTTGGGTAAAAACAAAAATGAAAGCTTTAAGCCATCGGTTAACGCGGGCAATGCATTCATGACTGCTCGCCAAGCGGCAGTAAGCCCTGCACTATCTCCGTCAAAACAAAAAACAATCTCATCAGTTTGACGCATGAGCTTGGTAATATGAAATGGCGTGGTCGCCGTGCCTAAAGCAGCTACGGCATACTCAATGCCATATTGCGCCAAAGCTACAACATCCATATAACCTTCAACAACCAATGCTCTACCTGCATCGCGTATCGCTCGTCTCGCTAAAAATAGTCCGTAAAGCTCATGGCCTTTTTGGAATAAGGGCGTTTCAGGTGAGTTGTAATATTTTGGTGTATCTTCAGGATTAATTACTCTTCCACCAAAACCAATAACCTGCCCTTTTTGGTCATGAATTGGGAACATAATCCGATCACGAAAACGGTCATAACGTTTGCCTTGCTCGTTTTCAACCACCAATCCAGCAATATTCAAAGCCTCATTCTCATATTGAGGGAAAACACCTTGTAAATTTTGCCAGCCTGCCGGCGCGTAGCCTATCTGAAATTTAGCAGCCACAGCTCCACTTAATCCCCGACCTTTTAAATATTCAATCGCTCGTTCTGAAATTTTTAACTGCGCTTTGTAATATTGCGAGGCTTGCTGTAATGATTCCTGCAATCCAACAACAACTTTAGGTGCTGGCTTATCTGGGTCACGCGCTTCTTGTGGCACAATCATACCAACCATTCTGGCAAGCTCATTAATCGCTTCCACAAAACTTAAACCCTGATACTCCATTAGAAAACCTACTGCCGTTCCATGCGCGCCGCAACCAAAGCAATGATAAAACTGCTTAGTAGGACTAACAGTAAAGCTAGGAGACTTTTCATTGTGAAACGGGCAACAAGCAGAATAATTAGCGCCCGCTTTTTTTAGTGGCGTGCATTTATCAATCACATCAACGATGTCGACCCGATTGAGTAGCTCCTGTATAAAGCTTTCTGGAATCAAAATTATCTACTTATATTTAAGTCTTTTGGTAATTTTAGCTTAATTTAGATTTGGAAAACAAAAAAGGAGCTTATCGCTCCTCTACTATAAACATCTAAAAACTTAAATATTACTTAAGCTAAACGCGTTTTAATTAAACCTGAAATCTTACCCATATCAGCCTTACCAGCAACTAAAGGCTTAATCGCAGCCATTACCTTGCTCATATCTTTAATCCCCGCAGCACCGACTTCAGCAACCACTTGCTCTAAAATTTCAGCAACTTCTGCATCGGTTAATTGTTGCGGTAAATAAGTTTGAAGTACGCTCACTTCGAACTTTTCAATATCAGCCAAGTCATCTCTGTTTGCAGATTCATAAGCGGCAATTGA
Source organism: Methylotenera sp. (assembly GCA_030693535.1). Next base: position 5,336 of record JAUYAL010000063.1, read on the forward strand.
ATCACGTCGTTGTTTCAGCATCTTTTCAATTGCAGAGATAACGTCAGTATCACTTAATTCAATACGCTCATCCACTTCACGCTGTTTAATAGCCGCCTGTAATAAGCGGATAGCGCCTAGACGCGCACTATCTTTAGCGCGCATTGCAGTTTTCATATCTTCTGTGATTTGTAACTTAAGGCTCATTAAAAATACGCGCTCTTACCTAATGTAAGTATCAAATTTAGCTTGATAATCTGCCATATGCTCAGTAAGCGCAATTCTGTATTGATTGACAAAGTACTCTAAGGCAGCAGTTTTTTCAGTCTCAAAGGCTTCTTTATTGCCACATTGTGTAGCAATTAAAAATGTATTAAACCTTGCAGAAGCAAACAAAAGACTCGAATTAACCACACCTACCTCATTGTTTTCAGCCTGCTCATTTGCAAAGCCGATAAACTTATCGGTCAGTTTCCAGAATGCTTCTTCTGAATTTTCTGGTGAGTTGTTTGAATCAGCCATTGACGGTTAATTAGAATAATTTTGCTGGAAGTGTTTGTTTCATTAAACGACGGTATTGACGTTTAACAGCAGCAGCAGCTTTACGCTTACGCTCCCAAGTTGGTTTCTCGTAGAACTCGCGAGCGCGAAGATCATTCAACAAACCTGTTTTTTCAATTAGGCGTTTAAAACGGCGAAGGGCAACGTCAAACGGCTCATTTTCTTTTACGCGTACACTAGACATTCAATCTCTCTTATAAGAACAGTTTAATTAAAAAATAAATTACAAAATAAAATGGGTATGCTCAAATTTCCACCAAGCGTTTAACGCGCTCACGATTTGGAAACTGAGAAAAGCCGACTATTTTAATCGCATAATTGTTTTTATTCAATTACTTTTATGCGTTTACCATTTGTTTTGTACATTTAGAGTTGAAATGCGCAATAATTCATCTTTTAGAATCTTTAAGTATTGAAATTAAATGTTAATCTTAGGTGTGGAATCATCCTGCGACGAAACAGGGCTTGCATTATACGATACCGAGCAGGGGTTGCTCGCACACGCACTGCATTCGCAAGTTGAAATGCATGCTGAGTATGGCGGTGTAGTTCCTGAGCTTGCTTCGCGAGACCATATACGTCGCGTATTACCACTTACTGAAAGTGTGCTAAAAACAGCAAACAAAACACTACAAGATATTAATGCAATCGCCTACACACAAGGTCCTGGTCTATCTGGCGCATTATTAGTCGGCACAAGCTTTGCAGAATCGCTCGCATTTAGCTTGCAAATCCCCACGATTAATGTGCATCATCTTGAAGGACATTTACTTGCACCTTTGCTTGAAGCTAATCCGCCCGCTTTTCCATTTGTGGCACTGCTTGTTTCTGGCGGCCATAGCCAACTGATGAGAGTGGATGGTATTGGCGAATATGAACTGCTTGGCGACACCTTAGATGACGCAGCTGGAGAAGCCTTTGACAAAACCGCTAAATTATTAGGTTTAGGTTATCCAGGCGGGCCTGCGCTTGCTAAGCTTGCTGAACAAGGTAAAGCACGCTTTAAGTTACCCCGTCCATTATTGAATAGCGGCGACTTGAACTTCAGTTTTAGTGGCTTAAAAACTGCGGTACTCACATTGGCAAATCAACACCAGCCTTTAGATACCCAAACTAAAGCGGATATTGCATGGGAGTTTCAAGAAGCAGTGACAGAAATATTAACGCTAAAATGCATGACCGCATTGCGTGAAACTGGCTTAGATAATTTAGTAGTTTCAGGCGGCGTAGGCGCAAATTCAAGGTTGCGTCAAAATTTAAATGCCGCAACGAAACGCAAGTTATGCATAGTGAGCTACCCACGATTGGAGTTCTGCACGGACAACGGCGCGATGATTGCCTTCGCAGGCGCAATGCGCCTTAAAGCCATGAATGGCAAAGGCAATAGAAATTATGGCTTTAGTGTGCGACCGAGGTGGGATTTAGCGGAATTGCAAAAGCCCGCCATTTAAAGAGCCGATTACTTTTTCTTACCAAAACCTGATTCAGTTCCCGCCAGTAGTTTTTGAATATTGCTTTTATGGCGCCAAATCAGCATTATCGCCATGACGGTCACCGTAATCACGTAGTCTTTATATGGTGACAGTAGAAACCATGCATATATTGGCGCGAGTGCCGCTGCCGAAATTGCGCCGAGTGATGAGTAGCGTGAAACAGCAAATACCACAATCCAAGTTACCATTGCCGCCAAACCGAGTAATGGCGAAATAGCTAACATCACTCCCAGCGCAGTAGCCACGCCTTTGCCACCTTTAAATTTATAAAAAATTGGATACAAATGCCCAAAAAATACCGCTACACCAACCCAAGACACCACCCACATCAACATATCAGACTGTAGCGCTAACCAAACAGGCAACCAACCTTTTAGCACATCACCCAGCAAAGTAAGCGCAGCAGCTAATTTCTTACCGCTACGCAGTACATTAGTTGCGCCTGGATTACCTGAACCCACCGTTCGCGGATCTGGCAAACCAAACAACTTACTCACGATGATACCAAATGCGACAGAACCCAATAAATACGCAGCAACAATCCAAACTACTGGAATCAATGTTACTGGAACAAACCCTAATTCATTCATTTCGCCTAACCCTCTTGAGATGCTCTAAAATCACATTATATTTTATACGATAAACTTCAATAGTATGGACACCATTTTTTTAGAACAAGTTAAAGTACAAACCAAACTAGGCGTACCCGAATGGGAACGCATGATGCCTCAAACTATCATCCTAGATATTGAAATTGGTTACGACTTAACAAACGCCTGCAAAAGCGATGCTATTGCAGATACCATAGACTACGGCGCAGTGGTTAGCAGCATACGCGAAACATTAACTGAAAATAGCTTTAAATTAGTAGAGGCTTTAGCCGAACATATTTGCCAATTGATTCTGAAAGAATTTGGTGCATTAAGTGTGAAGATTAAAGTGGCTAAACCTGGCATATTGCCGGGGCTAAAGGCGTTGGGGGTGGTAATTGAACGTACTAAAAATTAGATTGCTTTAAGCTTATCCACGCGGATGATGCATGCTATGCAACTGTTTCAAGCGTTCTCGCGCCACATGCGTATAAATCTGTGTAGTTGAAATATCGGAATGACCAAGTAACATCTGCACCACTCTTAAATCTGCGCCGTGATTCAACAAGTGTGTAGCAAATGCATGGCGTAATACATGTGGTGACATATGCTTATTGATACCCGCCAGCAATGCATAGCGCTTAATTAAATACCAAAACGCTTGACGCGTCATCGCGTCGCCGCGATTGGTCACAAACAAGGCATCGCACAAACGCTTTTGCAAAATTTCTGAGCGAGCTTCTTTTAAGTAGCGAGAAATCCAATCTACCGCATCCTCGCCCATTGGCACCAAGCGCGTTTTACTGCCTTTACCTGTAATGCGCACAACTCCATCACTAAGGCTCACTTCAGTGACTTTGACACCTACTAACTCTGATACACGCAATCCACAGGCGTAGAGTAGTTCCAGCATAGCTTTATCGCGCAATCCTGCCGACTCCGTAATTATAGGTGCATTGAGCAAAGCAATGACTTCATCTTCATTCAAACTTTTAGGCAAACTACGCGGTAGTTTTGGTGATTGAATTTGGATGGTCGGATCTAGGCTAATTTTGTTATCCCGCATTAAATAGCGATAAAATCTGCGCATGCTGGCAATCAATCGACTAATGCTGCGCGGCTTACTTTGTGGGAATTTAACAGCGAGATATTGCTGAATATCGGCTTGATCTACGGTAAGTAATTGCTTGTTTTGCGGCCTGAGCCAAAGTGCAAATGCACTTAAATCTAAACGATAACTTTCTAGCGTATTTTTTGACAAACCATCTTCTAACCATAGATGGTCAATGAAGGTGTCTAGTTCTGCCAAGTCTTGTGGCGAAAGCGTGCGCTCACTCATTTGTATAGCCTTGCACACCTTCATGCACTAGTAGCCAGCGTTTAACAGACAAGCCATTTTCTTTACCTTGCATAAATCCGCCTAAGCCGTTTTGCGCAACCACACGGTGGCATGGAATAATAAGCGGAACGGTATTCGCACCACAGGCATTAGCCACAGCGCGGGGGCCTGAACCGATTTGTTTAGCTATCTGCCCATAGGTGGCAGTTTTTCCTAGTGGAATGGCAGCAATCGCCTGCCAGACACGCTGCTGAAAAACGGTGCCTTGTTGCGTGCATAGAGATATATTAAATGGGGTCGTTGCTTGCTGTAGATATTGCAGTATCTGCTCATAAGCTTGATTGACTAACACATTGTTTGATTGAAAATTTTCTTGTAACGGTGCTTCTGACAACAAATCTATTGCAAGTTGATTGCCATGCAAAGACATTGCCACAGCGCCAAAAGGCGCATTTATTAGCGCATCATAATGATTTATCATCGCATCATGTTAAACGAATGTTGCCTTTATGCAAATGAAAAATCACATGATAAAAAACCCAAAGTCCTTTCGACATTTGGGTTTTTTTTATTCAGCAAAAACTACAGAAATTTAAGCGCTTGTCTCTGGAGCCATTACTTCTTTTTCACGTGAGAATAATTTCTCTTTAATACGCGCTGATTTACCTGAACGCTCACGTAGGTAATAAAGTTTCGCACGGCGAACATCACCACGACGCTTAACTTCAATGCTAGCGATTAGCGGTGAATAAGTTTGGAATGTACGCTCAACACCTTCGCCAGATGAGATTTTACGTACGATGAATGATGAGTTTAAACCACGGTTACGTTTAGCAATCACAACGCCTTCGTATGACTGCACACGTTTACGTGTACCTTCAACTACGTTTACGCCAACTACTACAGTGTCGCCTGGTGCAAAAGATGGAATGGTTTTGCCTAAACGAGCAATCTCTTCCTCTTCTAGCATTTTAATAATATCTGCCATTTTCTATTTTTCCTTTATATCGCCTTGATTTTAATTTTTAAAATCCCAACCTCGGCGGGTTCCTTTTAATTATGAAGAGGCTTGTTCCTGCTAATCAGTTTGCTCAACATCAAGCTCTTTTAGCAGCCGTGCTTCTTCTTTCGTCAACGGCCTTGCGGCCAATAAATCGGGACGTTGATCCCGAGTTCTTTTCAGCGACATTTTCAACCGCCACTGTTTAATCTTTGCGTGATTTCCTGATGTTAAAATTTCAGGCACTTTCACACCATTATATTCTTCTGGCCTAGTATAGTGCGGGCAATCTAATAAGCCATCTACAAACGAATCTTCAATGGCAGAATCACTATCACCTAAGCTACCTGGCAAATGCCTGACTATCGCATCTATCAACGCCATGGCGGGTAATTCACCACCACTTAACACATAATCGCCAATGGAAATTTCCTCATCCACCTGCACATCAATCAATCGTTGGTCTACACCTTCATAACGACTTGTTAGCAACACTAAACCTTGTTTCTTACTTAACTGCATGACTTTTTCATGTGTCAGCGGTTGACCCGCTGGTGAAAGATGGATTACCCAACTTTCAATATTCTTTTCAGCTTGACTTACTTTTGCCGAACTAATGGCTTGTTCTAAAGGCTCTGCAAGCATTACCATGCCTGGGCCACCACCATAAGGTCTGTCGTCTACTGTTTTATGATTATCGGTAGTGAAATCTCTAGGGTTCCAAAACTGGACATCATAAATCTTTTGCTGTAAAGCTCTGCTTGTGATGCCATATTTAGTAATGGCGTCAAACATTTCAGGAAACAGCGTAACAATGTCAAACTTAAATGCCATAATCAAATCTAAACGACATGGTTAGAAATCTGCATCCCAATCCACTAACATCGTTTTTGCTACTATATCCACCTCAAGCACTACTGCGTCAATAAACGGCAACAATCTTTCTTGCGGCTTCTCTTTAGTTACTGCCTTATCTACTATAGCTTCTTGCTTAACGGCATCTGCACGTACTGCAATTACATCATTCGCACCAGTTTCAAACACATCAACAACTAAGCCGAAATCAACATCCTGTTTATTCTTAACACGTAAACCAATCAAGTCTGACCAGTAATACTCATTTTCTTCAGCTTCAGGCAATTGCTCTCTTGGCACTGCGATTTGCTTACCCTTGCATGCAAGCGCGGCATCACGATCATCAATGCCTTTTAGCTTAACTACCAGCACATCATTGTGAGTTTTGGCAGTTTCAACCACCATTTCACTCCAATCATCGCCTTTGCCTAGCCACCAAGTGTCGTAATCAAATAAACCATCAAACGCTTCTGTATCTGGCACAATTTTTAGCCAACCAAAAACGCCGTAGGGCGCAACGATGCGCCCCATGACTACCATATTTCTTTCAGCTGAATTACTCACAGACTTTGTCATTTACTTAGGTGTCACATCACCTAAGTAATGATCAATATTAGTGATAATAATTAAGCGTCTACAGCAGGTGTTTCAGCAACTTCAGCTGGCGCTTCTTCAGCAGCAGCTTCTACTGGTGCAGCTGCGGCTTCAGCTTCAGCTGCTTTTGCAGCCTCTGCAGCTTCTTTTGCAGCAGCAGCTTCTTCAGCGGCTTTAGCATCTGCTTCAGCTTTAGCAGCATCAGCAACAGCTTTTACTTTAGCAGCTTCAACAGCAGCAATTTTTGCTTTAACAGCATCAGCTTTAGCAGCATCTTTTGCCTTAGCAACAATTGCGTGCTCTGGGCCTTTAGCATGAAATTTAACCAAACGTGCAACTGTATCTGACAGTTGCGCGCCTTGACCTTGCCAGAATGTAACACGCTCTTGATCTACACGAAGCGCTTCTGCACCAGCTTTTGCTGATGGGTTGTAAAAACCAACACGCTCGATAAAGCGGCCATCACGACGATTGCGTGAATCAGCCACTACTAAGTTGTAGAAAGGAGTTTTTTTCGCGCCACCACGAGCTAAACGAATAATAACCATAATCTTTGTTCTCTTTATTGAAAAATTTATCGCAGAAAGGCGCGGATTTTACGCTATTAATTGTAGTTTTGACAAGTGCTTTATGTATTTTGTCGTTGATTTATCTAAATTTATAATTACCATCAGCCAACACTATGGTATTTATATCGAGTTGGATCAACTAATCCCGCCGCCACAAAGCCTTCGCGCCTTAATCTACATGAATCACAAAGTCCACACGCCTCACCATTTTTGTCAGCCTGGTAGCAGGAAACAGTCATCGTATAATCCACGCCAAGTTTAGTACCTAATTTTACTATCTGCGCTTTTGTCATATCTATCAAAGGCGCGTGAATAGTAATCGTACGCCCTTCCACTGCACTCTTTGTCGCTAAATTTGCCATCGTTTGAAATGCTCGAACATACTCACCCCGACAATCTGGATAACCAGAATAATCAAGCGCATTGACACCAATAAAAATATCCTGACTTTGCAATACTTCCGCCCACGCCAGTGCCAGAGACAACATAATGGTGTTGCGCGCAGGCACATATGTAATTGGAATGCCTGCGGTTTCATGTTCTGGCACTGCAATCGCTTCGTCAGTGAGTGCTGAACCACCAAATAATGATAAGTCCAAATTTGCAGTTTTGTGCGCTATTGCACCCATCATGTTTGCTAGATTTTTTGCGGCATGCAACTCAGCAATATGGCGTTGGTGATAATCTAAACTTAAACAATAGCAGTCAAAGTCCTGTGACTTAGCTATAGCAAGACACGTAGCAGAATCCAATCCACCAGAAAGCAATACCACAGCTTTCTTTTTCGCTTTGTTTTTTATATCTGAACGCATTCTAAACTCCAGGCTTCTCGCCCCACAAAATCTTATGCAACTGCACTTGCATGCGCACTGGCAACCTGTCGTTCAACACCCATTCGGCCAGCTCGGTAGGATTTACTTGGCTGTACACTGGTGAAAATAATACTGGGCATTTGTCTGGAATTTTATGTGTACTTAATAAATCTTTTGCCCATATATAATCTGCCCGACTACAAAGCACAAATTTTACTTCGTCAGCACTTTTCAGATGCTCCAAATTACCCCATACATTATTTTTTGATTCACCTGAATCCGGTGTTTTTACATCCAATATCACAGAAACTCGTTTATCAACTGGGCTAATATCAATCGCACCACCTGTTTCTAGAGACACGTTAAAACCAGCATCACATAAATCCTTTAACAATACAAGGCAGTCCTTTTGTGCGAGCGGTTCGCCTCCTGTTACGGTGACATATTCTGTGCCGAACTCGGCAACCTTACTCAGAATATCGGTAATTTCCATATTGGTACCACCACTAAAAGCATAAGCAGTATCGCAATACACACAGCGCATCGGGCATCCTGTCAAGCGCACAAACACCGTAGGCAAACCTATACGTGAGGATTCACCTTGTATCGAATAGAAAATTTCGTGAATTTTTAGCTTCATTAAATATTAAAAAAATAGCGCCATTTTGATTGGCGCCATTATAACTGAAATCAGCTTAACTAATTAAAGCTAAGCTGATGTTTTACCGGTGATTAAACCCTAGAATTTAACAGTCGTAAATCCGACACAATCCAATTTAACGCACTCTTACTTAATAGCTTCTAATGCTTTTAGTCGTTTTTGCGCGGCAGGAATCACTTCACTGTTCGGGAATTTAGCGATCAATTCCCGCAATGTTTTTTTAGCTCCTGGCACCAAACCTAATTGAATCTGGCTATTTGCCATGTTTAGCATGGCATCAGGCACTTTTGCGCTTTCAGGATACAAATCTAACACTTTCTGCTGAGTGATTATTGAGGATTTGTAGTTTTTTAAAGCGAATTGTGAATAACCTAGGCCATAGGTAGCTTCAAACGCCAGAGCGCTATTTGGATAATCTTTTAAGAATTTATCATATGCATTAAAAGCATCTCTATGTTTCACTTCTCTAGACAAGCCATTAGCAAGCTCAAGCAATTGATATTCTTGCGTATTTTTGCCTGGCATTGCTACTTCTGCGGTTGCGGACGTTGTAGCGGTCGCTTCAGTTGGCACCACAGCGGCCGCAGGCGTTGCACTAAGCTCTAACTTCCGCAAGCGAACATCAGTATCGCCGTACAAATCTTTTTGTCGTTGCTGAGTAGCCATTACATTATGATTTGCAACTTCCAACTCACCTTTAAGCTTTGCCAATTCTTGCTTTAAAGACTCTATTTGATTCTGCATATCCAATAAGCCACCGCCTTTGGTAATGGCTTCTATGTCGATTACACGCTGCTCTAGTTCATGATGGCTTTTTTTTAAGTTGGCTAGCTCTGTTTGTGTAGCCTGATTCTGGCTATTCATTGTCGCTTCTACTTCAAGAATTTTTTTTCGCGCTTCTTTATCATCAAACAAAGCTGCGTGACTACTCATTACAAATAGTTGCATCAAAAATAGGTTAGCCAGAATCAGTCTTTTCATCATATTTTATAACCTTGTGTTTTATAAACTTTAGATCACTCGTTCACGTATACAATATCTGCACGACGATTTTGTTTAGCGCAAGCGTCATCGGTACAGCCTTCAGTCGCCTTTTCTTCACCAAAGCTAACCGTTTCAATTTGCGTATCTTGCACACCAAGTAAGTTGAGTGATTTTTTTACAGCCACTGAACGACGTTGACCCAATGATAAGTTGTATTCACGCGTGCCAATTTCATCAGTGTTGCCTTGTAAAATAGCCTTTGCACTGCTGTTTGCGAGCAAATATTTAGCATGCGCTTCAATCAATGGACGAAACTCAGCTTTAATCGCATCGCTGTCAAAATCAAAATAGATATTACGTTTCGACAAAATGTTATTTGGATCTTTTAATGGATTATTTACACTTCCTGTTGCATCGCCATCAATTTTTACTTCTTTTATTGCTGAAGTGTCAGATGGCGCAGCTTCAGCTGGATTAGCTGTACTTTGTGTAGCTGCTGGGCTTTTATCTTCTACAGCTGCCGGCTTATCAACCATAGGCGTGCTTTTACATGCTCCTAAAAATAAGGCCAGTGCTAAAGTGCTTAATAACTTTTTGTTCCATGTAGATTTATTCATAATGCTCTCCTTATAATAACGCTCTAATAGCGGAAATAGTTAGTACCAAAAACAATCAACTCACTTAATTATTGGACCCCAGGCCGGCTCTCTTATATCGCCACCAGATTCGTTCAAACGTTGTTTCACACGGCCATCGGCGGAAACCGCAGCTAAAGCGCCATGACCTCCTACTCGCGTCGCATACAATAACATACGTCCATTTGGTGCAAAACTAGGCGACTCATCCTGCGAACCTTCACTTAACAACTGCACTTGGCCATTAGTTAAATCCTGCAATGCCACGCGAAATTTACCACCATCATTTCGGATCATCGCTAGAGACTTTCCATCCGGAGAAAAACGTGGACTTACATTATATGCCCCTTCAAATGTTACCCGTTGCGCATCACCACCTCCAGATGGCACTTTGTAGATCTGCGGTCTGCCGCCACGGTCTGAGCTAAAATAAATCCATTTAGCGTCAGATGACCAAGTCGGCTCGGTATCTATCGCGCTACTTTTAGTGACTTGCTTCAAACCTGAACCATCTGCGTTAATCGTGTATACCTGAGAATTAGCCCCATAAGTAAGCACTATAGCTAACTTACTCCCATCTGGCGACCATGCAGGTGCGCTGTTGTTTCCCTTAAAGTTAGCAAGAACAGATCGCTTGCCGCTTAGAGATTGAACAAAAACAATCGGCTTCTTCTTTTCAAAAGAAACATAGGCAATTTTACTGCCATCTGGTGACCATGCTGGTGAGATGATTGGCTCTTTGGATGACACCATGGTTAATGGATTTTCACCGTCAGCATCAGCGACGCGCAATGCATAGCGCCCATTTGCTTTGTTAATATAGGCAATACGGCTTGAAAAAATACCTGTCTCACCCGTTAATTTTTCATAAATTACGTCGGCGATCTTATGTGCAGTCGCTCTCAATTGGCTTTGTGTAATGTTATATTGCATTCCTGTAAGCTGGGTTTGTTTGAGAACATCTGCTAATTGAAAAGTTACTTTAAGCCTATTGTTTGGCAGTGTTTCCACTACACCCACAGCCATTGCCTGAGCCTGAAGGGCTGCCCACTCTGCGTATTTAATTTGCATAATATCAGGTGGACGACTTGCAACTCCTCCTGTTTCAAGTACACGAAACAAACCACTACGCTTTAAATCTGCTGCAATGATGTTGCTGATATTATCTGCGCTGTTGCCATTTTGTTGAAATGGCACGATTGCCACAGGGATCTGCTGCGCGCTGCCACCGCTAATTTCAATTTCTAAAGCAGCATTTGCAACCTTTGTAACTGATAACAAAAGTGTCAATACTGCAATAAACACTGTTGATCGAAGTATATTCATAAGCTATTTGATGTCTTTATTTAGTTTGTCGATTTAATTTTTAGTGTATCTATTTCAATAAAAATTGAATGATGAATCTTCAGTTCGATTCTACTGCAAACTCGTTGTGCCGCCACACGATTTACACTTTGTTACATTCGCTCACGTTTCCATTTTTTTATTTTAAAACTTAGTCATTAGGCCGAAATTTTAGCTTTAAGTTTCTAAATTGTGAAAAAAGTGAGGTATCACTTGGCAATGGTAAAGGCTGAGAAGCCATAATGGCACGTTCTACCGACTCATCACATGCTTCGTTACCGCTTGATTTGACTAATTTTGGATTTCCACTTAACTCCCCTGTTGGTAGCAAGCCTATGTCAAATTTCAGCTCAGGGTTACCTTCCCCGCATAAAGATTTATTTACGTTGCTACGAATCTTTGCTTGTATTTTGCTTTTAAATTCATCTACAACACCTGCATTTGCTGCGGCCTTAGACGACAGCGCCTGCTGGTCCCCTACAGCTTTTTCATCAGCCAAAGCTTCTTGCTGTAACTTCTTAAGTGCATCCTTCGCTTTATTTTCTTTTAACAGTTCATTCTGATTAAGCATCTCATCTTGACGCGCCTCTTCTTGTAGCGCTGCCAACTGTTTTTTTTGCTCAAAAGCCTTATCTTTCTTTAACTTTTCTTCAACTTTTTTCTGTTGAAGCTCTTTCAGTTTTTTTTCAAGAGTAATATCAACCTTATCGTCTTCTTTAAGGATGGGCTTAGGTTTGGGCTGCTCTTTAACAATAGGTTCTGGTGGTATGAATGGTTCAGGTTTTGGTGCTTGAATATTAGGAAGGCTATCCCACAGTTCAACTTCAGTCACGCTAATTACTGGATGTGCAGCTTTCCAATTAAATGAAATCAATAGCGCTGCTAACAAAACCAGATGCACCGCTATTGCGAGTCCGCCCGCTTTCCAAGACACCTCTTTTTCATACGCTCTAATCATTTATTTATTGTGCGGGCTTTACCGTGCTGGAGATAATAAAAGCCCAACTTTATCTACCCTGTTTTGTTTAAGTAAATCCATCACGCCAATCACATCGTCATATTTCACATTCTTATCGGCTGCAATCACAACTGAGCGCTCAGGTGAATTCTCAAGAGCTTGGCGGACAGCCAATAATAATTCATCGCGCTCCATTGGCTTACTATCTAATTCAATTTTCTTGTTGAGCTTTACCGTTAGTACGACTGGTGGCACTTGAGATTGTTTTAATGTTTGCCCCACCTTAGGTAGTTCAACTACACCTGGATTAGTCATGGGTGCTGTGACCATAAAAATGACCAACAATACCAAAGTGACATCAATGTAAGGCACTACATTGATTTGGTTCATCATGCGGCGTTTACGAGTGCGTGACATTTCGCGCTACCTTTATGATTTACGTTGCAGAATGTTAGTAAATTCTTCCATAAAACTCTCGTATCGCACAGACAGCCTATCAACAGAACTAGCAAAGCGGTTGTATGCAATCACCGCTGGAATCGCAGCAAATAAGCCAATAGCCGTGGCAACAAGAGCCTCTGCAATACCCGGTGCCACTTGGCTTAGCGTGGCCTGCGCAACGTTAGACAAACCTCTAAACGCATTCATGATGCCCCACACCGTGCCGAACAAACCGATATACGGGCTAACTGAACCCACCGAAGCTAAAAATGGCAAATGTGCATCTAAGTCATCAAGCTCTCGATTGTAGGCCGCACGCATCGCACGTCGTGCGCCTTCCATCACATCAGATACTTCCATACGAGATTGTTGTTTATGCCGTGCATATTCTTTAAAGCCTGCTTCAAATATACTGGCCATACCTTGTGGCTTACGGCGACCTGCGGTGAGTCCTTCATAAAGTTTGTTTAAATCTCCACCGTTCCAAAATGCATTTTCAAACTCTTCCGCATTGGCTTCTGCAAGCTTAATGGTGGATATTTTAATAAAAATATACCACCAAGAAAATAAAGAGGTAATCAGCAAAATAAGCATCACCAATTGCACAGGAAGGCTAGCGCCCATCACTAGCGAAAAAATTGACATATCATTAGCAATACTTGCAGTCATAATTGTTCCAGTTATATTTTAATTTTGTTATATTTTATATCACGGCTTAATGATTCATTTTCTGTTTAATCTCAATCGGGATAGCCACCGGCTTAAACGTAGTAGCATCAACAAAAGCCGCTTTAACCTCCGCATCTATTATCACAATGCCTTCACGCTGAATGGTTTGTGACATCCCAATGCTGCTATACCCCACCTTACTAAGCGAACAATTCACTTGCAACATATCATTAAAATAAGCGGGCTTTTTGAAATTAATTGACAGACTATGCACGACTATAATGACTCCCATCGAATCCTTCAGAATCGTTTGTTCAAAACCCAATGCGCGCAACCATTCAGTGCGTGCGCGCTCCATAAAGTTCAAGTAATTAGAGTGATAGACTACACCACCACTATCAGTATCTTCGTAGTAAACACGAATCGGCCAGGAAAATGGCTGAATACTTGGTTTATATTGAATCACTCTTGCCATGCTTCATTACTCAAATGTTTGGGTATCGGCAATCCAAAATGCTGATATGCAAGGTTTGTTGCTGTGCGTCCACGTGGGGTACGCATTAAATATCCTTGCTGTATTAAATATGGCTCTAACACATCCTCAATGGTGTCGCGCTCCTCTCCTATGGCGGCAGCTAAATTATCCAAGCCAACAGGGCCACCATTAAACTTTTCTAACACTGCTAGAAGTAGCTTTCTATCCATTACATCAAAACCCAGCTTATCGACATCAAGCATTTTTAACGCTGCATCGGCTACTTCCGCTGACACAGTACCATCACCTTTTACTTGGGCGTAATCTCGAACGCGACGCAGCAACCTGTTAGCTATGCGCGGGGTTCCACGTGAGCGCTTAGCAATTTCTAATGAACCAGTATCGACCATTTCCACTTCTAACAGGCCTGCACTGCGATGTACGATACGCGCCAACTCCTCTGAAGTATAAAATTCCAAACGTGAAACGATGCCAAAACGATCGCGTAAAGGATTCGTCAGCATGCCTGCACGCGTAGTCGCGCCTATTAAAGTGAATGGCGGCAAATCTAGTCGAACTGACCTAGCTGCAGGCCCTTCACCTATCATAATATCTAAACGATAATCTTCCATCGCAGGATATAAAATTTCTTCAACCACTGGAGATAGCCGATGAATTTCATCAATAAACAATACATCGTTAGGCTCTAGATTAGTCAGCAACGCAGCTAAATCGCCTGCTCGTTCTAACACTGGGCCTGAAGTTTGACGCATATTTACGCCCATCTCTTTAGCAATAATATGCGCCAAAGTGGTTTTACCTAATCCTGGTGGGCCAAAAAGCAAGACGTGATCTAGAGCCTCACTACGCCCCCTCGCTGCGTTAATAAAAATCTCTAACTGGCTACGCGCTTTCTCTTGCCCCACATACTCATCTAATAACTTAGGTCGAAGCGCACGCTCTAAGGCCTCCTCTCGGGGATTTTCAGCATCTGGAGCAATCAAGCGGTCAGTTTCTATCATGGAATTTCACGTGTCTTTCTATTTTGAAAATCAACCAAATGTGACACTAGCGTCAGACCAACCGCCAACAAAGTCGGTCCAAGAAAAATACCGATAAAGCCAAAGGCTAACGCCCCACCAAGCACACCTAACACCACCAATAATAATGGCTGGCGAGATGAATGACTAATGAGAATGGGTTTGACCAAATTATCAATACTACTAATACAAAGCAAACCATAAAGCGCAAGAAAAATCGCCCAGCCCTGGTCTCCATGATTATATAGCCATATTGCAGCACCACCCCAAACCAATGGAGGCCCTATTGGGATCACAGACAAGAAAAATGTAGCTAACGCTAGCAGTAAGGGCATTGGTGCACCTGCCGCCAAAAATCCAAAAAGCGCCACTGCCGACTGCGCCAATGCAGTACCAAAAATACCCAACATGACACCTTTTACAGTGTTGCAAGAAAGATCCAGCATTTCCTCTCCCAACTCACCTCCAAGTCGCCGAATAATTGTAATTAAACTCGTGCTCAAACGCTTACCATCGCGATAAAAGAAGAAGGCAATGAACAGCACCAAAAGTAGTTGGAAGAATCCGCCTGCTACTAATTTTACTGCCTGCAGACTTAATGCACGTATTGGTTCTGAATATTGATTAAGCAATTTCATCAACTCTTCGTGACTCACTGCTGTATGTTCCCAAAATTCAGTCAACTGACCACCAACTAATGGCAATTCGCGCATCCATTCAGGTGCACGCGGTTGCAGATGTTGCAGCACAAATTGCAATTCATCATATAGTGTATTTGCATTTTCAGCTAAGCTCGTGGCAAGATATGCCACTGGCAAAAGTAGTGTAATCAACAACAATATAGTCATGACTGCAGCTGCTATCCCATCACGACGGCCTAGGCTTTTCCACATGCGCTGATATAGCGGCCAAGTAAACACACAGAGTATGGCTGCAAACAGAATGGCAGCCATGAAAGGAAGTAAAACCAGAGAGCAACCCATGATTAGCAGGACTATTAAAGCGATGCGTGCAATTTGGTTAGTATTAATCATGCCTGTGCCTTGGACCGCGATTTAAGTCTATCTTAGCCAATCTCACTGTATCTGCTGTAAACAGACGATTAGTATTAATCATCATACTTTTTTACTGCGAATTTTATGCCAAATTTTTCTTGCTAAAATAATCATCGGTATGCCAAAAACCAGCCACGGCAAGATTGTCATCAAAAACGTAATAATAGCAGCAATACTTTCCATCATAATCCGTCCAGCATTATCTAAAGCTTGGATAACTGGTGCAAAAAAACTTTGCTCGGCGATACTTTGCTCTGCAGAAAAATCTATATTCACAGCCACCATCTCTGTTTCTTGCGCAAGTGATTTACGAATGCCATTGATACTATCAAGCTGACTTTGCGTATTCACCAGCTCACGTTGCACTTCAATCAAATCTTTAAATTTTGCTGATTTATCACCCAGCATCGCACGTAAACTATCACGAAATTCTATGAGATTTTTAATCCGTGCATCCGCATCAATCACAGCATCAGTTTTATCTTCAGTATCACGGTGATGTTGCAACACATCACCATTTTTCGCTAATCCAGTTAAAAATATCTCCACAGATCTGGGCGGTACACGCACAGATAAACTGGCTGAAGGTGCGCTGTAAGGTGTCTGACGATTAAAATTGGCGCTAAGTATTTGGCAATTTAATTGTTCACAGCGCGAAACTGTCTCGTCAAATGCTGCTTGCATTTTTCTGCTTGACGTTTCTATCATCAGAGAATGACGCATTGCAATATAACGCTTTAGCGTTGTAATTACAGCTTTAGGCTCACTTACTTCTGTAAGCGACTCTTCTGCACCTCCCACCATCTTGGCCAGCGCCACATCTGCGGTTGGTGCTGGTAGAGATCGTACACTTTCATCTGATGCCGACATCACTTCGTTTGCGTTTTTATCTTGTCCGCAAGCGCTCAGCATTACTGCTATCATAACCGCCGCTATCCAAGAACTTATACTTAAACTACGCATGGCTACTCCAGTTTTTCATTAGCATTTTTATGGGCACCTTATTTAGATAAAGCTTTTAATGCTTGCTTAATACCTTCTGCGACCGTTACTTCGACTGGCAGTAACTTCACTGCAGCCAAAGCTTCACGCTCATTGTACCCTAATGAAATGAGCGCATTGAGCACATCGCTACTCGCGGATTTCGGCTGATTAACCTGATTTGCCGTTAAGCCTGAAACGCTAAACTTATCTTTCAGTTCAAGCAATAATCGCTCAGCAGTTTTTTTACCAACGCCTGGCACGCGCGTCAGCATGGCGGTTTCTTGCATAGCAACGGCTTGGACTAAATCTTCAATCGATAATCCACTTAAAATAGATAGTGCAGACTTTGCGCCTATACCATTTACTTTCAGCAACTGCCGGAAAGTCGCGCGTTCTTGGTCGCTACCAAAACCATACAACAGCTGTGCATCTTCTCTCACTACAAAATGCGTTAGCATCACCACCTTCTCACCGATAGCTGGCAAATTGTAAAAAGTACTCATCGGCACTTCACATTCATAACCAACACCATTGCAATCAATTAACACCAAGGGCGGCGTTTTTTCCAGCAGAATTCCGTTTAATCTTCCAATCATGGCATCTTCCAAATCATTACAAATATTAACAATAGCGCATGCCCAAGCATTGCTGCAAGCGTCAATTTAATTGCGGGGAGTAGCTTGGCTGGAGTGGCAGAAAATAGGTGTAATATCCATGCACTGCGCGCTGAAAATAGCAGCGGCAAAAGAGAAAGTAAAGCTAAGGCAGGTAACTTACCGTTATTTACAAAATAAATTAACCAAGCTCCAGCCAGCATAGCCAATAAAGGATAAATCAACACAGCAAATTTAAGTGGCAATTTCACAACTAAGTGGCGCTTACCAGACATTGCATCAGCTTTTCTATCTGGAAATTGGTTGATGTAAAGTAAATTAGTCACCAAAAGTGCGTATGGCATAGCAATAATATAAGGCTGAAATGAAAAAATCTTTCGCTGCACAAAATCTGCTCCGACCACTACGCCTAGAAAGCCAGTCAACACACAAAATTCACCCAAGCCACGACTATTCAATCTTAACGGTGAAGCAGAATAAGCCCAGCCAACTAACACACCCAATGCGCCAATAGCCAGTAAGCTAGCGCCCACTACCCATGATAAATATAGTCCACCTAACATCGCAACAATAAGTAAAAAATAGCCGAAGTAAGCCATCTGCGAAGTAGTCAAAACACCATTTTGAATAAATCGGCTACCTCCAGTAAATGGATATAAACGTTCAGTATTGATAGCATCTGTGCCATTAAGTGCATCAAAATAATCATTGAGTACATTCACGCCAGCATGCACTATGAGCGCCAGTAATATCGTTAAAATCGCCGTACTTAACTGAAAAATGACACCTGAATATATTGCACTTACCAAGCCAAGTAAACAAGCAGCTAAAGTAGCAATAAGAAAAGCTGGACGCGTCGCGGCAAAATAAAGCTTTAGTGGATTTGAAAAGCTTGCATTATCAGGTTCTAAATTATTGAGAGTTGTCATCAAACCAGTCTTCCGCCACGAACACGATAACCTGCCGTAGCTAACTTACCCAAACCTTGCCCGCCATGTGCATGGCAGATGGCGCAGGCTAAAGCATCGGCTGAATCTGGCTTAGGTATTGCAGGTAAATTAAGTAAGCGTTTAACCATTTCTTGGACCTGCTGCTTTTGTGCATGTCCGTTACCCACCACAGCCTGTTTAACTTGAAGCGCTGTATATTCAGCAACCACTAAATTACGAATGACTGCTGCGCTAATGGCCGCGCCGCGCGCTTGGCCAAGCAATAAGGTTGATTGTGGATTGATATTCACAAATACTTTTTCAATCGCCACTTGATTAGGCTGATAAGTATCAATTACCTCAAACAATCCATCTAAGATTATTTTCAAGCGAGCTGGCAGCTCCTCTCTATCATCTTCGCCTTCAACTTTATTCTTTTTACCACTAGCAGTTTTAATCGTACCGCTTGAGATATAGGTGATTTTTTCACCTATTTTTTCAATGACGCCAAAACCTGTTATGCGGAGGCCAGGGTCTATGCCGAGTATACGAGTATTCACTATTCCTCTATAACTGCGCTGGTATAAACATCCTGCACATCATCTAAATCATCTAATGCATCCAATATTTTCTGCATTTTTACTGCATCATCGCCCGTAAACGTCGTTTCCATATTCGGCTTCATGGTTACTTCTGCCATCACGGCTTTTAAGCCTGCAGCTTCCATAGCTTCTTTAATCGCCATAAAATCGTTGGGCGGCGTGATGACTTCTATACTGCCATCTTCGTCGGTGACCACATCTTCTGCACCCGCCTCTAAGGCGACTTCCATCACTTTATCTTCATCTGTACCTGGCTCGTAAATTAGGCTACCGCAGTGTTTAAACATAAATACTACACTGCCATCTGTACCTAAATTTCCGCCATGTTTGCTTAGCGCATGGCGTACATCCATGACAGCACGTTGTTTATTATCAGTTAAGCAGTCAATAATAATGGCCGCGCCATTAATGCCATAGCCTTCATAACGAATTTCTTCGTAGTTCACACCTTCCAATTCGCCCGTACCTTTCTTAATGGCACGCGTTATGTTGTCTGCTGGCATATTTTCTTCTTTAGCCTCAGCCACTGCCGCTCGCAAACGAGGATTCATGGTGACATCACCGCCACTTAAGCGCGCAGCTACAGTGATTTCTTTAATCAATTTAGTGAAAATCTTGCCGCGCTTGGCGTCTTGGCGGCCCTTGCGATGTTGAATATTTGCCCATTTACTATGACCTGCCATGTTACTTCCCTCTAAGTATATTTTATAAATGTATTGTTGTATTTTATCATAGGCTATCCGCAACTTACTCTTGCCCTTGCGCGGGATCTATCTCTGAATGTTTTCGTATGCTGATAACTGAAATAGTAATTAAAGATAAAGCAATAAAAACCATCCCAATCAATTCATAGGTATTTGGCACTTCATTCAATTGAATCCAAGCAGCGGCAACACCTATTACAGGTGCGAGCATTGACGACATGCTCGCAACTCCAGCTTGCAAACGTTGTAGTGCATATAGCCACAGCACCCATGCTAAACAGCCACTTAAAATTACATTAAATAGAACGGTGAAAATAAATGTATTGGTCCATTGTATTGGCGGTGCTGGCAGAATAAATGCAATGACGATTATTGGAATAGAGCCTAACAACATGGGCCATGCGGTGAGGTTTAATAAATCTAAATGTGGCGCACGCTGGTGTAACTTTTTCGAAATGATTGCCGAAATCGCCCATGAAATACCAGAACATAGTGCTAAAAACATACTGAAGCCATCTGACTTAATATGCAAAGGGTCAAAAATTAGCACCATACCAAACAAGGCAAACACCACCGCAAGCCATTGCCATCCTTGCACTTTTTCACCCAGCATAGGCCAAGCGAGTAGCATCACCCAAAACGGCATAGTATAGGTAAGTACCGCTGTTTTACCTGCGCCACCTTCAACCAATGCCCATATCAATAACCCAGTAAATCCACAAGTTTGCAATAAACCCAAGACTAGCATGGTAGGGAACTCTTTCAACGCCAATGGCCTTTTTGTGAGAAAAATAATCACGAATAATATGATTGCACCTAAAAAGGTGCGCAATGCTGCAAACTGGAATGGACTGGCATACTGTACAGCCAACTTCATGACTACCCAGTTATAACCCCAAATGAGCGTAAGTACGAAAAGTGCAACAAATGCTTTAATGACTGTATTTTTTTGCATGGGCTAACTTTTAGACTCAATTTGCTAATAAGAATTGTGCTGTAGCCATTATAAGGTGTATATTTTACATAGCGTCTAATGTGAGGAGAAAATCATGAAAACAATACAACAGCTACTTGATAGCAAAAAACATAAAGAAGTCATTTCAATCGCCCCGCATCGCCCAGTCTTTGATGCTTTGGTCGTGTTAGCCGAATATAAAATAGGTGCTTTAGTCATTCTTGATGGCGATAAACTTGTGGGTATTTTTTCTGAGCGCGATTATGCCCGCGAAGTTATTCTTCAAGGAAAATCTTCTAAGACCACACCTATTAGTGAGGTAATGACTACCGATGTGATCTCTTCCAAACTCACAGATAACATTGAACAGGCAATGACAGTCATGTCTGACAAGCGCATCCGTCATTTACCAGTAGTTGATAACGGCAAGGTGGTTGGCATGCTATCTATTGGCGATTTGGTGAAAGAGACTATTTCTTATCAGCAAGGCCTTATCAAACAATTAGAAAGCTATATTACGGGTTAAGTCTTATTCATTGCATCATGTTTTTTAAAAGCCTGACAAAGTTGTTTTTTGTCAGGCTTTTTTACTTAATGCTACAAATATTTAGCTACCATCGCATTCCTTAAATCTTGGGCCGCAACGGGCAGTCGCACAAAATAGCCACTGCCAGAAGCCTCTTGAATGTTCTCGCCTTTCTTATTGAACATCTGCTCAACTACTATCTCATGGTTGCCTGATGGATGAATAATCTGCAGACGGTCACCCACACCAAACTTATTGCGTGCTTCAATATCAGCCAGACCTTTTTCAACATCGTATGAAACAATATCACCAACATATAAACTGCGGTTTGAAATTGAATATCCTTGTTTGTAATTTTGATGCTCTGCGGTGTGGTGACGTTGATAAAAACCATCGGTATAGCCACGATTTGCCAAGTTTTCTAAATCACTTAATAAATTCCAATCAAATGGGCGCCCAGCCACGGCATCATCAATCGCTTTGCGATAGTTTTGGCAAGTACGCGCCACGTAATAGCGTGACTTAGTGCGCCCTTCAATTTTCAATGAATGCACACCCATTTTAACCAAACGCTCTACATGCTCAATCGCACGTAAATCCTTGCTGTTCATAATGTATGTGCCGTGCTCATCTTCCAATATCGGCAACAATTCACCCGGACGACCTTTTTCTTCGATGAGATAGACATTATCTGCCAGCGGGTGGCGAGGTAAACTGCCACAACCTGATAAACTAGATTTCTCCATCTCCGCTTGAAAGTCAAATTCATTCAAGCGGATTACACCCGCTGCATCTTCAGTGGCATCGTGAACTTTGTAATCCCAACGGCAAGAATTAGTACATGTTCCCTGGTTAGGGTCACGCTGATTAAAGTAACCTGAGAGTAAGCAACGTCCAGAATAGGCAATGCACAAAGCACCGTGAACAAAGACTTCTAATTCAATTTCTGGGCAAAGCTGACGAATTTCTTCAATCTCATCTAAAGACAATTCACGTGACAAAATAACACGCTTTAGCCCCATCGCTTGCCAAAATTTAACCGTTGCAAAGTTGACCGTATTGGCTTGCACCGACAGATGCACTGGCATCTCTGGCCATTTTTCACGCACCATTAAAATCAATCCAGGGTCAGACATAATCAGCGCATCAGGTTGCATAGCAATGACTGGCGCCATATCCGCCATATAGGTTTTTACCTTGGCGTTATGCGGCGAAATATTGCTAGCAACAAAAAATTTTTTACCACGGGCATGCGCTTCTTTGATGCCAATATCAAGGTTTGCCATCGTAAAATCATTATTACGCGCACGTAAGCTATAACGAGGCTGACCTGCATAAATCGCATCTGCACCATAATCAAAAGCGGTGCGCATACGGTCTAGGTCACCAGCAGGTGCTAATAGTTCGGGGCTATTCATTTGCATATCTTTTATGTTTATTCACCAATAATTTTAACTAATACGCGCTTCTTTCGGCGGCCATCAAATTCACCGTAAAAAATCTGTTCCCAAGGCCCAAAATCCAAGCGGCCATCGGTAATCGCCACCACCACTTCACGGCCCATTATTTGGCGTTTCATATGTGCATCGGCATTGTCTTCGCCTGTATCGTTATGGCGATAAAACTGAAGTGGTTCATGTGGCGCAAGCTTTTCCAACCACTGTGTGTAATCGTGGTGCAAACCACGCTCGTCATCATTAATGAATACACTTGCAGTGATGTGCATGGCATTAATTAAAACCAAACCTTCTTTTACGCCACTTTCACGCAAACATTCATTCACTTGTTCAGTTATGCGAATAAACGCCACACGGGTTGGCGGATTAAACCATAGTTCCTTACGATAGCTTTTCATTTTGGCTCTCCAGAATGGGAAATTTGAATTATTCGCGGTATTTTAACATTGTGCAAAATAAAAAAGGTCTCCACTTGGAGACCCTGTTTACATTAGATAAATCTAACCTTTTACATCTATCGCCTGTGTAAAGGATTTACCTTCATTATCTGTCGCAGTCACTTCTAGTTTACCTGCAGCATCTGGCACAAAGTTAAATTTAAAGTAAGGGTCTTCAGCAGTACCCACACCCACATCTACAGTCATTAAAGGTTTACCATTATATTTAAACTCTGTTTTGTTGATATAAAACGCTGGCACAAAACCTTGTGAAACTAAATCGCGTTGCAAACCTGTACGCATAATATGTTTAATATTAAATGTTGTTATTGCCGCATTGCCTAGCTTAACATCATCCACTTTCAGTTTAATTTTGCCTGCCATCGCACGTACAGCGGCTTCGTCATTTTCTACCGTGCCGCCACAACCGCCCGCAGCGCGAATTTCACGTGATGCTAAATACAGCTTACCGCTGGCATCCTCACCCACCAAACGCACAAACGCATCCATTTCAAAACGAATACGCGTAGCTAAATTGAAGTTAGCTACCGAATCTGTAAGGTGATAAGTCGCTGTAAGTGGGATAGGGTTTGCATCAACAAACGAATAGAGTTTAACAATTTTTACACCACCCGCTGCGACGTTATCAATCGTGTAAGTAACAGGCACTTGTGCGCCGCTTTCTGCACGTTTTGGTGCATCAATTTTAATGAAGTCCACTTCCTTCATATCACGTTTTGCAAAAAATGCTTCTTTCATCACAGGCCAAAGTTTGGGGTCAGCCTCGGCACTGACTGGTGCGACAAACACTAATGAAATAGCAGTAGCTAAAAATAGTTTTTTAAAAATCTGATGTGTAAATTGTTTCATTTTAATTAGGCTCCACAAACTTTATCGATACAGAATGTATTATTTAACGCATTCAATAAAAATCCGATGACGTTATCACAACACAAACACAAGTGTCACATTCTATGGTGTTTCACGTCAATGTATGTGACAGCGGTCACATTAGAAAATTCAATTGACTGAGATTAGCAAAACTATTCTTTATCCATGTAAAAAAACAACTCTATGCCATTTCCTACTGGGTCTTTAAAGTTAATTTGTTTTACATTCAACACTGGCAAATCGCGGATCGAATAATCAATATTATGCGCTTTTAAATGTGCTTCAGTTGCAGGCATATCAGTGCAGGTGAATGAAATATGGTCAATTGTTGTGAGTACATTAGTCAGCGGTTCACCCTCACCACGATATTCTGCTAAGTGCATCACATGTGTATCGCCAATGTACAACCAAAAACCACGGCTAGTAAAACCTTCGCGCGGCCCAACTTTTAAGCCCACCACATCGCAGTAAAAGTCTTTAAGTTTAAGCATCGTCTCGTAAGGCGTGCGAAGGTTAACGTGGTTTAGTTGGGTGACTGGCATTGATGACTTTTAAGGTTTTAAGTTACGTGCATTTAGCGTTTGCCAATAGGTTGGTCGGCGATGCAAATGACCAATCGCTATAACCAAAATCACATTACCCTCAACCACATAAACAACTCAGTAAGGGAAACGCTTTCATTGACACCGCCTTATGTTTATTGAATTTCACCATGATGGTAAGCAGTTAAGCGACTTTCTGCCTCACTTACTAATAATGCATCAAGGACAGCATCAGGCTTATCAACCGTGGCAAGCAAAGCATCTATTAATTCAATTTTCTCAATAACAGACAGCGTATTAGCTTGCTCAATAATAGTTTGAGTGGTTGTGTTCATACAAACGGCTCCTTTACTTTATTGTTGAATACTTAACGCAAGCTTAGCTCGCATTGTATACGGACTAAGCTTGCTAAAATGGAATATTTTCGTCAAAATCAAAATAGTACGGTAAGCGGACATAATGACGATGTCGTGAAGCGAGTGTATTTAAGCCGCTGGATTTTGTGAACGAACTCTAATATGTAACTCTCTCAACTGCTTCTCATCCACCTCATTCGGCGCATTAGTCATTAAACATTGTGCACGTTGGGTTTTAGGGAAGGCAATCACGTCACGAATCGATTCAGCACCAGCCATCAATGTCACCAAACGGTCTAAGCCAAAAGCCAAACCGCCGTGCGGAGGTGCGCCATATTGCAAGGCATCTAACAAGAAGCCGAATTTCTCTTGCGCTTCTTCTTTGCTAATTTTTAGTGCGTCGAATACTTTTGATTGCACGTCTTGTTTGTGAATACGCACTGAACCGCCGCCTACTTCCCATCCATTGAGTACCATGTCGTAAGCTTTTGAAAGCGCAGCTCCTGGGTTGCTGGTGAGTAAATCTTCGTGACCGTCTTTTGGTGCAGTAAACGGGTGATGCAAGGCTGCCCAGCGGTCATTTTCTTCGTCATGCTCAAACATTGGGAAATCCACCACCCACAATGGCGCCCATGCGCGGCCATCGACATGGCCTTTATCGTGACCAACTTTAAGGCGCAGTGCGCCTAGCGCTTCGTTCACTACTTTAGTTTTATCTGCTCCAAAGAATACGATATCGCCATTTTTTGCGCCTGTGCGGTCGATAATCGCTTGCAATGCGGTGATATGAATATTTTTCACGATTGGGCTTTGCAGGCCTTCTTCATTGAGTTTAGTCACGTCGTTAATCTTGATGTACGCCAAACCTTTAGCGCCATAGATTTTAACAAAGTCTGTATAAGCATCAATCTCGCTACGCGCAATGGCCGCACCACCTGGCACGCGCAATGCAGCTACACGCCCGCCTGACATATTCGCAGCGCCTGCAAACACTTTGAAATCTACATCTTTCATCACGTCTGACAGCTCAGTGATTTCTAACGTCACACGCATATCTGGTTTATCTGAACCGTAGCGGGTCATAGCCTCATGGAATGACATACGCGGGAATGCGTCTGGCAAATCTACGTTTTGCACAGATTTCAACATTTGGCGAATCATCTCTTCAACGATGTCCATGATTTGATTTTCAGTCATGAATGATGTTTCTATATCCACTTGCGTGAATTCTGGCTGACGGTCTGCGCGTAAGTCTTCATCGCGGAAGCATTTGGTGATTTGGAAGTAACGGTCAAAACCTGACACCATCAATAATTGTTTAAACAATTGCGGTGATTGTGGTAAAGCAAAAAACTGACCAGCGTGAACACGGCTAGGCACCAAGTAGTCACGCGCACCTTCTGGTGTTGAACGTGTGAGCATTGGAGTTTCAACTTCAATAAAGCCGTTAGTATCTAAATAATCCCGCAAGGTTTTAGCTACGCGATAACGCAACAACATGTTTTTTTGCATCGCTGGTCGACGTAAATCAATATAACGGTGCTGCAAACGCACGGTTTCAGTGAGGTTTTCGTCATCTAATTGAAACGGTGGCGTGAGTGATGCATTGAGAATTTCAATCTCAGTTGCAATCATTTCCACTTCGCCTGTTGCCAAGTTGGCGTTAGTTGCGCCTTCTGGTCGCGCATTCACTACACAAGTCACTTTAAGCACATATTCACTGCGCACTGCCTCTGCAATCGCAAAGGCAGTTTTTGCATCAGGGTTCACAACAATTTGCGCCAGGCCTTCACGATCGCGCAGGTCGATAAAAATAACGCCTCCGTGGTCACGGCGACGGTGCGCCCAACCACATAAAGTAACAGTTTGGCCGATGTGTTCGCGGTTTAAATGGCCGCAGTAATGTGTACGCATAATGTTAAGTCTTATTGAATAGTCAGTTAATGTTGAATGGTTTATTTTTGTATCTTGTAATTCTTAGGTTAATCTTTAAGTAATAATTTAGCTTTAAGGTTTGCTTTAGGCGCCACTACTCCCATTGAAATAATATATTTCAGCGCTTCGTCTACGCTCATATCAAGCTCGATGATATCTGCGCGTAGCATCATCAAAAAATAGCCGCCTGTAGGATTAGGTGTAGTTGGCACATACACGCTCACATAATTACCTTGCAGATGATTCGCTACGTCGCCACCTGGCTGACCAGTGATAAAAGCAATAGTCCAAGCACCTTGCCTTGGAAATTGCACCAATACAGCTTGGCGAAATGCATCGCCAGAATCTGAAAAAAGCGTGTCCGATACTTGTTTTACACTGGCGTAAATAGATTTCACCACAGGAACGCGAGCCAACAGATACTCCCACAACAAAATCAACTTCTTCCCAAAGAAATTGGTCGCAATTAAGCCTGTAACAAAAATTATGAGCAGCGTAAGCAAAGCACCAACGCCTGGTATTTCTAGTCCTAACTGCGCTTTAGGTCGCCAACTCACTGGAAGAAGTAATAAACTTTGATCCATCATTTCAATTAGGCTTGTGACTACCCACACTGTGATAAACAGAGGCACCAACACTAACAAACCTGTAATAAAATATTTTTTCATGCGCTCAATCTATTGAATTTAATGTAGCTTTGCTTAATGACAAGCACAGCCTGTTGCACAAGATGCTGGCGAAGCTACAGCATCAGAATTTTTTTCCGAGCCACTCTCCACTTTACTTGCAGCAACCTTCCCTTCAGCCTCATTAGTTGAAGCAGGTTTACTACTACCGTTTTTGAAATCCGTGGCATACCAGCCACTACCGCTTAATTGAAAGCTAGGTGCGGATAACTGCTTGCTAAAAGCTTCAGCACCGCATTCTGGACAGGCTTCTATATTCGCCGCGCTGATTTTGCGCATAACTTCTGCTTTATGACCGCAGCTTGAACATTGGTAATCGTAAATAGGCATATTTTTATGGTAGCTAAAATCTAAAAAACGAAATTATACCTTACTGACAGCACCAATGCGACGAAACACATTGATATGAAGACTCCCATCGCTAAACACCAAATACAGATGCTGTAGCGGAGGTTTCTAAGGTCAACGACCAGAGCGCAGGAGTGTTGCCACCCATACGGCTTACCACGGTCTCACTTAGCGTAGATTGCGTTGCCGCAACCAGTTCGGAGCCTTCCGCCCCTACTTTACCACGAGTAATCCTGCACCGTTTCTTTTCTTTCTGAATACACTTGCCCGCTAATAACTGCTTAACACCACGCAGGGCAATAACCTTTGCCGCGTTGTGATCAGCATGGTCGGT
>JAUYAL010000064.1 GCA_030693535.1 Methylotenera sp.
TGCAATAACCATTAACTCTACGAGGATGTAATAGCATGTAAGGGAATATAAAACTCAGCCATTTTGGTGGAAGATAATAATCTTGATAGTAATTTTTAAGTCGCCCACTTAACCTGTGCGACAGCTTTGTCCCCCCGTTGCCGTCTCTGATCCTTAATTCTGAGTAACAACAAATGATGCTTGAGTACAAATTTGCGAATGGCAGCTATGTGGCAGTCAGGTTTTAGCGCACACAGTTGTTACGAGTCATACAGTTGTTACGAGTCATACAGTAATTAAGTACGTCTAACTGCAACATCCCCATAGCGGAAGTTCAACAGATTTATCCAAATTTTAAAATCGGCTCCAATTTTTTGATTCCAAATAGAAGTCATAATTCCAATTATCTTAAATCGTTTAAAGTAAAGGTTCATGCAAATATTGAGTTATGCCAAATAAAAGTTATAATCCGATTTATGTTTTCCAAAAAATTATTCTTGTTAATGCATAAAATCGCACTAATTGCGATTTTCTTTGCTGCGCTTGCGCCAAGCATTTCGCATTCATTGGCGGCGCAACAAGGCACAAATAGTTTTACGCAAGAAGTGTGTAGTACCAATGGAAAAAAAATCACAATTCAAGTGATGACAACTAAAGGTCAGCAATACTTAGCAGAATTTACGACTAAAAATACTGGCGAGACTTCACCAAAATCAATCAACCATCATTTAGAACATTGCCCATTCTGCGCCAACCCAAGCACAGATGTGGCTTTAGGTGCATCACATGCGCCAATGATTGCGATTTTAGAAGCACAATCGCAACAGATTGCCGCAGTGTCACAAGTCGTTTTAACCCGTTTTTCAGTACTCTCTCCGCCTGGACAGGCACCCCCAGCGCTTTAATAAAACTTAAGTAATTTTACTTATTCGCACATTTTTTGCGAATAGTATTTATTTTACATGTGCGTTTTTACGCAATTGTTTTATTGGAGCCAACTCAATGATTTATATACAAATTCAAGAAGTAATGAAGCAAAAAAGAATATTCGCTGTGGTTATAGCAACGCTACCTTTGCTGGCACAAGCTGAGCAAAACGAAACGATAATTTTAGAAGAAGTGAGTGTTACTGCAACAAAAGTCGATACTGGTTATGCAATAAAAAATTCTAGCTCAGCAACCAGAACGGACACGCCTATTAAAGAAACTCCTCAATCCATCATAGTGATTAATCGTAATGTAATAGATGATCAACAAAGTGTGACCTTAGGTGAGGCGTTAAGTAATGTAAGCAGTGTTGTAATAAACAATCAATTTTCTACGCCATCATTTGACGCAACGAGCATTAGAGGTTTTAGAGCCGAGCAGTTGGTAGACGGATTTACTCAATACTATAATTCAGGCGATAGAGAGAGTTTAGTAAATGTAAAAAGCTTAGAGGTTTTAAAAGGCTCAAATGCAATTTTATATAGTGGCGGTTCGGGTTCGCCATTAGGTGGGGTAGTCAATATTGTTTCTAAACTACCCAATGCAAAAGCCTCTGGAGAGCTAGGTATTAAAATTGGCACAGATAGCTTTGTTCAACCGTTTTTTGATATTAACCAGCCAATTAATGAAAACGTTTTGTTTCGTATGACGGGTGAATACACGCGTGCAGATAGCAATGTGGATGAAATTGAGCAAAAGCGATATAACATTAATCCAAGTCTTACTTTCACCAATAACGATACAACCTCATTAACGCTGCAAGCAAAAATTTCACGTTGGGAACAGCAAGATTATCAAGGCTTGCCAGCTACAGGTACCGTTGCAGGTAACTTTAAACTGAAATCAAAATTATTTATTGGTGATAACAACTTGCCAGACAGTACTACAGAATTTGATGGTATTTGGGCAACGCTAGACCATAAGTTAAATGATGTTTGGTCTTTTAATGTAAAAGCCAGATATGCAGAATCAGAGTTTGATCAAAAGGCACAAAGTTTAGGTGGCAATACGCCTGATAGAACCGATTTAAGCCCCGCAACTTGGAGTATTTACAATACGCAGTTGTATCAAGAGCAAACTGAAAAAACCATACTTGCAAATGCTAAAGCCAGTTTTGATTGGGGAAATACTAAAAATACTGTGTTGCTTGGAATGGATTACAGTAAATTTAAAGATAAAGGCTTTATTGATTTAGATGCCGCATTTGAAGGCGATGTTTTACGAATTTTGGGCGGTCAAGCGCTTGATCCCACCATCGTTGATTGCCCAAGTTTATTTAATAATACTTTTGGTTTTCTACAATGTGCTGCTAGCACAGTGGATTTAAGAAACCCAAGTTTCCCTGCATATAACAATCCAGGCGCTGGCGTCAATAATCAATTTGTCACCAACACAACTTATGGCGCCTATGCACAATGGCAAAGCACTATTGCGGAAAGATTACATGTGTTAGCTAGTTTGCGGCATGCACATGTTGAAATTGATTTTACTGGACCAGAGATGGATTTGGCAGCAACATTTAACAATGTCTTGTTGGGAAATTTTGTATCAGTAAATCGCCAAGTAAATGCAAATACAGAGAAAAACAAATTACTACCAAGAATAGGAGCAGTGGTAGATATTACAGATAGTTTTTCTGTATTTGCTAATTACAGTGAAGGTTTAAGAGGTCAGCCTTTTGCGCAGTTCTCAGGTACACCTAAGCCAGAAGAAACACGTCAACGTGAAGCAGGTATTAAGGTGGATACAGGCAGTTTAACCGGTCAAGTTGCGGTATATCACATTGATAGAAGCAACGTAGTGATTGCTGACCCAACAAGTCTTGTGGGGCGCTCACTTACCAATGGTGAAGAACGTTCGCGTGGCGCTGAAGCAGATTTAACATGGCAAGCTACGCCATCTTTAAGTCTATTAGGTAATTATGCTTATACAGATGCAGAGTTTACAAAAAACTCAAGTGCAACTGTAGTGAGTGGTAACCAATTACAAGGCGTGCCAAAAAACAGTGCAAGGCTTTGGGCAAATTACAATTTTGCATCATTGGGGTTATCTGGCTTGAGTGCTGGACTCGGCGCCTATTGGCAATCAGAAGTATATGTAGACAATGCCAATAACTTTAAGTCAGATAGTTACCATACGTTTGATGCTGCAATTCGCTATCAAACTCCTCGTTACAACATAGGCTTAACAATTAAGAATTTAACCAATGAAGATTACTATCAGTTTTATGAGTACCTAGGTGGCCGCCTTGCGCCTGATAACGGTACGCAAGCATTTTTAACTGCTTCATTTAAGTATTAAGGGTAAATAATGAACCGCAGAAAATTTATGAAGGCAACGGGTGCAGTTTCTGCAACTTTGCTGCTAAACAAGCAGGCACATGCAGCAACCGCTGCAGAAAAAACTGATGCACCAGTGGGCACACAAGCGAATAAGCAACATCAGCAAGCAATGGACAAATACGCTGCATTAACAGGTGGCGAAAAGTTGGTGATTGCGATGTTGGTATATCCGGGCATGTTTTTGCAAGATTTAGTTGGCCCACTTGCAATGTTCGAGTCGTTGATGAATCGCGAGATTCATTTGGTGTGGAAAGACAAAAAACCAGTGGGCAATATGGACCCTAAACATCCCACGATGATACCAGTTGCCGCCACTACAACTTTTGCGGATTGTCCAAAAAATCTTGATGTGTTATTTGTGCCAGGCGGTGTGCCGGGCACATTCGCCATAATGGAAGATCAAGAAGTGCTGGGCTTTTTAAAAGAGCAAGGCAAAACGGCAAAATATATCACCAGCGTTTGTACTGGCTCGCTGATTTTAGGCGCTGCAGGCCTGCTTAAAGGCTACAAAGCGACTTCGCATTGGGCCACATTAGACACGCTAAGCAAGTTAGGGGCTACACCTGTAAATCAGCGTGTCGTTACAGACCGCAACCGCATGACAGGGGGTGGTGTAACGGCTGGGTTGGATTTTGGGTTGTCAATTATCTCCAAGCTTCGCAACCAAACATACGCTGAAGCAGTTCAACTTTATCTGGAATATAACCCGCAACCACCATTTAATGCTGGCTCTGTTGCAACCGCACCAAAAGAGGTCGTTACATTTTTAGATGAAATGTTTACTGAACTAAAACAAACCGCCGACAAAACTGCTGTTCGTGCAGCTAAAAACATATGATTAATTGGGAGAAAATTATGAACAAGAAAAAAATATTGGTTGCTGTGTTAGCAACTTTACCATTAACGGCTATAGCAGCCCATGATCAACCGACTCAGGAAGAAACTGTTCAGTCAACTTCATTTGAAAAAGAGGCAGACTCTACAATCATACTTGGTAAGGTAGTCACTTATGCAACTAAACCAGCAGCACTTTCGACTAGAAGTGTTTTGTCTTCAGTAGACTTTTTAGGCTCTGATCGCATTGAAAATCAGAATGTCATGAACAGCTGGGAGTTGCTTGGTCAAATGCCTGGTATTCAGTTAACACAATTTAAGCAAGGGGTTGAATCAGGAAAAGTGTCTTTTAGAGGCTTTAATGGTGAAGGTGAAATTAATGCAGTTAAGCTTTTAATTGATGGTGTTCCTAGCAATACTAATGACGGAAATATGCGTTACATGGACATGATATTTCCGCTTGAGTTAGAGTTGATTGAAGTTGTCAAAGGCACAAATGACCCGCGCTATGGCTTACATAACATTGCTGGTAATGTGAATATGGTTACCACACAAGGCGGTAACTACGGCAAAGTGCGAGCCACTTACGGCAGTTTTCAAACTTCTGAAGTCCAAGCTGCTGCGGGTATTGAAGATGGAAACTTTGCGCAAAATTACTTCATGGCCTGGCAAAATAGTAATGGTTTTAGAGAGCACTCTGATTCGGATAAATATACAGTGGCCGGCAAATGGTTTTTTACACCTGATAATGAAAAGTTCAAAATTGGTTTAACTGCGCGGCATTATCGACATGAAGCACAGGAAGCCGGGTATCTAACAATTCCGCAGGCTAGAGATGATGAAGAACAATCTCGCCCACACAACTCAACAGATGCTGGTGAACGTTTGATGAATCAGGTAACAGCTAATTTGGACTGGTTTATTAATGATCAACTCTCCATGACGACTAAAGCATATTACAATAAATTTGATGACACTAGATGGGTTAGGTTTGCCATTACCAACGGCCAGCAAGAGCGATTTACCAATGAGAGTCACCAAGGTATTTTAGCTACCATGACATGGCGTCCAAACGTCAGTTTTTTAAACGATTTTGCATTAGAAACGGGGCTAAGTAAGGAATGGCAAGATAATGAAAGCCGTCGATACAGCACTGTGAATCGTGCAAGAACCGCACAAACACGTAATCAGAAGTTCGATTTAGATATGACAGGTGGTTATATACAAGCTGTAATCAAACCAACAGAAAGCTTTAAAATTGTACCTGCCTATCGTATTGATTCAGCGAGTGGCTCATTTGAAAATAAGCTCAACAACACTAAAGCAGACATCAACGATTACAGCAATATTCATCAACCGAAACTTAGCATGATGTATTCACCTAGTGATGCTTATACTATGTATGGAAATTGGGGTAAGACATTTCAAATAGGCGTTGGTGCAGGCGCTTACAATTTAGGCACACTAGAGGATACAGAGCCTTCAATTAATAAAGGATGGGAGGCTGGATTGAAGTTTAAACCGTTGCAATGGTTAGATGGGCGTATTGCAGTGTGGCAACAGCGAGCTGATAACGAAGTAAGACGTAACTTAGGTGGCGCAGCAAATGACACTGTAAATGTGGGCAAGACCGAACGCGAAGGCGTTGATTTGCAATTAAATGCAAGAGCAACTGACAATTTAGATGTTTGGTTTGGATACGCTTGGCAAGATTCCGAGATATTAAAACCTAATCCGAATGAGCCAACCACGCAAGGTAAAGAGATGGATCATGTACCTCATTACTTGATTAACGCAGGTTTGGATTTTAGGGCAACGCCGCAATGGCGCTTTGGTTTGCTTGCGAGAGCACAAGGAGATTCATATATTGAACGTACCAATACTCAAGGTAAATTCGGCCGCTTTTTAACCTTTGATGCTTCAGCCAATTATAAATTTAATGACCACGTTGATGTCAACTTGCAAGTGAGAAACTTAACAGACCGTTATTACGAGTATGTTTGGATGAATGCCGAACCGATGGTTGGCCCTGCTGATGGCCGCTCAGGCTATTTATCAGTGAATCTTAAGCTTTAAGTGGTATGCATTTCAGAAGACTAGTTTACAAAGCTCATCTGTATGTTGGACTTATGTTGGGTGGGTTCTTTTTGCTGCTGAGTTTAACTGGCAGTATTTTAGTCTTTTATCCCGAAATAGATTTACTGCTGCATCCTGAAATGAGGGTGCAGCAGCCCTTGCCAAAAACAATATCCGTGCAATCGGTATTTGATGCACTACGTTTAAAATATCCCACTTTGGAAAAAGGTTGGCGTATTGAAATGCCTTTGGCTAAGGGTTTTCCAATTTTTGCGAGATATTTAAAACCAGACCAGAATAATGCAGCGCTCTTTGCACCATTGGTAGTGAGCGTAAATCCACTAACGCATGAAGTGACAAGTGAGCGTATTTGGGGGGATTATTTAGTCACTTGGATATTTGATCTGCACTATCAACTATTGATAGGTGATATAGGAAAGTCGATAGTTGTTATTGTAGGGATTTTGCTGATGTTCAATGGCTTCTTTGGTCTGTATTTATGGTTTCCTAAATCTATATCTGCCTGGAAACACGCTTTGATAGTGAAGATGAATGCACATCCAATGCGAAAGAATTACGATATTCATAAACTAGCAGGCGTTTTTGGGTTGATATTAATTTTAGTGATGTCATTTACTGGGGCGTTGCTTGGTCGCGCAGACTGGTTCAACCCTATGATTCAAAAGTTTTCACACATTGATACTTATGTGCCATCACCTATCAAAATTCCAACCTTAGAACCAATTTCAGTTGATGCTGCTGTAGCTATTGCAAAAGCAACATATCCAGAAGCAGAGTTACGCTGGATTTATACTCCAGACACAGCCAATGACTATTATCAAATTAGAATGCATCAGGCTAGCGAGCCAGGGCGAAGATTCCCTAAAACTATACTTTGGATTGACCAGTATTCAGGCCAAGTTAAGTATATAAAAAAGCCAGAGGCATTTAGTGCTGGCGATACTATTTTGGCATGGTTGCATCCTTTACATAATGGTGAAGCTTTTGGAGTTATTGGTAGACTATTAGCGGTTTTGAGTGGCATTTTTATTGTAGTTCTATGCTGGACAGGTCTTAGGCGCACTTTATACAAACAGAAAGTTAAGTATCAAATATCTAGCAAAGCTAGAGAGTTTTGAGTTGCATACTTACAAGTTTTATCTATCAGAATTAACTTATAGTTGGTAAAAATTGCCTAGGGAAGTTAAGTAGAAAATAGATTTTATTAAGTCCTTTAAAAATTATTCTTGATATTACGAACGACCGCTTTGTCCCCCCGTTGCTGCCTGACAGAAGAAATTTATTGGTTGCTGAACTGGGTAAATAATGACGCTATTCCAGCGTCGGCTATATGGCGGTATAATCTCTGAGTTCATTACTTAATCAATCAGACAATTTGTTTTTGCTTCTCAGTGACAAAAACCAAAATCAATCACAGAATACGGATATCCGTAAAAGAAACACAATTTAAATTCTAATCCAGTTGGTTTAAGCGTTAAGCATTTGTTAAAATAACATTTTTAATTGTTAAATTTAAAGAGAGTCATATGTCTAAAATCATTTTTAAAGCGGGCGAAGCCACTATTTATACAGAAGGCAAAGACACTGGCGCGGCTATGCCGGAAATTTTAATCGGTAGCGTAGACGGCCCAGTGGGCGCAGCGTTTGCAAACATGATGGCGCAAAGTAAAGGCCATACAGCAATGTTTGCTGTGCGCGATCTTAACCAGTTAGTGCGTCCAGCCTGTATGATGGCTCCAAAAGTGACATTAAAAGACAGTGCAAATATTGAGTTGTTTGGTGGTTTGGTGCAGGCTGCAACGGCAGATGCAATTTTAGATTGCGTAATCGAAGGCATCATCCCTAAAGATCAAGTGAACGATTTGTGTATTATCAGCTTGGTTTGGATTGACCCGCGTGCGGCTAAAGATGAAAACTTAGATAAAGCCGATATGTACAAAAATAATTACGAAGCCACTAAACTTGCTATTAAGCGCGCATTAAATGACGAGCCAACAATAGATGAATTGATTGCAAATCGTAAAAAAATTAAGCATTGTATGTGGGAAGAAAGCTGGGGCGAAATTTAGTCCGTCAATAACACCAAAAAAATCGGCAAATGCCGATTTTTTTTGGCCTTGTTTTAAGCAGGCGATTTCATTAGCATTGATTGTAAAATCTTGCGTATAGGTGTGGGGATTGCAGCATCCAATGCATCATTAATATTCAGCCATACATACCTATTTTCATTAATATGAGGCAGAAGTTTTATTACTTGTAATGGTTGTGGTTGAATATGCAGTTTATAGTGTGTAAAAGCGTGACTAAATTTTGGTAAAGGTTCCAACACCTCGGCTACTACATTAAATAGTCTATGCGCTAGGGATGCTAAATCAAGCGTAGTATCTGTCTCCGGAAAGCTCCACAAGCTCCCCCAAATTCCTGCTGGCGGGCGCTTCTCCAGGAGAAATTTATCGTCATGCATCAATATCAACATAATGGTTTGTTTTTCTGGGATTGTTTTACGAGGTTTTGGCGTTGGTAGATTATGCACGCGATTTTGTAGGTAGGCTTCGCAGCTATTAGAAATTGGACATTGACTACATTTAGGCTTGCTTCTGGTGCAAATAGTTGCGCCTAAATCCATCAAGCCTTGGGTATAGGCAACCATGCCATGTTCGGGCAGTAATTTTTCCGCGAGCCCCCATAATTTTTTTTCAACTTTAGGTGAACTTGGCCAGCCTTCTACTAAGAAATGTCTAGCCAGTACGCGTTTTACATTGCCATCTAAAATAGTCTGCACTTGATTAAAGGCGAATGAAGCAATCGCAGCAGCAGTAGAGCGACCTATACCAGAAAGTGCTTGAATTGCATCGAAGTTTTGCGGAAATTGTCCATTATAATCATGCATGATTGTCACGGCGGCATTGTGTAGATTACGTGCTCTTGAGTAATAACCTAGTCCGCTCCAATGTTGCAAAACTTCATCTTGAGTTGCATTTGCTAAACTTGAAATATTGGGAAAGCGCTGCATGAACTTACTGTAATAACCGATGACTGCTGCCACCTGCGTTTGTTGCAGCATGATTTCTGACACCCAAATAGCATATGGATCAGGCGCTTGGTTTGATTTAGTCTGCCAAGGTAAATCGTGCCTACCATGTATATTTTGCCAAGTTATTAGTCGGTTCGAAAAATCATACATGGACTAAACCTAACAAGCTATTGCAATGCATCAGAAAGTTTTATGACAAAGATTTAGAAATTAAGTAATTTTTTAAGTTTCTTCTCAGCTTTTTCTTTAGCTTTGTCTTCAGCAGACTTGGGTGCCTCAACTGGATCAGTCGGATGCACATTGTCCCCTACATTTGTTGTAGCAGTGGGTGTTGCTGGCGCTACTGCATCAGTAGATTTTTTCTTGCCTAATAAGCCTTTAAGCGCATCTGTTTTATCGCCACTACCAAGCAAGTCTTTGACTGCAGCGCCTTTTTCACCTCCAACTTTATCTAGTAAATTTGATTTTGCAAGCGCCGTACTAATTGAGGCGAAGTCCATACCGTATTTGGGGCTAGAGAATGTTCCTGAAATTTTGACAGGAATTGTAATCCCGGCTAAAGCATCTAAGTCAGCACCATCCTGACCCTTAAGTGATTTAACAATAGTAGGTTTTGCTAAGTAATTAATCGTTTCGTTACCAATATCGATATCGCCACGGCTATCACCTTTGCCCAGTCTTAGAATGGGCGCTTTCATGGCTAAATCTTCGTTATGCGCAATACCATTTTTGATGTCAAAAGTCGCTGTTAATTCGCTGAAATCTGTTTTCTTTTTACTGTCATTCGCAACACTATCTTTCGTTTTAAAAACATTCACCTTATTTTTTAAATCGCGAATACTTCCCGCAATATCAACGCCTTTAAGCGCGCCATCCGCTAGACTGAGTGATACATTTCCTGCCAGCGCTTTTTTAAGTGCAGCAACGCTGCCACCTTGGGTGGTCACATCGATATTGACGGTACCTTTACCTTCTAACATATCATTATTGATTGCATCGGCCATTAATGGCCCAATAGAGACCGATTTCATATTTTGTTTAAATATGATATTTGGCATAGCCCGCGCATCTACACTTAACATGCCATTCATATTGCCTTGATACAAGTTTGCGGAAAATGGCGACAGCGTTGCCACTCCCCCTTCTGCTTTTAAACCTAAATTTACATTTTCAGTTTTAATATTTGCCAATTTAAGCCAGCCGATTTTCGCCTCGCCCGAAGCGTTTAGCTTTTTTAGCGCACCCAAATCTATGGGCGTATCACCACTACTTTTATTGTTATCAGCACCTTTAGTAATGTATCTATCTGCATCTAGCTTGTCGATATTTACATTAAAACTATAAACAGGATCATTAAAGCGAGAAATCCCAATGCTGGCATTAATTTGGCTCTCATCCACTTTTGCTGCAAGTGGATTAAGACTTAATTTTTGGCCATCAGCTTTCAGGTCAATGCGAATATTTGAAGCTTTAGTTTTACCATATTTAAGATTGCCGATTCTTAAGCTCCCATTCGCATTCAATGTTTTAAGTACATTTAAGTCAAACGGCTTGTCACTGGTTTTAGAGCTTGCACTGGGCTTTGCATCTGTACTACCAGCAGTTGCATATTTATCTACATCTAGTTGATCAATATCTAAATCAAATGTATAAAGTGGCTTCGAAAATTGGCTAATACTGAAGTTGCCTTTAATTCGGCTGTCATCTACTTTAACATCTAAGCCACTCAAAGCCAGCTTTTCACCATCCGCTTTAATCCCTACATTAAGGCCGGAAACTAGATATTTGTCATATTGAATACTGCCCACGCTAAGTTTTCCGTCAAGCAATAAGGTTTTCATGGCGCTTAAGTCGGCAGGCTTCTCGCTAGATTTTTCTGCAGGCTTGGATTTAGCTAATAGCTTGTTGAGGTTAAGTTTATCTGCATTCAAGTTAAATTTAATACTCGGTTTTTTGAAGCTAACCACTGAAATTTCACCATTAAGCTTGGTATCGTCGATATTAAAGCTAAATTTGCTGTTGGCTAATTCGTTCTTAATATCAGTGTGCGCTAATAAATTGAAGTTACCTTTCATGCCGCCATTCGGCAAGCTAGGGTCTTTAATATCTAAGTTGCCTACAAGTTTAGGCAGATCAAAAATTAAAGTTTCTAAATTACCGCTAAATGGCGACGAAAACTTGCCAGATAACGTACGTTTACCTTGAATGGCTAAAATATCACCGGTAATGCCACTACTTTCTAATGCTTTAGGTGAACCTTTGATGTCTGCTAAGGCTAAGTTGGCTTTAAAGGTTTCGCCTGCTTTTTCTTGGATTAAAGTGACGGTAGTTTTTTTACTGGTGACTTCATCCTTTTGTGCATTTAATTTAGGTGCACTTAACTCTATGCTCAGTTTTGCATCATTAAATTGACCAGAGCCAACTAATTTCAAGCTATCTACTAAAAATTCGCGTGATTCAGGTTTTGCATCTACATCGCCACTAATCACGACATTAACATTCTTAGCCCCAAGTAAATCGCCTTTAATAGCAGCATCTAAGCCTTTGGTTATAAAGTGCTTATTTGCTGGATCGACTAAGAAATTACCCTTTATTATTGCATTGGCTGCAACTTCAGGCTGATTTGAGGTGATTGTAAAATCTGTGGCTAGATCTACAGGCTCTGCCAAGGCAATGTGGCCAGATTTTAGATTGAATTTAGAGATATTGTATTTTGCTCCCACGCCTTCATCGCTATAACTAACAGCTGAATCGGTCACATTAACACCATCAATATCAAATTTAATGTCCTGAGATTCATTATCATCTTTACTCATCAAATCGTCAAAGTTTGTCGTGCCATCTTTATACTTAACAATGTTAGCCTGTGCGCCGTCAATATAAACGGTATCTACCACTAACTCTTTTTTGAGTAATGGTAATAATGCGAGTGAGACTTTTACACTATTTACTGAGGCAAATTCTTTACTATTTTTATGCTCAGAAAGTGAAATTTTTCCTAAATCGGCACCAATTTTAGGCCAAAAAGCGAGCTTGATGTCACCATCCAGTTTAAGCGTACGCTCTTTCTTTTGTTGTACTAAATCAATTACTTTTTGCTTGTAATCGTTTGGGTTAAATGTAGCCGCAACAATAGCCACCAATAATAAAAGCAGGCCAATTAAGCCACCTAAAACATACAAACCAAATTTAAGATATTTTTTCATGATGATTCTCACTACAAGAGTTTATTTCAAAGATTACAAAATTTTAACATCAGAATAATTTTAGTACTATTTCCAGAAAAAATGGCTAATCGCTGCCGCACCAAATTTCCAAACGATATAAATCAGCAAGTAATAAAGAATAACAGTAAGCACCAAACATATCAGCGAAAAAATCGCCATTAAGCCATCTTGCCCAATTTCACCTGTGCAATAAAACAAAATAGCTAAGCTAGGAAACAGGTTTTTAAAAGGCACTACACCACCGAGTGGAATAGCAACTAGCACGCCCACTGCAATAAATATAAAACCACCAATTTTCTGACCTAATTGACCTCTGACTAAAAAACTTAAGCGAGGTTTAGTAAAGCGACTACAAAAACCGATGATTTTTAAACATGTGCTGACAAGCCCTTGTCGTACACGCTGGCTTAATGTCACATCACGAATTTTTTGAGGCAAAGATAAATGTTGTTCGCCTTTAAAAAGTTGCAAACCCAATGCAATAAAAGCGGCACTACCGATAAGTGCAAAAAATCCTAATGGAATGGGCTGTAGAAAAGGTAAAACTGCTAAAGTCGCAGTGAATGTGTAGGCGTCCGGCCCAAGCTTATCAATGGCCTTGCCAAAAGCTAATGGCTCTTCTGCAACGGGTTTAGCAAAGCTTTCTAGTGTGGTGACTAACTCATTGAAACTGCTTGCAGGAGTAGGCATGCTAGACTAAGTGGTTGTTTAAAACAATCAAACTGCTAATTTCAAATAGGCTGTAGAAAATCACTTCAGTGTACGGTCCAATTAACCAATCCAGTATAAGCCGTCACCAACACAATAATGCCAAATACAATTCGATACCATGCAAAAATTGTAAAATCATGATGACTGACATAACGGATCAAAGCGCGTACCGCAACCATGGCGCTAATAAAAGCAAAGATAAAGCCCACTATCCATGCGCCTATGTCATCCATGCTTAATAGAGCACGGTCTTTGTACATAGTGTAAATAGAAGCAATGCCTAACGTGGGTACTGCAAGAAAGAATGAAAATTCAGCGGCAGCTTTACGCGATAGCCCAAAAAACAAGCCGCCGATAATTGTGGATCCCGAACGCGACATGCCAGGGATTAATGCGACTGCTTGAGCTAGCCCCAGTTTTAAAGCGTCAATTGGACGAATGTCATCAACCGTTTCTATAGTGACGGTATGCTTACGTTTTTCTGCCCATAAAATGATGAAAGCACCAATAATAAAAGCCATTGCTACGGGGATTGGTTTAAAGAGGTGCGCTTTGATTTTGTCGCCGAAAGCCAAACCAAGAATAGCAAGAGGCAAAAATGCGATGACTAAGTTAATGATTAAACGGTTAGCTACCGCATCGCGACCTAATCCAGAAAAAGTACTAACAAAGCGCGTACGGTATTCCCACACCACCGCTAAAATCGCCCCCAATTGAATGGCAATATCAAACACACCTCGTTTTTCGTAGTTCATAAAGTTGAGCAAATCGCCCGCTAGTATGAGGTGGCCGGTGCTGCTAATGGGCAAAAACTCTGTAGCGCCTTCAACTATGCCAAGAATGGCGGCTTTAAGTAATGTCAATAAATCCATAGTTTCATTTTAACAGGTTTGTGTTTTATATTAGGTCAGTTTAGTTTAAAAGTGAAAGTTAATATTACGCTCATAAAAAAGGGCGATTTGTCGCCCTTTTTGATTATTTCATGAGTTTATAGTGCTTATTTAAGCATGCCTAACACACTACTTAACAAGTTGCCTGAATCTATAGTCACTTCACCATTAGGAGTCATTTTATCTACTACACCTGGTAAGTATTGAGCAATTTGGCTACTTAACATTTCAGGTGAAATGCCAAATTTAGCAGCCATTTCTGCAATTTGACCATTGCCTAATACGCTAGAAATTTGGTCAGCAGAAATTGACATATTCTCGCCTTTGCCAACCCATGAGGCAGCTAAATCACCCAAACCACCTTCTTTAAATTTATTTAAGACGCCTTCAAGGCCACCGTTTTGGTTAAACATTTCCATAGCAACTTGCGCCATACCACCTTGCTGCCCACCCATTACCTTACCAAGTACTGCACCTGCAATGCTGTCAAACAAACTCACGATTAATCTCCCTATTAAACGACAAAAAAAGTCTAACGAATAGCATAACTCAAAAACGTTCGTCATTACGTAGATAGCGCCATTGACCGACTGGTAATTTACCTAAATTTACACTTCCAATACGCACACGTTTTAAACCAACTACATGCAAGCCAACCATTTCGCACATGCGGCGAATTTGACGTTTTTTTCCTTCACGCAATACAAAGCGTAATTGATCTTCATTTTGCCAACTCACTTTGGCGGGTTTTAGTTTTTCGCCATCTAAACTTAAACCAAAATTAAGACGTTTCAAATTTTCATCACTTAACTCGCCTTCAACTCGAACTAAATATTCTTTTTCAACGCTGGAATCCTCACCAATCAAATGGCGCGCTACACGACCATCTTGTGTAAGCACTAACATTCCTGTTGAGTCAATATCCAAGCGGCCTGCTGGTGCTAGGCCTTTTAAATATCTACGTTGAAACTCACGCTCGTGATGTTGATTTAACTCAGGGTCATCCAACCACTCGTTATCAGGATGCACGAGTACAATTGCAGGTTGATAATCATCTTCCGCCTGACCGCTCACGTAGCCCACAGGTTTGTGCAAAATAATCGTCACTGATTCTGATTGTACTTCGTGTGCGTAACTACTAATCACAATTTCAGCATCTGGATTAATGCGCGTACCTAGCGTATCAATAATGACGCCATCCACCATCACCCAACTGTTCATAATCCATTCATCCGCCTCTCGACGTGAGCAAATACCACGCTCCGCCATTACCTTAGAAAGGCGCGGTAAATCTGTGCTGATAGATGTAGATTTATAGGCAGCTTTTGCTGCAGCTCCATATTGCGGCGTGGTTACCGCATCATATCCATCGCGCACTTTACCGCCTCTGCGTGGTGCTTGACGGTATTGCGGTTCATTTTTATCTGGGCGTGGAGTAGTTCGTGTGTCTACACCCTGCGGCCTTACTTGGCGAGGTTGCTGTTCTCTTTCATCCGCGGATCTGGCTGGGTAGTCAGGGTGCATGTTTTGCCTATCATCCGACGGTGCATTTTCACGCGGTTTACCATCAAAGCGGTGGTTGCGTTGCCCGGCTTTAGCAGACGTTTGATTTAAAGACTCTTGTTTCTCGATTTTTCTTTCAGCGGGCGGTTTTTCTCTAAGTGGCGCATTTACATTAGGCGGTGCAATGCTACGATCACGCACAACAGCATTGGAGCGCCGCACTGGCGGCTTGCTCACTTTGACTTGAGTTTCATCAGATTTTTTATTGAGTTTAATAGTGGTCACGTTAATCCGCATTCATATATTTATAAGACTATTTTAACAAACAATCAC
This sequence comes from Methylotenera sp., assembly GCA_030693535.1. The sequence goes on from JAUYAL010000064.1 coordinate 15,938, forward strand.
GCATGCCCCTATTGATAAATCCAACTTAAAATTGTAGTTGAATCACTTACTGAAGCCATGGATTTGCCATACTTTCTATTTCTAAAAATTTGCTGATAACTCAACACAGATATTAAATTTTCAACACATAATTAGGCATCTATTTTTATAAATACCAATTAAATCAATATGTTAAAAAAGTCAATTCCGTTTTAATGTATTGGCATAGTCTTTGCTGATTAATCATTATGGAAAGCATTTTTAAAATGAATATAAAAATGCAAAATAATCATACTGAGGAGAACAAAATTGATTATCACTAAAGAAGTGGAAAAAAATAGTACAGTGAATGTACGCCAAAATCGTAACAAAGCACTTAGCTTACTAATAGATGAGATGGCTGTGTGGTATCCAGCACCATACTACGATATTGAAGCGATGGTATCTAAAGAGACTAAAGGGTTTATATCAAATCATCGCGCTAAGATTAGTGCATCTGTTTGTGCTTAGTAAAATGACATACCCAATAGAAAGCCAGTATTAGCCTGGCTTTCTATTGGGTATCAAGGTTTTGTTTAAACTTTTTGATAAACCTCAGAACCTTTCTTCACAAACTCAATGGCTTTTTCCTGCATGCCTTTTTGTAGCGCTTCTTCACCACTAACTCCTAATTTATCTGCGTAATCACGTACATCCTGGCTAATTTTCATTGAGCAAAAGTGTGGGCCGCACATTGAGCAGAAATGCGCTTGTTTTGCGCCTTCTTGCGGTAATGTTTCATCGTGGAATTCCTTGGCTTTTTCAGGATCTAAACCAAGATTAAATTGATCATCCCAGCGAAATTCGAAACGTGCTTTTGATAGCGCGTTGTCACGAATTTGTGCACCTGGGTGGCCTTTGGCTAAGTCTGCTGCATGGGCTGCGATTTTGTAGGTGATGATTCCTACGCGAACATCTTCCTTGTCTGGCAAACCTAAGTGTTCTTTAGGTGTCACGTAACATAACATCGCACAACCGTACCAACCAATCATGGCCGCACCGATACCAGAGGTAATATGGTCATAACCTGGGGCGATGTCAGTGGTTAATGGGCCTAATGTATAGAATGGAGCTTCGCCGCAATGTTCAAGTTGTAAGTCCATGTTCTCTTTGATGAGGTGCATAGGCACGTGACCTGGGCCTTCAATCATGCATTGCACGTCATGCTTCCAAGCGATTTGTGTTAGCTCACCTAGTGTTTTTAATTCAGCAAATTGCGCTTCATCATTGGCATCGTAAATTGAGCCTGGGCGTAAGCCATCACCTAAACTAAAGGCAACATCGTATTGCTTCATGATTTGACAGATATCTTCAAAATGCTCGTATAAAAATGATTCTTTATGATGTGCTAAGCACCATTTAGCCATAATAGAACCACCACGTGACACAATACCTGTCATACGTTTAGCCGTAAGCGGCACGTGTGCTAAGCGGATGCCTGCGTGAATGGTGAAGTAATCCACGCCCTGCTCTGCTTGTTCAATTAGAGTGTCACGGAAGATTTCCCAAGTTAAATCTTCAGCCTTGCCGTTTACTTTTTCTAACGCTTGGTAAATTGGCACCGTACCAATCGGCACCGGGCTGTTGCGGATAATCCACTCGCGGGTTTCGTGGATGTTTTTACCTGTAGATAAATCCATCACAGTATCTCCACCCCAACGGGTGCCCCACACCATTTTCTCAACTTCTTCTGAAATTGAAGAGCCTAGCGCAGAGTTGCCGATGTTGGCATTAATCTTTACTAAGAAGTTACGGCCGATAATCATCGGCTCTATTTCTGGGTGGTTGATGTTTAGCGGGATAATCGCTCGACCAAGCGCAACCTCAGAACGAACAAACTCTGGCGTAATCACTTTGGGGATGTTTGCACCAAAATTTTGACCTTCATGCTGTGTTTGTAGCAATGCGCTCATATTGTCGCGACGTTGATTTTCGCGAATGGCGATATATTCCATTTCAGGAGTGATAATGCCTTTACGTGCGTAGTGCATTTGGCTGACGTTTTGACCTGCTCTTGCACGCAATGGTTTGCGGTTTAAGTTAAAACGCATTTCAGCCAATTCTGGGTCAACAAGGCGTTGATGACCAAACTCCGAACTAGGGCCATCTAATTGTTCTACATCGCCACGCTCCATAATCCAATCTGCGCGCAATGCTGGCAAGCCGTTACGGATGTCGATATTAACCTTTGGGTCTGTGTATGGGCCTGAAGTATCGTAAACAACGACGGGTGGATTTTTTTCCGCGCCGAATTGTGAAGGTGTATCACTTAATGAAATTTCACGAAACGGCACTTGAATGTCAGGGCGAGAGCCTTGTACATAGACTTTACGTGAATTAGCGAATGGCAGTTTAGTTGCTGGGTCAATTTCAGCAGTCTCGCTTATAAATTTAGCGAAATTTTTTTGTAGATTTTTGTCGGTGGCGTTCATGGTGCTTTCCTATTTATTAATTCAGCATAGAAAAGCAACAAATGCATAGGCTATTTTATTAATAGCAACACATTGCATGCTTTCCTACGGCGGCATAACCCGCGTCAGGTTCAAAGGGTGTTTCTCACTATTCATAAAATATCTCAATACGAATAGACCCCTAGCAATAGACGAAAATTACGCTAATTCGATAGTAAAAGCAAGTGCTTATAATTTTTATAATTAGAAATTAACATTGTAAAAAATGATGATTAAGCATCAGTATTACTTGTGATTTTTGCTATAATAATATTTATCAATCACAAGTATAAGAAAAGTAGGTGAGTCATGGCTTTAATTCTTTATATTGTTTATTACTTAACCGCCATTATTGCGTTGTTTTTTCACTTTACCGGGGCATTGGAGCGTTGGGGAATGGAATGGATTATATTGGTGCTGGCAGTGACCGTATTCCCGGTAGTTTTATACTTATAGAACTAAAGGCTAGAACCTAATTTTTTTGATAAAAATGGCGCGGCAAGCGCCGTTTGTTTTTTTAAGCCCATATTGACAAATTTTGGTGACATGCCGTTTAACCACGCAAAAAATGATTGTGGTTGGCCAATAAATACCTCCTGTTTCTTTGATTCCAAGGCTTTTACTACTATCCTCGCGACTGTTTCAGGGTCGTCCATTTTATTGCCAGCTTTTGCAGACATCTCAACAATATTGGCATCATTCATCGCTGTGCTAATGCCACGCGGAGCAATATAAGTTACGCCAATTTTTGTGTTTACCAGCTCACGACGTAAGGCCTGTGAAAAGCCATGTATCGCAAATTTGCTGGCGCAATACGTAGCAAAGTGAGGAAATCCAAGAGAGCCAAATATTGAGCCGATAAAGACAAAATGACCTTGGTTTTTAGCTTGAAAATTACCAATCAAAGCACGTGTAAGTTGAATTGGCGCTGTCGCATTGGTATGAATCAACTCGGCGATGCGGGTGTCTGATTGATCTTCTAGCGCAATAAAATCAAGCACCCCCGCGCTGTTAATGAGGATGTCAATATCGCCTAACAGTAGTTTGACTTCGTTGGCAAGGCGTTCGGTGCTGCCAGCAATATTAAAATCGGCCGTTACACAAAATGCTTTTCCACCTGCACTTTCAATCTCATCTTTTAATACATTTAATTTAATTGAATCACGTCCCACTAACGCCAAGATTGCTCCTTTTTGCGCAAGTAGCTTAGCAATGGGTTGACCGATACCACCTGTAGCACCTGTCAATAAAACCCTTTTATTCTTTAGTTGCATGGTGATTTTCCTTATTGGTTTTGCATAAATTCAGCTTCAATTGTACGGAAAATATCGCCATATAATTTATAAAAAACTTTGGCGCTATGAATCAGCATTGATTGATCGTCTACATCAGTTATTTGATTTACCAAACTTTCATAAAACGACACGTGACTGATGTCTAATGAGCCATGAGATAACAAATAACTAAAGGCTTTCTTTGGCAATTTTAGGCTTGTCATCATAGTTTCGCCTGCTTGTGTGGCAACTGCCGTACTTGTGCCTTCTAGCACTAACACCATGCCAAAAAAACCGATGGGATTGACACGATGAATCATGTCGTAAGCATAAGACACCATGACTTCGGTTGCGATACTTGCCTGATTCATCGCCGTTTTGCTAGCGCGCACAGCTTCTTTATCACCCCCACATTCCGCGATGTCGTTCAGCACCCATTCTTGATGCCCCATTTCCTCTTCGATATATTCACCAATTGCGGTACGTAACCATTCATAGTGTCCTGGCAAACGTCCACCGCAAGCCATAAGCAACGGCGTAGTGTGTTTTACGTGATGATAAGCCTGTGTAAGAAATGCGACATATGTGCGTAGTGAGATTTGGCCATTGGCACCTTGCGTAATTAATGGCAGGCTCAATAATTCATTTCGTTCTTTTTCGGTTGCTTGGAGTAAGGTTTGATAAAAATTCATTAGGCATTTCCTTCATATAAAACGTTAATTTTTTCTTGATAAGTTTGCCATATCACATCGCGTTTGAGGCGACCGTTGGCAGTCAGTTGAAGATTTTTTGTGCAAAATGGGGCATCTGCAAGCAGCCATTGGGTGATACGCGCATAATCTGGCAATGCATGGTTAATAGATTGAATGTCGTCTTCAATTTGCAACAAAGTTGCACCTTGTCTGGCTACAATTAAAGCGGTATTCCATGGCTTTGCTTCACCAAACAAGCAAGCCTGCTGTATATGCTTACTATTCGTTAATTCGCGCTCCACCCATTCTGGAGAAACATTGCGTCCAAATGAGGTAATAAAAATATTTTTTTTGCGACCATTAATAAATAAAAAACCATCTTTATCTAAATAGCCAACGTCTCCAGTTTGAATAATGTCGCTAACTTCTTCTGGGATATTGGCATTGGTATAGCCAAGTAGGTTAGCGCCTTTTACTAATATTTCATTTTCTGCTGAAAATGAAATATTAACGTGTGCTAAAGGTTTGCCAACACTACCAATTTTATTGGCTTGTGGTGTATTGAGTGCTACAACAGAAGCGCTTTCAGACAATCCGTAGCCTTCAAACACCGGGATTTTCATTGAATGAGCACGTTGCAGTAATTGCGGTGAAACATGCGCGCCACCAACCGCTAAAAAGCGCAAATGCGGCAAGGTTGCGGCACCTGCCTCGCGTGCACATACCAACGCACTGAGTAGCTGAGGTATAAAAATGGCGGTGCTCGCTTTAGTTTGCGAAAATGCATCATGCAGTTTTTTTACATCTAGATTACTGCCATTTAAGCCGACTTTCTCACCCGGTAACAAGTGTACGGTAGCGCCAGCAAGTAATGCGACATAAACGCCGGCAACATTTTCTAGCAAGGTAGAAAGTGGCAGTACACATAAATGATGGTCTGGCCTACTTAAGTTTGTGGCAATCTTAATTGAATTAGCTACTTTTAACATTGCAGTATTACTCAAGCAAACGCCTTTAGGTTGGCCCGTCGTGCCTGATGTGTATGTGATTTTGGCGGTATTATCTGGTAGTAGTTTAGCTTTAACTGCGAGACTGAATTGCGTGAGCGATTTATTAGCAATAGTGAATTTGATTTGCGCGGTAATCAAGTCCCCCAAAATAGCTGCAAAACGCTGCGAATTGTCAGTCACAAGCGAAGTTGCACCAGCATCGGTAACGGCATGCAATATTTGCAAATCAGAAAAAAATAGCGGCAATGGCACTAGGGGTAATTCACATGCCATAGCTGCTAGATCAATGATTACCCACGCGGGATGATTATCTAGTGCAAGTGCTAATGCGCCAGAGTGTTTCTCTAAGTAGAACTGCTGTTGTAAATGGCTGACGACTTCATGTAATTGTTGGTAATTTGTAGCACTTTCTTTATTGCCATCACTGCCCTGTAAAGCAATATCCGTAGGCCTCTCAAATGCATGTTTCGCGAGTGCTTCAATCAACATTAAAAAGCCCTTTAATAATTATTTCGCAATACCACGAATAGCCACCACTTGCGGCATATGCTTATAATAACTACCCCATTTGACCTGCTCTTCAACTGGCAATCTGGCTTTATCTGCGGGGAAAAGTGGATAGACATCACGCCCACCTTTAATGACGGCATTTTGTAAACTATGATGTGATGTGGCCACACACCATTCAATACCCATATTCAAAGTATATTGAATAACATGCGCAATCAGAACACCTGCATTGCGTGGGTTTGCGACAGCCAAATTACCTATTTTAGTGATTTGTTCCCGAGTCACTGTCTTACCATAAGTGTTCAGAAAGTAAAGTCTCTATGGGCTCATCTAAATACTGCTCTAAAAATAAAGGCTCTACTGATGCAGGACGTAACCCAAAAGCAGCCATCAGCACGCCATTGCTATCACGTAGTGCCACTAAATGTGGCATAAAGAGTGTGACTTTGGCATCGTAAGCAGATTTAAATACGGCATGAATAAACGACTCAACTTCCGCACGAGCAGAATCTCCAACATTGACGGTAGTCGCAGTAATTTCACTTAATTGATAACGCTTGGTTTTCACAAATTCTCTCAGATGGTAAGCCGCTTCTGCCCTGTAAATTGAATGATGTTGAGTAATGTAATCAAGCATAAGTTTAATCCAAATAGTTTTACTAATTTATTTCATGCAATCAACGTGCCATATAAATAGTTGAACAAATACAATAAGTTATTTAAAGGCCGCCGACTAATCCCTGCAAAATTTGCAGGGTTAACATTAAGTTTATGCAAATTTTGCATGCTTTTTTATAGATTAAATCATCAACAACATATTAACGCGCGCAATAAAACCATAAGAAACATAGCGCTAACTTCAATACTGTGTCTATCAATATTTTGGCATCGTAATTGCAAGCTAAATATGCAATTAAAACTATCAATCTGTCAAAAATGCTACAACTCAACCAAATCTTGCGTGATTTAACAAATTTTAAACATGCCAATGCCAGTAAAGTTAAGTCATAAGCATGCGCTATATTTTTTATCAGAAAAACATGTGGGGTTTATTGGCATTTGCTGTATTGATGCTGTTTGTATATCCAAAAACTGGCATAGACCAACAGTTGATTGCGCCTTACTATAATGCCGCAACTCAAAGCTTCTTGCTGAAACATCATTTTTTTCTAGAAAACTTCATGCATGCAGGCTTAAAAAATTGCATGATATTGATTGCAATATGCACCTTATTGCTTGGCCTAGCAGGCAATAGAATAGCGCCTCTCAGAGCATATATTACACCATACCAAAAGTCGTTGCTTTGGACGTTTGTTGCAATGCTGCTATCCACCAGTGCGGTTTCAATACTAAAAAGTTTCAGTATTCACGGTTGCCCCAGCGACTTAATGACATACGGCGGCAATTTGCCTTTTCTTGGACTTTTTGAACAGCTTCCTCAAGGCGCTCAAGCAGGACATTGTTTTCCTGGCGGGCATGCCAGCGGAGGATTTGCACTGATGTCATATTTTTTCGCATTTCGTGAATATAAGCCGAATTTTGCAATGATGATGTTAGCACTCGCTTTAGTGCTGGGCTTTAGTATGGGTTGGGCGCAAATGATACGCGGCGAACATTTTTTATCACACAACCTTTGGTCGGCTTGGGTGGTGTGGGCGGTGTGCTTAGTTTGCCAGTTTTTCCAAACACTCACATTTCCACAAACAGCACTGTTTACTAAAACAATAATTGAGAAATAATCCACATGAAGTCACTACGTAACGCTTTACCTAATTTTATTCGCACTATTCAATTAAGCTCGCAAACCTACGCCATTTTACTGGTGACGGGCTTTATTATGCTCACTGGTAATTTGTCGCTTTTTAGCAGAATACTGGAAATATATCCGTTTACATTAAGAAATTTACCTTTTCTATTATCATTAGCTGCTTTTTTCACAGCATTAACCGCCCTTTTCTTTTTGTTAATCTGCCATGGTAGAACTACACGCTGGATTTTAGCGCTATTTTTGGTGCTGGCTTCACAAGCGGCTTATCATATGGATCAGTTTGGAATCATTATCGACGTGGTCATGATAGACAACATTATGCAAACTAATTCGCAAGAAATTGCCGGTTTGCTGAGTGTGAGTCTGCTGATGAAAACGATATTATTTGGCATTATTCCAGCTTGGCTAGTCATTAAATACTGCCCATCAGTGACAAATGCTCGCGCGGAATTTAAATCTAGATTCCGTTTGATGGCGATACTATTTTTATCACTTTTTGTCTTGGTAGCGCCATTTAGTGCGGGCTATTCTTCTTTTATACGCGAACACAAAATAACACGTTTTTATGCAAATCCAACTTACTCAACTTATTCAATTGTTAAATACATCATTCAGCAATTAAGTATTACAACGATGGTGCCACTAAAAATCATTGCGAAAGATGCTGAAAAAATTGGCCCAGCTTCAAAATCCGAACTAATAATATTAGTTGTTGGCGAAACTGCTCGTGCAGACCACTTTTCCCTGAATGGTTATCATAGACAAACCAATCCGTTGTTGGTAAAGCAAAATGTCGTGAGCTTAAGCAAAGTCAGTTCTTGCGGTACATCAACAAGCGTATCTGTACCTTGTATGTTTTCTTCGTTGTCACGCGCGAAATATGATAAAGAAAAAGCTTTGAATCAACAAAATGCGCTAGATGTATTGACCGATCATGGTGTTCAAGTTTTGTGGCGAGACAATAATTCTGATTCAAAGGGTGTTGCAACACGCGTTCAATATCAAGATTTTAAGAGCCCTACACTTAATCCCGCATGTGAAGGTGAATGCAGAGATATAGGCATGTTAAACGGTTTGGATACATACATTGAAGCCCAAAAGGGTGAAGATATTTTAATTGTTCTACACCAAATGGGCAATCACGGACCTGAATATTATAGACGGTACCCCAAAGAATTTGAACGATTTAAGCCCATGTGCATGACTGGTGAATTAAGAGATTGCAGCCAAGATGAAATTGATAATAGCTATGATAATGCTATTTTATATACCGATTATTTCTTATCTAAAGTGATTGAGTTTTTGCAGAAATATGATGATAGTTATGGAACAGCCATGTTGTATGTGAGTGATCATGGTGAGTCATTAGGTGAGCATGGTTTTTACTTACATGCCGCGCCCTATATGATTGCACCAAAAGAGCAAACGCACGTGCCAGCGATTGTGTGGATGGGTAAACATTTTGATTATAAAAAAGAACAACTGATGCCATATAAAGACTACGCATTAAGCCATGACGACTTGTTTTGCACGCTATTAGTAGCATTTGAAATTGATGCGAAAATGTGCGCAGCGAAAGAGGAAATGTTGCAAAAAAACTTAACATTTACAATGCATTAAATTTATTTGCATTCAATATTCTCTGGGGCATGTGTAACAATTTTATTTTGAATGACCCAAAGAATAGCTTTTACACGCGCATCTGTATTGCAGGCATCTAAATACCCAACAGCACCTTTAGTTTGCGTTACGTAGCGTAAAACGGCTTCTTCAGAATTAACAGAATAAGGTGGCAGCACGCCGTTAAAATATTGGCCGTTCCAATAATCAATCTGTGTTTTAGGTACACTGCCAAGTACAATTTCCGAAAATTGTATCCTTAATGGATGCTCGGCACTTAAATTAACAGGCTTGATACGTAGACCTTTTGGCCAGTAGAGTTGTTTACGCCAATAGATGAGGTTTAGTTGATTAGGGGCTAATTTAAGCTCATCTGCGGTTTGATTACTAGCTACCACGATTGCGATAATGGCTTTATTTTCCTCTGCCAAAGCAGAGTTCGTCATTTGCATGATGCAAAGAGCCACAGTGAAAATAAAAAGTTTATGCATCAGAAAAGAAAGGCAAACGAAGCTAAAAAGCCACGGGGTGATTCTGGTTGATTGCCACTACCGCCGGTAAACTCAAGCTTCAATAATTGTGTCGGTTTAACTCGCCAAGTGGTGCCAATAAGCCAGCGCTCGGCCGAGCTTTCATTGGGGCGTTGCAACGTCTCTAATCGTGTTAACCAAAACCAGTTATTTAAGCCAACAACATTAAGCGGCACTGCAGTTTGTAAATAAGCGCCACTACCGCCATCTTTGTTGTTGATATTAAATCGTTGAAAAGCTTCACCACTGATTTCAACCTCATTTAGATATGTTACAAAATCTAAGCCCAACATATGATAACTGGCTGAATTTAGACCCTTTTCACGAAAAGATAAAATGGATACACCAATATCTGATTGATTCTTATAGCTAAATCGAGCACCTTTTACATGTTCGAACTGTAGCTCAAAATTGTCATCTTTTTCTTGGTCTTCTACGAGTTCACCAAATAGTTTGTATTCAAACGCACCATTTAAAAATGGCAATGCCCCAAACAACATGGCACCATTAGTGCCGGTTGGAAATAATCGTGATGTCGCCATTGGGCGTGTGCTAGTCCAGACCAACGGCGAGGCATGAAGCAAGTTCCAGCGGCTATTCGGGGTTAAAAATCGACCTCCTCGAAAATTCACTTTTTCAGATAAATTGTAGTCAAAATATAAACGCTCTAAATCAAAATGTCCTTCTTTGCGACTAAACTTTTGATCGTCGTTCAAAGCTAGTGGGCGTTCCAGTTCTAGTTCACCAAAAAAACTTAAGCGACTATCATTTTGCCAAGTGAGGATTAAGCTAATCTCATTCACGGCCGCTTCTGTTTCTTGATTTCGATGCAGAATAGTGCCAGCGCTAGAATAGCCACCTAAATTGAAGTTGTCATTCATGCTTGTAGTTTCTTCAGCGAGTGCAGGCTTGCATAGCGCCGCACTCAAGGCTAGACTACTCATCATGAAAGCAAAAATTTTATGCATATTGCGCTCCGCCGTCAGTAAATTCCTAGCATTTTCAATAGAGAGATATTGTCTCATATCTCCTATCAATCAGCTTGCTTAAGCATTTATCTATTCGTCAATTGTTGTTGTTAGCGTTTTTGCTAGCAGGGCTATTGCCTGCAATGATTGTCAGTTTTTTAAGTTTTTATCAAGCTAGAAATGCTTTAAAAACAGAAATTAAGCATGATATGCAAACCTTAAGTGGCACGGTTGCAAACGATATTGAGCGAGTACTTTTTGAGCGAGCACAAAATGTTCACTCGTGGAGCCAACTGGCCGTCATGCAAGATATTCAAATTGGTGATATCGACAAGCGAGTGTCCACTTTTTTACAAGAAGTTCAACTAAGTTATGGGGAAATGTATCAATCAATTTACGTGGTTAACACAAGTGGAATTGTCATTGCAGCAAGCCATGCTGCGCAAATTAGCAAGCAGTTAAAACCTGCGCCATTTTGGTTTAAGGTTGATATTGCCAATAAATTTTTATCTGTTAGTAAAATCGAGCAAAACAAACTGTCAATTTCACAAGACATTATCGATGTGAATACAAATCAAAAAATCGGCACATTGGTGGCAGAGTTTAATTGGCAAATCATTCAAAATTTGCTTAAAAATGCAGTCCAAAAACCAGCCGCCGCCGCCTTAATTGATAATCAAAATCAAGTAGTTGCATCAACAGCGAATTGGCAAAAAATTCAAGCAGATCATGAAATGCATGTCAGTAAAAACTTGAGCAGTCGATTAAATTTGCAAGGTTGGCAAGTCAGCATTGAGAAGCTGCATTCTGTGGCGGTGGCACCAGTGCATCGTTTGGGTTATGTGTTCTTAGCCCTATTATTGACTACATTGTTTTTTGCCGCCATTTTGGTGAGACCAATTGCGCAAGCAATCACTGATCCACTCGCAAAACTCACTAATTATGTGAGTGGTTTTGCTCAAAATAGAATTGTGGAAGCACCTAAAGCGGGACCACCAGAAGTGCAGGAGTTAAGTTTTGCATTTGAAAAAATGATGCAAGATTTAAAAAACACACAAGCGGATTTAACGCGTGCGGCTAAACTTGCAGTGGTGGGCGAAATGTCTGCCGCCATGAGTCATGAGGTGCGCACGCCGCTCGGTATATTGCGCTCATCGGCTGATTTGCTGATGCGTGAGCCAAAACTTAGCCCAGAAGGGAAAGAAGTGCTGGGGTTTATAATCTCAGAAACCGAACGCTTAAATAAACTGGTTTCGAGTTTGATTGATGCTGCGCGCCCACGCTTGCCAGTGCTGGTGAATGTAAATTTGGTTGATATTGTGAGTAATGTCATGGCGCTATTAAAAAGCCAAGCGCAACTAAAGAATATTCAAATGATGTTTGCACAAAATGCCAAAATACAAGTCCTTGCAGATACTGACCAGATGACACAAGTGTTAATGAACTTACTGATGAACGCGATACAAATTTTGCCAGATAAGGGCAAAATTGAAATACATTTATCTGAGAATGCAGACCAAATTATGTTGGACGTGATGGACAACGGGCCGGGAATTGTGACTGAAAACCAATCGCAAATATTCGAGCCATTTTTTACCCAACGCGCTGGTGGCGTTGGTTTAGGTTTGGCGGTAGTGAAGCAGATAGTCGAAGCGCATGGCGGTAAAATTTACTATCAACCTAGTCCGTATGGCGGTGCACAGTTTAGAATAAACTTGCCTAAATTAGTGGTATAACAGGGGCGTAATTAGATTTATGATACAAATCATACATGGATAAACAAAAGATTATTTTAGCGGTCGATGACGAGCCGCACATGTTGCGTTTGCTCGAAATTAGCTTGAAGCAGGCAGGCTACAAGCCAGTACTGGCGAGGAATGGCAAAGAAGCACTCGACATTGTCAAAAATCAAACCATTGATTTGGTGTTGAGCGATTTGCACATGCCCATCATGAATGGGTTGGAATTACTCAAGGGTATTCGCCTAGAAAATGAGGCTTTACCCTTTGTGATGGTAACAGCAATGGGTGAAATTAAAACCGCAGTAGAAGCCATGAAAGCGGGCGCGGCTGATTATATTTTGCGCCCATTTGATTTAGAAACATTAGAAATAGCCATTGCGAAAGCGTTATCGGTGAAGCGTCTCACGCTTGAAAACACCTATTTAAAGTCCACCAATCTTGCTGAAGATAAGGACGTAATTCAGGCTGGCTTAATCGGCGAAAGTCCCCCCATGTTGGCTTTAAAGCAATTAATTGCTCAAGTGGCACCCGAAAAAGCCACCGTGTTAATTACTGGCGAAACAGGCACTGGAAAAGAGCTAGTCGCCAAGGCGATTCATCAAGCTTCAGCACAAAAAAATGGCTTATTTGTGGCGGTCAATTGCGCGGCAATTCCTGCAGAAATGTTGGAGTCTGAGTTATTTGGGCACGAAAAAGGCGCATTCACAGGAGCGGTCAAAGAGCGCGTTGGCAAGTTTGAGCTGGCGGATGGAGGGACTTTATTTTTGGATGAAATCACCGAAATGCCGATTCAATTGCAATCCAAACTCTTGCGCGCATTGCAAGAAGGCGTGATTGAAAAGCTGGGTGGCAATAAGCAAATTCAGTTGGATATTCGCCTGCTGGCCGCGACTAATCGGGACCCATTACAAGCGGTAAAAACAGGTAAGTTGCGTGAAGATTTGTATTATCGCTTAAACGTGTTTCAGTTAAGCGTTCCACCCTTGCGCGAAAGAGGCCAAGATATTTGCTTGCTTGCGCAATATTTTTTAGCAAGATTTCTTGCCAACAGTAAAGAGCGCGTGAGCGACGAAGCTATCTCGCAATTGCAAGCCCATGATTGGCCTGGCAATGTACGTGAGTTAGAAAATGTCATCGAACGTGCAACGATCTTATCGGGCAAGCAAACCGTGTTATCCAAACATTTGCCCGCCGATATTCAACAAAAAATTATGCAAACAAGCCATTTATCCTTTACAAAAGCAGGCCTGGAAGCCTTTCCAATAATGGGCCTCAGAGCATCGCTTTCTATCCCAAAAGTCACTGCACAAATCGAAAAAGAGATGATTAGCGCCGCGCTAGAAGCCACTCAAGGTAACAAATCAAAAGCGGCAAAGTTGCTCGAAATTAGTGAGCGCTCACTTTGGAACAAATTAGAAACTTACAGCCTGAAGTAAAAAGATTCAAACAAAGATCTAATACTACTTGACATCTCATTGTTAACGCTGTTAAATTAACAATGTTATGTTAACAATGTTAATTTATCAATGCAGATTTTTATTTAATTTGTTAAAAAGGAGCATGGTCTTGGGTGTCTTAAACAAAAAATATTTAAAGCCATTAATAATGCTTGCTTTTCTCACGCCAGCATGGACCCAAAGTGGACTATGGAAAACGCATGATGACTAGGGTAAGCCTACGGGTTATGTTAATGTGCAAGAGGACAATGGCGTATACGCTGGCATCATAGAAAAAGGCTTAGAAACAGATAAAGAAGGGAAATATTGCACCACTTGCAAAGATGATCGAAAGGGCCAAAGGATAATTGGAATGACGATGTTACAAAATGTGAAAGCTAAAGGGGATACCTATGAAAGTGAGAAAATCTTAGACCCATTTTTTGGTAACACGTACCGTGTTAGGCTAAGTTTAAAAGAAGCAGGTAAAAAGATGGAAGTCAGGGGGTTTGTGGGATTGAGTTTGTTTGGCCGCACCCAAGTGTGGGATAGGGTTGAATAGAGTCTAAACATGGAAAATACCTATTTATGGCTTAAAGTGGTTCATATCCTTGGCGTCGTATTGTTTTTGGGCAATATTATTGTCACGGGCTGGTGGAAAAATATGGCAGACCTGACTAAAAATCCACAAATTATTGCTTATGCGCAGCGCCAAGTGACATTAACGGATTTTATATTTACTGGTGGCGGTGTATTGATTCTACTGGTCGCAGGTATGGTCAATGTGCATTTTCATGATATGAGTTACGCTACAAAATGGCTAGGGCATGGCATGGCGATATTTTTAGTTTCTGGTGTGATTTGGGCTGCAGTACTTATTCCCATACAGATAAAACAAGCCAAAATGGCTAAGGCGTTTGCGGTTAGTGGAGAAATCCCAGCAAGTTATTGGAAATTATGCACTACTTGGAATTTATTTGGTTTGCTTGCTACGTTAATTCCTTTAGCAAATCTTTACTTCATGGTCTTTAAACCAGCATAATATTTGGAGTGTAAATCTTGGAATTTGCATTAATTACAGGTGCATCAAGCGGTATTGGGTTAGAACTAGCAAGCATTATGGCAGAAAAAGGCCACAATCTAATTTTGGTTGCAAGACGTGACGATGTATTGCAGGAAATAAAAATTAAACTTGAGTCGCATTTTAAAATCAAGGTAGTGACGCTAGCTTTAGATTTATCAATTCCCAATCAAGCTAAAGTATTGTATCAAAACTGTGTAGACCAAAAGTTAACGGTGAACTGTTTAGTAAATAATGCAGGATATGGTGATTTCGGTAAGTTTGAAACTTGGAAAATAGATACATATCAAAATATGCTACAACTTAATGTGGTTGCCTTGACAGACCTTACAGCGCTATTTTTAGATGGAATGAAAAAGCGCCAATCAGGCCGAATACTTAATGTGGGTTCTATTGCTGCCTTTCAGCCAATACCAAATTTTAGTGTGTATGCAGCAAGCAAAGCTTATGTGATGCAATTTACTGAAGCGCTTAATTATGAGTTACGGGGTACAGGCGTAACTGCAACGTTATTAAGCCCTGGCGTTACTGAAACGGGTTTTGTTGCGCGTGCAAACATGCAAAATGCTGCAAATGCTAAAGGTAAGCTGATGGATGCTGGCACCGTGGCACTCCAAGGTTATCAAGCAATGATGCAAGGTAAGTTAAACGTAACACCAGGATGGAAAAATCGACTCCTAACGTTTGGAAGCAGGACCATGCCCTCAAGAGAATTATTACTTAGAATATCAGCAACCATTCTAAAAGATAGCAAAGCAAATTAGAAAATGCCACCAAAGCCAAAAACAGAAAAAGAGCGCGAACAATTACGTACATTAATTATTGATGCGGCGCGAGAGTTGTTTGTGACGCGTGGCGTAGAAGCAGTGACTATGCGTGAAATAGCCAAGCGTATTAACTACTCAGCAACCAGTATTTATCTACACTTTGCGGATAAAGAAGCGCTGATACGCGCTATTTGCGACACTGACTTTTTAGCGCTTGCTAACAGTTTAAAAAGTATTCTGCAACTTCCCGACCCCATTGCACGAATGCTCGCTTTTGGGCAAGGTTATGCAAAATTTGCCTTAAACCACCCCAATCACTACCGTATGATGTTTATGACTGAACATCCTCCTTGCGATCCTTTGACATCGTGCATGATACAAAACAATGCTGAACAAGATGCTTACTTTCAATTGAAAACGGTTGTCAATGATGTGTTTAAAGCAGGAAAGTTTAGACATGATCTAACAGACTCAGAGCTGATTGCACAAACAATATGGGCTGGTATGCATGGCGTGTGCTCGCTACAAATTAGCATGGCAAACGACCTTTGGATTAATTGGAGAGAGATTGAACAACGCTTGCAGTTGATGCAATTTACTTTAATGCGTGGTTTGTTGCGCGAAACTTGAATGCGAATTAGCAAGTCATTTCTATAAAAACTGAAAATCACGCAAAGATAAAAAATGATAAAAAAAATTTATTTCATTGCATTTAGTGTCATGCTCTCCGCATGTCAAAAAACGCCTGAACCCATACTTCCACCCCGGCCAGCATTAGTGATGATTGTGGGTAAAACCGATAGTCAGCAAGGGATGGTGCTGGTGGGTGAGGTAAAGTCGCGATTTGAGTCTAATCAGGGGTTTAGAGTAGATGGAAAAATTATTGAACGTAAAGTAGACGTGGGATCAATGGTTAAAAAAGGTCAAGTGATTGCACGCCTGGATTCAAGTGACGCGAAGTTAAATAGTGCATCTGCGTCTGCAGATGTGCTTGTTGCAGAAGCCAATTATTCATTGGCCAATGCTGAAGTCAAGCGCCAACAAATATTGTATGAAAAAAAATTCATATCCGCTTCAGCGCTAGATTTAAGAGAAGCAGAGCTTAAAACATCCGCAGCAAAAGTGAGCCAAGCAAAAGCACGAGCAGCAATATTGAGTAATCAGTCACTTTACACGTCGCTGCTGGCTGATAGAGAGGGGGTTGTTACACAAATTTCAGCTGAACCTGGTGAAGTAGTTAAGGCTGGCGCCATGATTGTACAAATTGTAGATACCAACCAAATAGAAGTACTTGTGGCGGTTCCGGAATCTCGCATGGAAGAGTTTAAAGTGGGCAGCGTTGTTAGTATTAGACTTTGGGCAGACCGTGAGAAAATTTATCAAGGTAAAGTACGCGAAATCGCACCCGCAGCTAATTCTGCTACCCGCGCATTCGATATACGTGTAACCATTGTCAATGCTGATGCAGCTGTTAAATTAGGCATGACGGCTGGAGTGCGTTTTGCAAAAGATGTGCAATCAAAAACTCAGGCTTTATTTACAATACCTACATCCGCATTAACGCAAATCAATGGTAAAAAAATGGTGTGGGTGATTGATAAAACAGGTGTAGCTTATTCTCGGGAGGTTCAGGCGGGTCAATTCACGGAGCAAGGTGTGCTGATTAGTCGTGGGTTGAAAGCAGGCGAAATGGTAGCGATTGCTGGAGTTCATACGCTTATCTCTGGTCAAAAAGTAAAACCAGTCATTGAGCAGGTAACTGAGACATTACCGTGACTAGCCATGAATCAGCACAAAATGAAAGTAATGCTGAGATTGAAGCAGAATCGACGGATGCATCGCGCTTTAATTTATCTGTATGGGCGCTAAATCACCAGACTATCGTATTGTATTTTATGATGGTTTTGACGATAGCAGGTCTATTTTCTTATACCAGTTTAGGACAATCAGAAGACCCACCATTTACTTTCAAAGTAATGTTGGTAAGGACAAGTTGGCCGGGAGCGAGTGCTTTAGAAATTGAAAAGCAAATTACTGATAAACTTGAAAAAAAACTCCAAGAAACCCCACACTTGGACTACACAAGTAGCTACTCACGCGCAGGTGAATCACTAATATTTGTGGTAATTAAGGACGATACATTTTCGAAAGAAATCCCTCAAATTTGGTATCAAGTACGTAAAAAAGTTTCTGATATTCGCCATACGCTACCGCAAAATATTGAAAGCCTGACATTTAATGATGAATTTAGTGATGTGTACGGAAGTATGTATGCACTTACTGGCGATGGTTTTGATAATTATGCGCTTAAAAAACAAGCGGAGTTGATTCGCGCGGATTTACTAAAAACACCGGATGTTGCGAAAGTTGATTTCTTTGGCGAACAAAAACAACGAGTTTTTGTAGAATTATCCAATGCCAAACTTTCAACATTAGGTTTAAGTGCTCCCCAATTAATTAACATTCTGCAATCTCAAAATGCAGTCATTAAGGGTGGTACGTATGAATCGCCACAAGAGCGTATTCGAATTGAGGTAACAGGGCGCATTAATGACTTGGATACGTTGAGGGAGATTCATTTTCGCGTCAATAATCAAGATTTAAGGTTGGGTGATGTATCCAATATTTATCGTGGCTACGAAGATCCGCCTCGAGACAGCACACGTTTTAATGGCATAGACACACTTTTGCTGGGAATTAGTATGAGCGATGGTGGCGATGTGATTGCTTTGGGTAAAATACTAGATAAAAAAATAGTGCGTATTGCACAACAATTGCCCGTTGGACTAAGCCTTAAGCCTGTAACATTGCAGCCGAAAATTGTGGCTAATTCTGTCAATGACTTTGTAACATCGCTAGTAGAAGCGCTTGTCATTGTGTTGTCAGTAAGCTTGTTATCATTAGGTTTGCGTTCAGGTATTGTTGTTGCAATTACTATTCCAATTGTATTGTCGGCCACATTTTTAATCATGAACATATTTGATATTGGCTTGCATAAGATATCCCTAGGCGCATTAATATTGGCATTAGGATTGTTGGTCGACGATGCAATTATTGCTGTTGAAATGATGTCATCCAAAATGGAGCAAGGCTGGAGTCGCATGAGGGCAGCCTCATTTGCTTATACATCTACTTCTATGCCTATGCTAACAGGTACGCTAGTGACTGTAGCAGGGTTTTTGCCGATTGCAACAGCGGCTTCTAGCACAGGAGAATATACGCGCTCTATCTTTCAAGTGAGTGCTATTGCACTGATTATTTCATGGTTCGCAGCAGTTATTTGTGTGCCTTATTTGGGCTATCATTTATTACCAAACTATAATAAAGCGCCACAAAGTTCAAGGCTTGTCACTTGGCTTAAAAAAACGCTTCACCTTTCAGAAAATGATAAAAATCATCATCACGACATTTACAACACGGCTTTTTATAATACTTTTCGGCGATTAGTCATAACGTGTGTGCGTTATCGCAAAACAGTAATTGCTATCACATTCGGCCTGTTTGTTCTGTCTGTCCTAAGTTTCGGTCAGGTCCAACAACAATTTTTCCCTGACTCTACGCGTTTAGAAATTGTTGTCGATTTGCGTTTAACTGAAGGTGCATCTTATCAAGCCACAAATACAGAAGTGAAGAAATTGGAAATCTGGCTGAATAATTGGAACAAAAAACACCAAGGTATCGATAATTTTGTAGCTTATGTTGGCACTGGTGCACCACGCTATTATTTACCGCTGGATGTGCAAATGCCACATCGTGGGTTTTCACAACTAGTGATACTAACTAAGAATTTAACGGCTAGAGAAGCACTGCGAAATGATTTGTTAACACTTTTTGAGAAACAATTCCCAAGTTTGCGCGCATCCGTATTGCGTTTGGAAAATGGTCCGCCAGTTGGCTTTCCTGTGCAGTTTAGAGTAGATGGAGAAGATATAGCTGGCATACGTCTAGTGGCAAACAAAATAGCTGACGTGATGCGTCTAAATCCTAATTTAGCTAATGTGCAATTGGGATGGGAAGAGCCCAGTAAAGTCATTAGAGTACATGTAGATCAATCAAAAGCACGTTTATTGGGCATAAGTTCTGTGGATATTGCCAATATATTGAATGGTGCAATGAGTGAACTTTATGTGACTGAGTTTAGAGAAGGTATAGAGCGTATTGACTTGGTAGTACGTGGCGCCAAAATTGAACGTACTGATTTATCGCGTTTTCCAAGCTTAATGATTAATACCCAAAATGGTCATAGTGTGCCGCTATCACAAATTGCAACCATTAGTTCTGAATTTGAAGAAGGCGTTATTTGGCATCGCAATCGAGTACCTTCACTCACCGTACGCGCACATTTGCGTGGTTCATTGCAAGCGCCTGTGGTATCAAATCAGATTGAGAGTAAACTCGCTGAAATAAAAGCGAATTTACCATTAGGCATTACAGTAGAAACCGGTGGTGCCGTTGAAGAATCAGCCAAAGGTGGTGCGTCGGTCGCAAAGGGCGCGCCACTATTTTTATTAGCCGTTTTAACTTTATTGGTTTTACAGTTACAAAGTTTTTCACGTGTATTTTTAGTGTTACTTACGGCACCTTTGGGTTTAATTGGGGTCACACTGGCATTGCTGCTATTTGATATGCCTTTTGGGTTCGTTGCAATGCTAGGGACAATCGCATTATCTGGCATGATTATGCGTAACTCAGTTATTTTAGTGGATCAAATCGATCAGGATAAGGCTTCCGGCATGGCGGACTGGCAAGCGGTTGTGGAGTCAACGATTCGTCGTTTCCGGCCAATAGTGCTTACAGCAGCGGCTGCCATTTTGGCAATGATACCCCTGACGCGGAGTGTTTTTTTTGGGCCAATGGCTGTTGCGATTATGGGTGGCTTAGCCATAGCTACCATACTCACTGTACTGTTTTTACCTGCACTATATGCCGCATGGTTTAAAGTGAAAGTGCCACAGAAAACTTGAATGACAATTTGAATTGAAGCACTAAAAACCTGCTTAATTAAGCTTATATAATAAGTGCATGCGCTATAATGAATGAAAATAATAGGAAGAATTTGCGATGACACAAACTGCACAAACAAGATTTAACAACCTGCACGACGAAGTGCGGTTTAGCATGCCAAATGCAATTGCACGGTTTAATATGATAGAACAGCAAATTCGTACATGGGAAGTGCTTGATCCCGTGGTGCTTGATCTTTTCAATGAAGTGCCACGTGAGAACTTTGTTGCAGAGTCTCAACAATGCTTAGCATTTGCAGATGTTGAGTTGCCAATTGGTTATGGCCAAACGATGCTTTCACCAAAAATTGAAGGTAAAATATTGCAGGCTTTAAGCGTTAAAAAAACTGACAAGGTGTTACTGATTGGCACTGGCAGTGGCTATTTAACGGCGCTACTGGCGACACTATCTTCGCATGTGCACGCCGTAGAGATTCAGCCAGAGTTATCTGCAATTGCAGAAATGCGCTTAAAGCAACAAAATATTCATAATGTCACATTGCATGTGGCTGATGCAGCCTGTGGTTTTGCAAGTGAGGCGACATACGATGTGATAGTGTTCACCGGCGCAATGCCATTACAACCAAACGCGGCAGAAAAAATGCTTAATATTGGTGGACGTATGTTTGCCGTGGTTGGGGAACTGCCCATCATGCAAGCAACGCTAACGCAACGCGTGAATGACGGCGCAAGTCGCAAAGAAATACTTTTTGAAACCTGTTTGCCGCCATTAATCAATGCGCCGCAAGCTTCTAAGTTCCAATTTTAATTAAAAGCGATTTTAAACTACATGCAAAAACATTTGATTTTTATTGTTTCGCTTATTTTTGCGACTTCTATCTCAAGTAATGTAGTTGCTGAAACTGCGTTGCAGCCTAAGCAACAGTCATTGTTGGATATTTATCATCAGGCCTTGAAAAACGACCCAACTTTGGCCTCCGCATTAAGTGCTAATCAAGCGTCACAAGAAATAATAGAACAAGCAAAAGCTTTGTATCGGCCAACGGTTAATTTGAATACGTCTACCACTGCTACAAGATCGGAATTTGAGATTGTTGGCAGTAGCGCACCGTTTAGAGGCGGTAGAAATAGTTTTGAAGGTTATAACTATGGAGTCCAAGCTCGTCAGCCCATCTTTCGTAAGCAAAACTGGGAGCAAATTGAACAAAGCTTAGCGCAGGTAAGCCTAGCGGATAAGCAATACCACTTAAGCCAGCAATCACTTATTTTGCGAACTACACAAGTTTATTTTGAGGTCTTAATTGCGCAAGACAGAATTGATCTAATTAGTGCGCAGAAAGTCGCAATTTTAAGTCAGCTGGATCAAGCTAAGGCTACGTTTGAGGTAGGTACTTCTACAATTACAGATGTTAATGAGGCGCAAGCACGTTACGATTTAATTTTAGCGCAAGAAATAGCAGCCATTAATGAGTATGAAATTGCAAAACGTGCCGTAGAAGCAATCACAGGTAACATTCCTAGTAAATTAGCAACGGCAAAATCTGATATTCAAGTAAAAGATCTGGGTCAGAAAATGCAAGAATGGCAACAAGTAGCTTTGCGAAACAACCTCAACATAAAAATTCAACAAGATGCACTCAAAATAGCAGAGTCTAATATTAACATCGCTCAAGCTGGGCATTTGCCGACTTTAGATTTAGTCGCCGGGTATACACAAAACTATGCAAACGGCGGTCAAAATGGATTTGGTAACGACTCACAGAACTCAACCATAGGCCTGCAGCTTGAAATACCGCTATATCAAGGCGGAGCTATTTCTTCAAGAGCGCGTCAAGCCATTCTCAATAAGCAGAAAGCGCTGGATGATATCGAAATTGCGCGCCGTAGTACTGATTTGGAAACTCAACGTGCTTTTTTGAACTTAAGCACAACAATTGCCCAAGTTAAGGCGCTAGAACAAGCTGTAGTTTCTAGCCAAAGCCAATTGGATTCAACGAAATTAGGCTATGAAGTGGGTGTGCGTACGAGTGTTGATGTATTGAATGCACAACAGCAGTTATTCAGTGCAAAGCGCGATTTATTACAAGCGCGCTATAATTACCTAGTAAATATCATTCGCCTAAAAACAGCTTCAGGCATGGTGGCGGAAGTGGATTTGGTAGATATTAATCAGCAGTTGGTACTAGCTGAGGTTAGGTAGCATGACGCACTGTCACTTGATGGCAAATGCTGGCTTAAGCCAACTCATCATCATTGATATGCAAACACGCTTAGTCACGGCCATGCCGCAAGATGCTTTACAAGCTTCTATTAAGAATACAAGTATTTTGGCGCAAGCCGCTTTATTATTAGCTGTACCTACTATTATCACAGAACAGTATCCCGCAGGCTTAGGTCATACGATTCCTGAATTATTGACATTACTGCCTAGCGTCAAGCCTGTAGAGAAAATCTCTTTTTCAAGCATGGCTGAGCCTAAGTTCAATCGACAACTCACGCGTGATCGCTCCCAAGTAGTGCTTGCTGGCATGGAGGCGCATATTTGCGTACTGCAAACCGCGCTTGATTTAATTGCACTAGCTACGTCTTGCGAAAGTGAATCAAGCAAGCAAATATTTGTGGCAGAGGATGCCATTGTTTCACGCAATTCTGCAAATAAAGCGAATGCTATTGCCCGAATGCGTGAAGCCGGCTGCATTATTAGCAATACTGAATCCATTGTGTTTGAATGGTTAGGTAAAGCTGAAGGTGATGCGTTTAAAACCATCAGTAAACTTATTCGTTAAAGCTTACGTAATAATCAGCCAATCAAAGCATGACATTAAGCAATGGCATCAAACTATGAACTGGAAAGTATTATTATTGATTGGTTTGTTTGGCTATGGTTTTTTTAACCATTATCAACATCGCCCAGTGATTCACGGATCGGGTGAAATTAGCCCCAACGAGCCTATTCAAACTAATGCCAGCACAGCAGAAGTTAAGTTAAATGGTTTTACACTTACGCCATTAGCTAACTACGCGATTGAAGCTAGAGTGTTATCTCGGGAAGACTATTCCTTTGGTGTTGAAGCAGAGCTATCACCAACTGACTTAGCGCTTGGCTGGGGACCGATGTCGGACGAAGTTGTGTTAAATAAAATTGACATTTCGCAAGGCCGCCGTTTTTTTTATTGGCATGTAGATGAATTTCCGATTCCGCAGCGGGAAATTGAAATTCATGCAGCGAATGTACATATTATCCCTGCCAACGATAGCGTTAATCGTCAACTTAACAAGGTAAGAGTCGGTCAGATAGTTAAAATCAAAGGACAACTGATTGAGGCAAAAAGAGCGGATGGCTGGCATTGGCGCAGTTCACTCAGTCGTGAAGATACTGGTAAGGGTGCCTGTGAGTTGATGTATGTTACGGAACTTAGTGTGGTTTAAAAGCTGCTGAAATTATTGCCAGTGTTTTCTGTGTAGCCCCTTGCGACTTCTTGCATAAAGCCAGACCATTTGTACCCATTTCAGCCTGTTTTTGTGGATTTTCAACTAAGGTTTGAATGGCCTTTGTCATCTCTTGTACGCTTTTTACTCGCCAAGCTGCGCATCGCGCTTCGGCAAGATCAGAAACATCTTTGAAGTTAAATGTATGCTCACCAATTAGTACAGGCTTGCCCATACGCATGGCTTCTATTAAATTTTGCCCCCCAAATGGTAATACGCTACCACCCACTAAACAGAAATCTGCGCTGGCATAATAAGTAAATAATTCCCCCATGCTGTCGCCTAGAATAAACTGGATGTTCATATCTACAGTTTGGCCAAGTTCTGGGTTAAGCATAGAGCGCTTTTGATAAGGTAATTGACGCTGTTGAAGTAAAGCCTCAACCTCATTAAACCGTTGCGGGTGCCGCGGTACGATTATAGTAAGTAAGTTGGGTATTTGTGCTGCAAAAATAGCATCTAAAATGATAGCCTCTTCATCTTCACGAGTACTCGCCGCAAGAAATACTGGGCGGTGCGCTCCAAATAAACGACGTAAATTCTGGCCTCGCTCAACTGTGTTCTTAGGTGGTTCTACCTCAAATTTCAAATTGCCTACCACTGACACATTCTTTGCACCTAATTGCTGTAAGCGTATGGCATCTTGCTCGGTTTGTGCGGCAATCGCAGATAAACTTTGCATGCCTTCGCTCACTAAGCGCCCCAATTTAGCATAGCCGGCTGCAGATTTTTCTGAAAGCCGAGCATTCACCAGCAACAGTGGGATATTTTTTTGTTTACATGCCGCAATCAAATTAAACCAAAGTTCAGTCTCCATTAACACGCCAATCACTGGCTTATAGTGTTCTAAAAAGCGCGCGACTGCAAAAGGGATGTCGTATGGCAAATACACTCTTTGTACTCTGCTTTCAACCGACTGACTTTCAAATAACTGCTCACTCGTTGCACGTCCTGTAGGTGTAGTATGCGTGAGTAAAATTTGATGATTAGGGTATTGCTGCAATAGCGCATTGATTAAAGGCGCTGCCGCTCGCGTTTCACCTACTGAAACACAATGTAGCCAGATAAGAGGTTTGCTTGTAAGTGAAGGATAAAACCCATAGCGCTCACGCCAATGCTGTAGATATTCAGGCTGTTTATTGGCACGCCACAATAATTTCAGTGGCGTAAATGGCAATAGCAAATAAAGTAAAAAAGTATAAACGTTGCGCGTCATCTTGCTATTTTCGCACATATTTTTTTAATACATTCAGAATCATGATTCATCGGCAAGTTTGTTGTAAGCCAATGCTGATGCGGTAGAGAAAAATTGCAATAGTTTTTTAACATTTTTAATTGTAATAGAATGTAAAAAAAGTCTTGACCTACCACTACTAAGTGATTAAATTACTAAAAAAACACAATATGTTGTGGTTTAAGGTGTTTGCTATATTGCAGAGTCAACATGGCAAGTCATTAATAATATAGACTAAGCTCATCGGCAGTACGCACGAGATTCAAGTCTAACAATTGGGAGGTTTCAAATCTATGCTTAAAGTCGTTGAGTCTGGTGTAAATGCAGGTGTTGAAAATAGTGATGCTGAAAAAGAAATTCCTATGCAGCCAGTATCGCTGGACATTTGGGATAAAAAATATCGCCTAAAAACTAAAACTGGCGAGTATGTTGATGCAGATATGGATGCTTCTTATGCGCGCGTTGCACGCGCTTTGGCCGATGTAGAAACTACTGAGGATAAGCGGACAGAATGGCATGAAAAATTTCTATGGGCGTTGCGTCGTGGCGCTATTCCAGCAGGCCGTATTACTTCTAACGCGGGTGCTTTAGAACACAAGCCAGCAACATCAACGATTAACTGCACGGTATCTGGCGTAATTTCAGATAGCATGGATGACATTTTAGGCAAAGTACACGAAGCGGGCCTAACCCTAAAAGCAGGCTGCGGTATTGGTTACGAGTTTTCAACATTGCGCCCAAAAGGCGCGTTTGTAGCAGGGGCAGGCGCATACACAAGCGGCCCACTTTCTTTTATGGATATTTACGACAAAATGTGTTTCACTGTGTCTAGCGCGGGTGGTCGTCGTGGTGCACAAATGGCAACATTTGATATTAGCCACCCAGACGTGACAGACTTTATTAAAGCAAAACGTGAAAATGGCCGCTTACGTCAATTCAACCTGTCATGCCTGATTACTAAAGAGTTTATGGAAGCGGTAAAAGCGGATGCAGAATGGAAGTTAGCTTTTCCAGTAACTGAAAAAGAAGCGATTATCGATGGCTTAAATACAAACGATGTTGCACAAGTGGTTTGGCGCGAATGGCCAGTTAAAGGTAAATACCTCACCAGATTAGATGGCGTAGATGCAGGTAAAGTAGCTTGCCGCGTTTATAAAACCATTAAGGCGCGCAGGTTATGGGATGTCATTATGTCCAGCACATACGATTTTGCTGAACCAGGTTTTATCTTGATTGACCGTGTAAACGAGATGAACAATAATTGGTTTTGTGAAAATATACGCACCACCAACCCATGTGGCGAACAGCCATTGCCCCCTTATGGCGCATGTTTATTAGGTTCTGTAAACTTAACGCGCTTCGTAAAACATCCATTCACTGACGAAGCTTACTTCGACTGGAAAGAATACCGCGAAGTTGTAGCAATTTTTACGCGAATGCTAGATAACGTGGTGGAAATCAACGGCCTACCATTACAACAACAACGCGATGAAATTATGCGTAAACGCCGTCATGGCATGGGCTACCTAGGTCTAGGTTCGAGCCTTACCATGATGAAACTTAAATACGGTGAGGAAGAATCACTTAAATTTACAGATGAAGTGACCCGCGTAATGGCCGAAGAAGGCTGGAATGTAGGCGTGCAACTGGCTGAAGAAAAAGGTGTTGCACCTATTATGGATGAAAAATTTGAAGTAACCGCGGACATGTTGGCAAAACGCCCAGAAATGGCAGCTGATGGTATTAAAGTAGGTCAAAAAATTGCAGGTAAAGTGTTGCTTGGAAAATATAGCCGCTATATGCAGCAGTTCCCTGAAGGTTTGCGTAATAAAATCGCTACGCAAGGCGTACGGTTTACACACCACAGTTCAATTGCACCAACTGGCACCATCTCACTTTCATTGGCAAACAATGCAAGCAACGGTATTGAGCCATCATTCGCGCACCACTATGCACGTAACGTGATTCGCGAAGGCAAAAAATCAAAAGAGAAGGTTGACGTATTTTCTTATGAGCTTTTAGCATACCGTGAGTTGATTAACCCAAATGCAATGCCGTTTAGCGATAAAGATCATGAAAAGCTGCCAGATTACTTTTTAGATTCATCCACTATTCAAGCAAAAGCGCACGTGGATATTCAAGCCGCATCACAAAAATGGATTGATAGCTCTATTTCAAAAACCATTAACGTGCCTACAGATTATGATTTTGAAGATTTCAAAAACATCTATCTTTATGCTTACGATAAAGGCTTGAAAGGCTGTACAACTTTTAGATTCAACCCTGAAGCATTCCAAGGAGTGTTGGTGACAGAGAAAGATTTAGAAAATACCACATATAAATTTACGTTAGATGATGGCGCTGAAATTGAAGTCAAAGGTAATGAAGAAATTGAATACGATGGCGAGATTCATAGTGCCGCAAACCTATACGATGCCCTAAAAGAAGGCTATTACGGTAAGTTCTAATATAGGGGCAACGCTTTGTCGCGAAGCTGTGTAAATCGGGGCGAGTCGCCCCTCCTACCAAACAGGAGATAATAAAATGACAGTTAAAATCGAAAAAAAAATCATTGGCTACGCGCTAGTCAACGAGCAAGATAAAATTGATGCTGCGGCTAAAGCCCTAGAAGCTAATGCAAAAGTCGTACAAATTGGCGAACCGCTAGACCGCCCAGAAAAAATTACAGGCTCAACCTATAAAGTAAAAACACCTGTTACAGAACACGCGCTGTATATTACCATTAACGATGTGGTGATGAACGAAGGCACACCACAAGAGCACCGCCGTCCGTTTGAGATATTCATTAACTCCAAAAATATGGATCACTTTCAATGGATAGTCGCCCTCACTCGCGTGATGTCTGCGGTGTTTCGTAAAGGCGGTGATGTTACGTTTTTGGTAGAAGAACTTAAAAGCGTGTTTGAACCAAGCGGCGGCTACTTTAAAAAAGGAGGCAAGTTTGTGCCTAGCTTAGTGGCAGAGATTGGTGAAGTGGTTGAGCAACATTTACAAAACATCGGCATGCTTAAAAAAGCTGGCTTAGACGAACACCAACAAAAACTGGTAGCAGAAAAACGTGCTGAATATCACGAGAAGCACGCCAAACCAGGTGAAGAGGTGACCTCAGAAGGCTTTCCTAAAGGTGCGCAATTATGTAACAAATGCAACACCAAAGCCGCGATTGTGATGGATGGGTGTTTGACTTGTTTGAATTGTGGTGAGAGTAAGTGTTCTTAGTGATGGTGAAGTGTAAATATTATCTTTTGTGTAGGGTG
The DNA here is from genome assembly GCA_030693535.1 of Methylotenera sp. The sequence goes on from JAUYAL010000064.1 coordinate 44,769, forward strand.
AGGCATAAGCTGCGATTTGGTGAGCATAAGTTGCGATTGGAGAGGCCATAAGTTGCGACTCAGCATTGCTGCTGTGTGAGGCCTCATAAGATGCAAATGAAAAATACTATCAGGTAGGTTACTTAATTTACTAAGGAGTTAATTATGGCTAAAAATAATCCTGTTGGAGATAATGTGTCGGTTTACGCATAAGTTGCAAGTTAGACCCCAAGAGTTGCAAGTTCGGACCTCAAGAGTTGCAACTTCGAATTATTTGGCTAACAGTGGGATAGTGCCATATGCTGTGTTTGGATAGTATAGCCGCTATTTTTCACGCGGCTATCAAAATGCTAGAGGGTGTGTAGGATTAAACTTAAATCACAATCGTATCTTTTAGTCTGTATGATGTGTAAAAACACATGTAAATTTCACGTCGTTTATTGATTTAATATTTTCCACCCTAGCAAAGCTCTATTAAACATTATGATTGCTAACATTACTGATATGCATGCAGTTACCGAAGCCATCCGCGATGCGGTGGCGCCTGTGTTTTTACTCACTGGGATCGGCTCTATTCTTGGGGTGTTAATTGCCCGTTTGGGTCGATCGATTGACCGCGCGCGTCTGATTAATGATATGCCAAGTGAGCGGCGTGAAAAGTTTAATCAAGAGTTACATATTATAGTGAGGCGCACCAAATGGCTTAGGCGTGCTATTGGTTTGGCAACAATGGCAGCTCTATGTGTGTGCGTTTCTATTGCGAGTTTGTTTATTTCAGTAGAGACAGGTTTTAAAATGCCACATTTGGTGTTGCTTGCATTTATTACGTCGATGTTTTCGGTGATTTTGGCCTTGTTATGCTTTTTGCGTGAGATTGTGCTGGCCTCACGTGAAGTGATTGTGCCGTTTAAGCATGATTAAATTCAACTTAATTGCCGATTAATTTTAGCTCGTACGCCGTTTCAAGTAAGCTTTATCTTGTGGTGGCAATGAATCTATTTGCCTTTTCATGCTCAAAAATACATCTAGTGTTTATTTGAGGTATTTTTATGAAATTGGGCATACTATGTGGTTTGATTATTTTAACGTTTGCGAAGCTTGCCATGGCAACTGAAGAGCCAAAATTCACGGTGGTAGAAAAATCTGGTGATTTTGAGTTGCGTGCCTATGTGGCTAGAGTGGTAGCTGAAACATTGGTAGATGGCTCGCTAGATGATGCTTCTGGCGTTGGTTTTAGGCGCATTGCGGATTATATTTTTGGTAATAATACGTCACGTGCTGGTAGCAGCGAAAAAATCAGTATGACCGCCCCTGTGACCATGGTGCCAAAAGCTGACAAAGCTATATCAGAAAAGATCAGCATGACAGCGCCAGTCACCATGCAACAATCTGCAGGTCAGTGGCGCATGTATTTTGTGATGCCCAGCCAATATACTTTAAGCACTTTGCCAACTCCCAATAATGCCGCTGTGACTTTGCGCGAGTTACCAGAAACTCGCGCGGCAGTGTTGCGTTTTTCTGGGCTGGCGGGTGAAGAAAAAATAGCTAAAAAAACAGAAGAGTTGTTAGCTTGGCTTAAAAGAAAAAACATCTCGCCTATCGGTACACCAGAACTTGCACGTTATAACCCGCCTTGGACTTTGCCATTTTTGCGTCGCAACGAGGTAATGGTCGAGTATTAGTGTTGGTGCTGCATTATCCTCACGCAGTTTAAGTTTCTAAACGCATCAATCTATAAAAATAATTCAAGATTTTTGCTTTTGTGCAATTCTTTATAATTGTTTATAAATGTATAAAAAAGGTTAATCATGCTAAATCAAGAAATCAATGAAGACGCTGTAACGTTAGATGAGATGGTTGCTCATGCGTGTTTTTGTAAGCTGCGCGCTATTTGCTATGATAAAAATAGTAGTGAATGCATGCGCAAAAAAAACATTTACGCAGAGTTTATGACGAACAAACATATCAAGAATATTGAGTAGTTTAGGGGCGACTATGCAAAACGATGAACAATTAATACGTATTCTTGAAGCAAACAATGCGAAATTAACTGAGATTAATACCAATATGCTCAAAGTATTTTGGATCGTGTCTGTATTTGCTTTGTTATATTTTGGATTGATGCTATATCTGCTATTTTTGTAATACGTTTTATAACGGAATGACGCGTATGACATTCGCTGCATGCCTTATGAATATTGGCTTGCAATGATGCGATTTTTTTATAAAAGTTCCAAATTTCATTGTGATTTAAAGTATGACGTGTTAATTTGACAGATTGATTCTTTATGATTTTTGATTACAAATGTCGAGCCCCCAAGTGACTAATCCACAAGCTATGAATGCTTCAGACTTATTTATTAAAGCGCTAGAAAATGAAGGTGTAGAAATCATTTACGGTGTGCCAGGCGAAGAGAATCTTGATTTTCTTGAAGCCATGCGTAAATCTAAAATCAAATTGATTTTAACGCGTCATGAGCAAGGTGCGGCTTTTATGGCGGCAACTTATGGCAGGCTAACAGGTAAAGCTGGCGTGTGCCTTGCAACACTTGGCCCTGGCGCAACTAACTTGGTGACGCCTGCCGCCTACGCACAACTTGGCGGTATGCCTTTAGTGATGATTACTGGGCAAAAGCCGATTAAACATAGTAAGCAGGGGCATTTCCAGATTATTGATGTAGTCAGCATGATGAAGCCGATTACTAAATATGCTAAGCAGATAGTAAATGTGAACATGATCCCTAGCATGGTGCGTGAGGCTTTCCGAGTGGCGGAAGAGGAGCGTCCCGGTGCGGTATTGCTAGAACTGCCTGAAGATGTGGCGCGTGAAATGGTGGAAGGGGATACAACGCCAGTGTTTGATAAAAGTAGTGCATTAATTCCTTCAGCAGATAGTCTCAGTATTAAAAAAGCAGTCGAGATGATTAAGCAGGCCGAATATCCTTTGGTATTAGTAGGTGCAGGGGCTAATCGTAAAAGAGTGAATAAGGCGCTTAATCGGTTTATCAAAAAAACAGGCATTTATTACTTTAATACGCCTTTGGGCAAGGGTTGTGTGAGCGGCAAATTGCCACAGTTTATTGGTACAGCAGCGCTTTCAGATAACGATTATGTACACTGTGCGATTGATCGCTCAGATTTGATTATTAATGTAGGTCACGATATTATTGAAAAGCCGCCCTTTTTTATGACACATGATGGCAAAAAAGTCATTCATGTTAATTTTAGTTCGGCAATTGTAGATAACGTTTATTTCCCCCAATTAGAGGTGGTTGGCGACATTGCCCATTCCATAAATGCACTCAGTAAGGCTTTGGGTGGTATTAACCGCGAATATCCGTATTTTGCCAGAGTAAGAGAAGAGCTTTATGCGCGCATGGCCAAACGTGCTAATTATCCAGACTTTCCCGTTAAACCACAGCGCTTTGTTGCTGATGTGCGCAAGGCCATGCCAGCCAATGGCATTATCGCGCTCGATAATGGTGTTTACAAGGTATGGTTTGGGCGTAATTACCCTGCTACAGCGCCAAACACTGTGTTGCTGGATAATGCATTAGCAACCATGGGTGCAGGACTACCTTCAGCAATTGAGGCGGCTCGGCTTTATCCTGATCGTAACGTCATGGCGATTTGTGGTGATGGTGGTTTTATGATGAATAGCCAAGAGATGGAAACGGCAATTCGTCTTAAGGTAAATTTAGTTGTGCTGATCTTAAACGATGGTGCTTTTGGCATGATTCGCTGGAAACAAGGTGCAATGGGGTTGCAAGATTTTGGACTGGAATTTGGCAATCCCGATTTTGTGATGTATGCCAATAGTTATGGTGCCAAAGGCCACCGAGTGGAAACTACGGAAAGCTTTTTGCCCCTCATTAAAAAATGTTTTAAAGAAGGTGGCGTTCATTTAATTGATTTGCCAGTCGATTATTCAGAAAATGCCAAAGAGTTGATAGATGAGCTTAGAGAAAAAGTATGTGTAATTTGAGGATTGACACCAATAATTAAACAGTACAGTTGCATAGTCGAGAGTGTAAATTTAATAAGCTAGTGAGTAACGCTATTAGTTTAGCGCTACTGCTTGATGCATATTTTTAAAATGCCTTGTATAGATTAAATGTACTAATTAGGCTGATTAAGCTGCCGACTAGAAGTAGCAATGTTTTGGTTTTTAGGTGCTTGGTAATGTAAGCGGCAAAAGGGGCGGCAAATAAACCACCAATAACTAAACCTGATACTATAATCCAGACGCTTTTGTCTAAAATTGAAAATAACGAGGCCGCTACTGTGACCGTTAGAAAAAACTCGGCAAAATTAACTGAGCCGATGGTGGTTCTAGGGTCGTGCCCAGAGCCAACTAGAGAAGTCGTGACAATAGGACCCCAGCCACCACCACCAGTAGTATCCATAAAACTTCCAAAGAGTGCCAATGGTGCAACCTTGGCCGTGTTTATTTCATAACGTGGACGAATATGGCGAAACGCTTTACTGAATACGTATAAACCCATTAGCAATAGGTAAGCACTGATATAGGGCTTAAGTGCTTTTCCATCAATATTAGCTAGTACATACGCGCCAATTAATGCACCAATAATGCCAGGGATAAGTAAACTGAAGAAGAGTTTTTTATTCACATTGCCCATTTTTAGGTGCGATACACCGGATACACCAGTTGTAAAAACCTCCGCTAAGTGGGTTGCGCCGCTTGCCATGGCCGGTGTGGCACCTACAGCTAGTAAGAAACTGCTTGAAGTCACCCCATACGCCATACCGAGCGCGCCATCAATGACTTGGGCAACAAGTCCAACCGCGACGGCACTCCAAAACATTGGGTCATGTAAGGCATTGTTAATAATTTCATTGCCACTTAGGCTGCTTCCACCAAAAAATATTTGATAGCTGAAGTAGACAACTAGACCTGTTAACACAGCAACCACCACATAACTAGCTATTCTAAGTAGCGGATGATCTGATGCATGTGTGACATCATATTCGGCGGGCGGCAGACCCAGCTCAACATGAGGCTGGCTAATGACTTTATCATCTAAATCTAAACGGCGAATTTTCAAAACAGTACTCCTAAAACATGCCAATCAACGGCATGTAGTTGATAAAGATGTGTATTCTATAGGCACTTGCTTATAGTATTAAATACTATATAGCTATAAATTAATAATTTTTAGTTATAAACAAATTTGGCTAATCAATCATAAATCATTAAGCGCTAGTAGCTATTACTTCAGTGGAGGGCATTTGCATAGGGTGATGAATCGAAAAAATTGCTTATTACTCGTAATTTAATTAATATCCTACTAATTTAGTAAGGATTGTTAAGATGGAAATTCCCTTAGTGTTAGTGCCAAATGGTTTTGGTTTTAACTTCGACAATAGCTATCTTCAACTACCGCCTATTTTTTATAAAAAGCAATTACCAACCGCGGTTAAAAATCCGCAGATTATAATTTTTAACGATGCCTTGGCGTTGACGCTTGGTTTAAATGCGGATGTTTTAAAAAACCAAGGTGCTGATGGATTGTCAGGTAATGCACTTTTTATCGGCTCTGAGCCAATAGCGCAAGCTTATGCAGGGCATCAGTTCGGACATTTTAATATGCTGGGTGACGGACGTGCAATCTTGCTGGGCGAGCACGTTGCGCCAACTGTGCAGCGTGTGGACATTCAGCTAAAAGGCTCTGGCAGAACGCCATATTCTCGTTCAGGAGATGGTCGTGCTGCCTTGGCGCCTATGTTGCGCGAATACCTGATTAGTGAGGCGATGTTTGCATTTGGCATTCCCACCACACGTAGTCTTGCGGTGACGACAACAGGCGAGCATGTGTATCGTGATGGTGCATTAGCTGGGGCGGTGTTAACGCGCGTAGCGGCGAGCCATTTACGTATAGGTACATTTCAATTTGCGGCTTCTAGGAAAAACCTGCAACAACTGCAGGCTTTGGCTGATTACTCGATTAATCGGCATTTCCCAGAAATTGTAAACGCTGATAATAAGTATCTTGAGCTGCTGAAGCAGGTGATAACTTTGCAGGCCTCGCTCATTGCCCAATGGATGCATGTCGGCTTTGTTCACGGCGTTATGAATACAGATAATATAAGTATTTGTGGTGAAACCATTGACTATGGCCCATGTGCATTCATGAATACGTACCTGCCTGAAACGGCATTTAGCTCTATTGATACTGGTGGGCGTTATGCGTTTGCTAATCAGCCCAATATTGCGCATTGGAACTTAATAAGGCTTGCTGAAACGCTTCTGGCGCTGATTGACAAGTCAGAAGAAAAAGCTATTACACTTGCCACCGAATGTTTAAATGCATATCCAGTTAAATTTTTCGATTGCTGGCATGCTGGCATGTGCAAGAAATTAGGGATTTTCAACGCAGAGGCAGAAGACACGAAGCTGGTAGAAGATTTTCTTATGCACATGCAAAATAATAAAGCCGACTACACCAATACCTTTAGATTATTAGCTACAGAGGCAATTCAAGTTTCCGCACTTTATGAGGATGCAAGCTTTAGAGATTGGCTAGAACAATGGAAAGCTAGGTTAACAAGGCAGGCACAAACCTTTGATGCAAGCAAAACATTAATGAATAACAGCAACCCAAAAGTGATTCCGCGAAATCATTTGGTTGAAGATGCATTGAGTGCGGCAGAGAATAGTGAAATGAGCTTATTTAATGAATTGTTGAACGTTCTGTCAGACCCATACGCTGATTTAACTTATCCAGAAAAATACACCCAATCATCTGATGCTAGGTTTGAAAGCCAATATAAAACTTATTGCGGTACTTGATTTTTCAAATTTAATTCAGGTCAATTTACTTAAAGCATCAGAAATCACTTGAGTATCTGTTGGACGAACTAATCTCATTACTTCTGTGCCATCATTTAAAAATATTAGCGTCGGCCAAAGTTTTACTTCGTAAGTGCGCCCAAGTTGCTGGCCTTTGCCATCTTCAATTTTAATATGGGTAACTAAGGGACAATGCGCCAGCGCTTCAGTGATTAATGGTTGAGCAGCTTGGCAGTACCCGCACCAAGTTGCACCAAACTCAATCATGGAAGCGCCTTTTAATTTATCTAGCCCAAGTCTATTTATTTGATTATCTTGATTCATAGTGATTTGTTATGCAGATTATCTACCATTATCACATTGATATAACTATAGAAAAAGCACTTGATAGGCATACTCGCTACCTAAGGCAAGTGACCTAAGGTTTTAACAAAAACCTTGCACTCCACGTCAGCATTGTTAAGGTACAGCCTAAACTGATAAATATTTCTTATTTTATTAAATCATTCTTGGAAATTATCCTAAATTTCATGTAATATGCGCACCTCGTGAGGCAGGCAGGGTGCTTAGCTCAGTTGGTAGAGCGTCGCCCTTACAAGGCGAATGTCAGCGGTTCGACCCCGTTAGCACCCACCAATAGTCCTGCATCTGTGACTAGTTGCTTCTCTTTGAATGAAAAGTGACAGCGAGTTTAAATACGTTTTTGGAGTGGTAGTTCAGTTGGTTAGAATACCTGCCTGTCACGCAGGGGGTCGCGGGTTCGAGTCCCGTCCGCTCCGCCAAAGTTTAAAAGCCTTATAAGTTAATAACTTATAAGGCTTTTTGCTTTATTATCATCCCGCTTTATGATCTAGATAAACCTAGTTTCGAAAACACGTGCTGAAAAGTGACTTTAGCTGCATATGATAAAGAGATTACTGCCCTACCAACTAAGCCAATCCCCCAATATTTGCAATCCTCTAAATCAGATTTACCGTCAATGTTAGCCAGCTAAATGAAAAAAGCCCACATCGCTGTGAGCCTTAAAGATATTGGTGGCCGAGACTGGAATCGAACCAGTGACACGCGGATTTTCAATCCGCTGCTCTACCGACTGAGCTACTCGGCCCTCATGCAAACTTCGGTAAATGTTTGCAAGCCGCGCATTATAGCAAACTTCTAGTAAAGTTTACAAAAAAAATTCAAGCAAAAACGATGAAATATTCAGCATAATAAAGAGAGTTTAATCATATAGCCTGATATAAAAGCACAGGCAGTCATGTAAAATCCTATTTTATAAAGACATTACTATAAAGATGAAATTTAACATACCACAGCCAAATCAATCGCTAAAAAACGCACTCGTTGATAAAATAAATAACAAAACAAAACCGCTAGGTGCGTTGGGTATGTTGGAGTTAGTAGCGCTACAAATCGGCCTTATCCAACAAACGCTTACACCTCGGCTAACTCGTCCTGCCATGTTAGTATTTGCTGGTGATCACGGTATTGCGAATGAGGGCGTGAGTCCATATCCGCAGGCCGTTACTGCGCAAATGGTGTTGAATTTTCTGCAAGGTGGCGCGGCGATAAATATATTCACTACACAAAACAATATGCGTTTATGTGTGGTTGACAGTGGAGTGAATTATCTATTTCCACCTAATATAGGTTTAATAGACGCAAAAATAGATATGGGTACGCGCAATTTTCTTAATGAATCCGCGATGACTCACGCCCAATGTGAGCAATCACTTACTCGTGGCGCAGATATTGTCAGGGCTAAAGTTGCAGAAGGTAGTAATTTTTTTGGCTTTGGTGAAATGGGAATTGGCAATACATCATCTGCAAGTTGCTTGATGCATATTATATGTGGCTTACCTGTAAAGGCTTGCGTAGGTCGTGGAACTGGTTTGGATGATGAAGGCTTAGAACACAAAACCAATGTGTTGTCACAAGCAATTGCACATCATGCCGTTAATGATAACGATAGCATGCAGATATTAGCGACTTTTGGTGGTTTTGAAATTGCGATGTTGACAGGCGCTATGTTACAAGCCGCTGAGCAGCAATGTGTTTTGTTGATAGATGGTTATATTACGACTGCGGCTTTATTGGTAGCGGCTAAATTACAACCTAACATTTTAAATTACTGTGTGTTTAGTCATTGCTCGGATGAATCTGGACACCAAAAAATGTTAGATTTTTTGAAGGTAAAACCATTATTGCGCATGGATTTACGTTTAGGCGAAGGGTCGGGTGCTGCTTTAGCCTATCCATTAGTGCTTGCAGCGGTTAATTTTTTAAACAACATGGCATCGTTTGAATCTGCACATGTTTCGCAAGCTGATAGTTTGTAGAATTTATGATAAAAGCACTCACCAATCAATGGCGCTATTTCTTAACTGCCATGATGTTTTTTACGCGCATACCAATCAGTTTAAAAAATTTTGATGAAGCTGATTTGAATAAAGCAACACGATTTTTCCCGCTAGTTGGTATTTTAGTTGGCGCAATTGGCGCCTTAGTATTTTGGCTATGTGATATTTTATTGCCTTTAGAAGTTGCCGTGTTAATCAGTATGGTGGCAACTATTTTACTCACAGGCGCTTTTCATGAAGATGGCCTGACAGATGCAATAGACGGCTTGGGTGGAGGATGGAACAAAGAGCAGGTACTCACTATCATGGTAGATTCTCGCATAGGTAGCTATGGTGCGGCAGGATTAGCACTAGCACTACTCATTAAGTATCAAGCGCTCAGTTATCAAACGGCGATGTTTATTCCTACCTCAATTATCGCGGGTCATGCGCTTAGCCGCTTGTGCGCAGTTTTGGTGATGCACACACAAAGCTACGTGAAAGCAGAAGGTAAAGCGAAGCCACTAGCAACGGAACTGCACTTTACTGAATTGATTGTAGCCACCTTCTTTGGATTATTGCCATTGGCATTTTTAGAGATGCGCTATCTTGCAGCATTAATACCGGTGGCCATTGTTTGGTTATGGTTTAGTGCAAAAATAAAATCCCGCATAGGCGGTTACACAGGTGATTGTCTCGGTGCAATGCAGCAACTTACTGAAATAGCGTTTTATGTTGGTTTGTTAGCGAGTGCCACCTTGTTTGTTAAGCCATATTAAACTTATGAAACTTACTTTAGTTCGCCATACCTCATTAGATATTGCCCCAAGTATTTGTTATGGGCAAAGCGACGTTGCCGTTTCAGCTAACTTTGAAAATGAGCGCCTAGCATTGCAAACCAAGCTGGCTGATTTTCAGTTTGATGCGGTTTATGCAAGCCCTCTCAAGCGCTGCCACCAACTTGCACAAGCTTTGTGTGCCGATGAAACTCTTGGCCATGCGCGCGAAAGTATTCAACTCGATGAACGCTTAAGAGAGTTGCATTTTGGTGATTGGGAAATGAGTCCTTGGGATACAATTCCGCGGGATATATTTGATGTTTGGGCAAATGATTATGCCAACTTGGCACCACCGAATGGTGAAACTTTTGGTCAGCTACATACTCGCGCTAAAAGCTTTGTGGAAGATGTAAGCGTTCACTCACAAGGAAAAAGTCTGTTGGTGGTGACGCATGGCGGCTTGATACGTGCTTTGATTGCCGAAGTGTTGCACATGCCATTAAAGCGCCTGTTTAGAATCACCATAGATCACGCCAGTGTAACTCAGCTAGAGTTTAATGGTGAAGTGCCTAAAATAAACTTTATGAACTTGTAGGGGAAAAAACTACTATTTAAGTTTTAATGGTAAACCTGCAGCAACAAAAATCACATGGTTTGCAATACTCGCAATGGCTTGATTTAGCCTACCTTGTTCATCTTGAAATTGACGGTTAATCTCGCCTAGTGGCACGATTCCCATGCCTACCTCGTTACTTACCAAAATAATTTGGCCTTCAAGTGTACAAAGCGTATTTAGAAAAGCTTCGCGTTCAGAACACCAAGAAGTATCTTCAGGAGGGTTGCAGTCAGGGCATATCCATTGGGCCAGCCATAATGTTAGGCAATCAACAATCAAGCATCGAGTAGGACTCGCCAGTTCTGTGAGCGTCTTTGCAATCCAGTACGACTCTTCGACTAAGCTCCAATGCGCTGGGCGTCTATCTTTGTGATGCTGCACGCGCGACTTAAATTCATCATCATAAACCTGCGCTGTAGCGATATAAGTCACTGGCAGTTGGCTTTGCAATGCTAATTTTTCCGCATAAATACTTTTGCCAGAACGCGCACCACCTAAAATTAAATGAATACTCATGTCGTTGAACTTTCATTCCAGCCGTTATCCATCAACATCTCGGCAAGCGGTTTTTCTCTGCCCCAGCCTTCTTCTAATAACATGGGTGCTTTATAAAACGTATTGATGTAGCCCAAACATAAAATCGCAATTGGTTTCGCTCCATTGGGAATGTTTAGTAATGAGGATAGTTTATCTGGGTTAAAAAGGCTTACCCATCCCTATGCCTTCTGCGCGGGCTGCAAGCCATAGGTTTTGGATAGCGCAACTCACCGAAGCAATATCAATTTCTGGCAAGGTGCGCCGCCCAAAAATATGCTGCTCACGCTTATCGCACAAGGTAGCCACTAAAAGCTCACCACAATCTAAAATACCTTCTACCTTTAAACGCATAAATTCTGCCATGCGTGCCGTGTTCTCATATTTACCAATTGCTTGCGCTGTTAGCATGCGCTCTTCGTTGACTAACTGATGAATATGTTGACGAATTGTATTATCGCTGTTGCGAATAAAGCGCCATGGCTGCATGAGCCCAACGCTAGGGGCGTGATGAGCAGCATTTAGTAGTTTAGTAAGAAGTTCGGGGGCAAGTGCTGTAGGTAAGAAATGTCGCATGTCTCGACGTTCAGAAATCACTTTATAGATAGCTGATTGTTCAGAAGCGCTGTAAGCATGATGATTTTTCATAAGGAGTGTTAAAAAAGCCGCTGTTTAAATAGCGGCTTTTAAGTGATTAAATCTTAATTATGCAATTGCAATAGTCTACCGTTGCGCAAGAGTATCACGCCCCGCTAAGTTAAATTTAGGTAAGACTTTAGCCAAAGCCAAAAATGCGACTAAATACATGGCAGTGAAACCGATGTAGCTTGGGAAATAATCCCAACCGTATTGCATGGTTTCGCTGATGCCGTTATTTGGAAAGCGGCCAGAGAATAAATAGTAAGTTTGTGTAGAAATCACAAAAGCCAAGAAAGTCGCTAATAAACCAGCAATGGTATATTTAACAATATCTAAACCGTCAGTTTGTTTACTCAACCAAACGCCAGCAAGCCACATTGCAAAATAAGTAGGCAACATGCCCCAGTAGCCCGCGGTTAAACAAAAGCCATACCAACTATTAATGGCAGAAGCACTGAAATCAATCAAAGTTGCCAGCAATACAAAAAAAACAAACCAGGCAGCTTTTCTTAAATACAAACCACCAATTAACAGCAAGGCCAAACTCGCATCGGGAAGTGACACGCTAGTGAGCACATGGCTGCCGCGTGTGAGTAGCATTAAGAATGCAATTATTACTGCAAAAATAATGTGTTTAGTGGTTTGTGTTGTATTCATAACTTTCTCCAAATTCATGGTTGCCATCATAACATTTTTTTAAAAATCCGCCTTCATTCCAATGCGCCAAGTACGCACAAAATCAACTGCGTAAGTGCTTCCGCCCGGGCTGGTGATGTCATCGCTGGTTTGAATTGAATTTTTGTGTTCAAAAATATTGTTGACTGACGTAAAAAAGTTCAAGTTTTCATATTGATAATTAAGTGCAATATTGGTTGACTCATAATTATCTTGTTTTTGTGGCGCATTGTTAAGAAAGTCGTTAAATACGTAGGATTTTGAGCGCCAAGTGTGGTTTAGATTCAAGCTAGCCTGCGATAAGAACTTGTAATTTAGATTAGCTATTACAGCGTGTTTAGGTGCGCCAGGCAAGTCTTTATTCTTAATCACTAAGCCACCTAAAGCATTTTCTCTATCAATAATCGAGCGTGTATAGTTATAAATAAAAGATGCGTTTAATTGGTCGTTAAGTTTAAAGTAATCTTGCACTTCAACACCATATTTATTTGTTTTATCTAAATTACTATTCGTGCCAAAAAAACCTAGCGTTGGGTCTAAGTAGATTTCATCATCAATATCTGCACGAAATGCGGTGACTTTTAAACGATTATTTGCAACTACGTGGTTAATGCCTACATTCAATGTTTTGACTTTTGCAGGGTCAATAAGGCCATTAAATACAGTATTGAAAGACGCATCGAAACCAAAAAATCTGTCGATGTCAGGGGCTTGGAATGATTTATTGTAATTTACAAACGCACTTAACTCAGATGTAAATCGATAATTTGCACCAATATCCCATGCGTTTAAGCTTTCGTCCTGATTGAGCTTGTTACCAAAAGTTGGTTTGTAAGTATAGTCAACATTTTCGTGACGTGCACCAGCAGATAAAGTGATTGCTTTTGAAATCCAGCTCGGGCGATATTCTGCATTTACAAAAAATGCACGGTTATCTTTACTTGTAACGTCGCTACTTGTTTCACGGTCACCGTCAAAATTTTGAAAACCTGCAATCGCGCTGACAGAGTCAGCGTTGAAGCTCAGTGCAATTTCGTTCCCTTCATAATCGTAATCAGCAGCAAAAGTTGGGAACTCTGACGTTTTATCTTCACGAAAATGTGTTGCTGAAAGATTGAACGCATCGTTAATTTGATATTCTGTACCAAGCTTCCATTGATCGGTATTCAATCCTTGATGCGTGTAAGTATTCACGCCGCCTGAGCTATTTAAACCTGCACTACGTGGGTCATTTTTAAACTCTTGACGTGTAAGCGGGCTGACATAACGCACATCATTGCGTGAGCTAGTCCCTTCTGCAATGAACTTGAGGCCATCGATAGGTTTGATGGTGAGCTTAACGTTTTGTGTATTGCTGGTAGATTGGTCACTCTGGCCAGTTGCATCTTTTTTGCTGAATCCATCAAAGCTGTCGTGCGCTAAGCTGGCAGATAAATCAATATGTTGCTCAGAAATACCAGCGTTAATATAAGAGTTATTTTGACCGTAATTTCCCAATGATGCGCTTACAGTAACCCCCGTTTTCTTTTTAGTATAAATTTGGATAGCACCAGCTGTTGCGCCATCACCATAAATCACTGATCCGCTGCCTTTGGCAATTTCAATTCTTTCAATATTGCCAAGCGGAATTGCGCCTAATAGTTGAGAGCTTTGGTCGTTATTATTTAAACGCTGACCATCCACTGTAATTACCACGTTTTGGTAGCCATTTTCATTACCAAAACCGCGTAGGTTAATTGAAGGCGTTAATTTGTTGCCAAAGCTAGAAAGCACATTCAACGACGTTTGCTGCGCTAAAAAATCATAAAGTGTAGCAGCCCCTGATTCCTCTATTTGTTTGGCTGTATGAATTTCAGATGCGTAAGTTGTTTCAGTATCTTTGTGTTCAAAGCGATTTGCTTTAACGATCACATAATCTAAATAAATGTTTTCAGCTGCAAACGTTGGTGTAGAAAATGCCAAGCCAATCAGGCTGGCAATCGTAGATTTTTTCATTATATTTCCCTAAATTACACGCGGCCCCGCATGTAGATTTTTAAAAACTAGGGAGCACTCTAGATTGAAAATAAAAAAGAAAGCGCGGTCGAGCTAACGACGCAAATAGCGCAGCCTTTGTTTACCGTCACCCCGCGGTATGTCCTAGCGTGCCTTAAAATAAGGCAATGTTTTAGGCCGGTCTCCGGGCTTATGAACGCAGGTTTAACCTTGCTTTTGGTTATTTAGCCTACTGTTTTGCGCCTTCCCAAGTCTTACCTTTTTCTAAGGTTTAACTCAGTGACATATTGCAAAACCATTTGAATCAATCAAATGCTCACTTACCGTTGCGGGGGCAGCATAGGAATTATTAACGCTCTTTAAGCGGTAATGCACCTATTTCCCAGTTTCACCTTGTTTGTAGAAAACAAACTTGGTACCTAACAACAATTTCAAATTATAGCGTTAATTTTTGAATAAAAAAGAACAAATTAGCTAACAATTTTTTACAACATATTGTAATACTTTGAAAATTACACGTTAGCTATTGACTATAATCAAATTTTTCAATTATAGTAGGTACATGGATGCAGACTTAAAATCGTTAGAAGTAAAATTGACAGGCTTAATTTCATTGTGTAATAACTTGCGCGATGAGAATGCCCAGTTGCGGCTAGATTTAAATGCAACACAAAGCGACGCAGCGCTTTTAAAAGCCAATATGGAAAGCGCTAGTGAGCGTGTTGAAGCCTTAATAGATAGCCTGCCTTAGCGCAGACTAGAGTGTACGATTTTGAAAAAAATACAATGAGCCTAAAGCAATGAGCCAAAGTCAAGGTGTAGATGTTAATATAATGGGCCGTGAATTCACGGTATCTTGTACCGATGAAGAACGACCTGGGCTGATTAATGCGGTTAATTTTTTAGATAAAAAAATGCGGGATATTCGCGATAGTGGAAAAGTTATTGGCGTTGAGCGTATTGCAATTATGGCTGCACTAAATTTATCACATGAGTTGCTAAACGCTAAAAGTGGCAATGTAGATGTAGGTGATATCAAACGTCGAATTTCACAAATGCAAGATCAAATTGATAGTGTATGTGCCGTTAAATAGACGTTCCGTCAATTAGATTATCTAAATAGTCAAAACGTCACAAAACATTAACGAAATTTAGAGTAGAATTATTTCAATAGTTTTAGGAGTTTTCTAAGTTGTTCGATGAAACTCATAAAATTTCTAGTATTTAAACTCAGTATTTAAAGTTTTAAAGTTTGTTCTCTGCGGTGCGGTTTAGGCTAATAATTCCTTGAACTAGTTTATAGCATCGGTTTTGGTTTTTAGTATGTTGTGTGAGCGCTCTAAGTTGAATATTCTTTTAAGAGATTCTTGGCGGGTGAACCTAATGCGTGCTAGGCCGTTACCACTTGAGCCTTTTTGGTTCAGGATGCTGGCCTAGGCTTTATCCGTGGAGAACTCCCTATTCTTAGTGAATAGCCGATGCAAGCCAAGAAAACGCTACCTCAATTCGTGATACTTTAAATCTGCTAAACTCACGATTTCTAAGCATTTGATATGGCAAGCTTCCAATATAACTGGTGGCGCAAAACCTGCATCCGAAGCTTCAAGCCAGCGTGTTGCGCATACGCACCAGCGGTCTCCCGCAACTAAACCTTCAAATCCATATTCTGCGTGTGGCGTGCTTAAATCATTACCACGTGAAGCTGAAAATGCTAAAAATTCATCAGTCATTTGCGCGCAAACTGTATGACTGCCGCTATCATCAATGCCTGTTACACAGCAACCATTTCGCGTAAAGCCGGTGAGTGGCTCGGTGCTACAAAGCTGTAAGGCTGTGCCAAGAACATTTTTATCTTGTGATTTTGCCATTGATATTCCTTAGAAAATTCAGTCGTAAAATTTAAGTTATAGATTATCATAAGGCTTAATTAATAAATTAAATAAGGCAAAATATATGCGCTATTGGCTAATGAAGTCTGAACCCACGGATGTGTCGATTGATGATTTGTCTAACTTTCCAAACCAAACAGTGGATTGGTATGGTATTCGCAATTACCAAGCGCGCAATTTTATGCGAGACCAAATGAAAGTAGGCGATGGTGTATTTTTTTACCATTCAAATTGTGATGTACCTGGCATTGCAGGTATTGCAGAGGTGAGCAAGTTGGCATATCCAGACCGTTTGCAGTTTATCAAAGGCCACAAATATTTTGATGAAAAAGCTACTCCAGAAAACCCGCGCTGGGTAAATGTAGATGTAAAGTTGGTCCGTAAAACACGTTTGCTAAGCTTAAAAGAGATGAGAGTAACACCTGAATTAGCAAATCTGCGTATTTTGCAACGTGGCAATCGCTTATCAATTACACCAGTAGATCCTAGAGATTGGGAATTAATAGTAAATCTATTACAAAAGAATGATTGAATGATGCCGTGAGCCAATATCACTGAGGCTGCAAGGGGCGTCAAAAAGCCCTCAAATTTCGGGCTTTTTAACTAAATGCTATCGTCTTACGATTACCAGTTATTTCAGCTTTGTATCCAAACTACCCATCGCTTTTGGATACGTCACTACACCCCAAGGCATGTTTTTTACTTCAATTTGCTTAGTCACTTCTAGTTTTTCAGCGTCAATCACAAATACGGCATCACTTTTACCACAGGCTAGCAAAATTTGCTTGTCATCTGGGGTGAAAGTGAAATGCCAGCAGCGATTGCCAGTAGGAATATCTTTAATTTTTTTAAAAGTTTTAGCATCAAAAACTTCAAGTAGTTTGGCTTTATTGCTTGCAACAAAAATTTTCTCGCCTTTAGCATCGTAACTAATACCATAAGGTGTAGAACCAGTATCTACGGTACGTAACACTTTAAAACTTTTGTTCATTACCAGAATCTTATTGCCATATTCAAGTGTGGCTAAATAAGTTTTGCCATCTGGTGATACTTTAATTCCACGTGGACGATCGCCATATTTGTGGGTTTTAATGGTTTTAATCAATTTATTAGTTTTAATGTTATGTACAGTTACCGTGTTATCCGCTTCGTTAGTGATAATGAGCAGTTTGCCATCTTTGCTAAACTCAATGCCTTCTGTTTCAGGACCGCCCGTAATTTCACGTAATTTTTTGCCATTTTTAATGTCAATAATGCCAATACGCGCTGGTTCCTTGTCATCATCTTCATCTTCTTCTGCCGCTGCTTTAGCCTCGGCTGAACCTGCTGCTGGTGGTGGGCCGCCTTTTGAGCTGGGTTCATACGATACAAAAGCATAATCGCCTTTAATTCGAACAAATTCAGGGTTTTGCCCCACTTTAACTTGGCTTAATACTTCATTATTAGCAGTATCGATTATTGAAACGCTGCCATTATCACGAGTAGCTACTACCAGTAATTTTCCATCTTCAGAAACGCCAATACCACGAGGGGCTGAAGCTTTTACGTCTATTGTGCCTGTAACAGTTAAAGTGGCTAAATCAATAACTGTTACTCCTGCATCTTGCGTACTAACGTAGGCTTTGCCTGCATCCGCAAATGCCGTACTTGAGAGTAAGCTCATTGTAGTTGCAATTACAATTTTTTTTAAATTCATATACTTGTTCTCCAAAGGTTATTCTGCCATTTGGCAGAAAGTTTGTTATTAGGTTCATTCCATAAACAAAAATAAGCAAAAAACGCGCTAGATATTAACTTCAACACAAACAAAGGTTTGCACTTACTCATACATAAAGAATGGTTTATTTCAGCCACCAGTGTGGTTCAATACAACCAACTTAACCTAAGAATAGTTTGTAAGCTGGATTTTGCGTTTCATCCCAGTAAGGATAGCCCAGATTACTTAAGAAAGTCTTAAATTCGTCATTATCGTCTGGCGGTACTTGCATACCAACCAGCACGCGGCCAAAATCGGCGCCGTGATTGCGGTAGTGGAACAAGCTGATATTCCAATCATGCCCCATGGTGTCTAAAAATTTCATCAGCGCACTAGGTTTTTCGGGGAATTCAAACCTAAATACTACTTCGTTTTCAGCTAGCGGTGCATGACCACCAACTAAGTGGCGTAAATGCAACTTAGCTACCTCGTTATCCGTCAAGTCAAGGGTAGGCAAGCCATGTGACTGCAAGTCAGCTACAAGTTTGGCTGCTTCCTCAGGATCAGTAATCGCCACGCCTACAAATATATGCGCCTCTTTAGGGTCAGAATAGCGATAATTAAATTCGGTAATATTACGATTGCCTAATAAACGGCAGAATGTTTTAAATGCGCCAGGTTTCTCTGGAATTGTTACAGCTAACACCGCTTCGCGCTGCTCGCCCAGCTCTGCGCGTTCTGCAATGAAGCGTAAGCGATCAAAATTCATATTCGCGCCAGAAGCAATGCTTACTAACGTTTTTCCGCTTAAATTATTACGTTTTGCATACTCCTTTAATCCAGCAGTCGCTAGTGCGCCAGCAGGTTCTAAAATGCTACGTGTGTCTTCAAATACATCCTTGATGGCAGCACAAATCACATCATTATCGACCACAATCATTTCATCTACATACTGCTGACAAAGTTTAAAGGTATGTTCACCTACTTGTTTGACTGCTGCACCATCGGCAAACAAGCCAACTTGGTCTAGCATGACGCGCTTGCCTTGTTTGAGTGATTCCGTCATGGCTTCAGCGTCTTTTGCCTCGACGCCAATTATTTTAATTTCTGGACGCACTGCTTTTACATAAGTTGCAATTCCAGCCAGTAAACCGCCACCGCCCACACAGCAGAATATTGCCTCAATAGGTTCAGGGTGGGAATTTAGAATTTCTAGGGCAATGGTACCTTGTCCTGCAATCACATCAGGGTCATCGTACGGATGTACAAAGGTAAGTTTTTCAGTTTTTTCAAGTTCCAGTGCACGCACTAAGGCGTCAGAATAACTATCGCCAAACAGCACTACTTCAGCGTCTCGACTCTTTACGGCATCGATTTTAATGGCAGGTGTCGTGGTTGGCATCACAATGACGGCGCGGCAACCCAGTTTTTGCGCGCTCATTGCCACGCCTTGCGCGTGGTTGCCTGCACTAGCACACACCACGCCGCGATTTAGTACATCTTTAGGTAAGCTTGCCATTTTGTTATACGCGCCACGAATTTTGAATGAAAATACGGGTTGCATATCCTCGCGCTTAAGTAAAACGCGGTTACCAATGCGAGCAGATAAATTAGGCTGGAATTCAAGCGGCGTGACTTTAGCTACGTCGTACACGCGGGAGTGCTCTATTTTTTGCTTGTAATCTTTTTGTATAAAATCTAGGTTTTGCTGAGAAATGGTCATCATTGCTTATTTTTTAAAACACCTATGAGGTGTATTATATTGACTTAGATTAAGTTTTTTACATTATAAAGAATTAGAAGAGGGTTTAGGAAAAATGGCATACACGCAAGACGAATTAAAACAACAAGTGGCGCGCGCAGCGGTTGAATATGTAAAAGGCGGAATTATCGGCGTAGGAACAGGCTCAACAGCTAATTTCTTTATTGAAGAACTGGCAAAAGTAAAACATAAAATTGATGGTGCTGTGGCCAGTTCAGAGGCGACAGCCCTACGTTTACGTGGCCATGGTATTGAAGTGTTTGACCTCAATAGCGTAGATGGCATGGAGATTTATGTAGATGGCGCGGATGAAATTACTGAGCATCTTCACATGCTAAAAGGTGGTGGTGGCGCATTAACACGTGAAAAAATTGTAGCGGCATGTGCTAAAACATTCATTTGTATTTGCGATGAAACTAAATACGTGCCAGTGTTAGGCAAGTTTCCGCTACCCGTAGAAGTGTTACCAATGGCAAAAAGCTATGTGGCACGTGAGCTGGTAAAACTAGGCGGACAGCCAGCATTACGCAACTTTACAACTGATAACGGCAACGTGATTATTGATGTGCATGGCTTAACGATTACAGATCCAGTGGCGATGGAAGCAAAAATCAACCAAATTGTTGGCGTGGTGACCAATGGTCTGTTTGCAGCACGTCCAGCCAATGTATTGTTGCTAGCGACGGCGGATGGTGTAAAAACTTATAAGAAATAATAAATTTGAAAACCTAAGCCTTTTAGGCTAAAGAAACGCCTCTGAAAGCTAATATCCATATGGCCTCCAGAGGCGTTGTTTTAAGTGATTTGTTGCGTACAAGTCGTCAAGAAGCCCATAAGAATTAAGGGAATTCAGTGAGTAAAAGCACAATCAACCCCGTATTACGTGAGGGCTACTGGCTGGCCACACCTATCGGAGCTAATATATAAAAAACTCGCTTAATAAATTTCCAATCAATATTCTTTTTACTAGGCTTTCTCAGGTACATACCCACTCGCCGTATCTGCACCATCACCAAAAAAGTACTTTTCAGTTTGCTCGGTTAAATACTTGCGTGCAGATGGGTCAGCTAAGCTTAGGCGATTTTCGTTCACCAGCATGGTTTGTTGTTTTAACCATGCCGCCCATGCTTCTTTTGAGACATTGGCGTAAATGCGTTTGCCAAGCTCGCCTGGGTACGGAGGAAAATCCATACCGTCTGCTTCTTTGCCTAATTTAATACAATTGACTGTGTGTGCCATAATTTACCTAATTGAATGTTACTTAAAACATAATGATAGCGCATGTTAAAATCTATCGTATTAAAATCTAACTAGAAAGTACATGATGCAAATCCCAGACAATCAACATACACGAGAATCTAAACATATTGCCGTGAGCCCATTCAAAGGCAAAACGGGTATTCGCCGTTTAATCAATGCATGCGGTTATTCACTGGAGGGCTTTAAAGCCGCATTTAAGCATGAAGATGCGTTTCGGCAAGAGGTGTTTTTAGCTATTGTACTGATTCCGTTAGCAGTTTATTTTGGCAAAAGCGCAATAGAGCGCGCAATGATGATTGCCAGCGTGTTGCTGGTACTTATTGTGGAATTATTGAATTCTGCAATTGAAGCGGCAGTAGACCACACATCTACTGAGCACAATGCACTCGCCAAGCAAGCCAAAGATATTGGCAGTACAGCAGTGTTTTTCGCGCTGATTATTGTGTCAGTGGTTTGGGGTTTGGTGCTGTTCGGCTAGGTTTGAAAGATTTAAATTTACAATTTGAAATTAGGATGCAATTTAGCTGTGCTAATTTGATAATGCGTTGCAAGTTTAGCCAATGTAATTATGCAAATACTTGAACTTCCGTAATCGAAGGTGCTCAGAGTTAGTGTGACAATAGAGGCATTATTGCTGATACCCACACGTAATAAAGTCCGCCAAAATTCTAACAATCTCTAATTAAATGATGTCGATGAACACCACTCTATTTTCAAGATCACCTATATTAAATGGAAGCGATGTAGCAACCACACGCGAAGCGCTTTTAGCTTACTTATTGTCTACGTTCAATCGCTATGAGCAGTTGTTTGAAACACTTGCCAATGAGAGAGCCTACCAAGTTAAGCCCATTGCATTGCGCCACCCGCTGATTTTTTACTTTGGTCACACAGCCACTTTCTATGTCAATAAATTACTGTTAGCAGGTTTGTTGAATGAGCGCATCAATCCGAAATTTGAATCAATGTTTGCGGTGGGTGTGGATGAGATGCGTTGGGATGATTTGAATGATGCCCACTATGATTGGCCAAGTTCCGAAGAGGTGAAGCAATATCGCAGTCAAGTGCTTGTGGCGGTGAAAAATATTATTGAAACCGCGCCTCTGACATTGCCGATTGATTGGAATCACCCCTGGTGGGTCATCATCATGGCTATTGAGCATGAGCGCATTCACCTAGAGACATCTTCAGTGCTGATACGTCAGCAAGCACTTGAGCTAGTAACAAAGCACGCAACTTGGCCTGCGTGCACTCGCCATGGCGATGCCCCAAAGAATGATTTGCTTACAATTCCTGCAGGTGTAGTCTATTTAGATAAAAAAGAAAATGCAGCAGAGTATGGTTGGGATAATGAGTATGGCTTGCATGAAGCAGAGGTTGCTGAGTTTCAAGCCAGTCGCTATTTGGTGAGTAATGGAGAGTTCTTAGAATTTATCGCAGATGATGGCTATGCAAATGATACTTATTGGGCTGAAGAAGGATCAGAGTGGAAAAGATTTACTCAGGCCATACATCCAACGTTTTGGCTTCGTAAAGATAATACATGGTGGTTACGCCTAATGACCGAAGAAGTATCGATGCCTTGGAACTGGCCAGCAGAGGTCAATTATCACGAAGCCAAAGCATTCTGCAACTGGAAAACCGAGAAAACAGGTCTTAAAATTCGGTTGCCAAGTGAAGATGAATGGTATCGCTTGTACGATTTCGCAGGTGTTGCTGAAGTAGCGAAAAGTCAAGCCGCTTCATCTAACATTCATCTCGATCATGCAGCTTCCCCCTGCCCAGTCACGGAGTTTCGACATGGTGAATTATATGATGTGACGGGCAATGTTTGGCAATGGACAGAGACACCCATCTATCCCTTTAGTGGATTTTCTGCGCATCCTTTGTATGACGATTTCACCACACCGACCTTTGATGGTAGACACAATTTGATGAAAGGTGGCTCGTGGATTTCTTGTGGTAACGAGTCATTACACAGCGCGCGTTATGCGTTTCGCCGCCATTTCTTTCAACATGCTGGGTTTCGATATGTCGTTGCCGATGACTTAGCCAGCATACCAGCCTCACATTATGAAACTGACAAGTTGATTTCTGAATATGCTGAGTTTCACTATGGTGATTGCTATTTCGGTGTGGCAAACTTTACCAAAAGCCTCGCTGATATTGCTATTAGTGCGATGAAGGATAAACCAGCGCGCAAAGCCCTAGATCTGGGCTGTGCCTCTGGGCGGGCAACGTTTGAATTAGCGCGACATTTTGAATATGTCGCCGGTATTGATTTTTCAGTGCGATTGATAGAATCTGGCGTGCAAATGGCAGAGAAAGGCGAGTTGCGCTACACCTTGATTGATGAAGGTCAGTTAGTCAGCTACAAGACGCGTACTTTGGCAAGTCTAGGGCTAAATAACTTAAAAGGTCAAATTGAGTTTTCACAAGGCGATGCTTGTAATCTCAAACCGATATTAACCAACTACGACTTGATATTGGCTGCTAACTTGATTGATCGCCTGTATAACCCTACGAAATTCCTCTCTCAAGTGCATGAACGGCTGAACATTGGAGGTATTCTACTTATCGCTTCGCCCTATACTTGGTTAGAAGAACATACCAAGCAAGGAGAATGGATCGGCGGCTTTAAGAAAAATGCCGAAAATTTCACCACGCTTGATGGCTTGAAAGAGCAACTCAGCGCGCACTTTTGCTTAATTGCAGCGCCCGTAGATGTGCCATTTGTAATTCGCGAAACTAAACGAAAATTTCAACATTCTCTTTCTGAAGTTACTCTTTGGGAGCGTATTCATTGATATTCGATTTTGACAAAGTCATTGCGCGAGCTGGCACAGCTTCTGTGAAGTATGATGGTCGTCAAGAATGCTTTGGCAGCAAAGATATTTTGCCATTATGGGTGGCAGATATGGATTTCGCAGTGCCAGAAGCCTTAACAAAGGCCCTTGCAAAGCGTGTTTCGCATCCAATTTACGGTTACACTTTTTACCCAGAAAGCATGATTAACGTGCTAATTGATTGGTTGCAAAGGCGCCATGGGTGGGCCGTGCAACGTGATTGGATCATCATGGCGCCAGGCGTTGTAACTTCATTATTTGCAAGTGTGATGGCTTTTGCAGAACAAGGTGAAGCTGTCATTGTTCAACCGCCAGTGTATGCGCCATTCTTTTCATCAGTCACTACCAATCAGCGTCGTCTGATTGAAAATCAATTATTACTAAAAGATGGCGCATATTATATTGACTTCGAACACCTTGAACGTTGCGCGGCAGAGGGTGCAAAAATGCTGCTATTCTGCTCACCGCACAATCCGGTAGGCCGTGTGTGGAACAAGGCGGAATTAGAGCAGCTATTAGCTATTTCGCGCCGTTACGACATAACGATTTTATCGGACGAGATTCACGCTGACCTGATTTATCCAGACGAAAAACATATCACTTTATCCATGTTAGCCAATGATAATGATAAAATTATCACCGCTGTAGCGCCCAGCAAAACTTTCAATATTCCCGGACTTGGGCTATCCGCATTGATTGTGCCAAATCCTGAACAGCGAGCTAAATTAAAGAAAGTTTTTGAAAGCCTGCACTTAAGCAACACCAATCCATTTAGCATTGCCGCATTTGAAGCGGCTTATCGTGACGGCGAGGCTTGGTTGGATGAGCTGCGCATCTATTTACGCAATAATCGTGATTTTGTCAGCGACTATCTCAAGCAGAATCTGCCAACTATTCGGCTGATTCAGCCACAGGGAACCTATTTACTCTGGTTAGATTGCAGAGCATTAGATATGACAGATTTACAACTCGAAGAATTTTTTGTGCAAGAAGCCAAAGTCGGACTCAATACTGGTAAATCTTTCGGCGAAGGTGGCAGTGGCTTCATGCGACTCAATATTGCATCGCCGCGAAGTGTCATAGCCGAAGCATTGACTAGGATCACAAGCGCGTTAATGGCACGTTGAATCGCCATCCCAAAGTCGATGCAAAATAATTACTTAAGAATCGCAATTTTTGGATTTTTCAAATTAGACACCCCAAGTAACGATTGGTATGATGGCCTTTATCATTATTGTCAGGAATATCACACATGCATAACAATCTAATGTCATTTCTGCTTCATTGGGGCACCATGTCATTATCACTATGGATTGCGAGCCACCTATTTAAAGGGCTTCAGTTTAAAGATAGTTCTTCACTCATCATTTCGGCCTTGCTACTCGGTTTTGCCAACGCGATAGTTAAACCACTGTTAATTGTTTTAACCCTGCCATTGACGTTAATCACACTAGGTTTTTTTCTGCTAGTGATTAATGCTCTAATGTTGCAGTTGGTTGCATCACTAGTTCAGGGTTTCAAGATTTCTGGGTTTTGGACAGCTTTTTTTGCCAGTATATTCATCAGCATACTAAGTTTCTTAATCGGTGCATCTTTAACTGATGGAGGTCCGACGTGGCAGGCAATGTCGCACGGCACTTGGATATAATTGAGGATATAAATTTAGAATTTGACTGGATTAATATGAAAAAAATTATTAAAACTGAAGCTGAGTGGAAAAATCAACTCACGCCAATGCAATATGAAGTAACACGTCACGCCGCCACTGAACGGCCCGGCACTGGAAAATACGTGGATCATAACGAGGCTGGCATCTACACATGCGTATGCTGTAGTACGCCCCTCTTCGCATCGGACACTAAATTTGATGCAGGCTGTGGTTGGCCAAGTTACTTTAAGGCGTTAATCCCAGCTAATGTCCGCGAACTTACTGATACATCTCATGGAATGACCCGCATTGAAGTTATTTGCAACGTGTGCGATGCACATCTTGGTCATGTGTTTAACGATGGCCCATCACCTACTGGCTTACGCTATTGTATTAACTCTGCATCATTGAGTTTTGAGCCAAAATAAAATCTCGTAGGCGCCCTAACGACGCGCAGGGGGAGTATACTAAAAAAGTAGTTAACGCAATCGCAATACATTAAATTCTAAAGAGGTCTTTATGACCACCAAGAGCTGTGCTCGCACGCCCGTCAAAGTCATGGCTAATGAAACAGCGCATGCAGTTCACTTTCCCATTGTCGGTATTGGGGCTTCTGCTGGTGGCCTAGAAGCTTTCGAGACTTTTTTTAAAGCCTGTCCCGCAGACACGGGTATGGCCTTCGTGCTGGTGCCACATCTTTCTCCTGATCATCACAGTATGCTCACTGAAATTCTGCAACGTAGCACCGCCATGCTTGTGCTAGAGGCGCTCGATCAAGTTCAAGTTAAAGCAAACCATGTCTATATTATTCCGCCCAATCGCGACATGGTGATGTTGGGCGGTGCGTTGCAACTATCGCAGCCCGACGCTGCACGTGGCCTTCGTTTGCCGATTGACAGGTTTTTTTTCTCACTGGCGGAAGATCAGGCAGAGCGCGCAATTGGTATTGTTCTTTCTGGCACTGCATCGGATGGCATGCTCGGCCTGCGCGCTATTCTCGGCGTGGGTGGTGTGTGCATGGCACAAGAACCTTCCACCGCGAAGTATGGCAGCATGCCGCAAAGCGCCATTAATGCGGGTTACACCACTCATATATTGAATGTGGAAGCCATGCCAGCGATGTTGCAACAGCTTGCGCTTCAATCATGCTACCGTATAAAAGTGCCGGCGCTCTTAACTGGCGATAAAGAGAGCGGGCTGAAGCAGATATTGCTGCATATACGCAGCAGCATCGGACATGATTTCTCGTCCTACAAAAAAAGCACCATCTGTCGCCGCATTGAGCGCAGGATGGTGTTACAAGGAATTGAGGACATGTTGGTGTATGCGCGCTTTCTCAAACAAAATCCAAGAGAATTGAGTACGTTATTCAAAGAACTACTTATCAATGTCAGCAGTTTCTTTCGTGATGCTGAAGCTTTTATGATTCTAAAACAAGATATTCTACCCGACTTATTGGCAGGCAAGCCAGACGATTACATACTTCGCGTGTGGGTGGCAGGCTGTTCAAATGGCGAGGAAGCGTATTCCATCGCCATGATCATTCGTGAGTTGATGGACGAGGCAAATAAAGATTTTAAGAAAGATTTCCCCAGAGATTTAAAAGTACAAATCTACGCCACCGATCTGGATGATGACTCCATTAGTAATGCTCGCATTGGCAAGTATCCGCCTAGCATCACGCATGATGTAACACCTGAACGTATGCAACGCTTTTTTACTCAGGATGAGAATGGCTATAAAATTAAGAAAGACCTTCGCGAAATGGTGGTGTTCGCTGTGCAGAGCGTCATCAAAGACCCACCATTCACAAAGCTTGATTTACTCAGTTGTCGCAATCTGCTGATTTATCTGGAAGTCGAGCAGCAGACTCTGCTGTTTGCAAATTTTCATTACGCGCTTAAGCCTGGCGGTGTTCTGTTTTTATCAAGTTAGGAAAGCGTCAATAGTGATACAAAACTCTTCACACCGCTCAACCGCAAATGGAAGTTCTACCGCTCTAGCCACGCCATGCGCAAGCTACCCAATTTGCCCAACAACGATTACTCCAAGAGCACCGATATGATCATACTCGAAACCCCTGCAGAGTTCACTCCGGCTATAAATAAAGTCTTTATTGACAATGTTGCTAGTCTGAGTAATCGCATCCTCTTGCAGTCTTATGCCCCAACTTCGGTGACTACGAACAGTCTCGGCAATATTCTCTATGTGCATGGCGACACCAGCCGATTCATGCGCCAGCCCGCGGGAGTGATAACGACTAACTTGCTGGACATGGCGCGTGACGGCTTGCAAATTGCCCTGCGAGCCGCCTTGCAAGCCGCTAAGCATGGCACGCCTACCCTAGAGCAGGAGGTGTCAATAAAAACAGATTCTGGCTTGCTGATGTTGCGTTTTAGTGTGCGCATATTGACATCAGCTAATCCAGAAGCAAAAGCTGTGGATAGGTTACTGTTGGTGAGTTTTCAAGAAGTAGCTGAAATAGCCAAGCCCAAGCGACGCACGAGTGGAAAAGATATTTCCAGCGCAGATAATGCGACGCGTATTGAGCAACTGCAACGCGAACTGACCTATTCACGCGAGAGCCTGCAAGCCACCATCGAAAGACAACAGGCCACCAATGAAGAACTCAAATCCTCTAACGAGGAATTGCAGTCTTCCAACGAAGAGTTGCAATCAACCAATGAAGAATTGGATACGGCCAAGGAAGAGATGCAATCGTTAAATGAAGAGACGCTCACCGTTAACAGCGAGCTAAGCAATAAGATTGAGTTATCAAGCAATTTGCAAAATGACATGAAGAATCTGATGGACAATGTGAATGTGGGCATCATTTTTCTTGACTATCAGCTAAATATTCGTAGTTACACGCGCGAAGCGCTGAAAATCTGCCACTTCATCGCCGCCGATGTAGGGCGACCATTGGGGGACATCACCTTTAATCTGCAAGGTGATAGTAATCTGTTGGACGAATTGCATGCCGTTCTGGAAACGCTGGTTCCGTACGAACGCGAAGTGCAAAGCACTGAAGGCGTATGGTATTTGGCGCGCATACAGCCTTACCGCACGTTGGATAACGTCATTGATGGCATTGTGCTGACTTTCACCAACATTGATTTAATTCGTAATTTAACCCTCAAACTAGCTAATGTCGAATTAACGAAGCAGTTGAGTGAGGGTATCGTGAATACTATAGTTGAGCCGCTTGTCGTGTTGAATGCTGATTTGCAGGTGATCTCAGCTAGCCGTGCCTTCTACCAGTATTTTAAAGTCTTGCAGGAGCAAACTGTGGGCAAAAAAATCTACGATTTGGGGAACGGTCAGTGGAACATCCCTAGCTTACGCAAACTGCTGGATGAAATCTTACCGCAACAAATAACGATCGAAAACTTTGTGGTTGAGCACAATTTCCCTGAGTTGGGGCCGCAACGCATGATGCTAAACGCTCGTCGCATCAAAACTGTAATGGGCGATACTGAATTGATACTTTTGGCCATAATGGATTTGAAGAGGACGGACTAGCTATGGACACAGAGCAGTCAGATAAGAAACTAAAAGAGCAACTGAGGGCTGTGGCTGAGACACAGTTAGCCAAAAGCCAATCACTTGAAGTAACAGGGCAGCCTGCAGAAGAGTTGTTGCATGAATTGCGAGTGCATCAAATTGAATTAGAGATGCAGAACGAAACCTTACGTCAAACGCAGTGCGCATTGGAAGAATCGCGTAATCGTTTTGTTGATTTGTATGAATTCGCGCCGGTTGGTTATCTTACACTCACTATGGAAGGCATAATTACCGAAATCAATCTGACGGGCGTCACATTGCTAGGATGCGGGGGAACCGTCCTGCAGGGGCGTGAGCGTAGTAAGTTGCTCGGAAAAAGTTTCAGCAGATTGGTGGTGGCTGAAGATCAAGACAGATGGGTGCGGCATTTCATGCACGTAAAGAAGAATACAGAAAAGCACAGTATCGAGCTGTCTATTGAGCGTGGCGATGGCAATATGTTTCAGGCGCAGGTTGATTGTGTAAGCAGCGCTACAATAGTGCGCGTCACACTGAGTGACATCACAGAGCGCAAGTTAATCGAGGAAGAATTGCGCATTTCAGCGGTGGCTTTTTCCTGCCAGAACGGCATGATGATCACCGATTCTAAAAGCGTGATTCAACGGGTCAACCCAGCTTTTGAGAGCTTGACGGGTTACAGCGCGGAGGAATCGATCGGTAAAACGCCCTCCATGTTAAGCTCAGGGCGCCAAAATTGGATGTTCTACCAACAGATGTGGGTCACGCTAAATAAGACTGGTAAATGGCAGGGCGAAATATGGAATAAGCGCAAGAACGGCCAGATATACCCTGAGTTGCTAACGATTACTGCCATTTATTCGCCCGAGAAAATCATTACTCATTTTGTAGGCAGTTTTAACGACATTACCGAAAACAAGGAAGCTGAGGCAGATATTCAGCGCTTAGCTTATTCCGATCCATTGACCGGGCTGCCCAATCGCCGCTTGTTAAAAGATCGGCTAGCACATGCCATAGCCACCAGTGTGCGTGGTGAATTTTTTGGCGCGCTATTTTCTATTGATCTTGACCATTTTAAATCACTTAATGACACACGCGGCCATGATGTAGGTGATTTGCTACTGATTGATTTTTCACAACGTTTGCGCGAAGCAGTACGCGCAAATGACACTGTGGCGCGCCAAGGTGGCGATGAGTTTGTGGTGTTGATGGAAGACTTGTGCAAGACCGCAGATGAAGCTGGCATCTTAGCCACTCAACTTGGAGATAAGCTACGTGCGGCATTAGCTACGCCATTTAACCTGGATGGCTATGAATATCATTGTAAAATCAGTATTGGCGTTAGTCTGTTCAATGGGCATGACACTGTACGAGATCTCTTTAAACATGCTGACCTCGCGCTCTATCAGGCCAAGACTTCGGGGCGAAATAAACTATGCTTTTTTGACCCCGCTATGCAGGAATTGATGGAGCAACGCTTTATCCTAGAAGCTATGCTGCATAAAGCAGTTGCACTGAATCAATTTAGGCTTTATTACCAGCCGCAACTGGACATTACCAGTAGTGTTGTAGGCGTTGAAGCGCTGGTGCGTTGGGAGCATCCGCTACGGGGGCTAGTGCCGCCGGATGAGTTTATTCCGCTGGCGGAAGATACTGGACTGATTTTGCCAATTGGACGTTGGGTGCTTGAAACCGCTTGCAATCAAATCAAAACTTGGCAGAACCATACGCTGACGAGTTCATTGCAAATCGCAGTGAATGTGAGCGCCCGCCAGTTTCACCAGTCAGATTTTGTAAAGCAGGTGCAAAATATTCTGGCAACCAGTGGTGCCAATCCAGCACGATTGAAATTGGAATTGACTGAAAGCATGTTGCTGGAAGACATGAAAGATACCATTGACAAAATGCACGCAATTAAACAATTGGGTGTGCTTTTTTCTATGGACGATTTTGGAACGGGTTATTCGTCTTTATGCTATCTCGCACAGTTGCCACTGGATCAGCTTAAAATCGATAAATCGTTCGTGCGCAACCTCCCCGGCATCGCCAAAGACGAGACCATTGCGCGCGCGATTATCACTATGGGTTTGGGACTCAATCTTAACGTGATCGCTGAAGGTGTTGAGACGGAGCGACAACGCGAATTTCTTGCAGCGCATGGATGCCATGAATATCAGGGATATCTGTTTAGCCGGCCATTGCCGCTTGTGGAACTTGAGGCATTCTTAAATCGTGCATAATTCACTAAGAGGCACTCAATATTTTTCTAATTTCAATTGCCTGCCAGTTCAAGCAATCGAATCACTCCTATAGGCTCATCTTTAAGCATTGGCACGACTGCATAGCGTTTTGAATACTGCTCGGCAACTGAGTTAATTTCAACTAATTCATTGAGCGCGCGCTGGTGTAACAATGTTGAAGTGGTTGTGGTCGCGGCAACACTGTTATTAATCACCCAAGCCCAAGGTTCAATACCTGCACGCCGAAGATCTGCTTGTAGGTTGGCAGCTTCTAAGACAGGTGTTTTTTCTGCGAGCGTAACGATGAGTATTTTGGTTTGTTTTGGATCTTGTAATTGCATCATGGGTGTGGTGAAGTGCAAGTTGGCTTTATCCATTTGGCGAGCTACCTCACGATGGTAGGCACCTGTTGCATCTAACAATAACAAGGTGTGGCCCGTTGGTGCTGTATCCATCACAACAAACTTCTTACCAGCTTCACGGATGATGCGTGAGAATGCTTGGAATACAGCAATTTCTTCAGTACATGGCGAGCGCAGGTCTTCTTCTAGCAGAGCTCGACCATGTGCGTCCAACTGGACACCTTTTGTTTTCAGAACGTGCTGACGATAGCGCTCTGTTTCTTCATGTGGATCAATGCGGCTGACGGTTAAATTATCTAACGTGCCATTGAGCGTGTCTGAAAGATGCGCTGCAGGGTCAGATGTGGTGAGGTGCACAGGTAGTCCGCGATGCGCCAGTTCAACAGCAACTGCTGCCGCTATCGTGGTTTTACCAACTCCACCTTTACCCATGGTCATGACCAGCCCATGGCCATCTGCAGCAATGCTATCAACGATTTTAGATAGGCTCGGCCTATTTACTTCAATAGCTGATTCATAAGTCCCATGTTGTTGATAAGGCGTATCTGTTAATAATAGGCGTAATGCATCAAGACCGACTAGGTCGAAAGCTTTAAGTGCGACCGTATCTTGCGGTAATTGCTTCAATATTTCTGGAATGGCATTCAGTGCAGCCTGTTCACGCTTATAAATCGCAGCAGCTAATAGATCATTTTCAGCTTCAACTTTTGGTAAAATGCCGTTAATAACCAAATATTGCTGTTTCAGTCCAATTCCAGCTAACTCTTCATGTGTACGTGCAACTTCACGCAAAGTTGATTGCTGCGCACGTGCAACCAATATCAGCCTAGTACGTTTACCATCGGCGAGTGCATCCACAGCAGCCTTATATTGCTCACGCTGCTTTTCGAGCCCAGCTAAAGGTCCAAGACATGAAGCATCACCTTTACCTTCTTCTAGGAAGCCACTCCATGCGCCTGGTAACTGTAGCAGGCGAATAGTGTGTCCAGTAGGTGCTGTATCAAAGATGATATGATCATAATCATCAGTGACAGGTGAATCGATCAGTAATGCTGTAAATTCATCAAATGCGGCAATCTCAGTCGTACACGCCCCCGAAAGTTGTTCTTCAATGCCTCTAACCACATCATCAGGCAATATACCGCGCACTGGCCCAACAATACGGTCACGATAGGCTTGTGCCGCTGCCTGAGGATCAATTTCAAAAGCAGCTAAATTAGGTACTGCTGGAACGGCAGTAATGTTGTTGCCGATAGTCATGCCAAAAACCTGACCAACATTAGAAGCGGGATCAGTGCTTACTAACAGCACTTGCCTTCCGCTTGTGGCTAATTGAATAGCTGTTGCACAGGCAATAGAGGTTTTGCCAACACCACCCTTACCTGTGAAAAATAGAAAGCGTGGTGGTTGATCTAAAAATTGCATTGTATTTACCTATGATATTTGAATGTACGTTGCTGGATTAACAACACTTGCCAACATTACAGCATCCACTAACTGGTGCAATTTCCGTAACTGCTTCAATTTCAGCCCAGCGCGACAATTCACTGCGGTTGGGGTAGCGACCTGCCAAGGCGAATTCACCATCAACAAGAGTCAGTGGCAATGCTTCCTGGCCAGAGCGTTCTAAGAAGTCTTTTACAATCTTGTTACTGACAAATTCCATAGGTTGTTGCGCCAGATTGTAGCGCTGAATCTGCGCGCCATGCTGTTTAGCCCAATCCAAATCGGCAGAAAAACTTACCAATTGCTGATCAACTTCCGTACCGCATACGCCACTGTTGCAGCACATCGCAGGGTCAAACACCTGTATCGTTTTAGTCATGATAGTTCCTTAAGTAATATTAGCTACAATTTTAGCCATTGCGGCTTTAAGCATAAAGCATAGTTTTGTCATACTTCAATGTCTCTAGTGGCAACGCAAAAAAGGCTTCTACACGGACATATAGGATGCTTTAAGCTTCAGAGAATGCCGCTTCAATTCGTTCCTCAGTGCGAGTAGCTTTTGCTGGATCATCTGCACCCCAATGGCTTCTTAAAACTGGGCCAAGGTGTGCAGGACAGGTTTCGCTTGCAGTATTACCATAAACTGAAATAACAGTATTGGGCGAGGCTGGTGGCAGGTTCTCCCAATAGTTGCTGTAGCAGCCTTCAGTCGATATACCTTTACGCGCTAATAATGCCAGTGAGCGTGGATGAACATAACCCGCGGGTTTAATGCCTGCGCTCAAGGCATGCCGCCCAGCAGGGGCAAGGTGATTAAAGATTGCCTCACCAAGAATTGAGCGACGGGGGTTGCCTGTACATAAAAATAGAACATTCAATGCTTATATCTTATTTGAATCAGTTGGTATAGGCGGTAGCACACTTAGTGAACAAGCAGAAACCGTTCGCATGTCTGTACATTTTTCTGGATGGTTAGCACAACACTCTTCCGTGAGGTAAGCAATAGTATCCAGCATTAACGGAATGTTGGCTCGATAGCGCTGATAACGTCCTTCTTGCTCAACCCTAAGTAAACGCGCTTGTGTCATTGCCTTTAGGTGAAATGACATATTGGTTGGCGGCACGTCCAACGTTGTACCGATCTCGCCAGCCACCATGCCTTCAAGTCCTTTTTTGACCAATAGGCGAAATACGTCTAGACGTGTGCCTGAAGATAGAGATTCAAAAACAGTAGTTGCAGTATGCTTGTCCATTAAATCATATTACAATAATAATTGAAATATTGCATTAAAGACTTAACTGTTAGCCGTAATATGCAATTTAGTAATAAAGTAATGACTAGTAAAAAGAAAAAGTTGTAGGGTGAGAATCTGGGATTTATAAGTTATTTATTACACTTTCTTAGGGTTCAGTTTACTATTAAATCTTTGTGCATACTTATTTGTTGGCGTTTTTTTGTGACGAATAGATGGTTTAATCAAATTAATAATTTCACCGATATACCCATCCTTAAAGTCATCACGAGCCGCTTTTGCTGCACAGGATATGCTATGCCCCATGACTACAATGAGCTTGCTGCGCAGATATTTACTGCTAAACTCCAAACTGCCGATGACTTTATCAGAAGCAATATCACCGGCGAGGCGCACACTGAAAAAATCTCCAACTGCCTGTTCAAGCAGCATTTCTGTCGGCGTACGTGAATCGCTGCAACTTAGTATAGATGCAAACGAGTGTTGCTTGTATCTAATAATCTGTAACAAACTTTGAAAGACTACATCACTCTGGTAATTATGCAAAAATCTCTAATTACCATCAATCAGGATTTCCATAGACTCTCTGGGCAACATTTTGTCTCTATCTATTAACGGATGTTTGTACATAGTTTCGCTTTCTTAACATTAATGTTTGAGAGCAGATTTAGGTGGAATGAAATTAATCATTTCCACCGAAATATTTTTTAGTTTTGCATGAAGCGGATAATCGTGGATGTATTCCTGCACATCATACGAAATGGATTTGGACTTGGTGCAATCAATTATCACTTTAGAATCAGCTGAAATAGCCTCAAGTGCCTCAATAATACTAGCTTTGTTGAAAAAAGACACTTCTTCAGCCAGCGTAATGTGGTGTACGTTCACACCATCTGCAGCCGAAGTAAAATCTTTCATGTGGTACGAATTTCGATAACTGTGATGCAAAGTAAAAAACAATGCAACTGCTAAACCAATCGCAATACCTGTCAGCAGATCTGTCAGTAGAATTGCCACAACCGTTACGATAAATGGCGCAAACTGTTCCCAACCCAAAGAATACATTTGTTTAAACAAACCAGGTTTGGCAAGTTTGTAACCAACAACAATCAGGATAGTTGCCAAACTTGAAAGCGGAATCATATTCAGATAATTAGCAATCGCCAATGCGCACACGAGTAAAAATATACCATGAAGAATCGCTGACAATTTGCTTTTAGCACCAAATGAAATATTTGCCGAGCTACGTACAATGACCTGAGTAATTGGCAAACCACCAATCAGACCTGAAATCATGTTACCAACGCCTTGTGCCTTAAGCTCTTGGTTTGTCGGTGTAACACGTCGCAGTGGATCAATTTTATCGGTAGCCTCCACGCAAAGCAATGTCTCAAGACTGGCCACAATTGCCATGACTATTGCTACTTTATAAATTTCGATATTTGTCCATTGCGTAAAGTCAGGATGGGTGAATAAACCAGCGAAACCAGCCACGCCCTCCGCAACCGGCAATTGCACCAATTGATTAGGAGTCAGACTAAAATTCAAGGTATTGTTCATGAAGAGGTAATTAAAGAGCACGCCAAGAAACACCACCACGATCGGGCCTTGCAAAATCTGGAAGATACGATGCTTTTTAGTCAGGGAGACATCCCATAACACTAATATTGCCAGCGAGACGAGGGCAATTAGTACTGCACCCGGTGTAAGCATATTCCAGGCTGTCATAATAGAACTAAAAGTATTCTGGCCGTCAGCTTGAAAAAAAGACTCACTACCTTCGTAATCAGAAATATACCCTAATGCATAAGGAATTTGTTTGAGTATGATTAGCAGACCAATACCTGTCAGCATGCCTTTAATCACCGAAGATGGTACAAAGTAAGCGATAAAACCGGCTTTAAAAAAGCCCAGCAAGTATTGAAATACACCAGCTAATAACACAGCAAACAAGAAAGCCTCAAAGGAACCCAGGGTGGCAATCGCAGTTAACACGATAACCGCAAGTCCAGCTGCAGGGCCGCTCACGCCAAGTTGTGAGCCACTCATCATACCGACAACAATACCACCTACCACGCCTGCAATAACGCCTGAAAATAGTGGCGCACCGGATGCCAGCGCAATACCCAGACATAATGGCAATGCCACAAAAAATACAACTATACTTGCCGGTAAATCGCTTTTAATTTCTTTAAATAATTGCATTTTAGTACGAAATCCTTTTTTTCTTATTTAGGCGCTCAGGTTATCAACCTAACAATCTAAATGCTAATATATTAAATATCCACAACCGCAGAAACCCTGCCGATGAAACAAAGGCAGGGTAAGCGTAACACATAGTTGTAATGTGATATTATTAATCCGTATTTTTTTCTGCATATGGGCGTTTACCTAACATATGTAAACGCATTGGTTTATGCTTTTGATCTTCTTCAACATTTTCCTTAATCAATGTTGCGCCTTCAAAATTGTCTTTTTTAGACTCGGCAGGCACACCTTGGTAAGGGCGTTTTGAAAAATTTTGGTGCTTAACATTATATTTACCATCGTCATTTGCGAATGCAGAACCAGCTGCAAGTAACAGTCCCGCTGACAATACTGCAATTAAACTAGTGCTTTTCATGATATTTCCTTTAATTAATTTACTTTAGTGTTTAGTAAGGACGTTTGCTAAACATGTTTAAACGTGATTTACTCTGATTATTTAGGTCTTCTTCAACAACTGGGCTGGCAATCAGAGTTGCGCCTTCCCATTGCTGATCTTTCTGTTGTACGGTGTTGGCAACCGCAGCCTGGTATGGTCGTTTAGACATAAAGTTGTGGTTGTAATCATTCTTTTTGAAAGCATCTTCCGCGTGCGCAGCACCGGCAGCTAACAAAACTGCCGTAGAAAAAATCGCTGCAATATTTAAAGTTCTCATTTTTATCTCCTGATGAATTCTGTATTTAAGTTTTAATGCCTTTGTTAATGAAACGCATTATGCGCGGTGTTAATCAAGTAAAAATCTACCGAAATAGGTAGAACGATGTATACTAATCGGCATATTCCACATGACATGCAAGATAGCCAGCCAAAGCCTGCAAGTGCGCGTGCACTGCGGCAAAGCCTGAAAGAAACACAGGCAAATAACCCACATCTGCGGCTATACCTGCAGCTTGGTCAGCAGTTATTAATCAATGGCTGGAATGTAAGTACGGCGTCCAGCTTGCTGTGTTAGCGGTTGAAAGTATGGGCAAACAGCAATGTGAATGTTATTACGTTGAAGCACACCATTTTCGACATCAGATTTATTCTCACCACTAGCACTAAGGCGCTTAATTGTGGTCTCTTTGTTATCAAAAGCTTCTAGGAACGCATTGAAGAAATTTGCAGCATCAAATGTCTTTTCTGCTAAGTTACTAACGGCTTCTTCAATTTCTACGGCATTCAAGGAATTTTTACTCTTCTAATTATTGTTTATATGTAGGGTGTTGATGTGCAAGGTTATTTGAGCAAAAAAGTGTAGTTTTGAACATTAAATTTTGATCCAATAACTCTAATATTTATAGAGTATGCTATTGAATTTTTTAATGGGTCAAACGAAGACGCATCACAACACAGAAGGGTTATTCAAATAAAAAATCCTTAGAGTTTCCCCTAAGGATTTTTGAGGTACATGAATAATTTATATTAGTGAGTTACATATTTATTTTGCAGAAATAGAAATACTTGGTTTAGGCGAAATTTGACGATGCAAAATCCCAGTTTGCTAACGATGCTAAGAATACTTCGACAAATTTAGCGCGAGCATTGCGGTAGTCTATATAGTAAGCGTGCTCCCAAACATCTATCGTCAAAAGTGCTTTGTCGCCTGTTGTAAGTGGGGTGCCAGCTGCGCCCATGTTCACTATGTCTACTGAACCATCAGCTTTCTTAACAAGCCATGTCCAGCCTGAACCGAAGTTTCCAACAGCAGAAGCTTGAAATGCCTTTTTAAAGTCATCGAAAGAGCCCCATTTTGCATTAATTGCATCAGCTAAAGCGCCAGTAGGAGCGCCGCCGCCGTTAGGCTTCATACTGCTCCAAAAGAAAGTGTGGTTCCAAATTTGCGCTGAGTTGTTATAAATACCAGCTGAAGATTTTTTGATAATTTCTTCCAGACTTGCATTTTCAAACTCTGTGCCTTTAATTAGGTTATTCAAGTTCGTTACGTATGTTTGATGATGTTTGCCATAGTGAAACTCTAGCGTTTCTTCCGAAATGTGCGGTACTAAAGCTGTTTTTGCATATGGTAGTGCTGGTAAGGTATGTTCCATGCTGTTTCCTTTATCAATAAAATTTTGTAATCGTTATTCTGCCATACATTATGTCTATATAGCATACTAAATTACTAGGGTATTGTTATTTCTTTTTTGCTCTTGGGTGTGCTTGATCATATATTGTGGCTAAATGCTGAAAATCAAGATGCGTATACACTTGCGTAGTACTAATGTTGGCATGGCCTAGCATTTCTTGTACGGCGCGTAAATCTTGGCTAGATTGAAGAACATGTGATGCAAAGCTATGGCGAAGTAAATGCGGATGCATGCTAGTATTAATGCCTTGTTTGATGGACCATTCTTTTACTCGATATTGGACGGCGCGAGGCGTTATTCTTCGTCCTTGCTGAGTAACAAACAGCGCATTGGGGTTAGTGGCAGAAATTTTAATGAGCGCGCGGCGTTGTATCCATGATTGTATCGCGCTTATCGCGTGACTACCCATGGGTACGATGCGTGTTTTATTGCCTTTACCTGTGACAATGACGGTACCTTCTGAAAAATTCAACATAGAAATATCTAAATTGACCAACTCAGCTAAACGTAAACCAGAAGAATAGAATAACTCCAAAATCGCGTGGTCGCGTTGCTCAAGTATGCCATCACCTTGAATATTAACAAATTTAACAGCTTGGTCGGTAGAGAGTGCTTGAGGCAATGTTTTAGCAGTTTTTGGTGCACGTAAACCCATAATAGGGTTTTGCATAAAACCTTTATTTTGAATCAAATAATCATAAAAACCTCGCCAAGCGGAAAGTGCGCGAGCAATAGTTTTACCGCTGAGTCCGCGACCGTGCAGTATGGCAATGAAACGTCTAATTTGCGTATTCTGAACTTGTTCAAGAGGGGTATTCTCAACGATTGATTCTAATAGTTTGATGTCTCTGGAGTAATTCTTGCAAGTGAGCGCGCTTAGGCCGCGCTCAAAAGTCAAATGTTGAATGTAATCGTTAAGATAGATCACTTACTGGTAAAAGCTTGAATGATTAAGGTGTCACTTTAAAGAAAACCTGCAAACGAGGCGCCTACTAAGTCGCCGATGCGTTTAAGGTACATCAAGCCCATGTCGGCTTTGAAGCGCTGTTGATCTTCTGAGCCAAGAATGAGTACGCCAAATGCATGCTTTTTATCAAAGCCTTTGTGAAGTGGTACAAAGGCAAAAGACTGTAAGCTATCTTGCATTAAACCATTAGCAAGTTCAGGTTTTGCACCGCAGTATGGTTCAGTTAAAGAAATCACCCATTCGCTAAAAGCATCACTGACTGGTATAAAGCTAGCATCCTGTGAAAGCGAATAATCGCTAGGTTTTAGCCAAATATACACTTGTGATTGTGTTACAGAAAAAACTTGCTGCATGTGGTCAGCAATCAATTGTTGTAAATGATTAAAATTCTTATTTTCAACTAGCTTCACGCTGAAGCTATGTACTCTATGGCTTGTAATGTCGTTCTGTTCACCAAATTCGATGAGTTGGGCTAGCATGACTTCTTGAACGCGAATTTTATCGCGCTGCGCTAACTGTTGGCGTTCAGCCAGTGATATTGCACCACTTCCATGCGGGCTGGGTAGAAAGATTTCGGTAAGTAAGCTGGCGTACTCTTCAAAAAAATGTGGGTGGCTGCGCAAGTAGCGACTCACTTCATCAGCAGAAATTGCAATATTTTGAGTTTGATGATCTTGTTGCATGGTCGTCCTTATAATTACAGCTATATTTGCGTTACTTTATATCAAAGTGATTGTGCCAGTAAATACAGTTTCTGCAGGGCCTGTCATCATGACAGGTGAATTGCCGCCTTGCCAAGCAATATGCAGCTCGCCACCTCGCGCAGAGACTTTTACTGGCGATTGTAATTTCCCCAATTGAATACCTGTAACAACAGCTGCGCAAGCACCAGTACCACATGCCAATGTTTCTCCACTGCCACGCTCAAATACTCTTAGTTTAATATGGTGCTCGTCAATAATTTGCATGAAGCCTGCATTCACGCGCTCTGGGAATCGGGGGTGAATTTCTATTAAACTACCTTGTGTGACAACTGGTGCAGTTTCAATATCTTCTACAATCAGTACTGCATGGGGATTGCCCATAGAAACGGTCGAAACTGTGAGTTGTTGATTGGCAACTTCAAGAATATAGGTATTCGCGGACATATCGGCAATGAACGGAATCTCACTTGGTGTAAATATAGGAGCACCCATGTTCACAGTTACGAGGCCATTGGCTTCTAATTTTGGCGTAATAATGCCGCTTGCCGTTTCAACACTTATCTCATTTTTATCACTTAATTTTTGGTCGACAACAAAGCGCACAAAACAACGTGCGCCATTGCCACATTGGGCCACTTCACTACCGTCAGCGTTAAATATACGGTATTTGAAATCAGCGATTTTGGAAGTTTCAACCAATAAAAGTTGGTCAAATCCGATGCCAAATTGACGATTAGCTAAGGTTTGGATTTGTTGCGCAGAGAGTTGAAATGGCTGATCTATGCCATTAATGACGATGAAGTCATTGCCCGCACCCTGCATTTTTGTGAAGTGTAGATTCATTATGTTTATTATAAATTGATTGATTGAACTGGCTGTGTTTAATTGTTGTATTTTTGCTTATATTGTTTAATTTTTTAGGTACAATGTTCGACTAGTCTTTGACCTGAAATTCCTACTTTAGCCTTTAGTATGAAAATCATTTCATTTTTTTAATTTTATTTTCAAGGCGCATATCAATGAACGAATATCTTTTTACTTCAGAATCTGTTTCTGAAGGTCACCCAGACAAATTAGCAGACCAAGTATCCGATAGTATTTTAGATGCTATTTTAGCCCAAGATCCTACCGCACGAGTAGCGGCAGAAACTTTAGCCAATACAGGTCTAATTGTATTGGCTGGAGAGATTACAACAACCGCAAATGTTGATTATATTAAAGTAGCGCGTGATGCAGTTAAACGTATTGGCTATGACAATACAGAATACGGCATCGACTATAAAGGTTGTGCTGTATTGGTCGCTTACGATAAGCAGTCACCAGACATTGCGCAAGGTGTTGATGGTGCGCACGACGATCCGTTAGACCAAGGTGCAGGTGACCAAGGTTTGATGTTTGGTTATGCTGTAGATGAAACGCCGCAGCTGATGCCATTGCCAATTTGGTTGAGTCACCGCTTAATGGAACGTCAGGCGCAATTGCGTAAAGATGGCCGTTTGCCATGGTTGCGCCCAGATGCAAAGTCGCAGGTGACAGTTAAATATGTTGATGGCAAGCCAAGTGCAATTGATACAGTGGTGGTTTCGACCCAGCATGCGCCTGAAATGACTTTAGAAGCGATTCGTGAAGCTGTTATTGAAGAAATTATTAAACCCGTGTTACCCAAAGAGCTTATCAAGGGTGAGATTAAATATCTAGTGAACCCAACAGGACGATTTGTTATCGGCGGCCCACAAGGTGATTGTGGTTTAACTGGTCGTAAAATTATTGTGGATACTTATGGTGGCGCTGCACCTCATGGCGGTGGAGCTTTCTCAGGTAAAGATCCATCAAAGGTTGATCGTAGCGCGGCTTATGCAGGTCGTTATGTGGCTAAAAATATCGTTGCAGCAGGACTTGCATCACGCTGTTTAGTACAAGTTTCTTATGCAATTGGCGTTGCACAACCAACTAGCGTAATGGTCGAAACGTATGGTACGGGTAAGGTTTCAAATGAAGTGTTGACGGCTTTAGTGCGTGAGCATTTTGATTTGCGCCCAAAAGGCATTGTAAAAATGCTTGATTTGCTTCGTCCGATTTACGCTAAAACGGCGGCTTATGGTCACTTTGGCCGTGATGAGCCAGAGTTTACTTGGGAAGCGATTGATAAAGTAGCGGCACTAAAAGCCTCTATTTAAAGCAATTGATTTCTCGACGCCATTGCTAGAATCAATCTAATCAATTATCTGCTAGTTTTATTAAGCGATGGTCTATGTTAAAAGTTGTTTCTACAAAGCAAGTACGATTAGGAATGTTTATCCAAGAGCTGAAAGGTTCTTGGATAGACCATCCTTTTTGGAAAAAAGCATTTAAACTAGAAGAGCTTTCGGATTTAAAAAAGTTACAAGCTAGTGTCATTAAAGAAATTATTATTGACACCTCAAAAGGATTAGATATTGCTGAGTTAGATGTAATCATTGAAACACATGCAATTCAAGATTCCCCAGAAATAATACCCATTTCAAAACCTATACAACAAGCCGTTAAAATTACAGCAGCTGCAGAGCATGAGCAGGCTAAGCGTGTGATTAATGCGTCTAAAAAAGCAGTTGCTTCTATGTTCCATGATGCCCGTATGGGTAAGGCTGTTAGTGCTGAAGCGGCCATGCAAATGGTAGATGAGATTGCTTCTTCAGTAGACCGTAATTTAGGTGCGCTTGTTAGCTTAGTGCGCTTAAAAAATAAAGATGAATATACCTATATGCACTCAGTGGCGGTTTGCGCACTTATGGTGGCATTGTCTAAAGAGCTCGGCCTTTCTGAAGCGGAGACTAAGCAGGCTGGCCTTGCTGGCCTACTACATGATATAGGTAAGGCTGGTATTCCCATGGAAGTGCTCAACAAGCCTGGCGCATTGACGGATGAAGAGTTTACTTTAGTTAAGCTGCATCCTGAGCGGGGATACAAGCTGTTGTTACAAGCCAATATTTTGGATGAAGTGGTAGTTGATGTTTGTTTACACCACCATGAAAAGGTGAGTGGCATGGGCTATCCTAATAAGCTTAAAGCAACTGAAATCAGTTTATTTGCCAAAATGGCTGCAGTTTGTGATGTCTATGATGCAATCACTTCAAATCGTCCCTACAAAGATGGCTGGGAGCCAGGTGTTTCCTTGCAACGCATGGCGCAGTGGACCGATCATTTTGATGATATGGTATTTAAGGCGTTTGTTAAAAGTGTTGGCATTTATCCTATCGGCTCCATGGTTAAGCTTAAATCTGGTCGATTGGCTGTTGTAATTGACCAAAGCCCTAAATCTTTATTGACGCCAGTCATTAAAGTGTTTTTCTCAACTAAATCTAAATCTCGTATTAAGATTGAGTTAATTGATTTATCAAAATCTAACGAACAAGACTCCATAGTTGGCCATGAGAACCCTGCGGCTTGGGGTATTAATGATGTTAATGAAATTTGGAGTCAGTACGAAATCTGGTAATAATTAGTATTGAGTATCTGTTGGTAAGCTAAAAAAATTCGCGTATAATCAAATGATTCCGAGGAGCGTTGCGAGGGCTGTATTTGAAAGACAGTCACCCAGGCTCGGAAATTGTTTTAACGCCGCTCACCATATTAACCGTGCCGGGCCCGGGATACGGGTGAGAAAAGCGTTAAGCATCTCTAGAAATACCCCTTCCCCCCGGTCACACATTCAAGGAAATTGAAAAATGAATACTGTGACTGCTGATGTTAAAAATACAGCCAAAGATTATGTGATTGCCGATATTGGCTTAGCTACTTTTGGTCGTAAAGAAATTGCTATTGCTGAAACGGAAATGCCAGGTTTAATGGCTATTCGTGAAGAATTCGCACTCATACAACCACTTAAAGGCGCTCGAATTACTGGTAGCCTGCACATGACGATTCAAACTGCTGTGTTAATTGAAACGTTAAAAGATTTGGGCGCTGAAGTGCGCTGGGCTTCATGTAACATATACTCAACGCAAGACCATGCTGCTGCTGCAATTGCAGCAGGGGGCACGCCCGTATTTGCTATTAAAGGCGAAACTCTGACAGAATATTGGGATTATACCCACCGCATTTTTGAGTGGACTGATGGTGGTTATACCAATATGATTTTAGATGATGGTGGTGATGCAACATTGCTATTACATCTTGGTACACGCGCAGAAAAAGATTTATCTCTTGTTTCTAATCCAACTTCAGAAGAAGAAATTTGTCTTTTTGATGCCATCAAAGCTAAATTAAAAGTTGATCCAACATGGTATTCAACTCGTTTAGCTAA
The DNA here is from genome assembly GCA_030693535.1 of Methylotenera sp. The sequence continues at coordinate 89,348 of JAUYAL010000064.1, forward strand.
AATTATCGGTGTGACTGAAGAAACTACGACAGGCGTTCATCGTTTGTATCAAATGCATAAAGAAGGCAAATTAGCTTTCCCTGCGATTAACGTGAATGACTCAGTAACAAAATCAAAATTTGATAATTTATATGGCTGTCGTGAATCATTGGTGGATGCGATTAAACGCGCTACTGACGTGATGATTGCTGGTAAAGTCGCTATCGTGGCAGGTTACGGTGATGTAGGTAAGGGTTCTGCACAAGCTTTACGGGCGCTTTCAGCCCAAGTTTGGGTAACAGAAATTGACCCAATCTGTGCGTTGCAAGCGGCGATGGAAGGCTATCGAGTGGTAACAATGGATTATGCTTGCGAGCATGGTGATATTTTTGTGACTGCTACTGGTAACTATCATGTAATTACACACGATCACATGGCTAAAATGAAAGATCAGGCGATTGTGTGTAACATTGGTCATTTTGATAATGAAATTGATGTTGCTTCATTAGAAAAATATGAATGGGATGAAATCAAGCCGCAAGTTGACCACGTTATTTTTCCTGATGGTAAAAAAATCATCTTACTTGCAAAAGGACGTTTGGTGAATTTAGGTTGCGGTACTGGCCATCCAAGTTACGTAATGAGTTCAAGCTTTGCAAATCAAACTATTGCGCAAATCGAGTTATTTACTCAAACTGCTAATTATCCAGTGGGCGTTTATACATTACCTAAACATTTGGACGAAAAAGTTGCAGTGTTGCAATTAAAAAAATTGAATGCACAACTTTCTACGCTAACAGACCAACAAGCAGCTTATATTGGTGTGCATAAACAAGGCCCTTACAAGCCTGACACATACCGCTATTAAGTAAATTAACCCTTATTTAAGGAGTCGGCCCGTGAAACTAATATTTGTCTGGATATTGAATGCACTAGCTTTGTTAGCTGTGGCGTACTTTGTGCCAGATATTCATGTGGCAGATTTCTTAACAGCATTAATTGCCGCATTGGTGATTGGCTTGGTCAATATGTTGGTTAAGCCAATTTTAGTGATTTTAACCTTACCTATCACCATTATGACTCTTGGACTTTTTATATTAGTTATCAATGGGTTATTGTTTTATGGTGTAGGTAATTGGTTGCAAGGATTTGAAGTTAAAACGATAACAGCTGGCATTATCGGTGCGCTTGTCTATAGTGTCCTTTCTTGGTTGTTAGCTGCAATTATTATTGACGATAAAAAAGAAAAATAAATGAACACGACTGGTATAAGCTTTGAGTTTTTTCCGCCTAAAACAGCAGAAGGTATAGATAACTTACGCGAAACGCGCGCAGAATTATCGAAATTTAAACCAGAGTTTTTCTCGGTCACCTTTGGTGCTGGTGGGTCTACACGTGATAGAACAATGGAAACCGTATTGGAGATTCAGAAGGAAGGTTTTCAGTCTGCTCCACATATATCTTGCGTTTCGTCGAGTAAAGAAGAAATTCGTGATTTGTTACACGCATACCAGTCACATGGCATTAATCGTTTAGTTGCATTGCGCGGTGATGTGCCATCGGGTGAAGTTAGTAGTGGCGACTTTCGTTATGCAGCAGAGTTGGTGGCATTTATTCGAGCTGAGACAGGTAATCACTTCCATATTGAAGTAGCAGCGTATCCGGAGTTTCATCCAGAAGCAAAAACACCAATCGCAGATTTATTAAATCTGAAACGCAAAGTAGATGCAGGTGCCAACTCAGCTATTACCCAATACTTTTATAATGCAGATGCATATTTTAGGTTTATTGATCAATGTGAGGCAATGGGTATCAACGTCCCAGTTGTACCTGGCATTATGCCAATTTATAACATTACTCAACTTGCACGGTTTTCAAGCATTTGTGGTGCGGAAATTCCTAGGTGGTTGAAAATGCGCCTTGAAGAATATGGAGATGACATAGTTTCTTTGCGTGCTTTTGGGATAGATGTTGTGAGTGAGCTATGCGAAACCTTAAAGGTTTCAGGCGCGCCGAGCTTGCACTTCTATACTTTGAATCGTTCAGGGGTAATTTGCAATATTATAGAAAATATTAGCAAATGACTTCGCGTCAAGTCCGATTAGAATTACAAAAAGCTGACGCTGTTAATGTAGTGTTGGCTTTTGTTTATTTAGAAGAGCATCTTCTATAAATAAATATTCTTTGGTTTTATCAGGGCCAGTTTTGCTGGCGCCCCAAGTGGTCATTAGAACAATCCAACGCATTTCTTCAATACTAATTTTGGGTTGCGGTAGATTCATTGCAAGTTCAAGTACGAGTTCTCGCTGTGCAGTGTTCAGTATGTAGGCTTGCCCTAAAAATAGGATAAAACTTAGGCTCTCGCCATTGATTTTGTTGAGTTCGTCATCGGTAAAAATACGTGTGCTCATGTGATTAGGTTTTTCAAAAATATCGGGCTGTTCGGTCATCAGTTCTAGCTGATTAAACCAATCGAAAGCGCCGTTAATATCTTGCTCATCAAATCCTGCGGCAAAAAGCTCTTTTGATAGCGTATCTTCGTCAGGTCTAAAATGCGTATCAATGTAGTTTTCAAACATATAAACCAATACTTCAAACATAATATTTATCCTTAAATAGAGTTATTTTTAAATTAAGTGTGATGGTTTATGCGTATATCTAATATTACAAATCTAGAAGTTTTAGTATAAGACAGTTTCTAATAATAAGTATTCGCAGGTGAGCTACATAATTTTTTGATATTGTCCGCCAGCTAGGCTAGCTACACTCCCTTCTAATTCTAATAACATCAGCATGGATGAAACTTTGCTTACAGTCAAGCCACTTAAACGAACTAAATTTTCTAAAGTCATTTGTTCATAGCCCATGATTTTGAGCAGTGGGTTGTCAAAGTCGGTATTATTGTCAGCTTGAAGTGAAGTATTGGATGCACTTTTATTTAAATTTAACTCTTCAATTATATCTTGCAGGCTATCAACTAATTTTGCACCTTGTTTAATGAGTTGATGACAGCCTTTGGACATCGGGGAATGAATCGAGCCTGGAATTGCAAAAACTTCACGGCCTTGCTCGGCACTCAAACGTGCGGTAATTTGAGCCCCGCTTTGTAAGTTGGCTTCTACTACCAAGCAGCCTAAACTCAGACCGCTAATGATGCGATTTCGCCTAGGAAAATTCTGTGGTTTTGAAGGTGTGCTTAATGAAAATTCAGAAATGATAAGGCCATATTGAGCGATTTGATGAGCTAAATCGAGGTGTTTAGCAGGGTAGACAATATCTAAACCAGTACCAACTACTGCAATGGTCGCACCATTAGCTTTTAAGGCCCCGCGATGTGCGGCACCATCTATACCAAGAGCTAGGCCACTTACGATGCATAAGCCATAGCCACATAGACCCTCTGCAAAAGCCTCTGCATTATTTTCGCCTTGGACAGAAGCATTCCGACTGCCTACTATGGCGATGCAGCGTTGATTTAATAGGGATAAATTGCCTTTAGCGTAGAGTAGAGGTGGCGGATCGGGGATTTCCAGTAAGGCTTTTGGATAATAAGAGTCGGCTAATGTAACGAGGTGATTGTTATCTTGAGATAGCCAATCTAGTGAATTACTTAAGGCATCTTCATCAACGCCTTTGCTAATTTCAGAAGCGATTTTTTCTGAAACAACTTCAATTAACTGTTTGAATCTTGCAGCATAAACGTTGGCAGGGTTGCCAAAAATTTTAAGTAGCTGACAGAATGTATGTGAACCAATACCTTGAATATTACTTAAACTAATCCACAATGACTTCTCTACAAGCTCTTCGCTGTAGGGGTGTATACTGTGGTTTTCTTGCATAGCAAATAGTATTAAGGTGTAGTAACTGCGTCCAGTTTATGAATAGGTTGTGATGCTTGCATCACCAATGCGTAAGATATGCGATCAAATACGCGGAACACCATTAGTAAGCCAATACGCTCATCTGGCAATTTAACCATGCCTGGTTCAAGCACTAGCTTACCAGAAGTATTTTCAGGTGCCTTTTTGAAATTGACGATCGGTTTTCCTTCAGCGTCATGCGTAACATCAAAATTTAACTCTTTCAATTTTGATGATGATTTTTTCTCTTCTTTATACTCAGGATCCTTAATTACACGACCATAACGGTTGATTGCAAGTACATGGCCGACATCTATACCATCTGCGGTACCGCGACTAATAGAAACAATGCTTTGAGGACCTGCTTCGGCTACGCCACCATAAATATTAATGATACGACCTGAAATTTCTGAATCAGGGGCATGTGGCACAAAATTAGTGATAACTTCATCTCCAGTAGGCACCAATCTATCTTTAGTGAAAATTTCTTCTTTTGCTTTAGAGATGTCAGCACTGGCAGGCTCACCATATTTTGTGATTCTGGCATCACCTAAATATGTAGCCTCTACACCTAATATTTCTTTAGTGTCAGGGTCAACTAAGCTCTCGGCTGGGCGATAGACATACCAATTCAAGCCATCACTTTCTTCAATTTTGTCTATATAAACACGCGTGCCAGGGCTCAGCACGACGCGGTCGTCTTGCGCTGCAAGGATTCTAGGTGATGTAACCAGTTGATCTTTCTCAATGATGAGTGGCTGACTTAAAAATGGAGCAATGACACTTAAAGGAATTGTTGAAATGGCTTCTCTATCCAGAGGTTCTTCTACTGCGCCTGGCTGTAATGTAATAGTTTCACGAAGCAATTTTAATTGAGGACTGCCACTACTCATATCAAGAAAAACAACATCACCAGGGTAGATTAAATGCGGGTTTTTTATCTGATTGCGATTCAGCTTCCAAACTTTAGGCCACTGCCAAGGATCTTTTAAAAACTTACCTGAAATTCCCCACAAAGTGTCTCCTTTAACCACAACGTGACGGTCAGGATGATTATTTTTTAGTGCAACATCTTCAGCTTGAGCGCTGAAGCTTATGCAACAAAACATGAGCAGCGTTATAATATAGTGGAACATACTGATGACCTCGGTCAAAAATGCATTAAGAATACTGACAGTTTAAAACATATGGTTAAACTATGATGCGCACTATATGTTCAAACTGCGAAATTACGTTAAATTTATCACGTAATTCATTCAACAATCAAGCTTTTATGGAAAAAGCTATGCTTTATATTGAAATTAAAGAGTTTTTATGGCAATTTTAGACATACTTAATTACCCAGACCCGCGACTACATAACGTCGCAAAACCTGTAAAAGAGGTGAATGCAGCGATTCGTCGTTTAATTGATGATATGAGCGAGACGATGTACGATGCACCAGGCATAGGTTTGGCGGCAACGCAGGTCAACCAGCACTTGCAACTCATCATTATTGATACCAGTGAATCCAAGGATAGATTGCAAGTGTTCATTAATCCTAGGATTATTGAAAAAAGTGGTGAGCAAGAATACGAAGAGGGGTGTTTGTCAGTGCCAGGCATTTACGAAAACGTCACTCGTGCAGCAAAGGTAAAGGTTGAGGCTTTAGACCGCGATGGCAAGATTTTTATTTTAGAGGCAGACGGATTGCTGAGCATATGTATACAACATGAAATGGATCACCTGTTGGGCAAAGTGTTTGTCGAGTACTTGTCACCGCTTAAACGTACTCGTATTAAAAACAAAATGCTTAAACAACAGCGTGATCGATAACGCCAAATTTCGCCTCTAACTTCAGAATTGACTATATAAAGCTTTATACATGAAAATAATTTTTGCTGGCACGCCAGAATTCGCCGTTCCTGCCTTAGATGCGCTTATTGTAGCTGGACATCAAATTATGATGGTACTTACTCAGCCTGATCGGCCAGCAGGCCGAGGGATGAAGCTTAAAGCGAGCCCTGTTAAAGTATTGGCAAAACAACATAAGTTATTTGTATTTCAACCAGCAACGCTCAAAGATGTTGCTGTACAAGCGCAGATAGAAGCAGTGAATGCCGATGTGATGATAGTGGCTGCTTATGGCTTGATTATTCCTACAGTTGTGCTCAATATGCCGCGATTTGGATGCTATAACATTCATGCTTCTTTACTGCCTCGCTGGCGTGGAGCGGCACCTATTCATCGTTCTATATTGGTGGGTGATACAGAAACTGGCGTTACCATTATGGAGGTTGTTCCAGCGTTAGATGCTGGTGCTATGGTTAGTCGAAGCATTGTGCCGATTACTGAAAATGACACTACGCAAACTTTACATGATGCGTTGAGTAAAGCAGGTGCAGATTTGATGGTGCAAGCGATGACGGAATTGGAGAAAAAAGGAGCGCTAGCCTCTACGCCACAAGATGAATCATTAGTAACTTATGCGCACAAACTTGAAAAATTAGAAGCCGCAATTGATTGGCAAAAAACTGCCATAGAAATATCACGCCAAGTGCGAGCATTTAATCCCTTTCCAGTGGCGCAGAGCTTACTTAAAGGTGAAGTTTGTCGGCTTTGGATGGCAACAGCGCAAGCGGGTAAAGCTAAAGCGGGTGAGATTGTGAGTGTGCATGATGGTGTCACCGTTGGTTGCGGTGAAGGTTTGCTAAACATTACTGAGTTGCAAGCACCGGGCGGCAAGCGACTAAATGCACAAGCTTTTGTGCAGGGACATCATTTACAAGTTGGCGATTTTTTTAGTTAAATTGTAAGAAATTTAGCTAAAAATGAATTTGTATCGTTTGTCATTATCTTAGTACTAAAAAGGAGAATGTAATGTTTGGTAATTGGTTAAAAACAGCGATATTAATGGCGGCTATTGTTGCGTTATTTGGTGCTGTTGGCGCCGCCCTTGGTGGGCAGGGTGGCATGATGATGGCGTTGATATTGGCTGCTGGGATGAACGTTTACGCCTACTGGTTTTCAGACAAAGCCGTGCTTAAAATGTATGGTGCGCAAGAAGTGAATGCCGAAAACAACTACGGTGATGGGCAATTTCGCAATTACTACAACATGGTAAAAGAACTTGCTGAGAAAGCACAATTACCCATGCCAAAAGTCTATGTGATGAACGATGCGCAACCAAACGCCTTTGCCACAGGCCGCAACCCAGAACATGCCGCAGTAGCTGCTACCGTAGGGATTATTCAAGCTTTAAGTGAGCGTGAATTACACGGCGTAATGGCGCATGAGCTTGCGCACGTAAAACATCGTGACACATTGATTTCTACTATTTCTGCGACAATTGCAGGTGCAATTTCATCAATTGGAACATTCGGCATGTTGTTTGGCGGAGGTCGCGGTGATGATAGACCAAATCCTGCGGTAGCTATGTTGATGATGTTTTTAGCGCCCATGGCAGCTTCATTGATACAGATGGCGATTTCACGTTCGCGTGAGTTTGAGGCAGATAGAGTTGGCGCAGAGATAAGTAACGATCCGAAAGCATTAGCGAGTGCATTACAGAAGATTAGCGATTATGCGCATCAAATTCATAATCCAACCGCGGAAGCGCATCCAGAAACGGGGCAGATGATGATCATTAATCCATTGGCAGGCGTGTCGTTTGATAGTTTGTTTAGTACGCATCCTAAGACTGAGGAGCGGGTGGCTAGGTTGATGGCGATGGTTATTTAAGCTAACACCATGAATATATAACGTCTTATTGTATTGTTTCTTGTGATAGGCTTTTTTTCGTCGCGAACGGATTATCTACATCTATATATTACAAACAAAAACTAGCAACATATGAAAAGATAGCCTCTGCAATAGCCCGATGGGACCTCAGATACAAATCTTAAAGTGGCAGAGCCGCTCAGAAAACAAGCGGGAGGGGGTGGAAAGTTCAAATCGTGAAATTTCCCGCTTAATTTAGGCTTAAATGCTTTATCGGCGTGCATCTGTAGGCTTAGTCGCTTAGAATATGTCTTTAGCTGACATTAGAAAGTTTTCTTTGTATATATCTCAACAAATCGCAGCGAATGCTGTGAACCAAGTGTTGTCTGGTCGCAATCTAACGATGGCGTTGCCAGCCGCTTTGGCGCTATTCCCCAATGCTACGCCACAACAGCGGGGAGCGGCTAAGGATTTAAGTTATGGTACTTTACGTTTTTATGGTGAGATTGATGCTTATCTTGTGCAGTTACTAGAAAAGCCGTTAACAGATAACCGCATCAATGCTTTACTTTTAGTCGCTATTTATCAGTTGTTGCATGATAAAGCCAATGCATTTACTACGGTGAATCAGGCTGTGCAAGCAGTGAGTGAGCTTAAGCGCCCTACGCCAAAAAGTTGGGCTAAGGGTTTAGTGAACGCAATCTTGCGTAATTTCATGCGTCAAAAAGAGCAGCTTGCCAATAAGTTAAGCGCCAATGAAGTGGCAATATATTCATATCCAAAATGGTGGATCAGCAAACTCAAGCTGCAATATCCAAGTCACTGGCAGAGCATGTTAGATATTGGCAATGAGCATCCGCCCATGACATTGCGAGTGAACACAAAAAAAATTAGCGTAGTTGATTATTTGCAGTTATTAGCCCGCCAAGATATAGAAGCGACCCATATCGGTGGGCAGGCCGTTGTTTTAAGTAAACCAGTTTCTGTTGAAAAAATACCGGGCTTTACAGACGGTATTCTTTCTGTACAAGATTATGGAGCACAACTGGCAGCTCTGTTATTGGGCGCCGAGCCAAACATGCGGGTATTGGATGCCTGTTGTGCGCCAGGTGGTAAGACTGGACATATTTTAGAGTTAGCATCACTTGCTCTCACCGCTTTAGACAGTGATGAAGTGCGTTTGCAGCGTGTGCAAAGTAATTTGGATAGACTCGCATTAAAGGCAAGTTTAATGGTTGGAGATGCATCATCAAATAATTGGTGGGATGGATTGAGTTTTGATCGAATTTTAGCTGATGTGCCTTGTACAGCATCAGGTATTGTGCGCCGCCACGTGGATATAAAATGGTTGCGTCGCGAGGCAGACATTGCTTCATTTGTTGCGCAACAAGCAAAAATTTTACCTAACTTATGGCAGATGCTGGCAAAGGGTGGTAAATTACTTTATGTCACTTGTTCAGTTTTTAATGAAGAAAATCAAGGGCAAGTGGATAATTTTCTACAAAATAATACTGATGCAACGCAGTTACCTTTTGAGTTACTAGACAACCATACACAAGCAAATATTACACAGATAAACGGTCAACTTATTCCCTCAAACGCACATGATGGTTTTTTCTATGCATTGCTGCAAAAAAATTAAGCAAATTTTGTTTGTTTGCCTTTTGGCACTTTTTTCCATTTCAGGGTTAGCCGCTAACAGTAGTTTAAATATTAAAAGTGCTGAATTAGCGGCGCACGAAGATAGTTACTTACTGAATGCTGATGTTGATATTAAATTTAGCAATTCGATAGAGGAGGCGATTAATAAGGGTTTTGAGCTCAATTTTTTAATTGAATTTCAATTAGCTACACCTAGAAAATATTGGTTTGATGATGAGGTTGTGACAACTACTCACAATGTTTCTTTAAGTTATCACGCACTTTCAAGACAATACTTAGTGATCCGCGGCAATCAACAAAAAACCTTTGTAAGATTGGATGAAGCAATTGATGATATGTCAACTATAAGCGAGTTGAGAGTCTTTCAAAAATCTGTGCTTGAAAAAGGTGAGCTTTATAAAGCAATTTTGTTAATGAGACTAGACGCTAAGAAATTGCCGAAAACCCTGCAGGGTGAGGCAATGGGTTCAGACGATTGGAAAATGAGCTCGCAACGCTTTGAGTGGCAGCCAGATATAATCAAATGAAGTATATTTTCATATGAAATATATCGTACTCTTTAGCGCTACCTTAGGCGCATTTTTACTTTACTTGCTATCTAATGCAAGTGCCAATACAGCTGCTTCTGGTGAATATTACTCGTTATTGGTTGCCTTAAATGTCTTATTAGCAACGTTTCTTATCGCAGTACTTAGTTCCCAAATTTGGCGTTTATATCGACAAATTCGAAATCGTGTAGTGGGTAGTCGGTTTACACTGAGGTTGTTAGCTAGTTTTGCAATGATGGCGCTTATTCCCGGACTAATCGTTTACTTAGTATCTGTTAATTTTCTAACGCGTTCTATTGAATCTTGGTTTAACGTAAAAGTTGAAGCTGCACTTGAAGGTGGTCTTAATTTAGGCCGTACAGCGTTAGATATTATGTTAACCGACATAAAAGAAAAAGGCGAAAATATGGCAACTAGCCTTGCTTTTCAGCCAACTAATGTGCATTCTACATTGAATGATTTGCGTGAAAAAAGTGGTATTCAGGATGCCACTTTGCTGACAGTACAAGGCAGAATTTTAGAGGTATCTAACAGTGACGCAACTAGCATTCTGCCTGAACTACCAAGCTTGGCACAGTTAAGGCAAGCTCGATTACGTATTGTAGGTAGTATTGAACCTATCAGTAATAAAGGGTTATATTTGCGAGTATTAGTTCCCGTTAATGGTCAAGATTTAACCGGCGAAACGCGAATTTTACAATTATTGCAGCCCGTACCAAAGCCACTTGCCACTACGGCTGAGGCAGTACAAGATGTGTATCAGGATTATCAGCAGCTTTCTTATAGCCGCACTTCGTTACGAGAGGTTTTTGCACTTACCTTAACTTTGGTCATGATGCTAGCAATGTTAGGCGCAGTTGCAGTGGCTTTCGTGTTGAGCCGCAGATTATCTGCACCACTAACCGTGTTAGCTGAGGGCACAAAGGCAATTGCTAGTGGAGATTACAGCACGATGCTACCTGCACATGGTAAAGATGAATTGGGTGTATTAGTGCAGTCGTTTAACAGTATGACGCAGCAGTTGGATGATGCAACTAAAGCAGCCGATAGAAACCGCTCACGAGTTGAGGCGGCGAGAGGTTATTTAGAAACTATTTTAGCGCATTTGTCGTCTGGAGTAATTGCGCTGAATAAGCGAGGTGAGTTGCGTACCTTTAATGAAGCGGCGGTTAATATTTTAGCGATACGGTTAGAGAGTTATGTTGGATTTACTTTAGATAAGATCATGGTAAAACAGGTTCGCTTGGAAAGTTTTTTTCAATCGATTGCCTCACATAATAAACTAATAGATTTAGATAAAGATGTGCATACTGATATTCAGAAAGATGAGTTAGTCACTCAAATTGAGTTGGTGACTGGCCAAGGTAAGCAGATACTTACATTACGAGGTACAAGTTTGCCAGATGGAGGTTATGTCGCAGTATTTGACGATGCGACTACTATGGTACAGGCGCAACGTGATGCCGCTTGGGGTGAAGTAGCTAGACGTCTTGCTCATGAAATTAAAAATCCACTAACGCCCATTCAGTTATCTGCAGAGCGCATGGCACATAAACTGAGTCATAAATTAGATGATGCAGATGCGCAGATGTTAAGACGTTCTACTGAAACCATTGTGAATCAAGTTGATGCATTGAAAAGAATGGTGAATGAGTTTAGTGAGTATGCTCGCTCACCAGCGCCGCAACTGCAAAAACTAGACTTAAATAAATTAATTCGAGAAGTGGTTTCGTTCTATGATTTACCTGACAATAAAATAATACTTACACTAGAAAATAAAGCTTGCGCCATAAAGGGTGATAGCACCATGCTGCGTCAAGTGATACATAATTTATTGCAGAATGCGCAGGATTCACTTACGGATCAAGCAGATGCCATAATTGAAGTTAAAACAAAGGTTGATGGACAGATGCTCGTGCTAACTGTAGAAGATAACGGAGTTGGTTTCCCAGAGCAGATGATGTTGCATGCTTTTGAGCCCTACATGACCACTAAGCCTCATGGTACAGGGCTTGGTTTAGCGATAGTTAAGAAAATAATTGAAGAGCATAAAGGTAGTATAAAAATTGAAAATGTATCAGATAACACTCGGAATAATAAACGCTTAGAATCGCCAGATAGAGAATACAAAAAGAAATACAATAAAAATAAAACGGGTGCATTGGTGACAATTAGTATTCCGCTATTAACTGAAGTAAGTGTTAGTTAAAAATAACTTAAGACAGCAATATCCTCAAACAACTATTGAGACACAAGAAGATAAATACATGGCAGTAAAACATATATTAGTGGTAGACGATGAAATTGGTATACGCGAATTATTGCGGGATATTTTGCAAGACGAAGGTTATCAGGTTCAATTGGCTGAAAATGCGGCTGTTGCCCGAACCGCAAGGCTGCATGAACGTCCTGACATGGTGTTGTTGGATATTTGGATGCCGGATTGTGATGGAATTACTCTACTTAAAGAGTGGGCAAATAGTAGCTTGCTTACCATGCCGGTGGTGATGATGTCTGGACATGGTACGATAGATACCGCGGTTGAGGCGACACGTATCGGCGCATTCGATTTTTTAGAGAAGCCAATCGCACTACAAAAACTATTAAAAACTGTAACTACTGCATTAAAACATGGCGAGCTTAGACCTAAATCAGAGATGAACTTAGCAAGTCTAGGTAAGAGTCCAATTGTAACTGCGTTAAAGGATAGATTAGATAAAATTGCTGTGAGCGTTAGTTTAAGCCCAGTATTATTGATTGGAACAAAGGGTTGTGGCGCAGAATTATGTGCCCGCTATTTGCAAGAGTCTGGTAGCACTTGGTTACAACTGACAGAACTAAATCGTCTAGCTAATGAGCCTTTGGATATATTAGAAGAGATTCGTGGCGGTATGCTATATATTGCCGAGATTGCAGAACTTAAAAAAGCTGAACAAAAAGGCTTGTTACTGCTGATGGCAAAAGCAGACAAATATCATGTACGTGTTGTTTGTGGGACCAGTGAGAATTTACCTAGGTTACAAGCGGAAGGATTGTTTGACCATAATCTATTCCAAGCGTTATCGGCAGTTTCGCTCCGTGTTCCAGCGCTTGACGAGCATAAGGAAGATATTCCAGATTTAGTTATAGCCATTACAAACTTACAACTAGAACTTGCAGGCTTGGAATATCGTGACTTTGATGTTGCAGCCCTGAATGGTTTGCGCAATGCTGATTGGCCTGGTGATCTGGCACAGCTAGAAGCGGTCATTCGTAATTTGTTACAAACCAGCTTAGGTGAAAAAATCACGCTAGATGATGTTAGCCGTGTGCTGCATCAATTTGATGATATGCAACTACCAACGAATACAACAAGTGCTAGCGGATTGCCAGTAGTGCTTGCAAAGGCCTCATCAGGTGCACAAATAGATAAACTATCTTTAAACCAACCTTTGCGTGAGGCGCGTGATGATTTTGAGCGGCTATATTTTGATCACCATATGAAATTGGCGACAAATAATATGAGTAAGCTAGCAGAAATTGCAGGATTAGAGCGCACGCATTTGTACCGGAAACTCAAGCAGTTAGGTATTAAAATTAAGTAGAGCGAACTTGAATCTAAACATTTAGTTCTAACACCACAGGAGTATGGTCAGAAGGTCTTTCAAGTTTTCGCGGTGTTTTGTCGATGGTAGTCGCAACGCATAAAGGCTTAAGCGCGTCACTGACCAAGATATGGTCAATACGCATACCAAAATTACGCCTAAAACCCATCATGCGGTAATCCCACCAACTAAAGCTTTTGTCTGCTTGCTCAAATAGCCTAAAGCTATCATGCAGACCTAGTTGTAGCAATTTTTGAAAATGTTCGCGTTCTTGAGGGCTGACTAAAATTTGCCCTTGCCAAGCTACGGGGTCATGGCAATCACGGTCTTCAGGGGCAATGTTGTAATCACCTAAAATAACTAATTTTGGATATTTTTTAAGCTCACCAACTAACCAAACATTAAGCGCTTTTAACCAGCGCATCTTGTATTCATACTTTTCAGAACCTACCGCTTGGCCGTTTACAATATACACACAAATTACGCGCACACCTTTAATTGTGGCAGAAATCACACGTTTTTGCTCATCTTCAAAACCTGCAATACCCAGCTCAACTTCAGTCATTTCGTGGGTACTTAGAATAGCCACGCCATTGTAAGTTTTTTGTCCGCTATGAATGGCGTTGTAGCCTGCCACTTTTAAATCAGCATATGGAAATTTACAGTCCTCTTGCTTGGTTTCTTGTAGGCAAAGTACGTCAATAGGGTTGTCGCGCAACCAATCCAACACATGTGGCAGGCGCACATTCAGTGAGTTTACATTCCAAGTAGCAAGTTTCACGACATAATCTCTTTTAGGGTTTAACACATTTTAGCATGCGTTAAAAATTGCTAATATTTCTATCTTAAGCAATTCAAATCAAGACAGGTTTAGTGTGTTAAAGTCTCGCTTTTTTGAGCATCATTTAAGTGATTAAAGCTGCAATATTTGACATGGATGGACTGCTGATTGATTCAGAACGCATCATCATGCAAGCCTGCATCATTGCCGCCAAGCGAGTCGGCATTACCTATACCCAAGCAGAATATGTAGAGCTGATTGGTCGTGCAGGGACAGATTCCACTCGGATTATGGTAGAACAATTGGGTAGCGTGCAAAATTTTAATCAAGTGATGCAAGGCTTAGATGCGCAACTGACAGAACACAGCCATACCTTTCCGCTCAAAAATGGTGTGTTGACATTACTCAAACACTATCAAAGTAACAACGTTATTTGTAGCGTAGCCTCATCATCGCCCATACATCACATCAGTCACCGTTTAAGCCAAGTCGACGTGTTTGATTATTTTAGCCATATCACCAGCGGGCTAGAAGTCACTCGGGGTAAGCCAAACCCTGATATTTACTTATTGGCGATTAAAAAATTGGGAATCAGCCCAGATGATTGTATTGCTTTTGAAGATAGTGAAAATGGCGCTCGTGCTGCCATTGCTGCAGGTTTAAAAGTGGTAGTAGTCCCAGATTTAAAAGAACCGAGTGACTATGTACGGGAGCATTGCCACCAAGTCATCACAAGTCTGGAAGATTGGTCAATGTAAAGGCTTAAGCCACCAAACCTGCTCAGTGGCGAGATGCTTGCCTTTCAACCCATCTGGAATGGTCTTGCTCGCTAACAAAGTTAAATCATAAGTCGTTTGGTAATGCTGTTTAACTTCATTGGAGCTAATAGAAAAAGGTGGGCCTGCATGTAGAGATCGGTCATATTCAAAGCAAATCAGTAGTTGCGGTGCCTTGTTTGTAAGCACCATTAAATGCATGGTGTATATTTTTCGCATTTCATCAGGCAAAGCTACTAAAGCAGCACGGTCGTAAACCGCGTCTACATTGCCGAGCATGGCAGGCGTGACATTAAGAATATCTCCCACAAATATATCAATATTAGTCGCGCTGTAATGAGTGATTTCACCTAGTTTGGTGATGGTGGGTGTTAAATTTAGGCTGTAAAATAAATCTTCTATCGCAATTTGACTTAACTCAGCACCTGCCACACGGTAACCCTGTAAAAGTAGCCAAGCAATATCCAAGGTTTTGCCACACAAAGGCAAAAATACACGAATGCTTGAATTTTGGTTTGGTTTTAAATCGAGAGTTGAAAAATGTTTAAGTAACAAAGGATTGGTTTCAGGCAGGTGAAAACCAATTTGGTTGTTTTGCCATCTTTCGAGCCAGAAATTGTGCTTCATATTGCTTAAGTTAATCGCATGATGAGAGTAAAGTAGCTATTTAAAATGTAGTAGTCTCCATATAAAGGCAGCCTGAAGACTGCCTTTATATGCTGGACTATTCTGAAACTTTTTTTAAGTTTGCTAAACCAGATTTTAAAATACCCTCTATCGCAACTTTGGCTGCCGAGTCGTCTTGACCAGCAGCACCTGGATTTGCAGGGTCTTTACGTTTAAACATGGTGCGCCATGTCACGATGCTTTTGTCGCCAGAAGCTTCCACCTTCAAGGTTGCGCCATATTCACGCACAGGCAACACGCTTTCTGTGATTTCATACTTCATAGTCATACCGCCAGCGTCATGGCTTGTTAATGTTTCATTGATTTTGCCGCCATCTTGCAATGTAAGCACACGCTTTGCGCCAACTTCGCCAGCTTTACCCTCAACCACTTCGGTTTTGGCAATGGCAGGGTGCCAGCTCATATCACCATAATTACCCACTTTTGCCCAAACTTTATCGGCAGGTGCGTTAATTTCAATGCTATCTTTCACGCGTATCGTTTCATCAATCGCGGCATTCGCCATCATAGACAATCCTAAACTAGCCATTAACAAGGCAGACATCAACTTATTCATAACAACCTTTCTAAAGTATTCAATTAAAAATAGCCCTCACGAGGCCAATATGACTATACTGGACTGGTAAAGAGATGGCTAGAGTTTGCCTGCAAAATAAATACTTAGTGGCAGGTTTTTGATTTTTTGAACGTTAAGATTAGCGTGAAAAAATATCATTTGATAACAGATAGCTTTCATTGGCTATAAATAAGAATGTGAAAAGTGTGAAGGACCTGGCAATAACAATAAGTTGGCCTCCCTGCAAGTTCACGTGTTCATTCCATTATGTCTCAACAACGCATCCATGCTCGGCTCTCTCCCTCTAAATGCTACAAATGACTCCATCGCTGGACGTGAGCCACCTTTTGCTAGCACTTCATCTTTAAAGAGTTTACCTGCTTCATGTGATAGTACGCCTAGCTCCTCAAACAAGCTATAAGCATCGGCTGAGAGCACTTCCGCCCATTTATAGCTGTAGTAGCCTGCTGCGTAACCGCCTGCAAAAATATGGCTGAAGCTGTTGGGGAAGCGGTTCCATTTTGGAGGTCTTACCACAGCAACTTCGTCACGAATTTGCTCGATTAGGTCTAGCGCAGTTTGTTTTCCATGAGGGTCAAACTCACCGTGTAGGCGCATATCGAAGAGTGAAAATTCAATTTGGCGCATGGTCTGCATGCCAGCTTGAAAGTTCTTGGCAGCGACCATTTTGTCGAATAATTCACGTGGTAGTTGTGCGCCTGTTTCTACGTGGGCGGTCATGTGGCGCAGCACTTCCCATTCCCAGCAGAAGTTTTCCATAAATTGGCTGGGTAATTCCACCGCATCCCACTCTACGCCTTTAATGCCTGAAACGCCGTATTCATCTACTTGGGTTAGCATGTGATGCAAGCCGTGACCAAACTCGTGGAACATGGTGATGACTTCATCGTGCGTAAATAATGCTGGTTTTCCGCCGACAGGTGCTGAAAAATTACAGGTTAAAAAAGCAACAGGTAATTCAACGTCATCAGCCTTTTTACGGCGTGTAATCGCTTCATCCATCCATGCACCACCGCGTTTGTTGTTGCGGGCATACAGGTCTAAATAAAAGAAGGCAATTGCGCTGCCAGTATCATCGTTAATTTGATAAAACGCAGCATCTTCATGCCAAAGTGGGGCTTCGGCTTTCTGTACTTGTACGCCAAATATGGTTTCGGTTACTTTGAATAAACCAGCCAGTACTTTGTGTTCGGGAAAGTATTGTTTTACTTCTTGGTCTGAGAAGGCATATTTATCTTCACGCAGTTTTTCGCTTACATAGCCAACATCCCATGATTGCATATCATCGATGTCGAGCTTCTTAGCGTAGGTAACAAGCTCATGCATGTCGCGCTCGGCATAAGGTTTGGCGCGCTTAGCGAGCGTGTCTAAAAACTCGGTTACTTGTTTTGGGCTATCAGCCATTTTGGTGGCGAGTGAAAGCTCAGCGTAGTTATTAAAGCCTAGCGTTTGTGCTTCTTCTTTTTTTAGTTTAAGAATGTCGCTAATTAAGCTCGTATTATCCCATTCAGGCTTGCTGAACTCTGATGCGCGGGTAGCATAAGCGCGATAAAGTATTTCACGCAAGACGCGGTTATCGCAGTACTGCAAAACAGGTAAGTATGAAGGAAAGTGAAGTGTGAATTTATATCCGGCTTTTTCATCTACTTTTGCGGCAGCAAGCGCAGCTTCAATTGAGTCAGTTGGTAAGCCCGCTAAATCAGCTACGCTCTCAACGTAATGCGCAAAGTCATTAGTATTGTCCATGATGTTTTCTTCAAACTTAGAGCCCAATTTAGAAAGCTCTTCGCTCACCGCTTTAAATCGCGCTTTTTGCGCTTCTGGTAACTCTGCACCGCCTAATTTGAAATCACGCACTTCGTTATTGATAATTTTTTGCTGGGTCGCTGTCAGGTTGGCAAATGCAGCACTGGCTTGAATGGCTTTGTACTTAGCGTATAGGCGCTCATCTTGCGACATGTCACTGCCGTAATCTGTTAGTTTGGCTAAATTTTCGTTATAGGCTTCACGTAGTTCAGGGCTATTGACCACTGCGTTCATATGGCCAATCTGGCTCCAGGAGCGGCTGATTTTATCGCTATGGTCTTCTAGCTTAAGGGCAAAGTTTTCCCATGTCGGGGCTTCTGTTGATGTGGCTAGGCTTTCAATTAACGCGCGGCCTTCTGTTAATAAACTATCAACCGCAGGGCTGACATGTTCAGGTTTTACTTCGTTAAATTTAGGTAGGCCAGCAAGATATAGCAATGGGTTTGACACAGAGAATTCCTTAAAACAGGTTAATTGATTAAACGCAGACTAAAAGGATAACGATAAGTTTCTCCCTTACTAGTGGAGATGGCGGCAATAATGCATAAAACAATATTGAACACCCAAATAATAAACATGAATAAGAATCCAATTAGAATAAGCGCTAATATTCCTGCAATAAACTGCCCTAACAACACGGTTATTTGAAAATTTAATGCCTCTTTAGACTGCTTAGCAATATATTCGCTGTCATCTTTTTTTAGAATCCATACAATAAGCGCTGGAATAAAAGAGAAAACTGTACCGCCTAAGTGGGTAATCGTTGCAATGTTCTTATCATCATTAGTTGGCATCGTCGTTAGTTCAGTATTTGTAGACATTTTTTTCCTTTCAAAAGAAGTAGTCTAATTTAAGTACGCGATTTCAGTCTCAAATCTATGTTGTTGTAAAACTTGGCCACCATAGGTTCAATTTTTTCAATGTCAGTTAAGCCTAACACTTTGCGTGCATTTGTGCTTAGCTGGCTTAGTTGACTATGCAATATCTGCTGTTTCACGCTGAGTATGTGAGAAGGATGCATGGATAATTGGCGTAAACCCATGCCGATGAGTAATTTTGTGAGCTTGGCGTCTCCGGCCATCTCGCCACACACTGAGACAGATTTACCTGATTTCTCGCCGGCTTTAATTGTCATTGAGATTAATTTTAATACTGATGGGTGTAATGGATTGTATAGATGCGCTACTGCGTCATCAGTGCGATCTATTGCTAAAGTATATTGGATTAAATCGTTCGTACCAATCGATAAAAAATCTAACTCTTTGGCAAAGGCTTCTGCATTAATAGCGGCGGCGGGGATTTCTATCATGCCACCAAGCTCTATATTTTCGTTGAATGCAATATTTTGTTTAAGCAAACTAAGTTTAGCGCGTCCTAACAGTAGTTTGGTTTGGCGCAATTCATGTAGCGTTGATAGCATCGGGACTAGAATTTTGATGTTGCCAAAATGCGATGCACGTAATAGAGCCCTTAATTGCGTATGAAAAATCTGTGGTTCAGATAAGCAGTAACGTATAGCACGTAGGCCAAGAGCGGGGTTTGAACATGTCACGACTGTATCAGGATTCATTTGCTTATCTGCACCTAAATCCAGCGTGCGAATAACAACAACGCCACCTTTCATTGCTTCAGCCACCGATTTGTAAGCAATAAATTGCTCTTCTTCATCTGGCATTTCGCGGCGATTCATAAACAAGAATTCTGTACGATACAGTCCAATACCAGTGGCACCTGATGCCTTGACCGCGACAACATCTTCAGGCACTTCAATGTTGGCAAATAGATCTATTTTTGTGCCATCTAAAGTAACGGCTTTGGTTGATTTAATTCTTTGTAATTTTTGCTGTTCGAGCTCCCATTGCTCTTGGCGAAGCCTGTATTCGGTTAAGATGCTTAAGTCAGGGTTAACAATCACCACACCTTGCTTGCCATCTACAATAATAAGCTCGCCATCGCGAATTAAGTCATGTGCCTTTTGTAAAGCGACAATCGAAGGAATGTTAAGACTGCGCGCTAAAATAGCGGTATGAGAGGTAACACCGCCCATATCAGTAACAAATGCAGCAAACTCGTGATGTTTGAATTGAATTGCATCAGCCGGCGAGATGTCATGGGCGACTAAAATGAGTTTGCGCTCCTGATGTAATACGTTACTTTGCTTTTCTGCCGTCAGTTGGCTAGGATGGCCGAGAAGCACTTTAATCACACGCTCAACTACTTGGATGACATCTTGTTTTCGCTCTCGCAGATACTCGTCTTCAATTTGTTCAAATTGCTCAACAATCTCATCCATTTGCAACTTAATGGCCCACTCGGCATTACATTGCTCATTTTGGATGATCTCTTTAGGAATTTCGGATAATGATTTATCTTTTAAAATCATTAGATGCGTGCCAATAAAAGCACTTAATTCAGCAGGTGCATTCTTGCGTAAACTAGCATTAATTTTTTCTAAATCTTGATTAACAGTGTTGATTGCATTGCTAAAACGTATTATTTCATCATTAATTAAGTGTTTTGGAAGCCGGTAATGTACAACCTCTAACAATGCATTTGAAACTAGGTGCGCATGCCCAATAGCAATGCCGCTAGAGACCCCTACGCCATGTATGCAAAAGCTGGTCATCTTTAATTACATCCGAAATCATTCGTAATTTTACGCATCAGAAATTACTCACCTTCTCCAAAAGAATCTGCAATGAGTGCTTTTAGTGCATCAATTGCAACCTGTTCGTCTGCACCATTTGCTTCTAACTTAACAAATGAGCCTTTGGCCGCAGCTAACATCATCACGCCCATGATGCTTTTTGCATTCACGCGCCTATCATTACGTGTTATCCAAATTTCACTGACATACTTACTGGCCATTTGAGTAAGCTTAGTTGAGGCGCGTGCATGCAAGCCTAGTTTATTGACGATTTCTACTTCTATACTAATCATTTTTATTAAATCCAGTCATTTTAATTAACCCCCGTCATTTAGTTTGTTTGACAAGCCGTCATTATTCTTTAAAACACATATCGATCGCAGTGATCGCGATTAAAATGCACGACACCTTCGCGACCTCCACTGACGGCCTTTTCCACTAGTGCCATCAGTGATTCATGTCGATAAGTCATGGTCCGGACTATCATAGGCATGTTCACGCCCGCAACACCCTCAACAATACCTGGCAATAATAACTTACTCACTATATTGCATGGGGTCGCACCATACATGTCTGATAGTATCAATACACCCTCGCCTTCATTAAGCTTATTGACTAAAGCCTGGGCTACAGGAACTAAATCATTCGGGTCATCTTGGTTGGTGACAGCAAGAAATGCCACTTGTCTAGGTTCGTTACCTATCACATGCTTGGCACATTCCATCAAGCTCTCACCCAAACTGTCATGTGCGATGATTAAAATCCCTATCATTATCTTCTCTACTTTAATATTTGTTAGCTGTAGTTACTCAGCTTGTAATTACTTAACTTTGTTTTGTTTGTAGTTTCTTGACAGTAGTTTCTTATTATCAACAACTTTGTCAGGTATTGAAATACTATTTTAATTCTCTATGTCTTGTTAAAACCCTTTGTTTTACCACAAAGTGTTGGCTTAATTGTTCTACAAAATATACCGAGCGATGCTGTCCACCAGTGCATCCGATAGCGACGGTTAAGTAGCTGCGGTTGTCGGATATAAAGCATGGTAGCCATTTTTCAATATAGTGCTTTATATCACTTAACATTTCTTGCACATTCGTTTGATTCTCTAAAAACGATTGAACCTCTACATCACGTCCTGTAAGGTCGCGCAACTTGGCATCGTAATGTGGATTTGGTAAACAGCGTATGTCGAACACAAAGTCGGCGTCCAGTGGAATGCCATGTTTAAAGCCAAATGATGTAAATAATACTGTAAGTCCTGAATGATCGCTTGAAACGGCGTCTTTTATCCAAGCCCTGAGTTTATTAGCGCTAATGTGACTTGTATCAATGACATGTCCTAGGTTACCTAAATTACTAAGTAGCTCACGTTCAACGGCAATACTTTCAGCCAGTGTAGTTGTATCTTTACTTAAGGGATGTTTACGTCTTGTTTCACTGAACCTTTTGACTAAAGTCTCGACATTTGACTCTAAAAAAAGCACTTGCGTAGATACGTTTTGTAATTTTAACTCTTCAATATGTGCAGGTAGTGTTTCAATTGCCGCGCTGCGACTATCAATACTAATTGCAACGCGATCATAGTTATTAACGTTCAAATTTCCAGAGCGTTTGTTTTCAGATTGCAGATGTTCTGCAATTTGAGGCAACATCGTGGCTGGTAAGTTATCTATGCAATAGTAGCCGCTATCTTCTAACGCATGTAGTGCAATACTTTTACCAGAACCAGAGAGTCCAGTGACGATGATGAGTTGTTTCATATAGAGATTTATTTAGTATTGGCTGATTTTTTCATTTCACGTTGCTGGCGTTGCATTAATTGTTTTGAGGCATTGACGCCTCGCAATAAGAGTACATGGTTGCGAATAGCAACTTCTACAAGTACTGCGATATTGCGACCCGCAGCTATAGGAATTTTTATTTTAGGTATTTTAACGCCTAGTACAGCCTCATGTTGCCTTTTCACATTGATTCGGTCTAATAATTCTGGCGCTTGCTTATCAGCCATTTCTAATTGAATAATGAGGTCAAGCGGCTTCGTTGGTTTGACTGAATTATTGCCGAAAAGTGCTCGAATATTTAAAATACCTAATCCACGCACTTCTAAAAAGTCTTGTAATAGTGCAGGGCAACGCCCTTCAACACGTTCTGGCGAAATACGAAAAAAATCGATGACATCATCAGCAATCAGTCGGTGCCCTCGAGATATAAGCTCTAAAGCCAATTCACTTTTTCCAATCGCTGCTTCGCCCTTAATAAGCGCGCCAAACCCCTCTACTTCCATAAACACACCATGCACACTGATTGATTCTGCAACTGCATGTGCTAAAAAGTGATTTAATACATCCATCAGTGCCGGACTACGTAGCAGTGATGTAAATAGTGGCGTATTGTGAATGTCCGCTGCTGATAGTAGTGAGTCTGGCACGCTTTCACCATTGGCAACAATGACTACTGCCAAGTCGGTTGAGAATAAGCTTTCAATTGCAGAAGCCGCTTCATTAGCTGGTAAACTCCGCAAATAATCCATCTCAGCACAGCCTAAAACTTGTACGCGATTCGGGTGAACAAAGTTAAGATGGCCGATAAGTGCCAAAGATGGCTTGGTAACAGTTTCACTAGTAAGTGAGTTAGAACCGCCGTTAAGCCCAGCAACCCAGTTCATTTTGAGCTTACGGCGGGTTTGTTTGAATAGCTCAGCTACGTTAATTTGAGCCATGTGATGATAGAAATTTTAGGTTAATTTAAATCTTGTATATCAATAGCTTGGTGCTTGACTGCGCCATTTGCCTTATGGTGATCAGCATGTTTTTCTTTATGCTTGACCACTTGGCGGTCTAACTTGTCTGTCAACATATCAATCGCGCTGTACATATTGTCACCCTCGCAAGCGGCATGTAAATCGTTACCAGGCACATGCAATGTAGCTTCTACCTTTTGGGCCAGCTTTTCCACACTCATGGTCACTTTGACATCTATTACATGATCAAAATGGTTGCTAATTCGGGCTAATTTGCTTGTGACATAATCGCGTAATGCAGGAGTTACTTCTAAATGCAGACCAGTTAATTGTAAATTCATGACTTGCTCCTTTTTAAAATATCCTAAAAGTTAGAACGGTCAAAAACCAATAAAGAGTCGAAAGTTTATAACGCATAAAAACTCATAGAACGAATTCAGTTTACTACTTTAATTCGCTTCTGTGCTAATGGAATAGAGAATAATTTTGATGCCAATTTCACGTTTTAATTACCTAATTCAAACCTACTGGGTTTTAAGCTACTTTAATGCGTGCGAAATTAGACTTAAAGTGCTTTTCTTAAGCTTGCTGGTGCTATGTTGAGTGATTCGCGATATTTTGCAATAGTGCGGCGCGCAACAACTATCCCCTGTTTTGCTAATAAGTCCGTTATTTGGTTGTCTGAATAAGGCTTTCTTGGATTTTCTTGATCAACGAGTTTTTTAATTAGCGCTCGAATTGCTGTGGCTGAGCAAGTGCCACCTGTGTCAGTGGCAACTGAACTACCAAAAAAATATTTAAGTTCAAAAATGCCACGTGGTGTGAGCATGTATTTGTTATTGGTCACGCGCGATATGGTTGATTCATGTAAATCGAGTTCTTCAGCAATTTCTCGTAATACCAGTGGCCGCATTGCGACTTCACCATACTCTAAAAAATTACGTTGGCGGTCGGTGATGGCTTGAGAAACACGTAAGATGGTTGAAAAACGCTGTTGAATATTTTTAATCATCCATTTAGCTTCTTGCATTTGGCTTTGCAGATATTGGCTAGAACTATCACGATTACGTTTTAAAATATTCGCATAAAGCTGGTTAATTTTTAGCTTAGGAATGACCGCATCATTAAGACTTGCAATCCAAATGCCTTTCACTTTTTTGATGATGACTTCGTGCTGAATGTAATGCTCTGAACCGATAATGCTAAATGCACTGCCGGGTCGTGGATTTAAGCTAGTAATCAACTGCTGAACATTTTTAAGTGTTGCTTCATCGCATCCTAGCTCTTTGCGTAGTTTAGCAAAGTCGCGCGCACCAAGAGCTGGTAAATAATGCTTTGCCATCAGCTTCGCAAGCACTAAGTGTGGCGTATATTTAGGTAGTAATTCTAATTGTAACAATAAGCATTCACTTAAATTGCGCGCTCCAACGCCAGCTGGATCTAGGTTCTGAATATGTCGTAGGGCAGTATTCAGCTCCAATACTTCCATTTCAAGTTCTAATGGCATTTGCTCAATAATATCTTCGAGCGATTCTTCTAGGTAGCCATCCTCATTAATACTATCAACCAACAGTAACGCTAGCGTCTGATCGCGTTCAGATAGCGGCATAAGTTTTAGCTGTGAAATTAAATGATCTCTTAAGCTAATTTGCAAAGTCTCTTGTTGTTTGAAGTCGCTATCGTCATCCGATGGTGTGCTGTTTTCGTCCCAAAGACTACCATTTGAAAACTCATCATAATCATCATTGAACTCGGCTGAATGGTCGGCAGGATGATCTGCCGTATAGTCAGCTGTATTTTGATCAAATTCAGTCGGTTCCGACTGGGATGACTCAGAGTTGATATCAGTAAGCTCTGTATTGGCTCTATCATTACTAATATCTAGGGAAAAGTCATTGTTACCTTCAAAATCTTGCTCGCCTTCAGCGGCATTTCCATCATTACTAGTGGTATTGAGTGTGACTTCATCTTCGCTGTTGTCTGTGGCATTACCATATTCATCTTCACCATCATCGCCCCTTTCTAGTAGTGGGTTAGTTTGCATCAGCAAATCAATTTCTTGATTAAGCTCTAGGGTTGAGAGTTGCAATAGCTTAATTGCTTGCTGTAGCTGTGGCGTTAGCGAGAGGTTTTGCGAAAACTTGAGCTGCAAACCCTGTTTCATAGACGAAAATCTTTCCCTAAATAAACTTCACGTACTTTTTCATTGTTAACAATGTCACTGGGAATGCCAGAGGCAAATACATGGCCTTGATTGACGATGTAGGCATGGTCGCAAATACCCAAAGTTTCTCTTACGTTATGGTCTGTAATCAACACACCAATGTTACGCGAACTTAAGAAACGGATGATTTTTTGGATGTCTATAACGGCAATTGGGTCAATACCAGCAAATGGTTCATCAAGTAAAATAAAGCTGGGATTTGATGCCAAGCATCGAGCAATCTCAACACGGCGACGTTCACCACCAGATAAGCTTACTGCAGGGTTGTCACGAATCTGCGTAATATGTAGCTCTTCGAGTAAGGACTCTAATTTTTCTTCCATCTCGATTTCTGTCATGTCTTGTAATTGAAGTACTGCCAGAATATTTTCAGAGACGGTAAGTTTACGAAAAATAGAAGGTTCTTGCGGTAAGTAAGATAACCCCATTCGTGCACGCATATGAATGGGTAAGCGGCTTAAGTCTTTTCCATCTAGCAGAATTCTGCCTCCATCCAGCGCGACTAACCCGACTATCATATAAAAGCTAGTGGTCTTCCCTGCACCATTAGGCCCTAATAAACCTACTACTTCCCCACTTTTGAGGCGCAAAGAGATATCTTGCACCACAGTGCGCGTTTTGTAAGATTTACGTAAATTTTCTACGACCAGTTCACTCATATCGACTTATTCTTATGTGTTGGTGATGGGCTATTATTTTTAATTTGAACCTAGTCCAAGGCTTCTACTAAAGCGCGAGTCTTTCACTGGGGCTTCGTTATTAGTTGGTTTATTGCTAGGGATATTGTTTGAACTGTTGTTTGGCTTGGGAGTTTCAACCGCAGGCCCTGTATTTTTTTTATTTTTAGGCTGAATGACGGCGTGCACACGACCACCAGACGTTACGCCATCCGTAGACTTTGTGCCACCTAGTACTTCAGCATATTCAGAATTCGCATCATAACTAATATAATCGCCATGAATAATGTCTTCTCCGCGCTTTACCCAAGCTTTGGTATAAAGCTGTATTTTATCCATACGTCCATCGTACTCAATGCGCTGCGCACTGCCTTCCATATATTCGTTTTTCCCCTCACGCTTTTGTTTAAACGTGGTTGGATTGCCCAATGAAGTACTTTGCTGAAATCCACTGTTATCTTCACGCACAATCAATTTATCTGCCCGAATAACTAGTGTGCCTTGTGTAAGTATAACATTGCCTGAATAGGTGCTGATTTGTTTGGCATCGTCCACTTTTAAAGTGTCTGCCTCTAAATCAATCGGTTTGTCACGATCTGCCGACTCAGCTAACGCATTGTTAGATAAGCTTAAACAAGCGAAGAAAAATATAACTAAGAATGCGCCTAACTTAAGTTCGATTTTGATTGGGGGGTTACTCATAGCGTCTCCGAGTGCGCACATTACTTGTAGTTGTTGCTGAATTGTTTAAACCCAAATTCGCTGAGGTAGTTTTTTTGGCTTTTGTTTTTTTAGCCGTAGGTTTTTCAAAATGCGCACGTACTTTATGCTGCAAAGTGATTGTATTGGTTTTTTTTTCATACACCATGCCCGTGGCATAGATGATTGTTTTTGGCGCCTGCCGAATGACCACTGGACTATCGGTACTAACTAATTCTTGATTAGGTAGAATGTTGAGATACTCCGTATCTATGGTCATTTCACCTTTGTCAGCAAAAGCTTGGCGTATCACTTTTACATTATCAACTAGTTGCACTTGTTCTCCATCGCTAGATACATAGCCGCGTAAAGCATGCACTTGTGTATAAGGTTTATTCGCCGCAAATTGTGTGTAGCGTGGCCGCTGTAATTCAGTAGAGTCGTCATCTGGAAAATGTCGCATTTCTACAGAGGCTAATTTATAGCGTAGATCTCCATTAATGTCAGTTTGTGTTGTCAAAAAATTACTCATCACATAATCAGGGTCATGACGACTCGAACCGTCTAATTTTGGTTTCGGCGGCTGAACGACTTGATTTATCCAAGCAGTGATTAATGCCAATATCGATAGCAATACAATTGGATAAATAATTGCAGAACGTGATCCTATATTCATTGGCTAGATACTATTAATTAGCAACGGATGCTTGCGTTAAAAATTTCGCCATTTGTGCTTCAAAAGTACCTTGCGCCTGCATGATTAACTCGCAGACTTCACGCACCGCCCCTCTTCCACCCGCTTTAATGGTAATGTAATGCGCATGTTTGAGTACAAAAGAGGGCGAGTTAGGTACAGCGAGCGCAAGGCCGCATTTCAGCATAGGTGGTAAATCGACGACATCATCCCCCATAAAGGCGCATTGGCTAGCCTGAAAACCGCTCGCTTTCATCAAATCGTTAAACGCGACTAATTTATCTTCAGCACCTTGATAAAAATGTGCCACACCCGTACTTTCAGCACGTTTTTTAACGACATTTGATGTACGGCCAGTAATGATAGCCAACTCAACGCCAGTGGCTTTGAGTAATTTCATACCCAAGCCATCATGCGAATGAAAAGTTTTGTATTCTAGACCGTCATCACCGATGGTGAGTCCGCCATCAGTCATCACGCCATCTACATCTAGTACTAAAAGCTTGATGTTTTTGAAGCGTTCTTTTAATTCAGGGTTTAGGGCGTTGAATGTCATCGCGGGCTCTATAAATTAAACTACTTTTGCCAATAAAAGATCATGCATATTTAAGGCGCCGACTAAAGCGCCAGTATCATCAGTAACTAACAACGCATTGACCTTATATTGTTCCATCATTTCAACGGCTTCAATCGCTAGTCTATCTTGATAAATTGTATAAGGATTTTGATGCATCACATCTTTGATGCTAGAAGTGGCGACATTTACACTTTGTTCGAATGCGCGACGCAAATCACCATCAGTAAAAATGCCAATGGGTTTATTGTTGTTATCAACAATGGCAGTCAACCCGAGTCCTTTACGAGTCATTTCCAGCAAACCTTCAGATAGTGAAGCGCTGACTGTCACTTTTGGTATGCTCTCACCGGTGCGCATCAAATCATACACGTGAATAAGTAAGCGTCTTCCTAAGTTACCGCCAGGGTGCGAGCGAGCGAAATCTTCAGCGGTAAAATCACGCTGGTCTAGCACACATAAGGCTAGCGCATCACCCAGCGCTAATGCAACTGTAGTGCTCGAAGTGGGGGCTAATCCTAGTGGGCAAGCTTCTTTTGTGACGTGGGCACTTAAATGAATATGTGCTGCTTGAGCTAAAGTAGAGGCATCATTGCCAGTGATGGCGATGATGCTTGCTCCTAATCTTTTGAGCGGAGGTACGATAGCGAGAATCTCATCGCTTTCCCCTGAGTTTGAAAGCGCAATCACAATATCACCCGCTGTAATCATGCCTAAATCACCATGGCTAGCTTCCGCAGGATGCATAAAGAATGCAGGTGTGCCAGTGCTTGCCAATGTTGAAGCAATTTTCCCGCCTATATGGCCTGATTTACCCATGCCGCTCACAACAACACGACCTTTGCATTGCAAAATAAGCGCAACAGCATCAGTAAATTGACCATCTAACCTGGTAGCGAGTGCGGTAATTTCATTGGCTTCAAGTAGCAATACGTCGCGTGCTAACAATAAAGTAGCTTGCTTGAGAGTGGCAGGCGGATGTTCATTAAGTTGCGATGACATTTTAGTTAAGCAGGCATCTTTAAGTTGAGATAATAAGTGCTTAGTATAAAAGGGAAAGCCTGACATATAAAGCCTAAACAGACGTTAAAAAGAAAAATTTAGCAAAAAATACAATATATATTTCTTTTAGGCACAAATTTTGCTATTAAAATATTTTTTCATCGGCTTGGTAGATGTGAAACAATAGTAGTAATTAAAAAATTAACGCAATCATCAATCAATCATGTTCGAAACATTACCTTTAATTTTAATTTTACTTATTAGTGCCGTACTTGTTGTAGCGCTTTTTCGTACATTCCGCCTGCCAGCAATGTTGGCTTACTTTATAGTTGGCGTGCTTTTAGGCCCTCACACCTTTGGATTAATGTCAGATACGGAGGCGAGTCGTGAGTTAGCCGAGTTTGGCATTGTATTTTTAATGTTTAGTATTGGGTTGGAGTTCAGTCTACCTCAGCTATATGCAATGCGCAAAAAAGTATTGGGGCTGGGTGGTGCGCAAGTTGTCATTACACTAGCGATTGTTATGGGTATTGCAAAATTGGCTGGTTTAGATTGGCCAGCAGCCTTTGTTATTGGTGCCGCATTGGCGATGTCTTCAACCGCGATTATTTCTAAGATTCTGGCAGAGCGCGTTGATTTAAATTCGCGTCACGGTCGTTTAAGTATTGGTGTTTTACTGTTTCAAGATGTTGCAGTCGTGCCGGTTTTAGTGATGATTCCAGCATTGGGTATGGCCGAAGCGAATTTGTTAAATGTCCTTGGTTTGGCTTTACTCAAAGCCGCGGCCATGTTGTTATTTTTGTTCACTGTTGGTAAATGGTTAATTAACCCTTGGTTTAATCTGGTCGCTAGTCAGCGCTCACGCGAATTATTTGTAATGAATGTGCTGATGGTCACTTTATTGCTAGCATATGCGACTAATTTAGCTGGATTATCCTATGCATTAGGGGCATTTATCGCAGGCATGTTGATTTCTGAAACAAAATTTCGCTATCAGGTGGAGTCCGATATCTCACCATTTCGAGACATTCTTCTTGGATTGTTCTTTATCAGTGTAGGTATGCTGCTGAATATCCAGCAAATTTTTAATCATTTTGGCGTAGTGTTGTTGATACTCATTAGCTTTATTTTATTCAAGGCCGTTATTGTCGCTTTGGTTGTTAAGATGGTTAAGTATGAGACAGGCGTAGCTATTCGAACGGGTTTGATACTAGCGCAAGCAGGCGAATTTAGTTTTGTGATTTTGGCCTTGGGCGTAGAGCAAAAACTGATTGGCGGTGAGGCCTTACAAATCATACTTGCAGCTTCGCTACTTTCTATGGTTACCGCTCCTTTCTTAATTCAATACAATGGCCGTATTGCAAGAAAAATGGTCAGAAGTTATACACAAAATAGTAGTCAAGTATTGCAAGATATCGACGATGCAGGTAAACATTTACATAACCACGTGATTATTTGTGGATATGGACGCAGTGGACAGTTTCTTGCACGTTTTTTAAGAGAAGAAAGTATTCCCTATATTGCGCTAGATATTGATCCTTCCCGTGTGCTAGAAGCTGCGGCAGCTGGCGAAAATGTAATGTTCGGTGATGCTGCCAGACGCGTTGTACTCGAAGCCGCGGGTGGTGCGCGTGCCAAAGCCTTGGTGATTAGTTATGCAGATAATCGTGCTGCCATGAAGATTTTGCATATAGTGCAAGAAAAATATCCTCAGTTGCCAGTGATTGTTCGAACCGTAGATGATTCCAACATGGAAGCCTTACGTGAGGCAGGTGCAACCGAAGTTGTACCCGAGATCTTAGAAGGCAGCTTAATGCTAGCTTCGCATGCGTTGATGTTGCTCGGCGTTCCGCTTAATCGTGTCGTGAAAAGAATTCGATTATTTAGAGAAGAACGTTATAAACTTTTTAGAGGATATTTCCATGGAATTTCAGATGCTGAGGACGAGGATTTAGAAAAACAACAGGTTAGGTTGCATTCTGTGATTATTTCAGCTGGCACATTCTCGATTGGCCGAAGATTAGTTGATATGCATTTGGAAAACTTTGGTGTAGAAGTCAAATCGATTCGCCGACCAAATTCTAATGGCATGGAGCCAACGCAAGAAAGTTTACTTGCAGAAGGTGACGTTATTGTTCTGCTAGGACAGCCAACCAGTTTGACGAATGCCCAAAATGCCTTACTCATCGGCCGTGTGGCGACTAAATAGACATGACTAAAAAAGTAGTCATCGTAGGCGGCGGCATCGTCGGCTGTATGACCGCGATGGAATTGGTTAAGCGCGGCTGCAAAGTGACGATTGTAGAGCGCAATCAAATTGCCAGCCAAACCTCGGGTGAATCCTCTTGGGCAGGTGGCGGCATTGTTTTTCCTCTATTACCTTGGCTTTATTCTGATGCGGTTAATGTCCTCACTAGTTATGGTGCAAATTCCTATGCTGAAATTTGTCAGCGTATGTTACGTGAAACAGGCATTGATACGGGCTTTGAACAATCTGGCTTTTTACTGCTGCCAAATTTTGATACTGAAGCTGCCACTGCTTGGTGTGCGAGCAATCAAGTACCTGCTCAAGCAGTTAAAGCTTCAGCTTTTGCTGTGCAGTCACTTAGTGGTGAAGATGCCTTATGGCTACCTACAGTCTGCCAAGTGCGTCCACCGCACTTTATGCAAGCTATGCGTAAATGGCTAGCGCAAAATAACGTCACCATGTTAGAGCAAACAGAGTTAATGCCACTCAAACAAACTGAAGTATTAAATACATGGAAAACAATCGGTGGCGAAACATTAAGTGCAGATCAATTTGTTGTCACCTCAGGCGCGTGGAGCTTTGAACTGCTCAAAGAAACCAGCGCTAAACTCAACATCAAACCCATGCGTGGGCAGATTCTGCTTTATAAGCCTGAAAAAAATCTTAAGCAAATTGTGTATAGAGAAGGTTTTTACATGATACCGCGACGTGATGGTTATTTGTTGGCAGGCAGCACACTAGAAGATGTTGGGTTTGAAGCCGCTGTTACGCGTGAAGTACGCGATGAGATTAGCGCAAAAGCTGAGGCGATTATGCCAGAGCTAAAGAATCAGCCTATACTTAAGCATTGGAGTGGCCTGCGGCCAGGTACACCTGAGAATTTACCAACTATTTCAGCACATCCAACGATTGAAAATCTGTTTATGAATACAGGGCATTTCAGATATGGCTTAACCATGGCGCCCGCGAGCGCTAAGTTGGTGACGGCGTTGATGTTGGGTGAAAAGTCGATAATAGATGCTGTGCCATATCAGTCTAGCTATTCCATCAAATAATACGTCATTCTTTTTCAATAGTTGGTATCACCGCAGAATGTATGCGCTAATGAGCATTATTCATGCGAGAAGCGTAGCGAAGAATCCATGTTTTTATAATGTGCAAACTGCTGAATTCTTCGTTTCACTCAGAATGACGAATAGTAATTTGCGACAATATCGGATTATTCAACGGAATAGCTAGCAAGCGTAAACCGTATTCAAAACGAGATAAATGTTGCTACCTTTCAATTTCTGGCGCATCTATATTCTCAACATCCTGCAATTGTTTTGCAGCAAGTTCGCTGGCATTGCTGATGTCGGTTTTAGCTTTATCAAGAATTTGTTTTGGTATAGCGCCGACCTCAGACGAGGCTTCTTTTTGTTTTTCACAAGCGGTAAAAGTGACGGCTAACATTGCAAATAGTAATAATGATTTAAACATTTTATTCTCCAACATATTAAGTTAAAAGGCGCTGCAATAAATTCAACTTTCTAATCTCGAGCAATTAATTCAGCAATCCAATCACCTGATTTCCCACCATGTTTTTCTAGTAGCTTAATACTGCTGATTATCATGCCTCTGTCCGCCGCTTTGCACATATCATAAATGGTGAGTAAGCCTACACTTACAGCGGTTAGTGCTTCCATCTCTACGCCTGTTTGGCCTATGGTTTCAGTGGTGGCGGTGCAAATAACAGAAGTATTCTTTTCATCTACATCAAAAGTGACGGCTACTTTTGTCAGGCTAATCGGGTGGCAAAGTGGAATTAAATCCGAGGTGCGTTTTGAGCCTTGAATCGCAGCAATGCGCGCAATGCCGAGCACATCACCTTTTTTGGCATCCCCATTTTTAATGAGTTGCAATGTCGTTGCTTGCATACTAATTACACCGCTGGCAACGGCGATACGTCGCGTAACCGCTTTGTCACCCACGTCGACCATGTGCGCTTGTCCACTGTTGTCAAAATGCGTGAGTTTTCTCGTGGGTTTGTTGATTGGCGTATTGCTCATTTTTTACCTTCCATTAACAATTTCAGCTGAACTACCATCATAAAGTAGTTATCATAATAACAATGAAATTAAAGACAATTGTAATTGCAACATTGCTTGTGGCAAATATTACGCAAGTGGTTTCGGCTGGCTCGTCAGAGTTTAAATTGGCCGAACCAGCGCTATCTGGCAAACCCTACTCCAGTGCTACAAACTTCGATGCAAGCCTGCCAGATCTGGGTGATGTGTCGCAAACAGTATTTACACCGCAAGATGAACGCCGCATTGGTGAGCAAATTCTACGTGAAGTGGCTGTAAGTGATGAAGTGGTGCAAGATATTGAGGTGGTTGATTATCTGAATATACTTGGCAACAGGCTGGCGGCAGCTAGCACTGATAAATATCAAAAGTTCAGCTTTTTTGTGGTGAAAGATAGCTCAATTAATGCGTTTGCAATGCCAGGGGGAGTCATAGGTGTTCATACAGGATTGTTTTTGGCTGCTAATACTGAATCTGAACTTGCTAGTGTACTTGGGCATGAAATTGCCCACGTCACACAGCGACATTTAGCACGCATGATAGCGTCACAAAAATATGATACTTTTAAAAATATTGCTGGCATTGCACTGGCTTTATTGGCTGCCCGCGCAAACCCACAATTGGCTTCCGGCGCATTAACCACTGCGACTGCTGTAGGTGTGCAGAATCGTTTAGATTATACGCGTGAGCATGAGCGTGAGGCTGATAGAGTGGGGCTTCAAATACTCAGTAATGCCGGTTTTGATGTGCGTGGCATGCCTGCATTTTTTACAACCTTGCAACGTGGCTCACGCTATTCTGAAGGTAGCGCACCTAGTTTTCTACGTACACATCCTTTAACCAGTGAGCGTGTAGCAGATGTTTCCAATCGGGTGGGTCAGGTGTCTTACAGGCAGGTACCTGATAGTGTTGAGTTTCAATACGTACGTGCAAAACTGCAGGCAAATAATAGCTCTGTTGAAACAAATATTGCAGTATTTGAGCAGAATATAAGTGAACGGCGCTATACCAATGAGGCGGCGGAGCGTTATGGATTGGCTGTAGCATACATGCGTAAAAATGCTTTAGTGCTTGCCGAAAAAGAGATTACATGGCTTAAAATGAATGCACCACAACATGCCATGATAGAGAATTTAAATGCTCGATTACAGGTGGCCAAAAATAATCCTCAGCAGGCTGCAAAGCAGTACCTTGAAGCTTTGAAGATTTATCCCGACAATCGCGCCCTGATTTATGGTTATGCTGACCATTTTTTAGCGGTTAAACAATTAGATAGTGCAATAAAACTTGTTAAAGAAAAACGAAACCTATACCCCTATGATGCATTTTTTTATGATGTGTTGGCAAAGGCATATGCTATGCAAAATAAGATATTGCTGAGCCATCAGGCGCAAGGTGAAGCATATTTTAGAAAGTATGATCTTGCACGAGCAATTGAGCAAATGGAGTTAGCTGCTAAAGCCAATGATGGTGATTTTTATCAAATATCGATTGTTGAGGCTCGCTTAAAAGAGCTTCGCCACATGCAAGGTGAGCAAAAGAAGGACTAATTGCATAAAAATGCAGTGATGTGACTTCATAAGGTTAATCACCACGGCTTTCACTTTAGTTCTAATGGCGCCAGCCAGTGCATTTGCAACCATTTGGAATAAGTCGGCGTTTGATGCAGTGAAATTGGATGAAGCGAGTAAAAATCTAAACATTCAGTCGGAAATCTTGAGTCAGGACATTTTCATTAACGCACCAGACAAGGCAGAGAACGTTGCAATAGTTCAGGTTGAAGTGAAAAGTAATATTGCAAATACAGAAACTATTTCAATATTTCTTGAGAAAAATTCTACACCACTCATCGCGCATTTTAAATTTGGTGAGGGTGTGGAGCCTTTCATCGTTACGCGAATTAAAATGGCTGACACATAAGATATTAAAGTGGTAGTGAAATCAGGTCATAAATATTCTGCCAATGTTAAAAATGTTGTTGTTCTAGAGAACGGTTGTGGTTAAAGAGTAATCTGGCATTGGATAATATGAAGATGCGCGCACAGTTGAAGGGAGATACTATTTCTGGGACTGTTACTGAAGTAAAAGTGCTCATGAGTCATCCCATGGAAACAGGCCGTAAAAAGAATGATTATAATTAACTAATTCCAGCGCATTTTGTGCAATTGCTAACGGCATCAGTGAACGGAAAAACAGTGCTTGAAGGGCAGAGGGGAATGGACATCTCTAAAAACCCTTATCAAACTTTTAGACTAAAAGACGCAAAAATTGGCGACATTGTCTCTAATACTTGGCATGATCATTCGGGTGAAGCTGTCACAAAGCAAATAGCCGTCACACAAGCTTGACTTAAGGGCCTATCGATAAGTTAAATTTATCATCATCATTAAAATGATGTATTAGATTTAATAAATTAAACGCTATATACTCAGTGCCACAAACTAATCAGTTTTAAGTAGAAGTAATTTATTAAATTTTATTCAGCCCACAAATAAGGAAAATACTATGTCATTAATTAATACACAAGTTCAACCATTTAAAGCACAGGCATTTCATAATGGCCAATTCATTGAAGTGAGCGATGTAAGCATGAAAGGTAAATGGTCTGTAGTAATCTTTATGCCAGCAGCATTTACTTTTAACTGCCCTACAGAAGTTGAAGATGCTGCTGATAACTATGCAGAGTTTCAAAAAGCTGGTGCAGAAGTTTATATCGTTACAACTGATACACAGTTCTCGCACAAAGTTTGGCACGAAACTTCACCTGCAGTAGGAAAGGCAAAATTTCCGCTAGTGGGCGATCCTACGCACCAATTGACGCGCGCATTTGACGTGCATATTGACGAAGAAGGTTTAGCATTGCGCGGTACTTTTGTGATTAATCCAGATGGCGTGATTAAAACTGTAGAAATTCACAGCAACGAAATTGCACGTGATGTGAAAGAAACACTACGCAAGTTAAAAGCAGCTCAATTCACAGCTGCTAACCCAGGTCAAGTTTGCCCAGCTAAATGGCAAGAAGGTGCTAAAACATTAACACCTTCACTAGACCTAGTAGGTAAGATCTAATTCTGTAAGATTTTAATTAGGTAGTAATTAGATAGTTCGCTACGACTTTATCACACCATTTAGAGTCGTAGCGTTTCAAAAGCATTATTCAAAAGATAATGCTTTTTATTTGTGATTTTCATTGATGGATTATTGCGTTTGATGATGAATCATTCGTCAGCCAAAGTCTGCTGACACAATTTTAAAGAGAATAATCATGGCACTAGAAGCAGGTATAAAAACTCAATTACAAACATATTTAGCAATGTTGCGCGAGCCTATCGAGCTTGTAGCATCACTAGATGACAGCGCATCTGCACAAGAGATGCTTGAGTTATTAGAAGAAATTACAACCATGTCGGACAAAATCACGCTGACAAATGGTGATGATGCGCGCAAGCCATCATTTGCGGTGAAACGTGCTGCCACACATCAAGATGCTGATCAATCAGTCGGTGTGCGCTTTGCTGGTATTCCTATGGGCCATGAATTTACCTCACTGGTCTTAGCATTGCTTCATACGGGAAATCATCCAATGAAGTTAGAAGCTGAAAAAATCGCACAAATTGCAGCGATTGAAGGCAAGTTTCATTTTGAAACGTACATTTCTTTAAGTTGCCATAATTGCCCAGATGTAGTGCAAGCCATGAACATGATGGCAGTGATTAACCCAAACATTACCCACGTGATGATTGATGGTGCGTTGTATCAAGATGAAGTTAAAGCTAGAGAAATCATGTCTGTCCCCACCATGTATCTAAATGGTGAGCCATTTGGCGCGGGTCGTATGGAGCTTGATGAAGTTTTGTTGAAAATTGATACTGGTGCAGCAGCACGCGAGGCTAAAAAAATAGATGCACTCGCGCCTTATGACGTTCTAGTGGTTGGTGGCGGACCTGCAGGAGCCTCGGCTGCTATTTATGCTGCCCGTAAAGGTATTAGAACCGGTATTGTAGCGGAGCGTTTTGGCGGTCAAGTGATGGACACGCTAGGGATTGAAAACTTTATTTCGGTAAAAGAAACCGAAGGCCCTAAATTAGTCGCGGCTTTTGAGGAACATGTAAAAAGTTATGATGTAGATATTATGAACTTGCAACGTGCAGTGAGTTTGTCTGAGCCGGGTAAAGATGGAAATAAAAACAACAAGTTAATCGAACTTAAATTAGAAAGTGGCGGCACACTTAAAAGTAAAGTGGTAATTTTAGCGACTGGCGCACGTTGGCGCGAGTTGGGCGTGCCAGGTGAAAAAGAGTATCGGGGTAAAGGTGTAGCTTACTGCCCGCATTGTGATGGCCCTCTGTTTAAAGGTAAGCCTGTTGCCGTGGTGGGTGGTGGTAACTCAGGTGTTGAGGCGGCGATTGATTTAGCTGGCTTTGTGGCACATGTCACCTTAATCCAGTTTGATACAGTATTAAAAGCCGATGCGGTGTTGCAAAAAAAATTACGCTCTTTAACTAACGTAACCATTATTACCAGTGCCCAAACCACTGAAATTACTGGAGACGGCACTAAAATGAATGGTTTGACATACACAGACCGCGTCACTGGTGAAAATAAACATTTAGCACTTGATGCAGTATTTGTACAAATTGGTTTGTTGCCCAATAGCGATTGGCTAAAAGGCACGGTTAATTTAAGCAAATTTGGTGAGATTGAGGTAAATCAACACAATGCCACTTCATTACCTGGTGTGTTTGCTGCTGGCGATGTGACAACCACACCTTATAAGCAAATTATTATTGCGATGGGTGAAGGAGCAAAAGCTGCTTTAGGTGCTTTTGATTACTTAATCAGGCAGTAATAAGGTTTAAGTGTTGGCACGTAAAAATGGCGAATAAACCGCCATTTTTATGGCTTTTAGTACTACTTAATTTTGCAAGTATTAATGCCGAGTAAAGTATAAGCTGGGCAGAAATTCATTACCCCTGTTGCTAAAGCAACTAAGCCTATCCAAGCCCATACTGGTCCACCAAGAAGCGCCCAAGCAATTAAAGCTACCCCTGCTACTATTCGCAAAACTCTATCGATACCACCCACATTAACTTTCATGATATTCCCTTTATAAAAGTTTGATTCACCGACCAAACTTGCATCGTACACTTAAATTTGTATCTATATGTGACAACAGTTACATTGGAACTGATAAGTTAGTTGTAACTTTTATTTAAGCGCGACCAAACTCAAGGCAACGGCTTCAGCTACTTTAATACCATCTACTCCTGCTGATAATATACCACCTGCATAACCAGCACCTTCTCCCGTTGGGTATAAGCCTTTAGTATTTATGCTTTGAAAATCATCATCATTACGTTTGATGCGAATAGGTGATGAGGTGCGAGTTTCCACGCCTGTGAGTATACCGTCAGGCATATCAAAGCCTTTAATCTGCTTTGCAAATTGCGGAATCGCTTCACGAATCGCGCTAATAACATATTCAGGTAGTGCAGTGTCTAAGTTAGTTAAATGTACGCCAGGCGTATATGACGGCGTAACTTCACCAAACTGGGTCGATGGTTGATTAGCCAAAAAGTCGCCTATCAATTGTCCCGGTGCCTGATAAGTGCTACCGCCCAATAGGTAAGCTTGATGTTCCCATTTACGCTGAAATTCCATACCAGCGAGTGGGTCGCCAGGAAAATCAATTTCAGGCGAAATGCCTACAACGATACCAGCGTTGGCGTTACGTTCATTTCTCGAATATTGACTCATGCCATTTGTAACTACGCAACCTTCTTCAGAGGCTGAGGCGACGACCGTGCCGCCTGGGCACATGCAAAAGCTATACACACTGCGCCCATTGCTGGCATGATGCACTAGTTTGTAATCGGCAGCGCCCAAAATAGGGTGTTGTGAATTTGGACCATGACGTGCGCTATCTATCAGTGATTGTGGATGCTCTATTCTAAAGCCTACACTAAAAGGTTTCGCTTCAATAAAAATGCCACGTTTGTGTATCATCTCAAATGTGTCGCGTGCACTATGACCAACAGCCAATACCACGTGATTCGCACTAATGCGCTCGCCACTTGATAATACCAAAGCTTGCACCTGATGTTGTCCCTCTGCATTTGGTTCAATTTCAATATCATCAACACGGCTTTCAAAGCGAATCTCACCCCCTAGCGCTATAATTGTTTCGCGCATTTTTTCAACCATACCGACTAACCTAAATGTGCCGATGTGCGGATGGCTTACGTACAGAATCTCTTCGGGTGCCCCTGCATTTACAAATTCATTTAGTACTTTGCGGCCATAATGGTTCGGATCTTTAATCTGGCTATATAGCTTGCCATCAGAGAACGTGCCAGCACCACCCTCACCAAATTGAACATTTGACTCTGTATTAAGCTCACTTTTACGCCAGAAATTGAACGTGTCTTTAGTCCGTTCTCGCACTGCTTTGCCACGCTCTAGTACCAAAGGTTTAAAGCCAGATTGCGCTAAAATCAACGCGGCGAATAAGCCTGCGGGACCAAAACCTATCACAACAGGTCTATTTTTAAGCGTTACAGGCGCCTTGGCTACAAACCGATAAGAAGTATCAGGTGCAAGTTTTACGTGTGGGTCTTTACGTAATTTAGCTAAAACTTTAGCCTCGCCTTTTATTGTAACATCTAGCGTGTATGCTAATAATATTGCATTGGATTTACGTGCATCAACGCCACGTTTAAAAATGGAATATTCAATTAAGTCGGCTGCATTAATGCCTAATTTTTTAATAACAGCAGCGTTAATGTCGCTAGGTATATGCTCAAGCGGTAATTTAATTTCTGTGATTCTAATCATGGTTTAATTGAGATGGCCTGATAGGTGTGTTTAAAGTTGGAAGTTGTGATTATTAGGCTTTCACAGGCACTACGTGCACAATTGCTCGGCCTAGGTTGCGATAGATTTTACTTCTTCTGACAATTGGCCACCATTCATACAGAAAAACCTGTATTGGTCGCCACATGGCGACCCAACCGCCAATGAGTAGGCTTTCCTTTAGCAGTCTGAGAAAAGTGTTGTCAGCAAAACCTGCGGCGAGAATGTCCGCTCCTAGCAGACATAGGGCCAAGAAGCCTAACCCTATCATCAGGCTGACGCGTCCTTCAAGTAAGAGTTGACTCAAATTACGTTTGGCTCGTTCTGATTTATATTCAAAATAGTTATGGATGGCTTCAGTGACAAGTTCACCGGGGTCATCTTTTGGCATTTGTTCTATGTGGACAATGATTTTAAAGTGACTGTCCTGCGGAAACTCAAGTGCCCAACTTTCAAGAAACTCCTCAGCATCCATATCAAGGTTGCGGTGATGAAATGGTGTCGGATCCATTGAGTTAAAAAGTTCTGAGAGCTTAACTATGCGTAGCTCAATCTGGTGGACTGGAGGATGAGTTTTTGTCATGTTAAGCATTATATCAATGTAAATCAGTATATTAAGATTATTGCCACAGTAACGCTTGTGGCTTATCAAAGGATGTTGCTATACAGGCTTATTACGACCCAACCACCATAACCAGACGAACCCAAGTAATCCTGCTAGCACTGAGGCCGCCAATACACCAGTCTTGGCCATCAGCAGATATTCTGGCAGACTAGCGAAACCTAATTCAGCGATAAAAATAGACATGGTGAAGCCTATGCCTCCGAGAACTGAGACAGCGGCAATCTGGCTGAAGCGTGTGCCACTAGGTAGCCGTCCTATACCAAAGCGCAATGCTAACCAGCAAGCGCCAGTAATGCCAATAAACTTACCGAACAGCAGTCCGAACATTACGCCAAGCATCACAGGATGCGTAAGAGTCTCGCCGAGTGAGCTAAACTGCAGTGGGATGCCTGCATTAAATAAGGCAAAAATGGGTATGACGATAAAAGCGACAGGTAAATGCCAGATATGTTCTAATCTCTGGAGAGGTGTTTGCACACCTTGCACATTTTTTTCTAAATTTTGCACAATTGAATGAAGTTTTTCGTTAGTCATCAGTGTGTCATCTTGGTGTCGATTTGCTGTAAAACGTTCAAGCTGCGCTTTGACGCGTTCGACAAATAAGCTAGGGTCGTATTCAGATCTTGCGGGTAC
This sequence comes from Methylotenera sp., assembly GCA_030693535.1. The sequence goes on from JAUYAL010000064.1 coordinate 130,991, forward strand.
AGTAAATGCACCCAATACTCCCGCCAGTGTGGCATGGACACCTGATTGCAATAGTGCATACCAAAGTAAAACTGCTACTACAAAATATGGCATCATTTTACGAATGCCAGCAAAATTAAATGTTATCAATACTGCAAGCAACGCCACGGATGCAATCAGCCAATTAAGTGCAAGTTCCTGTGTGTAAAATAATGCGATGATTAATACAGCTCCGAGATCATCTGCAATCGCAAGTGCGACCAGAAACATAATGAGTGACTTCGGTACCCGGCCAGCTAGTAACACCAATGCGCCCACAGCAAATGCGATGTCAGTGGCCATTGAGATACCCCAGCCACGTGCTGCATCGCCTTCATGATTAAATGCAAGATAAATGAGCGCAGGTACCACCATGCCACCAATAGCTGCAATGATAGGTAAGGCTGCTTGACGTATGTCTGACAGCTCACCCACCATAATTTCGCGCTTGAGTTCCAAGCCAACCACAAAGAAAAAGAGGGCCATCAAGCCATCGTTCACCCAATGGTGCAAACTCATATTGATTGCCCAGTTACCGATACTTATGTTTACTGGGGTATGAATAAAATGCAGATATGCTTCTGCTAGAAATCCATTCGCCAATACTAGCGCGATAATCGCTGTACCCATTAACAGCAGACCGCTTGTGGTCTGTCGATGAATAAACTCCTCAAATGGTGTTAACACACGGCTAAAAGCGCGCTCCCACGGTGCATAAATAACACCCTTTTCAGGGAAGGGTGTTGATGATTTTAGTTTAGCCATGAGGTTAATTTCCAAAAAACGCTGAATTTAGTCCAAAACAAGTGTGATAAAAATTAATAAAAAATTGGCACTCATTGTTTGTTTTATATCTCTAAATTCAATTGCAATAATTGCCGCAACATTGGCACGGTAACAGGTTTTTTGGTAATCAATGACCATTCATCTAAGGCATCTAGTGTTGCCATTAATGTTGATAAATCTCGCCGTAAATAGCGCAGACAGTAATCAACAACTTCAGTTGGTAGACGCATACCACGCTCTGTAGCATGGTTTTGTAGGGCGAGTGCTTTTTCTGCATCGTTCAATAGATGTAACTGATAGGTTAAGCCCCAAGCCAATCGAGTTGCTAGGTCGCTACGTAAGCCCATTTGAGAGGGTGCATGTAAGCCTGCTGTTATGAGTATGCCGCCACTTTCCTTAAGCTGATTATAAGTGTTAAATAATTGAATTTGAGCATCGTTGTTTAGCAAGTGCACATCATCCATAATCCTCATGCCGATTGCCTCGCAGGCCTTCAATAAATGGCTCTTGCCACTACCTGATTCGCCCCATAAATAGATGAATTTAGATTGTGTAGCATCGGATATCGCAGCATTTATGCTGACAAGCGCCTCGGTATTGCGCCCAGCAATATAGTTCAGTAGTGTAGGCGGAGACGCAGGTTTGATATCAAGTAACAACTGTTTCATGTGCAAAATTGAGGATGATGACTATTTTAAATAAGTATCGCTATTGAGGTAATTGTCTTTGGTGTGACGCAAGCCTACAGCAATTGCAGCGCTCACTGGCAGTGCAAGTAATACGCCAGCAAAGCCAAATAATTGACCGCCAGCAAGCAAAGAAAAAATTACAACTACTGGATGTAAACCAATACGTTCGCCTACAAGTTTAGGCGTGACAACCATGCTTTCTATAAATTGACCGAGGCCAAATATCATCAGCACTGGAATGACCTGAGCAAGACTCGTGAATTGCAATACAGCGACTAATAGAGCTAAACCTAAACCCAGAATAGGGCCCAAGTAAGGTACAAAACCCAGCAAGCCTGCGATAATGCCGATGGCTAATGCCATATCTAAGCCAACGAACCATAAGCCTATGACATAAAAAATACTCATCACGGCCATCACTGCTAGTTGTCCGCGTAAAAATTCTGATAATACCTGATCAATTTCAATGGCTATGGATGTGGTTTTTTTCTGCCAATTGAGTGGAATTATATGAGCAATACTGGCTAAAAAGCCATCCCAGTCTCGCAGAAGATAAAATAGCACTACTGGTAAAAGTAAAATATTGGCAAGTATGCCGATAAGTGCCAAACCATTGCTACTTGCGATTTTCAGCAAGTCTCCCAATAACCCGCCTGCAGTTTTCCAATTTTTGCTAATGATTTCTTGAATTTGTGTACTGTCAATCGCAAGGCTAATGCCAAAATGACTTTGCAACCGGGGCTCAATGATAGAACGAATGTTGTTGATGGTGCCGGGTAACCGCTCTGCGATTAGTAGTGATTCTTTTTGTAATAGCGGGACTATAATCAAAAACAACGAAATGATAATGCCAAGAATACCTGCCATGACAAGCGTTGTTGCTAATGTACGTCCTAGCTTAAATTTGCCTATGCCCACAAAGCAAAGTCTATCAACCAGTGGATCGCAAATGTAAGCGAGAATGGCCGCAATTAAAAAAGGTGTAAGCACGGGCAACAGCAAGTAAATAATAAACGCGATAATCGCGATAAGAATTAGCCAGCGGTTATCAATAAATAGATTTTTTGGCGCGGTTTTTTTGGGTTCAGTCATCATATAGGTTAAAATTATATTTAAACGTGTATAGGGCACTTCTATAAATTCAATTTTCGTCATTATACGGCGTTGCTCACAAAAAATAACTCCATATATATCAAATATATACTGCGACGTTATTTTTAGTTCGCGCCTTATCTAATCTTAAAACTTGAATTTATAGAAGCACCCTTGAGCGAGAAAATAAGCAATCATTCAATTTATTCATAAGCGAGAGCCGTTTTGACTACATCTTCTTCTAATACAACATCAATTAGCTACCGCGATGCGGGCGTAGATATGGAAGCTGGCGATGCGCTAGTTGAGCAAATTAAGCCTTTTGCCAAACGCACGATGCGTCCTGAGGTTTTAGCAGGCATCGGTGGCTTTGGCTCACTTTTTGAAATGCCAAAGAAATTTAAGAACCCAGTACTGGTTTCTGGTACTGATGGTGTAGGAACAAAACTTAAGTTGGCATTTGAGTTGAATAAACACGATACGGTTGGTATCGATTTAGTCGCAATGAGCGTGAATGATATTTTAGTGCAAGGTGCAGAGCCGTTATTTTTCTTGGATTATTTTGCATGTGGCAAGTTAGAAGTCGGCACTGCTGCGCAAGTGATTAAAGGTATAGCAGAAGGATGTGAACAGTCTGGTTGCGCTCTTGTAGGTGGCGAGACTGCTGAAATGCCAGGTATGTACCCAGCGGGCGAATATGATTTAGCTGGTTTTGCTGTAGGTTGCGTCGATAAAGACAATATCATTAATGGCACAACGATAGCTGCTGGCGATGTCGTATTAGGCTTGGCTTCAAGTGGTGCACACTCAAACGGTTATTCGTTGATTCGTAAGTTGATTGAAAAATCAGGTATCGATTTCGAATCAGACTTCCATGGTAAAAAATTCAAAGATGTGGTCATGGCACCAACGCGTATTTACGTTAAACCTTTGTTGCAATTAATTGCAACATTGCCAATTAAAGGCATGGCACATATTACTGGTGGCGGTATCACCGAAAATATTCCACGGGTGTTGCCAGTAGGCTTAACGGCAGAAATTAAAAAAGCTAGTTGGACCATGCCACCTTTATTTACTTGGCTACAAGCACAAGGAAATGTGGAAGACCATGAAATGTATAGAACCTTTAACTGTGGCATTGGTATGGTGATTATTGTGGCTCAAGAGCATGCCGTCGCTGCAATAGACTTATTGACTGAAGCGGGAGAAACGGTTTTTCACATTGGAGACATACGTGCTCAGCAGGCAGATGAGGCGCCAACAATCGTTGTGTAATAAACTAAATTCTCGCTCATCGTTATCTGAAATGTGCTTCATACGTTAATTCATAGTGTGCATTTTAAGAAGCTTTTGAGAGGATTTTATTTTGCGTAAAATTTGTGTATTTTTTTTATTGATTCTTATCAGCTTTACTTCGCATGCAGCTTCGCAGCAGAATCAGTTGCCTAGGCGCATTCAAGCTAGTTATGAAGTAACAAAAAATGGCCAGCCATTTGCAAATGTAAGCGAGCTGTTTATCATCACCGGCACTACTTATAAAGTCGAAAGTATTACCAAGGGCATAGGTGTATATGCGCTATTAGGCGAGCGCCAGCTCACTAGTCATGGTGAAGTCACTGCGCTCGGATTAAAGCCACAACACTTTGAGTTGCATCAAGGAGATAACGCTAAGAAAAGGTTGATTGCCGACTTTGATTGGACAAATAATGCCTTGCACATGCTTGTCAAAGGTGTGGTTAAAGATGCTGTACTAAGCCTAGGCACACAAGATTTGGCAAGTTATGCGTATCAGTTTATGTTTTTACCTAAGCCGTTAAAAGACACATTGACACTGACAATAACGACAGGTAAAAAACTAAACAACTATGCATATAAAATCAGTGAGACTGAAGAGCTTCTAGAGATTTCTGGCGTTCAATATAAAACATTGCATCTTATTCAGGTTAATCAAAATTCGCTGAAAACTGACACCAAAGATTTGTGGCTAGGCGTTGATCAGCAATATGTGCCAGTTAAAATTATTATGATTGATGATAATGGGCAGAAGTTAGAGCAAACCTTAACCGAATTCCATGTTGAATAGATGGAAATCAGCCTGGCAAGATCAAACTTATAGGCGCATAGTAATAGCGCTAGTTTTTTCTTTATTACTACATTTATTGTTAATGGCTCAGTTTTATATAACATTGCCAGACTTAGATGAAACGAAGAAAGTCATTGATGCGCGGTTGGTGTTGCCCCAAAAAATACCGAATAAGTCACCCAGTGCCTCTGATATTAAGCCATCGGCTGAAACAAGTAAAACGCTTAAAAAGCCTGCAATAGAGCCAAAACTTTCGTCGGAACCTTTACCAGAGCCTATCATAAATGATGTGCCGATTTTTCCAAGTGACTTGTTTCAAGATGCGGCCGAGGCGGTAAAGCCAGTTGAATTATTGCCAACCGATACCCAGCTAGAATTAGAAGAAAGTAAGGGTGAGGAAGTTGGATTGATTGTAGACCCTAACCCCTACGAATATGTTGAATCAGAGTTTGATGTATATACGGATAAAGAGACATCGCTTAAGAATAGCCCTGCGGGGAAAGCGAGAATAGTTTATCAGCGATTGCCAGATACGGAGCAATATCGTATTAAAAGTGTTATACAGGCTAAAGGGCTAGCTGCATTGATTATTCCGGACTTATTGCAAACCAGTGATGGGATTTTGAGTATCTCAGGCTTGCAGCCGCAGCATTATTTATATCAGTTTGGCGATAATAAAAATAAAACTTTCAGTGCTAACTTTGATTGGCAAAATAAAAAAATTAACTTACAAGGTGAGCGTGGTCAGCAGCAGCTTGATTTGACAGAAGGTACGCAAGATTTATTAAGTTTTATGTATCAATTTATGTTCGTGGCACCTTTGCAAAACATGCAATTAAGTATCACGAATGGTAAGAAAGTGGCTATTTATGATTATAGTTTTGAAGGTGAAGAAGTCATTAACACCAAAATGGGTGATATAAAAACATATCACTTAAAAAGAAGTGCTACCGAAGGCGACAAGAAAACAGAATTATGGTTAGCTTCGGAATATCAGCACGTACCTGTTAAAATACGAGAAAGCGGAAAAAATGGAAAAGTATATGAGCTGTTAATAAAAAGCTTAAAAACAGATATTCCAGAACTTAATCCACGCTAGAGTCTAAATCAGGACCCTAAATCAGGGTGTAATTAATTAAAGTAAAGAGAATCAAATGACGCCTAATTTAATACGGCAAGCCGCCGTCATGCTATCCAACTTGTTGGAATTTAATAGCCCTGCGGATGTGAAACTAAGTGAATTCTTTCGAAATAATCGAGATCTAGGCACTAAAGAGCGCGCTTTTGTCGCAGAGAGTGTTTATGGTGTATTGCGCCGTTTGCGTTTTTTAAGCACGGTGACAGCGACTGATGATAGTGACGTAGATGATTCGCGTAAGCTAGTATTGGCTTGGATGTTGCGCATACAAGGCATGAGTATACAAAAAATTGAGACCATGCTAAGTGAGCAACAGCTTGAGTGGGCACGTACCATTAAGGCAAAATCAACTGAAAATATGCCTTTAGCTGTTCAGGCAGATGTTCGTGATTGGTTATGGGAAAAATTAGTTGCCCAGTATGGTGAAACAGAAGCACTGACTATTGCAAGAAGTATGCATGAGGCCGCCACACTTGATTTACGTGTTAACACGATTAAAGCCACGCGAGATGATGTGATGGCGAAATTTATGGCGGAAGCCGCAACTGGTGAGGCTAATGTGACAAAAACGCCTTATTCGCCCATTGGTTTGCGTATGCCATTGCGTTTAAACATTAGCCGCCACGCACTATTTATGGATGGTCAAATTGAAGTGCAAGATGAGGGTAGCCAAATCTTGGCACATTTAGTTGCACCAAAGCGTGGCATGATGGTGGCAGATTTTTGCGCAGGGGCAGGTGGTAAAACACTAGCGATGGGCGCCTTAATGCGCAATACGGGTCGCTTGTATGCTTTTGATGTTTCAGAAAAACGTTTGCATAGCTTAGGGCAGCGTTTAAAACGTTCTGGTTTAAGTAATCTCAATGCGCAAAGTATCAGTAGCGAAAATGATCCAAAACTTAAACGCTTAAATGGCAAGTTTGATCGCGTATTAGTTGACGCGCCCTGTACAGGCTTAGGTACCCTACGTCGCAACCCTGATCTTAAATGGCGTCAAACGCCACAAGATTTAGCTGAACTTACTGTAAAGCAAGCTAATATTTTAGCGCGCGCAGCAAGGTTGACTAAGACAGGAGGTCGCCTGATTTATTCAACTTGCAGCTTGTTGAGTGATGAAAATGAGCAAATAGCGGAAAGTTTTTTAGCGGCACATCCAGATTTCAAACTATTAAATGCTACGGAAATTTTAAGTACACAACAAATTAGTTTAGACACTGGTAAATATTTAAAATTACTACCGCATTTACATAATACCGATGGCTTCTTTGCTGCAGTATTTGAAAAAGTTGATGTAAATGTACCTTTGAAGAAGCTTTTGCCAGCAGTCGTTGCAGAACCAAAAGCCGTTGTAGAAGTAGCGCCACCAGTAAAGGTGGCAGCTAAAAAAGCCGCAACAAAGCCTAAAGTGGAAAAAGTTATGAAGGAAAAAGTTGTTAAAGAGGTTGTAACTAAAGAAAAAGCGTTTAAACCAAAGGCTACTAAAGCTAAAGTGTAAATTATCACTCCGTCATTCTTAGTGAAACGAAGAATCCAGTAAATTGTTAGCGTGCATGGATTCTTCGCTACGCTCAGAATAACGTGCACTCCAGTTTGTGTTGAAAATTTAACCCTTTAATACGCTCATAAAGCGCTCTGTTTATACAAAGGATTTCACCCATGAAACTTCCTAGCCTTAACATCCAAATTCTATTAGGCGCAGTTTTTGGCGTTGCAATTGGCTTATATTTTCAGGGTTTGGGTGAGTCTCATCATGTCACGCAAGGTGGCGTTTACGCTGCAAGCCTAATCGGTACCTTGTTTATCGATTTACTTAAAATGATTCTGATTCCACTCGTTTTTTGCTCAATTTCGGTGGGCATCGCTAATTTACGGCAACATCAACAAATACATCGTGTTTGGGTGACAACACTTCTATTTTTTATTAGTAGCATGGCTATCGCAATTATTCTTGCGTTACTTGCTGGTAATTATTTCAAACCTGGTGCTGGTTTGCATTTAGCAATGTTTGATCAGGCCATGCAAAACTTTGAGGCTAAACAGCTACCTTTGCCAGAGTTTGTTGCACAATTTTTACATGGGTTATTTGTCAATCCTTTTGCAGCTTTATCACAAGGTAACGTCTTGGCCGTGGTGATGTCTGCACTCATTTTAGGCATTGTGCTTGTCATGGGTGGTGAGCGTTATAAAATTATATTATCCATACTCCAAGAGGGCTTGGAAATTACTATACACATTGTCGGCTGGGTAATGTGTATAGCGCCACTTGGTATTATGGCATTGCTTATCAAGTTAGTTGCCATGCAAGATGTCAATATATTAAGTACGCTTGCTAAGTTCGTGATGGTTGTCATCGGCACATTATTGGTACATGGTGTCTTGATATTGCCACTAATTTTGTATTTATTTACAAAAAAATCACCATTATGGTTTTGGCGAGGTGCACGTGAAGCCTTAGTCACAGCGTTTGCTACCAGCTCCAGTACCGCGACGCTACCTGTTACTTTGCGCTGTGTTACTCAGAATTTGCAAGTAAAACCAGAAATAGCAGGTTTTGTTATCCCGCTAGGTGCTACCATCAATATGGATGGCACAGCCCTATATGAAGCTGCGGCTGCATTGTTTATCGCTAATTTGGTGGGTATAGAGCTAAGCATGGCTCAGCAGCTTATCGTGTTTTTTACAGCTATGATAGCGGCCATGGGCGCGCCAGGCATTCCCAGTGCAGGTATGGTGACTATGGTGATGGTATTGCAATCAGTAGGGTTGCCTGCTGAAGCGATAGCGATTTTGCTACCTATTGATAGATTGCTTGATACCCTGCGTACGACCGTGAATGTTGAAGGTGATATGGTAGGAAGTTTGGTAGTACAAAAATTAATATCACAAAGGTGTGCTTGGTAAAGAAGGTGATTTAGCCTTTTTTGTAAAATATTTCGCCAAGCCATCCATCACTAACGAATAAGCTGCAGGAACAACGACTAATGTAAGCAACGTAGATGAAATCATGCCGCCTATAATGGCGACGGATAGCGGCTTGTTGGTTTCTGAGCCTGCACCTAAGCCTAGTGCAGCTGGCAGTAGGGCTAAAATAATGGTGAGAGAGGTCATAACGACGGGGCGTAGCCTTACAGGACAGGCTTCTTTGAGCGCATCGTTGACATTGGCGCCTTTTTCTACTAACTGGTTGGTTAAATCTACCAGCAGAATTGAATTTTTAGCCACTAATCCTATGAGCAACACTAAGCCTATCATAGAGTAAATATTCAGAGTATCGCCCGTGATTAACAGTGCAATTAGCCCGCCAATGATAGCCAGTGGCTGGGCGAGCATGATGATGAATGGTTGTATGAACGAGTTAAACTGGCTTGCCAGCACCATGTAGAGCAATATGAATGCGAGTGAAAATACAAATTTCATATTTTTCATGGTTTTGCCGAACTCTTCGGCTTGACCTGTGAGTTTAAGTGTGTAATCAGGTGGCACTAGCTTAGCGGCAGAGGCTTTAACTAGGTCGACTGCTTCACCTAATGGGACATTAGGGTTGGCGTAGAAATTAACAGCGTATTGTAAGTCATAGCGACCAATCACAGCTGCACCTAACTCCTTTTTGAAACTTGCAACTGCATCCAACCTAACCAGTTCGCCAATGGTTCCATCTGCGTTGTTACTACTGCGTAAATAAATTTTGCTTAAATCTGTCGCGCTTTTTAGCTCATCTTCACTAGCTTTTAGACGAATGTCATAGCGTTGGCCGTCACCATTGGCTTCATTGTATTTTGCTACATTGATGCCACCCGCGAAGAGTGAGACGGCTGTTGCAATATCGTTGGCGCTTAAACCTAGTGTTGCAGCTTTGGCACGGTCAATTTGAATATTAAGCTGAGGTAAATCTAGCTGTACATCTAAGTCAACTTTACCAATATCCGCATTGCTACTGAGAGTATGTTGTAAAAGCTGAGAAATGCGGCCAATCTCTTGTAAATTAGCACCAGTCAGGTTGAATTGTAGCTTTTCGGACCGTTGCCCGCGCACGATTGAAACGGGTGAAGGTAATGCAAGTACACCAGGGATGCTGTTGAGCTCTTTTTTCAAGATTTTTATTAATTCTTGCTGACTTATTTTGCGCTGTTCTTTAGGTTTTAAGCGTACGTTCACATTGCCTTGGTTAACTTGGCCACGTGAGCCAGCGCCGATTGTAGCAAAGTAACTTGCGACTTCATTTTGGTGGCTGGCAATGATTGCTTCAACTAGTTTTAGTCGTGAATCTGTATATTCTAAGCTTGAACCTAGCGGTGTTTTCACTGTAACGCTAAAGCTACCTTCATCAGTTTCTGGAACAAAATCTTTTTCAACATATTTGAGTGAGTAATAGCCAGATATCGCAACGAACATCAAGGTAAATAGCAACACTAAGCCACGATGGTAGATTGCAAAATTTAATAGTTTTTTGTAGGTGTTTTCAAGGCTAGTTAAAACTCTTCCAATTGCCTTGTAGAGCATATTTTGATTAGGCGTGACACTAAGATAACGTGAACAAAGCATAGGCGTGAGTGTGAGCGACACTAATAGTGAAACTAGTACGCCAAAAGTGACGACCACGGCAAATGATTTAAAAAACATACCGATAATGCCATCCATAAAAATCACTGGAGCGAAAATGCAGACCAGCGAAGCGGAAGATGCTAGTACAGCGAATACCACTTCGTTGCTACCTAAAATGGTGGCTTTAGTACGGAACAAGGCCACTGCTTGCGGATTTTTTAAATCGGCCGTGCTTAGCATTGAGCCGGCTTCGCCAGACATATGGCGCAATATGCTTTCGCGCACCACAATGGCGTCATCCACCACCACGCCAATCAGTAAGATCAGCGCAAGCATCGTCATGCTGTTAAAGGTATAACCGGAAAAATACATCACGGCAATCGCTCCTAAAAGCGATACGGGAATCTCCAAGCAAATCATCAAAGTGGAGCTAAACGAGCGCATAAAAATCAACACAATGAGTGCGGCGAATAGTGTGCCTTCAACTAAGTGCTCTTTTAGTGAGGCGACGAGTTGATTAATAAAAATACCATCATTAGTAGAAATTTCGAGATTCATGCCAGGCGGTAAATTTGGACGAATATCGTTTATAAGCCTTTTCTCGACTTCATTAATAATTTCTACCGTATTGGCATTGGCAATTTTAATCATACCGATGCCCACCGTGGGTTTGCCGTTATAGCGTGCTATTTGTCTATTATCTGTAATGCCATCTTCAATAGTTGCAATGTCTTTGAGTCGTATAGAAGCACCTTCTCTTGTTGTCACGACTAAATCTGCCAGTTTTTGTGTGGTATGGAATTCCAGATCAAGTTTTAGCAGTTGTTCCGCTTGGTTGCTGACTAAGAAGCCGCCTGGTAATTGAACATGTTCACGATTAAAAGCTGAAATTAAATCATTTGCGGTAAGTTTGTAAGCTGCCATGCGCACTAGTGAAATATTGACGCGAATCACGCGGTCGCGCCGACCACCTAATTGCACCTCACCCACGCCGCTAATCGTCTCAAATTTCTTTTTTAGTACATTATTAGCATACAAATTCAGTTGCTGAATGGTGCGGTCGCCACTTAACGCCAGCCAAATCACTGGGGATGCATTGGTATCTACTTTTTGTACGATGGGGGGGTCAGTACCTGTGGGCAAGCGCTTTAATACTTGATTTACCTTAGATTGCACTTCGCTATAGGCAACGTCGATATTTTTACTTAACGCAAAAGTAATGCTTATACTAGAAACACCAGGTGAAGAAGCTGATTGAATATGTTCAATGCCAGGTGTGGTGTTGATGGCAGATTCAATGACGCTTGTAATGCTGGTATCTATAACATCGGGATCTGCTCCACGCAAAGTCGTGCTTACCATCACGATGGGAAAGTCGATAGATGGTACGCGGTCAACCCCTATTTTTTGATAAGCAATAATGCCGAACAAGACGATGACCGCGGAGACCATCCACGCGAGAACGTGGCGTTTAATGGAAAGTTCAGGGAGTGTCATGGTGTGTAGTATTTGTTATAGCGTATTTAATTATTAATGCCCTAGTTTAATTAACGCTTTGTCGGTTAAAAACCCTGCGCCATCTACCACAATCGTGTCGTTTTCATTAACGCCATTGATAATTTCGACGAAGCCATTATGGCGTATGCCAGTTTTTACAATTGCCTGATGGGCAACATTGTTGTGCAGAACATACACAACCTCGCCCACTGGACGTAGCACTACACTTTGCTCTGGCACCATCATTGCAGCGGGCTGAATGCTTAACACCACTGTGCCTGTTACACTTGCCCCAGGCTGCCAGCCAGGCGCATCAAATATATCAGCAATCACATCTACGGTACGACTACTTTCTGTAATCATTGGTTTTAATTCGCGAATGAAAGTTTCAATAGTTTTTGAACTGGTTGGTGTGCTGAGCCGTACTTTTAACCCTGGTTTGAGTTGCGCGCCAATATGTTCAGGAAAAGGTAAGTGTGCCCTTAATCGTTGTGCGGAAACAATTAATACAATTGGGTCACCAACACGAACAAACTCGCCGTCATCTACTAATTTCTTCTCTATATTGCCACTTGCTGGCGCATAAATTTTAGTTTTATTGCTACCGTGATTAATAGTACTTACGCGCGCTCTTGCGCCGACAAGCTGTTCTTTCAAAACATTTTGTTGCGCCACATCATTATCTACGACATTTTGCGAAATAAATTTTTTATTGACCAAAGATTGATTGCGATCAACTGTTTTAGCTTGATTATTTAAAAGCGCCTCAATGCGAGCAACTTCTGCCTGCGCTTCGTCTCGTTGCATGCCAAAATCTGCCGCGTCTAAAGTAGCAATCAACTGACCTTGTCTGACCGCTTGCCCCGTGTTGACATGAATTTTAACTACACGCGCTGCAACTTCGGCCGACACAGTTGGATTAGTGAGGCCTTCAAGTGAACCCATCGCTTCTTCTGTGATTTCTAGCGATTCACTTTGCACCTGAGTGGTGGTGACTAAAGTAGGTTTCTGATTATTGCTATCGCCGGATTTTCTATTTTTATCTGTGCTTTCTGACCCACAGGCAATTAGTAGGATAGACAATAATATGACTGAAAGAAGAGGTTTATTTTGCTGCATCATTTTTCTAAAACTTTCTGTGTTAATTTTTTGGCACTATATTTTGCCAGTCAAAGTATGGCCCCGGATCAGTTTTTCGGCCAGGTGCGATGTCTGAATGACCTACTATAGCTTGAATTGGGTAGGTGTTGTTGAGTGCAACAATCAAACTATTAAGTGTTTGATATTGTGCGGGCTCAAACTTTTCAAAGTCTGAGCCTTCCAGTTCTATTCCGACCGAAAAATCATTACAACGTTCCCTATCCTGCCAATTTGATACGCCAGCATGCCACGCGCGGTGCAAGCATGACACAAATTGTATGAGCTCGCCATCACGTCGAATTAAAAAATGTGATGATACTTTTCTTGTGTAGATTGTTGCGTAGTATGGGTGATCATTTGGCTTAAGCTGATTGGTAAATAATTCAATAATACCTTTGCCGCCATATTGGTTGGGGGGCAAGCTAATGTTATGAATGACGATTAAACTTATCTCATTCTCAGGTCGACTATCAAAATTAGGTGATGAAATAAGCTTAGAATTTTTCGCAAAGCCATTAGCATCAATCGTATAAGTTTTCATATAAACTAATTTTATGCGAATTCTGGTTTTATGAGAAATCTGGTACTAAAAGCTATAGGTAAAAATTATAGGGAAAAATCTAGCAATCATATAAAATTAGGTTTAAATAAATAATTTAGCAAAATTAAGGAAGTTCAATGGTATTTTTTCAACTGTTTTTGATGCTGATTGTGATTTTAATCGCGGCAGAAGTGTTTACTAATGCTCTTGAGCACTTAGGGGAGAGGCTTGGCATTTCTGAGGGGGTAACAGGCTCTCTGTTCGCTGCAGTCGGAACCGCATTGCCAGAAACGATGGTGCCATTATTGGCGCTACTCGCGGGAACGTCAAATACCGCGACAAATGAAGAAATTGGCGTAGGGTCAATATTGGGCGCGCCGTTGATGTTAGCGACTTTATCAATTTCTCTCATGGCAATATCAGTATGGAAGCGTCGTGGTACACAGGGTCATTTACGTCCAGAGCGCACAGGGTTGACACGTGACCTTAATTTTTTCCTTGCGGCGTTTGCCTTTGCTGCAGCTGCCATGTATGTGCCACATAGCTTGCCAGTTGTGCGTTATGCTATGAGTGCGTGTATGGTAATGATGTATTTTGTATATGTCATGATGACTCTTCATGCTTCGAAAGCATTGGTGGCTGATGGGCATGCTACAGAAGCTGGTGGTGATATGTTTTTGTGCAAACTAGGTTTGCCAAACAATATGGCCATCATCATTATCCAGCTTGTATTAGGCGTTGCTCTGCTAATCGCAGGCGCAAAAGGTTTTATTAATGGCGTGGAAGAGGCATCTCATTTACTTGGTATTTCAGCGTTACTACTGTCTTTATTGATTATTCCGATTGCCACAGAATTGCCTGAAAAAGTGAATAGTATCTTGTGGATACGTAAGGGCAAAGATACCTTGGCATTCGGCAACATTACAGGCGCCATGGTGTTTCAAGGTACATTATTACCAGCAATCGGCATTATGTTAACTCCATGGGAGCCACGTAAAGAGGTGGTTTTAGGTATTGCTATAACGTTAATTGCTGCAATTTGGATGCGCTACTTATTAGCAAAAGGCGGCATTAGAGTGTGGCATTTATTGGTAAATGGTGCGATGTATATTACTTACTTGGTGTTGGTGCTAAGCTAAAAGGTTTTAACCTAAAAAACTTCACAGAATGACTTTGAGTTTGTATTGGTTAGACATTAATCGGTTTCAATTGAGTCGTCACTATCTAGATCAGCATCACTCTCTTTTGCTAGGCCTAATTTAGATAACCGATAACGTAATGTGCGAAAACTGACCCCCAATAATTTAGCTGCGGCTGTTTTGTTGTTATTAGTTTTATTTAATGCGCTAACAATTGCTCTCTTTTCAATGTCTTCTAGATAATCAGATAAATTAAGTGCTGATAGCTGATCTGGGTTGAAGCTTTGTCTGGGCTGGACATCTGAAATAGGCGAATTTTCATAACCTAAATCATCAATTGTAATTGTTTTGCCGTCACTCATTGCCAAGGCGCGTTCGAGCATGTTCTCTAACTCCCGGACATTTCCCGCAAATTGTAATTTTGATAAGTATGTCTGGGTATCTTTGTCTATTTGCGGTATGGCTGTATTGTGCGTAGCACATAGCTTTGCCAGTAACATATTCGCTAGCAGTGGGATATCCGCTGGACGATCTCGCAAAGCTGGCATTTTTAGTTGTATCACGTTAAGTCTGTAGTATAAATCCTGCCTAAATAGACCTGCATCCATCATGTCACTTAAATTTTTATGAGTTGCGCAAATAATGCGTACATCAACTGCCTCTTCCGTTGTACCACCGACCATCCGTACTTTTTTTTCTTGAATTGCACGCAATAGCTTAACTTGCATAGGCAACGGCAAGTCGGCTACTTCATCTAGAAACAAAGTGCCACCACTGGCAGCCTGAAACATTCCTTCTTTATCTTGACTGGCACCGGTAAACGCACCTTTTTTATAGCCGAAAAATTCGCTTTCCATCAAGTTTTCAGGGATTGCGCCACAGTTTACGGCTATAAAAGCGCCATCGGCCCGAGAGCTATTCTTATGGATAAGTTTAGCTGCTAGCTCTTTACCACTACCTGATTCACCGCTGATATAAACAGGCGCTTGGCTACGCGCCAGTTTGGCAATCATGCTGCGAACATAAGTGATAGGCTCTGAGTCACCTAGCATTTCTAAAGTACTTTCTTTATGAGTGTTAGCTTGAGTTGTTAGTCTGAGTGCAAATTCAATGACAGGGCGCAATTGCTTTAGCGAGATTGGCTTGCTAAGGTAATCAAAAGCGCCTGCTTTAAGTGCAGATACGGCATTGTCTGCACTAGCATGTGCAGTAATCACAGCAACTGGCAGACCTGAATGAAACTCGCTTATGTAATTGACTAGATCTAAGCCAGTTCCATCGGGCATCTGCATGTCAGTCAGGCATAGCGCGTATTGACGTTGTTTGAGTAATGTTTTAGCTTCCTCAACACAGCTTGCACTGTAAGTGTCAATGTCCATACGCTCTAGAGTCATGACTAATAACTCTCTGATGTCAGTTTCGTCATCGACAATTAAGCAGTTCAGTTTTTTTATCATGCGCTATTATGCCTTGGTTTTATTTTTGAATTAATAGAGATGCTAATAAGATTAACTAAACTTTTTTAAGTGAACTAAAAAAGTACATCCTTGTGCTAATGCCTGATATTGCAGGCTTGCACCATTAGCTTCTGCCAGTTCCCGTGAAATGTAAAGGCCTAAACCGTTGCCTGATGATTTGGTAGTAAAAAATGGTTCAAATAATCTAGAGATGTCTTTTTCGGCTATACCGCTACCATCATCTATAATTTGAATACTGAAACCATTTTTACCAATCTCTATATAGTCTAAAATTAAGCTATTTTGTTGATGCTGGCTATGTTCCCAGCCATTTTTACATAGATTCCACAAAATTTGTGTTAAGTGACGTTTGTCAAAAGTGACGATTTGTTTATGCGATAAAGGTTTTAATTTGAAATGGGTCGCAGGTACTTTTTCAACAGCACAAAATTGTGTATAAAACTCTGATATAAACTCACTTAATTCAATTTTTTCTTGATGTGTACGATCTCGTCGATTTAGTTCAAGAACATCTTTAATAATTTGGTCTATACGCCCAATATTATCCTCAATAATTTGCAATATACGCTTTGTAGGTACGGATATATTTTCCTCTTCTTGTAGCAACTGATTCGCATGGCTAATCGCACTAAGAGGATTACGGATTTCATGCGCGATATTTGCCGTTAATCTTCCAAGTGCAGCCAGTTTAGCCTGCTGTGCCTTAGACTGTAGTTGGCTGACATCTTGAATAAAAACTACCGCACCAAAATTTCGTAACTGATTAATTGGCATGAAGCTGAGTTTCAATTCGCGATTGCCAATTGAAACAATTGAATTGTTACTTGCATCTTCATTTTCTAGCCAGCTGTTGAAGGCAATCGCTATTTCAGGGACATTGCTAGTTAGACCAATGTTATCTAATCTATTTTTAGATAAAGTAAGAAATGATTCGGCCTGCAGGTTATGGTGACGAATATTAAGTTTTTCATCCACAACAATGACACCATCCTGCATTTCCTGTGTAATTAGCGCGTTGATTTGCGATAGGTTCTCAATATCGACACCACGTGCCGAGGCCAATGCTTCACTTAGCTGCATGCGCTTCGCTAAACTATAGGCTAGCCATGCGGTGGCAAAACAACTTAAACTCAACATCACCGCTTGCGTGTAAGAGGTTGCAGAGATATCCACCAATGTCATTTGATAGCTTTGCTCAAGGAGTAGACATAAGCTTGCAATGGCAGCATAAAACAAAGCCAAGCGACCATTGCTGACGACGCTAGCAGTGACAATTGAAATGATAAGCAGAAGTCCGAGTCCACTTTGAATTCCACCCGCCGCATGCATCAGCAAGGTGATGAAAAGTATATCAATAATGACTTGTAATGGCAGTAAGAATGCCTTGGATGCTGATTTTAGTGGGCTGATGAGTAGTGAAGTGACGCTAAACAAAAAGTAGGCGATTGATAAATTAAAAAATAAAGGCGCACTTTCTTTATCCCACAGGGTTTCTTTGCTCATAAAGAGGTAAAGGCTGATAAAAATCAAACTTAATATAAAACGAAAAATATTAAGCACATTGATTGCACGTGCCTGCAATGGCAAATCAATGGAGATTGTGTCACCTTGGTTTGGGGTAGACCAATAGTTTAATTTCAAAAAGTTCATTTTTGTTGAATGTGCGCCTGACAGCAGTAGAAGCTATCTGTGACTAAAAAAGCTTCCGATCTAGGTAAATGCACTTTACAAGTGGCGCATTGCACCATGTCTTCTATATTTTTGGCGTTCTTGCCGTCTTCGTTATTCTTATGATTAACGCCATTTTCTGTGTCTGATTTTTGACTTCTATTTTTGTTTATATGACGTTTGAAGAAGTAGAATGCCAGCCAAATCATTAGTCCTAAAAAAAATAATCGCCACAACATAACCAATCTCCAATGAATGTACTACTTTGATTGTAACGAATTCCCAAGCTTTATTCAAAATACTAGATTCTATTTAGCATAATATACTTTTGGAATTTCTGTCTAAGACTGCGATAGGGTGTGATTCGGAAAATATAAACCTGATATACTTAAACTTAATTAAATGTCAGTTATCGATAAAAAAATAAAAATAAGCCTTAGCAGTTTAAAGCTGTGGGCAATTTAGAGTTATGGCAACCACCAAAGAACTTTCCGATTTTCTTGAAGCTGTAGAGCGTCGCGCATTTAAACAGACGGCATATGCCGTGCGTGATGACCATGCTGCGCTTGATATTGTGCAAGATGCGATGATGAAGCTCGCTGAAAAGTATGGTGATAAGCCTGCAGCAGAATTTCCTATGCTTTTCCAACGAATCTTACAAAATACTATGCGTGATTTTTGGCGTAGGCAAAAAGTGCGTAATTTATGGACAACTTTGCTTTCTTCATTTGGAAGTAGTGAAAACGGCGAAGACCGTGATCCATTAGAAACGATAGATGTTGAAGATGATAGTGATGAGCCAGCGACCCAGCTTGAGCGAAGTCAGACGATCAAATTGATAGAACGTGCATTAGAAAAACTCCCGACACGTCAACGAGAAGCCTTTGTATTACGTTATTGGGAAGAAATGGATGTCGCTGAAACAGCAATAATTATGGGCTGCTCAGATGGTAGCGTGAAAACGCACTGTTCTCGAGCGGTCCACGCGTTGGCGTTGGAATTGAAAAAGCAAGGTTTAGAGAAGTTGGGCCTGTCGAATTTAATGTTAACTAAGCCTTAATGAAAACTAAATGATGGCTTAGAAAGCTAAGAGGTAAACGATGAGCAAGAATGAACATATGAATAATAAAATTGATGATAGCAACTTAGACGTAAATTTAATTGCAGATGAGCAGTTGGCGAGCACAGTAGCGCATTTATTAAATGATAATGCTCAGCATCTTAATGCGGTTACCCTGAAGCGCTTAAATACAGTCCGTGCTTTGGCTGTAAGCCAATTAGCAGTTCGTCAAACACAAGTGACACAAGGTGCTAATCGCAGTGGCAATGTGCTACATTGGCTCGGTCATGGTTTTGAGCAGCATCGTATGATGAGTATTACCGTGATTGCAATGGCAATGTTGCTAGGATTTTTCGCAGTACAACAATTTAGCTTATATAATAATTTAAAACATAGTGATGCATTTTTATTGGCATCAGAGTTGCCACCGGAAGCATTCGCAGACAAAGGGTTTGATACATGGTTAGTTTCCAAGCAAGATTAAATCTTACAGTAGTATTTTTAGTAACATTGTTATTTAGTACTGTAGTCTTAGCCGATGATGTAGCTGTAACCTGGGCACAATTAACCGATATGCAAAAAAAAGTGTTAAGTCCGTTAGCCTCGGAATGGGATACTTTACGACCTTGGCAACGTGAAAAAATGCTGGACATCGCACGCGATTACCCAAAAATGGATGCTACCAAGCAGACTTTAGTCCAAAAACGTCTTGATAACTGGAGTCGCATGACTCCTTATGAGCGTGAGAATGCAAGGAAAAGCCATCAACAATTTCAATCACTGTCTGCAGAGAAGAAAAATGAATTACGTAAAAAGTGGACTGAATATCAAAAGTTACCTGAGTCGGAGCGTGCTAGATTAAGAGCCGAGTCGCCAGATATTTACAAGGATGCAGACTAATCTAGCTGTTGTTGCCGATAACAGTATCGTTTTTAGTGAGAGTACTTAATGTATGAGCCTTGTCCCATAAAAGCCCCTAGTTTATTTAAGCTAGGGGCTTGTTTTTTTTACGAAGTGCTTGTGGTAATAGCGCTTGCATTTGCATGCGGATTAGTTTTTGTGATGACAGTAGGTAATGCAACGCATGGCGAAAAACGAATTTGGTTGCAGTTGATTTTATGGCTTGCAATAGGAGTATATTTTGTCTGGTGTTGGCACAGGAGCGGGCAAACATTGGCGATGAAAACTTGGAAATTACAAGTGCTGAATCAAAATTTAACTTTTCTTTCATTGAAGATGGCTGCCATCAGATACTTGCTAGCCACACTGAGTTTAATGCTATTTGGCCTAGGTTTTATATGGGCTGTTATTGATAAAGACCATTTGTTTTTACATGATAGATTGCTTAAGAATAAACTTATTAGCATTTCTAATAATTTGAGTTCCTAAGCTAGGCAGAAACGATGCTTTGAAATTGCTATGATGCCGCTAACATGCGTTCAAGCGTAAGCTTAGCTAGTTTAGCTTCATGCGCTGGCACTTTAATCTGATTCACAACCTTACCCTCTACTAGGTTTTCTAATACCCAAGCTAGATGCTGTGGATCAATTCGCGCCATGGTGGAACACTCACATACTACGTGGCTCATGAATTGCACTAATTTACCTTGCGGCTTCATTTGTTCTGCTAAGCGATTCACTAAATTAAGCTCAGTACCTACAAGCCATTTGGTATTGGCTGGTGAATCAGATACCGTTTTAAGAATATACTCTGTTGAACCAACATAGTCAGAATTTAGGCATACTTCGTAGGGTGCTTCTGGGTGTGAAATCACGATACCATCAGGATGCTCAGCTCTGAATTTGGTGATGTTTTGAAGGCGAAACATTTGATGTACAGCGCAATGACCTTTCCATAGTAAAATTTTTGCATTTTTAATTTGCGCTTCGGTTAAGCCGCCCATTGGTTGGTCCGGATCCCAAATTGGCATTTGATCTAAGGGGATGCCCATTTTATAACCAGACCAGCGACCGAGATTTTGGTCAGGGAAAAACAATACTTTTTCACGTTGCTTAAAACTCCAGTCTAGTATTTTAGGCGCATTGGTGCTAGTGCAAACAATGCCGCCATGTTCACCGCAAAATGCTTTCAAATCTGCTGCTGAGTTAATGTAAGTGACAGGTGTGATGGTTTCGTCAAAATTAAGCACTTTGTTTAATTCACGATAGCTACGCTCAACTTTTGCTAGATTGGCCATATCTGCCATTGAGCAACCAGCTGCTAGGTCTGGCAAAATCGCGATTTGATCTGGGCGGCTTAAAATATCAGCCACTTCTGCCATAAAATGCACGCCTAAAAAAACGATAAATTCTGCGTCTAAAGACTCACAGTAGCGCGATAGTTTTAGCGAATCCCCCGTGTAATCGGCATGGCGATAAACACTTTCATTTTGATAGTGATGACCTAAAACAACTAAACGTGAGCCTAATTTTTCTTTTGCTGCAATGATGCGGCGTTGGCAATCGGCGTCATCGACAGCCTGAAATTTCTCAAATTTTATGGTGGATACTTGCATTATATTTTTAACCTTATTACTCAACAAAATTTCTTACTAAAACCAATAAGTGAAGAAAGCGCTTATTTTATAATGATAATCGGTGGCGTTCACCTAATCTTTTTAGCGCATCAACATTTGTCCATGAGAACACACGTTTTGCAGCTTCACGCCAATCTACCCATTCATAGTTGACATGCTCATCAGGTGCTAGAGTAATCGCTAGTTTTTCTGGCAGTTCAAGCCCAAATAAATGCTCTATATTTTCCTTAACATTAGGAGCATATCGATACCGCCAATGTGGGTAAATTTCATATGTATTAGAAGCATGCCAGTCTTGAAAATCATAGTGAGCTACATCCAAACCAGTTTCTTCAAGCACCTCACGAATAGCTGTTTGCTCAGGTGTTTCTCCAGGCTCTAAGCTACCTGTGACTGATTGCCAGTACCCAGCTTTATCCGAGCGCTCCATAATAAGGACTTGCAAATCAGACGTATGGATGAGAACTAACGCTGAAATAGGTGTTTTAAACATGTGGCTATGGCTAATTTATGGTGCGATTTTTGTGCTGTTTATCGCGTTAGTTAAATTCTTAGGTAATTGAAAAACGACACTTTCAATCACACCTTGTAGTTCTTTTACATCATTTGCGCCTAACAGTAGTAATTTGGCAATCACTTCTTTCACCAATACTTCAGGTGCTGAAGCACCAGCAGAAACACCTATTTTTTTCTTTCCTATTAGCCAGTCGGCTTTTAAATAGCTGGCATTGTCTACCATATAAGCTTCAACCCCTTGGTTTTCAGCCACTTCGCGCAAGCGGTTTGAATTAGAGCTGTTAGGTGAACCAACAATAATAACTAAATCACAATCTTTAGCCATTATTTTGACTGCATCTTGCCGGTTTTGTGTCGCATAGCAAATATCATCACTTTTTGGCGCATGAATATGTGGAAACTTCGCTATAAGTGCATTAATAACTAAGGCTGCATCGTCCATTGATAGCGTGGTTTGTGTTACAAAAGCCAGTTTCTCTACATCTTTTACAATTAATTCTGTGACATCTTCTGGTGTTTCAACCAAATACATGCCATTGTTTTCCTTTTCTACCTGCCCCATGGTTCCTTCCACTTCAGGATGCCCTTTGTGACCTATCATCACAATTTCCAAACCTGCTTGGCGCATTTTTGCAACTTCAATATGTACTTTAGTCACGAGCGGACAAGTTGCGTCATAGGCTGTCAACCCGCGTGACTCAGCCTCAGCACGCACGGCTTTAGAAACGCCATGCGCACTAAAAATGACCGTGCTGCCAATGGGAATTTCATCTAATTCACGAACAAATATCGCGCCTTTTGCGCGCAGTTCATCCACCACGAACTTATTATGCACCACTTCATTACGCACATAGATTGGCGCACCGAATTTCTCTAGAGCCTGTTCCACTATAATAATGGCGCGGTCTACACCCGCACAAAAACCGCGTGGGTTGGCTAATAATATATCGGCTTTTTGTAAATCTTTCATAGGCTCTTTTTTGATAAAAGTCAGTTAAGGTTATAATGCACATATTAACCTAAATTTAGATACGCTTAGAGCTCGAGTCTGCTAAAACATGAACAATACCATCGCTAAAAATACAGCAACACTTTTGATTACCTGCCCCGATAGCAAGGGTATCGTGGCAACTATCGCAGAGTTTCTTTATCAGCACAACGCCAATATTTTGCATGCAGATCAACATCAAGACGCAGAAAATAACCTGTTTTTAATGCGCGTAGAATGGGATTTAGCTGGCTTCACGTTACCCACAGCAGATTTTGAGCATCACTTTAAAGTTATTGCCAGCCGTTTTCATATGGAATGGCAACTCAAACTCTCACAAAAACCATTACGTGTCGCGATTATGGTTTCGCAATATGACCACTGTTTAGCGGATTTGTTGCATAGACACAAAAATGGTGAGCTAGTATGCGATATCCCACTGATAATTAGCAACCACCATGATACAGAAGCACTTGCTAAGTTTTATGGAGTTGATTTTCATTACATTCAAGTCAATAAAGATAGTAAATCGACTGCAGAAGCCGAGCAGTTTGCCTTATTCGCTCAATATGAGATTGACTTGATAGTGCTAGCACGTTATATGCAGATTTTATCGCCAGACTTTGTGACGCGCTATCCTAAGCAGATTATTAACATCCACCATTCATTTTTGCCTGCTTTTATTGGCGCAAAACCATATCACCGTGCGTTTGAGCGAGGTGTTAAATTGATTGGCGCAACCGCGCATTATGTCACTGAAGTGTTAGACGAAGGTCCGATTATTGAGCAAGATATTGACCGCATATCACATCGTGATCAAGTTGAAGACTTGATTCAAAAAGGCCGTGACTTAGAGCGTATTGTACTTTCAAAAGCTGTGCGCTGGCATATTGAAAATCGTATTTTGCTATATGCCAATAAAACTGTGATTTTTGATTAGTGTCTACGTTTCAACGTGTGCTTATAGAAGTGCTATTGATTTTTGGTAAGTAAAAAGCGAAGCGTTGTATGCTTCGCTTTTTTAAAGCGCTAAATGTTCTATTCAGCGGCAGGTGCATCTAACGGTGGTGGTGCTGGATCATCAACAGGCGCAATTTCAGGCATTGATTCATCAGCGTAAGCAACAGGTAAAGCATTAAAAGCAAAAGCAAACAGTAAACCCAATAAAAGCTTTCTCATTTCTTCCCCTTAATTTGCAATATAAACTGCATTATTAGAATAATTAAGCACAACGGTAAGAATTTATAAGTTCTCACCTAGGTGTTAATTTACGCTTAGTTAACCAACTACGCAACTTTATGTTTTAGCTTAGTTTTTGGTGTGCATGTTTGATTAGATATTAGGCAGGATTTTCTCTAAAGCAAATAAATCAGCAATCAATTCACGCTTTCTGATTAAGTGGCATTGGTCACCGTCAACCATCACCTCAGCAGCGCGCGGACGAGTGTTATAGTTACTTGACATACTCATGCCGTAAGCGCCAGCAGACATAATGGCAAGAAAATCACCTTCAACTAAAGCTAATCTTCTATCATGGCCTAAAAAATCACCACTTTCACAAACTGGCCCTACGATTTCATAATTGAGTGGATTGCTGTCGCCATGACAAGGCTGAACTGCCTGAATATCATGATAAGCATCGTAAAGCGCAGGCCGCATTAAGTCATTCATGGCGGCGTCTACAATGGCAAAATTTTTCGACTCAGTTTCTTTTAAGTATTCAACTTTGGTCAGTAGCACTCCAGCGTTGCCCACTAAAGCTCGACCTGGTTCAAATACTAGTTTTATATGACGGCTACCAAGTTTTTCTCGCATCGCGGTGGCATAGGCATTAAATTCAGGTGGCGTTTCATTGTTGTAGCAAATACCAATACCACCACCTGCGTCGATGTGCTGAATGTGAATCCCTTGAATTTCTAATGCATCCACTAAGGCTAATACGCGGTCAAAGGCATCTAAGAATGGCGACAGTTCGGTGATTTGAGAGCCAATGTGGCAATCAACGCCATGAATCGCAATGCCTGGCATCGCTGCGGCTTGCAGATAAATATCAAGCGCATCTTCATAGGCTACGCCAAATTTATTATTTTTTAAACCTGTTGAAATGTAAGGGTGGGTTTTTGCATCTACGTTAGGGTTTACGCGCAGAGATACTGGCGCAACTTTCCCCATAAAAATGGCGACATCATTTAAACGCACAAGCTCACTGGCAGATTCCACATTAAAGCAAAAAATACCAGCGTTTAATGCCGCCTGCATTTCAACTTCAGTTTTACCTACACCTGAAAAAACGATTTTTTTTGGGTCGCCTCCAGCAGTTAAGACGCGCGCCAACTCACCACCAGAAACAATATCAAAACCAGCACCAAGGCTTGCAAATAAGTTCAAAATGGCCAAGTTAGGGTTAGACTTTACCGCAAAGCAAACCAAATGTTTACAACCTTTAAAACCAGCACTAAAGCTTTTAAAAGCATGTATGAGTGTGGATTTAGAATACACATAACAAGGCGTGCCAAATTCATTCGCAATGTTGTTAAGGGCTACATTTTCAGCATGTAGAATATTATTTTTAAGTGTAAAAGAGTTCACAGTGATGGCTTAATAAAATTGACAATTAATAAAATTAAAGGCTCGTCCTAATATTTCGAGTAGTATTTATTTGCTGGCAGGCGTTTCTTGCGGATATTGTTGCTCAGGAATATAAAGCGGGCCTTTAGTGCCGCAGCTATTCAATACCAAACATAAGGTTAAAAATAATAAGATTTGTATCGTTTTTTTATGCATACGCCTTAATTCTCTTTATTAAAGAGCTAAAATTTAGCTTATTAAATTAGATTAATTTAGTTACAAACTTTGCTATCAATAGTAAATTTTAACATAAAGACTTTAACGCAAAGACTTTAGCATTTAAAGACTGAGCTATTTTAATTTTAGGGTAAGGTTTAATACAAAAACAAGTGATTAAGCAATAACATGCCGTTTATCAGAGAAATTTTACCGATTATCGGTTGTAGCTAGACATTGACAGCAAGCCAATTCATTATGCATCTAAGTAAAAAGGGGAAATAAAATGTGTACCTTAGCAAGTTTGCACCACAAGCACTCCGATTTTCTAATGGCTAAGCCATTGAAAAGTCGTATGCACCACATTCAGTTAAAAAGCAACGCTAATTCTAGTTTAAGTCAAAAGGGCTTCACTCTCATTGAGGTGATGATAGTGGTAGCCATTATTGGCATTCTAGCGGCGATTGCTTTGCCAAATTATACAGATTATGTGCTACGTGGCAAAGCAGCTGAAGCTACATCTAACTTAGCAAACTTGAGAGTGCAGATGGAGCAATATTATCAGGACAACCGTACTTATATCGGTGGCAATTGTACGCCAGGCGCAGGCGCAGCAAGGTACTTCACATATGCATGCCCTGTTCAAACTGCAACTACATACACCTTAGCCGCTACTGGTGTGGTAGCAGAAGGTATGACCGGCTTTGCTTTTTCTATTAATGAGAATAATGCAAAAACTTCAACTTTTAAAGGTACCACTGGCGCTACATGCTGGTTAACAAGGTATGGAGGCACATGCTAGTGATAGACTCAAATAATAGCGTGGGATTGAATCGACATCAATTAGGCTTTACCTTAATAGAGCTAATGGTTGTGATTGCGGTCATGAGTATTTTGGCCGCGCTAGCAATGCCAAACTACAGTGCATGGATGGAAAACACGCGTATTCGCAATGTGGCTGAATCTATCCAAACAGGCTTGCAAAAAGCGCGGGTTGAGGCGTTGAGGCGTAATGTACAGGTGCAGTTAATGTTGGGGGCTGATTCTGCTTGGACTGTGAGTTGTGTTACTGCTGCTCAGTGTGCAGATTTGGTGGGCGGGATTGTAGAAACACGTGCAGCAAGTGATGGTTCATCAGCAAACATCACTGTTACGGCTACTCCTGCAGGGGCAACTACTGTCATTTACACAAATCTCGGCACTATATTACAAGTTCCGGCAGCGCCAGCAGCACCATTTGTTCAGCTTGATATTGATAGCTCAACACTAGCCACTGGCAGTAGACCATTAAGTGTTCGGCTTGACGCTGGTGGCGTTGGTCGCGTGTGCGATCCATACTCAGGGCTGTCTGCTTCTGATCCGCGCAAATGTCCATGAGGAAAATTTAAATGTTAAAAGTTAGAAATTTAAGTAAAAGCATTACACCAGTCAAACCATTTAAGCTGCAGAAAGGTGTTGCCCTGTTGGAGTCACTCATAGCATTGTTGATATTTTCTATGGGTATTTTAGCTATTGCTGGTCTGCAAGGGTTTATGATTAAAGGCACAACTGAAGCCAAAAACAGATCAGATGCAAGTGTGATAGCGCAGCGAAGGGTGGCAATGATGTGGTCTGATGCAAAAGCTACACCAGCGGCATTGCAGGCGGCTTATGAAGAGGTTGATACAATAGTGCCAGAATTGCCCAATGGACTGAGGTCAACAACATTTGATGTGGCCGTGGCAGATGCTGTGACGATTAGAGTAGCATGGACGACGCCGGGCGAATCACAACATTTTTATACGACAAACGCCAGAATAGTTGGGGCAAGATAATATGCGCCTAAAAAATATACATCGTCAGCAAAAGTATTCTAATCAACTAGGTTCTAGCCAAGCTGGTTTTAGTTTAGTAGAGCTCATGGTTGGTTTAGTAATAGGCTTGCTAGCCACTTTAGTGATTATGCAAATATTTTCTGTCTTTGAAGGGCAAAAGCGGACCACTTCAGGCACTTCAGATGCGCAGACTAGTGGCAGCGTGGGGTTGTATAGTTTGCAAAGAGATCTGCAACTAGCGGGCTATGGTTTACCGCTTTATGATGTAGATAATATGCCATTAAAATGTCTTGCCATACCAACAGTTGATCATGATGATAATGGATTAACTCCAGAAATCAGTATGTCCCCTATTGATATTACAGATGGTGTCGTAGCAACTGATAGTGATATTGTCACGATACGTTATAGCACCTCTGCAACAGGGGGCATTCCAGTGCCGGTGGTTGGCCCGGCAGCAGGGTTAGTTGCAACGGTGAATAATAATATGGCTTGCTTCAATAACGATGTTGTTTATGCTGTCATTGGCACAAATTGTGCTGCAACAAGAGTGGATGACAACAGCTTAGATCCTGTAATAACACCTGTCCGAACAAACTTTACTACAGTTAGTTTAAGTACTATGCCTGCCAATGTTGGTGATAAAACAAGCCTTTCATGCCTAACTAGGTGGAATGAGTATAGTTATCAGATAGACGCAACAGTGGCTACTAATCCACAGCTTACGCGCTTGGACACTTTCAACAGCATTACACCTGCAGCAATTGTTTCAGGTATTGTGAATATACAAGCACAGTATGGTGTGTCGGCTAACCCAACTTCGAATCAAGTAACACAATGGGTGAATGCCACAGGTGCTTGGGCAACTGCAGTAATGACGCAAGATAATCGCAATCGCATTAAAGCGGTACGTGTAGCTATTATTGCGCGTAATAATTTGCTAGAGAAATTGCCAGCGGTTTCTACGGCATGCAGTTCTACTACAGTTGCTAACCCAACAGGGATATGTGCATGGGATGCTACTTCAGCCAATCCAGCTATTGCTTCACCCGCTCCGGTGATTGATTTGACCAATACAGCTAACTGGGATCAATATCGATACAAAGTCTATGAAACCATCATTCCAATACGTAACATGATTTGGACAAAGGATAGGCTATGATTAAACACTTAAAAAAAAGCTATTTAGGTGCTGGTATTTCGAGTTCCAGAATTTCAAGAGCTTGCATAAGCGCAATACACAAGAAAAAAAATAAGGCGCAAAAAGGAGTAGTTTTATTTTTTGCGCTGATTGCTTTGGTCGTAATGTCACTTGCCGCAGCTGGTTTAATCCGTTCGGTAGATACCAATAGCTTGATTGCAGGCAACTTGTCATTTAAGCAATCCAGTATGTTATCAGCAGACCGTGGTGTAGAAACGGCAATGGATTGGGTATTAAATAACTCATCCCAACTTGGAGCAGATAAAGCAGCCAATGGATATTTTGCAACCTCAATAGCAGACGCCAGAGAGTTAGTAGATGCCAGCGGAGTTGTTGATACTGCAGACGATGGTTTAGGAAACAACATTACCTATGTAGTGCAACGTATGTGTCGCACTGCTGGCTTTGCCACCGCGGACATTAAAAAGCATTGCCTTTTTGGCCCTCTAACTAAACCTGCAGATAATCAGGGAGTGAATGATCCGAATTACCCTACAGGTAAAGCTGCTAGTTTGATTTATCGCGTAACTGCAAGAGTAGTAGGTCCGAAGAATACCGTTAGCTATATACAAACATTTGTTTATTAACCCCTATGCCATTAAACCTTAAATTCAGTAGGATTGACATCATGACAAATCTATTCAAAAAACCAGTATTCAGTCAATTTGAGTATGCGGCAAACAAATACAGCGCAGCATTTGCTATGTTAGTAGTGAGCGCGCTGTTTTCTGGCAGTGTATTTTCTGACCCACTGCCAGCGCTTGCTACTGAACCTTTAAGTGCGACATCCGCAGTAGTTAAACCTAACCTGATGTTTGTGTTTGACACTTCAAAAAGTATGCAAAGTCATGTGGCAAATGATACCTTGGGTACGGTGAATGATGCTGGTGGTTTTGTACAAAATGATATGCAATGTAAAGCTGCGATGAAAAACAGAAACGGCACACTGATTACCAAATTAACCGTAGGCCCGACAGTGGCTAAGCCTACAAGGCCAAATACGCGCCTTGCCATTGAGCCAAGTAGCGCGTTTAGTAACGGCAACATTGTTTATTTAGCCATACCTGGCAAGCCGCAGTATTCTGGGGTGTATCAAATAAAGGCAAAAAATGCCATCAGTCCTAGTGGTTGTGTTCCTGGCACCGAAGTTTACACAACAACGGTCACTGTAAATGCGCCTATCAAGACTTCTGAGTCAATTCCAACGACTGTTGGTCCAGATAAGGTTGGATTAGCTTCATATAATCCAGGCAATCCATTGGCAGATCCGCCAGTTGCACCAACAAATGGCTGCGCTGTGCCCGCAGGATTGCCAGCAAATAGTGGCAATACAACGACTGATCTAAATCTGGGTGGCGGTTTTGTTGTCAATGCGTCAGGTGTGACTGGAACGCCAAGTAGCAGTTGTTATATACGTGACCGTAAGGATACTAATGGCTGTAAAGTGACAACGGCTGCCCCTGCAAACAGTGGCAGTACCACGACTAATTTCAATCGTGGTGGTGGTTTTCTTGAAACCACAATCGGCGGTGTGACTACAACCCCTAGTAGCAGTTGCTATTGGTATGACCCTTTAGACACGCCAATTGGTACGTTTGTGTCTTGTACTGCAGCTGGCGGCGCGACCGAGAATAGTTTAGAGGTTGATATTGCTGCAGGTGCGCCAGCAGGTGCTTTAACTGCGGCAGAAATTTTAGATGCCAGAATAGTACTTCAAAATGACGAAACTAAGTGTTACAACAATGAGCCGCCATTAATGGCGGCTAGGGTGCAAAGCCTGTTTTACGACCCCAACGTAGAATACGCTCCTCCACCAAAACCAAAAGATGTAGGTACCGCTACTGCGACGAAGTTGCCCTCTATGACCAGTACTAATACGTCAAACTGGGAAAATGTTCGAATTGATGGGACTAGGCTTAATGCCAGCGGTGACCCTGTAACTAACGCTAATGGTACAACGTGTAACGCTTTAGGAACGAACCTGCTAACTTGTAATAATACATACAGAGCCCCTGATGGAACGTTTAATTTTAAATTATGGGAAGAACTGGTCTATTGCGATACGCCTGATAGACCAACAGGTTTCGCAAGTGATAGACTTTGGCATGAGTCAGCTCGTTGCAAGCGTAATACGCCTACAAGCACTAGTAGCTCAGTGAATTCTTCACCGCGTTATCCTTACCCGTTCCCTAGTAAAACGGATGGTGCGGCAAGCCCTTTAAATCCTTCAGTCACTAATTATTATGCCGCAAACGTTCAATATCAAAATCTTCAACCTAAAACTGGTAAGAACCCATTGGTGGATCTGTATGCATTTGGCGAGACCTACAGATTTGCCGCGCCATTTTATTACAATGTTGAGCCTATCGAATATTGTGATTCAGCAAAATTAAATAATTGTCTGATGACAAGTGTAGAGTCTGGCGTTTATAAATTCCCCGCTTACGTGCGCTATTGCAAAACTGCGGCACAGGCTATCACCACTTCGGGTACATCACCTAACGCGGCAGCTTGCCAAGGTACTTATACAGGTACAGGAGGTGCAGATTACAGGTTTGCACGCTATGGTTTATTTAAACGTGTCGATGTTTTACCTGGAAACAGCTATATAAAAACTGCAGGCCGTAAAGACTGTTCTGGTTCGATTGGTCCCACTGGATGTAGCTATGACGAAGAAATGACCAACGTTGCTAACTGGTATGCTTATTATCGTACCCGTATGCAGTTAATGAAAAGTGCTATTGGCCGTACCTTTAATGAGCTAGATAAACCAGAGACGCCTTTGCATGATGAAAGTAAAGATTATCGTGTGGGCTTTATTACTGTAGAAAACTACACAGCTGCGGGTAATTACCTGCCGATTAATGACTTTTTAGGTGGAGGCACTACAACTCAAAAAGAGAAGTTTTACACAAGCGTATATAGTAGATGGCCTGCTGGCGGTACTTCACTTCGTGACGTGCTAGGTTCTGTAGGCAGAATTTATGCTGGCGAGGCGGCATCACTCGGATTGGCAGGGGGTGATCCATTGCAACATTCTTGTCAACAAAACTACACCTTACTTACCACGGATGGTTACTGGAACGGAGCAGCGGGCAAGAAAATTGGTGGTAGTTTGATTGGTAACCATGACACTGACCCAACAACAAAACCCAAATGGGAAGGTAATGCAATTACAGGTAGCTTAGCTGATGTAGCTGCATATTATTATGATAATGATATTCGCAATCAGCTTAACCATAATAATTGTACGGGAGTTCCTGTTCCGCCTAATGTGGTAGGTAACGAAGTTTGTGATGATGGTAATGCCGACGCAGATAAAGCTACGCAACGCATGAAAACCTTTACTTTAGGTTTGGGTGTGGACGGCTTGCTAAATTCTACTGGGTATAAAACAGGCGATTCTGTTGATTTTGAAGGGTTGAAAGTTGGTACAACAGTTAAATGGCCTGTACCTTCCTCAGATAATGGGGATACCGCGTTTACAGCGGGTGAACGCGCAACAGTTGATGATTTGTGGCATGCGGCGATAAACGGAGCAGAGCAAGATAGAAGTCAGTATTTCAATGCGAGAAACCCACAAGATGTAATTGATGGTGTAAGAAGTGCGTTGGCTTCACTTGGAGATAAAAAAGGCACAGCATCAACCACCTCACTTAGTAATGTGACGCCATCAGGATCAGACAATTTAGCATTTAGTACTAGGTATAACACAGGCACGTGGACAGGAAATCTGTTTGCACGCACGATAGATGGCGAAGGTATTTTAAGTGCAAATGCAGTTTGGTGTGTTGAAGATGAAGGTAGTCCTGCCTGTTCTAAAGGAACGCCTACTGCTGAGACTTTGTTTGCCAAGGCGCAAGCTGGCAACCGCAGAATATATGCGAGTAATGGATCGAGCTTGGTTGCCTTTAGGTACGATGATTTAGGTAGCAATCAAGTGCATTTTAAAACAGCCAATATTAGCGGATTAAGTCAATGGAGCAGTTTCGATAGTTCACAGAAGAGTTTGGCAAAAGAAGATAATCTAGTTAAATTCTTGAGTGGAAAAAACGACTATGAGCAGACGGCTGCAATACCCGCTGATAGACTATATCGTACACGTGAGAAAATTTTGGGCGACATTATTGACTCTGACCCAACTTTCATGGGAAAAGCAAAAAATGACTTTTTAGATGAAGGCTACGCAGACTTTAAACTATCAACTGCGTCTAGGGCGGAGACGGTTTATGTTGGCGCTAATGATGGTATGTTGCATGCGTTTAATGCACAGACAGGTGATGAGCGCTGGGCATTTGTTCCATCCGCAGTAATGAAAAATATGTGGAAGCTGGCTGATAATAATTACAGAAATCTTCATACTAACTTTGTTAATGGCAAAATTACTATCGCGGATGTATGTCCAACTGCACCAGCAACGCCTTGCGCTGCTGGTGGATGGCATACAATCCTTGTGAGTGGCTTGGGCCAAGGCGGTCGTGGCTATTTTGCGCTAGACATTACAGAAAGCTTAGCCGATGCTACAAAACCACCCAAATTGTTATGGGAATTTGATTCTAGTACTGAATCAAACTTAGGTTATAGCTTTGGCCGGCCTATCATCACTAAAAAGATGGATGGTAAATGGGTGGTGGCGCTAACTTCAGGCTATAACAATACGGATGATGGTAAGGGTAGGTTGTTTGTGCTGGATGCGATGTTAGGGAGTAAACTGGCAGAAATATCCACGGGTGAAGGAAGTAGTTCATACCCGAGCGGGTTAGCACAAATTGCAGGTTTCGCTACTAGCCCCAATGCCAATAGCCAAGTGCAATATGTTTATGGTGGTGATCTGTTAGGTAATCTGTGGCGCTTTGATATTGATGATAGAAGTAGCAATCCCAATGCTAACACCGTATTGAAATTGACTAATATTTCCCCGAGAAAAATTACCGTAACGCCTACATTAAGTGAAATAAAAGGCAAGCGTGTGATATTTGTGGGTTCAGGTAAGTATCTAGAGGCTGCTGATTTGGATCCTCAAAATTATGAGCAGGAAAGACTATATGCCTTCACTGATAAATATATATCAACCACGCAAACAGAAGCGCAACTATTGGCAAGAATGGAGCCGCAGGTATTATCTGCTGCTAGTGGCGGCGAAAGAACCGGTAGCGGTAACAGCCCTGACTGGACTGATTCACCTAAGGGTTGGGGTTGGTATGCAGATTTACCTGGAAGCTTAGCAAACGGCGAAAGGCAAAATGTTAAAGCCAGCTTAATTTCAGGTATATTGTTTGTTGCAACAATTATTCCACCAACTGGTACATGCGATATAAGCGGTAAGGCTTGGACTAACGTGTTTAACTTTCAAACAGGTGGACTAATATCATCAAAACAATCAGATTCGCCAATCGCTGGGTATTACTTTGTTTTCAGTGACCCTACTGATGATAAAGTGGCTGTTGGAACTGATTTTGCAGATGGTCGGTCAATAAACGCTTCTGCCCCAAGTGGTGGTGGTGGTGGTGGTGGTGACCCTATACCCGAACGTTTCAATTTGTTGGGAACAAGTGGAGCTTTTGAAGGCAACAGAGCGATATGGCGGGAATTAGTAGAATAGTAATTGGTAAGTTAATTTGACAAAGAAACCACGGTGACCATAAACACCGTGGTTCTGAGCTTTTAATTGAGGTAACGGCCTTCTGTAAAATACTGCCCTAATTCATCAAGTATTTATACTGGATGAGCAGAGTGAGTGACTAAGGCGATTTAGTATGAACGCTCGTGACAGTTTGTTCAATGAAACCACCATCTTTTTCAGTTTTGCGAATTTTAACTGGCAAATATTGGTAATCTAGTGCAAGCCATAGCTCGGTTTTTTCATCATCATCCCCAGTCTTAAGCAAGTGTATCGTACTGAGTTCACCAAACTTTGTTACTATTGTCTCTTCACCTTGAAAATGATAGCTATATGTACGCATATTTTTACCATTAGTGATAATGATTTCAGTGTTTTCTAGTGGTGGCAAAAACATAAACTGATACATGAAACTTAAAAGGTCTTGTGTGCCTTCAGTGAGAATTTCAGTTTTATTCCCTTTACTGTTGTTTATGAGTAACCTACCTTCAGACCAATTAAAATGCGCGCTTAATGCTTTTTTAGGGTCATTACCATATTGATAGGAGTAATGGCTGGGAATTAAACTTTGATCTGTAAAGACACCGACACTTTTCTGTGACAGCGTGTCAAAGAATAATGAAGCTAAACCTTTGGCTTGAGTCATGCTTGTGAGTATGTAAGTATGATTTTTATCGAGAATAAAAATGATGCGGGTAATACCTGCAGTGCTAGAGTCGTTACCTCGACGAACTTCAAATTCTGTTTCAATATAATTATAGATTTCAGGTAAGGTTTTATTTGCAAGATTAGCATCTTCGGAAGATTCAATATCCTCCGTAACCACAACAGCATCTGCTGCTTTCGTATCATCATTTGTAGTGCTAGTGACTATTTGTTCTGACGTTTGAGTGGCTAACTGTATGTTCTCTGTAGGTGTGATAGGCAGTAGATCCGCCGTAGTTTCTTGAGTGTTAGGATCGTCAATAATGTTACCCCTATTATTCGCGGTTGGCTCTGGCACTAGTTCCGGTTGCGGGGGGGGTGGTGTGGCTGCTATAGGTTCTTTAGGTGTTGTAATGGTGGATGCGGGTTTAGCCTTTTGCATAGCCTGCACATTCACTAAACGCATTTCAATGGCTTGCCGACCTTGATTTAGGGTAGGAAGCGTTAATGCAAACTTGCTTAATAATAAAACATGCAGAAGCAACGATGCGACAAGCGCAAGTGTCAGCGTTTTATTGTTTGAAAAAAATAACTTTAAAAAATGCATTATTTTTGTCATTTGACATTGTTAGGGCAGCAGCAGTTTGGCATAGGCTAAAATAGTCATTCTAGCGTAGTAAATTTTACATTAGGTATTAACCAATTGAGTTTCCCCGCTAATTTTTTTGAGACAAAAATATGTGCTTTATCATCAATGACCATGAAATTCTCAATACCAAAAACTTGAGCAGTAATGCTCTTATTTTCTGGCTGTTCAATAAAAATGGGTTTAGTTACAACGTCTGAAAGCACACCTGCTTGAATTTCGCCTGCAGCTTGTGGTGGCACTAATACTGTTACGGCTTGTGTGTGCTGGGTTGGGTTGCCTGTGCGAGGGTCGATGATATGGCTGTAACGTTTGCCATCTAACAAATAGTAACGCTGGTAATCCCCCGATGTGCCTATCGCCCAGCCGTCTGGTAAATCTAGGGTGACAATTGCGGTGGCTGAGCGAGGATCTTGTATACCAACACGCCAAGGTTTATCGCCATGTTGGCCTATAGCAATAATGTTGCCGCCAACGCTGATGAGCGCATTTTTGACTTGTTGTTTACGCAAATAAGCCACTGCGGTATCTAATGCATAGCCTTTTGCATAGCCACCTAAATCTAGCTTCACAGTGG
This sequence comes from Methylotenera sp., assembly GCA_030693535.1. The sequence continues at coordinate 167,189 of JAUYAL010000064.1, forward strand.
GGTTGGTGCTGTAGGCGGTGTCATCTTTAAGCACAATATCTGTCATTTGTGGGTTAGCTTTTACTAGTGTTTTTATTTTCTCAATATCAACATTCACTGGGCTAAAGTCGTCGCGCTGAAACCCCCAAGTCCCAATTAAATGGCTAATAGCGGGGTTAAATAATCTATTTGATTTCACAGATAGTTTTGTAATATCAGCCAGCATTAGAGTTAAGTCTGGGTCGATTTTAATAGGCTTACTTCCCTGAGCAAAAGCCGCGTTTAACTCACCTATTTCACTGGGTTTGTTTGCAGAGATTGGTTTCCATGCATGCAGGCGATTATGTAAGGTTTGAAAATCTTGTAATACCTGATTGGATAGATTTTGTGCACGATCTTCAGTTTCACCATAGATGGTGATGTCCACCAAAGTACCAAAAACATAGCCTTGGCTTTGATAAATAGGCTCCTTAAAACAGCTGGAGAGAGAGAGTAACAATACAATAAATAAGTAGCGCATAAAGAGATGATAGACGATTTCTCAAAAGAGGATATGGTTTGCTTCAAATCGGTATTCAGTTGCACGAGCGCAATGTTTTTTTTCTCAAGGTTTTCTAATCTCTCTTAATGCGTCCTCAAGCGCATCCATAAATATCTGTGCTGGTTTACAGTTGGTTTGTTGCGAAATTTCAACCATTCCAGTGGGGCTGGTGACATTGATTTCAGTCAGATGGTCGCCTATGACGTCTAAGCCAACTAAAAATAAACCTGCCTGCTTAAGGACCTTGCCAACAGTGTTAGCAATATCTAAATCTCGCTCACTTAATAGCTGTGCGATGCCAGTGCCACCAGCGGCTAAGTTGCCACGCGTTTCACCAGATTTTGGAATGCGAGCTAATGCATAAGGCAGTGGCACACCATCAATCACGATAATGCGTTTATCACCTTTTAAAATGGCCGACAAATAATGTTGCGCCATGATGGTCCGCGTACCATAGTTGGTGATAGTTTCTAGTATCACGCTGATATTAGGGTCATTAATCGTTAACCTAAAGATATTGCTGCCGCCCATCCCATCAAGCGGTTTAACAATAATATCTTGGTGTTCTATTAAGAATTCACGAATTGAATCATTATTTGCTGTTACCAAAAATTCAGGGGTAAATTGTGGGAAGCGTGTGACTGAGAGTTTCTCATTCCAATTTCGAATCGCGCATGGTTTGTTGTAAACCTTCGCGCCTTGATTGGCTGCAATTTCCAGCAAGTATGTACTATACAAATATTCATTATCAAAAGGCGGATCTTTACGCATGATGACGGCGGAAAAATCTGCGGGTGCGTATTCAAGCGCCTGTTCAGTTGAAAAACTCTGTTCAGTAAATGTGAATTTTTTTGCGCTAATTCGCGCGACATTGTCACGCAAGAAAAGGTCATGTTGCATGCTTACATAAAGTTCATGACCACGGCTAGCTGCCTCGCGCATAATGGTTAAGCTGGTATCTTTATAGGTTTTTAGGCTAAAAAGTGGATCAAGAATGAAGAGTAGTTTCATATTGCATCAGTTTAAAAAGTACGAGCTCAATATGTCATTGAATCAGTGGATCTTGTTCTTGCAATTCTATTGCTGCAGCCAACAAGGCCAATCGCGCTACTACGCCGTAGGCATAAAAGCGGTTAGGCGTTGCATCTGGTGCATCCTTACAGTCAGGCAGGGTGCAAGGTTTTTCAAATGCCAGCGGTACAAATTGTGAACCAGGGGCATTAAGGTTTTCATCGATACCTCGCCCTGTGTGTACACGATAAAATCCTCCAATCACAAAGTGATCCATCATATAGACTACAGGTTCGGCAACTGCGTCATTGATACTTTCAAAGGTATATACGCCTTCTTGAATAATGACTTCTGAGACTTGAAGGCCTTCTTTTACCACAGACATTTTATTGCGTGTTTTGCGATTCAAATCACGTACATCATCGGGTGATTTTACCGTCATGATGCCCATGCCGTAAGTGCCGGCATCTGCCTTTACAATCACGAATGGTTCTTGCGTAACGCCGTATTGCGCATATTTTATTTTTATTTTTTCTAGCAATTGTTCAACTTTAAGCGCAAGGCAATCTTCGCCAGTTCGTGCGTGAAAATCTATCTCACCGCAAGTATCAAAATAGGGATTTAACAACCATTCATCAATACCAAGTAGTGCAGAAAATTCACTCGCCACACGGTTATAGGCAGCAAAGTGTTGTGATTTACGGCGTGTACTCCAGCCTGCATGCAGAGGAGGAATTAAATTTTGCTCAAGATTTTCGAGTATGGGTGGAACGCCCGCTGAAAGGTCATTGTTGAGTAGGATAGCGCAACTATCAAAGTCACCCAATTCTTGATTAATAAGCTTAATGCGATTGCCTACGCGCACAACAGGCTCTAATAGAAGCATCTGACCATCATGCGTTTCTAGCTTAGTAGGCTCGGTGATTTCTGGAGAAATTGAGCCGACTCTAACGTCAAGCCCCGCTTTTTTCATGATGTTAACCAGCTCAAACACATTACGCAAGTAATAGGTATTGCGCGTGTGATTTTCAGGAATAATCAGTAATCGGTGTGCTTCTGGGCAGACTTTTTCGACAGCAATCATTGCGGCTTGTACGCTTAGAGGCAAAAAATCTGGGTTTAGATTATTAAAGCCGCCAGGAAATAAATTGGTGTCCACGGGCGCCAATTTGAAACCTGCGTTGCGTAAATCAACACTGGCATAAAATGGTGAAGCGTATTCTAACCATTGGCAACGAAACCAATGTTCAATTTTTGGCATGGCTTCAAGCATGCTTTTTTCTAAAGATAAAAGCGGACCATTGAGTGCAGTTGTTAAGTGTGGAACCATGAGTTTCTCATTATGATTAATTAGCGTCAGCTCAAAACAATTATTTTAATTGCGCTTGTGTATCTGCGTGATAGCTACTTCTTACCATGGGGCCACTTGCCGTATTATTAAAGCCCATCACTTCAGCTTTTTGTTTCAGTAGATCAAAAGTACTAGGTTCAACATAACGCATTACTGGGTGATGATGCACGCTGGGCTGCAGATATTGGCCAAGGGTTAACATGCTGACATTGTGTGCACGCAAATCTCGCATTACCGCTAAAATTTCCTCATCCGTTTCACCCAAGCCTAACATTAAGCCAGATTTCGTTGGTATGTTCGGATACATATCACCGAATTTTTTTAATAATGACAGAGAATTTTGATAATCTGAACCTGGTCTAGCCTGCTTGTATAGTCGTGGTACGGTCTCAAGGTTATGATTCATTACATCTGGCGGTGCATTATTTAAAATTTGCATGGCTATGTCCAACCGACCACGAAAATCTGGCACGAGTATTTCAATTCTAATGTTACGTGAGTGCGCGCGTACTGCGCTGATGCAATCCACAAAATGTTGGGCGCCGCCGTCTTTTAAATCATCACGATCAACTGAAGTGATGACTACGTAATTAAGCTTCATTTGCGCGATGGTGCGTGCTAAATTCTCTGGTTCATTTACATCTGGCGGTAATGGTTTACCATGTGCCACATCACAAAATGGACAGCGACGCGTGCAGATGTCACCTAAAATCATAAACGTTGCGGTACCCCCACTAAAACATTCGCCAATATTCGGGCAGCTTGCCTCTTCGCATACTGTATGCAAATTGTTATCACGCAGTATTTTTTTTATTTCTTGATAACGCATTGAATCCGGCACCTTCATGCGTATCCATTCTGGTTTACGTTGTATTGGCTGTGGGATAATTTTGATTGGAATGCGCGAAGTTTTGGCGGCATCCCTTTCTTTGACACCAGCGACTTTTGGATCTGTCGTTTTACGATTCAATGTTGGTATTTCAGTCATGCTTTCGTCCATCTGCTAATTTCGTAAGGAGCGTTGCTATTAATTTCTCACCCATTTTATGACTAGCGGTATTGATGTTTAAGTCTTTAGTCTGTGTGACTTTTAGTCCAACGTAACCACATGGGTCTATTGCGTTGAATGGCTTTAAGTTCATGTTTATATTAAAACTTAGACCATGATAACAGTAATTATTTTTAATGCGTAACCCAAGAGAAGCGATTTTTTCATCATTGACATACACGCCAGGAGCATCTTGTTTGGCTATAGCATAGATGCCATATTCAGCTAGTAGATTGATGATGACACTTTCTAGTAGAGTCACTAGTTTACGCACATTCAACTGATGGCGTTTGAGGTCTAGCAAAACATATACAATGAGCTGCCCAGGCCCATGGTAGGTTATTTTTCCACCACGGTCAGTCAGCACTAAAGGGATATCAGGATTATTTGGTATTCGTATGTTCTTGCGATTTAAGCCTAAGCTGTAAACAGGACTATGCTCTGTGAGCCATATTTCATCAGGAGTTTCTTCTGAACGAGTCGCAGTAAACTTTTGCATGGCGTGCCACACCTCTTCAAAATCAGTAAGCCCTAAGTGTCTGACTTTTATAGGTGCCGACATGCGATCTAAAGCGAATATTTAACCAGTGGATGCGCGCTGATGCTTCGGTAAATATCATCCAACTGAGCCTGAGAGCTTACATGCACGTCGCACGTCAGGCTAGTGTATTTGCCCCCAGAACTGGCGCGCATTTCAATTTTAGAAGCATTGAAAGTCGGTTCTATTGCTTGAATTAGCTCAACAATTGTTTGCGCAAACCCATCTTGAGTTTCGCCCATGACTTTTATAGGGAAGTCGCAAGGGAAGTCAATTAAGGGTGTTGTCTTATCTACATTTAAATCTTGTTTTATATCAGCCATAATTTTAATCGCTATTGTAATAGCAATTTAATTGAGTCCCATGCACGGCCTAAAATGCCAGCAGTATCAATAGATTTAGCTGCAACCAAATTGCGTTCATCAATCACTTTGCCATTCAAAGTAAATTTAACATGACCAATCACTTGCCCCTTTTTAATGGGAGCAATTAAAGGTTGTCTGCTAGACATAACAGCTTTCACATTGGCATAATCACCTTTAGGCACGGTTAAGAATAAATCCTCTGCTACCGTCGAAGCTACTTGATTTTCATTGCCCTTCCAGACCTTGAGTTGATTGATGCTCTGCCCCTGTTTGTAGACCAACTTTGAATCAAAATACTGAAATCCATAGTTGAGTATTTTTTGGCTTTCTGTTGCGCGGGCAGCATCTGTTGCTGCGCCTAACACTACAGAAATACGACGAACTTCATTGCGTTTTGCTGTTGAAATTAAACAATAGCCAGCACTTTCTGTATGACCAGTTTTCATGCCATCCACATTAGGATCTAGCCACAGTAGACGGTTGCGGTTTGGTTGGGTAATTTTATTGTAGGTATATTCCTTGACTGAATATAAACGTTTGTATTGTTCTGGAAAGTCGTGAATTAAGGCGGTGGCAAGTATCATCAAATCATCCGCTGTGGTGTAATGTTGCGCGTCTGGTAAGCCTGTCGCGTTCATGAAATGGGTATTTTTCATTCCTAAACGTTGCGCTTCTTTATTCATCATTTCTGCAAATTGTAATTCTGTACCAGCAATGCCTTCAGCTAAAGCAATAGAAGCGTCATTGCCTGACACAATAATCATGCCGTGTAATAAATCGTCAACGGTAACTGGAGTTAGCGGCTCAATAAACATTTTAGAGCCCTCAACTTTCCAAGCAAGCTCACTTACTGGCAACGTTTGCGTGAGAGATAAATGACCATTTTTTAGCGCTTTAAAGCTTAAATAAGCAGTCATTATTTTAGTGAGTGAGGCTGGCTCTACGCGCATATTACTTTTTTGTGAAGCAATGACGTGACCACTGTTGAAGTCTTTCAGTAAATACGCTTTCACTGCTAAATTAGGTGGCGGTGCGATTTGCGCACTGTCAGCTTTCGCCAGTGGAGATAATGTCAATGTTATTAGGCTAAGACTTGAAATAACAGCAAATTGCGTTATTTTTAATAGGTTATGAGTCATTTTTTGCATGGGATGTGATTGAGTACGATTTATTGATTAATGATGAGTGTAATAATATTTAGTTGCCTACGGATTTTAGCGGCCGAGCTATCAGCCTCTTTTTTACTTGCATAAGGCCCAAGCTTTACGCGGTAAAGGCCGTTATTATACACGTTAGCAATGCCTACATTTTCGACCAAGTCTAAACCTTGAATTTTTTTCTGCAACAATTCACCATTGGCTTCATTTTTAAAGGCACCTACTTGTATATAATAGGGCGAACTTAAAGTAGAAGTCGCAGAAATAATGGCTGGCTTCATTGTTGTTTTTGAAGCAGGCGTTGTAACTACAGCCGCAACAGCAGGTGCCGACTCAACTATAGCAGGTGTATTCTCTTCTGCTGGATTAGTCTGTAATGTAGATGCTTGCATCGCCTTGTTGTTAGACATATTTTGCAAGGCTTCCGCACTGGTGTCTATTGTTTCGACTTCAACTAAGCCACTGCCCTGCTTGATTAAGCGCAGTTGATAGGCGGCAGCATAGGATAAATCAATTAATCTATCTCGCTTGAACGGGCCTCTATCATTGATGCGAACAATCACAGAGCGTCCATTTGCTGGGTTAGTCACCTTGGCATAACTTGGGATGGGTAATATAGTATGCGCGGCAGACATGGCATACATGTCATAAATTTCACCCGTTGATGTTTTTTTGCCATGATAGCGCTTGCCATACCAAGAAGCCATACCCTGTTTTTTGTAAGGTGCATAAACGGTCATCGGCGTGTAACTTTGACCTAATGCACTATAAGGCCTATTAGCTCGTTTAGATGGCGACTCTGTTTTTAAAGACGCACTCGGAATGCTATCAATATCAGCAGGAGCATTTTCACCAGGACCATCATCTAAGTAATAACCACCGGATGTTGGTTTTGCATCAGAATTGGAACTAGTGCTTGAAGATTGACTTGCTGGAGTTTCAATGGTTTTTTGTTTGGGTTCTGGCCTGTGAGTTGGTCTCATAGGGCTATTTGCAACACAGCTAGCTAAAAATGTAATGCATATTAATAGTGATAGTTTCTTTACGGTACCCGTTGTAAGATTCGTCATTAAGTAGCCACCAGTTTCTTATGTGTTTGTATGCTCATTAGTATACCTAGGCTTAAGCACAGCATTACCATAGAAGTGCCACCATAGCTTATCAATGGTAAGGGTACGCCAACAACTGGAAGAATACCACTGACCATGCCCATGTTAACAAACGCGTAAGTGAAAAAAGTCAGAGAAATGCTACCAGCCAATAACCTTCCAAAGGTAGATTGTGCTTGAGATGCAATGACTAGGCCGCGAAAAATAATCAAACTGAAGAGACCAAGCAATAGCAAATTACCTAATAGCCCAAATTCCTCGCTAAACACGGCGAAAATAAAATCAGTCGTGCGTTCTGGTAAAAAGTCTAATTGTGTTTGTGTACCATTTAACCAGCCTTTGCCGATCGTACCGCCAGAGCCAATCGCAATAATCGCTTGTATGGTATGGTACCCCGAACCAAGAGGGTCTTGGGTGGGATCAAATAGCATCTCGATACGGCGTCGTTGATAATCGTGTAACAGAGACCATAATATGGGCGTAGATGCTGCAAACGTAATGCTAGCACCGACTAGAAGCTTCCAGCTCAGCCCAGCTAAAAACAAGACATAAAAACCAGAAGCGGTAATGAGTAATGACGTGCCTAAGTCGGGCTGCTTCATTATTAGTCCAACAGGAATGACTAATAATAAAGTGCCTATAGCAAAATCAGATGTCCTAGGTTTACTTTCTTGTTTTGAAAAATACCAAGCAAGCATCATAGGCATTGCGATACGCATGATTTCAGAAGGTTGAATATGAACTGGGCCTATATCGAGCCAGCGCTGCGCGCCATGGCTAATGTGTCCGAACAAAGCAACGCCGATTAGCAGTACAACACCAAGTAAATAAAGAGGTATGGCGATACGTTCTAATTGGCTAGGAGCAATATTGGCTGCTGCCCACATAAAACTCAATGCCACAATAATGTTAACGCCCTGCGCATATACGCGAGAAATGTCTTGACCAGAAGCACTATAGAGTACAAATAAACCAACCATCAATGTAAAAAATAAACATGCCATTAAAAATGGATCAATGTGTTTAAGAAATAGCTGCAATAGTTTGCTAATCATGCAATTCTTCTTCAGGTATTGGTTGTGGTTTAGGTATGTTTTGTGCTGTATTGCCGGTAGCGTTTAAAGGCATGCTCTTTTCATCCTTTATCGCTTCAGGTTCAGGTGATTTACCTAATAAATAATAATCCATTACTTTTCTGGCAATTGGTCCTGCAGCCGAGCCACCATGACCACCATTTTCAACAATTACCGCAAGTGCGATTGTAGGGTCATCTGCAGGCGCGTAAGCGATAAATAAAGCGTGGTCGCGATGACGCTCATTGATGTTTTTTTCATCATATTTTGCATTTTGCTTGATGCCTATCACTTGTGCTGTTCCAGTTTTTGCGGCAATGCTGTAGCCCGCATTTGCGCCAACACTTGCTGCAGTGCCGCCAGGTAGCGTTACATCAATCATGCCTTGTTTAACAATCTCTATGTTTTCTGGTTTGAATTCAATTTTATCTTGTATGATCGGTGAAATGATCTCACTTTCGCTTGTCATAGCTTTTTGAATTTTAGCCAGTAGATGAGGCTTCATTGATATGCCTTTATTGGCTAATGTAGCAGTGGCTTGCGCTAACTGAAGTGGGGTGGCTAAAGTATAGCCTTGCCCAATACCAACAATGACCGTTTCACCTTGATACCATGGTTGTTTAAAACGGCGCATTTTCCATTCTGGAGTAGGTAGTAGGCCCCCATTCTCACCCTGAATATCTATGCCGGATTTCCGACCAAAACCAAAGTGGCGAACAAATCCAGTTAATCTCTCTATACCCATCTCCAGTGCCAAACCATAAAAAAAAGTGTCACAAGAAATCGTAATTGCACGCTGCATATCAACGATGCCATGCCCACTAGGTTTCCAATCCCTATATCGGTGGCGACCATTAGCTATGGTGAAGTAGCCCTGATCATGGATAGCGAATGGTGGTGTGCGCTTGCCATTTTCTAATCCTGCCATGGCGACAAATGGTTTGAAAGTAGAACCTGGTGGATAAATACCCCGAATTGGCCGGTTAACCAAAGGTTTGTCTAATGATTCGTTAAGTAATTTCCAGTTATCAACATCAATGCCATCTACAAATAAATTGGGGTCAAACGTTGGTTGGCTGACATAGCTCAACACTTCTCCTGTTTTAGGATTGATTGCAACAAGCGCACCACGTCGGTCGCCAAAGGCGGTTTCAGCGATTTCTTGTAATTTACTATCAATCGATAAAGTGAGATTATTGCCGGGCACAGGGGGAGTGCTAGAAATCACGCGGACTGCGTGACCGTCGGCATCGGTTTCAACCTGCTGAAAACCTGTAGTGCCGTGTAGCTGGCGCTCATAAAATTGCTCTAGGCCACTTTTCCCTACATGGTCAGAGCCTTTGTAGTTAGACAAATCACCAGATTTTTCAAGATTGATTAAATCCTTGTCATTGATACGTCCGATGTAACCAATCACATGCGCACCAAGTTTACCTAAAGGGTAATGCCTAAATAGGCGAGATTTTATTTCTACGCCTGGAAAACGATAGTGATTGACGGCAAAGCTGGCGGCTTCAACTTCGTTAAGATGAGTGCGTATCGGTACACTTTCAAAGTTACGGCTTTCATGGCGCAGTTTATTAAAACGTTTTCTGTCTAGTTTACTTATTTCAACTAGTTTACCGAGGTCAGCAATAGTAGATTCAAGATTACCAATTTTTGATGGGGTGATTTCTAAGGTGTAGACAAAAAAATTGTGCGCCATTACTACGCCATTTTTATCCAGTATTAGGCCGCGGTTAGGCACAATGGGGACAAGCGAAATACGATTATTCTCTGCAAGTGTTTGATAGTGTGCGTATTGTTTAATTTGTAAGTAAGAAAAGCGAAAAGCTAGCAAGCTAAAAAGTGCCAATACAACAAAGGCAGTGAAACCTAGTCTTAGCCTAAAGTAATGTTGCTCATATTGGAAGTTTTTAAGTTCAGCGCGCATGCTTAAATATTAATTGTGATGACTTTAGACATCTTGTTTTATGGAAATAGACGTCAAATTCTACGTGTGCGAGTACCGGTATTTAAACCAAGTACTATAGTGGCAATAAACCATAAAAGAACACCAGTTAGGCTCGGTAAAAAGTAAGCCCAGCCTATAAACTGTGCCCCAGTAAAAGTTTTTAGTATCAATAATATGACTTGGGAGATTAAGAGTAGCAAAAATACATAAAATAGTTGTTGTGTGCCGTTAAATAAAACGAGTCTCCGTTGATAACTAACAGCAAAGAAAGCTGTCACGGTATACGCCATTGCATATTGGCCGAAAATACCGCCTGTTGCCAAATCTACAAATAACCCGACAAACCATGCTGTGCCTACGTTACATAAATTAGGTGCACGTATCAGCCAAAATATGATGACTAGCAACATAAAATCAGGACGGATTTTTAAGGCAATACCGGACCATGGTAGTAATAGGCAAATAAATGCCAATATAATCGATAGATAAATAGACTTAAGCTTACTCGGGTGCATGGCTTATGCCTGTATTATTCGATGCTGTTGAATTAATTGGTTTTTTTTGAACTTGTTCGGGACCTAACTTTTCGGTCAATTTAGTCTGAGCAGTATTTTTTGTAGATTTTGGCGTACTTAGTGTAACTGCTGGCTTACTATCAGGCAGGATATCTTGGTGTGGAATGCTGACCAAAAGTACTTGCCTATAATTTTCCACTCCGCCTGTTGGGTTGCAAACGATGCGAGCAAATGGTGAATCTGATGTAATCTCGATTTTTTTAACGGTAGCTACAGCAAGGCCGGCAGGATAAACACCATCGATGCCAGATGTCACCAATTTATCACCTTGTTTGATGTCAACATTAGTGGGTAAATAAGGCAAGTCTAATGTGCTATCGCGGCCATGACCAAATGCAATAGCGCGTAAGCCGTTACGTTCTATCTGTATTGGTATCGCTAAAGATTTATCGGTAATAAGTGTAACTTCACTACTTAACGGATAAACACGAGTAATTTGCCCAATTACCCCAGTCGCATCAACCACCGCTTCGCCGGCAGAAATGCCATGTGTTTCGCCGCGATTAACAATAATTTTTTTGCTGAATAGGTCTCGGCTGACATGCATAATTTCAGCCACGGTACTATTTTCTTTAATGGCTTTATTGGTATTTAACAGCAGACGAAGATTATTATTTTCTAGTGTAAGTGTGTTGAGCTTTTGCAATGATATATCTTGCAGAAGCGTATGTTGCTTTAATCGCTTATTTTCTTTCAACAGATAATTATGCGTTGAGAAATACTCCCCTGTATCACGGTACAATTCAGAGGGTGTATTTGCTAATAGTTGAAGTGGGTGCAATAGGGTTTGTAGGTTTTGACGCACGGCGTCTAAATATTGTAAGCGCGAGTCAATTGCCATTAATGCTAGCGAGAGCCCTGAGAAAAAAGCAAGACGAGCAAATGCACTTAGGCCATGCACAAAAAATGCAGGGGCTTGTTGTTGCTCAATTGTATTATTAAAACCGCGTGCCATTATTTAAGCCGTGCTTAATATCTCTTTAAATAGAATTTTTATGATTAAAAAGTAAATCTTGAAACTAAGTAGTATCTATCCTGATTTTAATCGTTTTTATGTAGTTTAGGCCGCATTACACGGCCTAAACAGTCTTGCTGATTACATCAAATAGCCACTTAAAACTAAGTGCTATTTAGGCTCAATTTATTCGTAAGCGAATATGCTACCTAATTTATCCATTTCTTCTAGAGCGCGACCACAACCACGCGCTACACAAGTTAGAGGATCTTCAGCAACGATGACAGGTAGCCCCGTTTCTTCAACCAATAATCTATCTAAATCACGTAATAATGCGCCACCGCCTGTAAGCACCATGCCTTTTTCAGCGATGTCTGCGCCTAACTCAGGAGGCGTTTGCTCTAGTGCTGATTTTACTGCGCCAACGATTGCATTCAATGGCTCAGTTAAAGCCTCTAAAATTTCGTTACTAGAAATTGTGAATTTACGCGGTAAGCCTTCAGCTAGGTTGCGACCAGTGACTTCCATTTCTAACACAGCAGAACCTGGGAAAGCAGAGCCAATTTTCTTCTTAATGGCCTCAGCTGTAGGCTCTGAAATTTGCATGCCATAATTGCGGCGAATGTAGTCTATGATAGCTTGGTCAAATTTATCACCACCAACGCGTTCTGATTTAGCATAAACAATACCACCAAGTGAGATGACGCCAACTTCCGTGGTGCCGCCGCCAATATCCACAACCATAGAGCCTGTAGCTTCCGATACGGGCATGCCTGCACCAATTGCCGCAGCCATAGGCTCTTCAATCAAGAATACTTGTTTAGCACCAGCGCGCTCGGCAGACTCTTTAATTGCGCGACGTTCAACTTGGGTAGAGCCAACAGGCACACAGATGATAATGCGCGGGCTAGGTGAAAACCAACGTGCATCATGCACACGGCGGATAAAGTATTTAAGCATTTGCTCGGTAATGGTAAAGTCGGCAATCACGCCATCTTTCATCGGACGAATCGCTTGAATATTTGCTGGCGCACGACCAAGCATGCCTTTGGCTTCAGAGCCTACAGCGAGTAAGATTTTTTTGCCACCTGGACCGCCTTCTAAGCGAATTGCAACGACAGAGGGCTCATCTAAAACGATGCCTTTGCCACGAGAGTAAATGAGCGTATTCGCCGTACCCAAGTCAATAGCAAGGTCGTTTGAAAAATAACTAGTTATAAAGCCGAGCATTATGTTTTTCCTGTATTTTGATGCAAGATGACTACTTGGCGCATTAAGTAAATGTAAGCGCGCAATTAAGACGTCAGTAAATTGCAGGTATAATACCGCAAATCACGTTGAAAATTAAGGGGTGTTGGCAACTTAATTGTAACGAGTGATTGAAACAAGTGACTCATTTTGAACATTAAAATGTATTTATTAAAGAATTCGGATTAATGAAATATGGCATTAAGCATTGAAGACATTAAAAAAGTAGCGCACTTAGCGCGCATTGAAGTGAGCGAAAGTGATGCTGTAGCGACTCTCGCTAAACTAACGGGAATTCTTAGATTGATTGAACAAATGCAGGCGGTTGATACCACAGGCATAGAGCCGATGTCACATTCTCAAGATTTAAGTCAGCGTTTGCGCGAAGATGTGGTGACTAAATCCAATTTACGAGACGAATTTCAAAAGAATGCACCTTTACTTGGAAATGGCTCATCAGAACTAGCCGTATCAGCTGGTTTGTATCTTGTGCCTAAGGTGATTGAGTAAGAACTTAAAATAAGACTTAAATATGATTAACAGTAGCCTAAAACAGCTTGGCGATATGCTCCAAGCAAAGAAGATTTCTAGTGTGGAGTTAACACAAACTTTTCTTGACAGAATTAAGCTTTATAACCCAAGTATTAATGCTTATATCGCACTAGATGAAGTAAAAACATTAGCGCAAGCAAAAGCAGCAGATGCGCGTATCTCAGCTGGAAATGTTGCCCCATTGACAGGTATTCCTATCGCGCAAAAAGACATCTTTTGTGCAAAAGGCTGGCCAACCACTTGCGGCTCCAAAATGCTCGCTAATTTCGTTGCACCTTATGATGCTCATGTCATTACTCAGTTTGATATAGCGGGTGCGGTGAATTTAGGCAAAACTAATATGGATGAATTCGCGATGGGTTCATCCAATGAAACTTCATATTTTGGCGGCGTTAAAAACCCTTGGAGTTTCAATCGTGTGCCTGGTGGTAGCAGTGGTGGTAGTGCGGCGGCGGTGGCGGCGAGGCTTTGCGCTGCGGCTACGGGAACTGACACCGGGGGTTCAATCCGCCAGCCAGCATCTTTATGTGGTTTTACAGGTTTGAAGCCAACTTATGGCGCAGTTTCTCGCTACGGTATGATTGCCTTTGCATCATCGCTAGATCAAGCAGGCCCGATGGCAAAAAGTGCAGAAGACTGCGCGCTGATGATGAATGTGATGGCGGGTTTCGATGAGCGTGACTCGACTAGCTTGAATCGTGAAAAAGAAGACTATGCCCGTAGCTTGAATCAACCTTTAGCTGGTTTAAAAATTGGTTTGCCAAAAGAATTTTTTGCTGAAGGCTTAGATGCAAGCGTGGGTAAAGTGATTGAAACCGCAATTGCAGAATATAAAAAACTTGGTGCTGAAATTATAGAAATATCACTGCCAAATACAGGTTTATCAATACCTGTTTACTACGTATTAGCGCCAGCAGAAGCTTCAAGTAACTTATCACGTTATGACGGCGTGCGTTACGGTCACCGTGCAGCTGAATATACTGATTTGATGGACATGTATAACAAAAGCCGAGCTGAAGGTTTTGGCGCGGAAGTGAAACGCCGTATTTTGATTGGTACTTATGTATTAAGCGCCGGTTATTACGATGCTTATTATCTAAAAGCTCAGAAGATTCGCCGTTTAATTGCACAGGACTTTGTCGAAGCTTTCAAAAAGTGTGATGTAATCATGGGGCCAGCGGCGCCTTCAACTGCATTTAAATCAGGTGAAAAAGTGGATGATCCAGTCGCCATGTACTTACAAGATATTTACACTATATCTACCAATTTAGCAGGCTTGCCGGGCATGAGTATACCAGCGGGCTTTGCGCAAAGTGACGATGACGTATCGCTACCGGTTGGTTTGCAAATTATCGGCAATTATTTTGATGAAGCGCGTATGTTAAATGTTGCGCATCAATATCAACTAGCGACAGATTGGCATACCATTATTCCAAATTTGGACAAGCCAAACTTAGTAATGCCACAAGGAATTGAATAATGGAATGGGAAGTTGTCATTGGGTTAGAAACTCACACTCAATTAAGAACCAACACGAAGATTTTTTCCGGAGCGTCCGTAAAATATGGAGCAGAGCCAAATACACAGGCTTGTGAAGTGAGCATTGCCTTGCCAGGTGTATTGCCGGTGCTAAATAAAGAAGCTGTACAGTGTGCCATTAAGTTTGGCTTGGCAATCAATGCACATATTGCACCTCGCTCAGTATTTGCACGTAAAAATTATTTTTATCCTGATTTGCCAAAAGGCTATCAAATTAGCCAGTTTGAGTTGCCTGTTGTCGGTAAAGGCGCTGTTACCATACAAGTGCCAGCCGTTGGTAAAAATGCTGCTTATGAAAAAGTTGTGAATATTACGCGGGCACATTTGGAAGAGGATGCAGGTAAGTCGGTACATGATTTAAAAAATAATGGCGCCGTTGAGGGTATGAGCGGTATCGATTTGAATCGCGCAGGTACACCATTGTTAGAAATCGTGACTGAACCAGATATGCGCTCTGCGGCTGAAGCAGTGGCTTACGCTAAAAAACTACATGAGCTAGTACAATGGATAGGCATTTGCGACGGCAATATGCAAGAAGGCAGCTTTCGCTGTGATGTAAACGTATCAGTGCGTCCTAAAGGCACTGAAAAACTTGGAACGCGTCGCGAAATTAAAAACCTCAATTCTTTCAAATTCATGACTCAAGCGATTGAGTATGAAACCCGCTGGCAAATTGAAATGCTAGAAGATGGTGGAAAGATACAGCAGGCAACGGTTTTGTTCAACCCAGATACTGGCGAAACACGCGCTATGCGCAGCAAGGAAGAAGCGAACGATTACCGCTACTTCCCAGATCCTGATTTGTTGCCATTAGTGATTACAGAAGCGGACAAAGACGCTGTAAAAGCCCAGATGCCAGAACTACCAGAAGCGATGAAAGCGCGTTTTGAGGCACAATATGCTTTGTCTAGCTACGATGCAAACGCCCTGACCACTTCACGTGATTTAGCCAACTATTTTGTTGCAACCATTGATGCCGGTGCTGATGCAAAACAATCGGCAAACTGGGTAATGGGGTCACTGACCGCCAAATTAAATGCAGTTGATACAAGTATTAGCGAATCACCTATTAGCGCACAGCAACTTGCACAGTTGTTAAAACGCATTGGCGATAACACGATTTCAAACAATGCAGCCAAACAAGTGTTTGAAGCAATGTGGAATGCTGAAGGAAGTGTTGACGACATTATTGCGGTTAAAGGCTTAAAACAAGAGTCAGATAGTGGTGCTATTGAGGCGATTATTGATGAGGTGCTCAAAGCAAATCTCGCCATGGTTGAAGAGTTTAAAGCAGGTAAAGAAAAAGCCTTTAATGCGCTGGTAGGTCAAGCCATGAAAGCCTCAAAAGGTAAAGCCAACCCTACACAAGTCAATGATATGCTGAAGAAGAAGCTTACGGTTTAGTAACTAATGCCGCCTCAGGTTTAGTGCCAGCTTCTGCAGTATTATTTTTAAGGGCAATGAAACGCATTTTGTCGCGGTCAAAACGTTGACGAGTTTCTTCCATCGCTGTTTTACGTTGATTGATTTGTATTTCTGTTCTTGCAAGTGCAGCTTTGTTGTTTTTAATGTCCGCGCTTAAATCGACTGGGATCGCTTTATTCTTTTTAATAAATTTATTAGCAATACTTTGATTTTCTGTCAGTTTTTTAAAGCTATTTTTTTTCTGTAATTGCAGATTTTCAATCGCAATGATGTCTAGTTGTAAGTTACGATCACGTGCTAAGTCTATCTCATTGGCATTAGTAAAAGCATCAAGTAGTGCTTTGTCTTTTTTATTTTGAGCCAGCTTAGCCGCATCTATCGCCTGATCTTGAACGCTGACGGGCTTATAGCGCTTTAATGTAACACCTTGCTTGCTAATTTCTGAGCTTTCACGATTTACATATTGAGCAGGCACATTATCTCCATAGTGAGTAACGCCTTTATCATCCTTCCATTTCACAATTGCACTATGTGCAGGGGATGAAAAAGAAGCAACTAAAATTAGTACACAACACAGACTTACATAAAAAATTTGGCGTTGAATGTCTTTCGATGCACCATTAGCGCCGTCATTGATATACATTTCTTGCAAGATATTCATTTTTTATGAACGTAATCCTTATAACCTAGTGGATGTAAACGTTAATTTACACCATATTGTTGGCGATATGCGCTAACCGCATGCAAATTTTGCGCCATATCTTGTTTAATTTGTAAATATTTTAATAAATCACTCAGATTTGCAATAGTGCAAACAGGTATTTGATGGTTTTTGATAACTTCTTGCACTGCAGATAGCTCACCTAAACCCTTTTCTTGCCGATCTATAGCAATAGCTACGCCACATGCTGTGCCGCCATTAGCGGTAATCAGCGTAACAGACTCACGCACTGATGTTCCTGCCGAAATTACGTCATCTATGATGAGGACTCGGCCTTTTAGAGGGCTACCGACGATGACACCACCTTCGCCGTGGTCTTTTGCCTCTTTGCGATTATATGCGTAAGGAATATTACGCCCATCTTTTGCAAAAGCAATCGCGATGCTGGCTGTTAAGGTAATGCCTTTATAGGCCGGGCCAAAAAGCATGTCAAACGCTATGCCAGAATTTTTAATCGCCGTAGCGTAAAACTCTCCTAATTTCATCAAACTTTCGCCATCATTAAACAAACCTGCATTAAAAAAGTAAGGGCTCAAACGGCCTGCTTTGGTTTTAAATTCGCCAAAGCGTAAAACCTCTTTTTTAATAGCAAATGCGATAAAATCTTGCCTGAATTGGTCAGACTGCCCAGTAGTGTTTTTGTTGCTCATATCAAGTTAATTATATTAAGGATTAAGTTTTGAAGATTATATCGCTAAACCTCAACGGCATACGCTCTGCAACAAATAAAGGCGTTCAAAAATGGCTACAAACGCAAAATGCAGACGTAGTTTGCATGCAAGAAATCAAAGCCCAACAAGCCGATATGACGCCAGAAATGCTCAATCCCCCCGGCTATTATGGCTATTTTCATTACGCAGAAAAAAAAGGCTATAGCGGCGTAGGTATTTACTGCAAAACAAAGCCAGATGAGGTGATTGAAGGATTAGGCGGCTCAAATGGTGGCGTACAAGATATTGATAGCGAAGGGCGTTATCTAGAGTGCCGCTTTGATAATCATCCAAGCTTGGGTAATTTGAGTGTGATTTCACTCTACCTGCCAAGCGGCTCCAGTGGAGAGGAACGCCAAGCCTTTAAATTTAGCGTGATGACGCGCTTTATGCTTCACATGCAAACGCTGATAAAAAGTGGTCGCGAAATCATTATCTGCGGCGACTGGAACATCGCACATAAAGAAGCTGACCTTAAAAACTACAAGGGCAACAAGAAAAACTCAGGATTTTTGCCAGAAGAGCGCGCATGGCTGACGACTTTATTTGACGAAGTTGGCTGGGTAGATGTTTACCGCACTATGCACCCCAACACCACAGATGAATGCTATACATGGTGGAGCAATCGTGGCGCAGCGTATGAGAAGAATGTAGGCTGGCGGTTGGATTATCAAATAGCCACGCCAGCAACGGCGGCAAAATCGATTTCAACTTGTGTTTATAAGGCTGAGCGCTTTAGTGACCATGCGCCTTTGATTGTTGAGTATTTGGACTAGAACTTATTCAAACTAACTTACAGCTTGTTAGAAATTGGAGTGAAAATGGATACGAATTCTTAAGAAAATTGATGTAACAAGACGACAGCTTGTCACAGTAGTGCGACTGCTTTTTGATGAATGAGGATAGCGTCTCAATTTTCTCGTTAGTAGCAAATGCATGGGCGGTAATCGGAAACAAGAGCCTCTTGCCGAAAACTCCCATGAAGCTTGCGCTGCTTGGCGCGGTAGCAGGGGAGAAGAAGTCAAAGGCATGATGTTATGAAATGCCCTGCGACCCACATGGATATTAGCTTGCAGAGCAGATGATTTATGATCTTTTGTAGCTGATTTTACTAAATATCATCAAGCCACCCGCTACAATAATCAACATGCCGATTAAACTTATAAAATCAGGCGTGTGGTCAAAAAAGACATAGCCGATTAAGCCTGCAAATAATAGTTGTATGTATGAAAATGGCGCGAGTGTTGAGGGTTTTGCATGTAGGTAAGCTTTGGTCATCCACAAGTGACTGACGAGTGCTGATACGCCAAGTAATACCATTAATAAAGCAAAGTATGGTGTGGGTGTTTTCCAAAAAAATGGCAGTAGCAGGCTTGTTACCAGCACGCTGACTACTCCGCTGATAAAGTTTGTGGTGCTGGAGCTATCGGTATGGTTAAGTTTGCGGGTAATGATTTGGTATAGGCTGAACGAGAATGCTGCGCCAAGCGCTAGCAGTGCAACTGGGTGGAACATGCTACCACCGGGTCGCACGATGAATAAAACTCCAATAAAGCCAATCGCCACGGCTACCCATTGCAAACGCTCAATGCGCTCGCCCAAAAGCGGGCCAGACATTGCAGTGACTAATAATGGGCTGAGGTAAATAATGGCGGTGCCTTCTGCTAGTGGAATATAGTGAAGCGCGCTGATGAACATTAAATTGGTATTGGCCATGCACAAGCCGCGAATAATTTGCAGTTTGGGTTTTTTGGTGGCGAATAAAGTGCGATATGATGGTGGTCTTAATACAGTCAGCATCAGCGAAATATGCACCATATACCTTACCCATAGCACCATGACGACTGGGTAAAAATTGGTGAGGTATTTAGATAGCGCATCACTACTTGCAAACAAAAACACGGCAACACAGAGGAATAAAATACCTTTTTGAGGGTGGTCGATGTTCACTTAGCAACGCTATATTTAATTTTGAAACTTATTCTATCTTAAATCCTTATCAATTATTGTGTTGAATTTGCTGTCAACGAGTGATTCTTTATTAAACTACACTTTGTATTAAGAACAAAAGGGCAAAGCTAAACTCTGCAAAATCTCACCGGTATTATTATCTTGCGCAAATATCACAACGCCTGCATGCCTACCTTTCAATTCTGATTTTAGACTGAAATTTTTTGCAAATTCATTTTGGTTGTTAAGTTGATAGGCACCAAAGAAATTACGTACCACATAATCGTGCTTAAGTTCGCGACCATTGTTTTCACCTGCTTTCACATGGCTGACTAATTTATTTTCATAGATTGCTACAAAAATATCCACATTTTTAATATCTGCAGGGTTAACAGCTTTGGCGCTGGCTTGCAGTGTAATTTCACCATTGTTTTGCGTAATGGCTTCTAGGCTTAAGTTGGCGCGCGAAGCTAATTTCTGGTTGGCAGCTATTGCTTGATTTAAGCGCGATTCGTCTGAGCCTCTAAAATCACGTCCATTTAATAAAAATTGAGGTGTGTACACGTAGCCAGCACCTGCAAAAGTAGCAGTTTTGCGTTGGCGATCAGAATATTCAGCTTTGGAGAATTTATCTTTCCAGCCAATGTAATCCCAATAATCCACATGAAAAGCTAACGGAATCACTTTTTTAGGGTCGGATTTCAAACCGCTTAGCCATTTATCTGCAGGAGGGCAACTACTACAACCCTCAGATGTGTACAACTCAAGTAAAGGTACTGTTAATGCACCACTCTTGGCGTTGCATTCTGCGGCAATTACAGATTTCGACACAAAAATTAATACAATAAGTGTAATGAGATGAAGAGTAGGGAAAAGATTTCTTTGATGAGCTATTAACATAAGAATTTTCTTTGAGTAATAGACAATTGGTCGCGCGTCATCTGAAAAACTTACACATCAATCTACATTTCATTACTATTTTATTTTAAAAATTTTAATATTCTTTAGTGGCGCTCTACTTTAATATGCACTAACTTTTTACACATATACCAATTTATATAAATTTAATGACCTTTAAATTCTATAATTATTTTGCATTGTCAATACTATTGACATTCAATTGCAATGTTATGTCTGCGCAAGAGGTTGATACAAAAGCTAAGCTAGCGCAGAGTCCGCCAGCGACCATCAGCAATATTTATTCAGATATTGATATGCGTGTGCGCCTTGCTACTAAACCTAATGCAAAAGCTTGTGAAGGTGATTCATGTGCTGTAAACAGTACATTTGATGCGCTAGTGACAGAGTTAGGCGGTCGTTTGGCGGTGACTGCATTTAAAACGTACCCAGACCTTAAGTACAGAATCAAAGATTTTACATTTGTCGTTGCGGATAAAAAAGAGCCTGGCATGGCATCAAACGGGGCTGGCAAGATTGTTCTTTTCAGGGGAATTCAAAATTTAGAACTCAGTGAAGAAGCAGTCAGTTTTATTCTAGCTCGAGAAATGGGGCATGTGATTGGCCGACATCATAATAAAAATACGTCAACCAAAATTATATTTTCGGTTTTGGCTGGTGTTTTGTTTCCAGCAGTTTCCCTTTTAAGCGCTTCAAACGTGGCTGCGCAAGCGACTACAACTGCTGTAACGAGTATTGCTTCAACAGCCACTTCATACATAGGGTCTGAAGTGGCCATCTCTAAAATTAAGCCAAGTCAGCTGATTGAATCAGACAATATTGCTATTCATTTATTAGATGCCCAAGGCTGGGATATGCGCTCGGTTGAAAGTATTTTACAAATTGAAGAGGCGGTGACGAACGGATGGTTAAAAGACTTGCATGACACTTCGCGACGCCTCAATAGCCTAATTGTTAGAGAGGATATGGCGAGAGATGTGGACATTAAATCAATGGGGAATGAGCTTAAAACTGCCCAGTAAGAATAGCTAAGCTAATATCTCTTTAATCTTCAAAGCCTTTTAGTTGCGTCACTCCAAGGCGCCACTTTTAATAACAGCAACATGCCAGGAATAGCTAAGAACGTACACACATAAAAGAAATTTTCCCAACCGAGGCTTTCTACCATGTTGCCCGTCATTGCATTAAATACCGAGCGTGGAACGGCGGATAAGCTGGTAAATAAAGCGAGCTGAGTAGCAGTGTAAATTGGGTTCGTTTCACGCGCCATGTAGGCAACATAGGCTGCAGTACCTAATCCTACGCCAAAGGCCTCCGCACCAATGACGATGGCTAACATGCTACGTTCAGCAGCGCCAATCGTTTCAAAGGGACCTGCGTGGGCAAGCCATGCAAAGCCTAAAATAGTGACTGCTTGCGCGATACCAAATATCCATAAGGCGCGATTCACACCCAGTTTGAGCATCCATAATCCGCCTACAAAAGCACCTGCAATTTGCATTAACAAGCCGCTACCTTTAGCAATGGCGCCAATGTCACTTTTTGAAAAGTGCATGTCTAAGTAAAATGGTGTGGCGAGCGCGGTTGCCATACTGTCGCCAAGTTTGTATAGCAAAATAAACAAAAGCACCAGCATAGCGCTCTGCAAGCCTTGGCGACCGATAAACTCTTTAAACGGCTCAACCACAGAAGCATATAGCGTTTTGGGTGCGGCAATGGTGCTAGATTCTTTAATCATCAGCGTCATGATAATGCCCGGTAACATAAACAGCGCGACGATCCAAAATACGGATGACCAAGGCAAATGGTCTGCCAGAATCAACCCTAGCGAACCTGGTACAAGACCTGCAATGCGGTATGCGTTCACATGGATGCTATTACCTAAGCCTAATTCATGATCACTTAAAATTTCACGGCGATATGCGTCAATCACAATATCTTGGCTGGCGGAGAAAAACGCAATTATGGTTGAAATAATGGCGATGGTGGTGATATCAAGTTTTGGTTCATAAAAACCATACGCAACCATGCCGAAAAAAAGCGCAATTTGAGTAATGAGCATCCAGCTACGACGCCTTCCGAGTGGCGCGATAAGATTGTATCTATCCATCAGCGGCGCCCATACAAACTTCCAAGAGTATGGTAGCTGTATAAAGGCAAACGCCGCAATTGTTTTGAGATTCATGCCTTCAGAACGGAGCCATGCTGGTAATAGTTGCAAAAGCAAATACAATGGTAAGCCAGAAGTAAAGCCTAAAAAGATGCAGATGAGCATTTTCTTGCTCATGAGCGACTGCCATATAGAAGATTGCATGACTGGTTGTAGGTCTGGCTGCAAAGGTACTAGCTTGCTTTTAGTCGATACATCGCTAAATTACCTAATAAATTAGGCATGAAATTCACCGCTTTAGTATCAGTAATCACGCAACGTTCTAATATCATAATTTTATTATTCTTACAAAATTCGTCAAAATCGTTAATGGTGCAAAGATGGACGTTTGGAGTGTTATACCATTGATAAGGCAGTGTCTTAGAAACAGGCATGCGTCCGCCAGTAATTTGTATGCGATTGCGCCAGTATCCAAAATTAGGAAACGTGACGATAATTTCTCGACCAACGCGCAACATTTCATGCACAATTTCTTCAGTTTTATGCATGGCCTGTAACGTTTGTGAGAGAATTACCGTATCAAACGACTTATCTTCAAAGCCCGATAAACCGTCTTCTAAATCCATTTGAATCACGTTACTACCATTTTTCATACAAGCTAGCCAGTTTACATCGTCCTTTTCTACGCCATAGCCTTTAACCTCTAAGCCGCTCCGTAAAAACTGTAGTAGCTCACCATCGCCACAACCTAAGTCGAGTACTTTTGAACCAAACTTCACCCAACCAGAAATGATTGCAAAATCTTGTCTGAATTTCTGAGTAGAATTTGTAATATTTACATTATTTTGCATGGCTACTGCCTACTTCAATATTATTTATATAAGCGCGCAAAATGTTATGGTAGTGCGCATCAGGCATCAAGAACGCATCATGACCGTGAGCTGCTGTTACCTCCGCATAACTTACCGTACGTTCATTATCCAGTAATGCTTTTACAATTTCACGAGAGCGCGTTGGTGAAAAACGCCAATCGCTAGTAAAAGAGATCACTAAAAATTTCGCGGTTACATTTTTTAGGGCAGCACTTAAATCGCCATCAAAATCTAATGCAGGATCGTA
Organism: Methylotenera sp.; assembly: GCA_030693535.1. Next base: position 191,137 of record JAUYAL010000064.1, read on the forward strand.
ATAATCCAAAGCGCGCGTCATGCGTAAGTAAGTATTGGCATCAAACTCGCCAGCGAATTTGTCGCCTTGATAGCGTAAGTAAGACTCCATTTCAAACTCAGCATCAAAGCTATATTTAACGCCATCTTTAAGCTTTCGACCAAATTTGGCACCCATCGCGTCATCACTCAAATACGTGATGTGGCCTAGCATACGGGCAATCCGCAAGCCACGGCGTGGTAACACGCCATGGGCATAATAATCGCCACCATGGAATTCAGGGTCGGTAATAATGGCTTGACGCGCCACTTCGTTAAACGCCATGTTTTGTGCTGTCAGGTTAGGAGCGGAGGCAATCACCAAGGCATGTTTTACGCGTTCAGGGTATGCGATTGTCCATTGCAGGGCTTGCATGCCACCAAGACTTCCGCCAACTACAGCAGCCAATTGGTCTATGCCCAAGTAGTCAGCCAATAAAGCTTGCGACTTAACCCAGTCTTCCACTGTCACAACTGGGAATAACGAGCCCCATTTTTGATTTGTAGTAGGATTGATGCTTACAGGCCCAGTACTACCGTGGCAACCACCAAGGTTATTAACGCCAATTACGAAGAATTTATCGGTATCTAGTGGCTTGTTTGGGCCAACCAAATTGTCCCACCAGCCAGGGTGTTTGTCGTTCTCGGAATACTTTCCAGCAACGTGATGCGTACCAGAAAGCGCATGGCAGATTAGGACAGCATTTGATTTGTCGGCATTCAAAGTGCCGTAGGTTTCATATACAAGTTCAAATTGTGGCAATACCGCACCACATTTCAGTGTGAGTGGAGTATTGAAATGTGTGGTTTGTGGGGAAACTATCCCTACTGAGCCGTTGGAAATGTTGTTATTTTCGGACATCTACCAATTATACTATGGCGTTTGATAAATATCACATTGCTCAGCGTCTAGGTTTATTTTAAGCGCCGACGTTAATAAGTTTGTACTGAGTGAAATCTTTTCGAATCCAACGACCTTCTCGAAAGCATTCGATCAGTTTTAGAGCACGAGTGGTTTCCATGCCATGGAATCCAGTGCTTTCATGATCTAAAAAGTCTGTGAGACCTGTAATTTCTGCCAATTCTTCTCTAGTTACACTTTGGTAGCCCATCGTCCAATTAGAAAAGCCACGTTGGTTGAGCGTTTCAAATGTGAGTTTCATTACACTGTGGTGACGCGTATCTTTAGAAATATTTTCAAATAGTGTTTCGAGTTTATCTGGTTCACCTTCTAATACTTGAAAAAAGCAGCCTTCCAAGTAAAGTAGTACACCAGTAATCTCTGCCTTAATATTTCTTTCGCGAGATTCTGAAAGTAAATTAATCAATTCTTGGTGAGACATGTGATGGTTGGCTATACTGGTATAAGCTAAAAGTGAGAGATTATTGTTCTCTGAAATCATCGTTTATCCTTAAGAAACGTTATTTTTAAAGGATTGGTATTTTGAGCCATGTAAGTTTTTACGGCTAACAAATGAAGAACTTTAGTCAATAGATGAATTTATTTTTAATTGAGATGGAATATGCAAAACATTCAAACTTTTCAGAATAAAACGCCACAATTAGCACAAAGCACCTATGTGCATGCATCCGCCACTATTATTGGCGATGTGCGCATTGGTGAAAATAGCTCAGTTTGGCCGAGCACGGTGATTCGTGGCGATATAAATTTTATCCTTATTGGTAAAAATACCAATATTCAAGATTTATGCATGCTACATGTGAATCATAAATCAAGCGACGACCCTGAAGGTTCGCCACTGATTATTGGCGATAACGTGACCATTGGTCATACGGTAATTCTGCACGGTTGCACCATTGAAGACGAGTGCCTGATTGGCATGGGCAGCATTGTGATGGATAAAGTAGTCATGCAAAAGCATGTTTTATTGGCGGCTGGCAGCTTGGTGCCAGAAGGCAAAGTACTAGAAAGTGGCTATTTGTATGTAGGTAGACCTGCGCGGCGAGTACGTGAACTAACAGCAGAAGAAATTGCACACTTTAAGTACTCATCTACAAATTATGTGAATTTGAAAAATCAGTATTAAGTAGATTCTCAATATGTCTTGCTTGGTTTGATAATGAATTTAGCTAAAAAGTGTCAATGGTTTAAATTCTTTAGTAATTCTTCAAATTCTTCAATTGGTATTGGTTTGCTAAACAAATAACCTTGGAAGTCCGTGCAACCACTCTCCATGAGTAATTGCCTTTGTGCATCCGTCTCGACACCCTCGGCAATTACCTTTAAGCCTAAACTGTGTGCCATATTGATGATGGTTAACGCAATCGCCTTGTCACTGCTGTCAGTGGCAATGTCACTTACAAATGACTGGTCTATTTTCAACTGATTTATAGGTAGTTTCTTTAGATAATTCAATGAAGAATAGCCAGTACCAAAATCATCTAATGAAAATTTGATGCCGATTCCGCCTAATATTGTTATGGTGGCAATAATTTGATTGATGTTATCAACTAGCATGCTTTCTGTCAGTTCAAGTTTTAGTAATCCAGGGTTAATTCCGTGACATTGTATGGTGGTTTGCACTTGTTTAACAAAGTCAACATGGTGGAATTGTTTAGCACTGACATTGATAGCAAGTGTTAAATCTTTAGTAAGCGAATTTTGTTGCCATTTTTTTAGTTGCAAACATGCGGTCTCAATGACCCATTGTCCAATAGGCAAAATTAAATTAGTTTCTTCTGCGACAGAAATAAAGTTGTATGGAAGAATGACTCCCTGTTCTGGATGCAACCAGCGAATCAGAGCTTCTGCACCTGTGATTCGACCTCCAATATCAACCTGACATTGTAAATAAAGCTTAAATTGATGTAATTCTAAGGCCTTACGAAGTCCATGCTCAATATTGGCTCTACTACTAATAGCCTCTTGCATTTTTAGATCGAAGAAACGTAGCGTGTTACGCCCCGCTTTTTTTGCATCATACATGGCGATATCAGCTTGCTTAAAAGCTTCATCAGTTGATGTTTGATTCTTGTTAAATAAAGTAATGCCGATGCTTGGTGTGCTATGACTTTCATGGTTGCCCAGAAAATAAGGCTGATTAAGCATGGTCATGATTTTATTGCCAACTGCCTCTGCTTGCTTGCCAGCCTCCATTTGAAACTCACTAAGACCTTCCAGCATTACTACAAATTCATCACCACCTAAACGCGCTATGGTGTCACCTTCTCTAATGCAAGATTCAAGTCGTCTAGCAACTTGCTGCAGGAGCAAATCACCAGCATCATGTCCAAGGGTGTCATTAAGCGACTTGAAGTTATCAAGATCAATAAACAGCAATGCACCGCTTTGATCACTAAGTGAACTTGAGGCCAAGGCTTGGTTAAATCTATCCATGAGTAGTCGCCGATTGGGCAACTGTGTAAGTACATCATAGAAAGCGAGGTTGCGAATGCGCTCTTCATTCTTTTTACGGTCACTTAAATCAATATCCATACAGAACATCTCAGGCTCTCGCCCTGGAACGTGAACATAAGCGTGAGATGAAAATACATCTACTTTGTTACCGCCTTTACGCATTAAAGTTAATTCTGATGCTGGAATGGGCTCACCAGTTAAAAACATTTGATACATAGCATCTTGCACAGCGCTCCGCATTTCAGATGGAATGATTAAGTCGGTTAATTTTTTGCCAATCGCTTCTTCCGCAGTGTAACCGTATAGGTACTCTGATGCTTGATTCCAATAATTCGTTGTGCCATCAGCAACATAACCTTGGACAGAAACTAGCGGTATTTTTTCGAGAAGTTTGCGAAAGCGAATCTCATTATCTACCATTTCGGTAGCTATTTTGATACGCTCAGTGATATTACGAAAGAACCAAACGCGACCTAAATAGTTATTGTTTTTATCTCGTAGAACGGTCGAGTTGCGTTCAATTGTTCTGCCATCTAATAACTCAATTTCGCAAAGATCATCCGTATCTGGATTGCTGTATAACTCTTTTACCTTTGCTAGAAAACCTTGTTTATCTTTAACGCAATTGACTACCGAAGCCAAAATTGGTGCATCGTTTAGCCCAATTGCAGTACCAGGTTTGTTTCCATTTAGGAGTGTGGTTGGAATTTTCCATATATCTACAAATTGTTGATTGTGTGAAACAATGGTTTCCTGATCATCAACCACAAGAATTCCGTCAGGCAATGCGTTGTAAATTGCATTGATAAGTAAGTTCTGAAGTTGAGAATTAATCACACTAACCCTGAGTAGATAACAGATGCATAAAGAACATATGGAGTAAAGTTTTATATCCGATTCATATTAGCAGACTCCTTCTGCGTATTCAATTAGGTTGAGTTAAAGGTTAAACCTCGGCAAAAGTGCTAGTCCCAATGGGTGCTGACAATTAGTGGATTTTTGCCTAAGGTAACACGATGGTTTCCACCTAAATCATTAATTGTTTGTATATTAATTAAGCCAGTTTCTGCCATTAAATCAGTCACGGCCAAGGCTTGATTATAGCCATGCTCTAACATCAGCCAGCCTTGCGGCTTGAGATGTGCCAAGCAATAATCAATAATGTGACGAATATCATCTAACCCATCTGCCCCTGAGACGAGCGCAGAAAAGGGCTCAAAGCGTAAGTCCCCCTGCTTTAAATGGGAGTCATTTTGTTCGATATATGGTGGATTGCTTACAATTAGATTAAATTTTTCATTGGTGAGCGCATTAAACCAATCACTAAGTATGAATTTTGCATTGGGTATTTCAAGTGAAGCGGCGTTTTTTTTGGCGATTTCTAATGCAGATTTAGACAAATCAACCGCTGTGACATTTAGTTGAGGACGATTTTTGGCAATCGCAAGTGCTATCGCACCCGTGCCAGTTCCTAAATCTAAAACAGTGCCATGAGTGTTGACAGGTAGTTTTGCTAGAGCAGCCTCAACCAGAGTTTCAGTATCAGGGCGTGGAATCAGCGTGTCGGGGGTAACTGTTAAATTTAAGCCGTAAAACTCGCGCTGACCAAGAATGTAGGCAACAGGCTCCCCTTGTAATCGGCGTGAAAGTAATGCGTGAAAAGTCTCATGGATATTGGCTGGCAGCTCATCATTTTCGTGTGCCAAAAGCCATGCGAGATTTACATGGAGTACTGTTTTTAATAACAATTGAGCTTCAAATTTCGCTTCGCTGGCTTCTAATTTTAGGCTGTCCTTGATGCACTTTTGTGCATCAAGCCAAGTTTCCAGAATAGATTGGCTCAATTAGTTATCTTCACCCAAACTAGCCAATAAATCGGCCTGATGTTCCGCCGATAGCGCACCAATCAATTCATCCATATCACCTTCAGTAATCGCATCAATCTTATACAGTGTTAAATTAATGCGGTGGTCGGTAATGCGTCCTTGTGGGTAGTTATATGTGCGGATGCGTTCTGAGCGGTCACCTGAACCGATTAAGCTTTTGCGTTCGCTAGCGATTGCGCTATTTTGCGCATCGACTTGTTTGGCTTTAATGCGCGCTGCTAAAACGGCCATGGCTTGCGCTTTGTTTGCGTGTTGACTGCGGCCTTCTTGGCATTCCACCACAATGCCTGTTGGGGCATGGGTAATGCGCACGGCGGAATCGGTTTTGTTAATGTGTTGACCACCAGCACCACTGGCGCGATAAGTGTCAATGCGAATGTCGGCTGGATTAATAACAACATCACTTACCTCGTCTGCCTCAGCCAACACAGCAACCGTACATGCGCTTGTATGAATGCGGCCTTGCGTTTCTGTATCTGGCACGCGCTGTACACGATGACCACCGCTTTCAAATTTCAATTTGGAATACGCGCCGTAACCTTCAATCTTGGCAATAATTTCTTTATAGCCGCCCACTTCACTCTCATTGGCAGACATGATTTCGACCTTCCATTTTTGTTTTTCGGCATATCTAGAGTACATTCTAAATAAATCGCCACAAAATAAGCCTGATTCATCACCGCCCGTACCCGCGCGAATTTCTAAGAAAATATTTTTATCATCATTTGGGTCTTTAGGCAGAAGCAGCATTTTCAGAGCATTCTCAACTTCGTCTAACTTAGCTTTTCCAGCGGTAATTTCTTCCTGTGCAAATTCTTTCATGTCTGGGTCACTCAACATGCTTTGCGCTTCGGCAATATCAGATTCTGCCTGAGTAAAAGCGTGATATTGCTCAACTATCGGGGTAATTTCCGCATGCTCTTGAGTGAGCTTGCGGTAGTTATCCATATTATTGGTCACACCTTCGCTGCTCATCAGACGGTTTATTTCTTCTAATCGCTCGCTTAAATTGGCGAGTTTACTAATCATGCTAGGTTTCATTATGTGTGTCTCAGATGAGCTTTATCGTCTGCTTCTGTAGGGTTTATTAAGAATTGATTTGGTAAAGTTGTTTAATCACATCTTCAAGCTTAGTATGCTCTTCACCATGCGCTTGATTTAGCGCATGGCTGGGGGCATGTAAAAATTTATTGGTTAGGGCATTACTTAAAGCTTCCAGTGCTTTTTCAGGACTTTCACCTTTTTGAATCAGCTTAAATGCCTTTTCTAATTCGGCCTGTCGAGTCACTTCTGCTTGGTCGCGTAGCGCCTTAATAGTAGGTACGGCATCTCTTCTCGCCAGCCATTGCATAAAGTGGTTTACGCGCAGATTGACAATAATTTCAGCATCTACGGCCGCTTCTTGGCGATTTTCTATGCCGTCTGCCACAACCTGTGCTAGGTCATCTACCGTATATAAAAACACGTCATCCAATTCAGCGACTTCAGCTTCTACATCACGCGGAACAGCTAAATCTACCATAAAAATCGGGCGGTGGCGGCGTACTTTAATCGCCCTTTCTACCATACCAAGACCAACTATGGGTAATTGGCTGGCGGTGCTGGTAACGACAATGTCAAACTCAGCAAAGCAATCAGGCAGGTCGTTTAGCAAAATTGCATGAGCTTGTAAGCCTTGAGCGCTAATTTTTTCGGCTAAGATTGTGCCGCGCTCTAACGTACGGTTCGCCACTGTCATGCTTTTAGGCTTTTGCGTGGCAAAGTGATCTGCGCATAGCTCTATCATTTCACCGGCGCCAATGAATAATACCTTTTGGTCTTTTATATCGCCAAAAATGCGTTGGGCAAGCTTAACCGCTGCCGCAGCCATAGAAATTGAGTTTGCTCCAATATCTGTATTTGTCCTTACTTCTTTCGCTACTTCAAATGTGCGCTGAAATAATTTGTGTAAAAGTGTGCCAAGTGTGCCAGCATCCTGCGCGATTTTGACGGACTGCTTAAATTGCCCCAATATTTGCGCTTCGCCTAACACCATGCTATCTAGCCCAGAAGCCACGCGAAAGGCATGCTTTACAGCTTCATCATTAGGTAAAGTGTAGATGTAAGGTTGTAGTTTGCTAATATCTAACTGATGATACTTCGATAGCCAATTAATCGGTTTTTGTGGGTCATCGGCACTGCAATATAGCTCGGTACGGTTGCAGGTTGAAAGTATTGCCGCCTCAATGGCATCGTGCGCAGTTAGTTCGCGCAACGCGCACCCTAAGTTTTCGCTGTTAAAAGCGACATTTTCACGGATTTGGATAGGTGCGGTCGTGTGGTTCACGCCGATTACATATAACTGCATAGGCGTAATTTTGCGGTATTGGCATATCTTAAGCAAGAAGCATCATCTTAAACCTGAGAAATAGGGTTAAAATAACAGTTTAATGCAACAATTTAGTCAACATTTAAGAGAATGGATTTCACCATGGATAAAACTTTTAGAATTGCCCCTAGTATTCTTTCTGCAAACTTCGCTAAACTAGGTCAAGAAATTGATGATGTCATTACATCTGGTACAGACTTAGTACATTTTGACGTAATGGATAATCATTATGTGCCTAACCTGACCATTGGACCTTTGGTTTGTGAAGCGATTCGTGAAGTGTCAAAAAACGCAGGCGCATTGATTGATGTGCATTTGATGGTAAAACCTGTTGATCGTATTATTCCAGATTTTGCTAAAGCGGGTGCAAACATCATTACTTTTCATCCAGAAGCGTCTGAGCATATTGACCGTAGTCTAGCGATGGTGCGCGATTTAGGTTGTAAGTCTGGCTTGGTGTTTAATCCAGCAACATCACTCAGCTATTTGGATCACGTGATGGATAAAGTCGATATGATTTTATTGATGTCAGTTAACCCTGGTTTTGGTGGTCAAAAATTCATCCCACAAACTTTAGAGAAATTGAAACTGGCTCGCGCTAGAATTGACGCTTATTATGAAAAAACTGGCCGTCAAATTTGGTTAGAAGTAGATGGTGGCGTTAATGCGCAAAATATTGCCGAAATTGCTAGAGCTGGTGCAGATACATTTGTTGCAGGCAATGCGATTTTCACTAAAGGGCTTGATAGCGACAAAAATCGCTACAACACTGTGGTGGGCGAGTTGCGCGCAGCATTAGCTTCGGTTTAAAAAATATCAAATGACGTCACGATGCGGCGTAGTTTTAAAAAAATTAAGTGCTTACATTCTAAGGCAAATGACGCACACTTAAATTTTGCTCACGCATTGTCTTGTTTAGATTTTTGAGTTTTTAGAGATTAAGCTTCATGAGTCGCTTTAAAGTAAAGCTCGTTATGGTTGACCTTGATGGCACCTTAGCGCATACCGCACCTGAAATTGCCGCTGCGGCTAATTTGATGTTGGCCGATTTAAGTCGGCCAATGTTGCCGGTTAGCCAAGTTGAAAGCTTTATCGGCGAAGGCGTGGTAGTGCTGATTAAGCGTTGCTTGAATGGCCATTTGGAGATTAGCCAATTGAATGCTGAGCCTCATGCCGCACTGATGGCGCAAGCAGAACCGTTATTTTTTAAGCATTATGCGAATAATGCCACTGATAGCAAGCCATTTGATGGCGTTATTGAAGGCTTGCAAGCACTGCGCAGTAAAGGTTTTAAGCTGGCTTGTGTCACCAATAAGCCAGAAAAATTCACTTTGCCATTGTTACAAAAGAGCGGTTTGGCTGAGTTTTTTGAGATTGTTGTTTCTGGCGATAGTTTGCCGAAGAAAAAGCCAGATCCTATGCAATTGCAGTATATTTGTGAAAAATTGGATGTTCATACTTTTGAGGCAATGCTAGTGGGTGATTCGGAAACTGACATTGCGGCAGCACATGCGGCGGGATGCTTTATTGTAACTGTGCCTTACGGGTATAATCAGGGTCGGCCGATTGATGAATCAAAAGTCGATGAGACGATTGCAGATTTAACCGAATTAGTTTCGCGAGATTTAGTAGCACTTTTGGCTTAATACAACTAAAGATTTAATAACTTTACCAATAGAATTAATGAATATGATGACTTTTAATAATATCTTTCTAAGCTGGCGCGGCATTTGGCGAAGCTGAGTCGAACTTACCAGCAGTCAATAGGTGAAATGTTGCTAACGCAGTTGCATAAACCACAAATATTAGAAAATTATTAGAAAGATTTTATATCATGTTTACCACAATTAATAAAATTGAATTCGATATCTTAGCCTCAAAAGGATTCAATCGCATTCCACTCGTGTTGGAAACCTTTGCTGATTTAGATACGCCATTATCGCTGTATCTTAAATTAGCCAATCAACCATTTTCATATCTACTAGAATCTGTACAAGGTGGCGAGCGTTTTGGACGCTACTCGATTATTGGCTTGCCAGCTAAAACACGTATAGTGGCACACAATAATCAAGTACAGGTGCTTGAAAACAATCTTGTCATTGAAACGGTAGAAAATACTAACCCATTAGATTTTGTTAAAAGCTTTCAAGCGCGCTACAAAACTCCTCCCTATGAAGGTTTGCCACGTTTTACAGGCGGCTTGGCAGGTTACTTTGGCTATGAAACTGTACGTTATATTGAAAAGCGTTTAGCAGGCGTACAAAAGCCAGATGCTATCAATGTTCCCGATGTATTGCTGATGGTGTCTGAAGAAATTGCCGTAGTCGATAATTTAAGTAGTAAGCTATATTTCATTGTATATGCCAATACAGATCAAGCCAATGCTTATGAAATGGCTTTAAATCGATTAAATGATTTAGCCAAGATGTTGCGTAAAAACGCGACGATTCCAGAATCTAGTCCATCAGAAGCATCAGTAGCGACTTCTGAATTTGGTGAAGACAACTTCAAAGCCGCAGTTATTAAAGCACAGCAATACATTTTAGATGGCGACATTATGCAGGTGGTGTTGTCGCAACGTATGTCGCAAAAGTTCACAGCACCGCCATTAAGTTTATATCGCGCCTTACGAAGCTTAAATCCATCACCCTATATGTTCTATTACGATATGGGTGACCATCATGTGGTGGGAGCGTCCCCAGAGATTTTAGTCCGTTTAGAAAATGGCACGGTGACAGCAAGGCCTATTGCAGGTACGCGTCCTCGTGGCAAAACCCGTGAGCAGGATTTGGCACTGGCAGTAGAATTGTTGGCGGACCCTAAAGAGCGTGCGGAACATGTACAGTTAATGGACTTAGGTCGTAATGATGTGGGTCGCGTCGCACAAACTGGCACAGTTAAAGTTACGGATAATATGATGATTGAGCGTTATTCCCATGTGATGCACATCGTTAGTAATGTGGAAGGCAAGCTTAAAGCTGGCATGGATGCGATTGATGTGATTAAAGCGACCTTTCCAGCAGGCACAGTAAGTGGTGCGCCAAAAGTGCGTGCGATGGAAATCATTGATGAACTAGAACCAAGCAAACGCGGCATTTACGCGGGGGCAGTGGGTTATTTGGGCTTCAATGGGGATATGGACGTGGCAATTGCTATTAGAACAGGCGTGATTAAAAACAATATGCTGTATGTGCAAGCGGGTGCGGGCATCGTGGCTGATTCCGTAGCGCTCTCGGAATGGGAAGAAACGCAGAATAAAGCCAAAGCCGTTCTACGCGCGGCAGAGTTAGTGCAAGCAGGGTTAGACTTGAATATAGACCTGACATTGAATTCAGATTTGGCTTCGAAAGTAGGGAATTAATATGTTACTCATGATAGATAATTACGATTCTTTCACTTACAACTTGGTGCAATATTTGGGTGAGTTAGGACAAGACGTGCAAGTGTATCGCAACGATGAAATTGATTTGGCAAAAGTGGCGTCACTTAAGCCTGAACATATTGTTATTTCACCTGGCCCATGTACGCCAAATGAGGCGGGTATTAGCGTGCCGCTCATTAAAGAATTTGCAGGAAAAATTCCATTGCTAGGCGTTTGCTTAGGTCATCAAAGTATTGGACAGGCTTTTGGCGGGCATATTATCAAGGCTAAAACGTTGATGCACGGCAAAACTTCATTGATTCATCATAAAAATATTGGTGTGTTTAAAGGTCTGCCTAACCCTTACACCGCAACCCGTTACCATTCACTGGTGATTGAAAAAGAAACCATACCAGATTGCCTGGAAATCACGGCATGGACTGACGATGGGGAGATTATGGGTGTGCGTCATAAAACCTTGCGTGTAGAAGGCGTGCAATTTCATCCAGAATCTATCCTCACAGAATATGGCCACGAGTTGCTGGATAACTTTCTAAAGGAAAAGTAATGGCTGATGTAAAATCAATGGAGATTACTTTCAAAGAAGGCTTGCAGTTATTGCTTGATCGCAAGGACTTCACTCATGCACAAATGCTAGAAATCATGCGCATGATGATGTCTGGAGAACTCACTTCGGTGCAAATTTCCAGCTTATTGATGGGTTTTCGCATGAAAGGCGAAACAGTCGATGAGATCGCCGCAGCAGCAAAAGTCATGCGTGACCTTTCAACCAAAGTCACTATTAACGACACAAGTCATTTGATCGATACTTGCGGCACGGGCGGCGACGGTATTCAAACTTTTAATGTATCTACCGTATGCGCTTTTGTTGCCGCTGCAGCTGGCGCAAAAGTTGCCAAACATGGCGGACGCTCGGTGTCATCTACCTGTGGTAGTGCCGATGTGTTGGAGGTTTTAGGTGTCAATGTAAATTTATCTCCCGAGCAAGTCGCTAAATGTGTTGATCATATTGGCATAGGCTTTATGTTTGCGCCAAATCACCACAGCGCCATGAAGCATGCTGCGCCTGTACGCCGCGAAATGGGCATCCGTACCCTATTCAACCTGCTTGGCCCGATGACCAACCCTGCGGGCGCTAAACGACAAGTGATGGGCGTCTTTCATAAAGATTTAACGATTTTACTGGCGAAAGTTTTACAACGCTTAGGTAGCACGCATGTGATGGTCGTGCATGGCGCGGAGGGCATGGATGAGATTTCGTTCACCGGTGACACTTATGTTGCCGAGCTGAAAGATGGTGCGATTTATCAATACACCATCAACCCTAGCCAGTTTGGTATGCCACTACATGACTTAAAAACCATACAAGTACAGAATGCAGAAGAATCCAAAGCCATGATTTTAGATGTGCTAAATGGTCGACTTTCTAATCAAAAGCAGGTCGCTGCGCGTGACATTGTTTTATTAAATGCAGGTGCTGCAATTTATGTATCTGGTGTTGCAGATACATTGCAAAATGGCATTAAAATGGCGGCACAGGTGATAGATAACGGCTCAGCCATAGCGAAATTAGATGCACTAAAACAAGCGTCAGCCGCATGAAAAAGTATATATACTTAATTTTTTTATTATGCTTTTTATCCGCGTGTAAGCCCCACGAATCGACGATTTCAACACTTGCTGAGCAAGAAATTACAACGCAAAATAAAGATGACAACAATGCACTTATTCAGGCGTTTCAAGATAAAAAGAGCAATATTTTTGTTGAAGGCGCGGGCATAGTGAAAAAGTTATTGCCTGACGATAATAAGGGTTCGCGCCATCAAAAGTTCTTGCTTAGCATTTCAACTGTTCAAACTTTGTTATTTGCGCATAATATTGATTTAACAGACCCAGTTCCGTTGGCAGTAGGTGACACTATTCAATTTAGGGGTGAATATGTTTATAACCCCAAGGGAGGGGTGGTGCATTGGACGCACCACGACCCACAAGGAAAAATTGAGGGTGGCTGGATTAAGTATAAGGGTAAAACCTATCAATAAAACAGTCTCGTTCATGGTTTTTGTTTAGATAAACTAAGCACTCGCTACGAACGAAAATATCGCGCATCATAACCATTTTCCCAGAGCTAGCCGAAGGGTAGATAATTTTAGGCAAATATTATGTCAGACATCTTAAATAAAATTTTAGCCACCAAGCGTGAAGAAGTAGCCACCAGCCGTGGTCTGGTCAGCTTAGAGCAACTGCAAAAGCAAGCTGAAGCGCAAGGCGATCCACGTGATTTCGTTGGTAGCATACACAAAAAAATCATGGCGAATAAACCAGCTGTGATTGCGGAAATTAAAAAAGCCAGTCCATCAAAAGGTGTTATTCGTGCGGATTTTAATCCAGCTGAAATTGCTAAAAGCTACGAAAAAGCAGGCGCTGCGTGTTTGTCAGTGCTTACGGACGTTGAGTATTTTCAAGGTTCAGCTGAATATTTAAAACAAGCGCGCAAAGCCTGCAAACTGCCTGTGTTGCGCAAAGATTTTATGATTGATGAATATCAAGTGTTTGAAGCACGCGCGATGGGTGCGGATTGCATTTTGCTGATTGTAGCTGCGCTTGAACTTAAGCAAATGCAGGCTCTGGAGTTGCTGGCTAACGAACTAGGCATGGCGGTATTGGTAGAAGTGCACGATGCCCAAGAGATGGAGTTAGCGCTGCAATTAGATACACCCTTAATAGGCATTAATAACCGCAATCTACGTACTTTTGATGTCACCTTGCAAACTACGCTAGATTTATTAAAAGTGGTGCCAGATGACCGTTTTGTAGTCACAGAATCAGGCATCTTCACGCTAGAAGACGTAAAGCTGATGACTGATAATGATGTACATGGATTCTTAGTCGGTGAGGCGTTTATGCGTCAGCCAGACCCGGGTGTAGAATTAGCGCGAGTGTTTAGTCTTTAATCTATGTAAATTTGTTGTTGACTGTTGAATCGAGGTAAGAAAAATGAGCTATCCCTACGCCCGCCCACGCCGTATGCGCAAAGACGATTTTTCACGCCGTTTGATGCGTGAAAACGTACTGACAGCCAATGACTTAATCTATCCAGTGTTTGTGTTGGATGGCGAAAATCGCACAGAAGAAGTCGCGTCTATGCCAGGAGTTAAACGCCAAAGTATTGATGTGCTGATTAAAACTGCGTCTGAATGCGTTAAATTAGGTATTCCACTTATCGCATTATTCCCAGTCGTCGATGGCAAATTCAAAAGCCTTGATGCTGCAGAAGCTTATAACCCAGAAGGTTTGGCGCAACGCGCCGTCGTGACATTAAAGGCCGCGTTCCCGCAACTCGGTGTGATGACCGATGTAGCCTTAGACCCTTTCACTACGCATGGTCAAGATGGTTTAATTGATGCTACTGGCTATGTGATGAATGATGAAACGATAGAAGTGCTAGTGAAACAAGCCATTTCACATGCCAATGCAGGCGCAGACATTGTTGCACCAAGCGACATGATGGATGGTCGCGTTGGTCAAATCCGTGAGGCACTAGAAAGTACAGGTAATATTCATACCAAGATTTTGGCTTATTCAGCTAAATATGCCTCAGCGTTTTACGGGCCATTTCGAGATGCAGTTGGCTCGGCTGGTAATTTAGGTTCAGGCAACAAATACACTTATCAAATGGACCCAGCTAATAGCGACGAGGCTATGCAGGAAGTTGCGTTGGATATTTCAGAAGGTGCAGACATGGTGATGGTGAAACCAGGTATGCCATACTTGGACATTGTGCGCCGCGTGAAAGATGAATTTGGTGTGCCTACTTTTGCGTACCAGGTGAGTGGTGAATATGCGATGCTGAAGGCGGCCGCGCAAAATGGCTGGTTGGATGAAAAAGCGTGCGTGATGGAGAGTTTGTTAGCGTTTAAACGGGCGGGCGCGGATGGAATTTTGACTTATTTTGCGATGGATGTGGCAAGGTGGTTGAAGGATTAAAATTTCTTGATGGGTACTACTTTAGGTCAATATGGCAAGTAAAAGAAAAAAGTTATCTTCGTATTAATACTTAATTATGTTGGCTTTGTTATTCAATCAATTTTCGCAAGCTAGCAAGATTTGACAGTTCAGCTTGAGTTGCTCAAGCCTTGATGGCTGGATTCTTCATATTACTCATACTGACGAGGTGAGGCTAAGTTTGTTGTAAACAATACTCCTTGCAAGACAGTATTCATAAGGTTTGCAGAGCATACTTTTTTAAGAGTCAACACTTGTATTGAGCCACTATCTAAACTTTCTTTGCTAAGTGTAAAGTTGTTTGAACCCCATCTCCATACATTGACCGTTTAACTTCCAAATGACACACTTGTTAAATGAGTGATATTTCAATTTCTGATGATGTTTTGATGCGTCAATTTTGCGCAGGTGACAGCAAGGCTTTTCACATTTTGTATGCGCGGCATGAGAAGCCGCTTTATCGGTATTTGCGTCGTATGTTGGGTACTGGTTTGGTGGCGCAGGTAGATGAGGTGTTTCAGGACGCTTGGATGCGACTCGTAGATGCACGCGAAAGCTGGCAACCGCGCGATGGTGTGGCCTTTAAAACGTGGCTTTATACTTTGGCGCATCATCGTGCTGTGGATACCTTGCGTAAAAGTGGGCGTGAGTTTTCAATGGATGAAGGTTGGTTGGATGATGAAAATGAAACACTTTGGCAATTGTGGCCTGCATCGACAGCTGATCAGCCTGAGCAGCAAGCGTTTTGGCGTAAAGCGGGCCAGCAACTTTTGTATTGTTTAGATGGCTTGCCTGCGCCACAGCGCGCAGCTTTTTTATTGCACCATGAAGATGGATTGAGTTTGGATGAAATGACACAAGTATTGAGCGCTGAATTTGAAACGGTAAAAAGTCGGTTACGTTATGCGTTGTCTAAGTTACGGCTATGCATGGGCGCGCATTTGCAGCCTATTTTTGAAGCAGATAATACGGCATGAGTTTGCAAGATCAACATTTGCGGCAAGCGCTTAAGCATGCGCCAGATAAAGATATGCAACCGCATGACGCTGCACGCGCTGCGGTACTAATTTATGCGAATCAAGCAGTAAAGCGCCATGAAAAAACATGGCTCAATCGCATTTCTAATTTATTGAGTGAATGGTTGGGTGTTAGCTGGCATATAGCGGGCGTTGGTAGCGCAGTAGCTACAGTGCTTGTTGTAGTGGTGTTTTGGCATGAGTTGCCTGATGACCAGATGAGGAAAGTCGCAACACTTAGTGAGGAAACGGAAATAAGTGCGACAGATTCTGTAATAGAGCAAGTTCCAGAAGCGACTTCTGCAGAGAAATCATTAAATAAAGCGTCATCTAAAGCTATTGTGCCAGCACAAGAATTCTCTGCAAAAATAGTTGGAAATAAGACTGCCATTGATGTTCCTCATAGCAAAGAAAAATCTGAAAGCATCGCTTCTCCTGAGAATCGAGGGACCTTGGCAAGTGTAAATCAGTCTGGACAAAAGAATAGCAGTTTAGCTGAAGCTATTCCGCAGCTTGCAGCACCAGAAGTAATTGAGCTGGAAATGCCCGCTACTGTATCGCCAGTTCCTGCATCAATTGCAAATGATAAGACCGTGGTTGCAGTAGCTTCAGTAGGCGCCGCTAGTTCTGCAGAAGATTCATCAGCGACTACAAAAGGTGAATTAGTAAAAGAGATTCAAACCGAAAGTGTCGCTAGTTTGAGTGCAGGTAAAGAAAACAAGATCGTTAAAAAATCTGCTGCCAAAGCGGATGTGCTTGGTGCATCAGTACCCAAAGTTGCTACTAAGCCCCATGATCATCAGGTTTTGTTAACGCGAATTGAAAATGAAGGCGGTAAAGTTGCAGCGAATCAAGATATTCAGGTGGGCAATTTGCAGTTGCTAAAAATTGAAATACAATCTGTCGATTTCGATGGGCTTCATTGTCCAAAATTAACGGGTCAAGTAACGGTCATAGATGCACTCACAGGTTATAGGATGGAATCTTTAGGAAGTTGTGCTGCAACAGATTCATTGCGGAAAGAAGTGGAGATTTACAACCAGACGATGCGTGACTGGCATAGCAATCACTTAAGATAAATGCTGTTTTGCATATGCTAGGCTGGGTTTAATAAGGCCATTAAATCCTGAATATTCGCCCGTTCCGCATTACTCCCGTCAGCCGCACGTTTAGTTGCCACCCTAATTTCATCGACTTCAAACACGCTTATTTTAATGACGCCAGTTGACATTTCTAATGCAAAAACGGGTATTTTTTTACGGTTATCACCCTTTTTATCACGTTTGCCATCGTTCATCACGCGGTAAGATTTTTCATTGGTTTCAAACGGAATATCTTGATTGAGCAGAAACATTTCCACGTCTTTTAAACTGTCTGCAAACAAATGGATGTGCGTTTCTGAACCTAACCCAGCAGTGCCATCCAGCACAGCACCCGTTAAATGGGGGTTAAATTTTTCTAATAACTGCATGGTAAATAGTGCGTTTTTTCGTAAATTTATCAAATTTTCTGGCTGTTCATCACTTAAAAAAAGAGCATTATAAAGTTTTAACTCTTCTTCTATTTCGCTATTGGAAGGCAATGCACTGTTATCTAGGCCTTCAAACTGGCGGCAAGCCTTCTTTTTTGCGTAGGCAAAGTCTGAAATACCATCTTCAGCCATCATTCTTGCTGCCTGTTGTGCGATCAACTGCCGTAATTGTTGTGAGTTTTCTTTAGCCATACAAATTACTTCATAGAGCTAGTGAGGGTTGAGCATTTTTGCAGCGGCGCTTTGAGGTTCAGGTCGTTCACTTTGTGACGGTTGGTTTTGCTTAGCTGAATTAGGTGTAGGTAAAGTTAGTGATATTTCAGGTTGCAATATTTGCTGTGCCTGATTCTGCACAGGAGCGATTAATCCAGGATTGTCAGGATTCTCGTTACCCTCTAACATTGGTGGTAAATTAGATTCAATTTGAGGTGGTGGATTTTCATGATAAAAGTACTCTAGCGTTCCGTTGTCATCACGCGTACCTGTTGTAGGGTCTATGAAAATAGGCGTTACTCCTTCGGGTATTCGCATTGCAACTTCTGGAACGCCTTTCAATGCAGTCGCCATATATTTTATCCAGATTGGCAATGCGGCGCCCCCGCCAGTCTCGCCTCTTCCCAAAGGACGAGGCTTATCAAAACCTATCCAAGCAACCGCAACCTGTTTAGGGCTGTAACCAGCAAACCATGCATCAAAATGGTCATTTGTGGTGCCTGTCTTACCCGCAATATCACGTCGTCCAAGTATGGATGCCTTTGCAGCTGTGCCATTTCTCATAACGCTTTGCATCATAGAGTTCATGATAAATGCATTTCGTGCATCAATTACTCGTGGCGCGCCATTGCTGGCATGATCAAACTTGGTTGTTAGAATTACTTTACCATTTTGATCTACAATTTTAGTGATTAGATTTGGCTTTACACGATATCCGCCATTTGCAAACACCGCGTAAGCGCTCGCCAATTGCCATGGTGTCGTCATGCCAGCGCCTAGTGCCATTGTCAGATATGGGGGATGGTCCTTTGCTGTGAAACCAAAACGTGTGATGTAATTTTGAGCGTAACTAGGCTCAATGTCTTGTAACACTCTAATTGCCACTGTGTTGACTGAATGAGCCAAAGCTTTTCTTAAAGTGATTGGACCTTCATAGGAGTTCTCATAATTCTGTGGTGACCATTCTCTATTGCCAGTTTCAGTTGCTGAAAAATTTAACGGTGCGTCATCCAAGATGGATGCTGGGGTGTAACCTTTTTCTAATGCGGCAGAATAAATAAATGGCTTGAAGCTTGAGCCAGGCTGACGTCTAGCTTGCGTTACATGGTTGAATTTACTTTGATTGAAGTCAAAACCACCCACCAAGGCACGAATAGCGCCATTTTCCGGGTCTAGTGCGATTAGCGCAGATTCTACTTGAGGAAGTTGTACTATCCGCCATTGATCGCCACGTTTTAATACACGAACAACAGCACCTACTTTTAATAAACGTTTTGCAGGGTCTTTGTCGTTAAGCATTTTTTCTACAAAAGATAAACCTTTACCAGTCACTTCTATATCCTCACCATTTTTTGTGTGCACAAAAACTGCTTTGGGTGAAACGCTAGTAACGATGGCTGGCATCAAGCTATTAGATATTTCAATCTCATCCAAGGATGTATCTAGTACATTTCTATTATCAATAGGCACAAGAGTTTCAAGTGCCAATATTTTCTCTGGCCCGCGATAACCATGGCGTAAATCGTAATCTAAAACACCTTCAAGCACAGCTGCATTCGCTGCTTCTTGATTCGATTTTCGAATGGTGGTGTAAACCTTTATACCGCTACTGTAAATTTCGTCTTGGTACTGTTCGTATAATTGGTCGCGTACAATTTCGGCAGCAAAATCAGCAGATAAATCACGTGATTGCTTTGATGCTTTAAAACGCAAAGGTTGCTTTAAAGCTGCTTGATAAGCATCTTCTTTGAGAAATCCAAAGCGAAACATGTCGCGCAACACTTCTTGTTGTCGGCTAATTGCACGTTTAGGGTTGACGAATGGATTGTAGCCAGAAGGTGCTTTGGGTAGGCCTGCTAATAGTGCAGTCTCAGCCAGATTAAGTTTCTCTAGCGGCTTGCCGTAATATACTTGAGAGGCTGCTGCAAAGCCATAAGCACGCTGACCTAAGTAAATTTGATTAATGTAAAGTTCAAGAATCTTGTCTTTGCTTAAATTATGTTCGATTTTAATAGCAAGTAAAGCTTCGTTGATTTTAGTGATATAGGTGCGCTTTCCATTAGGAACTGTAAAAAAGTTTTTAGCCACTTGCATGGTAATAGTGCTTGCGCCCTCATGACTTTTGCCAGTGACATTATTTTTAATAGCGCGTACTACGCCTTTGGTATCAATTCCACCATGTTGATAAAAACGGCGATCTTCAATCGCTAGAACTGCATCTTTCATGCTTTGCGGTACATTTTCAATTTTAATGTAGGCGCGACGTTCTTCTCCAAACTCAGCGATTAAATAGCCATCTTCGGAGTAAACCCGTAAAGGTAGCTTAGGGCGGTAGTCTGTCAATGCGTCAAGTGAAGGAAGTGATGGGTAAATAAGCGCTGCTGCAATAGTGATTAAGGCAGTTACCGATAAACCACCAACAATTATTGCAAGAAAAAGATAGTGCCACCATTTAGTAGGAGTCATGTGCTTATAGAGAATCTTTAATTATAAATATCGCCTTATTATAAATTGCTCTGGCATTGCTTGCTGATAAACAAGCAAATAAAGCAGTAAAAAATGTTAAATTAAATACAAAATTAAGTTAAAGAAATAAAAAATTGCTTTACAGGGCTTAAAGTTGTTGATAGGATTTAATGTAAATTATTAGAAACGAACGTAACTAACGAATTCAGAAAAGGAATTTCAGGTTGAAATTCAGCTTTTTTAAAGAAATAACCCCGCCACTGATAGGAGTAGATATCAGCTCGGTCTCTATTAAAATGGTAGAGCTGTCGGATGATGGTCGTGGCGGCTATAAGCTTGAGAGTTACTCTACATCATCATTGCCTAGAGATGCGATGGTGGATGGTAATGTGAGTGATTTAGAGAAAGTGGTTGATGCAATGAAGCAAGCATGGAAGCTGTTGGCTTCACGCGAGAAGCGGGTGGCGTTGGCTTTGCCCGCTGCATCAGTCATTAGTAAAAAGGTGCAAATGAGCGCAGGATTGCGTGAGGAGGATATGGAAGCGCAGGTTGAAGCTGAAGCGAATCAATATATTCCGTTCTCGCTCGATGAAGTTAATATTGATTTCCAGATACTTGGGCCTTCTGCAAACAATCCAGAAGAAGTTGATGTTTTAATTGCAGCCTCACGCAAAGAGAAAATCGAAGATCGAGTGGCTGCAGCAGAGGGAGCTGGTCTTAAGGCGGTAATAATGGATGTTGAAAGTTATGCCACAGAAGCTGCTTATACGCTTGTGGCAAGTCAACTGCCAAACTCAGGTCGAGAACAAACAGTGATGATTGCAGATATCGGCGCATCGATGATGCATATTAATGTGTTACACAATAATATTTCAGTCTATAGCCGTGAGCAAAGTTTTGGTGGCGGGCAACTTACACAAGAAATTCAACGTCGCTTTGGATTATCTTTAGAAGAGGCTGAGATAGCAAAACGTAAGGGTGGTTTGCCCGAGAGTTATGATGTTGAAGTCCTACAGCCTTTTATCCAGTCACTTTCTATGGAAGTAGCAAGGGCACTTCAATTCTTTACGAGTTCTACGCAATATAATCGAGTTGATCACATCGTGCTAGCGGGCGGCTGTGCGGCAATCCCAGCGATTGATGTTGCAGTTCAAGATAGAACGCAAGTCAATACAATTGTCGCAAATCCGTTTCACAGCATGACGATGAGCACTAAGCTCAAGCAGCAGCAGGCAGTTTTAGATGCCCCAGCTTTGCTGATTGCTTGTGGACTTGCAATGCGGGGGCTGACGATATGATACGCGTTAATCTGCTACCGCATCGTCAACTAAAGCGCGAGACGCGCCAACGTGAATTTGGCCTAATGGCTTTTTTCTCTGCGATTGCAGCTTCTGCTATTATTTTCTTGGGCTATACTTTTATTAATAGCCAAACCGATGCTCAAGCGGCACGAAATGCTCGTTTAGATGTAGCTATTACGAGTCTAGATAAAGAAATTGCCGATATTAAAGATCTAAAAGACAAGATCAGCACTATGCTAGAGCGGAAGCAGGTGGTTGAGAACTTGCAAACCGATCGCAGCCAGTCCGTTATTGTTCTTGATGAATTAAGTAGGCAACTTCCAGAAGGCATGTATTTTAAGAGTATTAAGCAGCAAGGAGGCGCCATTACTGTTGAGGGGGTTGCAGATACAAATGCCCGTGTAGCTACGTTGGTACGTAATTTATCTACTTCAAATTGGTTGGAATTGCCGAATTTGGTTGAGATTAAGTCTGTGTTGGTCAATGCAGTTAAGCAAAATAATTTTACTTTAAATGTGAATATTAAAGTGCCTAAAGCCGATACGGAGACTGAGGCTGCTCAAGGTGATATTAAAGGCGGAAACAAGCCATGAAGTTAGATGATTTTAATAATATTGACTTTAATAACGCAGGTAACCTGCCAGCACCAGTGAAAGCAGTGCTTTTAGCCATTGTTTTTTTTGTTATTTTGGTCTTGGGATATTATTTTTTGTGGATTGATGCTTTTGCTGCTCGAGAGACTGCTGTAGCTAAAGAGCAAGAATTAAGACAAGTATTTTTAGATAAAAAGTCGCAGGCAGTTAATCTGTCCGCGTATAAGCAACAAATGGTTGAAATTGAAAAAACATTCGGTGCTTTACTAAAGCAATTGCCTGATAAATCTCAAATGGATGGTTTGTTAACTGATATTAATCAAGCTGGTTTGGGACGAGGATTAGAATTTGAGCTTTTTAAACCAGGTCAAGAAACGCAGGCTGAGTTTTATGCAGAAATGCCAATTTCTATTAAAGTCTTGGGTAGTTATCATGACTTAGGGGCATTTGCTACAGACATTTCAAAATTATCGCGCATTGTTACTTTGAATGATATTTCAATAAACTCAAACAGTAAGGAAGCCAGCAAAGATTTTAAAAATGCCGCTTCGGGTGCGACATTGGTCATGGAGGCTACGGCTAAAACATATCGGTATTTAGACGGAGATGAAATTGCCGAGAAGAGGAAATCTGAAAAAATGGCTAAAGACAAACTAGCTGGTAAAGGTTGATCAGCATCGTGAATATATCATTACAATCAAAAATTGCTAAAAGTATGCGTTTTAAAATCTTATCGATTTGTTTGTTAAGTTTAGGCTTAGTTGCATGTGGAGCAGGTGAGGGTGATGATCTTGATAAGTTTATGCGAGATGCAGCAAATGGTATACAGCCAAGAATCAAACCGCTACCAGAAGTTAAAGCATATCTCGCTTTGCAATACAATGCCGATGGCACGCTGGTTGATCCATTTAGCACTCGCAAAGCTTTGAATAAGTCTAGTGCAAATCAACCAGACATGAACAGACCAAAAGAACCTATGGAAGGATATCCTTTAGAGAGTATCAAGTATGTGGGTTTGTTGTCAAAAAGCAAGCTGATTTATGCGTTACTTAAAACCCCTGATAATGGCATACAGCAAGTAAAAATTGGCAATTATGTAGGTCAGAATTTTGGGTTAGTAACGCAAATTACGGATAATGAAGTGATATTGAAAGAAATAGTGCAAGATGACCTTTCAGGAGATTGGATAGAGCGGGTTTCTAATTTAGCATTACAGGAATAATTAGCAACATTTGCTGGCGAAGCTGGCTCTAGTGTTGCTCATCAGTCCTCTGGTTAGTGGCAGGAGAAGTTTAGAATTTCTAGAAAGATTAAGAATTTCATGATCATAAAATTATGAAATCTGGAGAAGCATGATGAATCAAGGTGAGACAATGAAAAAAACTATGTGGTTGACAAAATTTTTACAAGCAACCCTATTAATTGGGTGTTTTGTATTTTCAGGCTTGACGCAAGCTGAGGAGCAATCTACCTTAAGCAATAAAATAGAAAATGTTGATTTCTCAACTTTACCAGGTGGCAGAGTTCTGATTCGCATTAAAACTACACAAGCACTTTCAAACCCGCCTGCTGGATTTACGTTAAATAACCCTGCACGAATAGCGTTAGATTTTCCTAATGTTGCTAATGGCTTAAATAAAACCAGAATACCTGCCGACCAAGGATCGCTTAAGAGTGTCACGCTCGCACAAGGTAAAGAGCGCACTCGCATGGTGCTAAATTTGTCTAAAAGTGTGGGTTACAATACGACTGCAAATGGCAATGAAGTAACTATTACATTGCAAGCAAATGAGGTGAATGCAAACGTAGGCATTGAAACGAAGTTTGCTGAACCGACCCTTGGGCAACAGCAATTTTCAATTAATAATGTTGATTTCGCAAGAGGTTTGAATGGAGAGGGTCGTATCATTGTTGACCTTTCAGATGCCTCGGCAGGTATTAATATTAAACAGAAAGGCAAGACGATTGTAGTCGACTTCATAAATGCTGATGTTCCACCAAATTTACAGCGTCGATTAAATGTCACTAATTTCAATACCCCTGTCATTTATGTAGATACCATGAAGCAAGGTAAAAATGGACGTATGGTGATTGAGCCTAAAGGTAACTGGGAGCAATCAGCTTATCAAGCAGATAAAAAATTCATCATCGATGTGCGTAAGGTAGTAGATGACCCAAATAAGCTGGTGCGTGGATCTAAGCCAGGCTATGCTGGTGAAAAGCTATCATTAAATTTCCAAAATATTGAAGTGCGTTCTGTGTTGCAGGTTATTGCAGACTTTACTGGGCTGAATATTATCACCAGCGACACGGTCACAGGAAACTTAACTCTGCGCTTAAAGGATGTGCCTTGGGATCAAGCGATGGACATTATCATCGAGAGCAAGGGCTTGAGCATGAGCAAAACAGGAAATGTGATCAAGGTAGCACCGGCAGAAGAGGTGAATGCAAAAGAAAAAGCTGAATTACAAGCCCAAGTAGATAGGGATAGTCTGGAAACGCTACGTACAGAATCATTTACACTAAAATATCAAAAAGCCGATGACATGAGGGCTCTTCTAATGGGTTTCGGTGGAGCTGGTGGAGCTGGTAGAGCTGGTGGAGGTGGTGGAGGTGGTGGAGGTATGATGGGCATCATGTCACAGCGCGGTAGTGTGGTAAATGATCCACGGACTAACACCATATTTGTGATGGATACTGCAAGAAAATTAGAAGAAATCAGTGCGCTTATTCAAAAAATTGACATTCCAGTAAGACAGGTAATGATCGAGTCGCGCTTGGTGATTGCTGATGATAAATATAGCAAATCATTAGGTGCTAGGTTCGGCATTACTCAAACAGGTAAGACAGGGAATAATGTCGGTACTATCGGAAGTTCTATAGGTAATAGACCAACCAATACAACTGCTACAACTATTACCCAAGGTAACCATAATGGTACGGTACAAAGTGCACTAACTCAACAATTCTTTGGCAGAGGAAATGCATTGTTAACCAGCTCTGATGGTCAGCCTGATTTGAACTCCAACTTACCTGTTGCTAACGCATTTGGTTCTTTTGCCTATAGCTTATTCAATCTACCTGCTGGCTTGTTACTTAATTTAGAATTAACAGCAATGGAAGCAGATGGTCGCGGTAAGGTTGTTTCTAGTCCTCGCGTCTCAACAGCAAATCAACATAAAGCTAAAATCGCTCAAGGAACTGAAATTCCGTATCTAGAGGCTAGTAGTAGTGGTGCAGCTACAATATCATTTAAAGCTGCGGTTCTTAGCCTAGAGGTTACCCCTCAAATCACGCCTGATGATAAAATCATCATGGTGCTTGACGTGAAAAAAGATAGCGTTGGGCAGGTTTTTTCTGGTATTCCTTCTATTGACACGCAGAATATTAATACGCAGGTGCTAGTCGGTAATGGTGAGACTGCGGTGCTAGGCGGTATTTACGAGCAAGTAGAACGTAACGATGTTGAGAAAGTGCCATTTTTTGGAGACCTGCCAATTATGGGTAATTTTTTCAAGCGGAAGACAATGCTAAATAATAGAACAGAACTACTGATATTTGTGACACCTAAGATTATGGATGAAAGTTTAAGTCTACGATAATTCTAAATAGACTAATCTTGTCAGTTACTTAAATTATAAAACCTGACAGGGTGTGGAGATTGTCATAAAATGCCCATCATGATTGTGATGGGCATTTTCTTATTGTAAGGGTGGAGTTTTTGGATAATATTTTCTTTATTGGTTTGATGGGGGCAGGTAAAACCACGATTGGTCGCTTGATAGCGAAACAATTAGGCATGGTGTTTTACGACTCCGATCATGAAATAGAGCGTAAGACAGGTGTGAAAATTCCGCTGATATTTGAACTAGAAGGCGAGGCTGGTTTTCGTAAACGTGAGACTTCTGCAATTGAAGAGTTGAGCCAGCTCAATAATATTGTTCTAGCTACAGGTGGTGGAGCAGTATTGCTACCAGAGAATCGCTCATTATTAAAAAACAATGGCAAGATAGTTTATTTGCGTGGAAGCGTTCATGATTTATGGCTTCGGACGCGTAACGATAAAACACGACCATTGTTACAAGGTGGTAATATTAAGCAAAAGTTGGAACAACTCTACGCTGAACGCAATCCAATATACGAAGGACTTGCTGATTATATTGTTGATACAGGTGCGCAATCAGCCATAGATATTACTCATCACATTGAACAATTGTTAAAAATTGACCATGCAGAATCAGGTGCAAAAAATGAAAATTCGAAAGATAATTCAAGTGGCGAAGTCTAGCTAAAAACAATATAACTATAGCCCAAGTTTAATTAATAAAAATGAAGTCGATTATTCAAATGCAAACACTCAAAGTAGAGTTAGCCAGCAGAAGCTACCCAATACATATTGGCAGTAATCTTATATCAGACGCAAGCCTAATATTGCCACATCTCAAGCGTAAGCATGTTGCCGTCGTTACAAACACAACAGTGGCGCCACTATATCTAGAGAAGCTAAGGCTGACGTTGGAGTCAGTTGGCGTGACAGTTATTTCAATTATATTGCCAGATGGCGAGGCTTTTAAAAACTCTGAAACACTGAATACAATATACGATGTGCTTTTGCAGCACCGTTGTGAGCGAAGCACAACCCTGATTGCCCTTGGCGGTGGCGTGATAGGCGATTTAACTGGCTATGCGGCTGCAACTTATTTGCGTGGTGTACCTTTTATTCAAATTCCCACAACACTTCTTTCTCAGGTTGATTCATCTGTTGGTGGTAAAACTGGCATCAATCACCCACTGGGTAAAAATATGATTGGTGCTTTTTACCAGCCACAATTAGTGTTGGCTGATATTGATACGCTACAAACCTTGCCCGCACGTGAGTTTTCTGCAGGTGTGGCAGAGGTAATTAAATATGGCTTAATTCGTGATGCTGATTTTTTTGATTGGCTAGAAACTAACATGGCAAGTTTAATGCAGTTAAATGAACAGGTGCTGAGCTATGCTATATATCGGTCATGCCAAAATAAAGCAGACGTTGTTGCCAAAGACGAGCATGAGCAAGGCGAGCGCGCCTTACTCAATTTAGGTCATACATTCGGACACGCAATTGAAAATGCGATGGGCTATGGCGTTTGGTTGCATGGTGAAGCGGTAGCCGCTGGCACGATGATGGCCGCAGATTTATCTCAGCGCATGGGCTGGTTAAATGGCGCACAAGTAGCGCGAATAAAACATAGTTTCGAAGCCGCCAATTTACCAACTGTGCCACCAAACCTTGGCGCAGAAAAATACTTAGACTTAATGGGTTTAGATAAAAAAGTAGAGAATGGAAAAATAAGGTTGATATTGCAGCAAGGTATAGGTAAGTCAGTGATTACCAGTAATTACGACGTTGTAAAGCTAAAAGAGACTTTGGCATTATGACAAACGAATCTAACCTGACAACAATAAATAAGTTCTTTCACCCTAGTAGGGGGAAGGTTAAGATGGTGTTAGAGTGCATGATAGGTAAGGCTTCTACCACCAAACTAGCTCTCCCCTTAAAAAGGTGAGGATATAATAGTTGGTAAATTAAAGAGCTTTTATGAACCCACTCGCCCCCTACGCATCCAACCCTGCGTTATCGATAGGTCGCCAATTTGACGAGCCGCCTTCTGAAACCCGTAATGCGTTTCAACGCGACCGTGACCGAATCATTCACTCTACAGCATTTCGGCGATTAGAATATAAAACGCAGGTATTTGTAAACCACGAAGGTGATTTATTCAGAACTCGTTTAACACATAGTTTAGAAGTAGCACAAATGGCACGTGGTATTGCGCGCACACTTAATCTGCATGAGGATCTAACAGAAGCTATAGCGTTGGCCCATGATTTAGGTCACACGCCATTTGGCCATGCTGGGCAAGATGCACTCAATGAATGTATGCGCGATTTTGGCGGGTTTGAGCACAATCTACAATCATTACGTGTTGTAGAAAAGTTAGAGCTACGCTATGCCGATTTTGATGGCCTAAACCTTACGTTTGAGGTGCGTGAAGGCATACTGAAACATTGCTCTACTAAAAATGCAAAATTGTTAGGTGATGTCGGTCAGCGCTTTATAAATAAAACTAGCCCGAGCTTAGAGGCGCAATTAACCAATTATGCAGATGAGATTGCCTACAACAATCACGATATTGATGACGGCTTGCGTTCTGGCTTAATCACCACAGAACAACTAGCTAAAGTAGAACTGTTTGAGCAGAATCTGACTATAGTTAAAGCTAAGCATCCAAAGCTAGAGCAGAAGCGTTTAATACACGAAACAGTTCGCCGTATGATTAATACCCTTGTATTGGATATATGTACAAATAGCTTAAAAAATATTCAGCAACACCAGCCCAAAAGTATTGATGATATACGCCAGCTACCGCAATTAATAAGCTTTAGCACTGAAATCGCCGAAAAAAACCAAAAGCTCAAGCAGTTTTTACGCAAAAATTTATATAATCATTACAAAGTCAACCGGATGAGCGCAAAAGCTGCTCGTATTGTGCGCGAGCTGTTTACCGTATTCTTTGAAAACACAGGGTTATTGCCGAATGAATTTCAAGCATATGCAGAAATCGATAAACCGCGAGCCGTGGCAGATTACATTGCAGGGATGACAGACCGCTTTGCAATTAGAGAGCATAGAAAACTATTTACGGTAGAAGAGTATCTTTAAGGATTTCTGTAGTTAAATATATAAATCCAAATGTTGCATATTTACAACAAATGTAAGTAATTGTGACAAAAATACCAATTAATAGTTGTTTCGCATTATTCGTTTAGGGCATACTCTCATTTACCTTCTTAATGACTATTCATTAAGAGAGTTTGCAAACTCTCTTACCGAACTACTCTCGTTAGAAATAACAAGGTAATGGTAAGGTAATTTAGAAACACAAATAGCAATAAACTTTTAGGAGATTTATATGAATAAAACAATTAAATTAGCAGTTGCTTCAGCTTTATTAGCTACAGCATCAAGCGCATCAGCTGGCATCATGATTCCAGCTGGTGATTGGACTTTAGATATCGGTGGTGTTGTAAACGCTTACTACACAACAACATCATACAGTGGTGACACTGGTGCTGGCACTGGTGCTTTAGGTTTAGGCAACGGTAATCAAGATTCGACAAACAACATCACTACTGGTCTGTTACCAAACTATTTATCAGTATCTGGTAAAACACGTCAAAATGACTTGGATGTTGCTTTCACAATCAGCATTCAACCAGGTGCTTCAACAACACAATCACTTGTACAAGGTGCTAACGCAGATCAAGGCGGTAATGAAAACCGTCAAGCATTCTTGACATTCGGTGATGCTTCATGGGGTTCTATCAAATTAGGTCGTGATTTAGGTATCTATGCTTCTGATGCTATTCTTAACGACATGACATTGTTAGGTGTTGGTGCTGGTGCAGGTAACTTAGCTGGTAACACAACTACATTAGGTCGTATCGGTACAGGTTTCATGTACGCTGACTGGAAATCACAAGTTGCTTACTCATCACCAAACTGGAATGGCTTCAGCTTTACAGTTGGTGTAACACAAGGCTGGAATGCACAAATTGGCGGTTTCGGCGGTGTTGGTAGTACTGGTCGTAGTGGTTCAGAATCAGCTTACGAAGGTAAAGCAAGCTATGCTTGGGCTGGTGATGTAGCTGGTAAAGTATGGGTTTCTGGTATTTCACAAGATGTTGATACATTAACTGTTGGTGGCGATGACAGTGCAACTGCATTTGATATCGGTGTTAACGTAAACGTTGCTGGTTTTGGTTTAACAGCTTACTACGGTGACGGTGACGGTATTGGTCAAACAGGTCAATTAGTTGGTGGTTTTGATGCTGCTGGTAAATCACGTGATTCAGACCAATGGTACCTACAAGGTACATACACACTTCCAGGTGTAGGTACTAAATTGGGTGCTTCATATGGTGAGTCAACATTAGATGGTAACTCAGGTGATGCATTTAATGATGTTGAAGATAGTATGTGGGTAGTTGGTGCTTACCACCCATTGACAAAACATTTAAACTTAGTGGCTGAGTATGCTGTATCAGAGCGCGATCGTGACAATGTTGTTGGTGCTAGCGCACAAGCTAAAGCAAAAACAGTTTCTTTAGGTGCAATCTTATTCTTCTAGGATAAGGCTGACGTAAGTCAGTGCAATTAAAGTTATAGATTAAAAACGGCAACTTCGGTTGCCGTTTTTTTTGGTTCTAAATATATATATGCTAAATTTTCATACCCTTACAATATTAGAGTATGGATAGCCGATGTATAGCAATAGATTTCTGTTAAAAGTTAGATGGAGTCACCGTGCAAAATTTCGTTGGTTGAACGCGACATTATTGAAGAAATTATTATGGACTTAATCAAGGCTGGAATGTGAACGTTATTTGTGCGGTTGATGGGATTATAGTTCAAATGGTTATTTTAGATGCAGTTGCTACAGGCTTGATTCCTTTTCGTAGTGAGTAGTCTAGGTTAGTCGCTTAGTACTTAAAGACTGATGTTATACAACAGGCACGCCGATACTCTAAGTGCTGAAGCGCTTGAAAGGTCCTCTGTTGGTGCGGCAGCCTGCCGTGAAAAGCAGAGCATTTTGAGGGGTGTTATCGGGGCGCCCTTCTAACATTACTCTTCTATACCCAACTCCTGAATCTTTCGTGTAAGTGTATTACGCCCCATACCTAGTTGATTTGCAGCTTCAATACGGCGCCCATGCGTGTGTTCTAGAGCTTTCACAATTAAAATTTTCTCAAAAATCTGAGTGCGTGTTTCTAATACGTTCTGCTCACCACGGTTAAGCGCATCTGTCACTTCAGTTGCGAGTGCTTCTTGCCATGAAATTGCGGTGCTTGATTTGCTGCTATCATCTTTTAACTCTGGCGGTAAATCCGCAATATCGATATTTTGTCCTGGTGCCATCACCGTGAGCCAGTGACAGACATTCTCTAGTTGGCGAACGTTGCCACTCCAGTTGACCGCGCTTAGATACTTGAGTGCCGCAGTCGAAGGTTGCTTGGTTTCAACTCCAAGCTCAGTGGCGCTGTGCTGCAAAAAGTGTTTGATTAATAATGGAATGTCTTCACGACGTTCGCGCAGGGCAGGTAGGCGTAGGCGAATCACGTTAAGACGATGAAATAAATCTTCACGAAACAAGCCAAGCTTCACGCGCTCTTCCAAGTCTTGGTGAGTAGCTGCAATAATGCGCACATTCACTTTAATTGGTTGGTGGCCACCAACACGGTAAAACTGGCCGTCACTCAGAACACGTAGTAACCTAGTTTGCAAGTCGGCTGGCATGTCGCCAATTTCGTCTAAAAATAGAGTGCCTGTATCAGCTTGCTCAAAGCGACCACGCCTTGCTGCTTGTGCGCCAGTAAAAGCACCACGTTCATGGCCAAATAATTCAGATTCAAGTAAATCTTTTGGAATAGCAGCAGTATTAATGGCAATAAAAGGTTTGTCGCCTCGCGGACTATGACGGTGCAAGGCGCTTGCTACAAGCTCCTTGCCGCTGCCAGATTCACCGTTGATAAGAACAGTTGCATGTGAGCGACTTAAGCGGCCTATAGCTCTAAAAACCTCTTGCATGGCAGGTGCTTGACCAATTATTTCAGGTGTTTCTTCAACAATAACTTTTTCTGTGTATTGCCGAGTGCTTTCTTCTACTGCACGTTTAATTACATCAATGGCTTGGTCAACATCAAATGGCTTGGCAAGATACTCGAAAGCACCACCTTGAAAAGCCGCCACCGCACTTTCTAGATCTGAATAAGCGGTCATTATAATGACAGGTATATCAGGGTATCGTTGTTTAATTTCAGATAAAAAATCCAAGCCAGAGCCATTAGGCATACGAATGTCACTGACCACGACTTGAGGCTGTTCGTGGTCTAGTGCATTTAGTGCCTCTGGTACGGAGGCAAATGTTTTAAAATCGAGATCTGTGCGCGACAATGCTTTTTCAAACACCCAGCGAATTGATTTGTCGTCATCAATAATCCAAATTGGCTTCATAGCATTCCTAATTATATAATTTATATTCTGGTTCTTCGACCGTGAAAGATTATTGTTTAATCACGGTAGGTTTTATTGCTGATGTTTCAATGGGTAACAAAATCGTAAAGCAAGTGCTACCCGGTTTACTGTCACATTCAATCATACCGTGATGCTGGGTAATAAACGTTTGCGCTAAAGTCAGGCCTAGCCCCGTGCCACCTTCACTACCCGACACTAATGGGTAAAAAATACGCTCACGAATATTTGCTGGAATACCTGGGCCATTATCGGTAATTTCTAATTTAATGGCCACGCGATAGCGTTTTCTAGCCAAGGTTACTTGACGCTCCGCACGGGTTTTAAATATGATTTGGCTGTTTGGTGTGCGGTTGGCTTGCATTGCTTGAACTGCATTACGCGCGATGTTCAATACAGCTTGTATCAGTTTTTCACGGTCTCCAATTAATTCAGGCAAGCTTAAATCATAATCACGTTTAATCAGCACTGCTTGCGGTGATTCTGCGAGTAATAGGCTACGTACACGTTCAAGCACTTCATGAATATTAGTAGGCTGATATTTTGGTGCGCGATGCGGTATGAGCAATCTGTCCATGAGAGACTGCAAGCGATCAGCTTCTTTAATTATCACTTGGGTGTATTCGCGCAGAGTTGGTGAGGGCAATTCATGTTCTAGTAACTGTGCTGCACCACGTAAACCACCAAGCGGGTTGCGTATCTCATGGGCAAGATTGCGCAGTAATTCCGCATTGGCTTGTTGCTGTATCAGCATGCGCTCTTCACGAGCAATGCGCAACTGCGCATCCATTTGCTGAAATTCTAAAATTAAAGAAGCATTGGGTGAGTCAATTGGTGTGGCTGTACAGGTGACAGCAAAAGATTGGTGCCTATGTGTGCTGATAACAAACTCATGCTCACGGAATGGACTTTTTTGCAATGAGGCGCTTTTAACAGCGAGCATTAAAATCTCGCAATCAGGAAAAACTTCTTCAATTTTCATGCCAGCTACATGTTTGGCACTAAATGCAAAAATAATTTCGGCACCAGGATTAATGTAAACCACGCGACGGTTATCATCGAGCAAGATAATCGCAGTAGCTAGAAACTCTAGACCAGAAAAATGATTTGGTGTTGGTTGAACCATGTCAGTATTAAATTAAGCATAATTAATGATAATACTATGATTAAAGCAAAAGCTAGACCAACTTAAAGAGATGGTTAAATTTAGTTGGTTAATATGGTTAATACGGATGTTTTTTTGATATAAAAAAGCGGTAAATAGGAGTTTGAGCTATTACATTCAGATATCAGCGAAGTGCATCAAGCTCTTTTTGCAATAATTTGATATTATTTTCGTGGCTATCAACATCCGCTTGCAGATTTTTTATTTTTTCGTCGAATTTAGCGACGTTGCGAAAGGTGGACGTACTGCCATTAGCATTTTTTCTCTGGTAAATTTCAGGTTTCGCTGCGCCCTCAGCTAAGGCCTTTTTAGCCGCTTCTAAAGCAACTTTTTCAGAATCTAGCTCACTTTGCAAAATATCTTGACGTTTACTATCACGTTGATTTTGCGTATCTTTATCGACCTTGGGGAAGCTATCTGGGGTAGCAGTGCGCTTGTTGCTCCCTCCGTCACTATTGCGTCTGTCTCTCTCGTTAGAAATGACATTGGCATCTGGATCAAATTCTAAGCGCGAGGCACCTTTTGTTTTAATATTAGAGTAGGTAATGCGCCCATCAGCATCTACGCGCTTATATATTTCAGCAAAGGTATTATTAGAAAACGCAATAATAGCCAGCGCTAATAATGATTTTGGTAATGATGAATTATTTTTCATAATAGTAGTTTAGTAGAGTTAGCCAACTAAGGCAATGTAGTTAGACAACGCATTGCATTAAGATGAAGTTGACGTAGACAAAAAAAGGGGCGATTGCTCGCCCCTTTTACTTGTTACTATTTATTGCAAATTAGCATGAGTAGTACAAACCAAACTCAGCTGGGTGTGGCGTCATACGCATTTTGTTAACTTCTTCCATTTTTAGGCTGATGTAAGCATCAATCCAATCATCAGTAAATACGCCACCACGAGTTAAGAACTCACGGTCTTTATCTAAAGCATCAAGTGCCTCGTCTAATGAAGCACAAACAGTTGGGATTAATGCATCTTCTTCAGCCGGAAGATGGTACAAATCTTTTGTTGCTGGCTCACCTGGATGAATTTTGTTTTGTACGCCATCTAAACCAGCCATCAACAAGGCTGAGAAAGCCAGGTATGGGTTAGCGATTGGATCTGGGAAGCGCGCTTCAACACGGCGACCTTTGTCAGAATGCACAAAAGGAATACGGATGGAAGCTGAACGATTTTTAGCTGAGTAAGCCAATTTAACTGGCGCCTCAAAGTGAGGAACCAAGCGTTTATAAGAGTTAGTGCCAGGGTTAGTAATCGCGTTCAAAGCGCGTGCATGTTTGATAATGCCACCGATGTAGTAAAGCGCAAATTCGCTTAAACCCGCATAACCATTGCCTGCAAACAAGTTTTTGCCATCTTTCCAAACAGATTGGTGAACGTGCATACCTGAACCGTTATCACCTGCGAATGGTTTTGGCATGAATGTCGCTGTTTTACCGTAAGCGTGGGCTGTGTTCAAAATCACGTATTTTTGAATTTGTGTCCAGTCAGCGCGTTGCGTTAAAGTACTGAATCTAGTGCCAATCTCACATTGGCCAGCAGTTGCTACTTCATGGTGATGCACTTCAACAGGCACTCCCATCGCTTCTAATGTGATGCACATTGCTGAACGAATGTCTTGTAAAGAATCGACTGGAGGTACTGGGAAATAACCACCTTTAACGCCAGGGCGGTGGCCAGTGTTGCCGCCTTCAAATTTCTCACCTGACGCCCATGCGCCCTCTTCTGAGTTAATTCGAACAGAGCAACCGCTCATTGAAACATCCCATTGAATGCTGTCAAAAATGAAGAACTCAGGTTCTGGGCCAAAGTAAGCGGTGTCACCTAAACCAGTTGATTTTAAATAAGCTTCAGCACGTTTTGCTAATGAACGTGGATCACGCTCATAACCTTTGCCATCCGTTGGGTCTACTACATCGCAAGTTAAAATAAGAGTTGGCTCATCCATAAATGGATCGATGTTTGCAGTAGTTGAATCTGGCATTAATTGCATATCAGACGCTTGAATGCCTTTCCAGCCAGCAATTGAAGATCCATCAAAAGCGTGACCTTCAGTAAATTTAGCTTCATCAAAGTGAGAAACAGGCACAGTAACGTGTTGTTCTTTACCTCGCGTATCTGTAAAACGAAAATCAACAAATTTAATGTCGTTTTCTTTTACCATTTTCATTACATTAGCCACTGACATCAAAATCTCCTAAGTGTGGTTTGGGTTAAGATAAAATATTTAAATCAAACTTTTTAATAAAAAAACGTAAGAATATTCAACTCATAAGACTAGCAGGAAACGTGCCATTTTGAAAAGACTAAACTACGGCTATTTTGACAGTGCTGTAAATTACAGCCTATTACTTTGCACCGCATTAGTGCGGTAAGTTAAATTTATGCACTATTAAAGTGCGTAAATTTACCAGCTATAGTGCATAATTATTTAGTGAATTTGCGACTATAATTTATCAAAAGATTTAAATGGCATTTTTCTGTAAATTCTTTAAATTAGTTTATCAATATTGATTAAGGTGAAATGATGAGCAATCAGCATGAAATTTTGAAGTTAGCACAAAAACGCAGTGTAGAAAATGGTTGGCCCTATGCTGGCGCGATGACACCACGAGAAGCTTTTGATTGTTTACAAGAAAATCCAGAAGTAGTATTGGTTGATGTGCGTTCACAGGCAGAGTTGGAGTTGGCTGGGCGCATTCCTAATGCATTAAATATTGAATGGGCCTTTTATCCTGGTATGGTAAAAAATGAAGACTTCGCTAAGCAATTGTCTGAAAAAGTAGATAAAAAATTGACACTAATATTAATGTGTCGAACAGGCGGACGCTCACATAATGCTGCAGTTGTAGCACAGCAGCTAGGTTTTGCTAATGCATACAATATGCTGGAAGGCTTTGAAGGTGAAGCAAATGAACTTAAGCAACGCACAATGATAAACGGTTGGAAGTGTGCTGGTTTACCTTGGGCTAACTAATGACGGATAAGTACGCCGTCATAGGCAATCCTATTGCACATAGCAAATCGCCACTGATACATGAGGCATTTGCAAAACAAACCAATCAGGACATGAGCTATGAACGCATCTTGGTACCACTTGATGGTTTTGAGGATAAGGTTCGAGACTTAATAGAAAAAGGCTACAAAGGTATAAATGTCACGGTGCCGTTTAAGTTTGAGGCTTTAAAATTTGTTTTTGCAAATGGCGTGCTTAATCCATTAGCAGACAGGGCTCGGGCAGTTAATACTATTTTGTTGAATCCTAATTTAATTGGAGACAACACTGACGGCATTGGTTTAGTAAATGATGTAACAAAGAATTTTGAGTTTAGTATTCGAAATAAAAAGGTACTTGTGTTGGGTAGTGGTGGTGCGGCTTTTGGAGTTTTGCAGCCTTTAGTTAATCAAAATCCTATGAAACTTACTATCTCAAATCGTGATTTCGCGAAAGCGGAGGTCGCAGTGCAATTACTCTCTGAATTAATTGAGACTAGCCAATGTACAACAATATGTGAGGCTATAAAGTTTGAAGATTTAGAAGGCTGTGAATTCGATCTAGTCATCAACGCAACTTCAATTGGCTTAACCGACGCAGCCTTACCTATCCCTAACACTATCTTTGCTAAAGGGTGCCTCGCTTACGACATGATGTATGGCAGAGTGACACCATTTATGAAGCAGGCTAAAGAAAATGGCGCACAAGTTGCAGACGGCCTTGGGATGCTGGTAGAGCAAGCGGCGGAGGCTTTTTACTTGTGGCGCGGAGTGAGACCAAAGACGCAGAGTGTCATTCAAGAGATTAGAAATTTGGCTTAAATATTTCGGCATAGATAAAAACAAAATAATGAAAAATTGGCTACTTAATAATAAGCAAGACGCTGTTCCATTAGGCTTCGGGGGTTATTTTACGCGTGGCTTAGTATTGATTTTTATGTTTCTCTTTTTATACCAATTTTGGATTTTTTTACATATTTTATGGTGGATCAATTTCAATCCATCGTCTAGCGCCTTTATGG
Organism: Methylotenera sp.; assembly: GCA_030693535.1. The sequence continues at coordinate 228,557 of JAUYAL010000064.1, forward strand.
AAGACCGATTGGATGTTATTCAAGAAACCAAGCCCGACGCAGAGTTAAAACATAAATGGGTGGATTATTCTAAAATTTCCAACAATCTGAAACGTGCAGTGATTGCCAGCGAGGATGCCAAGTTTGTTGATCACGAAGGATTTGACTGGGAAGGCATACAAAAAGCCTACAAGAAAAACCTGAAAAAGGGAAAGATTGTTGCGGGTGGTTCTACCATTAGTCAGCAGCTTGCTAAGAATTTATTTTTATCTACTAAGCGCACACCATGGCGCAAAGGTGAAGAAGCGCTGATTACCGTGATGCTGGAAAATATATTAAGTAAACGCAGAATTCTAGAAATTTATCTAAATGTGATTGAGTGGGGAAATGGTGTGTTTGGTGCGGAAGCTGCGTCAAGACATTATTACAAAATTAGCGCATCTAAGTTAAGTAGCGGGCAAGCAGCCAGATTAGCCGCTATGATTCCAAATCCCCGTTTTTACGATAAACATAAATCAACTAAGTACTTAAGCCGCAGAACAGCCACCATTCAAGCAAGAATGCGCTTTGCAGAAGTGCCGTAACCTAAATTACAGCATCGCTTTAAGATACTTAGCTGTGTAACTTTCAGAACTTAAAGCCACCTGTTCTGGTGTGCCTTCTGCAATAATCATCCCACCTCCATCACCACCTTCAGGACCCATATCCACAATCCAATCCGCAGTTTTAATCACGTCCAGATTATGTTCAATAATCACAATCGTGTTGCCTGCATCGCGTAGACGATGAATCACATCAAGCAATAATTGAATGTCGGCAAAATGCAGCCCCGTTGTTGGTTCATCTAAAATATACAGCGTGCGGCCAGTATCACGTTTGCTCAGCTCAAGCGCTAGTTTAACTCGCTGCGCTTCACCACCAGACAGCGTTGTAGCACTTTGACCTAGTGTGATGTAGCCTAAACCAACATCCAATAAGGTTTTAAGCTTGCGTGAAATAACGGGTTGCGCACTAAAGAATGTATGTGCTTGTTCTACCGTCATTTCTAAAACTTCGCGGATATTTTTACCTTTGAATTGAATCTCTAAAGTTTCGCGGTTATAACGGTGACCCTTACAAACGTCGCAAGGTACATAGACATCTGGTAAAAAATGCATTTCAACGCGCAATACACCATCACCTTGACAAGCTTCGCAGCGCCCACCTTTGACATTGAATGAATATCGTCCTGGGCCATAACCTCGAACGCGACTTTCTGGTACGCCAGCAAATAGGTCACGAATTGGTGTGAATAAGCCAGTATAAGTCGCTGGGTTAGAGCGCGGTGTCCTGCCAATTGGGCTTTGATCCACATCAACAACTTTATCAAAAAACGCTAGGCCATCAATCTCGCCAAATGCCGCAGGTTCTGTACTGCTACCGTATAAATGCTGTGAAACTACGCGGTAAAGCGTGTCATTAATGAGCGTTGATTTTCCACTACCGGACACGCCTGTGATGCAACTAAGCAGACCCACTGGTAACTTGAGTGTGACATCTTTTAGATTGTTGCCCGTAGCGTTACTTAATTTAAGCCAGCGTGTAGCGTCAGGCGAGGTACGTTTTTTATTATAAACAATTTGTTTTTTGCCGCTTAAATACTCACCAGTGAGTGAGTTGGGGTTCGCTAAAACTTGCGCTGGCGTGCCTTCTGCTACAATTTGCCCGCCATGTTCTCCCGCACCTGGACCAATATCTATCACATAGTCTGCCGCTAAAATCGCGTCGTGGTCATGCTCAACTACTATCACGCTATTACCAATATCGCGTAATCGTTTAAGCGTTTCCAGCAATCTGTCGTTGTCGCGCTGATGCAAACCAATTGACGGCTCATCTAACACGTACATTACGCCAGTTAAGCCGCTACCGATTTGTGACGCCAAGCGAATGCGCTGTGCTTCACCACCAGAGAGTGTTTCCGCTGAGCGTGAAAGCGATAAATATTCTAAGCCTACATTCGTTAAAAATTTAAGACGGTTGCTAATCTCCTTGACAATCTTATCGGCAATAGCAAGCTTAGCACCAGTTAATTCGATTGATTCAAAGAAAGTAAGTGCTAACTTTAAGGGCACTTCACAGACTTCATGAATGTTCTTATTGCCCACTTTTACATGGCGGGCTTCTTTGCGTAAACGTGTGCCAGCACAATCTGGACAGCTTTGTGAGTTCAAGTATTTTGCCAACTCTTCACGTACGGTTTGCGAATCGGTTTCGTGATAACGACGTTTAAGATTGTTTAAAATACCCTCAAAGCTGTGGGTTTTTTCAAAGAAAACGCCGCGCTCGTTAAGATATTTAAACGACATTTCTTCTTTGCCACTACCATTGAGTAATATCTTTTGAATATACTCGGGAAGTTTTTCAAATGCAGTATCCAAGTTGAAGTTGTAATGCGTGGCCAAGCTTGAAAGCATTTGAAAGTAAAACTGATTACGTCTATCCCAGCCCTTAATGGCGCCAGCAGCTAATGATAAATGCGGGAATGCAACGACGCGTTTAGGGTCAAAAAAGTTAATATTGCCTAAGCCGTCACAAACTGGGCAAGCGCCCATTGGATTGTTAAATGAAAATAGGCGCGGCTCTAACTCTGCCAGTGAGTAGTCACACACGGGGCATGAAAACTTGGCAGAAAATAGATGTTCCTTATCGCTATCCATCTCAACCGCAATCGCCTTGCCTTCGGCTAAGCGCAGCGCGGTTTCAAAAGATTCTGCAATGCGCTGCTTCATGTCTTGTTTAACCTTGATACGGTCAATCACTACATCCACGCTATGTTTGGTTGTTTTAGCCAATGATGGTAGTGCATCAACTTCATAAATCTTGCCATCGATGCGAAGGCGTACAAAGCCTTGTGCCTTCAGTTCTTCAAACAAATCTAACTGCTCACCCTTGCGGTTGCTGACCACGGGCGCTAATATCATTAGCTTGGTTTCTTCTGGTAGTGCTAACACGTGATCAACCATTTGGCTAACGGTTTGTGCTTCTAACTTTATGCCATGTTCTGGGCATTCTGGGTCGCCAGCACGTGCGTAAAGCAAACGTAGGTAATCATGAATCTCAGTCACAGTGCCTACAGTTGAGCGTGGATTATGTGAAGTGGATTTTTGCTCAATTGAAATAGCCGGTGATAAACCTTCAATCAAATCAACGTCGGGTTTATCCATACGCGCTAGAAATTGTCTGGCGTAGGCGGAAAGTGATTCTACGTAGCGGCGTTGGCCTTCTGCATATAACGTATCGAACGCGAGCGACGACTTGCCTGAACCCGAAAGACCAGTAATTACAACCAACTGATTACGTGGAATATCCAGCGAAATGTTTTTTAAATTGTGCGTTCGCGCACCGCGTATTTTGATGAATTCGATCATGCTTTTACAAGAGTTTAGGACAACCTGCTAATATACCTACTTTTATAAAATTAGCTCTTAAAATTTTCATGACAGCATCAAAAAACCAGTCAGGTGATCTTTTTACAGAAATTGCATCTGAAACAATGTCGTCATTAGATTTATCATCAGAAAAGATGACGCCACTAGAAATGCGTGCCACAACTAGCTTGGCTTCTATTTATGGCCTTCGCATGTTTGGCATGTTTTCCATTTTGCCTATTTTCGCAATCTATGCTTCATCTTTCCCTGAACATCCAACCCCATTTATGATTGGGCTTGCATTAGGCGCATACGGCTTAACACAAGCCTTATTTCAACTGCCTTTTGGTATGGCTTCAGATAAATATGGGCGTAAGCCAGTTATTTATTTAGGACTTGCTATTTTTGCAATTGGTAGCATGGTAGCCGCCTTGGCAATGAATATTGAGGGCATTATTTTAGGCCGCGCACTGCAAGGTGCAGGGGCAGTTTCTGCGGTAGTTACCGCATTATTAGCTGATTTGACGCGGGATGAGCATCGTACCAAGGCGATGGCAACTATCGGTGCAACGATTGGTGTTGCATTTGCGGTTTCGCTGGTTGGCGGACCCATACTTAATCAGTGGATAGGTGTGCCAGGTATCTTTGCTATGACAGGCTTATTAACGCTGGCTGCTATTGCCGTGGTCAAATTTGTAGTGCCAGACCCCATTCACAGCCACTACCACTCTGATGCAAGCGCTGCTCCAGCCAAACTAAAAGATGTACTAGAAAACAAGCAATTATTACGCTTGAATTATGGCATATTTGCTCTGCATGCCGCACAAATGGCGATGTTTGTTGTTGTCCCGTTTGCAATTACTAAATCAAGCCATATGGATGTTAATCAGCATTGGCATATATATTTACCTGTGTTGTTAGCTTCTTTTGTTTTTATGGTGCCGGCAATTATTTATGCTGAAAAACAAGCAAAAATGAAGGAGGTGTTTGTTGGGGCAATAGCCACTATGTTCGTTGCGCAGATAATGTTTGCAAGTTCAATCGAGCATTTTTGGGGAATAGTCGCCTCACTTACTTTTTATTTTATTGCGTTTAATATACTGGAAGCTTCTTTACCTTCTATTATTAGTAAAATTGCACCTGCCGCAGCTAAAGGCACAGCGATGGGCGTTTATAATACTTCGCAGTCATTGGGCATATTTGTAGGCGGAGCATTAGGTGGTTATTTATCACATAAATTAGGATTTTCTAGCGTATTCATTTTTTGTAGCGTCATGATGCTTTTGTGGCTAATATTGGCATATTCAATGCAAGCGCCAGCAGCTGTAAGAACTAAAATGTACAGCTTGGATGAAAATACTGCCGAATTGACAGGTGTTGCGGCAGAGATACTTAGAAACAAGCTTGCAAAACTAGCTGGGGTTGTAGAGGCGGTGGTGTTACCACAAGAGCGCACAATTATATTAAAATTAGATACAAAAATATATACCATGCAAGGTTGGGATGATTCCCAATTTCAAACGCAAGTGCATCAATTATTGGGGAAATAAAAATGGCATCAGTTAATAAAGTGATATTAGTCGGCAACTTAGGTCGCGACCCTGAGGTTAGATTTATGCCAAATGGCGAGGCTGTGTGTAACTTTAGCATTGCGACGACTGATAGTTGGAAAGATAAGGCAGGTGCAAAACAAGAGCGCACCGAATGGCATAACATTGTGATGTATCGCAAGTTGGCAGAAATCGCAGGCGAATATCTTAAAAAAGGCCGCCCAGTTTATGTGGAAGGCCGGTTGCAAACGCGTAAATGGCAAACTAAAGAAGGGCAAGATCGTTACACCACAGAAATTATTGCTGACCAAATGCAAATGTTGGGTGGCCGCGAAGGTGGTAGTTCAAATGCAAGCTATGATGGTGGCATGGATCAAAGTAGTGGCGGTGATGATAACTATAACCAAACTTCTAATCAAACCTCGGCAAAACAGGCGAATGCACCTACTCAGTCAGCAGCTAAATCAACCGCTGGTGGCTCTGGCTTTGATGATTTTGAAGACGACATACCTTTTTAGAATTTACCTATATTATGTAGTGTAAAAAAGCCAGCATGCTGGCTTTTGTTTTTTTAACCATATCTTTCTGAAAGTTGTTTTGAACATTCGCCCGCGCATCCCCCTCTTAGCCGAATTCCGAACCAGTTTTGATGCAAGAGGTGGGTCAAGCGGGCTGTTTTGATTTTAGTTTTTTCGCTTCAGATTTTCTTGCATGCTCCATCGTGCCTTGTGCGTCCACGTAAGCTCGCACCGTTTCTAGCGTCGCGCCGCCTACACTACCAACGAAGTACGCCCGATGCCAAAACAACGGCTTGTAATAGAACTGTACAAGATGTGCCTCAAACCGATTTCTAGCTTTCCTTGCGCTGGCCGTCTTTAAATTGTTAATGAGAATGGAAATATCCAAT
>JAUYAL010000065.1 GCA_030693535.1 Methylotenera sp.
ACTTGAAACACATTATCCGCAAAAGCGGCTAGCAAGGCCTTGTCTGCAAGGATGTTCACACGTCGCACCAAACCTTGCGCAGCTTTTGATATTTTTTTAATCGCAGCTTCAGAAAATAAATGCGGCCCGTGATAGCCTGCCGCACGTAAACGAAAGATTAGATACTCGCCAATGTCTTTGGTTTGCAAAGGGCCTAGGTGAAAGCTATGCGTAATACGTTCACGCAATTGTCGAATATGAGTTTGATTTAAGTTGTCATCCAGCTCCGGTTGGCCAAACAGTACAATTTGCAACAACTTATCCTGCTTGGTTTCCAAGTTTGAAAGTAGCCTGATTTCTTCTAACGTTGCCAACGGCATGCCTTGCGCTTCTTCTACAAATATCACTACCTGACGACCCTGCGCGTGACGACTTAACAAGTGCGCCTGCAATGCTTGCATCACTTTTAGGCGATCTGCATTTTTGGGTAATGTTAGCTGTAGCTCAAAGGCGATGGCATGCAATACATCCTCTGGCGCCACACTTGGATTCGCTAAATAAATGCTTTCAATTTGTTCTGGAAGGATAGTTTGCAACATGCGACAAAGCATGGTTTTACCGCTACCCACTTCACCCACCACTTTGATAATGCCTTCGCCATTGGTGATGGCATACACCAGCGCATCTAATACTGCGCCACGATTACCGCCCGAGAAGAAAAAATCCGTATTCGGAGTGATTTTGAATGGAGGCTGTTTTAAGCCGAAATGTGGGTAATACAAAGGAGTCGCCTAATTAACTATCTTCTGACGTGTTCATGCGACTATACAACGTGGTGCGATTAACATTAAGCAATTTAGCTGCTTGGCTTAAATTGCCATGGGTTATTTTCATCGCAGCTTCAATATATGCACGCTCCCATGTTTTAAGCACTGCATCCAAACTTACATTCGCTTGACGTTGCAAATGGCGCTGCGCTTGCGTGGTCATGCCCGCTTCATCATTAAAGTTGAACTGGTCACCAGATGCCTCCGGTTGCGTTAAATCAAACTCTGCAACCAGGTCTTTTTCTTTAATAGTTTTGCCCGCATATTTAGCAATCAAACGAATCACTATGTTTCTAAGCTCACGCACATTACCTGGGAAATCATATTCCAGCCAGCGCGCCTGCGCATCAGCATCCAATGCGAAAGGTACCTTGCTAATCTGTTTAGCGTAAAAATCGACAAAGTGCTCACGCAACAATTGTTTATCGTCGCCCAACTCACGCAATGATGGTACATGCACAGTAAATACGCTTAATCGATGGTACAAGTCTGACCT
>JAUYAL010000071.1 GCA_030693535.1 Methylotenera sp.
GCTACGATACGAAGCTTCCACCATAGCGGCATTGTCAACAATCGCATCCAGATCCTCTTCTTTAAGCGCGGTAATCTTGTTCCCACCCTCAACTATACGGTTGGATAAGATAATGGCATCCTCACCCAGCTCCAAGCGCACCTGCTTGAGCGCCTCACGAGAGTTAATGCCAAAAAATTGCTTGATATTCATACTAAATCTAACTAGGTAATTTCTTCAGCAGATTGACTTGCTAAAAGAATAGAGGTGTGTAAATGCGCCTGCTGGCGCTCTTTTGAATAATTGGTTAGCATCCCAAGCACCGCGCTGTCATCAAAACGAAAGCGGGTAAGCATCATATTGGTACTGCTGAGCTTTACCACCTGAACGTTACTTAAGCTATCCAGCAAATCCGCAATTTCTTTACTCACCCCCAGCAGGAACATTGCGGTCGCTTTATCTGCGCTAATCAGCTGCTTCGCCATCATCAAATAGTTGAGATTTGCGTCTTTTATTTCAGACATCATATCTTTTACATTCATTTCACTTCCTAATTCGTTGTTTCTATTAAAAAAACAGTGTTGCGATTGGGTTTGTGCAATGTAACGCTTAAAGCGTGATCAACCAATGGGTCGTAGTCTATTTGCGGTGTAAGAGTTTGTCTTACATCAACCTTGTGTGACGCTATCAACAATGAGCTGGATGACTTTTACAGTGGCTCTGGTGTAGATTGCATACGCATCTTTGCTTAATAGTGCGACGTGAATTGAAGTTAGATTAAATTATTAAAATCAAATGGTTATTCATTTCTTATTTACGCTCACCTGTTGGCGATTAGGGCAAACTCAGTATTTGTGAAAAATCCGCTAACATTTAGCGGCTGTTTTTATCAGATAGCGCGTAAAACCTCGTCCTTTACCAGTTCCTGGCATCACCACCAATCTAAAGCTGCTGAAGCAGCAAGATTGGTGCGAAGAGCGAGGATGTAAGCGCGAACGGCGTAGCCGTTCAATGCGGTGTTTGTTGTTGCTCGATATATTGCCGAATAATTGC
>JAUYAL010000045.1 GCA_030693535.1 Methylotenera sp.
TCCTCTTGCGCTACAGGCCTAACGACTTCCAGCATAATGGGCGCGCCTGCGAAGGCAGTCTCATCAGGGGTTGCTATCAACCACGGCGAAGCCGTAGCAGGTGGTGAAGCCAGACTCATCAACGCGCACAGTGCCATCAAACTGAATAGCGATATCACACTGTTAAACTTTTGCATTTGATCTGCTACTTGTATTTGAGCCATCGGCTTTTTATTTTTCATTATCCATTTTCAACTGAATTACCCAAGTATATTAAGCCTAGATCATAAGAACGTCTGATTCATTATAGCCCTGTTACTAATAACATTTCTTAATCAAATGATGAGGCCGCAATCAAAAGTCATCTACCCATAAAATCATCTGCATATAAAACCATCTGCTAGAATAGCGCATTCAATTTAAATGTAACTGCTATGCCAAAGTACCTAACCACCGCCTTATATAAGTTTGTCAGCCTGCCTGATTATCAAGCGCTGCAGGCACCCATCCTTGATGCATGCCAACGCAACCACATTAAAGGCACGCTGTTACTGGCTGAAGAAGGCATCAACGGCACCATCGCCGGCTTGCCAGATGATATACATCGCATTTTAAATTTTTTACGCACAGACTCACTCTTCGCCAATAAATTTTCCGACCTAGAGCATAAAGAATCATTTGCCAACGAGCATCCGTTTTACCGCATGAAGGTAAAACTTAAAAAAGAAATTGTCACGCTAGGCGTTCCGGGCGTAAGCCCAACTAAAAAAGTAGGCACTTATGTAAAGCCTGAAGACTGGAATGCGCTCATTTCTGACCCAGACGTCATTTTGATTGATACCCGTAATGACTATGAAGTAGATATTGGCACATTTAAAGGCGCTGCTGACCCTAAAACAACGACTTTTCGTGAGTTTCCTGAATATGTAGCCAAGCATTTTGATCCCACTAAACATAAAAAAGTCGCCATGTTTTGTACGGGCGGCATACGTTGCGAAAAAGCCTCTTCTTACATGATGGATCAAGGGTTTGAAGAGGTTTTCCACTTGCAAGGCGGTATTTTGAAATATCTTGAAACCGTGCCAGAAGCACAAAGTTTATGGCAAGGAGAATGTTTTGTATTTGACCAGCGTGTCGCCGTTAAACACAATTTAGAAGTGGGTGATTTTGATCAATGCTACGCCTGTCGTCATCCGCTCTCACCAACTGAAATGCAAAGTGAGCAATATACTGCTGGCGTATCTTGCCCCTACTGCTATGATAAGTTGTCGACAGAAAAACGTGCTAGTTTGATTGAGCGCCAAAAACAAGTCACCTTAGCTAAGCAGCGCGGTGCAACACACATCGGTGAAAAACAAAAATAATGGATACTTCACGCGAAAAAGAAGCCATCAGCGCCTACTTCAAACTCCTGCAACATAAAGGCGCTAAAGCTGGCGTGCTATATAAACGCTCATTATTTTTGGATCAACTGGCCCCTTTGCTTGCAGGAAAACTGCCTGATCGGTCATCGTACAGCCAGGCCATAGATACCTTAATTAAAAAA
>JAUYAL010000079.1 GCA_030693535.1 Methylotenera sp.
TAGTCGGGGTGAAGATGCGAGTGCGCAACAGCAATATCGGCAGGTGTTACAGCGAGATGTGCGCAATGTGGATGCTTTGCTGGGGATGGCTGCCATTGCGCAACGGCAAGGCCGCGATGCCGACGCGGCCGGGTGGTATCAAGAAGTATTGGGAATTGAGCCGAGAAATGCCATTGCACAATCTGCGGTGGTTCGTTTGCAGGTCAATACAGATGTGGTTGGTTCGGAAAGCCGCATTAAAAATTTGTTGGCACAGCAGCCAGAATCTGCAAATTTATATGCGGCATTAGGCAACTTGTATGCCGAGCAAAACCAATGGGCGTCGGCACAAGCAGCTTATTTTAATGCTAGCCGATTTGCACCAAATAGCGCAGATTATGCGTTTAACTTAGCGATTAGTTTAGATCAGCTAGGTAAGTCTAACCTCGCTTTAGCGCAATACCAGCGTGCTCTGGAGTTATTGAATGGTTCAGGCGGGTCAAGCCCTGACAGGGCGCAGTTGGAGGCAAGGATTAATGGACTTAGGTAATTCAAACATTCCTTTCCATTTTTTTAAGGGGTGCCGGTTCTTGGAATCACCCTGGAATGTAACAACCAAGACCGTAAAGGCCTTAGTTGGTTATTCATACGTGAAAAGTTAGGATACAAAGGCGCAGACAGACGAAGTTAAAAGTAGCATTCCTACCCCTTAAGCCAGTAATTGGCTTCCCCACAGAACTAATGCGATAAATCGCAAAGTTCTGAGTGAAATGGGGCTGGAGCTTGAAGGCAAAAGTAGAAAAATTAAATGACGGTACTTAAATAATGGTAAATCAGGAATAATGATAAATCAGGCAATACATAATGTTTGAACAACGACGTAAACTCCGACTTGGAGAGTTGATGGTACAACAGGGGCTGGTCAGTCAGGATCAGCTACGTATTGCGCTTATTGAGCAAGAGCAAAATGATTTGCCTTTGGGTCGTCAGCTGGTACGTTTGGGTTTTGTGACCGAGGCCATGGTGCGCGACACCGTTGCGCATACTATCGGTTCGGAAAGTATTGATTTATCTACGGTGGTGGCTGATATTGAAGCGTTGCAGATGGTGCCGCAAGATTTTTCGCGCCGTTATCATTTGTTGCCAGTGGCCTATGAAGAAGCTACTAAATCCATGGTGGTGGCCATGGCGGATATGTTCAATGTGGTGGCGCTGGATCAATTGCGCGCCATGCTTGGTGGGCAGATTCAGCTTAAACCGGTGCTGGCGGCTGAGGCGCAGCTAGAGGAATTTATTGACCAATTTTACGGTTATGAACTCTCGGTTGACGGCATTTTGCGTGAAATTGAAACCGGAGAAGTTGATTACCAAAGTTTAGCCGCAGACGGTAACGAATATACGCAACCCGTAGTGCGTTTGGTGGGCGCGTTGCTGATGGACGCTGTTAAGCGTGGCGCATCGGATATTCACTTTGAGCCAGAGTTTGCATTTTTACGCATACGTTACAGAATCGACGGTGTATTGCAGCAAGTTCGTAGCTTGCACAAGAGCTATTGGGGTGGCGTTGCGGTAAGGCTTAAAGTAGTGAGTGGGCTAGATATTGCAGA
>JAUYAL010000004.1 GCA_030693535.1 Methylotenera sp.
TCCTTAAGCCACTACGCAGAGCACTTCACCACCGATACCGGCAGCTTGAGCTTTACGATCTGTCATTACACCCTTAGATGTAGACATAATTGTCACACCAAGGCCATTCATTACTTTAGGAATCTCTTGAGACCCTTTATATACACGCAAACCTGGTTTGCTAATACGCTGAATACGCTCAATCACTGGGCGACCCGCATAATATTTCAAGCTAATAGTTAAAGTAGCTTTACTACCTTCAGTTTGCACTGCAAAATCTTCTACATAACCTTCTTCTTTAAGCACGCTTGCAATAGCAGTCTTAACATTTGAAGACGGCATAGTAACAACCGATTTATTGACCATTTGCGCATTACGAATGCGCGTCAACATGTCGGCAATTGGATCACTCATACTCATAGCTATTCCTCCTATTACCAGCTGGCTTTAGTGACGCCTGGCACTTGGCCACTCATCATTAAATCGCGCAATTTACTACGCCCAATACCGAATTTACTAAACACACCACGCGGGCGACCAGTTAAAGCACAACGATTACGAAGACGTACTGGGCTTGAGTTGCGTGGAAGCGCTTGAAATTTCATGCGCGCTTCAAAACGACTTTCTGCTGTAGCAGTAACATCATTCATTGCCGCTTCTAGTGCAGCACGTTTTACAGCGAATTTACTTACAGTTGAGCGACGTTTAATTTCGCGTTCTGTCATACAGGTTTTAGCCATAACTTAACCTCTGAAAGGAAAACTAAACGCAGCAAGCAAAGCTTTTGCCTCTTCATCCGTTTTCGCAGTAGTTGTAATAGTGATATTCATCCCGCGAATTGCATCGATTTTATCGTATTCAATTTCAGGGAAAATGATTTGCTCTTTAACACCCATGTTGTAATTACCACGACCGTCAAATGATTTAGCAGAAATACCGCGAAAGTCACGAATACGTGGAATAGCAACAGTCACCAAACGATCCAAGAACTCATACATCCGTTCACGGCGTAAAGTAACTTTACAACCAACAGGATAGTCATCGCGAATTTTAAATGCAGCCACTGATTTTTTAGCTTTAGTAATAATTGCTTTTTGACCTGCAATTTTTTCCATATCGCCAACAGCGTGTTCCATTACCTTTTTATCTGCAACCGCTTCGCCAACACCCATATTAAGAGTGATTTTATCAATACGAGGCACCTGCATTACTGAAGTGTAACCAAATTGCTCAGTCATAGATTTAACTACTGAGTCTTTATAAAAATCTTTTAAGCGCGCCATAATTCTTCCTATGCGTCCACTGCTTCGCCATTAGATTTGAATACGCGAATTTTGCGACCATCATCTAATGTCTTAAAGCCTACGCGATCACCTTTTTGTGTCGCACTGTTAAATAAAGCAACATTTGAAATGTCTAATGGCATTTCTTTAGCAATGATGCCGCCAGCGATACCTTTCATAGGATTAGCTTTTGCATGCTTCTTAACTAGGTTAAGACCCTCTACAACAACATGTCCAGAATCAAGAATACCAATAACTGCACCTTGCTTACCTTTATCTTTACCGGTATTTAGGATGACCAAATCACCCTTACGAATTTTATTCATGTGAGCTCCTACAGTACTTCTGGTGCTAATGAAACGATTTTCATGAATTTTTCAGTACGCAATTCACGTGTTACTGGCCCAAATATACGGGTACCAATCGGTTCAAGTTTATTGTTTAACAGAACTGCAGCATTGCTGTCGAACTTAACTAAAGAACCGTCTGGACGACGAACACCTTTAGCGGTACGCACAACAACTGCACTGTATACTTCGCCTTTTTTCACGCGACCACGTGGCGCAGCATCTTTGATGCTCACCTTAATGATGTCGCCGATACCGGCATAACGACGCTTAGAACCACCTAACACTTTTATGCATTGCACAGAGCGCGCACCAGTGTTGTCGGCAACTTCTAGCCGAGATTGCATTTGAATCATGAGATAAACTCCAACTTAATCCGTTAAAACCAACACCAGCCATTTTTAACTATAAATAAAATTTACAGTTAACACGGCCGATAGACCCGGTCAGTATTGGGGTGAGAGCTTATGACCTATTTATGAAAATAGGTCGCTCACCTGAATAGCCAAACATTATAACTTGTCATACCTAATTACGCAATTACTATTACTAATAATTGCGTAACATTTGAAACTTAAGCTGTCTTTACAACCCAAGCCTTAGTTTTAGACAACGGGCGACTTTCAACTATAGTCACCAAATCGCCTTCTTTACAGCTATTGGTTTCATCATGCGCGTGAAATTTTTTAGATTGACGCACCACTTTACCAATTAAAGGATGTTTAACTTTACGCTCTACAAGAACCGTAACAGTTTTATCCATTTTATCACTTGTTACGCGGCCAGTTAAGCTACGCACTACTTTAGTCGTTTCAGTCATCATTATGCCTGCTTCGCTTTCTCAGCCAAAACAAGCTTTACACGCGCTACATCTTTGCGTACTTTGCCTAGCTGATCTACTTTAGATAATTGTTGAGTAGCCACTTGCATACGAAGTGAAAATTGCGCACGACGCAATTCAATCAACTCCGTATTTAACTCTTCAACGCTTTTTGCTCTTAAATCGGTTGCTTTCATTTCTAGCTCCCTATCTGACGTGTCATGAATGTCGTTTCAATTGGCAACTTAGCGGCTGCCAAACGGAATGCTTCACGCGCAAGCTCTTCACTCACGCCGTCCATTTCATATAACATTTTACCTGGCTGAATTTGGGCAACATAGAACTCTGTGCTACCTTTACCATTACCCATACGTACTTCAGCTGGTTTTTTAGAAATTGGTTGATCTGGGAATATACGAATCCACACACGACCACCACGTTTAATATGACGCGTCATCACGCGGCGAGCCGCTTCAATTTGACGTGCAGTTAAACGACCGCGACCAATGGCTTTTAATCCAAAATCACCAAAACTTACTTTATTACCCGTAGTTGCAATGCCTTTGTTACGGCCTTTTTGCATCTTACGATATTTTTGTCTAGACGGTTGTAGCATCTTTAGCCCTCGGCTTTCTTACTTTTTTCTCTGGCTCAACAACTGGTGCTGCAGTAGCGCCAATAGGAGTCGGTGTATTACCCGCGAAAATTTCACCTTTAAAAACCCAAACTTTAATACCGATAATACCGTAGGTTGTTAAAGCCTCAGCAACACCGTAATCAATGTCTGCACGCAATGTATGTAATGGCACTCTACCTTCACGGTACCATTCAGTACGCGCAATTTCGATACCATTCAAACGACCTGAACTCATGATTTTAATTCCTTGAGCACCAAGACGCATTGCGTTTTGCATAGCACGCTTCATGGCACGACGGAACATCACACGTTTTTCAAGCTGTTGAGCAATCGATTGTGCAATCAACGTTGCATCAATTTCAGGCTTACGCACCTCCTCAATATTAAGGTGAACAGGCACGCCCATTAAACCTTGTAAAGAAGCACGTAAAGACTCAATGTCCTCACCTTTTTTACCGATAACCACACCAGGACGGGCGCTGTATATTGTGATTTTTGCGTTCTTTGCAGGACGCTCAATCAAAATACGGCTTACCGCTGCACTGGCTAATTTTTTGTTTAAGAACTCACGTACTTTAATGTCACCTTGTAACATTGCAGGAAAGTTCTTACTGTTGGCATACCAACGTGAGGACCAATTTTTTTGGACACTCAGACGGAAACCAATTGGATGAATTTTCTGACCCATATTTTATCCCTTAATTTCCGACTGTCACATGAATGTGACAGGTTGGTTTAGTAATACGACCCGCGCGACCTTTTGCACGAGGACGAATACGTTTAAGCACAATGCCTTTATCAACATAAATTGAAGTTACTTTCAATTCGTCAATATCAGCGCCATTGTTATGTTCAGCGTTAGCAATTGCTGAATCAAGCACTTTCTTAATTATTTCAGCACCTTTTTTAGGTGTAAACATCAAGATGTTGAGTGCGTGATCTACTTTCTTACCACGAACAAGGTCAGCCACCAATCTAGCCTTTTGCGGAGAAAGATGAACGCCTTTTAATATTGCAGATACTTGCATCATCAGCTCCTATTTCTTAGCTTTTTTGTCGGCTGCATGACCTTTGAATGTACGTGTTAACGCAAATTCACCGAGCTTGTGACCTACCATGTTTTCAGAAATCAACACTGGAATGTGTTGCTTACCATTATGAATAGCAATAGTAAGACCAATAAAATCTGGGAAAATTGTAGAACGACGTGACCAAGTCTTAATTGGTTTACGATCGCGACTTGCAGCCGCAACTTCTACTTTTTTAGCCAAATGACCATCAATAAATGGACCTTTTTTAAGTGAACGTGCCATAAATTACCTTACGCCTCTCGGACGACGACTAATACGCATATTATCTGTACGTTTACTACTACGTGTACGATAACCCTTAGTTTTAACACCCCATGGGCTCACTGGATTCATACCAGCTGCAGTACGGCCTTCACCACCACCGTGCGGGTGATCAACTGGGTTCATTACCACACCGCGAACGGTTGGGCGAACACCACGCCAGCGCATAGCACCAGCTTTACCGATTGAACGCAGTGAATGCTCTTCATTACCTACTTCACCTAAAGTTGCCATACAATCAACATGCACGCGGCGAACTTCACCTGAACGTAAACGTAATTGAGCATAAGCACCTTCACGCGCCAACAATTGTACTGATGTACCTGCTGAACGGGCAATTTGTGCACCCTTACCTGGTTGCAATTCGATACAATGAATCGTACTACCTACTGGAATGTTACGAAGCGGCATTGCGTTTCCTACTTTAATAGGCGCTTCAGAACCACTAATTAATTGCATACCAGCACTTACTCCACGTGGAGCAATAATGTAACGACGCTCACCATCAGCATAACAAAGCAAAGCAATGTGTGCTGTACGGTTTGGATCATATTCAATATGTTCAACTGTTGCTGGAATACCAATCTTATTACGACGGAAGTCAATTAAACGATAATGCTGCTTATGACCACCACCTTGGTGACGGGTTGTAATGCGACCATTATTATTACGGCCTGCATTTCTGCTTTGACTTTCCAACAGCGGTGCGTGTGGTTTACCTTTATAAAGGTCAGGTGTTACCACCTTAACTACACCACGACGACCCGGGGACGTTGGCTTGACTTTAACTAATGCCATCTCATCTCTCCTTATTCGGCCGCTGCGAAGTTAATTTCTTGACCTGGCTTCAAGCTTACATAAGCTTTTTTCCAGTCTTTACGCTTGCCCATACCTTTGCCAGCGCGCTTTGTTTTGCCTTCTACATTAATCGTAGCTACCTTTTCAACTTCAACCTTAAAAACCAACTCAACGGCAGCTTTGATTTCAAGTTTAGTTGCATCAGTACGCACTTTAAAAGCAATTTGCTGATGCTTATCAGCAATATAAGTCGCTTTTTCAGTAATCTGTGGAGCTAAAATTACTTGTAATAAACGATCTTGAGTTTTAGTAATAGCGCTCATCATGCTAGCATCTCCTCAAGTTTTTTCACGGCAGCAACTGTAGCTACCACGTTAGGGAAACGCACTAGACTGACTGGGTCAGCAAATTGCGCTTCTACAACCATCACATTAATGAGGTTACGCGATGACAAATATAAATTTTCATCGAAGCTATCTGTCAACACTAAAACACCGCCTTCATAACCTAAATTCTTGATTTTTTCAGCAAAAGCTTTAGTTTTAGGTGTTGCAACAACAAACTCTTCAACCACATTCAAACGGTCTTGACGTACCAACTCAGATAGAATCGTTTGCATACCTGCACGGTAAGCCTTACGGTTAATTTTATGACTGAAGTTCTCAAGCGGTGAACTTGGGAATGCTCGACCGCCTCCACGCCAGATTGGGCTAGACGTCATACCTGCACGTGCATTACCCGTCCCTTTTTGTGCGTATGGCTTATGCGTAGTATGCGCAACATTACCACGACCCTTTTGTGCGCGTGTTGCTGTACGGGCATTAGCCATATAAGCTACAACCACTTGATGCACTAAGGCTTCGTTAAATTCGCGACCAAAAGTTTCCTCAGAAACAGTTACGCCTTTTTTAACAGCCTTGCCATTTTTATCTTGTAATTTTAATTCCATTATTTCATCCCCTTCTGAAGCTTAGCTTTAATAGCCGGACGAACAACAACATCGCCGCCTTTAGAACCAGGGATTGCACCTTTGATCAACAAAAGGTTACGCTCAACATCAACACGAACGATTTCTAGGTTTTGTGTAGTGACTTTAGTAGCACCTAAGTGACCAGGCATACGCTTACCAGGGAATACTCGACCTGGATCTTGCGCCATACCAATAGAACCAGGTACGTTATGTGATTTAGAGTTACCGTGAGATGCACGGTTAGACTTAAAGTGATGGCGCTTAATGGCACCAGCAAAGCCTTTACCTAAAGAAATACCAGTCACGTCCACTATTTGACCTGCTTGAAAAATATCAACAGTGATATTTGCACCTGCAGTGTAATTAGCTAAAACATCACCAGTTACTGGAAATTCATGTATACCAGCACCTGCAGCAGAACCTGTCTTGGCATAATGCCCAGTCAATGCACTGTTAATGCGGCTAGCACGACGTGTACCGTAAGCAACTTGAAGGCCAGTATAGCCATCGCTTGCGATCGTCTTGATCTGTGTCACACGGTTAGGTACAACTTCCAACACGGTTACTGGGACGCTTGCGCCATCCTCAGTAAACACGCGGGTCATACCCACCTTGCGACCAATAAGCCCTAAGCTCATGATCGTATCCTTATTATTTAGTTAAAAAGTCGATTACAATTGACCGACTTCTGTGAAAGAGCGCGGATTATACCGAACTCCAGATTTCTTTACAAGTACTGCTTTACAACTTGTTAAAACAAAAACTATAGTTTGATTTCAACATCAACACCAGCTGGCAAATCTAGCTTCATTAATGCATCAACTGTTTTATCTGTTGGATCAACAATATCCATCAGGCGTTGGTGTGTACGAATCTCAAACTGATCACGTGAAGTTTTATTTACATGCGGTGAACGTAAAATATCAAAGCGTTCAATGCGTGTTGGCAATGGCACTGGGCCCTTTACAACTGCGCCTGTACGTTTGGCAGTTTCTACGATTTCTTGAGCAGACTGATCAATTAAACGATAATCAAATGCTTTAAGACGGATGCGAATTTTTTGTGTTGACATTTTTTACTGCCTTTCATATTTACTGCTTTTCAAAGAGCGAAGCGGCAGAGTTCACTCTGCCGCTTAAGAAACTACAAATTACTATTAAATAATCCTCATGCTACCAATCATCTATTCGATGATTTTAGCCACAACTCCAGCACCCACAGTACGGCCACCTTCACGAATCGCGAAGCGTAAACCATCTTCCATCGCAATCGGTGCGATTAAAGTCACTGTGATTGATACGTTATCACCTGGCATCACCATTTCTGTACCTGCTGGTAACTCTACTGCGCCTGTTACATCCGTAGTGCGGAAATAAAATTGTGGACGGTAGCCGTTAAAGAATGGCGTGTGACGACCACCTTCATCTTTACCTAACACGTAGATTTCTGCTGTGAATTTTGTATGCGGT
>JAUYAL010000012.1 GCA_030693535.1 Methylotenera sp.
GAGTGATCTTGCATGGTAAAGCCTAGTTTGGCAGCTGCGGCTTCTTGTCTTTTTTCAATTTCCGCATCGTAAAATTCTTCAACCCGGCCACATTTGATGCAGACTACATGGTCATGATGACCGCCACTATTGAGCTCGAATACGGCTTTACCGCTTTCAAAGTGATGGCGAATCAACAACCCGGCTTGCTCAAACTGTGTGAGTACGCGATAAACAGTGGCCAGTCCGACATCTTCACCAGAGTTAATCATGATTTTGTAGATGTCTTCGGCGGACAAATGCCTATCTTTGCTGTTTTCAAATAAATTCAGCACTTTAAGCCGAGGTAAGGTGGCTTTGAGCCCTGCGTTTTTTAAGTCTTTTTGATCTTGCATGTTAGATTGTTCACAATTAACAAAAGGGGATGTTTTGGGTTAGCACGCTACGTGGTATATTAACGCCAATTCAAATTAAAGTCATGATATGCGTTACTTCAATATTTTACGTTATCTTATAATTTTATCGGCATTGGTGTTTACAGCGTGCGGTACGGCTTTGCCAACGGTAAAGCCTTATAAGCTGGATGTGCAGCAGGGTAATGTCGTTACGTCTAAAATGCTGTTGCAATTGCGCCCTGGCATGACCAAGTCACAAGTGCGTTTTATTATGGGTACGCCGCTAATTCAAGATAGTTTTCATGGTAACCGTTGGGATTATGTTTACCAAATGCGCGAGGGCGGAAAAATCACAGAACAGCGCCGTGTGATTCTGGATTTTGAAAATGAGCTTTTAAAAGGTGTGCGCGGCGATGTGATTCCTGCGGGCAGTGACCCGTCTAAACTCGATGAAAGCAAGGGGCAAACGGGCACACGTATAGTTGAGCCTTATAAAAAACCAGCTGAAAAAGGCATCATCAGCAAGTTGAAGTTCTGGGAAAAAGATGAAGCTGCGTTAGCTAAAGAGGCTGCCGAAAAAGAGACTGCTACCAAGGCAAAGATTGGGGCAGTAGCTTTACAAAAAAACAAGGAAACACCAGTGGCGCAAAGTGTTACGACTCCGGTAGAAGAGGTTAAATCTATTTTAGCTTTGCCAGTTGTAGTGCCTGCAGTTACAGAAGCCGCGCAGCCTGTAACGCCAATTGAAGCGTCAGCTATAGTAAACGCGGAGAAAGCTGAGGTTGCGCTTCTAGAACCTGATCCTGTTGCGCAGCCAACCCCAGCCCAATTAAATGCGGCTGAAAAGTCATTGGAAGCTTTGCCCGTAGTAGAGTTACCGCCGGTTAAAGCGCCAGTTTACGAATCCCCATCTGGTATGATCTTTGATAAAAATTTGCGTACTTATGTGACAGAAGAAGTTGCGCCAGTGACTAAGCCCGTTGCAGAAGCACCCCGAGGCGGCAATAAAGTGCCACCTAAACCGAAAGACCTGCCGACTGAAGCTGAGCCAAGTTTTTTTGACAGGATGCTGGAAAAGATAGGTTTTTAATCTTTTAACGGGTTGTTTTTAGGTTGTTTGTTTTAAGGCATAGGTTTTGAAAATATGGTTAATTCTTTAAAAGTAGTTATTGCCGGTTGTTCTGGTCGCATGGGTCACGTATTGCTGGAGTGTGTATTTGCAGACCCCGAGCTGGTGTTGCACGGCGCACTAGACCGCGAAGACAATCTTCAGTTAGGTCGCGATGCTGGCGAGCAATTAGGTAAGTTGTCGGGTGTTAAAGTGGTGGCTGATGTTGATGAAGCGTTAAAAAATGCCGATGTATTGGTAGATTTCACCCGGCCAGAAGCCAGCATTCAATACCTTGCAACCTGCCAAAAGCATCATGTCAAAATGATTATAGGCACTACAGGGTTTTCTGCCGAGCAGAAGCTTGCAATTCAAGTAGCCTCTAAAAATATTGCGATTGTCTTTGCGCCTAATATGAGCGTAGGGGTCACTTTGCTGATTAACTTGGTAGAGCAAGCCGCTAAAGTGCTAAGCGATGGTTATGATATCGAGGTGGTTGAAATGCATCATCGCCACAAGGTGGATGCGCCGTCAGGCACGGCATTGCGTTTGGGTGAAGCGGCCGCGCAAGGCCTTGGTCAAGATCTTAAAGATTGCGCTATTTATGCACGTGAAGGAGTTACTGGTGAGCGCGAGGCCGGAAAGATAGGCTTTGCCACATTGCGTGGCGGTGATGTAGTCGGCGACCACACAGTGGTGTTTGCAGGTATCGGTGAGCGCGTGGAGTTGACGCATAAAGCCAGCAGCAGGGCAACATTTGCTCTAGGCGCCTTGCGTGCCGCAAAATTTTTAGCGGACAAAAATGTCGGTTTGTTCGATATGCGGGACGTGCTGGGTCTGCGTTAAGCAATAATACGCAGAGGTTTGTACTCAA
>JAUYAL010000026.1 GCA_030693535.1 Methylotenera sp.
AATAAAAATTTTAAACATTTGCATTCCAATACTAAATATAAAAAGAGAAAATTTTCAGTGTTACATGAAGCTAACATCAAATAACTGACCCACTGTCACCTTTCCATATTTCATGACAAAAACGTCCGTTAGCAACATAAATAGGCTATGTAAAAACGCAAAAATAAAGTATGGTCTGTAAAATATGAACACAATTCCGTTGCTTAAATCATGTCATGCTTTCGGCATCTAAAATGTTTATAATGGATTTAAACAAACGGGTTTTTTGATATGGTTCAACAAACTGACTTAATGATTGTAGATTTGATTCAGCAGGCGCGTTAGATAGCCCTTTATCCACTCTGCATCGCGTGCATTAAGGTTGGAACCCTAATATCTTAATCACTCCTTCAGATTATAAGCCAGCACATGTAAACTCATTTTGGTACTGACTCTCTCTAGGGATCTTGTCTGGAAATGCGTAGCTCCCATCCAAGATTTGATCGTGCCAAAAGGATGTTCCACGGTTTGTTTACGAAGTAACATCGCATCAGGCTTTGCCTTCATGCGTAATTGCATGGCATCCAGTACTTCTTCGTGTTCCTAGCGCTTAATACGCCGCTCAGTGCTATGTGTGCACTTGGTTTTAATGCACAATGTTTGCAAGCTGAACTCCAGTAGGTATGCTGCAACTTTCCTTGTTCAATTGAGGTGAAGCGTTTAATCAGCGATTGACCTGCATGACAGCGGTATTCATCTTGATCAGCCATATAGATGAAATCTTGCTTGTCGAATAATCCTTCTGCACGATTGTTAGAAGTCAGCGGCTTAGGGACGAGTGCAACAATGCCAGCTTGATCACAGGCAAGAATCTCTTCTCCTTTAAAATAATCCCGATCTGCTAATGCCGTTAAATCCTCGGTGCCCATGGCCTCTTGCGCTTGTTTGGCCATCGCTGAGAGTTGTCCGCGGTCACTGGCAATATTAAAATCTAAATACTTCTAAATTGATACATCCATAAAAAATCCCATAAACAGTTTATTTACGGGATTTTTATTACTTGTAACTTATGGTCAAAAAACTTGCAGCTTATTGTCCAACATACAACAACCACTCTTGGTGGCTCCATAAGATGCTAGTTAACTATAAGTTAAATCATATATGTTGCTAACATATGCAACACTATAAACTGCAATCTACATACCATCATAAGTTGCAATTATCACCACAAATTTACGCATAAGTTGCTAGTCGTAAATTGCGTCCGCAATTTCACTTAAAAAATTGCAAGTCAATTTTGCACATTCTATATTCTTAAAGGCGATCCCAACTCAATAGGGCTCATTACCACACAATTTATTTAATTCTGTGAAGGCCATCTCATTTTTGTTAAGATGACCTTTTTCTTTTATTGCATACCTTTTAACAATTTTATTGGATATTTATTATGAAGATTTAGCTATAACCCAAATGGTTGTTCTACTGTAGATGCATACGTAAAAATTACATCGCTTTAATTTAGAGGCATGGTTTTTTTTGGCAATTTTCTCAACGCTACTCATTGATTCAATTTTAAATTTCCCTCTGTTAGTTTCTCGATTATTGGGTTTAATAGGGTTTTCTTGGGTGCGCTTAAACGAAAATAATAAACCTGAAACCCAGATTTTCCATTTGGACTTGAAATGCTAACGCCGCACAGTTGGCTGGATTTTTTGTATAAATTTTATGGGCAAGTTAACATTCAAGTAGATGAAAAATCGCCTAATGGAAAATCTGGGTTTAAGCAAAGCAATCATTAACAATGGCTGTTAATCAACATATTGGTGGTTTATTTCAGCCAATTTTTAGAATAATAATATCTAATAAAGCAATTAACTTATTGATTTATTGTATTTTTAAATAATTGGAATGAAATGTGCATTATTAAAAAATGAAATGTTAGCGTTGATATTTTTCTTAAATTTCTCTTTTCAGTTAGCTATTCTAACGTCTCCCTTGCGGAGGCGTTTTTTATGAGTTTGGTCATATTACCAAGGAGTTTGAATGTTTCCTCATATTGTAAATAGGATGATATTACCTAAGGTCAGTTTGTTGATGTTGGGGTTGATGTTAGTGGTTCCGTTTTTTTTTCCATATCACCCCAATCCAATTCCCACTTTTTACATGGAGTGGCTTGTTACATTGTTTGCATTTTTAGCCTTTTTACCATTACTTAAACAAACATCTTGGCCAGCGTATCAAGCGCCCGCCATCATAGTTTTGCCCATAGCTATGCTGGGCGTCATGGCAGTGCAATATGTTGTATTAGACATTGCCTACTGGCAGCACTATTTATTAGTGGCCCAATATTTTGTGTTAGCCGCCTTAATGATGTTGCTAGGTTCTATGCTCAAACAAGCAGTCGGGTTTGATAACACCATTAAAGTCATCGCGGTTGCTTTACTTATCTCTGGTGGAGTAAGCGCTGCTGTAGTTGCTTTAGACCTCATGAATATTCACTTAGGTGGCTGGGTTGTGAATAGTAAACCAGGTGGTGCCATTGCTAATGTGGGGCAACAAAACCATCTCGCTACCTTGTTTGCACTCGCTACTGCAAGCTTGGCCTATCTGTTCGTTAAACAAAACTTCAAAACATGGTTAGCTTGGCCATTATTCATCGTGTTACTGTCGGGCTTGGCGCTCACTGCTTCGCGCTCAACTTGGGTGTATATCAGCTTAATCGCCCTCACTGCCTTGGCTTATCACCAATTTCAAAGCAAAAACAATCAAGCCAGAACCACATCAACGCAAGCGCCTAAACGCTTACTATGGCTTGCGCTCCTACCTGCGTTGTTTTATCTAACCCAGATCGGGTTGCCATATCTGCCCACTAGCAAACCTATCACCACCACTAACCAGCGCTTGGTTGAGCTGGCACAATCCAAACATTCTGCACGTCTGCAAATATATCAAGCCAGCTGGTATGTCTATACCGACAATCCTCTGTTAGGTACTGGTTTTGGACAAATGGCTGGGCATGATCTCAACCACGCCAATCGTGTACCAACATTAACAGGTAGCACAGGGCAAGCCCACAACATCATTTTACAATTCCTTGCAGAAACAGGCACCTTAGGCGCTGCAGTATTGATTGTGTGCATGTTGGCATTTTTGTGGAGTGTTAAATCAGCCCCAATCACGCCCGAGCGCTGGCTATGGTGGCTCATGTTATGCATCATCGGCACCCATGCCATGTTGGAATACCCCTTATGGTACATGCATTTTCTTGCACCTACCGCCTTGCTATTGGGGGCGGGCGATATCCGCACCCTCAACCTCGCACGCTATCGTCCACAGCTTATTCTTACTTT
The DNA here is from genome assembly GCA_030693535.1 of Methylotenera sp. The sequence continues at coordinate 3,330 of JAUYAL010000026.1, forward strand.
ACTTGCAGTGGTTTGGCTGGGCAGTTTGGTGCAAACTATGCACGATTACCGCTTGATTCACAGTTGGCTATATCAAAATCAAAAAGTAAAGCTTAATGCAGAACGTTTTGATTTAATGTACAAGCACCTGCAACCCATTCGTGCTTTTTCACCGCTGGCTGTGTATGCAGATAATCTGTTATTCAATAACTTACCAGCGGATAGAAATAGCCTAAAAGACAAGCTCGCCGTTACCAAGCGCTTGCTCAAAGCCTACGTTACACCTGCATTAGCATACAACTACGCTACTTTGCTTGCGCTTGATGGGCAATTAGAGGCCGCCAAAACACACTTAAACAAAGTGTATCTGCGCCACCCAGCTACTATAGATAAATATTGGGAAGTAACGGTTAGACTCACACTCAATGGTGAGCCTGTGCTCTTTCACTTAGTGAAGCATATCGAATTTTTGCGCGATGCTGAGGACTCAAGCCCTGAAGAACCAAAGCTAGACAGTAAGTCGCTTCAATTTAATCAACGCCCACTCAGCAGTATCTAAGTAGATAGATTGTTGTCTAGCTAATTTTCAGCCAACCATCAAAGTGGTATTGCACAGCTGCATTGGTGGTTCAGCACAACCAATTTAACAACCAACTTGGTTTTTATAAACCACTAGCGCCAGCCCTTGGCGTACTGGTCTGCAAAGTTAAAATGCCAAGCATTTTAAAAATACATCACAAAACCAATATGTTACAAAATAATTACAACCTGAAATACAAAAGTAACAACCTGGCACGAGATTTGCTATTACCTACATTAGCATACACAGGGCGAGTACCAGCTTAAGGTGCGTGTGCCGGGGAAGCCTGTTCCCTCCCAGTTGTAACCAGATGTGCAACATATTGGCAAGTGAGCGCAGTGCTTGGTAACGCGCTTAAGTAGTTTGTAATTACTAGAGAGTGTGATTACTTGACAGTGTGTGAATGGCGTTTGTGAATATAGTGCGCTGCAAACCAGCATCCATACTATTTACTTACATGCCATGTAATACGCAATGTTGCGCACAAGGTACAGGAGTTGGCTTGGCTGTCACAGTTATCTCGTGCTATTTAAAGCATATTTCACTGCGCACAACCAAATTTATAATTTTATGGAGAAGTTAATCATGATTAAACAAAAAGGTTTTACTTTACTTGAGCTCTTGGTGGTTATCACCTTGCTCGCTATCTTAGCTGTGGGTGGCTTGGTGGCCTATGATGGCGTGGGCGACAATGCAGAAGCTTCTGCAGCCGCTTTCAACGCGGGTACTTTAGACCGTGCAGTGCGTCAATACCGTGCGGTGACTAGCGCTTACCCAGACCAATGGGATAACTTGTCTAACCCGCAAGTTGCTTCAGCAGTAGGTGGTGCTGATTTCTTACCAGCTGGAACACGAGCAACTTTCGGCGCTTTAAACTTAGCAGGTACATCTGTTGGTTTCCGTTCAGCTTTCATAAACATTGTGGATGATGTATGGGGCATGGAAGAAATTCAACACATCACAGCTGATGTTGATGTTAGCCTTGTTGCTCCAGGCAAAGCACATAACGAAGGCTCTAACCCAAGTGCGTTAGAAACTACTTACGCTGATATTGGTGCAGGTGGTAATCAGTATAGCTTTATTTCAATCTTACCTACATCAGATGGCGGCGCAGCATGTCAAGTGGATGGCCAAGCTGCAAGTACTACATTCTCTGGTCTTGGTGCTTCTTTAGCTATGGCTAGCCGTCAAAATGCAATCAACGATGCATTAAGTACTGGTCGTTGCCATTTTGTGTTGGCTCTAGGTTTTGGTGGTGATGCCGCATCAAGCACTTCACGTGGAGCAGTGCAAATTCCAGCTGCGCCAACTTACACCAGCAATGATGTAAACCCAGCACAAAACTATGGTCGTTACATTGGTTTATTCCACTTAGGTCGTACTGATGGCACTGCAGTTAACGTTACTACAGCTGACTTATTCCCACGTCCAAAACTGATTGGTTTTGTAGACACAGTGGGTAACACTGTCGATATAAACATCGCTGCATCACGTGATCCTAGCTAATTAATTAACCAAGCTTAATGCAAATTAAGCATACGTAATTAAGGGTGGGGCAGTGTCGTAAGGCATTGCCCCCTTCCCCCCAACCGCAATGTGTGATGAAAAGAGAACAACAGTACCACGGCATTATCAAATAAATTAAATCAAAAAGTAGGGTAAAAATCCCGTTAAGTAAATCTATCTAACTGCTAATTTTTAAGTTAAAAAAGGTGGTTTTACTTAACGGTTTTTGTGCTTTTTTTGTAGGTTAAATAAGGCATAAAAATATCTTAAAAATGGCTTGCAATAAGGCTTTCAAGGGTGTTGAATGCTCGTTAAATATAGTACAATCTAAAGCTAAATTACAATAAAAACCATCATTAGTTTTTACAACTTATTTTGTAAACATTTGGGGATTAAAAGCGCGTTGAGTAATCTGAAAAATCAAACTACCACATGCACATTGCGCCCTTTGCCCTTTGCAGGCTTTACCCTTGTCGAAATTTTAGTGGTCATTAGCTTGTTAAGTATATTGGCGCTAGGTGCCGCTACCATGCTGGCCGACGACGGCGATTGGCAACGCGTGCAAGAAACCCCCAAGCGCTGGGATGCGATTCGCAAAGCGATAGTAGGTGATGGCAGTATAGATGCTACAGGCAACCCAGAGCTGAGTGGTTATGTGGTAGATATGGGGCGTTTGCCGCAAGACATCAATGAATTGATAACCATAGGCACTCAGATCGAATGGGCGCATGAGCCGCTTTACCCAAGAATTCCTACCGCTACGTGTGTTTCTACACAAACCCCAAATTCAGACTGCTTTTACCTTGCAGGTGGTTGGCGTGGGCCATACCTTTACACGGCTGGTAGTGCGCAATACCGTGATGGCTGGGAAAATTCAGCCGTAGATGGTAACCCAGCGACAACGGCAGATGATATCGAAGATGGTTTGAATTTTGGCTGGCAAGTCTCTGTTTCGGGAGTGGTGCCAAATCACACTGATTTTTTTGTGCGTAGCCTTGGTTTTGGCAATGTGCTAGACGCTACCCCACCAGCTGATAACTATCGTGCTGATTTTCCTGAAAGCAGTACCTTAGCAATAGTCGCGGCTAACGAATGGCTAAACACTCAAGCCACGTTGCAATTAAATGTGTTATTAAATAAACCCGTTACAGCTGACGTCAATAATTTATATATTCGCATTTATTACATTGAAAATGCGGGGCTAAATGATCAGACGTCAGTGGCATTTAGCTTTCTAAACACAAGTAAAAGCGCAAGTGTTTCCATCTCGCCAGTCAGTGATCTACCAATTGGTCGCTTCGCCGCGGTGGTTTATTGTGAGTCAACCCCTCCAGCAACACCAGCAACACACGGATTCGATAAAGTGTTTGATGAAGCTTCAGGCACCTGCAACACCAATAACGATGCTACCCCATTTTATTTTCAATTAAGACCCAGCACCAACACCGTAAACGTGCAGTGGAACCTCCCTTAGAAAGTAAGTTGCAATGTCCCTAGAACAAACCCTCACTAAGCTATTAACTTTTAATAACATCAACAGCTTATTGGTGTGCGAGGCCAGCTTAACAGAGCTGCGTGCTGCTGTCATCGAGAAAAAGAAAGACAAGCTGGTGGTGTCGCCCGAAATCATGCACAGTGATGCACCAGATTTTGTTGCGGCCATTACTGAAATTGCTCGTAAAGCAAAGCTCAAAGGTTGGAAAGGCAAGCATGCGATTTTGCTCACACCATCTGTGGTGACAAGCCCGCTCATGTTGCGTATCCCGCATAAACATAAAGTGCCGCTATTGCAGTTTGAAGAGGCTGTGCGTTGGGAAATAGACCCGATAATGCAACAGCAAAAACAAACGCTGTTATTAGGGCAGGTTCTGGTTGCTAATCGTTCTATAACCCCTGAGCAATTGACTAAGTTGCTTGATGAACAAATAGGCTTTGATAGGAGCAAAAACCGTGAAGTGGTATACAAGCGTATTGCCGAGCTTGCCATTGAGCGTGGGCATCTTACACCCAATCGCCTAGAGACTGCCGTAGCACGCCAGCACTGGTTTACCGATGAGCAAGACGACATTAAATGCGATTGGCATACCCTAAAAATTAGCGCCGATCTCGAGCCGGGTAATTTTCCTTGGTTGACTGCAGGCATCAACAAAGCCGTGTTGCGCAAATGGCAAGCCGCCTTTGCCCAGCAATCCATTAAGCTAGAGGCATGTTACCCCTTAGTGGGAACAGCTTTGGGTTCAGCCGAGCTTGCGCCCAAGACTACCAAAGAAAAGGGTAAGTCGGGTAATGAGGTGGTGCTAGAATCACATAGCCATAGCGTGGGGGTGGCATTGTTAGTCAATGGTGAGTTGTCGCAATTAATAACAGCACCATGCCACGCAGATAACCGCCTTTTGCAAATCAGTGACCTATACCATAGATTGGGCGATACAACTTGGCAACGCGCACGCCTGCTTGATACAGCGAGCAAAAGTGAGCAAGACAGCACTGTTTTGAGTGAAGACATTACCGAGTTGATTAACTTACCAGTTGAGTTGATTAACCAGCCTAACCGTAGTTGTGGTTTGTCTATGTTGGGTGCTGCTTCGCACTGTATGGGTATGCCACGCGCGCGCAATGTGCAAGGGGTGTCGGTACATAACCCTTTACCCCCTTTGATGCAACGCTTTGAAGTGCGCACCATACTTACTTTGGTTGGTTTCATTTTATTACTTACCCTTATTGAGCTTGGCATGATGGGTAAACAGTTATGGATAGATTATCAAAATCACATTATTAAAGATGACTTGGCTAAAGTACATGCCGCCCAAAAAGAAATACAAGACAACATAAACCGTATCAAGGCACTAGAAACTGAAATGGAAGGTGTAGAGCTAAAGAGTAACGCACTTAAAAATATCCAATTGCTGTACGGTGAAAAGCTACCTCAGCAGAATGAAAACCTACAAGCTTTTTTAAAAGTATTTGAAACCACTGTAGATGAGAATGTGGTGTTTGATAAGGTGACTGAGAATGGTATACGAGGTTTTAGCATTAACGCTTGGGCGTTGGACGAAATCTCGGCACAAAATTTTATTAAGCGATTTCAACTTGCACTTAACCCACTGGGCTACCGCCTAAAAGATATTACAGTTAGCCAGCAAACAGGCCGACTGGGCATGATAGGCAATGGTATTGCATTTAACGCTACCCAGCTAGATGACGAAAAGTGGGAAGCTTCAAAATCATTGCCAGTGACAGCAACCATCAGAAGAAGATAATTGGAGATTGCATGGATTTAAATCGTTTATCCACCAAGCAGCAATGGGCTATCTTGATCACATTGGTTGTTCTTTTGGCTACCCCTTATGCCCTTAAACGCTTTTTGCCAGCGTACCAAACTTTGGTTGAAAATAATGAGCGACTAGCCAAAAACCAAGACACAATAAAAAACCCTAATTATCCAGAAAGTCCAGCAGAGGATGAAGATGATGTTCGTGCCAATTTAGAGGAGCTTCAGCAAAGTTTTGATGTGCTTAGCAACCAAACAGATGCCTTATTGAGGCGCATTGCGCCCATTGATTCTCAAGATGTCGTGCTTGAAATCTCTGCTGCCGCAAAGGTTAACAATATCACCATCATTGAAAACGTACCTTATATCGTGCAACGTGTTGGTGCTAGCGCTAGCACCAATGCGCCAGTGGTAAGCACCCGAACAGAAAGACCAGATAGGGATGATCGTCGCGCACAACGCGCAGCCAACCGTGGATCAGCCCAACCCATGAGTGGTAAGGGAATAACGGGTGCTCCCCCAAGGGAGGGTGAGTTGATCTATGACATAGTGAATAAATTAGACCATGCTAGACCTTTACAAATGCTAGAGTTGCAAGGCACCTATTTTGGTTTAATGGCGTTTATTGAGTCTGTTAAAAACCTGCCTGTGCAAGTGACCTTGTTAAATGTGAATATTGACACTCAAGTGCAAGTTACGTCGCAAAATACGCAAGGGTTACCTCAATTGATTCGTGTGAGCTTGATTGTGGCCTTATAACCATGGCATTAACCTCCGAACAATTATTAGATGCCGCGCTTAAAGTGGACATGATTCAGCGTGATACCCTGACGCAACTCCGCAATGAAGCACGAAGGCGCCAAATTGATGTGCTTTTATTAGTGCAAGCGCATTACCGCTTGCCAAAAAATGCGTTTTATCGAGCAGCGGCAGAACTGCGAGGCTTGCCCTTTTTGGAGATGGAACAGCTTACTCCCGATTTAAACGCTTTAAAAAAATTGCCACAAGCATTAATTAGGCGCAAAAACATTTTGCCTTTATTTGTTGAGGGTGAGGATGGTGTGCTGTTTTTGGTCACCGCTGACCCAGATGACCGCACTGGGATTGATACCAGCAAACGCCTGCTCAACCAAGCTGTGCAACTTGCACTCAGCGAGCCACGTTTAATCACTAAGGCTATTGACCGTGCTTATCAGTTGATGCAACAAGCCTCTATTGATTTAGATAGTGCGGTGCAACAAAGCGTGGATTTGGTGTCTTTGCTTGATACCATTTTTCGTGAGGCGTATTTTCGTCGTTCATCCGATATTCATATCATGCAAGACGAGCAAGGCTTGCGCGTGCGTTTGCGTGTAGATGGTAAATTGCAAGAGTACATCCCCGATACCTTGACTAATCACGATGTGGCGAATGGCTTGATATCACGTATTAAGGTGCTGGCTGACTTAGATATTTCAGAACAACGTGAACCGCAAGACGGTGGTCTAAGCTACAGGTTAGATTCGCCCGTAGATGCTGAGTTTAATGTGCGTGTGGCGACTGCCCCCACGCGCATAGGTGAGCGCGTGACCATGCGGATATTGGGGCAAGATGCTAAAGATTTGTCACTCGCTAAGATAGGCATGACAGAGGGAGATTTAATTCTGTTTCAAGAGGCCATACGCAAGCCATTTGGCATGATTTTACTTACCGGACCAACTGGTAGCGGTAAATCCACTACATTATTTGCCGCATTGCGCGAGATTAGTACACCAGATATTAATATTTTAACCGTAGAAAACCCAATCGAGTATGTGATTGAAGGCGTTTCACAGGTGCAAACGGGGGCTAAAGTCACTTTTGCAAGTGCCTTACGCTCTTTTTTACGCCATGACCCCGACGTGCTGATGGTAGGCGAGATACGTGATGAAGAAACTGCCGATGTTGCACTCAAAGCGTCTATGACAGGTCACTTGGTTTTTTCTACATTGCATACTAATACAGCGGCAGGCTCAATTACGCGGTTGGTAGACATTGGTTGTGAGCCGTTTTTGATAGGTGCCACCATGAATGCGATAATTGCGCAACGCTTGGTACGTAAACTTTGTATGCATTGCCGTGTGCCATATGAGGCAAGTAATGAAGAAAAAACATTGATGGCGCAACCACTGGATAAGAAAGTTACTTTGTATCGACCACAAGGTTGCGCCATATGCGATGGCACAGGCTACCGAGGACGCATGGGCTTATTTGAAACCTTATGGTTTAACGAGGACTTAAGTAAAATGGTCTCCAAAGGCTGCTCTGAGGAAGAATTAGAATCTGTGGCACTTCCAAAAGCGAGATTGCGCTTAATGTGGGATGACGGTGTGGCTAAAGTCATGGAAGGTCACACCACCTTGGCCGAAGTCCAAAAAGTGACGATAAAAAGGGTCATCAATGCTTAACGACGTCTATAAGCTAATCAGCCAAGGGATAGCAAGATAACATGGCTAAGTTTGTTTACAGCGCTATTTACCCTGATGGCAAGCAACGCAAGGGCAGTATTGAGGCCATGGATAAAGAGATGGCCAATAGCGCTTTACGTCAACAAGGCTTGTTTGTAGCTACTTTAACCGAAGCTGGAGGACTCGGTGGCAGTGGTGGTATAAAAGAGTTTATCGGCAGAAATACCTCACCCAAAAAAACAGAGTTGGTGTTTTTCTTTAAGCAATTAGCCTTTATGCTGCGCGCAGGCTTACCAGTGTTGCAAGCCTTGGAAATTTCTGTAAACCAATTTACTGGGCGTTTGCATTACGCCATCAAAGATATGATAGTGGAAATTCAGAATGGCAACCCTTTATCACGCGCAATGCGCAACCAAAAACTGGTCTTTCCTTCTATCGCGGTAAATTTGATGCTAGCCGCAGAAAGCACCGGTTCTTTAGACGCCGTAGCTCAGCGACTTGCTACTTATCTGGAGAAAAAAGCGGCGCTCAAGTCAAAAACCATCACCGCAATGATTTACCCCACGATACTTTTGTTAGTGGCGACAGGCGTGGTGATTTTTTTAGTATGGAAAATTATTCCGAAGTTTGCTAAGTTTTTGGAAGGAAAAGGTAGGGCGCTACCTCCATCAACCCAGTTTTTGATTGATGCCTCCGATTTTGCTGTTAAAAATGGTTTGTACATTTTTGCAGGAGTTGTGTTGCTAATGGTTGCCATTTTTGCATTTTATAAGACAGTGTATGGCAGGCTTGCATTAGATCGCTTTGTACTGAAGGTGCCCGTGATAGGCAAGCTACTGATGAATGGCGCCATGGCAGAGTTTACGTGGTCACTTTCAATGATGTTACGCAGTGGCGTTACTGTGTTTGACTCACTCAAAACTTGCGGCAATGTGATTGCAAATCGCTTTATCTCAAACAAAATCATTTACGCATCAGAACAAATCTTAGGTGGACGGGAATTATCGCAAAGCCTCAAGGGTGAAGAAATCCCCGACTTATTAGTGCAGATGACTACTGTGGGTGAAAAAACGGGTACGTTAGACCAAATCTTACAGGAGCTAGGTTTGTTTTATGAAGAAAGATTAGAAGAAAGTGTGAAGCGCCTGACCACCCTGATAGAACCCATGATGATTTTGACTATGGGGGTCTTGGTTGGCTTTGTTTATTATGCATTTTTCCAAGCGCTATTCGCGTTGGCAGGAAAAGGAGGGTAATTCAATGAACGATAAAAAAGCATACTTGTGTTGGCTACTGATGGTGTTGAGTACGACGACTTACGCCGCTAACAATAACATAGCGAAACCCCTCATTCAGCAAGCTCCTCGAGATCCATTTGCTACAACTGATAAAATGTACATGGAGGTGAACAACCAAAGCTCGTTAAGAAACAACCCTTATGGCAGCTTTGTGCCAGGATATGGCATGCAAAATTCCCCCAAAATGAAGCTGAAAGGCTTTGTGGCTAAAAATAAATCACAGGCCACAGCATTGTTGGAGGTGGAAGGAGCGGGGGTGTACATGGTCTCCGCGGGGGATGAAATTGGCTTGCATATGATAGGCATGCAGACTGTATTAAAAATTATTGAGGTGACTTCAAATGGGGTGAAGGTGCAACCCGGACATATCAATCAAGTGATTGTCGTTCGATAGAAACCGATTAAGTGTAAATGCGTGCGTTAGAAAATCAGCACACTAAATGTAGTGAAATTTTATGAATGAGTGAGTGAACCAGTGTTGAATATCCAATTTAAAATGAAACCGCTAATAATAGCTGTTATGGTTGCTTTTAGCAGCATTGGCTTTACTAGAGCCGCTTATTCTGATGACAATAAACCACAGCCAGGCGATAAAGGCTTGCAACGAGCCTCTACGGTGAAACAAAACCCGATGACGGGTAATTTGATTAAGTACACTGTCGCGAGAAAAAGCGATTTGCCTACAAAAGAGGTGATATCGACTGCAGTCATTCATCCTGTGAAAAATAAACCGGCATCTGGTCAAGTGGTTGCTATAAAGTCTGAGTCGTTGGCATTAGGTGAAATAAAAGACCAAGACCTGATGATTGCGACTGCCAATAAAGTGAATCCTATCACTGGTAAATCTGTTGAATACACAGTAAACAGGGTTAAGAATAACCCAAAACAAGCTCAGATTCAAGAGAGTGTTGATATTCCCATGTCCAGTAAAACCATGAATATGCCTAGGCATGAAATGGCTATACCTGACCAACTATCTACCACCACAAATCTTAATGCGACTAATGTGACTGAGCAATATGCAATGCAAGTAACAACAACATTAATGAAGCCAGCAACGCCAACGCTGCCAAGAACAATGTTAGCTGAAACAAAAGAAGTAAATACAGCAGAAACGCTCACCAAAGAAGAGATATTACTGCAGCAAATTAAAGCAAAAAAACAAGCCACTACTTCAGATGAGTTGCCGATGTTGCGCAATGAAAACATCGAAATGCAGTTGAGTAAGCCCAACAAAGCAGCAACCACAACTAGTGCAAAATCTAAAACTCGCACCGGTAAAATACCAACTGTCATGAATGCAAAACATGAACGCATCATCAATCGTATGGAATTTAACCAAGCGGATATGTTAGACGTGGCAAGGGCATTAGCCGATTTTTCTGGCTTAAACTTTGTGGCGACAGAAGATGCCTCAAAAAAGAAAATCACCGTTTTTTTGCAGGATATTTCGGTACAAAATGCCTTAGAAACCATTACCAAAAATGCAGGCTTATGGTACAGAAGGGACAAGGAGAGTGGTGCATACAGAATTATGACCACTAAAGAATACCAACAGGACTTGATCGTGTATCGCGAAGATACCACTCGCGTATTTAGCATGTTAAATCCAAACCCGATGATTATCGCGGGAGCTATTCGAGATTTGTATCCTACCCGAGTAATTTTGTCGTTTGGTATGCCTGATATGTCAACCATGGGAATGGGTGGTGGAGGCATGGGTGGCGGCGGCATGGGCGCTGGCCGTGGCGGCATGGGAGGCGGTATGCGTGGAGGTGGTATGGGTGGCGGTGGAATGGTGAATAGGCAAGGCATGGCTGGAGGTGGGATGCGTGGCGGTGGCGGTATGGGCATGGGCGGCATGGGCATGGGCGGTGGCGGTATGGGCATGGGTGGTGGCGGTATGGGCGGTGGCGGAATGGGCGGTGGCGGAATGGGCATGGGTGGCAACCAGATGAACGAAAATAATATCCTTCAAGAAAACATGACCGCTGATCAAATCAAGAGACTTAACGAAACCATTGATGAAAAAGGCGAAACTAATCTGAATGCAGAGGATTTAAAAGGCATCAATAATCGACAACAGCCGATTTTCATTACCATCAATCAAGAGCATGATTTAATGGTGGTGCGTACCAGCGATAACGAGATCATGCAAGAAATCGAAAGTCTAGTGAAAGAATTGAATAGACCCATAAAACAAGTCTTGCTTGAAATGAAAATTCTGTCGCTTGATGTAGGGGATGCGGCTAGACAATCGTTTGATTTAGATTTTATCCCTAATGGCAATACCGTAAACGGCCCGAATACTGACCAAGACAGAAACCCGCTATCTCTCGGTGCTGGCGTTAGAAGCGTTTTAGGATTAGGTAATTTTGCACTGGAAGGCGGTACTTTTATTTATCAATTCATGAATGATAAAATCCGCGCCCGTATTCAATTGTTGCAAGAAAACAATCGTATCAATACCTTAAGTACGCCAATTTTACTCTCAAGCAATAACAAGCCAGCGCAAGTGTTTGTGGGAACTGAGCAAATCGTCACCACTGGCTTTAATGCGGTAGGCGGAACTGTAAATGGGTTTGCTGCCGCAGCACCTGCAATTATCCCGGTGACAGAAATGCGTAATATTGGTAACACGCTTATGGTCTTCCCAAAAATAAATACGGACAAAACGGTCACATTAACCATCATGCAGGATTCATCCTCGTTAATACGAGGTGGCAGCACTATTCCTGTTCCCGTTGGCAATACGATTCAAAGCTTTAACGTGGATTCGGTGCGTACCTCAAATATTAATGGCACAGTACAGGCTAAGGATGGCCTTACCATTGCTATTGGTGGCTTAATTGATACCAGTGATAGAGAAGAAGAGCAGAGCGTGCCTTTTGTGAGTAGACTACCGATTTTAGGGGAGTTATTTAAGCGCAAATTACAACAAAAAAGCAAACGTGAGCTCTTGTTGTTGATTACACCGCATATTATTGAAACCGCACACGAAGGTGAAGATTTAACACGTGATGCAATAGAGCCGCTCACCGGACAGGAATGGTAGTTTTTTCACTTAAATTAATTTGAAAGACAATATATGAAATTTACTGGTTTGTTTTTGTTTGTTCTAACGTTTTTACTAACATCTTGTGCAACTTCAATACCTGAAGCTAGAAACTTTCAATCTAAGGCGCAAAGAAAAGCAATGGCAGTTCAGCATTGGGGTGTTATTGCTTCAGATTCTGTTAATCAGACATTGTTGGCTTTGGCTAAGCAAGATACTTTAGCTGGAAAGACATTGTATATTTCAGATAACAGTAATACTGAGTTTGGTCGAGCATTTCGTAAATATATGATTGCGGGATTGCTCGATGCGGGTAAGTCTGTTTCAGCAACTAAAGAGGGCGCTATTGAGGTAAGTTATGAGACTCAGGTCGTTCGTCATGCTTCATCCTTTGACCCGACAGCATTTGGATATAAGCCAGGAATAGCGACAGCTGGAGTTTCAGGATTCTGGATACTACGTAATGCGCTAAAATCTTGGTCCTCTACTTCAGCTGGGATTGCCTCTGTTGCGGCGGCCGGCGCCTATGATACTTATAACGCAATCAATCCAGGTGAAACAGGTGTGGAATTGTTAGTTTCCACATCAATTATTCATGATAATCGATATGTTATGCTTAATGCCGATGCTTACTACATTGAAAAAGGGGAGGCTTTTTTGTTTGAGGGTTGCAAGGGAAAAAATAGAAGACTATGTCGATGAGATTTGTATCTGGTCAATTCAATCATTTAAAAAACAACATGTAAATCATCAAACTAAAATACAGCAATGCAAAAATAGCCACTATCCAGAACACTTGGAGCATTCTAACCATCCTTGCGCCACAGGGAATTGATTAATATTATTAGGCCGATTTGTCTGATAAGAGCGCCCTGCAAAAGACCCCCATGGCGAGATACCATGAGATGAGATGCGATTTTCATAAAATAAGCCCTTGTGCTGACTCACTTTAATGGCTTACTTGCAATTAGCTTCTGAATAATATGCAATAAAAATCAGTAAGTTACGTTGTAACGAACCTAATAAAGACGAAAAAAAAACCCCAAAAAATGGGGTGTTGGCGGAGAGCTAGGGATTCGAACCCTAGATACAGGGTTAAGCCCGTATGCTTCCTTAGCAGGGAAGTGCCTTCGACCACTCGGCCAGCTCTCCGTTTTATTAGTAATACATGCCAACTTTTCTAGCTTAGTAATGCTTATCAGGTCTTCTAATTTTTGTGTATGTCACAATTAAATTTCTTAATTGAGGCGCGATATTACTTGATTCAAACTTAAAAATCAATCGAAAAATCTATCACTAAGCTATAGTTATTTTTTACAAATTAATCTTAATCGCCCTCTAGCTCAAATGCCTTGTGTAATACACGCACAGCAAGTTCTAAATATTTCTCATCAACTACTACGGCGATTTTAATTTCTGAAGTTGAAATCATTTGGATATTAATGCCTTCTTCAGCGAGCGTGCGAAACATTTGGCTAGCAATGCCAACATGTGAACGCATGCCTACACCAACTACTGATACTTTGGCAATTTTGTCATCACCGCTGATTTCACGTGCGCCTATATGTCCTTGCACTTTATCACGTAAAATAGTTAATGCTTTATTCATCTCATTTTTATGAACAGTAAATGTGAAGTCGGTAGTACCGTCTGCGCCAGTGTTTTGAATAATCATATCGACATCAATATTAGCATCAGCTATTGGGCCTAAAATTTGGTAAGCAATGCCTGGTTTGTCTGGCACACCTAATACGGTGATTTTGGCTTCGTCACGATTGAACGCAATGCCTGAAATGATGGGTTGTTCCATGTTATCTTCTTCCTCAAATGTAATCAGTGTGCCGTCGCCTTCTTCTTCAAAACTAGATAGCACACGTAGCTTAACTTTGTATTTCCCCGCAAATTCAACAGAGCGAATTTGCAGAACTTTTGAACCTTGGCTTGCTAATTCAAGCATTTCTTCAAAAGTGATTGATTTTAGGCGGCGTGCTTCAGGCACTAAGCGCGGGTCGGTTGTATAGACGCCGTCAACATCAGTGTAGATTTGACATTCGTCTGCGCCTAATGCTGCCGCCAAGGCCACTCCAGTGGTATCAGAACCGCCACGCCCTAAAGTGGTTATGTTGCCTTGTGCATCTTCACCTTGAAAGCCTGCCACAACGCATACATAACCAGCATCTAAGTCTGCTTTTAGATTATGTTGGTCGATGTTGAGGATGCGCGCTTTTGTGTAAGCGTCGTCCGTTAGAATTTTTACTTGTGCTCCGGTATAGCTTTTTGCTTTGATGCCTAGCTCGATTAACGCCAATGCGGTTAAGCCTATTGTAACTTGTTCGCCTGTGGAGATAATCATATCCAACTCGCGTGGATCTGGCTCCGCCATGAGTTCTTTTGCTAAGCCAATGAGTTTGTTAGTTTCACCAGACATGGCAGAAACTACTACCACGACTTGATGTCCCATTGCCTTATAACGCGCTACGCGTCGAGCAACATTGCGTATCCTTTCAGGATTCGCTACAGATGTGCCGCCATATTTTTGTACAATTAATGCCATTTTCAGCTCTTAAATACTTTATTAAAGTTTAGTTGAATTATAGTTTACTGCTTACCCAGTCAGTTACACTGGCTAGTGCTTTAGGTAATTGGCTGGCATCCATACCACCTGCCATTGCCATGTCTGGCTTACCTCCACCTTTACCACCTACTTGTTGTGCTACAAAGTTGACCAGTTCGCCCGCTTTCATTTTAGCAATTAAGTCAGCCGTAACGCCTGCTACCAAGCTTACTTTGCCATTGTTAACATTGGCTAGGACAATTACGGCAGATTTTAGTTTATCTTTCAGTTTATCCATCGTTTCGCGCAACGTATTTGAATCAGCACCTTCAAGCGACACGGCTAAAACTTTTACCCCTGAAATTTCTTTGGCTTGCGTGGCTAAATCATCACCTTGAGATGAGGCTAGTTTAGATTTTAAACGCATCAATTCTTTTTCTAGAGATTTTGCATGCTCACTGAGTTGCGTAACTTTAGATGCGAGTTCACCTAAAGGTGCTTTTAAGTCGCCAGCTAATTGTGTGATTAAAGCTTGCTGTGAATTGATGAGTTTTAATGCGCCATAACCAGTTGTAGCTTCAATACGGCGAACTCCTGCAGCTACGCCAGATTCACCTGTAATTTTGAATAAACCAATATCGCCAGTGCGGTTAACATGTGTGCCACCGCATAATTCGCGCGAGCTTCCAATATCAAGCACGCGCACTTCATCGCCATATTTCTCGCCAAACAGCATCATCGCACCAGTTTTTTGTGCAGATTCAATATCCATGACTCGGGCTTGGCAAGCGGCATTAGCTAATATTTCGGCATTGACAATCGCTTCTACTTTAGCGATTTCAGTGTCTGTCATCGGCGCGTTATGCGCAAAGTCAAAACGGGTTTTATCTGCATCAACCAGCGAACCTTTTTGTTGCACATGCGCACCTAACGTTTCGCGAAGTGCTTTGTGCATCAAGTGCGTTGCTGAGTGGTTGCGCATAACGTTGGTTCGGGCTGTTAAATCCACATTTGCTTTTAGGCTTTCACTTACACTGATTTTTCCAGTTTTTAAAATACCATGATGACCAAAAACAGCAGACTGGATTTTTTGTGTATCTTCGACAGCAAATATACCGTTTTCAGCTTTAAGTACACCATTATCACCTACTTGGCCACCAGACTCTGCATAGAATGGCGTATTATCTAACACCACAACACCTTGCTCGCCTTCTGAAAGTTGAGTCACAGATGCACCGTCTTTGTATAGCGCCAAAACTTTGGCACTAGTTTCTAATGTTTCGTAACCTTTAAAATCACTGTTTGCACCAATGTATTCAAGATTAGTTGCCATTTTGAATTTACCCGCTGCGCGTGCTTGTTCTTTTTGGCGTGTCATGGCTGCATCAAAACCCGCGGTATCTACTGCTAAACCACGTTCACGGCAAATGTCTGCAGTTAAATCAAGCGGAAACCCAAATGTGTCGTGAAGTTTGAATGCGGTATCACCATCAAGCCCAATGATATTCTCTGACTTATTGCGGTGAATCAACACAGCGCTATTGGTATCGCGTGGAAGGTTTTTTATCGCAGCTTCAAGAATTGCCATACCGTTTTCAATGGTTTCAAAGAAGCGATCTTCTTCCAGTTTTAACATATCCATGATACGCGACTGGTTCGCGACAAGTTCAGGATAGGCTTCACCCATTTGCTTGACTAGCTCTGGCACAAGCTTGTAGAAGAATGCTGCACGCGCACCCAATTTATAGCCATGACGAATAGCGCGGCGAATAATGCGGCGTAGCACGTAGCCACGACCTTCATTACCTGGAATCACGCCATCTGCGATTAAGAATGAACAAGCGCGAATATGGTCAGCTAGTACTTTAAGTGATGGTATGCTTAAATCTGCCGTGTTGGTTTCACGCGCGGCAGCGGCGATTAATCCTTGGAAAATGTCAATCTCGTAGTTGGCATGCACATGCTGTAATACCGCAGAAATACGTTCCAAGCCCATTCCTGTGTCTACGGATGGCTTTGGCAGCGGGTGCATTACGCCCGCTTCATCGCGGTTGAATTGCATGAACACGTTATTCCAGATTTCGATGAAGCGGTCACCGTCTTCATCTGGGCTGCCTGGAGGGCCGCCAAAATGGTGGTCACCGTGGTCGTAGAAAATTTCAGTACATGGGCCACATGGGCCAGTTTCGCCCATCATCCAGAAGTTGTCTGAGGCGTAGCGTGGGCCTTTGTTGTCGCCAATGCGGATAATACGTTCAGCTGGCACACCAATTTTGTCATGCCAAATGTTATAAGCCTCATCATCATCGGCGTAAACGGTAACTGTTAGCTTGTCCTTTGGTAGTTTAAATACTTCAGTCAGCAACTCCCACGCGTAAGTAATCGCATCCTCTTTGAAGTAATCGCCGAAACTGAAATTACCTAACATTTCAAAAAATGTGTGGTGACGCGCGGTGTAGCCTACATTTTCAAGATCGTTATGTTTACCGCCAGCACGCACACATTTTTGGCTAGTCGTTGCTCGTGTGTATGGGCGCTTATCAAACCCGAGAAAAACGTCTTTAAACTGATTCATCCCTGCATTTGTAAATAGCAGCGTAGGGTCGCCATGTGGCACCAGCGAGCTAGATGCAACGATTTGATGGTCTTTAGAGGCGAAAAAGTCGAGAAAAGCTTGGCGGATTTCGTTGCTACTAGGTGTGTTGCTTAGTTTGATTGTCATTTGTTTGTGCATTTTAATTTTATGTAGGAGCTAATTTATTCGCGATTAACGTTGCATCGCGATTAATAGGCTCTTACAGGTTATCTTCGTCATTTGTGCTATTCAGTGCTTTTTTAATTACATCAAAACCAAATCCTCGACTTTGTAAAAACCTTGCTTGCTTTGCCCATTCTTCGCGGCTGGCAGGGCTTGCTTTATATTTTTTTCGACATATCACACGCGCATTTTCAAGCTCGGTACTTTTTACTTCAACCACTGCATTGGCGATTAAATCTTCTGCCACACCTTTTTCTCGTAACTCACTTGCTACTCGTACACTACCAAATTTGCTTTTACGTGCATGCACCAGCATTTCGGCAAAACGAGCATCTGACAACCAGCCACGCTTTTTAAAATCTTCTAATATCGCAGTTATTTGCTCAGTTGCAGAAGTCTCGTCTGTTTGTTCTACATAAGGTTTAAGCTTTTGAGCGAGTTCAAAGTATGAATACTCGCGCTTTCCTAGGTAATCTAGCGCACGCTGCCTTAGGCTTTTTGGCTGAAAGTCGATTATTTAGTGACCTATTTAATCTTCTTCAGCACGCACTGCAGGCATCGCTTCAGCCAATGCTTTCATATTGGCGCGGATCTTAGCGTCAATTTCGTTGGCGATCGCTGGATGCGCTTTTAGGTAATCGCGAGAGTTATCTTTGCCTTGACCGATTTTTTCGCCATTGTAGCTATACCAAGCGCCTGCTTTTTCTACAAATTTAGCATTAACGCCTAACTCAATAATTTCACCTTCGCGTGAAATGCCTTCGCCATACAAAATATCAAATTCAGCTTGTTTGAATGGAGGCGCTACTTTGTTTTTAATGACTTTTACGCGAGTCTCAGAGCCAATGACTTCATCGCCTTTCTTAATGGCGCCAGTACGACGAATATCTAATCGTACAGAAGCATAGAACTTAAGTGCATTACCGCCAGTAGTTGTTTCTGGGCTACCAAACATCACACCAATTTTCATACGAATTTGGTTGATGAAAATCACTAAGGTATTGGTACGTTTGATATTACCTGTTAATTTACGTAAAGCTTGGCTCATTAAGCGTGCTTGTAATCCCATGTGTGAGTCGCCCATCTCGCCTTCAATTTCAGCACGTGGTGTCAGCGCAGCAACAGAGTCCACTACAACAATGTCAACCGAGCCAGAGCGAACAAGCATGTCTACGATTTCTAATGCTTGCTCACCAGTGTCTGGCTGAGAAATTAATAAATCAGGCACATTGACGCCCAATTTTGCTGCATATTGTGGATCCAATGCATGTTCAGCATCAATAAAAGCGGCAACACCACCTACCTTTTGCATTTGTGCGATAACAGAGAGAGTTAATGTGGTTTTACCTGATGATTCAGGTCCGTATATTTCTACCACGCGTCCGCGTGGCAACCCGCCGATGCCAAGGGCAATATCCAGTCCTAAAGAGCCAGTAGAAACTGCTTGGATGTCCTCACCAATACTAGCATCACCCATACGCATGATAGAGCCCTTGCCGAACTGTTTCTCAATTTGAGCTAATGCCGCGGCCAGTGCTTTGCTTTTGTTATCATCCATGCTGATTTGCCTTTGTATTTTTAGAAGTTTTTACTACTTTTAATAGCGTGTAATTATTTCATAAATCAAGGTTTAGCGTAAGGTGCTTACTGGCTTATGTGTAGATTAAATTGATAAGAATCATTCGCTAGAGCTAAAGCTAAACAATGTCGCTGTACAGGCTGTCAACCGTTATGAAGTTAGGGCGTTTTCATATCAGAGGATATTTTTTTGATAAAGGATGAAAACCGTGAAAATTCCCATGAAGATCTTAAGTTCAGCAGTTATCGCATTGACTTTTTTTGCAGCATCGGCTTCTAGCGCCTATGCGCGTGATCATTATAGCGTGGGCGTAAATGTAGGCCATTATTATCCACCGCAAGCTGGTTATTCATCCAATTATTCACTGGGCTACATAAACCATCCGCGCGCAGTGTATAGGCCAACTGTGGTGTATTATGCTGCGCCAGCAGTGGTTGCGTTTGGTAACAATAATTATGGAAGTCACCATAGATATGGTAGTGGATATAACCACGGACACCACAGAAGTTGGGGACACAGAAATCGTGGGCATCATGTTTGGGGATACGGTAATGAAGGCGTTAGTAGGCATGGTCGTGTTGGTGGTAGGCACTAATTACACTAAAAATCTAGCTTTCTAAGTCATTTAGTCTGTCAATAAGTCTTACCATCATAAAGGCAGTAGCCTGTTGACGGATTTCTTGGCGGTTCCCCGCAAATATTTCGGTAGCCGTTAATATCGGCATATTCAAATCTGCCCAAGCAAAACATACCGTGCCAACGGGCTTTTCCGCAGTGCCACCATCTGGCCCTGCAATACCCGTAATACTGCCAGCAATTTGCAGATGACTATTTTTACGCGTACCTGATTTTAAACAACCTAAAGCCATTTGGGCGGCAACTTCTTCGCTCACAGCACCAAATTTTTCAAGCGTTTGTGGCGAAACGTCCAGCATTTCAATTTTTGCTATATTGCTATAAGTGACAAAGCCACGGTCAAACCAAGCAGAGCTGCCTGCCACGCTGGTAACAGATTGCGCCACCATGCCGCCCGTACATGATTCTGCTAGCACCAGCATAAAGCCACGTGCTTTAAGGGCTACGCCTAACTCTTCGGCTAAGGTTGAGAGGTGATCCATGCTTCTAGCGGTAATAGGCAAGCGATAGCGAATATGGCTGCAAGCAGGTCATCAAACATTACACCAAAGCCATTCTTTAGTTTTGCATCAAAATAGCGGATAGGAAATGGTTTCCAAATATCAAATAAACGAAATAACAGAAATGCCACTATCCACCACTGCCATTGGTTTGGCGTGAAAGCGAGTACTAGCATCATCGCGACTATTTCGTCCCAAACAATGCCGCCGTGATCAGGTACGCCAAGCGATTTTCCAGTAATCTCGCAAAAATAAATACCGATTAAAAATAAGGCGGCCATAACAAGGAGTTGCGTTGATAAAGCATAGACGGATATTAACCAAAATAATGGAAAGCCCACCAGTGTGCCAAATGTACCAGGTGCTTTTGGGGCTAAACCACTACCAAAACCAAGCCCAAAAAAATGTGCGGGGTGTTGCAGTAAAAATCTCACAGTTGGTAATTTAGCTAAAGTGGTCAAAACCGGTTTCCTTGATATCTAAAATTTCATTTTCTAAACCATGCACAATTAAGCCGGAATTTGCAGTGATGTAACCTATGCATGTTAGTGGAAGTTTAATGGATTCACTTAATTTCAAGATTTCTGCATGTTTTTCTAGGGAGGCGGTAAAGCATAGCTCGTAATCATCTCCCCCTGCTAAAACGATTGTTCGGAAATTTTCATCGTGTAAGTCTACTGGAAAGCTTGCATAGGAAGAATGCGGAATATTCTTTAGCTCTATAACTGCGCCCATATTGGACTGTTCTAAGATATGACCTAAATCTGCTAGCAAGCCATCGGATATATCAATGGCGCTACTAGCGATATTCTGCAATGCTAAGCCTAATGCGACTCGAGGTTGAGGTGTGTGTAAGGCTTTAGCACAAAGTGTAAAAGCATCTTTTGGTAATGTCAGATTGGTTTGTAAGTGTTGCAAGGCTAAAGCCGCATCTCCTAATTTGCCTGATATCCAAATTTCATCACCAACCTTAGCTCCATTACGCCTAACTGCTTTACCAATTGGCAATTCCCCCATAATTTGTACGCTAATGGTAAGCGGCCCGCGCGTAGTATCGCCACCGATTAAATCCACATTAAACGCATCAGCACAGGCAAAAAAACCGCGTGAAAATTCGGCTAACCATACTTGATTAACTTTAGGTAAGGCAATTGTTAACGTTGCCCACCTTGGATTTGCCCCCATCGCGGCCATGTCTGAAATGTTCACAGCAAGTGATTTCCAGCCAAGTTGATATGGGTCGCAATCTGCAAAAAAGTGAGTGCCTACTACCAGCATGTCAGCTGAAATAGCAAGTTCCATGTCTGTTCCGATGCTAATCAATGCAGCATCGTCACCCACGCCTAGTTTGGTATTGCGTGTAGGGCGTGTGAAGTGTTGTTTAATTAAATTAAATTCAGGTGTCATTAAATAGTTTACACAGATTTTATTGCGGACTTTGGT
Organism: Methylotenera sp.; assembly: GCA_030693535.1. Next base: position 24,915 of record JAUYAL010000026.1, read on the forward strand.
CTAAAAGATTTTACTATAGCCTCGTTAGTTTCAATATAAGGTGCGCCAATAAGGTCTAAGCAGTAGGGAACAGCGGCGAAAATCCCATGTACTTTTTGATTGCCAGTATCATCTTTTAAACCTTCCAGCGTTTGGGCGATGGCTTTGGGCTGTCCAGGTAAGTTGATGATCAAGGATTGCTTGCGTATCACTGCGACTTGTCTTGATAAAATGGCAGTAGGCACAAAATTTAAGCTAATTTGTCGCATCTGTTCACCAAACCCAAACATTTCTTTATCTGCAACAGCAAGTGTTGCTTCCGGGGTTACGTCACGCAGAGCGGGCCCTGTGCCTCCAGTGGTCAAAATTAAGTTGCAATTTTCATTATCAACCAAATCAATTAATGTAGATTCAATTTCAGATTGCTCGTCAGCAATCAATCGCGCGACATATTGTACGGGTGTAATAAGCGCCCTTTCAATCCAACTTTTAAGTGTTGGTAAGCCTAAATCTTCATATATACCGCTACTTGCACGATCGCTGATCGAAACTAAACCAATTTTAATGAATTCTTTTGTCATTCGGGTGTCATTAGTAATGCTTAAAGCGCAATCATAACATTACACACAATAAAGGATTTTTATGCCGAAAAATAATTACCAATTAAACCGTCAGCCAGCTTTGCAAGTGAAGGTGATAAAGCCAGCAATGAGTAGCCGCTTCATGTTATTAGGCTTTCTGGGGTTGGCGGCAGTGTTTTTTACTAGCCATCTGCATTCCGCTGAAAATGTCGCTACACAATCAAATTTGTATGCAGAAAAATATGTCGCACAAAATGGTAACCAGCTTAAATCTCTAAACCCAAACCCCAGCACGCAATTAGAACGACGCAAAAATCAAGAAGAAGACAACACCCGGATGCTAGAAAATGGCTACGATATGATGGGATCATCTACATTTGTATCAACCAGTGTTTCAGATGATTTAGCTTTGCAATATGGTAAAGATCTGAAGGCAGATACGGTGTTGATTTACAACAAAAACATCCCCATTAAAACCAATATTGTCAGATTTGACGGTGATAAAGCAGGTGAAAAATCTGCTGATGAGGTTAATAAAAGTGCAGAGCAAATGCCACAGACCGTCCATTATGCGAGCTACTGGGCAAAGTTACCAATGCCTCTGCTAGGGGTGCATATTATTAAGCTGATACCTGCTGAAAATAATGGGGCCGTAAAAGCTGATGAAGTAAAGGGACTAACTGTAATTGCTGTAATTAAAGAATCACCCGCCGCTAAAGCAAGTATTTTAAAAGGGGATAACCTACTTAAAATAGGCGAGCAACTTTTAGACAAACCAGATGATTTATTTGATGCAGTGAAGAAATATGCAGGAAAAACTGTACCAGTTGAAGTGCAGCGTGGCATAGAGGTGGTAAAAATGCAGGTAGCATTAAATTCAAGAAAGTAAATGGAGTGTCATTTATAGCGTGGCGGATTCAACCTAGAATCCGCCATTTAAAACATATCAGCATTTAGCCATATATGTGTTGCAATACTTGTCGCGTAGCCTAGAGCAATCACTGGCGTCCATTTTAAATGCCCAAAAAACGTGTAGCTACCATGCGCTTGCCCCATGAGTGCTACGCCAGCGGCTGAACCAATTGAAAGCAGAGAGCCACCGACACCTGCAGTTAATGTTACTAACATCCATTGTCCTGTACTCATGTCAGGCATCATGCTGAGCACTGCAAACATGACGGGAATATTATCCACCACCGCAGAAATAATGCCGATGGCAATGTTGGCATTGGTAGCACCCCAGCCGCCGTAAATGGTTTGCGAAACTAAGGTTAAATAACCCATAAAGCCCAAACCACCCACGCAAATAATCACCCCGTAAAAGAAAAATAGCGTGTCCCACTCAGCACGAGCGACTTTACTGTAAATGTCATAAGGAATCGGGTTGCTTAAATCACCATTTCTGTCGGGCAAGTGTGTTTTTTCACCCATATTTTTGAGTACAAAAGAATAAAGTTGCAATAAACCTAAACCCGTCATCATGCCTAACACAGGTGGCAAACCAAGCAGGCTGTGCGCCATCACTGCCATTGCAATGGTAATTAAAAATAAACCGACAATCATTAGAGCGCCTCGGCGCATCGGTAGCTGATTGCTATTGCCTTTGGGTTTTTCATTGGGCACAGCAAAACTCATGATAACGGCGGGTACTAGCCAATTCACCAGCGCTGGTAAAAACAAGCTGAAGAACGTCCAAAACGTGACTGCGCCATTACTTGCGATAATGTTTTTTTGCCAAACCATCAGTGTAGTAATGTCGCCAAATGGACTAAACGCACCGCCTGCATTGGCGGCTATGACCAAGTTAATGCAAGAAAGTAATACAAATTTTTGGTTACTACCGCCAACTGCTAACACCACAGCACCCATCAACAAGGCGGTAGTGAGGTTGTCAGCAATGGGGGAAATAAAAAATGCCAGCAAGCCCGTCACCCAAAACAAAGCTTTGTAGCTTAACCCTTTGCGGATTAACCAAGTGCGCAGGGCTTCAAAGACATGGCGTTCATCCATCGCGTTAATGTAAGTCATGGCAACAATTAAAAACAGTAGTAACTCTGCGTATTCAAGCAGGTTATGCCTAAAAGCAGCCTCTACAACATGTGGAATATCATGTGTTTGATAATACCAAGCAATCAGCGCCCAAATAATACCTGCTGTCAGCACAACAGGCTTAGATTTTCGCAGGTGAATAAACTCTTCAGCCATCACCACCAAATAGGCGATGAAAAATAACACCAAAGCAGTACTTCCTACCCAATGGTTAGTGAGGTCTAATTTTGGGTGCGCACCTGAAGATTCTGCTGCAAAACCAAATAGGGGGAGTAGCAAAAAAATAATTGATAATAAAATTTTTGGCATTTGGTTTGAAATCTTCATACGTTTGATTAAGAGCATTTTTAGTATTGGCTAAGATTCTAACGCAGTTTAATTTTAAACCATAGTGACTTTCAATCGACGCCACACCGCTTTTTCAACATCAACCGCTATCAATTTCAGCATTGCAAGTGTGATAATCATTTCCTATGAAACCCAATAGAGTGCAACGCTAGCAAATAGCTATTGCATGGGCGGTGCGTAGGTAAATAACAGTTGAAAGCCAATTAAAGCCATACTCACCCAAAGTGCCACTTTGTTGCAAGAGGGTATATCTGCCCGCAAACTACTTTCCGTAAAGTAGCGCCGGGTTATCTGCCGCACTGGCAGCACTATTTTCTTTGATAAATTACTACCCATCAGGCACAGAACCCGAGCCCGTCATCTTTGTTAAGAAGGTGCATAGCATTCCTTCTATTATTCTAAAGGAAGATATAATTGAAATTAACCCGATTACCTGTTTTAAGCTTGCGATAAATCACGCATCAGCAGAATCAATATTGTCTTGCTCATTTATCTCAAGTTGCGTGACTTCGCGTAGCAACTTAAATAGTTCACGGCTACTTTTTGGGGGCTTGCTCGCGGCAAGTTCTTTTTGCGCGTTGCGAATTAATGTACGTAGTTGTTGAATCGCTAGTGGGTCAGTTTGTGGATTTTGCGCAATAAATTCATTTAAAACATTTGCATCTTCAATCATGCGGTCGCGCCAACGTTCAAGCCCGTGAAAATAAGCATTCTCAGCGGTGTGTTTGCCATCCCAGCGGGCGAGTTGCTCTAAAATTGGCGCATTATCAGTTTCACGCATTAACCTGCCTAAATACTGTTTATGCCTGCGCATTGCACCATTGGCAGTAATTTTTTTAGAATCCAGCACAGCCGTAAGTACGGCATCTGGTAGGTCTAACTTCAGTAGTTTGTCTTTTGGCAACTCAGTTAGCCGTACGCCGAGCGCTTGCTGTTCATCTGCTTCGGCCTTAAGTTGAGTTTTACTAATAGGTTCTTCGGTATTTAATTTAGAGGCTAAATTCGCATCATAACTAAAATCAATGCCTGTGATTGTCTTTTTCGGTTTCATGTTGCGGTATTATAACAGCCTTTAGTTTTAGCGTGCTTTTACGGGCGCTTGTATATATTGAAAGATAAAGTGCGATGGCAGATAGCAGTTCAAATTCAGGATTTAGATATAGCTTAGAAGAAATCAAGCAAATGTCAGAAGATGTGCTTAAGGTGGCAAAAAGTCTTGGCGCTAGCGAGGCGGAAGCAGAATTAAGCTTAAGTATTGGACAGAATGTATCAGTTCGACTAGGCGAAGTTGAAAACATTGAATACAACCGTGATAAAGGCATGTCAGTTACTGTGTATTTCGGGCAGCAAAAGGGCCATGCCAGTACATCTGATTTAAGCCAGCAAGCATTAAAAGACACGGTTTCGGCTGCTTGTAATATTGCTAAGTACACTGCAAAAGATGCATTTTGTGGTTTGGCTGATGCTAATTTAATGGCAAAAGATATATTGGATTTAGAGCTGCATCACCCATGGAATATCTCTGTTGATGAAGCTATTGTCATTGCTAAAGAATGTGAGGCGGCGGCCTTAAGTGTCGATGCTCGAATAACAAACTCCGAAGGAGCAAGTGTTTCAACAGGTGAGGGATATTTTTCGTACAGTAATACGCATGGATTTACTGGAGGTTACCCAAGTTCAAGGCATGGCCTAAGCTGCTCAGTGATTGCCGAGTCAGGTGACAGCATGCAACGTGATTATTGGTATAGCACCGCACGTGCACCACAGGACATTCAATCCGCCGTTGATATTGGCAGAATAGCAGGGGAGCGAACTGTAAGGCGACTAAATTCAAGAAAAATTAGCACTTGCCAAGTGCCCGTTCTATTTGAAGCGCCACTGGCCAGTGGTTTAATATCTTCGCTTATCAGTGCGATTTCTGGGGGTAGCTTATACCGTAAATCATCATTTTTATTAGATAGCCTAGGTAAGCAAGTGGCTAGCCCAGTATTAAATATATTTGAAGAGCCGCATCTTAAAAAAGGCCTAGCGAGTAGCCCTTTTGATAATGAAGGCGTGGCAACACATTCTCGCCAATTGGTCAAAGATGGCGTATTACAAGGCTATGTATTGGGAAGTTATTCAGCACGTAAATTGGGAATGCAAACTACAGGCAATGCAGGTGGTAATCATAATTTGATCGTGCAGTCTGGAGGTGAGGATTTTTCTAGTATGCTCAAACACATGGGTACAGGTTTGCTCGTAACGGAGTTGCTGGGTACTGGCATTAATATGGTCACTGGCGATTACTCTAGAGGGGCTGCTGGTTTTTGGGTGGAAAATGGCGTGATTATTCACCCGGTAGAGGAAATTACAATTGCTAGCAATATGGCGGACATGTTGAAGATGATTGTTGCGATTGGTGCAGACGTCATCATTCAGGGTTCAAAACAGGTAGGCTCAATTTTAATAGAACGAATGACGGTTGCTTCAGATTAGATTCAAAAATATTTAGTGCAGTTTTTCTACATAAAAAAGCCCCCAGTTCAAAAAACTGGAGGCTTTTTTAAAGATGTAAGAACCTTATTTAGTTGGCTTCAGCATCTGATTCTTCAAACTCATCTTTGATAAATTCTTCTGGCACTAGGCCATCTTGAACCAAACTTGCACGTCTTTGCAGGTATGCATCACGCGTGAAAGCGTAAGGATCTAAAGAAGCTTCATCAACTAAGTCCGTTGCAGTGAGTAGCTCCGTACGTTTATCTAAAAACTGTGCTGCACGAAGTTGGTTGTGTAGTCTAATTTCGCCAATATTGTGCGTGTAAGTAATTGGATCTGTAGTTGTTATATCAACCACCAAGCCAGCGGTATCGCGCAGACTGGAAGGACCAATGAATGGTAATACTAGATAGGCGCCGCTACCAGCACCCCAATGGCCTAATGTTTGACCAAAGTCTTCTTTATGGTTTTCAATTTTATCCATAGCAGCCAAGTCAATAAAGCCAGCCAAGCCAAATGTGCTGTTAATGACAAATCTTCCAGCATCTGTGAAAGCTCTAGCAAATTTAAGCTGTAATAAATCATTAAAAACAGTAGTAATTGAGCCTAAATTACTAAAGAAATTATTGAATCCAATGCGTATGGGGGACGGAGTTATTGTTTTATAGGCGGTAGCCACTGGCTTAAAGAAGGCTTTATCAGTAACGTCATTAAACTTGTAAATCCCACGGTTCATCCCTTCAAGAGGGTCTTTATCGGCTTGCGTAGCACAACCTGAAAGTGAAGTAATTGTGAGTAAGCTAGCAATGATGGCTGTTGTTTTACAGCATGTTATTATTTTATTACGCATTTAACACCCCAAAATGTGATTTCTCTAAACGCTATGCATCTAAACTGGTATGCAAATAACTATGAAAATATCAACGGAAACCCCGAGCATTACTTTAACCGAGCCGGACTTCGTTGTCTAGTATTTTGGATTTTTCCAACAAAATTGTTGTTTTTTTGCTATTGGAATTAGATAACGTACATTGGTTTGAGTGCGCTCGAATAGGGACTTTTAATTTTTCGAGGTAATGGTATTGATGAAAAGTTAAAATTTTAAATTGGAAGATTAGTTATTTTCGCTTTAATTTGGCTTGGTGGTAAGTCGCAATTCTCTCGACCTCACTTTTACAACCAATTATTACTGGCACGCGCTGGTGTATGCTGCTCGGTTTTAACTCTAAAATTCGTTGAAATCCTGTGCTTGCCGCTCCGCCCGCCTGCTCAACAATAAAGCTCATTGGGTTTGCTTCATACATTAACCGCAATTTTCCAGATTTTGATTTGCTGTCAATCGGGTACATGAATACGCCGCCACGGACTAATATGCGATGTACTTCAGCTACCATGGAAGCTACCCAGCGCATGTTAAAGTCTTTTTTTCGATCACCTTCTTTGCCCTGTAAGCATTCGTCAATATAGCGCTGTATAGGCTCATTCCAAAAGCGATAGTTTGACATGTTAATTGCAAATTCCTGTGTTTCTGGTCCAATTTGCATATTGGGATGCGTGAGATAAAATTGCTTGGCATCCTTATCTAGAGTGAAGCCGTTGACTCCGTTGCCTGTAGTAAGTACAAGCATAGTAGATGTGCCATATAAGGCATAGCCAGCGCAGATTTGTGTAGTGCCATGTTGTAAAAAATCAGCTAATTCTGGGTTGGTATTTGGTGATTTTAAAATGGAGAATATTGTGCCTACCGATATATTTACATTTACATTTGAAGAGCCATCAAGCGGATCAAACATGAGTAAAAATTGACCATTTTGGCGTTGTTTTGCAGAGATTTCAACAGGATTGTCTAATTCTTCTGAAACCATTCCCGCCACGTAACTACTGTTCAAAACTGCATCAATAAATATTTCATTGGTGATCACGTCTAGCGCTTTTTGCACTTCACCCTGGATATTCTCTGATACTAAGTTGCCCATATTGCCTGAAAGCGCCCCTTTATCAACGGAAACTGCGATTTCCTGACAGGCATCAATAACATCTTTCAGCATGGCATTTAATGCAACGCTATGTTCACCCACAATATGTTGCTTTAAAAACTCTGAGATGTTGATATGCTGGCTCATAGAATTTCCTAATTTAAAATAGACGGATTTGTCGCTAATTAATTAGCTAGTTTGCAAATCGCTATAAACTCCTCTGCATTGAGAGATGCACCACCAACTAAAGCGCCATCTACATCAGGTTTAGCAAACAATTCTTTAGCATTTTGAGATTTGACGCTGCCGCCGTAAATAATGCGCACTTTTTCAGCGGCTTCTGCATCTCGCCGAGCAATACGATTGCGAATAAATGCATGTACTGATTGCGCCTGCTCTGGCGATGCTGTTCTTCCAGTACCAACTGCCCAGACTGGTTCGTAAGCAAACACCATGTTTAATTGCATCGCTTTTGCGAACTCTTGTTCTCCAAGCGTTGCCATGACAGCATCCATTTGACTAGCTACAATAACTTCGGTCAGCCCCGCTTCGTGTTCAGCTAATGTTTCACCTACACATAGGATGGGTGTTAGTCCGGCTCTTAGTGATGCATCAAATCTGGCAGCAGCTGTCAGGTTTGTTTCATGAAAAAGCACACGTCTTTCAGAGTGCCCAAGGATGACATACGTGCATTCGAAGTCGGTAAGCATATGCGGTGAAACAGCGCCAGTAAAAGCTCCTTCTTCACACTGGTTTACATTTTGCCCACCCCAAGCAATATTGGAATTTTCCAGTAATGATCTAGTTTGATGTAAATATGGATTGGGTACGCAAACCACATAATCAGCATTTTCGAAATCCTTTAAGTTCTTTATTAGGCTTTCAAGTAGTAACTGGTTGCTATGTATGTCGCCATGCATTTTCCAATTACCCACTACAAGTTTGCGACGCATTTTTAAATCCCTTATATTCTATTCAATAAAAATAACTATTTTATGATGGCTTGCAACTCACCGGCTTTATAGCGCATTGCCATTTGGTCGCAAGAGATTGGTTTAATATTGCTTGCTTGCCCTGCGGATCCGAAGGCTTCATAGCGGGCTTTACATATTGCCTGCATGGCAATGGTCGCCGCATTTAAAAATTTACGCGGATCAAAATCCTTTTTATTGGTATCTAGGTACTTTCTAACTGCTCCGGCTGAAGCCATTCTCAGATCGGTATCGATGTTAATTTTACGCACCCCAAATTTAATTCCTTCAACGATTTCTTCCACAGGTACACCATAAGTCTCGCCCATATCGCCACCATACTCGTTGATGATTTTTAGCCACTCTTGAGGGACAGAAGACGAGCCATGCATTACCAAATGCGTATTTGGTATGCGTTGATGAATCTCTTTAATGCGACTTATTGCGAGGGTTTTGCCAGTAGGTGGCTTTGTAAACTTATAGGCACCATGTGATGTTCCAATGGCAATTGCTAAGGCATCTACGCCTGTTTGGCGAACAAAGTCAGCAGCTTCCTCAGGGTCTGTGAGCATTTGTGCGTGACTTAACAGGCCTGTAGCACCGGAACCGTCCTCTTCGCCTGCTAATCCAGTTTCTAGTGAACCTAGCACTCCTAGCTCTCCCTCTACCGAAACGCCAATAGCATGGGCAATCTCGACAATTTTTTTTGTAACATCCACATTATATTGATAGCTGGAGGGAGTTTTGGCATCTTCCATTAATGAACCATCCATCATCACACTTGAAAAGCCTGATCGCATAGCTTGTACGCATACTGCTGGAGATTGGCCATGGTCCTGATGCATTACGACAGGAATATGTGGGTAAGTTTCAATTGCAGCCAGTACTAAGTGTCTTAAAAATGCCTCGCCAGCATATTTACGCGCGCCAGCAGAACCTTGTAAAATCACCGGGCTGTTAGTCTCGTCCGCCGCCAGCATAATGGCGCGCACTTGCTCCATGTTGTTAACATTAAATGCTGCAATGCCGTAGTTATGCTCAGCAGCATGATCTAGCAGTTGACGTAATGAGACGAGGGCCATAATAACCTTTCAAAAGATTTACGGTATGTAAATTCACTTTATCTGGATGATTATAGAACACTTATGTCTTATATAAAACATATTATATATTTTTGTAAAGCGTTAAAGTTAGAGCGCGTTGTGTCGCATGATCCACAACTGGAGGGGGGTAATCACTACCTAGTTGAAGATTGAGCTCTTGAAGCCGACATGTTGATATTAGCCAAGGAGCGTGTATCTCTTTTTCATTGCACTTAGAGAGTTCTGGCACATATTTTCGAATAAACTTACCTTGCGCATCAAATCGCTCGCTTTGACTAACGGGATTAAAAATCCTAAACCAAGGTTGAGCATCACAGCCTGTGCTAGCAGCCCACTGCCAGCCACCATTGTTTGAACTTAAGTCGAAATCAATAAGTTTTTCAGAAAAATAACGCTCGCCCCAGCGCCAATCTATCAGTAAATCTTTGACTAAAAAACTCGCTGTCACCATGCGCAAACGATTGTGCATAAAGCCGGTGGTATTGAGTTGCCGCATGGCTGCATCTACAAGTGGGTAACCTGTTTTTCCTTCACACCAAGCTTGAAACAATTTTTTGTCATTGGGAAATTTTAATGACTCATACTCTTTTTTATAGGCCTTACCTATAGCAACACAGGGGTTGTGATGCAGAATTTGCACGTAAAATTCACGCCAAATAAGTTCACTTAACCAAGTCAGAGCACCATTATTGCTAGCTTGCAGTGCTTCACGTGCTAAATGGCGAATAGATACCGTTCCAAAACGTAAATGCACGGATAAGTAGGAAACACCTTTCACTCCTGGAAAATCGCGAGCGTCTTTATAATGGCTCATACGCGCTTTAAAATCTTCAAAAAGCGCTAATCCGCCTTGCATGCCTGTAGGTAAAAGCATTTTGGATAAATTTGTACGCATAAAACCCAAACTTTCCAAACTAGGTAATTCTAAGTTAGATAATTTGTTAGTAGTAAATTTAGCCAAATTATTCACATAAGAATCAACGGGGTAGGGCTTTATGAAAAAATCATTGATGGTTTTAAGCCACATGTTTTTATATGGTGTAAAGACGCCATAAGGCTTGCCAGCTAGATTTAGTACTTCATCTTTTTCAAAAATCACATGATCTTTATAGTGATGAAAAGCAATATTCAACTCAAGCAGTTTGTCGGCAACATGCTGATCACGGAGGACAGACTTGGGTTCGTAGTCATGGTTAGTAAAAACAGCTTCTACTAGAAGTAAGTTGGCGAGATCTACAATTTTATCTTGCGCAACGCCATGCATAACAATTAAATCACCCCCCTTGGATGCTAGTGCAGATTTAAGCTCACGTACACTTTCCCAAATAAATTCTACGCGCCTGTCCGCTTTATCTATCAGTAAATCAAGAATAGCCGTATCGAATACAAACACGCAAAAAACTTGCTTTGAATAGCGCAATGCATGGTAAAGGGCTGCGTGATCGTAATCACGCAAGTCGCGCCTAAACCAGACTAAAGATTTTTCATAGCTTGGCATTTGATATGCAGATAGAATATTTATTCGCGATGGTAGGGATGGCTAGTAATGATCGTAAACGCACGATATAGTTGCTCTACAAGCAGCACCCGAACCATGGCGTGCGGCAGTGTTAGTCTTGATAAGCCCCAAAGCCAGTCAGAATTTTGCTTTACTGAAGCGTGCAGGCCATCTGCACCACCAATAATTAAAGCTATATCACGACCAGATGATTGCCAATCCATAAATTTGTCAGCTAATTGTAGTGTGGTAACTTCTTGCCCGCGTTCATCTAATGCGATGCAATAATCTTTACCAATAGCCTCTAAAATCCTTTTAGCTTCAATGAGCTGGATGTTTTCTGTGCTGTTGCCGGCTGCGCGCTTTTCGGGTTTGATGTCAATTATTTCAATGGAGGCATCACGCGGCATGCGCTTGGTGTATTCTGCACAAGCAATATCAACCCAGCTTGGCATTTTATGACCTACAGAGATAATACGAAGTTTCAATGATTAAGGCACTTCTATAAATACAATTTTCGTCATCAATGCGGCATTGCTCACAAAAAATAATTCTTTATATATCAAGCATATACTGCGTAAATCTTATTTGTTCACGTCTTATCAGATTTAGAAGCTTGTATTTATAGAAGCGCTCATTAACCTTCAGTCAATTCAAAAAAACGATATTCTTGGCTCAATCATCTTGTTAGATTTAGACTTCGTTGCTATCTGACTTAATATGGCCACGACGGCTTTCAGCCTCGCCCCAAAGCTGCTCTAGGTTGTAATAGGCACGTGTCGTTGGCACCATAATGTGCACAACAATATCACCTAAATCAACTAAAACCCATTCGCCCGCATCCTCGCCTTCAGTACCTCGTATAGGAAAACCTCTTTCTTTGAGTTTGGTGCGTACGTTATCTGCCACAGCTTTGGCCTGACGGCTAGAGGTTGCACTGGCAACAATCATATAACTAGTCATGGAGGTAAGTTTGCGAACGTCCATTACAGTAATGTCGAAGCCCTTAATATCTTCAATGGCATCAACTACAGCGGTTTTCATTGAGTCTAAATATGCTACTTCTGATTTTACTGTATCTAATTTTTGTGTCATTTAAGCTGCCTGTGTTGGAATTTTATTGCGTTGAGATTGTATGCGATTGTTTTCATCCACATACACAAGTTGGGGGCTAAACTGTTCAAGTTCAGCTTCAAAGTATTGGGCATAGCTAGCAATAATCAAAATATCATGTGGTGCGGCCTTATGTGCTGCCGCGCCATTCACTGAAATAATGCCAGAGTTGCGCTCACCAAGGATGGCGTATGTGCTAAAGCGCTCGCCATTGGTCACATTGTAAATGTGAATCTGCTCAGACTCTTTAATGTTAGCCGCTTCTAGTAGGGTTTCGTCAATCGCACAGCTACCTTCATAATGTAACTCGCTGTGAGTCACATGCACACGGTGCAACTTAGATTTAAGCATAGTTCTTTGCATAGACTTAACCTATTATAAAAAAGATATATATTATAGTATTTTCAAGCACTTATTCCAAGTTTAATTCAGGATGATGTGTTGTTTTTCCTATATGCCATGCAGTTGCATTGTCTGTGCAGGTGCGCCTAGTTTCTACTAGAAGGCAATTTCGAATTAGCCAAAAATTCAATATTATCAATAAGACGTGTGCTGCCTAATTTAGCGGCACCAAGTATAACAAGTTGTTCATCTGTAGGGGATGCAGGGTTTAGATTGGTGCTTGAACGAATGGAAACGTAGTCAACAACCCAGCCATGACTGGTAAGCGCTATTTTTGCTTGATTTTCTAAAAGACTGTAGTCTTTACTGCCGGCAATAACCGAGTTCACAATATTTTGTAGTGCACTGTTTAATTGAGATGCCTGATTTCGCTGCTCTGGTGTTAAATAGCCATTGCGGGAACTCATTGCCAAACCATTATCTTCACGTACTGTGCTAGCGCCAATAATTTCAATAGGTAAGTTAAATTGTTTGACTAATTGTTTGATGATAAATAATTGTTGAAAATCTTTTTGACCAAACAACGCAAGGCTCGGTTGAACGATATTAAATAGCTTCATCACTATAGTTGCTACACCAGAAAAATGCCCTGGACGCGATGCGCCACAGAGATCATTTGCAATCGGCGGTGGAATAATGGTCATTGTCTGATTAAGGTTTAGTCCATCAAAGTCAGGGTACATTTCCTCAACTGTAGGCACAAAAACAATGTGTGCGCCTGCTACTTTTAGCTTTTTACAATCGGCATCTAAAGTACGTGGATAGCTATCTAAATCTTCATTTGGCCCAAATTGTAACGGATTGACGAAAATGCTGACCACTACACACTTTGCACGTTGCTGGGCAATTTTTACTAAGTGAATATGGCCAGTATGCAGATTACCCATGGTCGGGACAAAAGCTATATCAGTTTGATCCTTTAGTGCCAGTCTTAACGCTGCAGTGCTTTGGATAATCTGCATTAGTAACTCTGCTCAAGACTAGGGAAAGTTTTATTTTTTACTGCTTGAACATAGCCACTCACTGCATATTGAATGCTATTGGTCTCACATAAAAAGTTTTTAACGAATCTGGGGATTTTAAAATCGCTTGGATTTTTACCAGAAACACCTGTGTAAATACCTAACAAATCTTGTATGACTAGAACTTGCCCACTACAGTCAACGCCAGCACCAATACCGATAGTAGGTGTTTGAATGCTTTCTGTAATTTTTTTAGCTAGTGCCGCTGGTACCATTTCCAATACGATGAAACTGACACCAGCCTCACTCATGGCAATAGCATCAGACATTATTTTTGCGGCGCTTTCGTCAGTTTTTCCTTGAATTTTATAGCCACCCAATTGATTTACTGATTGCGGTGTAAAGCCTAAATGTGCACAAACGGGTATGCCGCGCTCTACTAAATAACGGGCGGTATTCACCCGGTTACCACCACCTTCGAATTTCACAATATCTGCACCAGATCGAATAAGCCAAAGCGCATTTTTATAAGCAGCTTCATCATCATGCTCATAGCTACCAAGTGGCATGTCAGCCATTATTACAGTATTTGGCGCGCCAGCGGCAACGCTTTTTGTGTGATAAGTCATATGGTGCATGCTAACGTTTAGCGTGTTTTCTGCACCTTGAAGCACCATGCCAAGTGAGTCGCCAACCAGTAATATATCTACGCCAGCTATTTCCATCAGCTTGGCGAATGTTGCGTCGTAGCATGTAAGCATGGCAATTTTCTCGCCAGCATTAGCTAGTTTTTCAAGTTCAGTTAAATTCATAATATTTTTTACACTAAAGTATTAGTCAAAATTTGGATTAAAAAATTCACGCTGTCCTTTAATCTGCATAATACGCGTGAGCAATAAATCGAGCGCACTTTGATTTTGGAATGCTGGGTTTTTTAATATATTAAGTTTTTCATTGTTGACGATAAGTACAGGCGAGGTGTCATAGTTGTGAAAGAACTCACTATAGGCATTTGCGAGCCGTTCTATATATTCACGTGGAATATCTTGTTCATAACTGACACTGCGTTCTTCAATACGCTCCATCAGAGCATCTATTGGTGTTTGCAAGTAAATGACTAAGTCAGGTTTCGGCGCTTTCAATTGTAGATGCTGGTAAATTTGATGATACAGAGCATATTCTTCATCATCTAGGTTTAGTCGAGCAAATAGCGGATCTTTCTCTAAGAAAAAGTCAGCAACTATCGGTTTAGCAAACATATCACGCTGGTTTAAATCAGCCATTTGACTAGCACGTTGAAATAAAAAGAACAGTTGCGTTGGCAAAGCATAACGCTGAGCATCCTGATAAAAGCGTGGCAAAAATGGATTTGATTCTGCCTTTTCAGACAAATAGTCTACCGGAAACTTGTCAGCTAGCATTTTTGCTAACGTAGTTTTTCCACAACCTATCGGACCTTCAACAACGATATAAGGAAATTTATTAAAAATACTCATGCAATTTTGTAGCCTATAGTTTTTTTATGTCTGGTTGATGGAGATCAAATTTTTGGACCCCCAGCGATAGTTTAGGTGTAATCAATGTTGCTATTTTGCCATGATTTGGGATAGATAAATGCGGTGCAATTTCAAATAATGGTAATAAAACAAATCCGCGCATATGCATGCGTGGATGTGGCAAAGTAAGTTTTTTTGTGTTTATTATTGTATTGTCATACATCAGTAAGTCGCAATCTAGCACGCGTGGCGCATTGAGATATGGACGTTCCCGACCGGCCAAGCTCTCAATATCAAGCAAGGCATCCAATAGCTCTAGGGGTGTTAAGTCGGTTTCAAGTGATACGACAGCATTAATAAAGTCAGGAACTTCACTGATTTTTTCGGCAAGATATCCAATAGGCGCGGTTTGGTAAAGAGAGGATTTTTTTAGTACACGCGTATTTTTAATAAACGTTAATGCAACAAAAGCCTGTTGTACTTGCTTAGTAGGGTCTTGTAGATTGCTACCTAGTGCGACATAAGCTATCTTCATCAAAAACCTAATTTAGGCTGCATCGTTAGCACTAGTGAAATCAATCGCAGTACCTTTTTTACGATTTCTTTTTCTACGTTTCTTTGGTGCTGAATCTGCTTCTAGCATCGCTGTACGCGTTTCACCATCTGCGTCAGCAAAAGCAGTCCACCATTCGCCTAGTTCCATTGGTAATTCTCCAGATTCGCAACGGAGTAGCAGAAAGTCATAGCCAGCACGATAGCGTGGGTGTGTAAGTAAACCAAAAGGGCGCTTTCCAGCACGTTGCTCAAAACGTGGTTGCATCCCCCAAATTTCTTTCATGGTGGCGGTATAGCGGTTATGAATCGCTAGCTTTTCTGCTTGTGTCGCAATGACTTCAGACATCGCCATGTGCAATGCTGGAATTGCATGCTGGCCGTCAGTTTTGTATATTTCCCATGCAGCTAGCATTTCATGCCAAAGTAAAGTTGCAAATAGAAAACTAGGATTTGCTGATTTTCCTGACAAAATACGGTCATCGGTATTCTTTAAAGCTAGCATCACAAAACGCTCACCCATTGGCTGCTCTAGAACGACATCTAGCATCGGTAATAAGCCGTGATGTAAATTTTGTTCGCGTAAAGCGCTCACGCTTTCCATGGCGTGACCGGACAAAAATAATTTGAGCATTTCGTCAAATAAACGGCTAGGTGGAACGTCTTGCAACAAATCGGCCATTTTAGCGATTGGTGCCTGGGTGGAGCTATCTATTTTTAAGCCTAATTTTGCAGATAAACGCACTGCACGCAACATTCGCACAGGGTCTTCTGCATAACGTATTTCCGGCTTACCTATCATGCGTAGTAAGCCTGCTTTGATGTCGGCATAACCGTTGTGAAAATCTAACACTTCCTGACTGGCAGGATTGTAATATAAGGCATTAGCAGTGAAGTCGCGGCGCACAGCATCATCTACAATCGAACCAAATACATTGTCGCGAACAATGCGACCAGAGTCGGTGACCTTAGCATCGCCTTTAGACTCACTATTATTTTCTAGGTGGCTTCCACGAAAAGTTGAAACTTCGATAGTTTCGTCACCAAATAAAACATGTACTAACCTAAATCGTTTGCCAATTAGACGCGAGCGTCTAAAAATTCTGTTCACTTCTTCTGGCGTGGCATCTGTTGCCACATCAAAATCTTTAGGTGTACGATTAAGCAACAAGTCACGAACTGCGCCACCTACAATAAAAGCTTCAAAACCTGCCTTATGTAGACCTTCGGTTGTTTTAAGCGCGGCATTGCTTAAAAGATTTCGGTCAATTTTATGTGTTTTATGGGGGATGATTAACGCACTATGATTGATAGAATCTGCATTTTTATGTATTAATTTTTTTGTGCTTATTTTTGATCTGAGTGCAGGTTTGTGAGGCTGATGTGTGTGGACATGCGCAACCTGATTGTGCTCAGGCTTGGTATTTTTGGGCTTAAAAATTCTATCTAACAGTTTTTTAATCATGTCCGAATTATAACTTAAATTCAACCATGCTCATTTTTCCAAAGTACATCACTCACGCCTGCTTGTTTATTAATGGAGCGGCACATCACAAATAGTAAATCAGATAATCGATTTAAATATTGCAATGAAATATCTGTTACTTTTTCATTACGATGAAGTTCAACCAGCTTGCGTTCAGCGCGTCTGCATACTGTGCGTGCAAGGTGGCAATAAGAAGCGGCTTTGGTGCCACCAGGTAAAATAAACTCCTTAAGCGGTGTTAAATCGTCATTTAATGCATCAATGATATCTTCCAAATCATTAATTCGAGATTGCTGCAAAATTACATAACCAGGTATGCAAATTTCACCACCCACATTAAATAAATCATGTTGAATTTGTGTGAGTGTTGTTTTTAGAGTTTCTGGCACAGATTCAGTCAGCATAATGCCAATGACAGAGTTCAATTCATCCACGTCTCCCATTGCTTCCACACGTAAGCTGTCTTTGTTGATGCGACTGCCATCGCCTAAGCCCGTTGTGCCATCGTCGCCCGTGCGCGTATAAATTTTGCTTAGTCTATTACCCATTGTGAAGCTCCTTACAGTCTAATAACGCTAATCGTTTATAATATAAACATTGTAACTGATGGCAACCTTGTAGTGAGCGCACAAACCATTAACTCTATTGAAAAGTTGCTTGCGATTGAGCCTCTCGCAACTAACCCAATTGGCGTCTTCGATTCTGGTGTGGGTGGCATTTCCGTTTTAAAGCATATTCATGCCTTATTGCCAAACGAACAACTGCTATATGTTGCAGATAGTAAATACGCACCTTATGGCAATAAAACTCCAACTCAAATTAAATCTCGTTGTTTCGAAATAGCAGACTTTTTAATTGCTAATCATGCAAAAGTCATAGTGGTCGCCTGTAATACGGCGACTGCTGCTGCGATTGATGCCATGCGGGAAAGATATGTTTTGCCGATTATTGGCATGGAACCCGCATTGAAGCCAGCAGCAGAGGCATCAAGGAATGGGATTGTTGGAGTATTGGCAACAACGGGAACACTCAAAAGTGCACAATTCGCAGGCTTACTTGAAAGTTACGGCCGTAACGTGAAAGTGGTGACTCAAGCTTGTGTGGGTTTAGTGGAATGTGTTGAAAGAGGCGAGTTAAATGCGGCTAATACAATATCACTCATACAGCAATACTGCGCACCGTTGCTGGCAGAAGGTGCCGATACAATTGTTTTAGGTTGTACGCATTACCCATTTTTAACAGATGTGATTCGCGGCGTTATTGGTAAAGAAATTACCTTGATTGATACAGGATCAGCAGTTGCAAATCAGGTGAAACGCCAGTTAGAAGGGCGCGGCCTGATCTCCCTTAGTAAAAAATTTGCAGATGTAAAATTTTGGACAAATAGTGAGAATCCAAACGCGAAACAAGTGACAGAGCAATTGTGGGGTGCGAGTGTGAATCTATTGGCTATATAGCCTTAGCTAATATTGTTCAGACACAATAAGCTACTAGCTGATGGATTTAGTGGTGATTAACAACTTCGCCAAATTTAAGTTTATATTTAGTGCCACAGTAAGGGCAGGCAACATGCCCTGTTTTGGCGACATCTAAAAATATACGTGGGTGAGATGACCAAATTGCCACTTCATCAGTAGGGCAGTGTAGTGGCAGGTCTTTGGCAGAAACTTCAATTTCTTTGATGTTGGACATTTTTTAATGTTTCCTATTTTGCCATTCTGGCATCCTCACCAAGTGCCCGCTGTTTACAGCGACCTTGTAGGTACGGGAATGACTGAGTTGGTTTTTATACCACAGTTAACCAATCTGCATGCTTGGCTGATTTACCAGTAACCACATCAAAATACATTTTTTGTAATTGTTTAGTGATTGGCCCTGCTGTGCCTGTGCCAATATTGCGACGGTCAAGCTCTTTAATCGGTGTAACTTCAGCAGCAGTGCCAGTAAAAAATGCCTCGTCTGCTGTGTACACTTCATCACGTGTGATGCGTTTTTCAATAACGGTTAAGCCGATTTCAGCAGCAAGTTGAACAATCGTATCACGTGTAATGCCTTCTAACGCGCTCGTTAAATCAGGCGTGAACAGTTTGCCTTTACGTACAATAAATACGTTTTCACCTGAACCTTCTGCAACAAAACCGTCTACATCGAGTAACAACGCTTCTTGGTAGCCATCTTGAGCTGCTTCTTGGTGTGCTAAGATGCTGTTCATGTAATTGCCGTTGGCTTTCGCTTTACACATGGTGATATTGACATGGTGTCGTGCGAATGACGATGTTTTTACGCGAATACCATTATCAAGCGCATCTTGGCCCATATACGCACCCCATTGCCAAGCGGCAACAATCACATGGGTTGATAGCGTCTTAGCGGAAATTCCCATCGCCTCAGCGCCATAAAACGCCATTGGGCGCATGTAGGCTGATTCTAAGTTGTTCTCACGCACGGCCGCTTTTTGCGCTTCAATCATCTCTTCTTTAGTAAAAGGCATTTTCATGCCTAAGATGTGTGCACTATTAAATAAGCGGTCGGTATGCTCTTTTAAGCGGAAAATGGCAGTGCCTTTATCTGTTTTATAAGCACGCACGCCTTCAAATACGCCCATGCCATAATGCAGCGTGTGGGTAAGTACGTGGGTCGTGGCATCTCGCCAGTTAACCATTTTTCCGTCATACCAAATTACGCCATCGCGGTCTGCCATTGAGGTTGGAATTGCCATATTGCTGCCTTATTTAAGGATTTTGTAAAAGCATTATTGTAAACTAAGGGTGGAATTCTTGTCGCATGTTAAAATCAAATATGTGTTAAATATAGAGTGATTTAATTATAAAGTTGATAGGGGTTTAAAAATGCGATATGTCATGATGGCTTTATTGATAGGTTTTTTATCGGCATGTAAGCCCGCTAGTGAGGGCGCGCAATTTGTTGCTACAGACATTACAGGCGCGGATTTTGCACAAACCTTAAACTTAACTGACCACACAGGTAAACCACGCACATTAATAGATTTTAAAGGCAAAGTGGTCGCATTATTTTTTGGCTATACGCATTGTCCAGATGTTTGCCCAACAACGATGTTTGACTTAAAACAAACCATGAAATTGCTCGGCTCGCAAGCTGATGATGTGCAAGTGCTGTTTGTAACGCTTGACCCAGAGCGTGATACGCAAGAAGTGTTAGCACAATTTGTACCTTCTTTTGATAAGAGATTCATTGGCTTACGTGGAAATGAGCAAGAAACTGCCATCGCCACTACAACCTTTAAAATTTACGCTAAAAAAGTAGAGGCACAAGGCAAGGGCGGTTATACAGTAGACCATAGTGCGGGGATGTATGTATTTGATAAGGTTGGAAAGATTAGGCTTTACATTGAATATGGTCAAAAGCCTGCTGATATTGCCAATGATATTAAGAAAATATTTTGATGTGCAGAGGCTGGAAGTTTTAACTAATTAACTGCGCACTTTATAGGTATTAAAAAGGCGAACCAATTTGGTCCGCCTTTTTTATGATGCTAATCTTTAAAAAACTGATTAGCGCCTAGTCATTTTTGCTAAGTTTACATATGCAATAAAGGCACGATTAACAATGCCACAATGTTGATGATTTTAATTAGCGGATTCACTGCAGGGCCAGCCGTATCTTTGTATGGGTCACCAACAGTATCACCAGTTACTGCAGCTTTATGGGCTTCTGAGCCTTTTCCTCCATGGTTGCCATCTTCAATGTATTTTTTAGCATTATCCCAAGCGCCACCACCTGTACACATAGAGATTGCAACGAATAAGCCCGTAACAATTGTTCCCATTAGTAGACCGCCAAGTGCTACAGGGCCTAATAATAAGCCTACAGCAATTGGCACAGCTACTGGTAATAGAGATGGAATCATCATTTCTTTAATCGCAGCAGTCGTCAGCATATCAACCGCTTTGCCATATTCTGGCTTACCTGTGCCATCCATAATGCCTTTGATGTCGCGGAACTGACGGCGTACTTCTTCAACTACGGCGCCTGCTGCACGGCCAACCGCTTCCATCGCCATGGCGGCAAATAAGAAAGGAATTAAGCCACCAATGAACAAGCCAATAATGACCATCGGATCACTTAGATCAAACTTAACGTCAATGCCTGCGCCTTGCAGCTTGTGTGTGTAATCAGCAAATAATACTAATGCTGCTAAACCTGCAGAACCAATGGCATAGCCTTTAGTGACGGCTTTAGTGGTGTTGCCAACTGCATCTAATGGGTCTGTTACATCGCGCACCTCTGCGGGTAAGCCAGCCATTTCTGCAATGCCACCAGCATTATCAGTAATAGGACCATAAGCATCTAAAGCCACTACGATACCTGCCATGCTGAGCATTGAGGTTGCAGCAATCGCAATACCGTACAGGCCACCTAACTGAAAGGCTGCCCAAATAGCCAAACACACAGAAAGTACAGGCCAAGCTGTTGATTTCATTGAGATGCCAATGCCCGCAATAATGTTAGTGGCGTGACCAGTGGTTGAAGCTTGTGCAATGTGTTTAACTGGTGCATATTGCGTGCCAGTGTAGTATTCGGTAATCCACACCAAAGCCGCTGTTAGCACCAAGCCAACTGCACATGCGCCAAATAATTGGTTTGCAGAAATGGTTAAGTCGCCCGTAGTTAAGCCTTCAGGGAACATTTTCATGGTTACAAAATAGAACGCGATAAGTGACAATACGCCCGCAACTGCTAGACCTCTATACAAAGCTGGCATCACGTTTTTCATGGTTGGTGTTGCTTTAACAAAGAAACAACCAATGATAGAAGCCACAATAGACACCGCACCTAGCATAAGCGGGTACAGCACGCCGTTTGCGCCAGTGGCGTTAGTAATGAGCAAATGACCAAGCACCATGGTAGCAATAATCGTTACCGCATAGGTTTCAAATAAGTCTGCCGCCATGCCTGCGCAGTCACCTACGTTATCACCCACGTTATCGGCAATCACTGCTGGATTACGCGGATCATCTTCTGGAATGCCGGCTTCAACTTTACCTACTAAGTCTGCGCCAACGTCAGCGCCTTTGGTAAAAATGCCGCCGCCTAAACGCGCGAAAATTGAGATAAGAGATGAACCAAAGGCAAAGCCAATCAGTGGGTCAAGATTGATACTTTCTCCTGCAGGGGTCATTAAGCCTAAATACCAGTAAAAACCAGCAACACCAAGCAAACCTAAACCAACCACTAGCATACCCGTAACCGCGCCGCCTTTAAACGCCACATCAAACGCTGGGGCAATGCCACCAGTAGCCGCTTGTGCTGTACGCACATTGGCTTTAACAGAGACATTCATGCCGATAAAGCCGCAAGCACCAGATAACAAAGCGCCTAGTACAAAACCAATTGCAGTGTTACCGTCTAAAAATACAGCAACCAAAATGGCCAGTACAATGCCCACCATAGTAATGGTTTTATATTGGCGAGCTAGATAGGCCGCCGCGCCTTGTTGAATTGCGCCAGCAATTTCTTGCATACGCGCGTTGCCAGCTGGCAAATTGGTAATCCATTTACTCATTACTACACCATATAGAACTGCTAAAACTGCGGCAGCAATGGCGATCATTATTGGTTCTGACATGACTTCCCCTTATCTAAATTTTTTATAAATTACGTGATTTGAAAGTGTTTTTTTAGAACGTTAAAAATAAAACTAGTGGTACTAAATCTAGAATTAATCGATGTAAATAAATTGTAACAGCGAGTCATTATTACACTAAAAAGCTAGGCTAACAACCTCTAGATTTTAATCAACACAGAGCAAAAAGAATAGGCCTTGGCAGGTGTCAAGCTTTGATCTAAGTTACCTATATATTTTTCAGTTGGCTTTTGTAGCTAATCTTGCCAGCGCATCACCAAGAGCGGTACCTGATAATTTTTTTGCTAATTGGTTTAGGTCAATTGCGGCCTTGGTGCTAAGCTTTTTAATGGTTTTTTGCTTGGTTTGCGAGGTAGATTTCACTTGCACTTTTACCCGAATTGAAGTAACTTCACATCCTCGCTTTTCTAGCTGAATCAACAAGCTAGGTATGAAAAGCTTAATTTTTGCAGCGACTGCATTATTGTAAGCATACACATTAAATTGTTTGTTTTTAATACTGCTTGCATGGCTTAACTTTGCTAAGTTGTCAGGTGCAATAGCTATCCAAATAGCTTGTGCGGCTTGAGTTTCCTTTGTGTGTGCATTTAGCGCAATCAGCTCAGGTTGTTTAAGTAGTGCGTTAAATTGGCGCATATTGGCGGGCATTGAAAGCGCGAGTGGCGGTTAGGAATGCTATGAATATCATCTTTATCTCAAATAATATGGCGAAAGCGAAGACGTTATCAGTGCTGCAAGTAAGCATGATAACCCTAGCGCTTATTATATTGCCAGTGTTGCTTACATTATTGCTGATTGTGCCACAGGAAACTGCCGCGCAACAGGGTGTGAAGTCATTGATTCCCTCTCAACTTAGATTTTCATTTAATAACCCACAAAAACATCTCGATACTTATGCTGTTCAACTCGGCGAATTGCAAGCGCGCATCATGCGTTTAGATTCGCAAAGTGAACGATTAGCAAAATTGGCTGGTGAAAAAAAAGAAATCATTAATAATCAGACTTCGACCAAACTTAGCCCTAATTCAGCAACAAATAAAGTACCGCAAGCTAATCGTGGGGGACCATTAGTTCTCAATGCACCATTTTCAGAATTCGATTTGCAGAAAAATATAGCCGAGTTAACTGAAAAAGTAGAGTTTAAAACTGAATACTTAAGTGTTTTAGAAGCAAAATTGCTCAGAAAAAGCGTACTAAAAGACACTTTGCCAAACATCAGCCCGATTAATGTGGCATTTAATTCTTCTAGTTATGGCTGGCGTATAGACCCATTTAATGGCAATAAAGCCTTTCATGAAGGGTTAGATTTTTCTGCTGATTCTGGTGTGTCAATATATGCAGCAGCAGGCGGCATAGTAACAAGCGCTGAGCAGACGCCTGATTATGGTAAAATTGTAAAGATTGAACATGGTTCTGGTTTAGAAACACGCTATGCTCACGCGTCTAAGCTATTGGTTAAAGTTGGCGATCGTGTTGAAAAAGGCCAGATAGTGGCAGAAGTGGGTAATACAGGCCGCTCGACGGGGCCGCATTTGCATTATGAAATAAGGTTAAATGGCAATGCGCTGGACCCTAGAAAATATCTCAATGCTAATAATTGAATTAATAAAAGTTAACCCCATGTACGATTCACGTAATAACATACTGGCTATATTAAGAAATAACACAAAACTATAAAATTTTACACCCCTAAATTAAGCAGTCTTTAATACTTTAAGCTGAAAGCCACTCATTCCATGATTTCAACGTTGTTCAAAAAAATATTCGGTAGCCGTAACGACAGGCTAGTTAAGCAGTATGCTTTAAAAGTACAAAATATTAATGTGCTAGAACCAGCCATGCAAGCGCTGTCAGATGAGGCACTTAAAGAAAAAACGGTGGAATTTAAACAACGCTACATCAATGGCGAAACTTTAGATCAACTTTTACCTGAAGCATTTGCCGTGGTGCGAGAAGGTAGTCAGCGTGTATTAGGCATGCGTCATTTTGACGTGCAGATGATTGGCGGCATGGTATTAAATGCGGGAAAGATTGGTGAAATGCGTACTGGTGAGGGTAAAACATTAGTCGCTACGCTACCAGTTTATTTGAATGCATTGACTGGCAAAGGTGTTCATGTTGTGACCGTGAATGATTATCTTGCTAAACGTGATGCTGAGTGGATGGGTAAGCTTTACAACTTCTTAGGGTTGAGCATAGGTATTAATCTTTCGCAAATGCCTAATGATGTGAAGCGCCAAGCATATGCAGCAGATATTACTTATGGCACTAACAACGAATATGGCTTTGATTATTTGCGTGACAACATGGTGCATAGTCGTGAAGATCGCGTACAGCGTGGCTTGAGCTATGCTTTGATTGATGAAGTGGACTCAATCTTGATTGATGAAGCCCGTACACCACTGATTATTTCTGGTCAGGCAGATGACAGTATTGCCTTATATAACCAAATTAATACGGTTGCAGCTAAATTAGTGCCACAAACTGAAGAGGAAGGTGATGGTGATTTTTGGGTAGATGAAAAAGCTCAAAATGTCGTGATGTCTGAACAAGGCCATGAGCATGCAGAAGATTTGTTGACTGAATCTGGTTTGTTGCCAGTAGGCTCAAGTTTGTATGAGGCTGCCAATATTACATTGGTACATCATTTGTACGCATCGTTGCGTGCGCGAAACCTCTATCATAGAGATCAACACTATGTGGTACGTGATGGTGAGGTGACGATTGTTGACGAAATCAACGGTCGTATGATGCCTGGACGTCGATGGTCAGATGGCTTGCATCAGGCTGTTGAAGCGAAAGAGGGTGTTGAGATTCAAAAAGAAAATCAAACACTTGCTTCTATCACGTTTCAAAATTACTTCCGCATGTATGCCAAGCTTTCAGGCATGACGGGAACTGCAGACACTGAAGCTTACGAGTTTAATCAGATTTATAACTTAGAAGCTGTAGTAATTCCTACACACCGTCCAATGTTACGTAAAGACAATATGGATAAAGTGTATCGTACAGCGAAAGAGAAATATGCTGCTGTTATTTTAGATATTAAAGACTGCCAAAGTCGCGGTCAGCCAGTACTAGTAGGTACAACTTCTATTGAAAACTCAGAATTGATTTCTAAGTTATTGGATGCAGAAAAACTAGAGCATCAAGTACTTAATGCTAAGCAACATGAGCGCGAAGCCCATGTGATTGCGCAAGCAGGTCGCCCTGGAGTAATTACCATTGCCACCAATATGGCGGGACGAGGTACTGACATTGTGCTTGGTGGGAATCCTGAGTCTGACATTGAATTAGTCAAACATGATGAAGTGCTTACAGATGCAGATAAAGAAAAACGTATCTTGACGCTTAAAGCGGAATGGCAGCAGCGGCACGATGCAGTTTTAGCTGCTGGTGGCTTGCATATTGCTGGTACCGAGCGCCATGAATCTCGTCGAATAGATAATCAGTTGCGTGGCCGTTCAGGCCGCCAAGGCGATGCTGGGTCAAGCCGATTTTATCTTTCATTAGAAGATCAGTTGTTACGTATTTTTGCATCTGACCGTGTGTCAGCCATTATGGAAAAACTCAATATGCCAGATGGTGAGGCGATTGAGCATCCATGGGTAACGCGAGCCATTGAAAATGCCCAGCGTAAAGTTGAGGGTCGCAACTTTGATATTCGTAAACAACTACTCGAATACGATGATGTGGCGAATGATCAACGTAAAGTGATTTACGAGCAGCGCAATGAACTGCTAGAGGCCGCGGATGTTGGAGGCACTATTCAAGCGATGCGCGAGGATGTTCTTGCTGGCATTATTGCAACACATATTCCACCTAATAGTGTTGAAGAGTTATGGGAAGTGCCAAGTTTAGAGCGTGAGCTGAAAGCGGAAACCGGCTTGGAAATCCCATTGCAAAAAATGCTAGAAGACAATCCAGACTTACATGAAGAAACATTGCGTGGCCGTATTATTGAAGCGGCAAATAGCGCATATGCAGCTAAAGAGAGCCTGGCGAGTGCGGATATAATGCGTCAGTTTGAGCGATCAGTAATGTTGCAAAGCTTAGACAATCATTGGCGTGAACATCTCGCCGCATTAGATCATTTGCGTCAGGGGATTCATTTGCGCTCATATGCGCAAAAAAATCCTAAGCAAGAATACAAGCGTGAAGCATTCGAGCTGTTTGAAGGCTTGTTGAATATAGTAAAAAGCGAAGTAACAAAAGTGACTATGTTGGTGCAAGTCAAAAATGAAGCAGACGTAGAGGCGGTTGAGCATCCAGTCAATGTTGAAAATGTACAATATCAACATGCTGACTATGATGAAGCGCTAGGCGCGGCAAGCATGGTAGATGGACAAGAGTCTGTTGCTAATACAGCTTCTCAGCCTATGGTGCGTGAAGGTGCTAAGGTTGGTCGGAATGACCCTTGTCCATGTGGGTCAGGCAAAAAATACAAACAATGTCACGGCATTTTAAGCTAGGATTTAAAGGCGAAATTTAGAAAATTTCTATGAGAGTAGCTTTCAATGACAATGCTCTTAGGAGCACAACATATTACTTAAGTGATTAATAGTAATGGCAGGATATACACCAGTAAGAACTGAATCGCCTTGCATCGGCATATGTGCTATAGAAGAGTCAACTGATTTTTGTCGAGGCTGTTACCGCACAATGGATGAAATTAAAACTTGGTTTGATATGAGTCAGACTGAGAAAAAAAACTTGCTTGTGCGGTTAGAAGAACGGCAGATACAACAAGCAAAGTTTGATGACTAGTTATCCTTATATACGCCAAGAATCACACCTTGGCTTCTCAGCGCTTCTAAAACGTCTAAGCCAAACATGATGACGCTTTCTGCTTGTAGCAGGCCTAATTCATTAGCAATCGTATTCAACGCACATTTACTTGTGGTGCCTTTTTCTTGTAATAATTTTATCAGCCTATAAGTGACAGGATTCAGCTCAATAAAATTAACAGCATATTTAGCATCACGATATACTAAAAGTTGCGTGTTTACTTTATCTGTTGGTTTGTAGTGAGGCGATATTTTTTGTACTGCATACTCATAGTTAAGTAATTGCATAGTTGGTGTAAATGCCGGTTCATTTTCCAGTAAATCACCAGTTAAATTGATTGCTCTATCATGGCTAGCAACTTCATCAGTAAGATTTACCATGCTTGAAACAAGTAGCTCAACCCACTCATAATGGCAAAGGCTTGTTAAGTAAGGGGGTAGACTAGCTTCATCTGAATGATTAATGCTAGTTAAATATGAGAGAAACTCTTCAGGTATTTTGCGAAAAATTGGTGTATTAGCAGAGTGATTGCAAAAAAATCCACGTACTAGTTTAAGCCAGGCGCGTTTGCCTATCACTTTCTGTGCTACTGGAAAGCAGGCTGAAACTGATTCGAATAAATTGTTAAATACAATTTCTTTATAGACATCCATGCGCTTGGGAGCTACATTTTGTGGACGCTGCTGATTAACAGGGTCACGCAGATAGGCGGTAAATTCTTGCTGATATTTTTGAAAGCTAGGAATGTTTATTGTCATGCGAGTTCTTAGCGGTATTTTTTATGTTGGGTAAAGATAAGTAGATATTTTTTTGTAAATCTGCAATTTTATTCATTTCACGCATTAATACAGGCAAAGGCGGAATGTTGTTATCGCGTTCTAAGCAAGTAGGGAATGATCCAAATAGTTGATAGGCTTCTTCAAGCAAGAACCAAACTGGGTCAATAACATCTGTGCCATGCGTATCAATCAATAAATCTGGTGTCTGTTGGTAATGACCAGCCATGTGAGCATATACAATACGCTCGCCTGGAATACCTCTTAAAAACTCATGTGCATCAAAACCGAAATTAACACTGTTAACGTATATATTGTTAATGTCTAGATGCAGCAAGCAATCCGCTTCAGTGAGCACGGCTTTTATGAAGGTGAGTTCATCCATCGTAGATATTGGCGCTTGCACATAAAAAGATGCATTTTCTATTGCGATATGCTGACCTAAAATATCCTGAGTTTGACGTATGCGTGCTGCAACATATTGAACAGCTTCTTCGGTAAATGGAATCGGTAACAAGTCGTACAAATATCCTTGCTTTCCATGATAGCCATCAGTTGCATAACTTAAGTGTTCGGTATAAAGCGGGATTTGGTATTGCTGTAAAAACTTTTTGACTTGGCCTAAGAACTCGGTATTGAGTGGCGCCAATCCACCAAGTGAAAGGCATAAACCGTGACAAACAATAGGATAGCGCTCCACAAACCAATCAAGTTGGCTAGCGGTCTTGCCGCCAGCATCTATCCAGTTTTCAGGCGCTATTTCTACAAAGTTGATGTTGGAAATAGATTCATTGCCATAAGCGATTTGGATTTGAGGAATAAGCTCGCGCTTTAGCCCCAAACCCACACCGTTAATTTTATGCTGATACTGATTAAAACTAGTCATATAAAACTTAATGTTTCAATAAGTAATATTTAATCAGTTCATGAATCAAATGTTATTTATTTTTCATTTCAGAACTACATGCACCTTCTTTCATTTTTTCAGCGCTACATTTTCCTTCGGCAGCTTTTTCAGCGCTACATTTTCCTTCGGCAGCTTTCTCAGCGCTACATTTTCCTTCGGTAGCTTTCCCTTTCGCAGCTTTTTTACTTGTGCCGCATTTGCCAGTGCCACATTTACCGTCTTTCATTTTATCGCCATGATTATCTGCTACTTGATACCCAGAAGATAACGTTTTCGCTGAGAATGGATTCTCAGCAGCATTTACTGTAGTTGCAACAATTGATAATGCAAATGCGCCACCGATAGCAAGCGCGATAGTTTTTTGTGATGAGTTCATGATAAATCCTTTTTTAAAAATAAATGATGTGTAAATAATGCTATTAATGACCGTTTGATGCAATAATGCTATTGATTCTATGGCTTATTCTAGCTTTGGCTTCTAAGCTAAGTTCTACAGAGGAATCATTTTCAGTGTCGTTCTTGATTCGTTGAATCGCATCACTAAGCAAACGTAATTGCTGACTAAAACGATTACAAGCCTTGCAAAGAAAAAGATGGAACTTTAACTTTGTGCGATCTGACCATGATAATGGGCTATCTAATGACTGAGAGATAATTTGACTTGCCTGTTTACAGCTGAGCATTAATTTCATTATATTACCCAGCAATCCAATTCATTTCTAGACATTTTCTTAATCCCATTCGGGCTCTATATAACATCACCCAAGCATTGGTCGCGGTAATTTCTAGTTCCTTACAAATATTTTCATTGTCTGTTTCATGTACATCACGCATCATGAAAATTGTAGCTAGCTGAGTTGGAAGTTTATCTAGACAGCCACTTAAGGTAACCAGAAACTGTTTTTGTTGAAGCACATTTTCTGGCATATCCAATGGTTGTGGTTTATCAAGCCAACGGCCAGCTTTGCCGAAAAAGTCATCCATACTGCTGTCAGCATCATCTAGATCCATTAAATCTGAAAGCGGTTGTTCTCGAATTTGCTTGCGTTGTAAATCGATAATTTTATGCTTGAGAATGCCTGTCAGCCAGGTTCTAGCTGAAGAATCACCTTCAAAGCTATTACTTTTAATGGCAGCCAACATCGTTTCTTGTACAGCGTCTTCAGCTTGGTGGGGGTCGCGTAATCTTGCTAATGCAAAGCGATATAGGTAATCGCCATGTTCGCTTAGCCAGTCATTTACGTTTTGCGTCATCAATATTCCCCAGTTTTTAGTCTTAGCAACTTAAGATAGTGTTCGGAGTCCAAAGGTTCATTGTTACGTTGTGATTGCCATATAGTTTCCGCGAGACAGTCAATTAAGTCATGATAAGCGAGATGTGTATCGTTATGTTGTTTTAGTAATTTATCATAAATCTGCGTGATGCCTATCGGCTGGTTAATAGCAATTTGTTCGGAAACAGATAAATGCAATGTGATGTGTAAAAATGGGTTAGTTTCGCCCATATCAGGAAAATATTGTTGATGCATAAAACGTTCTGGCGCATCGAATACTAAATGATATTCAGGATGCATTTGTATCACTTCTATCGCAATTTTTTCTAAATCAGTTAGGTTAAACTTCTGTTTGAATTTAGCCCAAGCATCAAACAGAAATTGACGGGCTTGGTCTCGGCTAGGGTTATATAGACTCATAGTGTATAAACGATTTAAATTAAGTGGTGGAATCTTCTGCAAACAAACTTAGTACAGCAGAGTATGGCAGCAACTGGTTTGTTCCTGCAATATTGGCAATCTCACCATTACCATAGAAGCCCAATAGCGGCATGTTTGGCAGTTGTTGTGCGATTATTTTTAGGTCATGGTCTATGCCGTCATAAAAAGGTCCGCGACCCAAACAAGAGAATAACAGGCCAAACGCTGGAGTGGTGCCTAACTCTTGTAGTAGTTGTTGAGTAGTTAATAATAAATCTGCTTCGGCTGCTTTTTGGTCACGTAAACACCAGCTTAAGTATTGCCCAACCTCAAGCGGCTGAGCTAGTGTCACGCTGCCAGATGCTTCATCATGACTGATTAGATTGGTCTGGTTAAATTCACCATGATTGATTGCTTCTGCATTGTTAGCATAGACCGCCATCATTAAGTGTAGCGGAGCTGGAGAATCGCTTTTGCTATGCGACTTCCATGCTTTTTGTAAGCTTGCTAGAGGAGATTTGTTATCTAATTGCTCAATATCAAAATGACTCAATTGTTGAATTTTTTTTGGTTTAGTAAGCATTTTAAGGCCATGTGAAGCTTTCGATGCTAACTTCAAACTTGTAAAGTAAGCGTCTACTTTACCCGTATTCCCGCCCTTGGCATTTTGCCACACTGAGAATGGACCTTGGCCTACAGCATCACCTGATACGCCACCATAGCGAGTGTTGCCATCATTTAACCAAGTGCTATTAATGGCATTAGGTGCGCTGATAGTTAATAGCGCTTGATTTGTTTGATGATGTTTTGCACATTGAATGCTGACGTCGCCACCAAATACCATCACGGCTGCGGCTGGGGAATCTAATACCCAGTCTTCTTCAGTAAATATACCCGTTGCCGAACAGCCAAAAACTTGTGTGCAGTTGGCGGTTTTTGCTGCGGCTGTAATAGCTGGTTGCGGGTCATCGGCAAACTCGGAGGTTAGCAGAAGGAACACACTGCTTGCAATAGAGATGTCTGCCTTTAGCATAGCAATAGAAACAGCTTCAGCCACTAAGGCTGGCGTGGCTTTATTGCCTAATACGATGCTGGTTGCGACTTTCATTAGAGACCTAAAATTAAAATTCTTTAGCTCCGTATTCACACAAATCCTGAATACAGCATTCACTACATTTTGGTTTACGTGCCGTGCAAATATAACGCCCATGCAAGATTAGTAAGTGATGCGCATCTTGCATAAATTCTTTGGGTATTGTTTTTAAATATTTCATTTCAACTTCAAGAACAGTTTTCCCAGTTGCCAGTTTAATGCGATTACCTAATCTAAATAAATGTGTATCCACTGCAATTGTGGGCTCACCAAAAGCGGTGTTTAAAATGACATTGGCTGTTTTGCGTCCAACGCCTGGTAAGGCTTCTAAGGCTTTGCGCGTGTTAGGCACTTGCGAATCATGCTTCGTAATCAGCTTTTGGCAAGTGGCAAGCACGTTCTTTGCCTTTGCATGATACAAGCCTATGGTTTTAATGTAATGCTCTAAACCATCTACATCCAAGGCTAGAATGCTGGCGGGCGTATTGGCGGCAGCAAATAGCTTATCCGTGGCAAGATTAACGCTCTTATCCGTGGCTTGTGCAGATAAAATCACTGCAATTAGCAGCTCAAACGTACTGCTGTGTTTGAGCTCTGTAGACGGATTAGGAATAGCAACACTTAAGCGCTTAAATATTTCGAAGCGTTTTTGCGTATTCATGATTCTAAATGACCGTGAATATTAGTGACTAAGCACAGGCTTTAGACTTGGCGTAGGCGTGCTAGTTTTAGCTGTTTTTTTAATCTCTATCCAATTTCGGACTGCGATTAGTGCGCCTAAGCCTAAAAATGCACCAGGTGGCAATACCGCTAATAAAAATCCATGGTAATCAGGGATAGTGTAAAGTTGCTTAGGAAAGGTAGTAAATATCAAATCTAAGCCTGATAATATGGTACCTTTGCCGAACAATTCGCGCATTGCGCCTAATAAACCTAACACCAAAGCTAAGCCCAAACCCATCATAAAGCCATCTAAAATTGATGGAACGGGTGCATTTTTAGCAGCAAACGATTCCACTCGAGCTAGTACGATACAGTTCACAACAATAAGCGGAATAAATATGCCAAGTACTTTGTGTAGTGGGTGGGCGAAGGCGTTGATAGATAAATCTATCACTGTTACCAGTGCTGCAATCACCAAAATAAACACAGGTACGCGAATTTCGTTAGGTACAAATCTACGTACAGGCGACACGGAGCCATTGGCAGCGGCCATGACCAAGGCAGTAGCTAGTCCTAAGCTTAAGCCATTTACCGCTGTGGTTGTGACGGCTAAAGTTGGGCATAAACCGAGTAGTTGTACTACGCCTGGGTTTTGCTTCCATAATCCGTTAATTGTAATTTCTTTATAAATGCCCATAATCGTTGACCTAATTGTTTTCAACTGCAAAAAGTGTTTGTTTATTCACTTCATAAAACTGCAATGCTTTTAAAACGGCTTTAACTACGGCCCGAGGCGTAATGGTCGCTCCGACCATATAATCAAATTTACCACCATCTTTTTTTACTTTCCATTGTTCGGTAAGTGTCTTGTCGACTGACTCATCGTTGAATAGTTTTATCCAATTACCATGTGCAATGTCAATATAGTCACCTAGTCCAGGCGTTTCTTTATGCGCCAGCACGCGTACGCCGCTAATTGTGCCATCTGCACGAATCGCAATCAGCAATTTTATGTCGCCGCTGTAGCCGTCATGTGCAATTGCTTCTAGTATCACGCCAGCAGTTTTGTTATTCAGTTTTGCAATATTGGCCACAGTAGGATGGTGATTGCCTAATTGCGCATTAGGTGCGATTTCTATGCTTTCTTTCAATAAATCGTTGTCGTAAGTGTTTACGGGCAGTATTTGCTTAAATAGTGCCAAACGCGCTTCATTTTCGCTGGCTTCGATAGGCGCACGAGTAATATCAAACACGTATGCGAGCATTACTGTGCCTACAAAGGCAAAAGCAACCAATGTAATAGCTGTTTTAGTTGCGTGTTTAAGTATGGTTTCTTTTATGTTGTCATTCATGACTATTTTTTATGACCAAAGACGCGTGGCTGACTAAGGGAATCAATCAGTGGTACACACATATTCATTATTAACACCGCAAATGCCACACCATCAGGGTAGCCACCATATACGCGAATAACGTAAGTAAGTACCCCGACCCCAGCTGCGAAGTAAAGTTTGCCACGTGGAGTGGTTGGGCCACTCACTGGATCTGTAATGATAAAAAACGCACATAACATCGATGCCCCACTCATTAAATGAAATAGCGGATTAGCAAATTGCTCAGGATTTATTGCATAAAAAGCCAATGAAATGGCCGCTAACACACCTAAAAATGCTGTTGGTAAGTGCCAGCTAATGATGCGCTGTTGAATTAAATATAAGCCACCAAGAAAATAAGCACCTGTTACAACCTCACCGCCTTTTGCACCAAAATGCCCAAATATAGGCGCTTGAGTAATGCTTGTTACTTCATGTTTTAGCATTAATTGCGTTTTTAGGTAATCAAGCGGCGTAGCGGACGTAATGGCATCGACTTTAATATCATTCGGCATTACATTGCTAAAAATAAAATTTAATTGTTCTATAAAGCTAAGTGGGTGTTCCGCTAATAATAAAGGTGCTGGCCACTTTGTCATAATCAGTGGGAAAGAAATCAGCAGAACCGCATAGCCCACCATGGCTGGGTTAAATGGGTTGTAACCTAAACCACCATAAAGTTGTTTTGCGATGACAATGGCAAAAAACGTCCCTACAACCACAAGCCACCAAGGCGCTAATGGTGGTAATGCTAATGCCAGCAACCAAGCAGTTACGACAGCACTCATATCCATTAAATAAGGCGTGACTGGGCGTTGGCGGATTTTAAGTAGAGCTGCTTCTGCAACTAAAGCTGTGGTAGTTGCGATAGCAATGGAAACTAAAATGCCACCACCGTAAATCCACGTGTAAGCGATAATGCCAGGTACCAGTGCTAGTAGCACTTTGAGCATTATAACGCTGATGGTTGGCGCGTCGGTGATATAGGGTGAGCGGTTCAAATGATTATCCTATTTATTCGGGTACTTTGGTTTCGATCGCTTTATTATCGGTCACTAGTTTTACTTTTTCACGTATTGCATCAGTAGCTTCAATTTCTGCTTGAACTGCCAAACTAACGTTTTCCACATTTTTTGGCGCAACTCCAGCTTTTGCAGCCGCTAGTTTTTGCGCTTTTGCGCGCTCAATAGCTGCAGCTATTAGCGCTTGTTTATCTTGCTTAGCTTTTAGCGCAGCAACGTCATCTTCTGGTGTTTTAGTAGATTCAGAAGCAATTACTTCTGGTTTAGCTACTGCGGTGTTAGTCGCGGCTAATTTTTGCGCTTTCGCGCGAGCAATCGCAGCTGCAATCGCAGCTTGTTTGTCACTTGGTGCAATGATGTCAGCTTCAATCTTAGTTGCTGTTTCTTGATGTTCTAAAGTTTTTACTTCCGTAGATTCCGCAGGTTTAGCCTCTGCTTTGCTTGCTTGAGCGCGTTCAGCATGTTTTTGTGCGCGCTCTAATTTTTCACGTTCGATTCGTGCTAATCTAAAGTCATTGCGTTCGCGTGCTAAATCTGCGGCTTCTTTTGCTTTATCAGTCGCAATAATTTCACTTTTTGCATAGCGGAAGTATTGCACCAATGGAATGTCGCTTGGGCATACGTAAGTACAGCAACCACATTCTATGCAGTCAAATAGATTATAGGCACGTGCTTTTTCAAAGTGGTCAGATTTTGCAAACCAATACAACTCTTGTGGTTGCAAGTTGACAGGGCAAGCATCTGCACAACGCGCGCAACGTATGCAGGGCATCGCAGGCGGCGGTTCTGGAAAAAGACTAGACGTAGAAGCGATGATGCAGTTTGCTGCCTTGGTAATTGCTACCTCTATGTTGGGTAAATCAAAGCCCATCATTGGGCCACCCATAATGTAATGCGTAGTATCTGCTTTGGCACCGCCAGCTGCCGCTACTAATGACTGCAATGGTGTACCAAATAAGACTTCAAAATTCTGCGGTTTAGTAACGTTGCCTGTCATCGTCACTATACGATTAATCGCAGGCTCACCAAACTCAAAATAACGATAAATCGCTAGCACTGTTGCAATGTTAAATACTTGTATGCCAACGTCAGTCGAACGTTTGTCATTGGGAATTTCAATATCAAGTAGCAGATGAATCAAGCGTCGCGAATCACCACTGGGGTAAAGTGTAGGAACGACTTTTATTTGTAACTCTTTATTGGCGCAGGCGGATGAAATTGCAAGCTTTTGAATAGCGGTTTTCATCGCTTTTTCGGCTTGCGGTTTGTTGTCCTCAATGCCTATGATGCAGGTTTCAGCGCCAAGTATATGTTTAACGAGCTCTATACCTTTAACAACATCATCAGCGCGCTCGCGCATCAGCATGTCATCACAAGTGATATAGGGCTCACATTCAGCTGCGTTAATCACTAAGGTATGAACGTTTGATTTGCCGTTTGCGCGCAATTTAATATGCGTTGGAAAAGTTGCTCCACCTAAGCCAACAATGCCTGAAGCACGTAATTTATCTACTAATACTTTCTTATCGGTATTGCGCCAGTCAGTCGGTTGTAATTGTGCCCAGGTATCTTTGCCATCGGGTGTAAGTGTGATGCACATATCTGGCAGGCCAGATGGGTGCGGAATTACTTGTTCATTAATGGCTGTAATTGTGCCAGAAGTTGGTGCGTGAATAGCGGCAGACAACATGCCTTCAGGCTCAGCAAGCATCTGGCCTTTTAGAACAAAATCACCGACTTTTACTAATACTTTAGGCATGTGGCCGACATGTTGGCGTAATGGCAACGTAAGCTTTTCTGGAATGCTGAGCTGGGCGATAGGTAGCGTGGTAGATTCCGCCTTGTGTTCATGCGGATGTACGCCACCATTGAATTTGAAGACGCTCTTACTATCAGAGACGCCGCGAATTAGATTGCTCGCAAAGTTGATAATTGCATTCATGCTTATGTTTTATTTATATTTTTACTATTTAATTTGCAGTTTTAACTGGCGCTTTTGATTCAAAAGGCACCGCCATAATTGGTATAACAGGGTATTTCCATTTCCAATTTTCAGGGTTTTCAGCAATGGGTACCATTGTAATGCAGTCTACTGGGCAAGGTGCTAGGCATAGCTCGCAGCCTGTACATTCGGAACTGATGACGGTATGCATGTGCTTGGCCGCACCTAAAATAGCGTCTACTGGGCAGGCTTGTATGCATAAGGTACAGCCAATACATGTGGCTTCATCAATAAAAGCCAGTGCTTTGGGTTTCTCTACGCCATTGGCTGCATTGATAGGCTTATATTCTACCCCCATTAAATCTGCCAAAGCATGTGCTCCAGCATCGCCGCCTGGAGGGCATTGGTTAATATCAGCCTCACCTGATGCAATGGCAGTAGCATAGGGCTTACAGCCAGGGTAGCCGCATTGACCGCATTGTGTTTGTGGCAAGATTGCGTCGATACGCGCCACCAATGGATCCCCTTCGACTTTAAATAATAAAGCCGCGATACCCAGAAGCCCGCCTAATATCAAGGCTAGGCCAATCATGATGTAAAGTGAAATTAGCATGTCGGTATTTATCAGGACTTAATATTTTTGTTTAATATTTATCTAGGCCAGCAAAACCCATAAAGGCCAAACTCATTAGCGCAGCTGTTACCATTGCGATTGCTGAGCCTTTAAGAGCGATTGGCACGTCAGCAGCTTCTAGGCGTTCACGCATGGATGCGAACAAGATGAGAACAAGTGAAAACCCTATCGCACCGCCCATTCCAAATAATAATGATTCTAAAAAACTATGGCTGGCTTGTGCATTTAAAAGTGGAATACCCAGAACTGCGCAGTTGGTGGTGATTAAAGGTAAAAATATCCCTAAACCTTGATACAGTGGCGGGAAATTCTTTTCCATAATCATTTCGGTAAGTTGCACCACACTAGCAATAATCACGATGAATGAAAGTGTACGTAAATACTGTAAGTTGTTCGGTTCAAGCAGGTAGTGATTAACGCCCCAGCTAGTCATGGAGCCTATACTTAGTACGAAAGCCGTGGCGCCAGCCATGCCAATCGACGCTTCTAGTTTTTTAGAAACGCCCATAAACGGGCAAAGCCCTAGGATTTTGACCAGCACGATGTTATTTACAAGTACTGTGCCGATTAGAATCATAATGTAATGATGGAAATCTATTGCCATAAGTTTCTATAAAATTCTGATTAAATAAATCAAGTGAATTATACCGCGTTTAACATTGAAAGTGCCTGTCAGAAAAGCGCTGAGAGTAATAGGATTCGTAATATAACGCTAAGTTTTATTATGTACAAAGTATAAATAATTATAGAGGTATAACTAGATGGAATATCTCTATATCTATAGGTAAATAGTTAGACTTATAAGTTTGCTTATAGAAGCTGTTTATTTGCTAAGGTTTTAAGTTAAAATGGCGGATTAAAAATAGTTTGGGTTTACTATGCTGCAAGGTAGTCTAGTTGCTATCGTAACGCCAATGTTTGAAGACGGGCGTTTGGATATACCATCACTGAAAGCTTTGATTGATTTTCATATCAATCAAGGTAGTGATGGAATTGTTATTGTAGGTACTACAGGTGAGTCGCCGACAGTAGATTTTGACGAGCATTGCTTGTTGATAAAAACAGCCGTGAGTCAAGTAAATGGCCGTGTTCCAGTCATTGCGGGTACAGGCGCAAATTCAACTAAAGAAGCAATCGAGCTTACGCAAAAAGCGAAAGAGTTGGGTGTAGATGCTTGCTTGTTAGTTGCACCTTATTATAATAAACCCACGCAAGAAGGTTTATATCAGCATTTTATGGCCATTGCCAATGTAGTGGATATCCCACAAATTTTATATAACGTACCAGGTCGCACTGGTTGCGACATTAGCAATGACACCACGCTACGCTTAGCTGCACACAAAAACATTATTGGCATTAAAGATGCCACAGGTGGTATAGAGCGTGGAACGGATTTGATTTTACGCGCCCCGAAAGATTTTGCTGTGTTAAGTGGTGATGATGCTACGGCAATGTCCTTAATGTTGCTAGGTGGTAAAGGTGTGATTACTGTTACTGGTAACGTAGCGCCAAAAATGATGCATGAAATGTGTGTTGCAGCAGTTGCGGGCGATGCAATAAAAGCACGTGAAATTAATGCTAAGTTATTTCAGCTACATCAAAAATTGTTTGTTGAAGCAAATCCTAGCCCGGTTAAATGGGTGTTAGTGCAAATGGGTTTAATTAAAACAGGCATTCGTCTGCCAATGTTGCAATTGTCAGCGCAATATCATGATGTTTTGCGAAGCGCTTGCAAACCTGCAAAGCTTTTGTAGAGATTATTTAATAGTACTTGCATTATTAGTACTTAGCTGAACATCTAGTTACAACGATTTATAAAGTATTTTATAAAGAGGTTTGAATGAAACAAACAAATATTAAACACCTGAATTTGAAATATAGCGCAGTTTATCTACTCATTATTGTTAGCTTGGTAGGTTGTGATTCTATTCCGTTCATAAATAACACCTCAGATTACAAAGGCGCAGGTCGTTCTCGCCCACTAGAAGTTCCTCCTGACTTAACAGCGAGCCCGGTGAGTGATGCTTATTCTATTCCTGGCAGTACTAATTATTCAACCTATAGTCAAGCACAAGAAGGCCAAGAGGTGGCTGTAGAGAAAGTGTTGACGACGCCCGAAGGTGTTAGGTTGGAAAAAGCTGGCGCACAACGCTGGTTAGTTGTGAATGCTCCAGCAGAAAAAATATGGCCAGTGATACGTGAATTTTGGAATGATCAAGGATTTGCTGTACGTTCAGAAAATGCTCAGCTAGGAGTGATGGAAACTGAATGGATTGATTCTGAAGAAATTAAAAAAGATGATTCAGGAAATATTGGCGATAAATTTGACAAATGGTTAGACAAATTATCAGGATTTGCCGATAAGAAAAAATTTCGCACGCGTTTGGAACGTGGCAGTGAAGCTGGCACGACTGAAATTTATATGACGCACCGCTCTGTGACAGGCGCACCTGATGACGGTAAAACTAGAATCAAAACGCAATTAGGCGAAATTGATATGGGTTATAGAGTCGATGCAAAAACTGCACCTACAGTAGATGCGAGAGATGCTGAGTTAGATGCTGAATTATTGCGCCGATTAATGGTGAAGCTGGGTGTTGAAGAGCAGAAGTCAAAAGAAATCATTGCTCAAGGTATTACTTTAAAGCGTGCTGAAGTGGTAAAAGAAACAGATGGTAGTGCCAGATTAATCTTAAATGATACATTTGATCGTGCGTGGCGCCGAGTAGGATTGGCGCTGGATAGAATTGGTTTTGTTATAGAAGATAAAGATCGTTCTAATGGTTTATTCTTTGTACGATATGCAGATGTAGATATTGATGACACACCGCAGAAAAAG
This sequence comes from Methylotenera sp., assembly GCA_030693535.1. Next base: position 65,266 of record JAUYAL010000026.1, read on the forward strand.
AAAGGTTTTTTCGAATCCTTAAAATTCTGGGGTGATGATGATAAAAAAGAAGTCAAATCACAAAAAGAAGACAAAAGTATCATGGATAGCCTTAAATTTTGGGGTACGGATGACAAACAAAAAGTTAATCCAGAAAAACAATATCGAATTAAAGTGGCCGATGGTGACAAAGATAATGCCGTTGTAACGGTAGTGGATGCAGAGGGTGCGCGAGTAAAAACTACAACGGCAAATCGTATTGTAGCTCTCATGTACGAACAGCTAAAATAATATTTTATTGGTAATTTAAAGGCTCCGCTAATGCGTTTTGCCTCACTTGGAAGCGGAAGTGCGGGCAACGCGCTAGTAGTTGCCAAGAGCAGTACTATGTTAATGCTCGATTGTGGTTTTAGTGTTAAAGAAACAGTATTTAGGCTCGCACGATTGAATGTTGAGGCAAGCGATTTAACTGGTATTGTGATTACACATGAGCATGATGACCATGCTAGCGGCGCGTTTAAGTTTGCTGCAAAGTACAATATCCCTGTGTGGCTTACTTACGGTACACTTAAAATGGTGACACGTTACCTGCCAAATCAACACGGCATTAAGTTGAATGTGATTGATAGCCATAGTCATTTTGCGATTGACGATCTGCAAGTGCAACCATACCCTGTGCCACATGATGCGCGAGAACCTGTTCAATGTATTTTTTCTGATGGTAATCATCAGTTAGGTGTGCTTACTGACGTAGGACGCACCACGCCGCACATTGAAGATAAATTAAGTGGTTGCAAAGCACTTGTGCTCGAATGTAACCATGATGCAAATATGTTGCAATCAGGCCCTTATAGTTGGGCGCTAAAGCAGCGCGTAGGTGGAGATTTAGGGCATTTAGAGAATTCAGATTCTGCCAAGCTATTATCAAAATTAGACAATAGTCAGTTGCAGCATATTGTGGCAGCTCATTTAAGCGCTAAAAATAACACACCACTATTGGCCAAAATGGCATTAGCTCAAGTATTGGGCTGTGAAGATAGCTGGATTGGTATTGCAGACCAAATGCGTGGGTTTGATTGGCGTGGGATTACTTAGTAGTAGGTGCCAGAAACAGCCAAAAAAAAGCCGACTAAAAGTCGGCTTTCAATTGCTTACTAAAAACTAATTAGTGAGCAGCAGCAGGTGCAGCTTCAGCAGCAGGTGCAGCTTCAGCAGGTGCAGCTTCAGCAGCAGGTGCAGCTTCAGCAGGTGCAGCTTCAGCAGGTGCAGCTTCAGCAGCAGGTGCAGCTTCAGCAGCAGGAGCTTCAGCAGCAGGAGCTTCAACAGGAGCTTCAGCAGCTTTTTCGCCACAAGCAGTAACAGCAAGAGCTAACAATGCAGCAAGTAAAATTGAACGTGTCATTTTGATTCCTTAAGGTTTATAACTAGTTAAAAAAGCGTTTTCGATAAGGGCTGAAAAGTTTTATCTAATTAGCTATACCGAGTGGCGCAAATTTTACCAGCAATTTTTAAAAAAACTAGTGGTTTTCATCACTAAAACGACAAAAATTTAAAAAAAGTCTGATTTTTACAACACATTAACAAATTTCATTAGTCTACTTTAATTGAAAGTTCGTTATTATGTAACTGACCATAGCTTTGAAGGCTTAAAATCGCGCGGCTTACTTCATCTTTTTGTTGCATGATGCCTCCCAAATTTAACCATTCACCTCTTTTAGCACGCACAACAGTGCTGAGTTCTTCAAAGTCGATAAAGCCTTTTTGATTGAGCTGTGCAATTCTTGGGATGATTTCTAACTCTATTTGGTTGCCTATACTGCGCGGGCGCACAACAAAGCCTGTTGATATATCAATAAATTCTATGGTTTGCTGTACGCTAATATAGCGACGTGTTAGTAATAGCCATTCTTGAGTAAAAGGCACCGATTGACCAACGCGAATAAATGCTGATTCACCATCTAATACATTGATGAATTGATTACTGCTGTTTTTTGTATTGTTCTGCCTACTTTCAATGTCTAGCTGAATTCCATTTCTAGAATCCCTAGGGTATTTACCGGTTCCAATTTTTACATTACCAACCTGTTTTCGACCATTTATATCTACGCCATCTTGCGTTGTTTGAAGATTATTTTGGCGACTAACCGTAATTTTAAAATTCTGACGCATTACATCCAATGTTGCTATCACTTGCTCAATTTCTCGTAATTTTTCAGGGCTGGCACGGATAATTAGATGATTTTGCATTCCAGTCACCGCACCATCGTTACCAGCTAATGGTTGAATGATTGGCAAAATGTCTTGTGCAAAGCGATATTGCAAATTGATAATTTTGAATTCTGTAGCTGCAATCCCATTCAACGGCAATAGCATCACCAGCAATAGAAAGCATGCTGAAGTCACTTTGTTCAAGGGTATTTTAAGTGCTTGAAGATTTATAATGAGTATCATAGGGAATTGAGTATCAGAGGCCTAGTCTGGAAATGGTAACCACATCATGTGTGGCCTCCAATAACTCTTTAAATCTTGTATTAAGCAAACTTGCATTTTCAACATCATTCAAACCATACTTAAAGCGTGCTTGGTCAATATGAACTCGCTTGATGTAATTTTGGATATCGGCCAATATAAAGCAGTCTTTGGCATGTTTTGCCGACTGATTTGTTTCATACACCGTCATTTTATGTCTAAATGTTGTCAGTAAATTTAATAGTCGAGGACATTTTCCTGTAAAGAATCCAGTGTCCTGCAAAATGATTGTTAATTTACTAGCAGGACTTTTAACTAAAAACTGTTGAAAAAGATCATAAGTTAGCTTGCTTGAAAAATCACCATGACTCAAATCTTGGTCGAAAATCAGCAGTTCATGCTGAGCGCTAGCTAAAATAATATGAATTGCTTCGGCATATAGTTGCTCACCAACAAGAATTTGGTCTGGTATAAGCGTTGAGTTTGTATTCATCATTTTCTTCCTTTGCCTATAAATTACCTGATTTAGTTATCAAAGCTTAGCTTTCAATAGTCAGCTGTCAAAATTTAAGTATCCTGCAGCATACCAATCATACATTTGTTGAAGGAGTGCTGAATCTAAGGGTTTATATGTTTCTAAATCTAACATATTGACGCGTCTATTATCTGCAAGTATTTTTAATATTACAGCTGAATTTTCAGTAAACTTTGTCATTTCACCATTCAAAAAGAAATGATTGTCAGAAAAAAGCATTTGGCTTTTCAGGTCGAGCGAGATACCTATTTTTTCTAACTTGTTAATAAATCTAGATGATGCCATCTTTTTATTCACTCTAAAAATAACATCTACTTTAGGTTCAGAAAGGTAAGTGCCTAAAAATTCAGCAACGACGCTATCTGACCATTTAATTTTGTGTAAGTTTGAGCTGACTTTGGTAATCATTTCTTTGCCAATTTCAGCAGCATGTTCTTGTAATGTTAAATCAGCATCTTGATATATACCATCCAAAACTAATGCATCTTGATTTAACTTGTCCTGCATGAACCCTAGAAATTCAGTGGCAAGTTCTTGGTTTTTTGGCGCTCGAAAGCCTATAGAATAAGTCATACAATCAACACCTTTGTCGGTGACCGCAATACCCCAATGCGCAAGATGTGGTGGCAAATAGAGCAAATCACCAGGTTCAACTATCCACTCTTGTACAGTGTCAAAGTTCTGTAAAATGCGCAAAGGCGCACCTTCTACTAAACTCAAATCTGTTTGTTCGCTAATTCGCCACACACGCCTGCCTTGACCTTGTAATAGAAACACATCATAACTATCAAAGTGTGGTCCCACGCCACCACCATTTGGCGCGTAGCTCACCATTAAATCATCAAGACGTGCGTGCGGGATGAAATCAAACTGCTGTAATAAAGCTGCGCCTTCTGGCAAATGATGGTTCACACTTTGTACCAATAAGGTCCAGTTGTTATCTGGGGTGGGATTGTCAGTTAAATTTGCAAAGCAATCTTCATCAAATGGGCCGTGGTTGGCATGCCATTTTCCTTTTTTGTACTCTACAATGCGAGATTGCACATCATCTTCACAAGCCAATCCAGCAAGCTCGTCTGGGCTTAAGAAGCCCTTAAAATTCGGAATGGCATTTTTTATCAATAATGGTTTTTTCTGCCAGTATTCATCAAGAAATTGAGCTGGAGTTAGGCCGTTAAGCAATTGCAAAGGTTTATTTTTTGATGTCATAGTATGAAGTCTAGGGTTATTATTTCAGTTAATAATTATGCCATTGCAACGCTATACTGATTGGTATATATTGAATGAATGCAAAAAAATAAATAATAATTTAGAAGTTGCCTTACATAATCTTAAAGTGGAGAGAGCTATGAATGCACCAACAGATACTTCAATAAAAACCTTTCACGGCGGTTGCCCGCACGATTGCCCTGATACGTGTAGCATGCAATATCATGTGCAAAATGGAAAATTGCTAAAAGTCACAGGTAATACTGAGCACCCTATGACGCGTGGCGGTTTGTGTGTCAAACTCAAAGATTACGAAAAACGTCATTACCACCCAGATAGGCTTCTTTATCCTCTTAAACGCACTGGTGCTAAAGGTAGCAAGCAATTTAAACGCATAACTTGGGATGAAGCGCTCGCCGAAATCTCCACAAAGTGGAAAAAAATCATTGCCACTGACGGTCCGCACGCCATTATGCCCAATAGCTATTTAGGTAACCAAGGATTGGTGCATGGTTTAAATGGTGGAGATGCTTTCTTTAACCGCATGGGTGCAACTGTGTGCGAGCGCACTTTTTGTGGTGAAGGTTCTTGTACCGCATGGTTGCTGACTGTTGGACCAACTGCAGGGGTAGATCCTGAAAGCTTTTCGCATTCTAAATATATTGTGATTTGGGCTTGCAACTCAGTGAGCACAAATTTACATCATTGGCACATCATTAACGAGGCGCAGAAACGTGGTGCTAAAGTTGTGGTAGTGGATTCTTACGCTTCAAAAACCGCCAAAGAAGCTGATTGGCACCTCGCACCAAAACCAGGTACTGATGGCGCGTTGGCAATGGCGATGATGAACGTGATTATTAACGAAGGTTTAGTTGATCAAGACTACGTGGATAAGTACACATTAGGTTACAAAGAGTTGGCCGAGCGCGCTAAAACCAGAACACCAGAATGGGCCGCAGAAATTACAGGTATTCCTGCTGATGATATTCGTCAATTTGCACGTGAGTATGCCACTACACCTCCAGCCGCGATTCGCTTAGGTGTGGCTCTAGAGCGTAATTACGGTGGTAGCCAAGCCATTCGTGCTGTAAGCTGTTTGCCGGCACTCATTGGAGCATGGCGTTATGTTGGCGGTGGGGCGCTTCAATTCCCCGTATGGGAACACCCGTATAAATTTGATGTGATTTCACGCCCAGATTTAATCCCAGAAGGCACGCCAGTGGTGAATAATTTGCAGTTTGGACGTGCACTGTTAGGTGAACTCAATTTAAAAACGCCGATTAAATCTGTCATGGTGTGGAATACCAACCCACTCACGCAAGCGCCAGAAACTGACAAAATAGCTAAAGGTTTGGCAAATGAAGATTTGTTCTTAGTGGTGGCTGAACATTTTATGAGTGACACTGCCGCCTATGCTGATATTGTTCTGCCCGCAGCCATGGGTGCAGAGATGGAAGATATGGTGCTGTCATGGGGGCACTTGTACCTCACTTACAATGAAAAATGCATTGAACCACCAGGTGAGGCAATTCCCAATAATGAAATTTTTAGACGTTTAGCCAAATTAATGGGCTATGAAGAAGATAATTTTAAGTGGAACGATACCGAATGCCTAGAAAACTACGTGGATTGGGCTTCTCCAACCTGTGATGGTATTGATTTAGATTATCTGCGCCAACATGGCTTTGCACGCCTAAAAGCCTTTGGTGATAAAGATACGCGCGCACGTCATGCTAAAGGCGAGTTTCCTACGCCAAGCGGTAAATGCCAACTCATGGCAGAAGGCGCTAAAAACTTTGTGGCAGGACCTTTCCGCCAAATGTATGAAGGCTTTCAACCTGGTGAAGATTTAGACCCATTGCCAGATTATGTGGAATCGCGCGAAACAGCCGATACCAACCCTGAATTGGCAGCAAAATATCCGCTCAATATTATCTCGCCTAAGAGCCACGGATTTTTAAACTCATGCTATGCCAATGTGGAAGAAAAAATCAAAGGGCAGGGCGAGCAGTTTGTGATGATAAACGAGTTTGATGCCAAAGCCCGTAATATTAAAGCAGGTGATGTAGTGAAAGTGTTTAATGGTAGAGGTGAGTTTTCAGGTGTAGCGAAGATTTCTGATGATGTGAATGCTGGGATTATTGTGGCAACGCTTGGTTATTGGCGGCAGTTGAATAATGGAACGGTGAATTGTATTAGTTCAGCAGAGTTTGGAGATATGGGGCATTCGACTACATTTAGTGATAATTTGGTGGAAGTGGTGTTGGATTAACATTTGACACAATGGGCGCACGTTAGTGCGTCCCTCATTTCAACGTTGGCGAGAATCTAACTAATACGGTTATGAAGATGAAGTTATGCCCGAGTTCATCTGCGGTCATTACGTTTTTAAAGTAAAATATAGCCATGAATATTTACTCACTTGCAAAACCGTTCCTCTTTCAGGTCGACCCTGAAGTGGCTCATGACATTACTATAAAAAGCTTAAAAACCGCCGAGCGTCTGGGCGCTTTAACGTTGTATCCTTCGCCGCTTGTATGTCGTCCTCGGCAGGTGATGGGGATTACATTTCCTAATCCTGTCGGTTTGGCTGCGGGTTTAGATAAAAATGGCGCGGTGATTAATGGTATGGCCGCTATGGGCTTTGGCTTTATTGAGGTCGGCACTGTCACTCCTCGCCCGCAACCTGGAAACCCTAAGCCGCGCTTATTCCGTATCCGCGAGGCGCAAGGTATTGTGAACCGTTTTGGATTTAACAATTTAGGCGTGGATAATTTAATTGAAAATGTGAAAGCAGCTAAATTTAAGGGTGTGCTAGGCATTAACATTGGCAAAAACTTTGACACCCCAATGGAAAATGCGGTGGATGATTATTTGATATGTATGCAAAAAGTATATGCACATGCGTCTTATATCACGGTGAATATTTCATCACCAAACACTAAAAATCTACGCGCTTTGCAAGAAAAAGAGGCGCTATCAAATTTGCTGGCTACTCTAAAATTAGAGCAAACCAATCTTGCAAATAAGCATGGAAAATATGTGCCAGTTACCTTAAAAATAGCGCCAGACTTGGAGCAAGATCAAGTTAATGAAATTGCTGATTTGTTGATGAAACATAAAATTGATGGTGTGATTGCGACTAATACGACTTTGGCGCGCGACATGGTAACAGGCATGGAACACGCTGAAGAAACAGGCGGTTTGTCTGGTGCGCCTGTGCGTGAAAAATCAACATTAGTGATTCAGCAGTTATCGCAACGTTTGCAAGGTGCTGTGCCGATTATCGGCGTAGGTGGCATTTTGAGTGGTGCAGATGCAGTTGAAAAAATTGCAGCTGGTGCTGAGCTTGTGCAACTATACAGTGGGCTAATTTATAAAGGGCCTGCGCTAGTGCACGATGTTTGCAAATCGCTAGGTTAGTTTTCGTTGTCAGCTTTACCAATTCTCTATTCATATCGTCGCTGCCCTTATGCCATGCGTGCGCGTATGGCGCTCAAATTAGCTGGTATTGAAGTAGAAATACGCGAAATTTCTTTGCGCGAAAAACCAAAGCATATGTTGCAAGTATCACCGAAAGGCACAGTGCCTGTATTGGTGCTGGCATATGGCCAAGTGATAGAGCAAAGCTTAGAAATCATGCAGTGGGCATTGAAAGAGCATGCCCTGCAGACCAATATCCCTGAGGTTACTGAAGCATCTGTTTTAGCGATTGTTACTGAGAACGATAATACCTTTAAACGCGCTTTAGATGCTTACAAATATCCTGAACGCTACCCAAATAAAACACAAATGCAGCATCGATCCGATGGCGAGATTTTTTTGCATAAGTTGGAAAGTCTACTACTTAAAAATACCTATTTGTTTACTACCACGTCTAGCTTTGCCGATATTGCAATTTTTCCGTTTGTTCGACAATTTTCTGCGGTAGATACGGCTTGGTTTGAACAGGCTAATTACCCTAAATTGCAGACTTGGCTGAAAAGTTTGACTGAATCTGAATTGTTTAAGAGCATCATGGAGAAATATCCAACTTATAAAGCAATTTAGGAGCGATTTTCAAATCGCTCCTACATATTGTTAAACTTCAGCTAAAGCGCTTTCTGAAGGCGCCTTATCATCAGAAAAAACCAATTTCACTTCATCTTTATCATCAATATCCACATGCACACTACCACCGTTGGCAAGTTTGCCAAACAATAATTCATCGGCAAGCGCCTTGCGAATGGTGTCTTGAATTAATCTTGCCATTGGTCGTGCGCCCATTAATGGGTCGAAGCCTTTTTTACCTAAGTAAGCTTTAAGTGCATCACTAAATGTGACTTCTACTTTCTTGTCATGCAATTGGTCTTCTAATTGAATCAAGAATTTATCAACGACGCGTATGATAATGTCTTGCGACAGTGCTGCGAAGGATACGGTTGCATCCAAGCGGTTACGGAACTCAGGTGAGAATAAGCGTTTAATATCAGCTTGTTCATCACCGGCTTGTTTAGCAGTGGTAAAGCCCATACTAGATTTTGATAAGCCTTCAGCGCCCGCGTTGGTCGTCATTATGATAGTGACATTTCTGAAGTCTGCTTTGCGACCATTGTTATCTGTTAGCGTGCCATGATCCATTACTTGCAACAGAATGTTGAAAATATCTGGATGCGCTTTTTCGATTTCATCAAGCAATAATACGCAATATGGGTGCTTGGTAATCGCTTCGGTCATTAAGCCGCCTTGCTCAAAGCCTACATAGCCTGGAGGGGCGCCAATTAAACGACTCACTGCATGGCGTTCCATGTATTCACTCATGTCAAAGCGAATCAACTCAATGCCCATAATGTAAGCTAATTGCTTTGCTACTTCTGTTTTACCTACGCCAGTTGGGCCGCTAAATAAGAAATTGCCAATAGGCTTATTGCCCTGACCTAAACCACTACGTGCCATTTTTACAGCAGATGTTAACACTTCAATCGCTTTGTCTTGGCCAAAAACTACTGCCTTTAAATCACGCTCTAATGTCTTAAGTGCACCCCTGTCATCGCTAGAGATATTTTTGGGTGGAATGCGCGCTATTTTAGCAATGATGTCTTCAATTTCCTTGTTACCAATGACTTTCTTTTGTTTTGATTTTGGTAATATGCGTTGTGCGGCGCCCGCCTCATCAATCACATCAATGGCTTTGTCAGGCAAATGCCGGTCATTGATATATTTAGCAGATAATTCAGCAGCTGTTGTTAAAGCACTAGCAGCATATTTTACGTTGTGATGTGCCTCAAAGCGCGATTTCAGCCCTTTTAGAATTTCAATGGTTTCTGCAACGCTTGGTTCAGCAACATCAATTTTTTGGAAACGGCGTGCAAGTGCATGATCTTTTTCAAACACACCTCGATATTCTTGATATGTTGTTGCACCTATACATTTAAGAGTCCCATTAGATAATGCAGGCTTTAGCAAGTTGCTTGCATCTAACGTGCCTCCACTGGCAGAGCCTGCGCCTATAAGTGTATGAATTTCATCAATAAAAAGAATGGCATCTGGATTTTCAGCAAGTTGTTTCATTACCGCTTTTAAGCGTTGCTCAAAATCACCGCGATATTTAGTACCTGCCAGCAACGCACCCATATCAAGTGAATATACAATCGCATTTGCTAATACATCGGGGATATCTTTTTCTACAATACGGCGCGCTAAACCTTCAGCAATCGCTGTTTTACCTACACCAGCTTCACCCACTAGTAATGGATTGTTTTTTCGACGGCGGCAAAGGGTTTGTACAACGCGCTCTAGCTCTGGTCCACGGCCAATGAGTGGATCAATTTTACCTGCCGCCACTTGTGCATTTAAGTTCGATGTGTAGTTCTCAAGCGCGCCATTGGGCGCTGTCTCTGCGTCAACTTCTTGGTCTGCACCCTCTGATTTTGCTGTTTCACCAATTTTTGACACACCATGAGAGATAAAGTTAACAACATCTAGTCGTGTGATGCCTTGTTGGTGTAAGAAAAATACTGCGTGCGAGTCTTTTTCGCCAAATATCGCGACAAGTACGTTTGCTCCCGTAACCTCTTTTTTACCAGAAGATTGCACATGTAGCATTGCACGCTGTATGACGCGTTGAAAACCAAGTGTTGGCTGTGTGTCCACGTCATCTTGACCATGGACTGTAGGTGTATGCTCTTCAATATATTGATTGAGCTCGGTGCGTAATGTTTCTAATTTCGCCCCGCATGCTCGCATGACTTCAGCGGCTGTTGGGTTATCAATCATTGCGAGTAGCAAATGTTCGACCGTAATAAGCTCATGACGCTTTTGTCTAGCATCCATAAATGCCATGTGCAGGCTAACTTCTAATTCTTGAGCAATCATTTTAGGTCCTCACGTTCAATATTATTTCTAAGCTTGCGCTAATCTACCAATACTACTTTTACGCCTGCGTTAAGCTGGCTCTATATCGCATTGCAAAGGATGTTGCAATTCTTTTGCGAAGTTTAGGACCTGATTCATTTTAGTTTCAGCAATATCATGTGGGTATATTCCGCATACGCCCACACCCTCAGTATGTACTTGGAGCATAATTTTTGTTGCTTGTTCACGACTTTTGTTAAAAAATCGTTCTATACACTCAACAACAAATTCCATAGGCGTGTAATCATCATTTAACAATAACACGTTAAACATGGGTGGCAATTTTGTTTTTGCTAATTCAGGTTTAAGTATCGTACCGCTATCGTTTGGTGTATTCGCCATATGAGTCTATTTTGAGCCTAATTATAGAAAATTCAAGCCCAATTTGAATAGGAATATCGTAAATGATTAATTAAACTTTCATTACGTGGAATAAACAGGCGAAAGGATTGCAGATTAAGGAAATATTTTGACGCTTTTGACAATGCGATCTTGAGTTTGAACAATTTCTAATACATGAACACCCACTTTGAAACTGGTGTTGGATTCTGGAATGTCTTCAAAATGTTCAATGATTAAGCCGTTAAGTGTGCGAGGGCCGTCGAGAGGAAACGTTAAATTTAATTTTTTGTTGAGATCACGCAATGTGCTGCTGCCATCTACTAGCCAACTTCCGTCAGCTTCTTTTCGATAACTTCCTAAGCGAGAGGGTGATTGTGTTGTGAAGTCGCCTATCATTTCTTCTAAAATATCTTCTAAAGTCACTAAGCCTTTAAATTCACCATATTCATCTACGATTAATGCAACACGTTGTTTATTTTCTTGGAACTGCTGAATCTGTGTATAAAGAGGTGTACCCGATGGAATAAAATATGGTTCAGTAATCACTTCGCGAAGCATTTCTTTGGTTAAATCACTGTTTTCATGGTGCGCGCGTAATTGCGCCATCACTTTTCTTAAATGCAAAATACCGATAATTTCTTCATGCTCGCCTTCACGTACGGGTAGTCGAGTGTGCTGACTGTTATAAATTTGCTGCAAAATATGATCAAGTGGTGCATCAAAATCAATGGCTTCAACAAACGTATGTGCAGTCATCACATCATTGACAGTGATTTTTTCTAGTTCAAACAGATTAAGCAAAATCGTACGGTGTTTTTTTGGCATAAAATGCCCAGCATCTGTCACTATGCTGCGTAATTCATCCATAGTGAGTGCTTGCGTTGTTTCTGCAAAGTTAACTCTCACACCAAGCAAACGTAGTAAAGCGCCTACGAATAAGTTGATGAACCAAACGGCTGGATACAACACTTTAAGTAATGGGTAGAGTACATAGCTACAAAATATACCCAATTTTTCTGGGTAAGCAGCAGCGATGACTTTAGGAGAGATTTCACTAAATACTAAAATAGCAAAGGTCACTGCCAATGTACCTAGCATCAGCATCCATTCACCTTCACCAAAAAGTTCAACGATGATGATGGTGACTAGTGTGGCAGAGGCTGCATTTGCAAAGTTGTTGCACAGCAAGATGACGCCTAATAACTTATCTGTTTTTGCTAGCAGCGCAGTAGCTAAGCGTGCGCCACGATTGCCTTCTTTAACTAAATGTCGTAATCGATAGCGATTAAGTGACATCAAGCTAGTTTCTGCAATTGAAAAAAAGCCTGAAATAAGCAGCAATAGCATGAGAATGCCTAGCTGCCAAGAAATAGGAATATTATCCAAAGGGTAAAATTAAGTAATTGATGTTAGTTGAAGTGTAACCGTGAGTGGTGGAAATAATCAAGTACGTAAATTAATGAACGTGCTTGATTATGCAAACTGACATTAGATATAGTCTAGTTTTAAGAAACAAAGTCTGCTGGATCTGGTTCAGCAACGCCTTGTTTTTTGTCACCTTCTTTTTTCTCAACATCGCCAATTAAATTAGCGCGATTAACGCCTAGCCACATTGCAATTGGACAAGCGACTAATACAGAAGAGTAAATCCCAAATAGAATTCCAATGGTCAATGCTAAGGCAAAGTTGTGCAACACTTCACCGCCGAACAGCAACATTGATAACACCATGAGCTGTGTAGAGAAGTGCGTAATGACGGTACGTGACATGGTGCGTGTAATGGCATTGTCAATCACTTGAACTACGCTGGCTTTGCGCATCTTGCGAAAGTTTTCCCGTACACGGTCAAACACCACAACAGACTCATTGACGGAATAGCCAAGCACCGCTAACACAGCCGCTAATACTGTGAGATTGAATTCCCACTGAAAGAATGCAAAAAAACCTAAAATAATCACCACGTCATGCATGTTGGCAATGATGGCAGCGACAGCAAATCGCCATTCAAAACGCATCGCAAGATATAGCATGATGCCCGTTATGACAAGTAATAAGGCAAGCGCGCCGTTTTCATAAAGCTCATCTCCAACCTGAGGGCCTACGAATTCGACACGGTTCATGACAACAGAAGCATCTGCCTGTTTTAAACTTTCAAGCATCTGCTCGGAAAGTTGAGAGCCGGTTACGCCAGTACGAGCAGGCAGACGAATAAGTACATCATGGCTACTGCCAAAGTTTTGTACAGTAGCATCTTTAAGGCCGACGCTATCGACTGTTTGGCGAATTTTATTCAGGTCAGCTGCTTGCGGATAGCTGATCTCCATCATGGTACCGCCAGTAAAATCTACGCCAAAGTTTAGTCCGCGAGTGGCTAAAAAGAATATAGCAAGAATAAAAGTAATCACGGATATGGCGGTTGTGAGGCGACCATAACTCATGAAAGGGATATCATTTTTTACTCTGAATAATTCCATAATTATTTACTCTTAAAAGTTATTATGTTGATTGGTAGCAATGTAAGTAAAGGTATTGGAGTTAACCAATAGAAAGTTTGACAGTTTTGCGACGATAGCCATATAGTGCATTTACGACCGCCCTTGAAACAACTACCGCACTGAACATTGAAGTCAAGATGCCGAGCACATGGACTACTGCAAAGCCTTTTACTGGGCCAGAGCCAAACATGAAAAGCGCCAAACCTGCAATGAGGGTGGTAATGTTGGAGTCGAGAATGGTATCCCATGCACGTTCGTAGCCTGCGTGGATAGAAGCTTGAGGCGTATTTCCATTTCGCAGTTCTTCCCTGATTCGTTCGTTTATCAATACGTTGGCATCAATCGCCATACCGAGAGTCAATGCTACCGCAGCAAGGCCTGGCAGTGTAAGTGTTGCTTGCAGCATGGACAATACAGCCACTAGTAGTAGCAAATTGATACTTAATGCCAATACTGAGATACTGCCGAACATCATGTAGTAAACAATCATGAAAATAGCAATCGCTGCAAAGCCCCATAATGTGGAGTGCATGCCGCGTTTAATGTTCTCTTCACCCATGCTTGGGCCAACGGTACGCTCTTCAATAATGTCCATTGGTGCTGCAAGGGCGCCAGCGCGCAATAGTAGTGAAATATCAGTCGCTTCTTGCGTGTTGGCCATTCCTGAAATCTGTACGCGACCGCCGCCAATTTCTTCGTTAATGACTGGCGCGGTAATGACTTCGGTGCTGCCTTTTTCAATGAGTAATATCGCCATGCGTTTACCGACATTTTCACGCGTTACTTGCTGGAAAATACGTGCGCCGCGCGCGTCTAATGTGACATTGACTGTATTTCTTCCAGATTGACCGTCGATACCTGGGCCGGCGTCTGTAATGTAATCACCAGTAAGTGCTACGCTCTTTTTCACTAAAATTACACGGCCATCGCGGTCTTTAAATACGTCATCGCCCAGTGGTGCTTGACCTTTTTCGGCTTTTTCTAATGTAGCAGTATCGCTTTTTTCTTCATCAACTAAACGAATTTCTAAAGTGGCTGTGCGACCTAAAATATCTTTTGCCTTAGCTGTATCTTGAACGCCAGGTAGTTGTATAACAACACGGTCGGCACCCTGTTGTTGAATAATAGGTTCGGCTACACCCAGTTCGTTAATGCGATTATGTAGGGTTTGAATATTTTGTTTGATAGCAAAATCTTGAATGCGCTTTTGCTCTACTAAATTAAGCGATGCTTTAAGTAACTTTTCTTCACCATTGCTAGATTCAGTCAATGTTAAATTAGGATACTCTTTACTAATAATTGCTTTAGCCTTGATTAACTCATCGCCATTATTGAAGCGAATCTGCACTGTTTCGCCCTCACGAGTCACACCAACATATGAAACACGCTCTTTACGCAATGCGATTCTAAAGTCACCAACAAAGCGTTCAGCCGCTTTACTTAATGCAGCTTTCATGTCTACTTGCATTAAGAAATGCACTCCACCGCGTAAATCTAAACCGAGATACATAGGTTTAGCGCCTAAATTACGTAACCAGTTAGGCGAGCGAGAAAGTAAGTTAAGTGCAACGGTATAATCTTTACCAAGATTTGCCTGCAAAATATCTTTAGCTTTGATCTGCGTGTCGGTATTTGCAAAGCGGGCCTTAACGCCGCGCGCATCAAGATACACGCCATCATATTCAATTTTTTCTTGTTTAAAAATCGTTTCTACTTGACCAAGTAATGCTGAATCAAGTTTTGTTGTACTTTTAGCTGGTGTGATTTGTAACGCTGGCGATTCACCGAAAAAATTTGGGATTGTGTAAATCAGCCCAATCAAAATCATGATTGCAACAAGGATGTTTTTCCACATTGGATAGCGGTTCATAGTCTGGCTCTAGTCAATAACGGGTTGGGTTAAGAAATCGCTTTAAATGCTGTGCATTATAGAATTTAAATTCTATAGACTTTTGATAGTACCTTTTGGCAGTGCGCTTTGCACCGCTTGTTTTTGTACAGTAATTTCAGTGTTTGCAGCAATCTCAATTGTCACAAACGTATCAGTTACTTTGCCTACTTTACCTACAATTCCGCCGCTAGTAATGACTTCGTCGCCTTTTTGCAAAGCTGCAATCATGGCGCGTTGCTCTTTGGCCGCTTTCATTTGTGGGCGGATAATCATGAAGAAAAATAATACAAAAATAACGATGAGCGGTAAAAAACTCATTAAATCATTACCTGATGTTGCGCTTGCTGCATATGCATTTGAAATAAACACGATTAACTCTCTTTAAATGAAGTGGGTATTGTAAAAAATTAGCATCGGATTTTAACACAGACTGTCAGTTATTGCAGACTAGTCGTATTAGGATAAACTCCCGCGCTTTAAAGTAAATGCTTGTTTAAATTCCTCAAATGTACTGGCTTCAATTGCATTTCGCATGCCAGCCATCAGTTCTTGGTAGTAATGGAGGTTGTGAATTGTATTTAAGCGAGAGCCTAAAATCTCCCCCACTTTATGCAAATGGTGCAAATAGGCGCGGCTAAAATTCTGACAGGTATAGCAACTGCAATTAGCATCTAATGGACGTATGTCGGTTTTGTAGCCAGCGTTTTTAATTTTTATATCACCGTATTGGGTAAACAACCAGCCGTTTCTAGCGTTACGGGTTGGCATTACGCAGTCAAACATGTCTATGCCTTGGCTAACGGCGTCCACTAAGTCTTCAGGCGTACCTACGCCCATGAGGTAGCGTGGTTTATTTTTCGGCATTTTAGGTGCGGTATGCGCCAGTATGCGCAACATGTCTTCTTTTGGTTCGCCTACTGATAAGCCACCTATCGCATAACCATCAAAATCAATCTCGGCTAAACCTGCTAGTGAAACATCGCGTAACTCTTCGAACATGCCACCTTGAATGATGCCAAATAATGCATTGCTGTTACCTTGGTGCGCATCTTTACTTCGCTTTGCCCAGCGCAAACTTAATTGCATAGAATCGTTCGCTTCTTTAAGTGTGGCGGGGAAGGGCGTGCATTCGTCAAAAATCATCACGATGTCGCTATTCAACACTTTTTGAATGTGCATGGATTCTTCAGGTGTTAAAAAACAAGTGTCGCCATTGATCGGGTTTTTAAACTTCACACCTTCTTCAGAAATTTTTCGCATTGCGCCCAAACTAAACACTTGAAAACCGCCTGAATCCGTCAGTATTGGGCCATCCCATCCCATAAATTTATGCAAACCCCCATGCGCTGCAATCACTTCTAATCCTGGGCGAAGCCATAAATGAAAGGTGTTGCCTAACACGATGTGTGCATCAATTTCTTTAAGCTCAAGTGGAGACATCGCTTTTACTGTGCCGTAGGTGCCAACTGGCATAAAGGCTGGCGTTTGTACTTCACCATGAGTAAGATTTAATGTGCCTCGACGGGCTAGACCATCTTGGTTATGTAGAGTAAATTGCATGATATGAATTCTATAGCGTAACTTTTATTGATAGGTCGCGATATTATCACAAGGCTTTGTTATACTTACTTAACTTCTTAACAAATGGTTTCAAAGCATGGCTGAATCTAAAGAGCAGATTAAACCTGACGACAAAGTTAAACGCAGGGCCGCAGATAACGCTAGTTTGCGCGCGCGTGGCATCTATTTATTGCCTAACTTATTTACGTCCGCAGCTTTATTCGCAGGTTTTTTTGCTATTGTGCAGGCAATGAATGGCAAGTTTGACCTTGCCGCTATTGCGATTTTTATTGCGATGGTATTGGACGGATTGGATGGTCGCGTAGCACGTATGACTAATACGCAAAGTGCATTCGGGGCGGAATACGATAGCTTGTCTGATATGGTCTCGTTCGGTGTTGCACCTGCCCTGATTCTATACGTATGGGCATTGAAGCCACTGGGTAAGTTGGGCTGGCTCGCAGCTTTTATGTATTGTGCTTGTGCCGCTTTACGCCTAGCTAGATTTAATACGAAATTAGACGATGAACACCAAGACAAGCGATATTTTCAAGGCTTACCTAGTCCAGGAGCCGCCGCATTATTAGCTGGGTTTGTGTGGGTTTCGTATGAGTATGGGGTAAGTGGGCGCGATGTATTTTTTGGTATCTTGCAATGGAAATGGATGGCTTGGGGTCTTACTGTATTTGCGGGCGCCTCGATGGTGACGGATTTGCGTTATTACAGCGGTAAAGATATTAATTTAAAACACAGTGTCCCATTTTTTGTAATTTTAGGCATTATGTTGGTCATCGTGTTGGTGTCTTATAGTCCTCCTGAAGTGCTGTTTTTTGTGATGGTAGCATATGGACTTTCAGGCTATGCACTTTGGATACGTGATAAATTAAAACAAAAGTCAGTAAATTGATAAAAATCATTATTGCTATCAATAATTTAATCTTGCAGAACACTTCAAATAATATTATATTTACAACACTATGTTGAGTTTAACTATTCCAAGTTCATTATATGCTGTTAGCTTATTGGCTAGCGCATTATTCTTGCGCAAAATTTTTGTAATTTACAATTCAAAATCTTGTGTTGCTGCGCTTCGTCTAAGCAACCTGCGCTAGCGCGCAAATTAACCCCCCACCCACTATGTATTAAATGACGTTGCATATTATATGCAACGAGGATTAGTTTTTTGAGCCTTATTGTGCCTAAAATTAAGCTAAAATAGACCAAAATTAGAAAGTAAGGTACACAACATGAATCAAGCAACAAAACAAAACAAGTTAGGTCAAAACCAAGTCATTATATTTGACACTACCTTGCGTGATGGCGAACAAAGCCCTGGTGCAGCTATGACCAAAGAGGAGAAAATCCGCATTGCACGCCAGTTAGAGAAGCTGGGTGTTAACGTAATTGAAGCGGGGTTTGCAGCAGCTAGTCCTGGTGACTTTGATGCTATATCAGAAATTGCCAAAATCATTAAGAATTCGACTGTTTGCTCACTAGCACGAGCCAGTGAGAACGATGTTCGTCGTGCAGGCGAAGCAATTAAACATGCCGCTAGTGGGCGTATACATACGTTTATTGCCACCAGTAAAATTCACATGGAAAATAAACTTCGCATGACGGAAGATCAAGTGGTCGAACGTGCAGTGCAAGCGGTGAAATGGGCTTTGGAATATACCAATGACGTTGAATTCTCAGCCGAAGATGCCGTGCGTTCTGAAATGGACTTTTTGGTGCGAGTCTTTGACGCAGTAATTCAGGCGGGTGCTACAACAATCAACGTACCAGATACCGTTGGATATTCTATTCCTGCACCTTGGGGTGAGCGTATGCGGGAGTTGATTGCCCGTGTGCCAAACAGCGATAAGGTTGTTTGGTCAACCCATTGCCATAACGATTTAGGCATGGCCGTTGCAAATTCATTGGCTGCCGTCATGGGAGGTGCACGTCAAGTAGAATGCACGATTAATGGCTTGGGTGAACGAGCGGGTAATGCTAGTTTAGAAGAAGTCGTTATGGCATTGCGCACACGTAAAGATGTTTTTAATCTTGAAACAAGTATTGATACAACGCAAATTGTACCAACATCAAGATTAGTCTCAACAATTACAGCTTATCCAGTTCAGCCAAATAAGGCCATTGTTGGCGCAAATGCTTTTGCGCATGAATCTGGTATTCATCAAGACGGCGTTTTGAAACATCGTGAAACGTACGAAATTATGCGGGCTGAAGACGTCGGTTGGGGGGCCAATAAGTTAACGTTAGGTAAATTGTCGGGACGAAACGCTTTTAGAACTCGATTGAAGGAATTGGGCATTGAGCTTGAAACAGAAGATTTATTGAATGCTGCATTTTCTCGTTTTAAAGATTTAGCCGATAAAAAGTCTGAGATTTTTGATGAAGACTTGCACGCTTTAGTCAGTGATGATTTTTTGTCGGTAGCTACGGAGCATTTCAAACTTGTTTATTTGCAGGTAGCATCGATTACTGGTGAAATTCCACATGCCATTATCACCTTATCTGAAAATGGTATCGAAAGTCGCTCGGAATCTAACGGTGGCGGACCTGTGGATGCGGCCTTTAAAGCGATAGAAAATATTGCGCAAAGCGCTGCTGAGTTGCAACTTTATTCTGTTAACAACATTACTAGTGGTACGGATGCCCAAGGCGAAGTGACTGTGCGTCTATCCAAAGGCGGTCGAATCGTAAATGGGCAGGGTGCAGATACTGATATTGTCGTAGCTTCGGTAAAGGCATATTTGAATGCGCTAAATAAGATTCAGTCGAAATCTGAGCGTGCTCATCCGCAACTTTAATTTTTTAGAACTAGGCTATGAGTTTATTTGATCAGATGAAAACTCAAGCGCAGAAAGCGCTTGAGTTGAAAAGTAGTAAAGAAAAGTTGAGCTCAGAAGAGTTTGCTCAGCGTAATTCAAAACTCAGACAAATTTTTGATTATTGGCATGAATTCTCAGAACTAATTAAGGTAATTCAACCTAATTTTGACCATTCAGTTTCATTGCCAGGTATTGGTGAAATGAATGGATTAAAGGTCTCAGATACATTCTCAGATTATCGCCATGCGTTATTAGGTAACCAAAACTTCACAGATGAAATTGACAATGTTTCACTTTATTTTTTTTATAAATCACCCAAATGCTTTAAATTTACTAAAGAAATAGGTTATGCCTATCTTGTTAAAGATGTTTTGTGGCGCTATGGATTTGTTCATTCCGCTGAAGATATTAAAAATGAACAAGCGCGAATTGTAGAAGTTGCATTCAATATACCCTGGGAAGTAAGAGGTTCCGTAACGGTGACATCGCTACCTAATTCAAGAGAACTAAATTTTGTATTGAAAAACGTAGCTAAACTTGGAGATGCAACGCTAGATGTGTCTTATGATCAAGTAGATACTGTTTTTTTAGATGAACTTTCCAAGCTATTGCTAGGTAATGAAAATCGATTTTGGAAGTTAGTTAAATTTTAGTTAAATCAGCATTATTATCATTAGTGCTTCGTCGACAGGCATTGTTGGTGATGGTAGCGCTTTTTTGCACTTATTTTATTTGGGGTTCAACTTATCTAGCCATTCGTTTTGCCATAGAAAGTTTCCCACCATTTTTGATGGCAGGGTTACGCTTTAGTACCGCAGGATTAATTTTATATATTGTAATGAGATGTATCGGCTCACCCAAGCCTACTAGACAGCAATGGTTAAGTGCTAGCGCTGTGGGAGTTTTATTACCTGCTTTTGGTAATGGCACCGTTTGTTATGTGCAACAAACGGTATCTTCAAGTGTTGCGGCGCTTTCTATTGCTACTGTCCCCATTTGGATGGCGATTTTTTCTTCCTTTTGGGGGCATCAGATAAGCTCTAGAGAATGGCTAGGCATTTCCATTGGTTTAGTCGGTATTATTCTATTAAATGTTGGTGGTAGTTTGAATGGTGATTTAACCAGTGCACTATTGCTGATTTTTGCTGCTGCCAGTTGGTCTTTTGGCTCGGTATGGAGCAAGCATTTAGACCTTCCACAAGGGTTAATGGCCGCTGCTACTCAGATGCTAGTTGGAGGCGGCATACTTATGCTGGTAAGTGCTTACTCTGGTGAGGCTTGGCCTACCCATATATCGCATAAATCTTGGGGTGCTATGTTGTTTTTGGTATTCTTAGGTTCTATAGTTGCCTATAGCGCTTACCAATATTTACTTAAAACAGTTCGCCCTTTAGTCGCAAGTAGTAATACCTTCGTGAATCCAGCCGTGGCTTTTATCGTTGGCATTTGGTTTGCAAACGAGCAGGTAACCAGTGTTGAATTGATTGCATTAGGTGTGATATTGGTAGGTGTGTTTTTAGTGCTTTCTAGCAGTAGCAAAGAAATATAACTTTATAAAATTATTTAAAAGACCTTGAATATGAAACAGAATCTTGCACTATTTGATTTAGATAATACCTTGCTCTCAGGAGATAGTGATTACAACTGGAGCCTATTTTTAATTAATCAGGGTTTGCTAGATGCTAAAACACACCATGAACGTAATGAGCAGTTTTACCTAGATTATAAAAATGGAAACTTAGATATTCACAAGTTTTTAGAGTTTCAATTAAAGCCGCTATCACAGCATTCCATCAAGTTTTTAGATGAGTTGCATCTCAAATTCATGGATCAAGTCATTCGGCCGATGATGACGCAAAAAGCGCAAGCATTAGTTAACAAGCACAAGGCACAAGGTGATTTATGTTTGATTATTACTGCTACTAATAGTTTTGTGACTAGGCCGATTGCTAAAGCTTATGGCATTGAGTACTTAATTGGCACAGATCCTGAAATGGTTGATGGCAAATACACGGGTGGGGTAACTGGCGTACCTAGTTTTCAAGAGGGAAAAGTTACACGCATCAATCAATGGTTAGCAGACCGTGAAAAAAAATTAACAGATTTTGAAATAAGCTATTTTTACAGTGATTCTCACAACGATCTACCCTTAATGAAGCTGGTGACTAATCCTGTAGCAGTAGATGCTGATGAGACTTTAACTGCATATGCAAATCAAAAAAACTGGCCACAGATTAGTTTGCGTTAATACTAGCAATTCGCTATCTACCCAAAATCACCTGCAATATAAACTTACTGCCTACGTAAGCTAGCAGCAATAGTATAAATCCTGCTACCGTCCAGCGGATAGCTTTGAACCCACGCCATCCATATTGGTATCTGCCGAAAAGTAAGGCAGCATAGATAAACCAGCTGGCGGTAGAAAACACAGATTTATGACTAAACTGCATAGGTTTGCCAAATATTTGTTCAGAAAACAAAATTCCGCTAATGAGAGTGATAGTCAGTAAAATAAACCCCATACCGATAATTCTGAATAATAAATTTTCCATCACCATCAAAGGTGGAAAGCTTGGTAACTTGATGAATGTAGTCTTCTTATGCAGGCTGCGTTCTGCGATAGTCATTATTAGTGCATGTAAAGTTGCGAATGTAAATAAGCTATAGGCTAATAGTGCAATTGCGATATGTGCTAAAAATAGAGGCGATTCAGCCGTAGTGATCATATCATTTGCCACATTAGATGCAGGTAAAAGAGCGAAAATAGCTGCTGGAGGAAGCACAAAAGCTTGTAAGCCAGCAAGATTATGTTTTAAATTCGTTAAGCCATAAATGAGAACAGTCAGCCACGAGATTACTGACAGCACATTAAAAAAACCTAAATTAAAACCACTTGCAAAAATTACTTGGTACAACAGCCAAGCATGAATAGTTAGGCCAAGTGCAATCACGACCGTGTGAAATTTTAAATATGGCGCTCTAGAAGCGGATACATCGCCGCGCCAAAAATTAGTCGCCACGGTTAGGTAGATAAAAACAACCGCAAGATAAGGAATAAATTTTTGTACGATATAAGTCATAGCGTAATTATGGCGCAAATATGCTCTAAATATAATAGCTTGATGTAAAATTGCGTTCTAATTACTTGTAAGAGTGCAAAATGCTAGAAAATCTAACCGACCGCCTACAGGGCGTTATTAAAAACTTACGTGGTCAAGCTAGGCTCACAGAAGAAAATATTTCAGATGCAATGCGTGAAGTACGTATGGCACTTTTAGAAGCTGATGTTGCATTACCAGTAGTCAAAGACTTTATTGCACAAGTTAAACTGCGTGCGCAGGGCAAAGATGTATTACAAAGCCTAACACCTGGTCAGGCTGTTATCCAAGTAGTGCACGATGAACTCACTGCATTGATGGGACACGGTAACGTAGGGCTTAATTTAGCAGCTGTAGCGCCAGCAATCATTTTAATGGCAGGTTTGCAGGGTTCGGGTAAAACTACTACATCAGCTAAGCTTGCAAAAATATTAAAAGAGCAAAAAAAGAAGGTATTGCTTGCCAGTGCAGATGTGTATCGCCCAGCAGCGATTGATCAACTTAAAACACTTGCAAAACAACTAGAAGTAGATTGCTTTGATAGCAATGCTACGCAAAAGCCATTAGATATTGCCAATGCGGCTTTAGATTTCGCTAAGCGCGGTTATTACGATGTGATTATTTTCGATACAGCAGGTCGCTTAGGTATTGATGAAGCGATGATGGCGGAAATCAAAGCGCTACACACACTGCTAAATCCGATTGAAACTTTATTCGTGGTTGATGCGATGCAGGGTCAAGATGCTGTGAATACGGCAAAAGCTTTCGGTGATACATTGCCGCTCACAGGAGTGATTCTAACCAAGTTAGACGGTGATTCACGAGGTGGTGCGGCATTATCAGTGCGCCATATCACTGGCAAACCTATTAAGTTTATCGGCGTCAGTGAAAAGGTAGATGGTTTAGAACCTTTCCACCCAGAGCGAATGGCTTCACGTGTGCTGGGTATGGGAGATGTGTTGAGCTTAATTGAGCAAGCACATAAAAACGTAGATTTGGTTGAGGCACAAAAACTAGCCGATAAAGTTAAATCAGGAAAAAACTTTGATTTAGATGACTTTAAAATGCAAATGTCACAAATGCGGAAAATGGGTGGCATGGGTGCACTGATGGATAAAATGCCTAGTCAAATGGCAGGCATGGCGGCAAAAATGAACCCAGATGATGCTGATAAAGCCATTCGCCGTATTGAGGGTATCATCAACAGCATGACACCTCTAGAGCGTCGAAAACCAGAGCTAATCAAAGCGACGCGTAAAAAACGAATCGCCGATGGTTCTGGTGTGCAAGTCCAAGAAGTAAATCGTCTATTAAAACAGTTTGAAGAAACTCAGAAAATGATGAAAATGTTTGCAAAAGGCGGTATGGCAAAAATGATGAGAAGTATGGGTAATATGATGGGCGGAAAAATGCCCGGCATGCGTTAGCTTAAGCTTTCCGATTGATAGTAATCATTAATAAGTAAATTAAGAGTCCAGTTAAAATTAAGAATAGAAAAACTTAACTTATTTGCAAGTTATAAGTTGACCAAACCTAGAGTTTCTAGCATAATTGCGCCCTTTCGTGAGTGATGTAAATCAAACTCAAAAAAAGTAAGTACCAGTAAATAGTATTACCCATAAAGTAAAATGGGGCGTTAGCTCAGCTGGTAGAGCAGCGGACTTTTAATCCGTTTGTCGTGGGTTCGATCCCCGCACGCCCTACCAATATCTAAAAGGCTTCCAGCGATGGGAGCCTTTTTTCATTTCTGAGCTGGGGTTACTCAGGGGTTACATTTCCATGAATCGTTCAGTCGTAGGTACGTAAAAAATTTAAGGTGTAAGTCATTCAAGTTTAGGAGAAACGCTATCTACTTGGTCATCAAAAGAGTGTCATTGTGTGTTTTAAACGAAAAAAAAGCCAGATTTCTCTGGCTTCTTTTATTACTTTTTCCCGTATGCGGCATCGTGATCAGGTGAAATAATCAAAAAACTCATGATTTCACCATTTCTAAATGCTACAGCGCGGCAGGATTGTGTGATTCTTAGTGAGTAAACTGCCTCAATGTCCTTTGGGGGCTTGATGCTGACAATTTTCTCCCACTTCAAACCTTGGTCGCGATATACCTGCACCCAATTTAGCTGCATTAACTTTTTAAGTGTATCGGTAACCTTGTTACGCTCGTTCTTATCAAGCTTTAGCCAGCTTTCCTGAAACTCGGGATTGTTTAAGTCCAGCTTTATTGTTTCTTTCATTTTCAACAGACCCAAAAAATGCGTCAACGTCGTCGGTTTCTTGGGGCGGGTTAGCTTGTGCGTAGGCTAAAGCACGTTGCAAACCTTGTTTCACTTGGGGTTGGTGTAGCCATAATTCGTTCTCTGGAATGACTAAGGCTGTACGCACCATCCAAACGCCAGGCTCGCGCTCTTCTACAAGCACTTGCTTACCAGCAAATTCTTTTCCAAGTGAAATTTGACCATTTAAGCCGACTACTTTCACGCTTGATTTAATTTCATGTGTATTCATCTTTTTTACCCTCCTAGCATTGTTTAAGTATCATTAAACGCCGCATTGGGTTTGGTTTCGCAATTGTTTGTATGTTTAAGTGCTATAAGTGTTTTGCGCACTAAAATACTATAGCACTAATATAGTAAATTAACAAATTTATTTATATGTCGTAACTAAAACGTAGCTACGTCACACTAAATATGGCTAATTTGCATTAAATACCACTAACTTTTAAAGTTGCTAGAATTGCAAGTTATTGATTTATATAGGCCTGTAGCTAGGCCTACGTTCTTTTAATTCGTTTGTCGTGGGTTCGATCCCCGCACGCCCTACCAATATAATTAAGGGGTTACGATAAATTCGTAATCCCCTGTTCATTTCTAGTAGCTGCAAAATAAGATAAATCTAAGCTGTTGCTTGGGAAGTAATGTTGAAATTTAATGTCTTGTTGTCTGAGGGAAGATTCACCACGCAGTAATCCACCACATCTCCCATTTATTTGATCCTAGCCTTATGTTTGATAACGTACAGAATTCATTTTGAGTTAAGCTAATACTATACGTTCATAACTCCCCAAATGTTCAATGATAAAACTGAACTCAGTAAGTATGCTGACTCCTCCAGATAAACTTAATAATACCGTCGCCACAAAGACCGCTGAAAATACTGGATTAACTTCAATAGAAGCTTCTGAAGAGCTTAAGAAAAGCGGCTACAACGAACTCCCATCACAAAACAAACGTGGGTTTCCCAGAATTATTTTTGAAATAATTCGTCAACCAATGTTTGCATTATTAATTGGAGGTGGACTTGTTTATCTATTACTTGGCGATCGTGTAGAAGCCCTATTTTTATTGGTATTCGCATGTTTATCTGTAGTAATCACGATCGTTCAAGAATCACGCAGTGAAAAAGTTCTAGAAGCTTTACGAAATTTAGCTAGTCCACGTGCAATCGTTATCCGCGATGGCATCAGAACACCTATCGCTGGTCGAGAAGTCGTCATGAGCGACCTGATGGTAATTACCGAGGGTGATCGTGTAGCTGCTGATGCAACCCTAATTTCTGCAAGCGACTTATTGCTTGATGAATCATTGCTCACTGGTGAATCAGTAGCAGTAAGTAAATTAGCGAAACACTCTTTAACTGATAATCCAGCTAAAAATAATTCAGCAATTGCGCCCAATGGTGAAGATTTGCCTTATATTTTTGCAGGTTCTTTGGTCGTTCGTGGTAATGGACTTGCACTAGTCCATGCCACAGGTGTTCGGAGCGAAATGGGCAAAATAGGCCATGCCCTAAACACGATAGATGGCCAGCAGCCACATCTGCAAAAGCAATTACATGTTTTAGTTCGCAACTTCTCCATAATTGGTGCTATTGCGGGGACATTTGCTGTCTTGCTTTACGGATTTTTGCGAGATTCTTGGCTTGAAGCGATCCTTAGCGGCATAGCTCTTGGCATGTCTCTTTTACCTGAAGAATTTCCGCTGGTTATGGCAGTGTTCATGGCCATGGGTGCATGGCGTATTTCAAAAGCACGCGTGCTTACACGGCGTGCGTCATCTATAGAGTCTTTAGGTGCCACAACGGTATTGTGTACTGACAAAACTGGCACCCTGACTGAAAACATTATGTCGTTAGTCGCCATCCAAACTAATAATGAAACTTGGGAAGAAAATTCGAATGATCCTTTAACAGCTGATATTCAAAAAGTATTGGAAACAGCTTTCTTAGCGTGCTCTCAACAGCCGACCGACCCAATGGATATTGCTATCCATAAACTGGCAAAAACAAATACTGAAAAAAATGTTCAAAATTTTGACGAATATAAACTTATTCGTGCCTACGGCCTTAGACCAGATCTTTTTGCTGTAGCTAATGTATTCAAAGTTAATGATGAGATTGCCACAGCTTACTCGAAAGGCGCGCTAGAAGCAATTTCAGCATTATGCCATTTAACAGAAGAGCAATTATCAACATTACAAAAACAGGCTGAAAAACTCGCCTTGAACGGTATTCGGGTTTTGGGTATTGCTCAAGCGAAGATAAACCCCCTTCAATTAAAAGAACTACCAGAAACATTGCATGGATTTAATTTTGAATACGTAGGTTTAATTGGCTTTGCAGACCCATTGCGAACCAATGTGCCGGCTGCCGTTGCTGAATGTCGTACAGCAGGTATTAGAGTAATGATGATTACAGGTGATTATCCAACCACAGCAGTTGCGATTGGGCAACAGGCAGGATTAGATTTTACGCAGGTTTTATCTGGAGACGTCATAGAAAAGATGACCGACGCACAATTGATTGCTGCTTTAAAAGTTACTTCAATATTTGCGCGAATTCGGCATAACCAAAAGTTACGCATTGTTCAATTATTAAAGAAAAGCGAAGAAATTGTAGCCATGACCGGCGATGGTGTTAATGATGCTCCAGCTATCAAAGCAGCCGATATTGGCATTGCAATGGGTGGACGTGGCACCGATGTTGCACGTGAGGCATCTAGTATAGTCTTGCTAGATGACGATTTTGGATCAATTGTTAAAACCATTCGACTAGGGAGGCGAATATATGACAACCTACGTAAAGCTATTGAATATATTATCGCAGTTCATATCCCCATTGCTAGCTTAGCCATAATGCCATTGTTGTTTGGGATGCCACTGATACTCACTCCCATTCACATTGCATTTTTAGAGATGATCATTGACCCTGCCTGTTCAGTCGTATTTGAAGCTGAGGCCGAAGAAAGCAATGTCATGAAACGTCCACCTCGCAACCCAAAAACTCCATTAGTGTTAAGTAACCGCGTTTTATGGGCGGTAATTCAGGGCTTGACGATTTCATCTACGTTGGCATTTATTCTATTAGCCGCTAAACAAATGAATTTGATTGAGGCAGATAGCCGCACACTTTTGTTTACTTCGCTTGTGATAATGAACATTGGACTTATTTTAATTAACAGGTCATTCAGCGCTTCAATATTCACAGCAATTTTAAAACCAAATCGATCACTTTGGGTTTTATTATTTAGTGTAAGCGCCGTTCTAGCTATAGCAGTCACTTGGGCACCTGCGCGTCAGTTATTTCACTTTGGACAACTTAATTGGAATTTATTCGCATTTGCAATGGTTGCAAGCTTAATGACTTTAATTATCCTTGAAGCAATAAAGTGGAAATGGTTTCAAATCAAATATTAGTTTGAATGCATCCCTAATAAACTCTAGAACGATATTTGTATCATTTATAAAGAAAACGCCTTATTTCGCCACAGTAGATGATTCACGGAGCTATTGTATTTACTTCTGTTCCGTAACCCACAACATTTTGAAAGAGTTTGAGATTACATGGCAATAATCACCTAAATTTATTCTAGATATAAAGTGAACCATTAAGCCGCTAGCACTCTCTTAGTTAGAGTGCTAATATAACAACTATTGGAGGAAATTACATTAATGAGCAACGCTTTAACATTACCAGTATTATCCGCAGCAGATAGTCTAGAGCAGTATTCTAGAGCTATCAAAGCGTATCCTATTTTAACTGCAGAAGAAGAGTATTCACTTGCCGTAAAATTTAGAGCAAGTAATGATTTAGAAGCTGCACGCAAATTAATAGTTTCACACTTACGCTTAGTGGCAAGCATTGCACGTGGCTACAATGGTTATGGATTGCCTCAGTCAGACCTCATTCAAGAGGGCAACATCGGTCTAATGAAGGCAGTAAAACGCTTTGACCCAGAACGTGGTGTTCGCTTGGTATCATTTGCCATGCATTGGATTAAAGCTGAAATGCATGAGTATATTGTGCGGAACTGGCGCATGGTTAAAATAGCCACAACTAAAGCACAGCGTAAGTTATTTTTCAATCTGCGTAGCATGAAAACTGGCCTAAATACTTTACAGCCAACTGAAGTAGACCAAATTGCACGCACTTTGAATGTAAAACCTGAGGATGTGTTGGAAATGGAAGCGCGGCTTAGTGGCCATGAAATTTCACTTGAAGCAAACATTGATGATGATTCTGACGAACATTACAGTCCGATTGCTTACTTGCAAGATGAGAGATTAGAGCCACTAGAAGCAATAGAAGCCAAACAAACTGAAATTGCGGAAACGACAGGATTAAGCCACGCACTGCAAAATTTGGATGATCGTAGCCGTCGCGTTGTTGAAGCGCGGTGGCTTCAAGAGGATGGCGGGAAAACATTACATGAACTTGCCGATGAATTTGGTGTTTCGGCTGAACGCATTCGTCAAATCGAACAAAAAGCAATGCAAAAAATGAAGACGCTGATGTTAATTAGTCGCTAATTTATCTCATGTCCATTCGGACATAATTCTCGTCATATTAAAAAAGCTACACTTTTAAGTGTAGCTTTTTTAATTTAATACAAATCAATAAGTTAGTTAATTTTATGCAGCTATAGCCTCATCATGAGATTCAAATGTGAGAGCATTTTTCATGTGCATACGCAAGACCTTCAAATCATCCAGCTGAGCTTGAATGCTCTTCTCTATCGCTTCTAACTCTAAAATGCGGTCTTCTAATGTATCAGTAGCCTTATATATTCGCTTAATACTTTCCAAACGACGACGTAATTGCAACTGATGCTCACGCACCTGAGATTCCATCGGTGAAATAACGGCTTTTAGCCAATTTTCAACATCCCGGTTCGCTACTTCATATACATGTATCACCCGGCTTGCCAAGGTTTCAAAAAACCTGCTTGTAAGCGTCATCTTTTCATGAGCAATCATATTGAAAGCCGTATTAAACTGCTCTTTGTAAGCTCGCTCTAGCTTAGCCAACTCTTTTTGATAACGTAATGTTGAAAAAGCAGGTGGATCTGACTTGCGAAGACCATGTTCTTTTGAAAATTTCTCATACATCACATCCATCATTTTCTTAATTTCATCAATTTGAGCATCTGATGAAATTAACCTTTTTTTCAGTTCGCTGAAAAAGTTATCCATCGCCACTCGAATAGTTTTGGTGAAACTAGCATCTATCATAGTTTCACGTGTGGTATGCACGTGAGATTTTAGTGCTTCCATACCTAACAGTGTGAATAATCGGTTGGTGTGCTGAGAAAAGATACTGCGCAAAGCCTGGAAACGCTGTAAGCCTTTTTCAAAATTCTCTTTATCAATTTTGACCTTATTCATCATATGTTCAACAACGTCTTCATTTTTGCCACGCAGACCACGCAACTCAACCAATTGATCATTGACGCCAGAAATGCGAGCGTCAAGAATGAGATGTGAATTAGCGATTAAATCTTCAATTTCGTTTTGGGTATTATCACGAACGATATCTTTTTTCGATGGAATCAATTCATCTGACAAAGCCTTCTCGAGCTCCAAAATTCGGCTTTTTGACAAGAGTTCAGCATCATTGTTTACTTTAGCTAACAAGCCTTTCTGTGCCGAGATGGGAAATATCTGATTAACTTCTAAACCAAGCAATTCCGCACTGGATTTTATCTGTTTAGTGATTTCCGCTTGAATATCATCCTCATTCTTCAGTTCATCCCAAAGACCGTCGATTTTATTCAATACGGCAAGTCGGCCTTTTTGTTTCCAACGTGTTCCACTTATATATTGCCGCCAAACATCTATTTCAGACTTAGTAACGCCTGTATCAGCCGCTAAAATGAATAGCACCGCATGTGCATTTGGCAACATATTAAGCGTTAACTCAGGCTCAGTTCCTATCGCATTCAACCCTGGCGTATCTAAAATCACCAAACCTTGCTCAAGTAATGGGTGTGGGAAGTTAATCATCGCATAGCGCCAACTTGGCACATCGATAGTGCCATTTTTATTAACACTTAACGCATCATCTGCACTATTTGGGTCAAATAATCCATACTTTTCAGCCTCTAATAAAGAGACTGCCTTAGTGATGCTAACTTCTTTAAATGCATTAACCATGCTTTCATTTGAGTCAATATCAAATGTAACGACTTTCCATTCTTCAGGATAACGCTTATATTCGGTGGTGGTCGCATCTGATAGACGCGTTTCAATTGGCAATAACATGATAGAGCTTGGCTTGGTTTTATCATACAGCAACTCAGTGGGGCACATCGTAGTACGACCAGCACTGGATGGTAAAAGTCTAGTTCCATAACCGGCAAAGAAAATTGCATTGATAAGTTCTGATTTGCCACGAGAAAATTCAGCAACGAAAGCAACATTGAGCTTATCTTCACGCAATCTATCCAATAATTGCTGTATGCGCTGGTCAACCTGCCCATCATTAAGTTCTTGCTCATTAAGCCAGCTACGATAATCACATATAGTATCCACCAAAGCTTTTCGCCATTGTGTATACGCAGCAAATTGATGCGCTAGCTTTCCACTAGATTCTTTTTGAGACATAATGACCCTTACCGACTTGTACTTATTTACAACTCTATCATTATTTTGAAAATAATCAACTGAATCAATTAACTATTATTAACAATTAAAATAATAATCAGATAAGCGGTTTTATTAATATGACAAACGGTTTGATGCAGTGGCATCATCAAGTCTCGCCATTCTGTTATCATCATATCTTTTAAAACAATGATTCCTAAATGAGCGGCCTAACTAACAATTCACCTCGTCCAATTGATATTCGCTTGCACCAAGCATCTCGCCTATTAGAAATAAAGTTCGACAATAACACTGAGTGTAAGTTATCTTGCGAGTTTTTGCGCGTGTACTCTCCATCTGCTGAGGTACGTGGACATGGGCATGGGCAAGAAGTACTGCAGCTTGATAAAGAAGATATCAATATAGTTGCGATAGCACCTGTGGGCAATTATGCGGTCAAATTATCATTTTCTGATGGGCATGACACTGGTTTGTATTCTTGGGATTATTTATATGAATTAGGCCAAAATTATGAAGGCCTCTGGCTGGAATATTTAGGAAAACTAAGCGCTGCTGGTCACCAACATAAATAATATGATTAATATCAACAATTAAGTTTCTAATGAAAGTTTAGATCAAACAATACCATGACCAATGAACACGACACGCATTTTGGCTTTAAAACGGTTAATGAGGCTGACAAGGCGAAGAAAGTAGGCGAAGTCTTTCATTCTGTTGCCAATAAATATGACCTAATGAATGATGTAATGTCCGCTGGCCTTCATAGGGGCTGGAAACGCTTTGCAGTTGAAATAAGCGGTGTTGGTGAAGGCGATAAAGTATTGGATATTGCGGGAGGCAGTGGCGATTTATCTAAACTGTTCGCAAAAAAAGTGGGGGCTGATGGGAAAGTGATACTTACAGACATTAACTCCTCTATGCTAGGCGTTGGGCGTGACCGCATGCTAGATGCTGGACTAAATGTTCCAGCACTACAATGTGATGCAGAAAAACTACCTTTCCCCGATAATCATTTTGACTGCGTAATAGTAGCATTTGGTCTGCGCAACATGACACATAAAGACTTGGCTTTAGCTGAAATGCAACGTGTACTTAAAATAGGTGGAAGATTATTAGTGCTCGAATTCTCTAAAGTTTGGCAACCTCTTTCTAAGCTATACGATGTTTACTCATTCAAATTGCTGCCTTTTATGGGTAAAGTTTTCGCTAAAGACTCTGAAAGTTATCAATATCTAGCAGAGTCAATTCGCATGCATCCAGATCAAGAAACGCTTAAAAAAATGATGCTGGATGCTGGCTTAAGTAAAGTAGATTATTACAACCTTGCGGCTGGGGTGGTTGCACTACATAAAGGCTATAAAACCTAATGTTTAAAAGCATTTTAACTCGATTATTACAGCACCTTATTTCTCAAAATAGCTGGACTAATTCCATATTACAGCCTTTTTCAGGTAAATCTGTACAGTTTAATAGCGGCCAAATGTCTGCTAGTGTAGTGATTTTAGAAAACGGCAGTCTAGCAATTGCTGGAGAAACCAACGTAGCTGATGCGATTGTGACTATTCCACCTAGCCTGCTCATACGTTTAATTGCTAAGGATGAATCTGCCAAAATGCAGATTAGCATTGCTGGAGATACCCATTTGGCATCAGAATTTGCAAAAGTATTTGCTAATATGCGTTGGGATTATGAAGATGACTTAAGTAAAATCGTTGGTGACATACCTGCCAACAAAATTGGAAGCATCACACGTGAAGCAGTATATTCCGTTAAAGAAACCAGTATTAATCTTGCTGAAATGTTGAGCGAATATTGGCAAGAGGAAAATCCAATAATCGCTAAAAAAAACCATTTGGAAGAATTTAATACACAAGTCGACACATTACGATCAGACGTAGCGCGATTTGAAAAAAAACTTGGACAATACATACTCCAGCACCAAAAAAAATACCCAAAAAATTCCGACTTAAACAGCTCTGCTGTAAATAACACTCACTAAACTTATGCGTATTTTTCGGCTTTTTTACATTATTTACGTAGCACTACGTTTTGGCTTAGAAGAATTTGTTTTAGGTCATACCAAATTAAAGTCGCTGCAAGCCCCAATCAATATTATGTTGTTTTGGCGAAACAAGAATCAAGCTCGCGGTGAAAGACTACGGTTAGCGCTTGAAGCACTTGGTCCCATTTTTGTTAAATTCGGACAAATGCTGTCAACTAGGCGCGACTTAATTCCTGTTGATATTGCGAATGAACTCGCCAAACTACAAGATCAAGTCCCCCCCTTTGCTTACACTGAAGTAGAAAAGACGATAAAAGAAGCATTTAATTTGCCTCTAATTGAGGTTTTTTCGGACTTTGAGCCAATAGCTATTGCAAGTGCATCTGTTGCACAGGTGCATTTCGCACATCTTCTAGACGGTACGCCGGTAGCAGTAAAAGTATTGCGCCCAGGCATTGCAAAAATTATTAACCATGATTTAGATTTATTAGATACTGGCGCTTGGTTATTGCAATTTTTATCTGCAGAAGTTAAACGCTTAAAGCCACGTGAAGTGGTTGCTGAATTTGCTGAACATACACATTGCGAACTAGACTTAACTTTAGAAGCCGCTAATTGCACACGTCTTTCCAGCAATTTCCCTGACAAAAGATTACTAATTCCTGATATCTATTGGGACTGGTGTCGCAAAGAGGTCATGGTAATGCAGCGTATGATTGGTACGCCAATCAGTAAAATAGATGTTCTTCGCGCCAAGGGGATTGACATTCCAAAACTCGCACATGATGGCGTAGAAATATTTTTTACTCAAGTTTTCCGAGATGGTTTTTTTCATGCAGACATGCACCCAGGCAACATACTAGTAGCCGATGACGGTCCAGATAAGGGTAAATATATTGCGCTTGATTTCGGCATCATGGGCACGCTTACCGACAGAGATAAATACTATCTTGCACGTAACTTTCTAGCTTTTTTTAATGGCGATTACCGTGATGTCGCAGTAGCGCATATTGAATCTGGCTGGGTTCCAAAAGATACTAATGTTGAAGCATTAGAAACCGCCGTTCGGGCAATTTGTGAACCTATATTTGATAAGCCGCTAAAAGACATTTCTTTTGGACGCACGCTACTCAGTTTATTTCAAATGTCACGTAAATTTGGCGTGGTAATCCAGCCACAGTTGGTCATGTTACAAAAAACTCTATTGAACATTGAAGGCTTAGGTCGAGATCTAGACCCAGATATCGATTTGTGGCAAACGGCTAAACCTTTTCTAAAACGTTGGATGAGTGAGCAAATCGGCTGGCGCAGCATTGCCAAAACACTTAAGAAAGAATTGCCATATATGGTAAAAAACCTGCCAGAAATGCCTCGATTACTACATGAAGCTCTTCGACAAAGCGCTCGAGCGGAAAATGATGCGCCAATTCGCGAGTCTATTGATAAACTAATAAACACGCAGAAGCAGCAAGCCAAATGGCAAAAGAGGTTATTTTTTATCATTGCACTATTAGCTTTAATTGAAACTTTGAAGTTATTTGGTACTTTTTACATTTACTAATTTATAAAGGGTTCATTATGAAAATAAATTTTTCCCAAATTTTATGTGTATGTTTGCTAAGTATTTCAAACATTACGCTTGCAGCTAACAACACGCCTGCTGGTCTTTGGAAAACTATAGATGATAATACGGGTAAACCACGCTCCCTAATTAGGATCACAGAAAAGAATGGTGAGTATAGCGCAGTCATTGAGAAGGGCTTATTAGCTAGCGATACAGGTGATGCACTTTGCGATAAGTGTACTGATGAGAGGAAAGGCAAACGAATCATAGGTATGACAATTGTTAATGGAATTAAACAAAAAGGTGATGATTTTGAGGGTGGGGAAATTCTTGATCCGGACAATGGTAAAACCTACCGTTGCAAAATGAGATTGGACTCAACTGGCAATAAATTAGAAGTGCGTGGATTTATTGGGATTTCACTTTTCGGTCGATCACAAACTTGGCTACGAGAAGAATAAATCGGCTTAATCAAACTCTGTCTAACTTCAAATACCAAGTGACATTGGAATTACATCAATGTTTTTACGTTTTTGGCAGTGCTCACAATAAAATGTTGAGCGCTGCCCTAAGCGAATGCTTTTAATTGGATTGGCGCAAATTTTACAAGGTTCGCCTGCTCGCCCATAAGCAAAGTATTCTTGCTGAAAATAGCCAATATTTCCATCAACACCATAGAAATCTCGCAAGCTACTTCCTCCCACTGATAGCGCATCATTCAAGGTGCTTTTAATTTCTTTTACCAGCCGTTCACACTGTTTCAAAGTCAGCTTATTAGCAGGTATTTCTGGATGTATTCGTGCACGAAATAGCGATTCTGAAGCATAGATATTGCCTACCCCGACAACAACATGTCCATCCATAACGGCATTTTTAATGGCAAGCGTTTTATTGCTTAACGCAGTGTAAAGATATTGTGCATTAAAGCCATCTTCTAGTGGTTCAGGGCCTAGACTGTTAAGTAATACATGGTTATTGTCTTTGTTATCTATCCATAAAACTGCGCCGAAACGACGAGGGTCACGGAGTCGCAGCACCTGACCGTCAACAAATTCAACATCGAAATGATCATGTTTTTCTGGTGGGTAATTACAATCCAACAATTGAATTCGGCCAGACATTCCAAGATGTAATAATAATGTTCCTCCAGAAGAATGGTCACTAAAATCACAAAGTATGTACTTAGCTCGTCGCGTAAGGCCACGTAGCATTAGATTAGGTAACGTTTGAAGTAAGTGTTGCGGAATAGGCCAGCGTAAGGTGGGGTGACGTATGGTGACTGACTTCACCACCTTGCCAACAAGTGGTAAAAGGCCACGTCGCGTAGTTTCTACCTCTGGCAGCTCTGGCATGCGCCCTAGTTGCTTGGGATATTAATCGGTGGATTTAGCATGGTGAAGCCAGCATCCGATGGGAAATTATAGATTAAGCCTTCGTCAGGGCGCGCTAGCACTAGGTCCGGTGACTCTTGAATCTTATCAAAATGCACCTTAGTTCCATCAGTTAATTTAATCTCAAAATAAGGATAGCTGGCTTTACGGTCTGGTGTATAAATTTCGACTGATTTAGCTGGATTATGAATCCATGAAAACTCTAGCCATTCATTCATTTCGTTCTGTTCCGGTTTAGCTACGGCAATTGAGGTTTTCCACTTTCCATTAACCAAATCGACATTCAATTTTGATTCCTGCCATTGTTCAAGGTGGCTTAAATCAAAGCCCGCTACTTTTTCAGTGGGTTTTAATGGTGCTTTATCAATAAATTCAATGAGTTGGGTTGATGCTGCTTCGGCATAGCCATTCGAGAGTAAATAAACTACATTTCGATGTGATACATATTGTTCATCGGTTACCGGATTATGCGTGCCAAATGTAAACTCTTCTACATTATTTTTATCTCTAAAAAGCTTAAGTTTTAGCTCTGGGTTGGTTAATCCAAATTTTTCTAAGTCAACGCTGGTAATTTTTTCTTTAGATTTAGCTGCAATAATAGATAGAATACGCTGAACTGATGTTTGGTCTGCTCGCATTTTGATGGGAGCCGATAAGCGCCACAAACCACTGACTTTTTCAAACGTGATTGCTGCCCTAGCAGGAAACTCAACACTAATTTCGTTAAACTCTGCAAGCTTGTATGCGGAAATCTCATAGCTTGCATTTTGTTCTGCAGATTGTTTAGGACGCAAATATAAAAATGCTACTAAGCCTGCAACAATACACAACATGACCAAATTCAATAACCAGCGTTTTTTCATGAATACCTTTTATTAATCTAAATAAGGGCCTACTTTTGGCTAGATATCTGGATTTATTTACGCTTTCCTGCGTTTCCACCAGAAGTAAAAACCAGCCAGCATCACGCCTAAGGGAATAAAATATTGAAAACCATGAAATACTATCCAAGCGATTGCCACACCTAATTTAGTGTCTGGGATTGTCACATTAATATCTTTTAGTGGCATAGGCTGAATAGTGATGAGTTTATCATCACCAGCTAGCCAATTAATCATATTCACGCCCAGATCTAAATTTCCGCCGTTGGTAATAAAAGTATTAGATAAAAAATTTCCGTTACCCATTACTACAACACGTTGACCTTTTTTACCGTAAATGCGCTCTAGCGCTACACCGATATTAATAGGACCGCGCTTATCTTTTTTCTCGTTAAATGTCGGCTTAGCATCTTTGGCTAATTTTTCAGAAAGCAGCCAGCCATTAGGTGCCACTTCGATTAAATTACTAACTTTCCAGCCGTTTTCATCGGTCCCCTGAGCCGTCACCTGATGCGCCTCTGGGAAAAGAGTACGTAACATAAAATTGGTAGTAATTGGATGCTCACCGTAAAGACTCGCGAAAGACACACGCGCATCTGCGCCATATTGAGCTGACGCCATATCCATAGCTATGCCAGGCGATACCTGCATCCCTAAATAATCGGCAACGTCCTGTAACCCACGTAAATTATCATCATCAAGCAACCAAAGTAAATTGCCGCCACTTTCAAGATATGCTTTGATTTTTTTTGCTTCTACATCACTGACGTCTACTTGCGGGCCTGCAATCACCAACATAGCACCATTACTTGGTACTGCCTGTGCAACGGTTAAATCTGGATTAGCAAACTTAAAGCCTTTTTTCTCTAATTGCTTACCAAACTCGCCAAGGTCGTGGTTTTTGATGCCCAATAGATTTCGCTCACCATGCCCATCTAAATACATTACTGCTTGTTGGTTTGTTCGGGAAAGCCTAACCAAAAGGTTGGTCATCTCTTGCTCTGCAATTGGCGGAATAATATGCTCCGTGCGCTTTTGGTATTCTACGATGACTTCGCCATCCTCTTTAACACCGGAATCTTGTGCGAGCTTTGGCTCTACAGATGGGTTGATAAACTTTAAATTAACATCCTTCTTTTCACGTTGATAACGTGCCACAAAATCAATCATACCTTTACGGAAATTGTCTCCACTGGACGCATCATCTTTAGTAGCAAATACGGTAATATTTACCGGCCCATTCATTTGCTTAAGCACGTTGACACTGCCCTGCGTTAAGATATTACGATTAGCTTGTGTAATATCCTTAGCATAGCGATACTGGCTAGCTAAATAACCTAACAGGATGACTAGCATTAAAAATAATACGACAAAAAAACTGTTCTGTACTAGAAGCTGAAAGCGTAATTTACGATTGATGTTCATTTTTAACTAATCCAATATTTCTTAAGAGTATTTCTAGAAGCGCATGTTTTGAGTGACTGAAGGTTTCTATACTTTGCATTAACCGCGTAGGCGATCAGAATCTAAACGACGAACCGTTAATGTTAAAAAGGTCGCAATAAATAAAACAAAATAGGCGATATCTGCCGTGTCAATCAAACCTCCAGAAAAGGACTGAAAATGACGTGTGAGTGATAAACTTGCCAACGTATTGCTTGGATCACCTGCAAAAAACCGATCTAAAAACATTAAAGCGAATAACGCGATAAACGTTAAAATCGCCGCAACTACTGGCTGTTGGGTCATGCTTGAAAAATACAGACCGAGGGCTGAGAAACTTGCCACCATGAGCAATAATCCAATTGAATTGGCGATAATAAAACCAAAATCTATATCTGCCCAAATATTTAGCGTAGACAACATAGCCCCAATAAATATCACCAAGATGCTGAGGAAAGACACCAAGCCTAAAAACTTGCCCATTACGATTTCCGTCAATGAAATGGGCGCACTGAATAAAAAGGGTAGGGTTTGATTGCGGCGTTCTTCAGAAATTAAGCGCATAGAAAGAAGTGGTACCGCAAATAACACCATAAATGAGGCAAACCCATATACGTTTTGTCCGACAAACTGCGTTACGCCAGTACGCTCGGCAGGGCGCATGGCACCTGACATCACGGCAAAATAATCATTTACGCCATTTAAATAATATGTACCGAATGCAAACATTAGCAAAGACAAAATCACCCAACCCATCGGCGATGCAAACATACTTTTAAGTTCTTTTCTTGCTACATTAATAATCATGGTCTATTCCTTGAGACTTTTTTTTAGGAGTCTTACTTTCTTAAGCAGCAACTTGTTCTGGCAGCGTTTGTTCATGATAAGTCAATTGAACAAATACATCTTCCAAACTAGTTTGATCCGGTGCAATTTGATGTAAGCCCCAACCATGATTAACCGCAGCCTGCACGATTGATTCTGCTGGCGCCGACCCATCAGCAAAACGAATGCGCATTAAATTGCCTGGTAAGCATTCTGCTTCTAAAACACCAGAAATTTTCAGCAATTCATCTGTACTAGGCGGGTTATGCATTCCAATCAAAAGCTTATTACCAATACGATGTTTTTTAAGCACATCGATTGAGCCATTGAATACCAACTTACCTTTATCAATAATTTGCACATGGTCACAGACCATTTCAACTTCTGGGAGAATATGCGTAGAAATAATTACGCTACGCTCTGCACCGACATCACGAATCAATGCGCGTATATCGCGGATTTGAATTGGATCTAATCCCACCGTAGGCTCATCTAAAATCACGACCATTGGATTGTGGATAATTGCCTGTGCAATACCCACACGTTGCTGATAGCCATTAGATAAGTTTTCTATGAGGCGTTTACTCATGTGGCCCAAACCACAACGCTCTTTAGCAATCTCAACCGCTTTTTTAATTTGTCCAGCACTTACTCTGTGTAATCTTGCCGCAATTGTTAAATACTCATCGACCGTAAGCTCTTTATATAGCGGGCGCATTTCAGGCAAATAGCCAATCAATGCTTTGGCTTCTTTAGGGTTTTCCATCATATCGATACCGCAGATTTTCACGCTACCATTACTTGGGGCTAGATTGCCAGTGAGCATTTTCATTGTGGTTGATTTACCCGCACCATTCGGGCCCAAGAAACCAAGCACTTGTCCTTTGCTTAAGGTAAAACTCACATTACTAACAGCTTCTCTTCCGCCATATAGGCGCGTAAGATCGATTGCTTCTACTGTAAAATTATTCATAGTTACTCAATTAAAAATACATCATTACAGAAAATAATTGTTACAAAAAATATATTTATTGCACACACTATAGGCATGCGCCACTACATTTATTGTGAGAACTGACTCAATAAAAAGTTCTACCCACATGCGATATAGCCAATCCGTAATTATGTAGGAACTTGTGCCTACTGTCACGGACTAAGAAATGAAGCTTACAATATAGGAAGCATTTATGTATGATTTCATTGGCTCTTTCACATTACAAGTATTTTAAAGATAATCAGATAATAAAGTCGTCATCTCTAGCACACATTTAACTTCTTCATTAAAACAAAAAACCTATGCGCCCAAACAAATATTTACGACACGCTAATCAACAAATTATTAATAAAAGTTCGTTTAGCTACACGCAACTGCTCGCAGCTGGTCTTATTGCATGTACGCTGGGGCTCAATGGATGCGCAGTAAACTCTACTGCAAACCCCACTGTAAATTCTAGTAGTCAAGATAATACCGTAACACCAGTTGAAAGCCAGCTCACTGCCGAGTTTTTATATCGATATTTAGTGGCAGAGGTCGCGGGTCAACGTGGTGATTTAGGAACTTCGGGAACAATCTTTTATGAGTTAGCTAAAACAACACGTGATTCAAGCTTGGCCGAGCGTGCTGCAAAAGTTGCTGCCTATGGCAATATTCCAGGCTTAGCGATTCCGGCAGTAAAGCTTTGGGCAGATATTGATCCGACCTCAAGCGAAGCACAGCAAGCGATGACGGAAATGCTGATTGCCACTGGTAAGTTAAGTGATGCAAAACCATTTTTAGCTAAAATTTTTGCCAAGGAAGAAACCAGAGCAGGGGGATTTTTATATATAAATAGTTTGTTAAGTAGAAATCCTGATAAAGCCGGCATATTTACCTTAGTAGAGGCACTTGCTAAACCTTATCCAGATCTTGCTGAAGCGCAATTTGCCATTGCTCAATCAGCTTGGGCCGCGAAAAAAGATGATATTGCTTTGCAAGCACTTAATGAAGCGGAAATGCTCAAGCCAGGCTGGCCTATTGCGGCCCTATTAAAAGGACAAGTTTTATTTGTAAAATCGCCTCAAGAAGCAATAGATTTTTATCAATCATTTCTTGATACTCATGAAGATTCCAATGAAGTACGCCTTAACATGGCAAAGCTTTTGGTGAGTCAAAAACAATATGAAGCTGCAAAAAAACAACTCCCTATCATACTTATCAATGCTAGCAATAGTCCTGAAAAAAATGGAGCAGAAATTACAGCTGTTGTGGGATTATTATCTTTTCAATCGGCAGATTACGTTGCTGCAGATAAATATTTCCAAGAATCTCTGAAAATGGGGTTTAAAGATGTTGATCAAATTTATATATATCTTGCTCAGGTTGCAGAAAAGCAAAAAAATGATGACATTGCATTCGCATGGTATAACAAAGTACAACCTGGGGAACATTACATTGAGGCGCAGGTTAATCTAGCCAATATAATTGCACGCTCCGAATCTGTAGATAAGGCAATAGAAAAGTTAGATGCCATTGAAAATTTAAATACTGTGCAACAAATTATTGTGATTCAAACTGAAGCCGCATTGTTGGCCAAAGCTGGCCGCGATCAAGATGCGTTTGATTTACTTGATAAAGCGGTTAAGAATCTACCCAATACGCCCGAGCTGATTTATGATTACGCACTAGCTGCTGAGCGCGTTTTAAAATTCGATATCATGGAAGCTGAGTTACGTAAAACAATCGCAGCGAAACCAGATTTTGCTGCAGCCTATAATGCGCTTGGTTATTCATTCGCCGACCGAAATATTAGGCTTGATGAAGCACTTAAGCTCATTGAAAAAGCTTTATCGATTAGCCCAAATGATCACTATATGCTCGATAGCTTAGGTTGGGCACACTACCGTAAAGGCAATTTAGATCAGGCCATAATGTATCTACAGCAAGCCTACAATGTTAGCCAAGACCCTGAAATCGCAGCACACTTGGGTGAAGTGTTATGGCAAAAAGGTAAGTATGACGAAGCTAAAAAGATTTGGAATGACGCATTACGTAACAATCCAACAAATAAAGTGCTTTTAGCAACAGTAAATAAATTCAAGTCCTAAAGTATAAGTGCTCCTAATGAATTTAAACCGTACTAGGCTTCTGTTGGGCTTGGCAGTATTGTTACAAGCTTGTGCAAGCGTTCCGCCCAGTAAACCCATTGAAAATGAGGTGTCGCAAGCTTCATATCAACAGCACTTGCAAAACCTTGCTGTCATTGATCAATTTAAATTAAAAGGTCGAATTGGTGTGCAGTCGAACGGGGAAGGATTTTCCGGGAGCTTAAATTGGCAGCATAACAACCTTAACGATGATATTTCTCTTTACTCTCCTTTTGGCGGTCAAGTAGCCAGCATTAAAAAAACGGCGGGGAAGGTCACGCTAGAAGATGAAAAAGGCAATAGTGTTTCTGCTTCTGATGCAGAAACACTCACGCAAACTGTATTAGGCTGGAAACTGCCTCTTGCAGGCCTTGCTGATTGGGTACTAGGACGCCCAGCTAACGGTGAGGTGCAATCACTCACCTTGAATGAATATGGCTATTTAACTTCGCTAAAACAAGATGAATGGGATATTGAATACCAAAATTATTCAAATCAAAATGGCCATTTTTTGCCAAATAAGATTTTACTTAAAAGTAAAAAGGTAAACCTAAAGCTTCTGATTGAACAATGGGATGTTGTTATCAAAGAACATAAGAAATAAACTGCGTATTGACATTGAGGTCATCTCAAATAATCTTCCGCATTTATCATGCACAAATAATCCTCTGAATTAACGCCTAAATCCACCATTGCTTCTTTATTAGAAACTAGCCATCTGTATGCATAATTTAAGCTCGTAAGGGTTGTGCATAAAAATTGTGTTGGAACTATTTGTTTAAATATCAAAATTGCTAACTCAAAATTGAGGGCGTCATGAAGAAGTTAATTACATTATTACTATTATATTTTGCATCGATTAGCTTTAGTTATGCTACCACCTGGGTAAAACTACATGAACAATCTAGTGAAAAACTACTTCTAGATAAGCAGTCGGTCTTACAGGCAGAAAATCTTAAACGCGCTTGGGTTAAGATAGAGTATATGGCGCCGCAAAATAATCCTGAAACAATTGATAAAACATTCAATTTATCAAAATTACTTTGGTTTTTTGATTGCCCAGCACAAAAAGCAGCGACGTCACAAGTCTTTCAATACTTAAATAATGAGCTGGTTTATTCAGCAACTATTGACCCTAAGAGTGCAGAATTTATTGAGCCGGTTCCTGAAACGCATATCGATATTGCTATGCGCTACGTTTGCAAAGCAGAGAAAGCGATAATCGCTAACAAAGTAACAACATCCGATACAGAAAAACTTAAGAAAACAATAATCAATCCAGAAAGTTCGGTTAAAAAAGCTGAATCTGCACAAGCACCTGTTGTAGAAAAACCAGTCGAGGCCGTTGCTAAAGCGGAAGTGAGGTCAGATAAACCAAATGCTAAAGCTGGCCCAAT
Source organism: Methylotenera sp. (assembly GCA_030693535.1). The sequence continues at coordinate 109,573 of JAUYAL010000026.1, forward strand.
TGCCAAAACCACGACTACGAAAGATGGCGGAAATAAACCGCATTGGACTTATGCAGGGAAAGAAGGGCCTGAAAACTGGGGCAAGCTATCACCAGAGTTTTCGACTTGTGCTACAGGGCTCAATCAATCTCCCATAAATATAGACACGACAATACATGCTGCATTAAAGCCACTAAAGAGCATACAAAAATTCCCTGCAAAAGATATATTCAATAATGGTCATACCGTGCAAATCAATTTCAGAGCGGGCAATATGCTGGTGCTTGATAATGCGGCATATCAGATGAAGTATGTACAGTTTCACTCGCCCAGCGAAAATACAATACGCGGAAAATCATTTCCGTTAGAAGCGCATTTTGTACATGCTGACTCAAAAGGTAACTTCACAATAATTGGTGTTATGTACACTGAAGGTAAAGCCAATGAAGGGCTCGCAAAATTATGGTCTCAAATGCCAAATGAAGTGGGCGAACCTGTGGTGTTAAAAAACCGAGTAATTCCAAGTGAATTAATGCCAACTAATCGTACTTATTATCGTTTTAGCGGATCCCTCACTACACCTCCATGTAGCGAAGGTGTACGTTGGCTAGTGCTGAAATCTCCTATAACTGCATCTAAAGAACAAATTGATGCGTTCAAAAAAGCCGTAAAAAACGATAATAACCGGCCCTTACAAGAGCTAAATGGTCGTGTAATCATTGAATAAAAATGGCAGACTTTGTTCTGCACACTAATTAGCTGTTCTATAAAGCAAGATGCGTTAAAATTAACCTATGCAAGATTTTCAATCATTTTTAGCGCCTGCAAAAATCAATCTATTTTTGCATATTACTGGCCAACGCGCAGACGGCTACCATTTATTACAAACGGTTTTTCGGTTGCTTGATTTTTACGATACGATCCACTTGAGACCCACACAAGTCAGCACTATCCAGCGTGTCAATAATGTCGATGGTGTGTCAGAAGCTCAAGATCTATGCGTACGTGCTGCTAAGGTTTTACAGCAATATACGCAATGTCCAATGGGTGTCGATATCTTGGTTGAAAAACGCATCCCGATGGGCGGTGGTTTAGGTGGTGGCAGTTCCGATGCGGCAACCATGCTTTTGGCTCTAAATCGCCTATGGCACTTGAATTTGAGCCGAACAGAGTTATTGTCGCTAGGCATACAATTAGGCGCTGACGTGCCATTTTTTATCTTTGGCAAAAATGCCTGGGCTGAAGGCGTAGGTGAACAACTACAAGCAATTATTTTGCATGAATCTTATTACGTCATATTAACTCCCAATGTGCATGTATCTACCGCACAAATATTTGCCAATAAGCAATTGACAAAAAACACGATTCCTAAGACAATGTCGGACTTTTCAAGGGTGTCTAATTCAAAGCTTAATAATTTAAACGCTGAATTTACCAATGACCTTGAAAAAGTAGTCTGCAGTGAATATCCCGCTGTTTTAAATTGCTTAAATTGGCTTAGTCAATTTGGCGATGCAAGAATGAGTGGTTCTGGCGCTTCTGTTTTTTTAGAAGTGGCAAGTGAAAAAATTGCGATGGGAATAATCAATCAAAATCCTGAAAGTTCACTAGGGTTTCCGATTAAGGGTTTTGTTGCAAAAGGGTTGAATCAGCACCCGTTAGCAGACTTTGCGTCTGATTAAGTAAGCTGAATAAATATTGGGGAGTCGCCAAGTTGGTTAAGGCACTGGGTTTTGATCCCAGCATCCGAAGGTTCGAGTCCTTCCTCCTCAGCCAAAATTTTCAATGCTGACAAACAGTCAGCATAAATTAAAAGTGCAGTTAAAAATAGCTGCGCTACTTGGATAACAAGCGTGTAGATTTTTGATTTACGCGCTTTTATTTTTTATACGTTTTTTACAGCTTTACTTTAGGAAATCAACAGATGTCTAACGGCAACTTGATGGTCTTTACTGGCACGGCTAATCCAGTGCTTGCACAAGAAGTAGCTAAGCACTTAGCTATTAAGCTTGGACAAGCACATGTTGGCACATTTAGCGATGGCGAAACGACGGTTGAGTTGCTTGAAAACGTGCGTGGCAAAGATGTATTTGTACTACAGTCAACTAGCCACCCCACCAATGATAGCCTAATGGAAGTTATGGTCATGGTTGATGCACTTCGCCGCTCATCGGCTGGTCGTATTACAGCGGCAATACCCTATTTTGGTTACTCTAGGCAAGATCGCCGCCCACGCTCCGCACGTGTGGCGATTACAGCAAAAGTTGTAGCGAATATGCTCACAGGCGTTGGTGTAAACCGTTTGTTAACGATGGATTTGCATTCAGATCAAATTCAAGGTTTCTTTGATATTCCTGTAGATAATATTTATGCTACGCCGATTTTACTTGCAGATTTATTAAAGCAGAATCATGAGAATTTAATGGTGGTTTCACCTGACGTTGGCGGTGTTGTGCGTGCTCGTGCAGCGGCTAAACAATTAAATTCAGACTTAGCGATTATTGACAAACGTCGCCCAAAACCAAACGTCGCTAAAGTGATGAATATTATTGGTGACGTTGCTGGTCGCACTTGCGTGATCATGGACGACATGGTCGATACTGCAAATACGCTTTGTGAAGCGGCGGCTGCACTTAAGAAATTTGGCGCTTTAAAAGTAATTGCTTATGCAACACACCCAGTATTATCTGGCGGCGCGGCAGAGCGTATCATGAACTCTGAGCTTGATGAGCTAGTCGTCACCAATACTATTGCACTTGGGGCAGAATCAGCCAATTGCAGAAAAATTCGCCAATTAAGCGCAGCGGAATTATTAGCAGAAACCATACGCAGAATTAGCAGTGAAGATTCAGTCTCTTCATTATTTATGGATTAATAAGTAATTTTAAAAGTTTTTAACCCTGCATACTGGTCGCGGTGTGCAGTTTTTTGTGTAAGAAGGCTCTCAAAAGCCCAGCAGTAAATTAATGTTTTAATTTTAGGAGTAATAACATGTCTATCGAACTTAATGCAGTAAAACGTGATGCAAAAGGTACGGGTGCGAGCCGCCGTCTTCGTCACTCAGGTGTTGTGCCAGGTGTAGTTTATGGTGCAGGTAAAGAAGCGGTTGCCATTGAAGTCAATGCAAAAGAACTATTTTTAGAATTTCGCCATGAAGCTTTCCATGCTTCAGTGTTAAGCTTAAATTTAGATGGCAAAAAAGAAAGCGTATTGTTACGTGACTTTCAAATGCATCCAGTACGCAACACGATTCAACATGTTGATTTTCAACGTGTAAGCGCAACAGAAAAAATTCACGTTAAAGTGCCTTTCCACTTTATCAATGCTGACATTGCACCAGGTGTAAAAACCGGTGGTGGCATCGTGGCACATATTTTTACAGAAGCTGATGTAAGCTGCCTAGCAAAAGACTTGCCAGAGTTTATTGAAGTAGACATTGCTAAGCTTGAAATTGGTCAATCAATTCACTTATCAGAAATTAAATTACCTAAAGGTGTTTCATTTGTGCAATTAGCACATGGTGATGATGCGGCAATTGTGTCGATTGCTAAAACCCGTGGTGGTGTTTCTGAAGCCGCTATTGAAACACCAGCAGCTTAAGTTTAAAGTAAGTTAACTTTCAAGCATGAAAAATAACGCGCACATTCTGATGAAGTGCGCGTTTTTTATTGCTACTATTGCATTATGAGTGAAATAAAACTTCTAGTTGGTCTTGGTAACCCTGGCGATAAGTATGCAGCAACACGCCACAATGCTGGCTTTTGGTGGATAGATGAAGTCGCCGCACAAACCAATAGTAAATTAGCTTTAGATTCCAAATTTTTTGGTTTTTCTGGAAAATTAAACTCTAAAGCGGAAACTTGGCTACTAAAACCAACGACATTTATGAATGCCAGCGGTAAAGCAGTTGCAGCATTGGCCAATTATTACAAGATAACACCTGCCGAGATATTGGTGATTCACGATGAACTTGATTTACCTGCAGGCAGTATAAAACTAAAAGTTGGTGGCGGTCACGGTGGCCACAATGGCCTTAAAGACATTGAAGCAGCACTTGGCACAAAAGACTTCTGGCGTTTACGAGTAGGAATTGGCCACCCTGGTGACCGTAATGAAGTGATTAATTTTGTGCTAAAACCACCTACAAAAGATGAGCAAGCCGCCATAGACGAAAGAATATACGAGAGTACCAAACTAATTGGTTTGTTGCTTTCGGGCGAATTTGAAAACGTAATGTTGAAATTACACACTAAAAATTGAACTGGAATTTAAAATGAAATGCGGAATTGTCGGCCTCCCAAACGTAGGTAAATCTACGTTATTTAACGCCATTACTAAAGCTGGTATTGCGGCAGAAAACTACCCATTTTGCACCATTGAGCCTAATATTGGCATCGTAGAAGTACCAGATCCTCGCATGCAACCTCTCATCGATATCGTTAAACCGCAACGTGTACAACCAGCCATTGTTGAAATGGTTGATATTGCAGGCTTAGTTGCAGGCGCTTCCAAAGGTGAAGGTTTAGGCAATAAATTTTTAGCCAACATTCGTGAAACTGACGCCATCGCACATGTGGTACGTTGCTTTGAAGATGGTAATGTGATTCACGTTTCAAACAAAATTGATCCAATGTCTGACATTGAAGTGATTAATACCGAACTTGCACTAGCCGACATGGAAACTGTTGAGAAAACTATGCAACGCGAAAGCAAAAAAGCTAAAAGCGGCGACAAGGATGCTATCGCCCTTATCTCGGTATTAGATAAAGTTTTACCCTGCTTAAACGAAGCTAAAGCTGTGCGCACGCTTAACTTAGACGCTGATGAACTACAGCTCCTCAAACCATTATGTCTCATCACTGTTAAGCCAGTGATGTACTTAGCCAACGTGGATGAAACTGGCTTTGAAAATAACCCACTATTAGATAAAGTAGTCGCCTTAGGCAAAGCTGAAAATGCACCTGTCGTATGTATTTGCGCAAAAATTGAATCTGAAATATCAGAACTTGAAGACGATGACAAAGCATTGTTCTTAGCCGAACTAGGTCAAGAAGAGCCAGGCTTAAACCGTGTTATTCGCGCGGCCTACGACTTACTAGGCCTGCAAACCTATTTTACCGCTGGCGTGCAAGAAGTTCGTGCATGGACAGTTAAAAAAGGCGCTACAGCGCCACAAGCAGCAGGCGTGATTCACACAGATTTTGAACGAGGATTCATACGCGCAGAAGTCATTCAATATGACGAATACGTGAAAAACAAAGGTGAACAAGGCAGCAAAGAAGCAGGAAAAATGCGCTTAGAAGGCAAAGAATACATTGTGCAAGATGGCGATGTGATGCATTTCCGTTTTAACGTTTAAATTGCAAACTAATTTTGACATTTATCGCCTAAAACACTAGAATTGCGCCCTTGCTGAAATTTAGCAAAAAGTTTACAAGGTGATGTAGCTCAGCTGGTTAGAGCACAGGATTCATAATCCTGGGGTCGAGGGTTCAAGTCCCTCTTTCACCACCATTACAAGGCCACATCTTCGGATGTGGCCTTTTTATTTTCTATCTTTCGCCATCTTTTTTCATCTTTAAAAGTAGTTAAATATAATAAAAATCAGTTACTTATGTTAAGTTAAGTTTACTTGCATATCTTTAATAATCATGTCGACTATCTTTTAAGATATAAATCTATCGTCTTACATATTTAATTTTTTGATGGTATATTTGATGGTATCTTAACTTTATACAGATTCCGATACCATCAAATGCTTACAGATACCAAGATTCGTGCGGCTAAAGGCCAAGACAAAGACTATAAGTTAGCAGACGAGAAATCCCTTTATTTGCTAATAAAACCTAATGATTCCAAGCTTTGGCGAATGAACTATAGGTTTGAAGGTTCACAAAAGTCACTTGCTCTTGGCAAATATCCAGAAATTTCCCTATTACATGCGCGAGAACGACGCGACAGCGCTAGAAAACAACTAGCTGATGGTACTGACCCAGGCCTAGCAAAAAAAGCGGCCAAGGAAGGCCGTGATGATGAACTAAGCAACTCATTTGAAGTAGTTGCTCGCGATTGGCATCAAAGCTATATGAAAAACAAAGCGCAAAGTCATGCTAACAAAGTTATTCGGCGATTTGAGGAGTATGTATTTCCATATATAGGTAAAAAACCGTTAATCGATATTAGCCCGCCAGATATTATTCAAGTTGTGAAGAGAATTGAGAAACTCAACTTACTAGAAACAGCTCATCGTACATTACAGACAATAGGACAGGTTTTCAGGTATGGCGTGCAAACTGGAAAAATTGATAGGAGCCCAGCTATTGACTTAAAAGGACTACTTCCAGCACGCAATGTGAAGCACTTTGCTGCATTCACTGAACCTAATCAAGTAGCTGACTTTCTTCGTTCTTTAGATGCACTCTCGGGTGGAGTTACCGTTCAAAATGCGGTTCGACTTGCTCCACTATTATTCTGCCGCCCATCTGAGTTACGCAAAATGCGCTGGAGTGAATTAGATCTTGAAAAGAGTCAATGGCAATATTTTGTGGGTAAGGTAAAGAAAGATCATCTCGTACCATTATCAAAACAAGCAATTGAGATAATACGTGAGCTATTTCCAATATCTGGTAATCTAACCTATGTATTTAAGGGGGGTCGAGACCCACAGCGGCCTATGAGTGAAAGCGCGGTTAATGCAGCGCTCAAACGGCTGGGCTATGACACTCAAAACGAAATCACTGGGCATGGATTTAGAGCGATGGCTCGTACCATTCTGCATGAAAGATTAAATATTGACCCACATGTTATAGAGCATCAGCTATCACATGCGGTGCCCGATGCGCTTGGTACGGCCTATAACAGAACTAAGTTTATTGACCAGCGAACAAAGATGATGCAGATATGGGCAGATTACTTGGACGAACTTAAGGCGGGTGCTAAAGTAATACCGTTTATCAAGAATGCTTAGTGTATAGAATATTAATAACTAACAACCGCTGAAGCCAAAATATGCTAATTTGGGTTTTAAGCATTTTTTTCACTAAATACTTATTTTTCGCATGCATCTAATATGCACTTCAGGTAGGGTTTAAACAAATTGGAAGTAATATTTTTATTATTAATAACAATTGCGACTTTACTGCTCGCATTCTGGCATTGGCTAATTTGGATCATGTGCTGTTGCGACGAAAATTAAAGTAAAACTCGAATTACTAAAATATGGTGCATGCCCGCCAAACTAAAAGTTTTTTATATTGAATGGTGAGCTTAAAATAATGGGTATTCTGTGATTGACTTGGCAAATTAACTCAGAGATTAGACCGCCATATAGCGAATGCTGCAATAGCGTCATCATCAGCGCAGTTCAGCAACCAATAATTTTCATCTGTCAGGCAGCAATGTGAGTGACAAAGAAGTCATACATTTTTTCAACGTCAATAAGTAATGTGGGCTTTAAGCTACCGGTCAATTTGTTGAATAAATTTCAATCGTAGTTAAAATTCAATTACAATTAATTCAATCATGATTGGTCTCTATATTAATATTTCAATATAGAGACCGAAAAACAATAAAACCTATAGAAGACAAGGGATCCCAGCTATGTGTCATGAAGATACGAATATTAATATACGGACCCATGAGTCTCTATATTAACTGTTATGCATTTCAAAGGAGGAACATGCCGTGAGTGAGGCAACTTGGGCTCTTGTCGGAGTGGTTATTGGCACACTCGGAACAGGTTTCTTTAATTGGTTACTCCAAAGCAAGCAGTTTGAGCACAACAAGGAAATGTTCCTGCTCCAAAACAAAAGCGCAGAAACGGTCAAAGCCTTGCTCATCGATATGCTGAATCACCGCAACTACACTGACCGATCATTTCCAGCGCTTAAAGCACCCATCGGCGGGTATTCCGATGATGAGGTTCGCCAGTTCCTGCACGAAGTTGGCGCAAAGAAAGCAACTCGTGAGGATAGCTCTGAGTGGTGGTATCTGCTTTCTCGTCAAGAAGAGCGCATAGCCAAAAAGCAGGCCACCAATGCATAACATGGCGCTCAACCTCGCTCCCTTCTGTCGCTGGACGCTGCGCGATAAAGCCGCGTAGCGCCGGTTAGCTCTACTTTAGCACTCACTGGAATTGTTTATGCCTCTCGATAAATCGAATGAAAAGAGCCTCATACCGCTAATGGTTACTACCATGGCTGTTATGTCGCCTCTGCTTTTTATTCTTGGTCTCGTGGTTGGCAATCAACTTCAAGGCAATGCTTCACTTACAGCAGATTCAATATCTTCATGGCTATCTGCAATTGCTACTGTAGCAATTGCGATTTTAACCTTCATTTTGGCCAAAGAAACTTGGTATCTGAGAGAAGCCCAGATAAAGCAACTTGAAGAGCTTAAACGCGAAAATATCCGACCAAATATTGGGATTCAATTGGAAAGTAGTTCAGTTGGAATGAATTTCGTAAACGTTAAAGTTAGTAATCTCGGCAAGGGAATTGCAAGAAAAGTTTCTATTAGATTTCTTGATCGCACTGGAAATGAAGTTCCAAAGGATGTAGATGTAGTAGTTGAGAAATTTCGGAGGCTTGCAATTTTCCGGCAGGGCATTCAATCCATGGGCATTGGCCAAGAAATTTCCAGCTTTGTTTTTAGCTTCCTTGATCTTGGCAAAGAATTAAATGGAGAAATATTCAAACCATACTTAAACATAGCCATCGAATTCGAAGATGTAGAAGGCAATCCTTACCGCAACTCATTTACTGTTGATTTTGCGCAGTATGAAGGAATCAGCGAACTCGGAGGGGATGCTCTTTACCAAATGGCTACAGAAATGAAGAAAATACGAGAGCAGATTGGAAAGGTTACAAGTCGAAGTGGTGGAAAACTTGGCGTTGATGTTTTTGACTCTGGAGACCGAAAAGCAGAATCAGAGGCTTATAAAAAGTTAATTGAAGCACAGAAGAGAAATCAAAATGCGTAAAAGTACTAATCCATCATTCAAGCGGGACGCCTAACGGCGCCCATTAATTCAATACCTTATGAACTGGAAAAAAGTATCCGTAGCCTCTATTGCCGTTCTGATGGTGATGATTATAAATAGCACGCGGAAAAACTGACACTCAATAATAAAATTAGCAAATCAACTTAAGCAGAAATTTTCTAACCCAGTTATTTTTGGTCAAATCAATCGCAAAATTCGGATATCCAAAATAATTAGCTTGCCATGTATTTTGATAAGTTTGGTTCTACATGCTCATAATCCCGACCTTCGAGCGTTTTGACTATTGCTTCAAATAATAATTTTGCCGCTAGTGGTGGGACCGCCATACCTATTTGACGTCTCACAGACTCTTTGTTTCCATGAAAAATAAAATTGTCTGGAAAGGTCTGTAACCTAGCTCTCTCTCTATTCGTTAAAGCCCTATTTTCAGACCAATGATAAACATGGGTGCCTCCTCCACCAGAACCAGTAACGGTATATGATGGCTTTGTAGGATCAAGCCTTTTATATATTTGGCTAATCTTTGCTCCAACTACATTTAACTTCAAATTCTCAGGCAAATTAGCAGTCCAAGCATTTTCACCAGGCTTGATATGCTTCAATCGTTCAACTACTCTTGGGTGTTGCTTAGTTAGCTCATTATTAAAGGCGTCATCTTCAATCGTGGGTTTCGTAATTGCATCAAAAGAAGATGTGAAGTTTTCAATATGTGTTGGTGCAGGAGGATTAAATTTTAGTTTTAAATCTTTTCTAAAACCTACTAATATTACTCTATGCCTAGATTGTGGAATACCATATTCTTCAAACTTATACATATGCGGAGTAATAACATACCCACTACCTGCTTTTGATAAATCGTCTAAAATTTTAGAGAGTGACTTACCTTCACCTGCACCACGGATACCACTTACATTTTCAGCAATAAAGAAACTAGGATTAAATATCTCTAAGACTTTAATTCCATATTTGTATAGTGGGCCAAATTCACCATCGAATCCTTTTTGCTCACCTACCAAACTAAAGTCGTTGCATGGAAACCCATATGCAAATCCATCAATTTCAGAAATATTTTTCAAGTCTAAAATATTTAGCTCTCTGACATCAGCACATATTGCAGAAGATTCAGTAGCACCTTGGATATTTTTAAGATATGTTTCCACAGTAGCTTCATGGTAATCAACCGCCCAAGCATGCTTTAGTTTCTTAATTGTGTCATTGCTAACATCTCTATTAGCCAACTCTGCACCAAGAGCCATACCTCCAGGCCCACAGAACAACTCACCTATTTTCAATTCATTCATTTAAATTTTATATCTTAGGATGTTTTCGGAAAAAGCTGAATATTAGAGAAAACTCTTTAGGGTTGCAGCATACATTAATCTTCATTTAATTGAAATTAAATTCGCATTTAAAATCAATTATTTCAAACCAAAGTATGTGTATGTCGAGTGAAATTAGACAAGTGACTAGTTCATCACTGACAACAGAACTGGGCAGGACAATATACTTCTTAATGCCATCATAACCAACCGAGTGCATTAACAATTGGCCTACTGCAGTATATATTGATTGAGTATCAACTGCTGTTTTTACCTCAAATACGGCAGTTACCTTATTGTTAAGCTCAATTACCAAATCAATTTTTTGTGTATTGTAAATGAGTGAGTGTGGTAAATTTTTTGCAACAAAATCTTTTAGTGAATCCACAACCAACCCGTGAAAAACGAAAAAATCAACTTCACTCTTAGCCCTGATTTTTTTATCACCACTAAACTCTGAAGAAAAGTATTTTAATCCAGCGTTTTTTAGCTCACTACTTTTCCTGTTTGCCAGCTTTGAGTCGTAGTAAGTTACAGCAAGTGGACGAATATATGCCCAGAGTTCAGAATCGTTTAGATTATATAATTTATCAAAAACACCCTGATATAACTCAGGGAGATCTCGCGGGAGTTTATGCTCGTCTTTATCCTTCCACCCTGCCCGATTATTATTGTGGTAACCATCAAAAATATCTCTTAAGTTTTTAAGGCTGTTCTGAAACTGTTTTTCAGGTTTATTATCACCTAAAGCGAAATAAAACTTTTCATAAGCTTCTTTCCATGTACTCGCATTTAACTGCGATGGTGGGTCATCAACACCCACTCTCGAAAGAAAGTAACCAACCTCAATTAATTTTTCATCTAATTTATTTGACATAATTCAAGCTATGTATTGAATACAAAACCTTCACTGATAGCTGTGTTATATAAATCGTAAATGACTTTAGCCTGCTTTTCAGAAGGGAGTGGCAATCTACCATTTGCAAATTTACTTAAAATATCCATTTGCATCTGACTTATGTTGCTATCAACATTAAAATATTTTACTAACTCTTTCCACATAGCTGGCTTTTGAGTAACAACGAATGATTGAATTTCAATACCATTATCGAGTGATTTTTCTAACTTCGCACTTTTTGCGATATACAATATTTCATCATTATTAATGAGCAACCGCTCATCTATATCCATGTGAATTGGTAATGTTTTAACTTCACTCCAACACACTTCCCGTTTACACCATTGCGATGGGTTCCCATATCCTTCTTTTGGCGTTGTGATATAAAGGTATATTTCCTTGGCAGCCACGTAGAGTATGTCCTCTAGATATTTAGGAACAGTCTGATTATCCCAAATATAGTTAAAGTTAAAAGTCTTACCTGATTTTCCAACCATATATGATAGATATGACATTGTATAAGCTACAGCTTGCGCTCTATAGGCCTGGTTATACCATGGCGCTTTAGAAATTAATCTCTCTATAAATTTGAATAAAATAACTTTTGCAACGGCATTTTTAAAATAAAGCTCCGTGATGGCTAGGCTATTTTTCTCCAACATACCAGATATTTCATTTGCAAAAATTCTAGTGCTATCTTGTGCACCTTTACTTACCGTATCAGGTTTTTGAAGCCAAGTAACTTCGGCTTTTGCTAACAATGTTTTTTCTAATAATTGCTCTTTAGGATTCTCCAAAAGAAATTGACGTTTTTTTGCCGAAGTTAAATACGCTTGCTCATTTAAATATTCCCCTCTAACCCTCTCGTAAAACCAATGTGTTTGGAGTTGTGCTCCGCCAACTACAGGTACTCTTATTCTATGTGAGTAATCTTTAAACTCTTTATGGAAAGGACTGTTCGAAAAGAAATCTGAGGGATTAACTTTGTTTTGCGTATTGGCATATTCTGAAACTTTAGAAACAAATTCATGAGTTTTCTCAGTATTTTTAACAACCGAAAGTTTCATCTGAACTGCAACATGGCTCACATCTAACTTGGCTGTTTTATGTGCGGCATATATTGCTGACGTTGTTTGACCACCATTAACTATTTGTAGGTTTTTTATTTTTACGATGTTCCCACTTTCATTAAACTCAACTTCTGTTGCTGTAGCTGTAATACCATTGTTATATGCAAAAAACATTTCAGGACTATATTGAATCGTATTTCTTAAGCCTTTATTGACGGCTCCCTTAAATTGAAGGAATGTCCGTACATTTTGCTCAAATAGTTTTTGTCCGTATTTATCGTAAATTTGCACTAAATCAAGGCCATTGATTACAGCTAAATATGATTGATACGTTTCATTACTAACAATTTTAAGGCACGGCAAATCAACCTCTGTTTCATAATCCCCGCCCACTTGCTCGGACAAGAACAATCTAAAGAGATAATTTATGTCAACAACTCTAAACTCAACCTCTAAACCTAGGTGAATCTCAGAGACCAATTGATTTAGATTTCTTGACGCTCTTGCATCTGTTAATAATATTAATCTAATCTTTCTTATTTTATTGGTGCTTAAGTATTGCGTTATTTGAAAAGCCATGGAATAAGCAGGCGAGGTCTCTTCCAGCTGCTTATAAAAAGATGGATTATTGCAATTTAAAAGATAGGATTTAATCTTATTAAAGCTTGTGTCAATTTCACCCAAGGTCAACGGTTGCAATTCATTTTCCTGGAAAAATCTATGGCCTAATAATGTAAGTATCTCTCTTTCTTCATCGTAATCGTACCCACAAACTTCAATATTGTTTTTAATATACTCAGCAACTGTATAATTTGTTGTGAGCTCACCTGAAGAAACTAGTGCCTCACAAACATTTTCATGAAAAGCCTGAAATCTTAATAACCCTCTACTTTCTGCATCAGATATAATTGTTTGCATAAAGTCTTGATGAAACTCTTCAAGAGTAACATCTATCATGATGACGCTTTCATAAAGATTGCGTCGAACTCTACCTCAAAGCCGTCACATAAAGATAAATCAATACTGTATTTCACCCGTGGAATTTCGGCAGGAATCATTGGAGGAATTAGTTTTGGGAAATCATCTTTTACTCGGAAAACTCTAGTATTATCTATTAAGAAAGAAACATACGGTTCTTTTTCAAGTTCTGGAATATATCCATAATCAGTTAGCTTTAAATTAAACACATCTAAAAGTAATTTGGATTTTTTTGACAGAACATCTTTTATCCCTACAACAAGGTCTTTAACATTTTCCCCATTTTCTGATCGAGTTAAACCGTAAGAAACCAAAAACAAAGGTTGCTTCTCGCAGTAAAGTTGTTGAGCTGATGATATCGAGACCTGCTGACCTTTTGAAGTTCTGTATGACTTAATTTCCACAACTGCATTGTCTAGCAAAAAGTCTTGTTTATCGAAATCAGGGCCGACCCATGCATTAATTGCCTGTTGTTCACCAATTTTAGGAAAAAGTACTTTTTCCAATAGCGTCAACTCAGAGAACAGTCCCATTTGCGCTTCAATAGACATTACATAATTATTACCTCTCTTAAGTAGCTCTTGCCAGCGCTGCAACCTGACTTCTACTGCAGATATCATTTCGTCATTGTCTTGATGAAGCTCTATTGTTGAAATTAAATCTTCACATAATTTACAAAAAATCTGAGAGTCTTCTTTTATATTTAATAGAAGAATTAACTCTCCCAAGCCTGATTGAGCATTTCTTTTAATTACCTCTATTCCATTTAAGCTTATTGTTAGCTTTTCAGAGACAAACTTTTTGGCAGACTCAATATATATTCCGTACCTGCCATTAATATCCATAATCCAATAAATATTATGTTTTTCTAAGATATCGACCCTTCGTCTTGTTGACTCGGCCATTCCCTCCCAAGGTAATTTTTCATCAGTCGTCATAGTCATCATCATCTAATTGGTCTTTAAGTTTATCTAAATAAACAGTATTAATTTTTAATCTTACTGTTTGATTGCCGCTATTAATACCACCTGGGAAACTTACACCAAATGCCGCATAAGAGTTTTGATTATCTTGTTGTTTGCTATTTTTATTTTCCAGGATATGCAACATCAACAGTGGCCTTTGCATTCGTTGCCTTATATCTTTTCGATTACTACCCAATTCTTTTGCGATTTCACTATCTAAAACGATTGACTCTGCAGAACCAGATGAAACTTGCCTATTAAGCACCTCATAATGATCGGCTTTAGGTTCCAATTGCCTTTGTTCCTTGCCAATTTTAATATTGTCAGATATGGTGAAATAGCCTCCATCACCTCCATATAAAGCAACATCCCAATCCAAATCCATATCTCTGGCATATTTCAAAATAAATTTGATTGGCATTCTTGTTCTAACGCCAAGTTCATCGTCTGAACCATACACTTTAAAAGTATTTAAAAAATCAATTATTAAATTTTTATTAATATTTTTCCAAAGATAACTATTACCTTTTTTCTCAAATGACTTTTCTTCATTAATTTGAATAATACTTGAAGTAATTAACTGGAGATTTTTCCTAGATATGTCCTGGTCAACATAAAGCCAGGCTGTTTCTTTGGCATGACCATCTAATTTCATATCAAAGTAAATATCTTTTGCATTCTTTTGCTTGTTTCGTGCAGTTACTTGTAATCCACTATCTGGGTGATGCTTAACAGCCAATCCAAAATCATTGGGCGTCATTTTAGCTTCTGACATTCTTTTAAAGTCGTCAATTAAATCTTCAGTAGCTTCAATTATCAAACCGAAACTATGTATGGAAATCTCAGGTAAGTAAATTTTACATAAATCTTCATAACCTTGCCTATATCCAAACCAGCGCCCCATTTGCATTAGCGTGTCATAAAAAATGGTATTTCTTAGAAAATAACTTATACTTAAACCTTCTAAGGTATATCCACGGGATAAACTTGTGCCCCCAACGACTATTGCATTAGTTGGCATGTCTTTCCTATAAACTAGAGGCACACTCGTGCTTTGGTGCACCTCGCGAACAACAACTGTTGAAACACTTTTAACCAAAGAGGAAAGAGTTTCTATCCAACTATACTCTAAATCTTCAAGCCTATTTTCAAATGTAACCTTGATTTCTGCTACAACGCTACTTTGAATCTCAGCATCAGGCAACATTCCAAAAACTCTAACTTCACTTTTAATTCTGTCTAAGTAATTTTCTATCAAAGTTGCAGTGCGCTGATGAATATTTGTAAATCGAGAAGCATGTATCAACATACTATTATGTTTACTTGACTGACCTCTTAAGTGTCTAATTGATATATTTAGAACAAAATGACGAACAGCATCTTTCAAACTATCTGGCAACCCGTTAACAAGCCAATCTTTTTTATGTTTTGTTGGAAACGCTTCTAAATAATCCTCTATTGGAATTAAATTCTTTCGCTCTAAGTCTAGAAATATTTTTCTCGCACCGAAGTAATTTGTTGGTGCATCTAGAGCATAAATAAAGTCTTTAGGAAATAAATCCTTTCCTAGCTCATCATGATCACCTTGATGATCAATAAAAATGTTTGCATATGGAGTCGCCGTGTAAGCAACATAAGCACTTTTTTGAAAAAGACTTATCAGCTTTCTAATTTTTTTATTAATAGTTGTTGGATCTTCTTCGTTCTTGGTATTAATTGATGCATAGTCAGACTCATCATCTATCAGCAACATTGAATGATTTCTTATTTGATTTTTATATTGCTTTTCTAACCAAGTAATTACATTGGATAAAGTTTTCCCTTCTTTCTTAATAACCAATAAGATTGGAACGTTAATGTTGTCAAAATTTAGGCCTTGCGAATTTTTATCTGCATCTTGTTTATTAAAGTCTTTTTCTTTCGTAGTTAAGCTTATAGGTAATTTTTTTCTATCCAGCGCACCTATGCCAACCCCAACTTGTACCCCCATATCTTGACCAACGAAATACTCGTTTAATCTAACTTGAGTTTGATCTCTTAAATTATTAATTCCACCAGCAATAACAACAATAAATTTATACCCAGCATCCGCTGCTTTACAAACTAAAGCAGAGTAATTTCCAGTTTTACCTGACTGCACGTGGCCTACTACCATGCCATACCTACTAAATGAACGTTCCTCTGGATTTTCAATGTTATCCATAATATTGTCAGTGTCACTGTCAATTGTTCTAATAACATCTTCATTCAAATCATTAGATAAGTAAGATTTATATCTATCCCAATAGTAATTCTCTTTAGCTAGCTTTAGCTTGCTTGACCACCAATAAGGATCTCTGTTTGTTTGTGACTCGTCTTTAATTAATATACCTAATTCCATTTTTACATCGAACTGAGTTTCAAGTTCGCGTTCCATGCGCTTCCAGTCCAATTCACTCAAATCTGCAAGCTCTGCTTTTTGTGGTAATACCATTGCGAAATTTTTAAGTCCAATGGCCTTAATTAATATTTGGCAAGTCTCCAACTCCTTCTTAATCTGATCATCAGGCAACGGGCTAATTTGCTTTTGAAGATTACTAAAAATATAGTCTTTAATTCTTTGATAGCTATTATTCATGATTTTCTTTCAAGCAATTCTTTTCTATTTTTGAACATTTCAGTTTTCATAAGTGTTGAAATTACACTTTCATCCAATTCAAGTCCATTTAATATCTCGGCCAATCTTAAAACATCACTTTCACCCATTAGGGCTTCTTGCTGAATTAAATGTGGATTTTGGTTCAATTGTGCCTGTATTGCCTCTAATGGCAAATATGCTTGAACACCCTTCAGGTAAATACCCATCAACTCTTTTGAGTGTTCACTAAGTGTACTAATTAACTCTTGATATACAGGATGATCAAAAGCGAGTGTAAATTTGATTTGTTCATTGTCTGGCTGCAAATCCCAAAACCTTTTAGTTGTTTTATCTTCAATTTTCCGGCCTCTGCCTGTAAATGGTCTAGAACCTCTTTCCGTGACTTGAGAAATGATCCGTTTCAAATCATCTCTGATTATCCCAACAGGTTTAGCTGTAGACTTTTTAATATCGATCCCCCAAAAGCTATCTTGGGTGTTTGTTATATCAATCTTAATGCGGACTAACTTATGTGCATCACTAATTTTATGCAGTCCCCACCAAGTTCCATATATAAGTAGCCTATTGGAACGATATAAATAAAATCCTTGTGACTTTGTATAACCTTCATCAGTCGCATATCTCTCAAATTCCTGTTGTGAAATTTTTGAATGATGCGGAAGAATAAAGGGTTGAATCGATATGGTTTCGCCATAAACCGTAATTTTCTCTTCGCTGATTTGTTGAGTTGCAATACTTTCAACATTGAAAGGGTTAAAAGGTTCTAGATCAAAATTATTTATTGATATTTTTAGTTTTTTTGCTCCATTAAACTCTAAAAACCTATGGAAAACTAAGGATAAATGTTTTCTTAAAGAATCTATTAAATGGGCAAAACTGGTCGATTGGAACCTATCAAGATCTTCCCAAATAACAATTGTTCCATTTTCAGCACCCTGTAAAGATCTAAATAATGGGATGTGCTCAAACGAAGCAAGATCTGGAGTTAATAACAGCCATTCATTTTTTGTTGAAATATAATCTAAATCCCATTGCTTATTACTTAGAATATGATTCTTTTTAGAAGCAACTGTTAGCTTTTTACATTGAGAAAAGGATGCAGTTTTAAGGCCTAGACCAAACCTACCTAAATCAATAATTGATCTTTCTAATAATGGATTTTGAGTTGCCAGCCTCATCGCCTCAATGAGCTGAGCTTCATTCATCCCACAACCATCATCAAGAATGCAAACTATGTTTTTTGGTTCTGAAAGTGCGATTATTTGAACATTTCTGGCTCCTGCAGAAATGCAGTTATCAACAATATCTGCAACTGCAATTTCAAATGTATAGCCAATATCTCTCAAAGAGGTAACTAAATTTCCAACATTAGGATTTACAACGACTGGATTAATTTGGTCCCTCATTTAGGCAGCCTCAACTTTTATATTTTTTTCATTTTTAGGGACTAAAAGTATAGCTTGTGAAAAGTATGACAAATGTGAGCTTGATTAACCAAAGGCTCTCAAATACACGTCATAAAATAAACTGTACCCATTAACATGATAATAACAAACTTCAAATATTTTGAGTGTTAATTAATAAGTTACTCACAATTAATATAAGAATACCAACACAAAGTAACTATCAAACATGTGGAATAAACTTAAATTTATATTCAAGTTATTCGTATGTAATGAAATAGCTGAAAATAAGTAAATTACTACGTGAGATAACATATATCTATGCTTTGGTGGCAAAGCCCCGCCCCAGATGAAACGCGGGAACCCCCGAGGAGTAGCCGCTGGAACGAAGTGAAAGGCAACCAAGACATATTCATGAGCGGCAGCGAGAACTCACCTTTACCCTGCGTCCAGCATCCGCTAAGATTAAAAACCTGATTTTCATTTTAGAGAGTGACTTACCAAGCGAAGGTAATTAGAAGAATTGAATACTGGTCGCACGTGTAAATACTTCCACTACAAGCTGTATGGGCTTATAACCTACCTATAAAAAGCCACGTAAACCAAGCAGTTAAAAGGCTTGATTTAAAACTGTGCTGATTTCTATGACAGTTAGTGATTAATTCCAGCTATGTTTGTCAAACTTGTCACACTGAGACAAGACTATTAATCGATATAATATATTCGTAATGTTATTTTATTGATTACTTAATGGTCCCCATGTTACTGTTAACCATTAATATAATTTATTTACAGCCCTCCACGTAACATGAGCGGGGATGAGGCGTTTATTTAGGATATACATGGTAAAAACAGGATTTTTCGCTTATCCCTCATCAACAACCCTTGTCGTTGATGCTGTTCGAAGTGCAGCTTTAATTTGTAAAAGCAAAGGCATGCAATTCGCAATTAAAACATGGGAGGAGATAGACATACCTGGTAAATTTATAGCCACTGAAATACTAAATGAAATCAATTCACATGATTTTTTTATAGCAGATATTTCTAAGTTAAATTTTAATGTTACTTATGAAATAGGATATGCAATCGGTAAAGGTAAGAGAGTAATTCTTTTTAAAAATCGAGCTGTTCGTCAAGACACACCAACAATTCAGGAGGTAGGAATCTTTGACACACTCGGTTACGAGGAATACTCCACAGCAACTGAAATTTGCGACTATATAAATAAGCTGGATATGGAGAATTTGCGTCCCCATCCTATCAGCGATAAGATAAATGAAAAATCGCCAATCTATCTAGTCCAGCCAAAAACAAAAACTGATTATGACGGACACATAGTTTCTGGAATTAAAAAATCTCACCTCTACTTTCGAAGTTTCGATCCCTCTGAGTCTAACCGTCTTGCCGGACCAGAGGCAATTTCGAGTGTGTCAGAGTCATATGGAGTTGTACTACACTTTCTACCAGAAGATCATGTAGATGCCAAAATACATAATGTACGTAGTGCCTTCGTAGCGGGATTAGCTGATGGGCTGGATAAGAGAAGCTTGTATATTCAAACGGGTGAAACGCCAGTCCCTGTAGACTTACGTGATTTTGTAACTTATTGCCGCTATAAGGATGAGTTTAAGGATGCAATTGGCAATCTTGCAGAACGAGTTTATGAGGATAGAGATATCAACATCATAAAGCCCTCAGAAGGTAAGTCAAAACTTGCAACTATGGATCTTGGAGCATCAGCAGCGGAAAATGAGATAACCTCGCTTGCAGAATACTATTTAGAAACAGAAGCATTCAGGCGTGCACAACGTAAGGAAGTTAGGTTAGTCACTGGTAGAAAGGGTTCTGGCAAAACGGCAATATTCTTTATGTTAAGGGATATAGTGCGCTCTAAGCGAAGTAATGTAGTGTTAGATCTAAAGCCAGAAGGATACCAGCTACTAAAATTAAAAGACTCCATAGTAAACTTACTGTCTATCGGAACTGTAGAGCATACGATAACAGCATTTTGGGAGTATTTATTATGGCTTGAGTTGTGCTACAAATTGCTTGAAAAAGATCAAGAACTTCACAAGAGAAACCATCACCTCTTTGAACCATACCAACGTTTAAAGGCGGCATATATTACAGATGCCTATTCGAGTGAGGGAGATTTTGCTGAGAGATTAAATTTACTATTAAGAGATATAATTGCAGCCGTAGAAAAAAATTATGAAGGGCTAAATGGTGTAGAGCTAACAACACAACAAATAACCGAGCTAGTTTATCGCCATGATTTTAATAAATTAAAAGGAATAATTTTAGATTATCTTAAATTCAAAGATGAAATATGGCTACTATTTGACAATATAGACAAGGGCTGGGCAACTCAGGGTGTAAAGCCTGAAGATCTAATAATAATAAGAGCTTTAATTGAAGCTACCAGAAAAATTGAACGAAATTTGGAAAAAGTTTCAATATCAGCACACACTATTGTCTTTTTAAGAAACGATGTATTTGAACAACTCGTAGACGCAACAGCTGATCGAGGTAAAGAAACAAGAGTGAACGTTGATTGGGATGACGCCGAGATGCTAAGAGAGCTAATCAGGCTAAGGATAGCAAGAACATCGGAGTCAGATATAGGGTCTGATTTTTCAACTGTTTGGTCATCAATTTGCACTCCAATAATAGATGGTGAGGAAAGCTCACAATATCTTATTGATAGATGCTTAATGCGCCCAAGAAGCTTACTTGATCTTTTAGGACATTGTAGGGGCTATGCAATGAATCTTGGTCACGAACGCATATTGAAAGAAGATATTATCAAGGGTTGTAGCGCGTTTTCAAATGATCTACTCACAGAATTAGATTTGGAAATAAGAGATGTATTTCCGTTAGCCGAAAATCTATTATATGCATTTATTGGTTCGTCTTCATCCATTAACAGGGAGAGATTGATTGCTATTCTAAATGAACATGGTGTTGACGAAGATAAACAAGAAACGGTTATTAAATTATTACTTTGGTTTGGATTTCTTGGTCTACTTTGGAGCGATGGAACATTCCGGTACATTTATTCCTTTCACTACAACATGAAAGTACTAGAGGGGGTTCATAATCAAATGATCAAAGCGAAAACAATTATGTATGTACTCAACCCAGCCTTCACAACTGCTCTGGGGCTAACGTAGAGAATCACTTATCTGGAAAAAAGCGTGTTATCAGCTAAAAATTTCGAGTAAAACATAGCTATTACCCAGTAAATAAAAAAAATTGACAACAGTAACCTGAACAGGTTGTCTAGCACACTAATTGATGGGTACTATATAGACTGAAAAAGCACTTTAGTCTTGTAAAGTATAAGATATGGCACAGCTCAATACTCACTCAACTAATTTTTTAGGGAATAAACCTTAGGTTCAGGGAATAAGAGTGACAAATCGCGCTTGTTAATCTTAAACAGAGGCCCTTTTTCCGAAACGGTTGGCTTAACCCCACCCTTACGTTTTATAAGGTGATCCATAGTAATCATGCCAGATTGAATCATTGGTAAAAGCTGACTTACAAGTGGACGTTTGGTGTGTGTAACAGAAATTAAATCAAAATACTCCACGCCATCAATGGTGGTGCTCTTAGCTTGAATCCAAAATGTTTCGGCATGTTTTTCAACTAATCGCTCACGTAGCATTTTCCCTGGCCAAATGGCTACATTTTTGCTATGTCTATCTTTCTCAATAAGCTGATCAGTAGATTCATCATAGAAAAACTGCAACCCTTGAGGGTTCATTCTTAGTGTTGAAATAGTGCAATACAGTTTGAAATCATCACCTCGTATGTATCCATATTTGTCTAGAATATCAGCACTACTTTTACAGGGGCTAATGCTCCACTCAGCGACTTGAGCAAACAAATTACTGCGGTTTTTACGACCTCGATCACTCTTTAGTTCAATGCCCTTATAGTCAGGTTGCTTGCTACTATTGGCAGTAATGTTCAAGGCAAGCTCAACAGCCATACCTACAGCGGTATCTCCAACAACAGCAACCTTTATTGGCGCCCTAGCAATCTCTCTAAGTTTTTGAAGTAGCTCATCAGCAATGCTGTTTTTACTACCTACATATTGTGCAATGAACGTGATAGCAGCATTATCAGCAGCAAGACTTTCAAGATCTATCTCGGTAAAATTAAATAAATACAATTCACCATTAAATATAACAATAGCAATTTGGTCGGACGGATTAGCAAAACCATTAAGGTTGCTAAACCACATTCGAGGATCACCTTTCTTGGTTTTGGGGCGGTAAAGACTTACTTTAGTTAGATTAACCGAATCAGGTGTTACAAAGTGGGCTCTTTTAATTTCTTTATGTTCGTCGCCTTGACCTTGATAGTCAAAAGAATGAAATTTTTCAGATTCAAAATGACTTCTGACGGGACGAGTAGCATCAAGAATTGATTTTTTCAGCCCCGTGGTTGTTGGCTCAAACATTGAGAATTCAACGCCAATAGCAACAAGGTAGGCCTTATTCTTCTCTATTCTAGTTTCCATCTCATCATGTAAATCATTAGGCGTTGGCATGTGTAAATTTAACATACATAGCTGTTAATTACAGCTATGCTTATGGTCGCGCTAAACAACGTACACTAAAAGTCCTGGACTTTTGCGCTTGTGTGATCTAAAATAATGACTATTAAACTTGCCTATATAAAGACTATTAGTGAATTACATTGAATTATTTGCAGGCTGTGGTGGTTTATCACTAGGCCTAAAATCAGTTGGTTTTGACCTTGTTATGGCAAATGAACTGTCTCCAATGGCAGCAGAGTCATATGCATTCAATTTTTTCAATGAAGATCTACAAAGCCAAGCAGAGTCTAAATCACCTAAACTCAAAAAAACTTTGTGGTTAAGCAGTCAATTCGAATTGTCTGAACTTAAGCAGCGTTTACGTGAAAACCCAAAAGCATACCCAGAATTGGGAAAAGGCAAGACAGACATAGCCGCCGACGGTTCAAACCTTAAAGGTAGCCTTGTTGTGGGTAGTATTGTGGATCTTAACTTCTGGCTACAACAGAAACCAGAAGTGACTGCAGAACTTAAAGGTGGATTTGGAAAGGGTGGCGTTGACTTAGTTTCAGGAGGGCCTCCATGCCAAAGCTTCAGTATGGCTGGACTTAGAAAGCAAGACTGCGAAAAAAACTCACTGCCATGGGAATTTGTTAAGTTTGCTCAAACCGTTCAACCCAAACTTGTCGTACTTGAAAATGTTACAGGAATTCTCAGACCGTTCAGAGACGAGCAAGAAAATTGCTATTACGCATGGTTCGAGTTAGCAAAAGCATTTTCGGGGATTGGATACGTGCCACTTTGCTTGCACGTCAATGCAAAGCTAGCTGGCGTACCACAAAATAGACCACGGTTTATATTGATAGGAGTCAGGAAAGATTTTTTCGACACCCTATCAAAAACCTTTAACGAGGCTGAAATCACACTTTTTTCCCAGCCCTTAGAATTCTTCAATCGCACCAGCCACAACGAAGAAATTGAGATTGAGGCTCTATGTTATCGTGATGTTTCTAAGCCATCTGATCTCAGTCTATTTAAAAGCTCATTCTTAAAATCACTTGTGGTAAGTCATGACAAGCTAGCTACTGTAAGTGAAGCAATTGACGATTTAAGAGAATCTAGTGATTCCAACGGTCTGTTTCCAGCCAAACTTTTAAGTACGTTTAACAAGATTTTGCCAAAACGTGAAATGAAAAACCATGACCATCGTAGCAACGGATTGCTAGTCCGCCGCCGCTTCCGTATATATCAAGTTTTACAGCTAGTAGACACTGCCACACAAAGAAGTGTGCAAAAGGTTCTAAAAGGCGAGTCTGATGAAATTAGCGAAGCAGAATGGGCTAAGTTGGCCGTGTTTGATTACTTAAACGAGGCTGGAAAATTTACTATTTTTAAAAATAAAAAAGATTTTCTAATATTTTTAAAACAACACCCGACAAAAAAACAAACTCAGAAAGCATTATTGCCTAACCAGCCAGCTCCAGCAGCTCTTTCTATTCCAGACGATGCTTGTCACTATCATCACGATGAGTTGCGTACGCTAACAGTTAGAGAAATGGCTCGAATACAATCCTTCCCAGACAATTTTGAATTTCGCTCGAAAGTCACAACCGGTGGCAAGATGAGATCCTTTGAAGTCCCTCAATATACTCAAGTTGGTAATGCAGTGCCACCATTGTTAGGTCGTGGATTGGCCCTTGCTATAGCAGAATTGCTAAGGCGCTAACAGACACACCATTCGTTGACCTACACCCGTAGGTTTGTAACACAAGCATATTCTCCAGCATAGTCACTATCCAGCAAATAAGAAAACAGGGCAACGGTTAAGTGTTTTGTTGCCCTGAGGTCAATAAGGATGGATACTATCAATAATGGAAAAGACTTTAGCTTTAAAAAGCTACGGTATAGCTAAAGAACAATAAGTTTGAGTTAGTTATCGAAATAAAATGGCATGGGTATACGAGCCATATTTACTCTTGTTGCTTTATATTTCTTTGACAACCCGACTAACTTGGATGCCGGGGCATGATCCGAGTCAACGCCAAACCTAACGATTAAATCGGTAAAAGACTTTTGTATTGAAGTGCCATTAACATTATCAAGGACATCTATACAATGAAAGCCGAGTTTATTTTTCATTAAAGATTTATTAGAGTCAATAGTGTGACCAAAGTGAACAATGGCTACTCTCTTACCCTCAAATGCATCCGGTGAATGCGCAATAGACTCATTGATTAGATGAACTAAAAATCTATTAAGTAAATAAGCTTTCCCAAAAAAATTCTCTCTGACAAATAAATGAACTGAGTCAATGAAACTAGTGTGAGCATTTATTTCCCCACGCATTCCCTGAGAGACTCTACGACGAACGAATTGATTTTTAGCTAACTCTATTGCAACATTTCGGCAATGCCCATCCAATTCTTCAAAAACTTCATTGCTGGCAGTCCAAGTAGCATTTAACCTAGAGTTTTGTTCCAATGATAATAAGTAATCGTGTTCTTTATTAATTAAGGGTAGCACCCGATGATCCGCATTGAGGAAATCAATAAACTGCAGCGGATGGTCGAATGTAGTAGCTGCCCTCAAAAAGTCTTGAAGTGCCCCATCACCACCACCGAGTATTGCTATACTTTGCTGTGTTTTTAGGCTCAATCGATCAGGCTTCCAAAAACTTACCCCCTCATAATCCCCATGTGTAAATTTTTCATTGCCCATGCTCGCAGCTAGAATAATAAACTTTGGATCTACCGAAAAATTAACTAGCCGCTTACTCAGCCAGTTAGTCCCGCTAACACGATGGACAAAAGGTTTAGATTTTTGAATTACAAATGATTTAACAAGTTTTTTGGCAAGCCCGGAATTGACACTGGTGATTAGCTGAGGAGCCTTAGTTTTAGGGTTCCATTTAACTAGAGTATCATTTAACCATAACCTCTGGTTGTTAGCGAAGTCCACTGCATTTATAGGCTTATCGCTTTTCCAGTTCATTGATCTAGCTGAGAGGGAAGTCCATCTAGGCCAACCAGAAGGTGGGTAATTCTGCGGTGTATGAAAATTAGCAGGCCACTCATACATGTAGGGACCTATAAATCTATGCTTTGATACAGCTTGTAAAGAAAAAGGTTCATCATTTGTCTCAATAATAGTGACGATCACACCAGCATTAGCAGCAGCAATTGCAGCGGCTATACCAGCAACACCAGCTCCAACAATAAGAATCTCAGGGTTTTTCTGTTTTAGAGCCACAATATCGCGAACCAACAAATTTGCACGGACAATCTGATCCCTAATGCTTACATGTACTAAACCTGTCGAAATGTCAAAGACGTTAGCCGCACATTTGAGACTTAGCATCGAAAGAGTATTGTATGTTTGTACTTTATCCATCTAAAATATCCTTAGAGAGCGTGTTAGCACTTCTTCGAAATCATCATCGGTGTAAGAAAAGAGAATGGGATGTGACAGAACTTGCCTCAGTCCGTCGCTAGTGTCGCCATCGTCGTTACCATCGCCACCATCGTTACCATCGCCACCATCGCCACCATCGCCACCATTGTCACCACCGTCAGTGTAGAAAGGTATCTCGACAAACTCAGCAAGTTTTACTCCAACACCGATGGCGGTCCCATAAGAATCTGGAATTCCAGCGGCTTGGGCAATTTTCCTCATGGAAACCCCAGATTCATTAATAGCAGAGGCATACTTCAAGCCGAATAGATGAATCATTGTGGACTTAGAGCCCTTTGGGGAGCTAAGATACATTCTTTTGAGTATATCAGCCAGACATTCCTTGTTCATTTTAGATCCAAATTTTTATGTATTTTTGCCTGAGCTCTATCCAGACTTCACGGATCATTCTAGCACTTTGGAATAGTATATCTGACCTACACCCGGATGTTCATAACACAAGTAGATTCTACACTGTAGCAACTATCCAGAAAATAGGTAAACAGGGACAACAATTACCCGAAACCGTTGCCCTGTGGTCAATATAAATAGATACTCTCCATAATGGAAAAGGCTTTAGCTCTGAAATGCTACGATAAAGCAAAGAACAATCTTTAATAAAAGTTTTCCATCAGTGAGCACCGTTCAGGTGCAATTGCCTTGGGGGAGCCGAAGCAAAAATGAAGGAGCGCACGCGACTGAAAGTGAGCCCAAGCGAACGGTTTGCTTTGGGGGCAAAGCCCCGCCCCAAGTGAAACGCGGGAACCCCGTAAAATTTATGGCGCAAGCCACCCGACAGGGCAAGGAGAAATTCGCGTGAGCGACATTCGACGAAGTAAGATTTTAGGGGGTTCCCGCGCTTCGCGGGGGCGCCCGAGACGAAGTCGCTGGAACGAAGTGTAAGGCAAGTAAAACATTTTCATGAGCGGCAGCGAAAGCTCACCTTTACCCTACGTCCAGTAGGGGCGCGCTTTGCGCGGGTGAGGGGTGAATATGTTTTAGGCGCAGGCGGTGATTTTCGCCGAAGAGTTGTTAATATATAAATATCAGTTTGTATATTAACAACTCAAAATAGCTTCTTAATACAAATAAAAACCTAACTTGTTAATGCACACTCAAACGTTAGGGACGGTGTACACATTGCGTACAACATCATAGTCAACTACACCATAATTTTTGATGTGCATACGAAAAATAATAAGTTCAATCTTATTTACTCCTAGCTGACTCATTTTTGCCAAGGCTGCACTAATGACATTTAGCTCATGATTAATTTTTTTTCGCTTGCCTGACTTTGTAATTTCGCACTCATCTGGATTGATAGCAAAGGCAATTTTATCGGGCTGCACACCTCCGAAACTGTGCATTGCAACTCCGTTAATTTTATTTGTTTGAATTAAATTGAGAATCATGTTGTTTGTATTTAATTCTCCATTTTTACGTGATTTCTCGATCTCAAAACCTAACGTTTCAATCTCTCCTTCAACTATTAAATCTGGATAACGAACTTCATCCAAAAAATTAAATAACTTTCTGTTGCTACTTCCACCTAATCTTCTTAACTCAACTTCCGTCCAAAATTTTGGATTGTATCCCCTCGAATGTATATTCTCATCATTGGCAAATAGCACACACAGACCATGACTGTAAAGATCATGTTTCCAACATGCGGGTGGTATCCAGGTTTCAAGATCATAATCATCACCATCCATTGGCATAATGGAATGTATTTTTAGAATAGCTCGTTTAACTTTTGGAAACCCATTTTCACGAACTATTTTTGCCCCTTTTTCTTTGAGAACAACTGCAGTACCAGCATGGCATGGTAATTTCTGAATGAATACCAAATCCTTGTCGATTAATTTTTTAACTAAATTCTGCGCATACTGATAAGAATGTGCTCGATCTTTGTCGAACCAAAGAAACAGCGCAATTTCTTGAAGTCGTAGCCATCCAAAGCGACCTACAAGTATTAAGCACTTAAGCTCTTGATCAAGACCAATTTGAACATTTCTAGACATTTGTTTCCCCTAATGTACGTACTAAATAAACTTCACTACCATCAACAACTACCGCGTCGCGCTTACACGCTCCTTGCTTACTCAGTTTTTTCGTTTTTTGCTGCGCAAAAAGCCTTAAAAACTCGAGCTAAGAAAGTTACCTTGAATATTAGATAATCACTGTTGATTTTCGAGAGTCTGGTTTGTATGTGACGAGTTGAGGGAAAGTACTGAATTTGATGAAGCGCAAATGAGTCCATCAATATACGCATTGAGCAAATTGATAGGCACCAATCGTTTACCGTTAATTTTAACGGTTGCCACTGGAAATTTATTTTT
Organism: Methylotenera sp.; assembly: GCA_030693535.1. The sequence continues at coordinate 138,162 of JAUYAL010000026.1, forward strand.
CCATAGCCAATCACGCCCAGTTTGGGGTTTGATGCCTAAAATTTTAGCGGCATCGGAAATTGATACTAAAGCTGAACATTGCATACACGGACTCCAAGGAAAATCCACCCATTACAATGGGTGGAACTTGGCGCTTTGTCCTCGCTCCATCTTACCTCGATGGATTGCTATTGTTTTTCGAAAGCCAATATATTCGAAAACTTTTAACGGCCCGTGTAAAGATATCGTAATTAAGATATAAAAATATGTCAATCTATATTTAATATAATAATCAATATGTTATAGAAACAGTAAGTCAACACTTTGATTAATACATTATTGAATTGATGGTATTTCTGATGGTATCTATAAATATTTAATTGTAAAATATCAATAAATAAAAGGCTTGTAGAGAGTTGTGCGGTTGTCTCTTTCCCACCAATAAAGACGCCCCTTTCGAGAGATTGGGGCGTTTTATTTTGCCTGTAATGCCACAAATACAATCTCATGTAGGGGCTATGTAGGATTATTTCTTATCAAAGGTTAGGATATGTTTAGTGAAAACCATTTGATAAATAAGTTGCCCATAAATCCAAAAAAATGGTAATTTTTAACTTTTAGCATATAAAAGATAGTGACGGGATCTAATCAAAGGAATCAATACAATGAAATTACCATTCAAACGCTTCGCCAACTATGCTTTATGCCTCAGCCTTATTTTAAGTCAAAATCCTTTATTTGCATGCACGGGGATTTCATTAAAAAGCCAAGATGGTGGGGTCGTTGTTGCCAGAACTGTCGAATGGGCTCTCGGTGACGCTCAGCACAATCGAATAGCCATTTTCCCACGAGGAAAGTCATATCAAGGGCAGACGCCAGATGGTATTAATGGCATGGCTTGGACTGGTAAATTTGGATTTGTTTCTGTCGCGGCATATGGTCAGCCGTACGGCCCTGATGCGATGAATGAAAAGGGCTTATATGTTGGCGTGTATTACTTCCCCGGGTACGCCGATTATGAAGCTTATAACAAGACCAATGCACAGCAATCAATGAGTGTGGGCGACTTTATGCAGTGGATGCTATCGTCATACCAAACAGTGGCTGAAGTAAAAGCAAATCTTACACGCGTCAAAGTAGTGAATGTGGTTGACCCTCGCTTTGGTGGAGCACCATTGCCGTTTCATTGGAAAATTGCTGATGCGAGCGGAGCCAGCATTATCATTGAAATCATTAACGGAGGTGAAATTAAAATATATGAACCGTTCAAGGGGGTTGTGACGAACTCACCTACTTATGATTGGCATTTAACTAATCTGCGAAACTACATTAACTTACGCCAAGGCAATACAAGTCCACTTGCCATCGACAATCAATCTTTTGCGCCGTTTGGAAGTGGCTCTGGGTTAATCGGTCTTCCTGGTGACTTTACACCACCATCTCGGTTTGTTCGCGCAGCGACACTCACGGCTGCAGTTCGCCCCTTGGCAACATCAACAGATGCTGTATTTGAAGCATTTCGAATTCTTGATAGCTTTAATATTCCAATTGGGATAACAGCCAGTCAAGGGAAAATAGCAAAGGATATAGAAAGCGCGACACAGATTACCACTTCTGCTGATTTAACAAATAAAAAGTATTACTTTCACACCATGAGCAATCGGGAGATTCGCGTCATTGATTTGTCTAAAATTAATTTTGCGACTGTTAAGGAACAAATGCTAGATGGCGATGCTGGGATGAAACACGTGGTGCGTGAGATTATTGTTAAAAATTGATACTAGGGCACTTGGGGCAATAACTTAGAGATATTTAGCCAAATGATGATCCGTTCCTAAGCATAATAAATTTCGGCAATTGCTTTTATCCTCTGAGCAATTAAAAAAGCCTCTCAATTAAACTCTTGCTTTTTTATATAAAGTCAATAAAATGACTCTTATGTCGTTTAAGAGTCATTTTATTGATGTCAAAGAAATCAATCTCATTAATTAGTTCGAATCCTGAGGCGCTAAAGTCTCTGGAGAAACTTGGCCAAAGAATACGTTCAAATCGTGTTGCACAAGGGTGGACTATCAAAGATATGGCTAACCGCCTCTTCTGTTCAGAGAACACATACAAAGCTATTGAGGCGGGCAAACCCACTTCAAGTATTGGCATTATTGTTAACGCACTCTGGCTATTCGGCCAGATTGACTCAATTGATGCAATCGCTCCTGTTCAAATTAATCCAGATAATTTAATCCGCGTCAGAAAACAAAACAAAACAAATGATGCTGGAGTAATCAGTGAGAATGAACGTGATTTCTAATCGAAGCATATATATCGGGATGGCTCTCGAACCAGACCAGGAAGTAATCCCGGCAGGATTGCTCAAACTTGCCCGCAGGGGATCTGTTGAATCTGCTGAATTCGCCTATGGGAGGCGTTACCTAGAACTGCCAATTGCAATCGCTTTCAACCCTGGCCACCTCCCACTTAAAGGGGAGGCAATGAGCATTCCTGAGCGCCGTATTAGAGATGGTGGTGCATTACCGCTTACTTTCCGTGACGCACTTCCTGATAGTTGGGGAAGACGTGTACTCGAAGCTCAATACGGTAAAATACTAGATGATATAGATGCTCTTTTAATGACCAATACAGATCGAATTGGCGCAATGGTGTTTTCTGAAACAATACCAATTCAAACTATCCCTGCTGATGAAAACATAGCATCACTTGAGGAGTTGTCCGATGCCGTTCGCAGACTCGAACTATCTCAAGAAATAAGTACAGAGATGCGCAGATTGCTTCATCGTGGTGGCACATTAGGCGGCGCCCGACCAAAATCCACTTTCATTCATGAGAATCAAAGGTGGATTGCCAAATTTCCAGCCATAAGTGATGACCATGATGTTGAGTTACTTGAGATTAGCATTCTCAAGCTTGCGGAAAAATGTGGCATCGAAGTTTCACCTGCTATCTTAGAAAAAATCCCTAAGGGTCATACATTATTACTGCGTCGATTTGATAGAGAAGGTTTTATTGGAAACGAACGGCGCATTCATTATCTTTCAGCCTCAGCATTATTAGATGTAGCCTATGAGAGCGCTGGTGGCAGTTACATTGAACTTGCACAAGTACTTCGACGTATATCGGTAGATCCAAAATACGACTTAGACCAATTATATAGACGTATGGTATTTAACTTGATCATTGATAACAACGATGACCACGTAAAAAATCATGGGGTATTACATGTGGAGAAAGGTAAGTACCGATTAGCGCCAGCATTTGACTTGGTCATGCAGTTAACGAATATAGGATATCAGGAACTTGCAATTAAACCAGGCAATAACTTATCTAGCATCAAACTAGCAAAAGAAGCCGCACCTCATTTCGGAATTAATGAAAAAACTGCCGAAGACATCATAAAATCGATTGAGGAGATTGTTGATGATGAACTCATTAATATTGTTCTACATTACGGCGGTAATAATCAGCTAATTGGCCTTATGATGAAATGCTTAGAACGTCAACGTGACATGATATACAAACAGTAGTGAGCTCACTTATCAAATAATAAGTGTTGGTAGAATTGCACTTACAGGGCAGTTATTAGTAATGAGGTTGCGAGCAAAACACAGCAATCCAATATCCATTTTCACAAGCTAAAATTATTATACTAGAGTCAAATTTCGGGATTGAATGACTCAACTGAAGCATTTGTTAAAACGCTTACTGGGACAATTAATCAGCTTGCATAAGATGCTCTGATTTTAAATGTCCCAATTGTCAAACAGCGCATTGTATTTTTCACTGGTTGTTAATTTCAGCGGCTGTGGAAAAAAGGAGCAAGTCCTTGTAGTTCATGGGATCTTTGAAAGAACACTGGCTAATACGCGCGCTGTTTGTTGGGAAATATTAGATGCTGTTTGACAGTTTTAATTAGTATTTGCGCATCAGATTGGGATATTCTACAGACTCTAAATTAGTTCAAGCTAATGGCTAATTGTTGAATAAACAGTTAATGACGATTCAATCTAAAATTCGTTAATTAATCAAATATTGCTTTTAGCGGCATGATAAAGTTCTGAGTTGAGTATTTCAAAGAGGATGGTGCCAGTTATGATTAAGCTAAAAATTCGTGAAAAAATTATCGGCTTACTGGTATTTTACTTCCTCGTGGCTATGGTTGCGATTGGCTCAACATTGTTTGTTTCTTGGAAATTAGAAGGTGGTGCTGCAGCAATTAATGATGCTGGGCGTGAGCGTATGCGATCTTATCGTATTGCGTATTTGCTTGAACTATACATTAAGCAACCCACTGCGAGCTTACATACTGACATTGACCTAGAAGTTATTTCTTTTGAACAAACCTTAAGAGAATTAGAGCAGGGCAATCCCTTGCGCCCACTTTCATTGCCAAAGGATGCGAATGTTCAAGTACAGATGATGCAACTGCGACAATCTTGGCAAAACACAATTCATCCACTTATTCAGAAAATTTTTAGAGCTAGCAATAATGCAGAGCAGCAATTTTTATTAACACAGTACCGCCCCAAGTTAGAGCAATTTGTGACTGAGATTAACAATTTAGTGGGTATGGTAGAACAAAGTAATGCACACGCCACTATCTTACTACGTTTCTTGCAAATTGCTTTAATGATTCTTGCATTGGTGGGGACCATTTTGTTGGTGTATTTGTTTTCGCACATGATAGTTCGCCCAGTGATGAGTCTGCGCGAGGGTTTGGCGCGCATGGCGGCTGCAGATTTTAATGTACGTTTACCCGTGACCAGCCAAGATGAACTTGGGGAATTAACCAGTGGATTTAATCGCATGGTAGGTGAACTGCAAGATATCTACGCTACTCTAGAGCAGCGCGTGGAAGAAAAATCGCGCAGTATTGAAGCTAAAAATAAAGAGCTTGCCGCGCTCGATAAAGAAATGGCAATTTCAGAGGAGCGCAATTTGCTGGCGCAAGAGTTGCACGATAGCATTGCACAATCATTAGCTTTTTTGAATATACAAGTGCAACTGTTAGATGAAGATTTGCGAAAAGGAAAAATTGTAGAAGCTCAAAAAAGCTTGGTGCAAATTCGTGAAGGCGTGCAAGAAAGCTATGACGATGTACGTGAGTTGCTAGTGCATTTTCGCACGCGCATTGGTAGCACCGATATAGTCACAGCTATTGATACTGCATTAGAAAAATTTGAAGGGCAAACAGGCATTAAAACAGTGTTTAATTACCAAGGCAGTGCGCCTGCTTTGCAGCCAGAGCATGTGCTACAAATTATGCATATTATTCAAGAGTCACTTTCTAATGTTCGTAAACACGCCAAAGCCAGTCAAGTTCAGGTGGCGCTTGATTGCACAGTACCATGCAAAATAGAGATTGATGATAACGGTGTGGGTTTTGATGTGATACAAGATGCTGGCGACAGTCACGTAGGGTTGCGCATTATGCGTGAACGTGCACATCGTATAGGCGCAGAACTTTCGTTTAGCTCAGAACAAGGTAAGGGTACGCATATTAGCGTTATACTGCCTACAACTATATAAAAAGTGACGGTTACATGAAAACCATTCGCGTCTTAATTGTCGATGATCACACACTGTTTCGTAGTGGCATTAAACTGTTGTTAGAGCGACAAGCTGGGTTTGATGTGGTAGGCGAAGCTAGCGATGGACTAGAAGGCGTAAAGCGCGCCAAGCAATTTAAGCCCGATGTAGTGTTGCTAGATTTACATATGCCTATTACAAATGGGCTGGTCACCATCCCCTTGTTACGCGAAGAAGCGCCTAAAGCTGAAATCATTATGCTCACAGTTTCTGAAGATGCGGATGATTTACTTGAAGCCCTGCGCGCTGGCGCACGTGGCTATTTACTCAAAAATATAGAAACAGATTTCTTGTTAGATTCAATACGCCGTGCCGCTAATGGGGAATCTGTGATGTCGGCACAAATGGCAGGCAAGTTGGCAGACGCGATGCGCGTGCCTCAGAAAGCCGCCTTAACAACCAACCCAGAAAAACTCACGCCGCGCGAACGTGAGATTATTATTATGCTGGCAACTGGTGCAAGTAATAAGCAAATTGCCCGTCAATTGGATCTGGCAGAATCTACTGTAAAAATCCATGTGCAAGGCATATTGCGTAAACTTAATTTAGCCAGCCGTGTGCAAGCGGCCGTATATGCGATAGAGCATGGCTTTATTGTTGAGCAAGCAAAAATCGCAAAGTAATAAATCAAATAAGGCAAACATGCTCATTTAAATCAAACAATCCAACCCAGCCAATGCTAAGCAATTTGCCTTGCTTAATTAGGGTTTTTCTTTTATGGCTTGCAGGCAATGCAAGTAAACTTATCGATTTTACCGCTACATTTTTCGCCGTTGGTGGCATCGATTTGATGATGCTTAGCGTGATGTAGCGTATGGCATTGGAGCATACAGTTAATTTTGATTGTCGTTATAGTGGTCAGATTTTCTGGCTGATGTTTTGCGCATTATTCTGAGTTCAAGCCAGTGCGGCGATAAAATAGTTCTAAAGAACTAGTACTTTTGCTTCACCTATACTACCCATCAGACGAATAGGCGTACTAATGCAATTCGCCTAATCTTGCATTATGTGCTTGATGGGGAGAATGTAATGGCAACGCAACAATACAAAGCTTGGTCAGTGGTCACTGCAAGCACGATATCTTTTACCGTATGCTTTATGATATGGATGATGTTTGCTGTGATTGGCATTCCGATTAAAGAAAGCCTAGGTCTTAACGAAACCGAATTCGGCATTCTCATTGCAACGCCAGTTTTAACAGGCTCCCTCATCCGCCTGCCGCTTGGTATGTGGACTGATAGATTTGGCGGGCGAATCGTATTTTTCATTTTGATGCTTTCTACCGTCATTCCTATTTTTCTTATTTCACGTTGTACTGAATACTGGCAATTTTTGGTCACAGGCTTGTTTGTTGGTGTTGCTGGCGGTTCTTTTACTGTGGGCATTGCATATTGCGCACACTGGTTCCCAAAAAATCGTCAGGGTTTGGCAATGGGTATTTTTGGCGCAGGTAATACGGGTGCGGCGGTTACCAAGCTTGTTGCGCCATTGATTGTGGTCGCTTATGGTTGGGCAATGGTGCCGCAGGTGTATGCGCTGTTAATGTTCATCACGGCCATCTTGTTTTGGTTTTTCACTTTTTCCGATCCTGCACACAAGGTGGATAAAGCCATCACCATGCGTGATCAACTTGCGGTACTCAAAGACCCAAAAGTGTGGAAATACAGCCAATATTATTCCATCGTGTTTGGCGGTTATGTGGCGTTGGCTTTGTGGATGACCAAATACTATATTGGCGAATATGGCTTTGACCTAAAAACAGCGGCACTGATGGCGGCGGCTTTTAGTATTCCAGGTGGAGTGCTACGCGCAATGGGGGGCTATTATTCAGATAAATTTGGCGCACATACTGTGACATGGTGGGTACTTTGGGTGTCACTGGTCTGCTTATTCTTTCTCTCATATCCTCAAACAGAGATTTCTATTGTTACCGTAAGGGGTCAGCAAGCATTCCACTTAGGTTTGGGCGCTACTTGGTTCACCGTAATTATGTTTACTATGGGCATTGCGTTTGCCATTGGCAAAGCATCGGTCTTTAAATACATCTCAGATGATTATCCGCACAACATTGGCGTGATTTCTGGCGTAGTGGGGTTAGCTGGTGGTTTGGGTGGCTTTTTAATGCCGATTATGTTTGGTGCATTGCTGGACTTGACGGGTGTGCGCACTTCAGCCTTTATGCTGATGTTTGGCATTGTTTGGGTGTCCCTCATCTGGATGTATTGGACTGAGGTACGTCCAGTCAAAATCGGTCGTCATCATGAGCGTCAAGCTGCAAAACAAGTTACACCAATCTAAGGGAGAGTGGCATGTCAACTAATATTGATAAATGGGATGTGGAAGATACCACGTTTTGGGAAAACACTGGAAAAAAGGCTGCCAACCGTAACTTATGGATATCAATCCCCAGTCTGCTAATGGGGTTTGCTATCTGGTTGATGTGGGGGATTATCACGGTACAAATGTCCAATCTGGGTTTTCCGTTTAAAGACGATGAGTTATTTACACTGACGGCAATTGCCGGTTTGGCTGGTGCAACTTTGCGTATTCCAGCTTCTTTCTTTATCAGACTGGCGGGCGGGCGCAACACAATTTTTCTGACCACAGTGTTGTTGATGATCCCCGCGTTAGGTACAGGGATTGCATTGCAAGATAAAAATACCTCGCTGTTAACCTTCCAGATTCTGGCATTTTTGTCTGGTATTGGCGGCGGGAACTTTGCTTGCTCTATGTCTAATATCAGCACGTTTTTTCCAAAGCGTTTGCAAGGTACAGCGCTTGGCTTGAATGCAGGATTGGGTAACTTTGGTGTGACTACCATGCAGATTGTCATTCCATTAGCAATGACAATGGGTGTGTTTGGCGCATTGGGCGGCGACTCCATGCCACTAGTCAAAGATTCTGGTTGGATTCTTGGCAAAATTCTAGCAGGCACAGAAACTTGGATTCAAAATGCTGGCTTTGTGTGGTTGGCATTCCTGATTCCATTGGCTTTTTTTGGTTTCTTTGGTATGAATAACCTACTACCAATTTCTCCGAACATTGGCGGTACGATTGCAGCATTCGTCAAAATTTTGTGGCTGTATTGCTTGGCATTCCTTACGGCGGCAGTTGGTTTGTATCTCTACCTGCCTGCGCCAACTGGCTTGGGTTTCCTTAATATGTGGGTAGCTCTGCCGCTAATCATCTTGGCAACACTAGGAATCATGAAAGTAACTGCATTTGGTGAAATGAAAGCAGGTATCAACAAGCAATTTGCAATTTTCAACAATAAGCACACTTGGTCAATGACGGTGTTGTATGTGCTGACCTTCGGTTCGTTCATCGGTTTTTCAATGGCATTACCACTGGCGATCAAGGTGATTTTTGGCAATACCCATGTGTTTGATGTAGCTACTCAAGCATGGGTGCATGCAAAAAACCCTAATGCCATCTCGGTATTTACTTACGCATGGATTGGCCCCTTTGTCGGTGCGTTGATTCGCCCTGTCGGTGGCTGGATTTCCGACAAAGTTGGAGGCTCTATCGTCACGCAAGTCATTTCAGTTGTAATGGTGGGGGCATCAGCGTATGCCGGTTACATCATGATGCAGGCTTACCAATCAGCTACCCCGGAAATTTATTTCAACCAGTTCCTGATGACCTTTGTGTTGCTATTTGCCGCTACTGGTATCGGCAATGGCTCAACGTTTAGAACAGTCGGCGTAATTTTTGACCGCCTGCAAGCAGGACCAGTATTGGGTTGGACTTCTGCAGTCGCGGCTTACGGTTCATTTATTGCACCAGTCGTCATCGGGGCGCAAGTGAAAGCAGGCACACCTGAGAATGCAATGTACGGCTTTGCAATATTCTACGCACTATGCTTGATATTGAACTGGTGGTTTTATTTACGCGCAAATAGTGAAATTAAAAATCCTTAGTATTTGCAGCGTGGCAAATAACAAAGTTTTGCCACGTCCACAAATACAACAAAAAAAAGTGATATTTAGGCATATTAGGAGAAACAAATGAGCCACTTTTTAGACAGATTAAAATTCTTTGATAAAGTCAAAGAAACGTTTTCTAATAATCACGGTATTGTCACCAATGAAGATCGCGAGTGGGAAAGTGCTTATCGTCACCGTTGGCAGCATGACAAGGTGGTGCGCTCAACTCACGGAGTGAATTGTACTGGCGGTTGCTCATGGAAGATTTTTGTTAAAAATGGCTTAGTGTCATTTGAAATGCAACAAACCGATTACCCTCGCACCCGAGATGACTTGCCAGACCACGAGCCACGAGGTTGTCAACGCGGAGCTTCTTTTTCTTGGTATTTATATAGCCCGCACCGTATTAAACATCCGCTAATACGTGGCCGTTTACTTGATTTATATCGCATTGAGCGCATGACAGGTAAAGACCCTGTGGAAGCTTGGGCGGCGATACAAGCCGATGAGAAGAAGCGTAAAGCTTACACCGCAGTGCGCGGCTTAGGTGGCTTTGTGCGCTCGTCATGGGATGAAGTGAACGAAATCATGGCGGCCGCCAATGTTTACACGATTAAAAAATGGGGCCCAGACCGCATTTTTGGTTTTTCACCGATTCCTGCAATGTCGATGATCTCCTATGCCGCAGGCTCCCGATATCTCTCCCTAATTGGAGCGGCCTGCGGATCTTTCTATGATTGGTATTGTGATTTGCCCGCAGCCAGCCCTCAAACTTGGGGCGAGCAAACCGACGTTCCAGAAGCGGCAGATTGGTATAACTCTACTTATATTATTATTACAGGTGCAAATCTGCCAATGACCCGTACACCGGATGCCCACTTTGCTTCTGAAGTACGCTATAAGGGCGCAAAAATTGTGGCAATGGCACCAGATTATGCTGAATTTTGCAAATTCTCTGACTTATGGATGCCTATTAAGCAAGGTACAGATTCGGCGGCTTTTATGGCAATGGGTCATGTAGCACTTAAAGAGTTTCATATTCAAAACCAAGATCCATACTTTCAAGAATACTCCCGTAAGTACACCGATTTACCCATGCAGGTCATGCTGAGAAAACAAGGTGACGCCTATGTATCAGACCGTTTTCTAAGAGCATCAGACTTTGATGGTGCATTGGGTGAAACCAATAATCCAGATTGGAAAACCATTGTTTACGATGAAAAAACAAAAGCTTTTGTTGCGCCAAATGGATCGATTGGTTTCCGCTGGGGCGAAGAAGGTAAATGGAATTTGTTAGAAAAAAATGCGGCAACACAGAAAAAACTTAAAGCGCAGTTAAGTTGCATTGATGCACGTGATAAAGTAGCTTCAGTAGGCTTTCCACACTTTAACCACGATGAGCCAAACTTGTTATTCCGTAATGTGCCAGTGCGTAAAGTGAAGTTGGCAAATGGCGAAGAAGCTTTAGTAGCTACCGTGTTTGATTTGCAAGTTGCACAGTACGGCATAGACCGTGGTTTAGGCGGCGACAATGTGGCAACCAGCTATGCAGATGCTAATGTAGCTTACACCCCTGCTTGGGCTGAAAAAGTGACAGGTGTTAAAGCCGCAGATATTGAGCGAACCGGCCGTGAGTTTGCCTATAACGCTTCTAAAACCAAAGGTAAGTCCATGGTGATAATGGGCGCTGCTATTAACCATTGGTATCACAACGATTTATCTTATCGTGCGATTATGAACTTGTTGCATATGTGTGGTTGTGTCGGCCAAACGGGTGGTGGATGGGCTCACTATGTAGGGCAAGAAAAATTACGCCCACAAGCAGGTTGGGCACCAATTGCCTTTGCATTAGACTGGATGCGTCCTCCACGCCACACCAATTCTACCTCTTACTGGTATTTCCATACTGATCAATGGCGTTATGAAACGCTCAATGCTGATAGTTTACTAAGTCCAGCAGGTAAAGGTAAAAACAAAGGTAATTCCATCGCTGATTACAACGTTAAGGCTACCCGCATGGGTTGGTTGCCATCAATGCCTAACTTTGATCGCAACCCGATTGAACTCGCGGAAGATGCCATGAGAAGCGGCGCAACTGATGAAGCCTCAGTAGCTAAATACGTGGCAGGGCAGTTAAAGGAAGGCAAGTTAGATGTCGCTTATGCTGACCCAGATAACCCTGTCAATTGGCCGAGAAATTTGTTCGTGTGGCGTGCCAACCTTATTGGTACGTCTGCCAAAGGGCATGAGTACTTCTTAAAACATTTGCTAGGTGCGCAAAATGGTGTATTGCAAGAAGGTGGAGCAGGCAATAATAATAAAGAGGTCAAATGGCATGAAGATGCACCCATCGGCAAGCTAGATTTAATGGTAGATATTAACTTTCGCCTTAACTCTACAGGTGCATATTCTGACATTGTTCTACCAGCTGCCACTTGGTATGAAAAAAACGATCTAAACACAACGGATATGCACCCGTTTATTCATCCACTCTCAGAAGCTGTGTCACCAGGTTGGGAGTCTAAATCGGATTGGCAAATTTTCAAAACTTTGGCTAAAACATTCTCGCCATTGGCTGAAAAACATTTAGGAACGAAAAAAGAAGTCGTGGCGCTGCCTATGCAACATGACTCAGCGGCAGAGTTGGCGCAGCCTTTTGGCGAGGTGAAAAACTGGAAAGAAGGCGATTGTGAGCCTATTCCAGGTAAAACCATGGCGATTATCAAGCTGGTTGAGCGTGCCTATGGGGATACTTACCGTAAGTTTATTGCGCTTGGTCCGTTGATGAACAAACTTGGCAACAACATCAAAGGCATTGATTGGAAAACCGACCAAGAGTACGAGGAGCTTAAAAAACATAACAGCACTGTTAAAGAGCCGGGGGTTTCCTTTGGAATGCCATCGTTAGCTGAAGATATTGAAGTGTGCGATTCAGTGATGCGCTTAGCCCCTGAAACCAACGGCGAAGTAGCACATAAATCATGGACTTCACTCTCTAAAAAAACAGGTATCGATCATCATCATTTGTATGCGGGTCGGCATGAAGATAAGTTCACTTTCAAAGATATTCAAGCGCAACCACGCAAAATCATTACCGCACCAACTTGGTCTGGGATTGAATCTGAGAAAGTATCCTACACCGCAGGTTACACTAATATCCACGAGCATATTCCGTTCCGCACGCTTACAGGTCGGGCGCATTTCTACCAAGACCATGAATGGATGTTAGATTTTGGCGAAGGCTTTTGCACTTACAAGCCGATGGTGGATTTAGGTGAGTTAAATGCACTGCCAAAAGCCGTCATAGATAAGCCACACCTTGCCTTGAATTGGATTACACCTCACTCTAAATGGGGAATTCACTCATCGTATCAAGATAACTTGCGGATGCTGACCTTATTCCGTGGCGGGCCCTACGTGTGGTTGTCAGAAGACGATGCCAAAACAGTTGGCATCGAAGATAACGACTGGGTAGAGGCGGTGAACCATAACGGTGCAACGGTCGCCCGAGCTGTTGTCTCTCAGCGTGTGCCGCGTGGCATGGCGATGATGTACCACGCACAGGAGAAAACCATCAACGTGCCTGGTTCGCCATCTACTAATAAACGCGGCGGCATTTTGAACTCTGTGACACGCGTGATCATGAAGCCCACCAATATGATAGGTGGTTATGCGCAGTTGTCTTACGGTTTTAATTATTACGGCACGGTAGGTTGCCAGCGCGACACCATGGTGGCTTTGCACAAAATTGCAGATAAAGATGTGGATTGGCTAGAACGTCCGCTTACGCCAGAACGTGAAGCGCAACTTAACCCAGTTGGCATTGGTGCCAAATAAAAAGATAAAAGGAGAACATGATGAAAGTACGCGCACAATTCGCCTTTGTCTTTAATTTGGACAAATGCATCGGCTGTCACACCTGCTCTGTCACCTGTAAAAACGTGTGGACCAATAGAAAAGGCGTGGAATACGCTTGGTTCAACAATGTGGAATCTAAACCAGGTGTTGGTTACCCAAAACAATGGGAGAACCAGGATATTTGGAATGGTGGCTGGGAGCTTAAGAACGGCAAGCTCGAATTAAAATCTGGTAGTCGTACCAGCAAACTGCTCAATATTTTCGCCAACCCTGATATGCCTGAGATTGACGATTATTACGAGCCATTTACCTATAACTACGCGCATTTGAAAAATGCGCCTTTGTCTGAAGCCACACCCACTGCACGCCCAATTTCGCAAATCACGGGCGAAAGTATGGAAAAAATTCAGTGGGGGCCAAATTGGGAAGATGACTTGGCTGGTGAATACCACAAGCGTAGCAAAGACAAAAACATGGAGAACATCCAAAAAGAAATGTATGGTCAATTTGAAAATACTTTTCATATGTATTTACCGCGTATTTGCAACCATTGTCTGAATGCCTCATGCGTAGCGGCTTGTCCATCTGGTTCTATTTATAAACGTGAAGAAGACGGTATTGTGTTGGTTGATCAAGATAAATGCCGCGGTTGGCGCATGTGTGTGAGTTCATGTCCTTACAAAAAGGTGTTTTACAACTGGGAATCAGGTAAGGCTGAAAAATGCGTGGGTTGCTATCCACGTGTGGAATCTGGTATGCCAACCGTGTGTTCGGAATCATGTGTAGGGCGCATTCGTTACAACGGCATTATGCTGTATGACGCAGACCGTATTCAAGAGTTTGCTAGCATGGAAGATACGCAAGATTTGTACGAGGCGCAGCGTAGTATTTTCTTAGATCCTAACGACCCAGAAGTCATTAAAGCTGCGCGTGCAGAAGGGATTAATGAAGATTGGCTAGATGCTGCGCGTAAATCACCGATTTGGAAAATGGCGATGGACTGGAAAATAGCCTTCCCGATTCATCCTGAGTTCCGCACTTTGCCTATGGTGTGGTATGTACCACCGCTATCACCTGTGCAATCACAAATTGACCAAGGTAATTTACCTGTAGGGCCAGATGGTGCAATTCCTGTAGCTGGTGCCATGCGTTTGCCAGTGCAGTATTTGGCTAACTTACTCACCGCAGGCAAAGAAGCACCGATTGAAAGTGCTTTAAATAAGCTAATTGCGATGCGTAGTTATCAACGATCAATCCACGTAGAAGGTGTTGTTGATACCCGTGCGATTGATGCGGCAGGATTAAGCGAAGATCAAGCTAAAGAAATGTATCGCTATTTAGCGATTGCCAATTATGAAGACCGTTTTGTGATTCCAACTGGGCATACTGAAGAAACGCTGGACGATTCTTTCGGCTTTCAAGGGCAAAATGGTTTTACCTTTGGCAATGACACTTCACGCGGCGTTTCAAAAATCACGCTGTTCCCACGTCGCCGTAAAGACACGGTAGAGCCTAAAGAAGAAGCGCCTAATAGCTAAGGAGAAAATCATGCAAATCTATAAATTATTATCTGCTTTACTCGATTATCCGAACCAGGAATTGGTTGAGCATCTGCCAGAGTTACAAAATTTTGTGGTGCAAAATCAAGAAATAGACCATGCCGAGCGTGAGGCTTTGCAGAGCTTTCTAAGCCATTTGCAAAGTATGTCTGTGACAGAGCTACAAGAGGATTATGTACAAACGTTTGATATGACGGCGGAACATAGTCTGCACTTAACACACCATCTATTTGGCGATGATAAAAACCGTGGACCTGCTTTGATTGATTTAGGCGAGTTGTACAAAGATTACGGCGTAGAAGTAGTGACCAATGAGTTGCCTGACTATCTGCCGCTAGTGCTTGAATTTGCGGCCTATATGGATGATAACGAGTCGACAGTTTTTTTATCAGATGCCAAAAAAGTGTTAGGTGTGCTAACGGAAAATCTGCAAAAAGCGGAAAGCCCTTACGCAGCCTTACTTTCAATTATTGAGAATAGAGCGACGTTGACTAAATTGGCAGCTTAAGAGAATGACATCAAGGAGAACAAAATGAATCTACACAATTTTCTATATGGCGTGTACCCCTACATTGCACTTAGTGTGTTTCTACTAGGTAGCCTATTACGCTTCGATCGCGAGCAATACACGTGGAAAAGCGATTCTAGTCAATTGTTATCTAAAGCCAATATGCGCCTCGGTAGCAATTTGTTTCACATTGGCATCATCGCTATTTTGGGTGGTCATGCGGTGGGTTTACTTACCCCACATAGCTGGTTTCTAGCCTTAGGGGTTTCAGATATGACGCACCAAATGGTTGCTATTTGGGCAGGGTCAATTTTTGGCATCATGTGCTTAATCGGCGGTGCCATTTTATGGGTACGCCGTATGTTTAATGCACGGGTGTCAGCAGCTAGTCGTGGTTCAGATAAATTCATTCTTACTTGGCTACTTATTACATTAGTACTGGGTTTATCAACTATTCCTGTGTCTATTGGCCATGCTAACCACGATAACCCAAGCGTAATGATTGCCTTGGCAGACTGGGTGCAAAGCGTCGTTTACTTACACCCTAATCCAGCCTTGCTTGATGGGGTAGATACCATTTTCAAAGTACATCTATTTTTTGGCATGACCGTGTTTTTGATATTTCCATTCACGCGCTTGGTGCATGTATGGAGTGCGCCATTCGGATACCTTGCCAGACCATATCAGATCGTTCGCAGTAAACGGTTCCGTTAATCTTTGTAAGTTTAGAGGTATCAGTCCATGCGCGATGTTTCAAAATTTTTAAGCGGATTTCGGCGGTTTCAACACAGCTATCTTGGTAAGCAGCGCACGCTTTTTGAGCGGTTGATTCAGCAAGGCCAGCGTCCTCGCGCGCTGGTGATTGCCTGCTGCGACTCGCGTTGTGACCCTGCATTGCTTACTGATTGCGATCCTGGTGATATGTTTGTTGTGCGTAATGTTGCCAACTTGGTTCCTCCCCATGTTCAGGCGAGTTACTTTGCTGCAACAACATCAGCGATTGCATTTGCTGTGCACAATTTAGAGGTCGAGCACATCATTGTGATGGGACACGCTCAGTGTGGTGGTATCCGTGCCTTGATGGAACATAAAGAACCGACCTGTAACGAAGAGGAACTCATTGCCAAATGGTTAGGTATTGCAGAAGAAGCGCGTCAACAGGTGTTGAAAGAGTTTAAGCATAAGCCCATGCAAACACTGATGCATGCATGTGAGCAATCTGCCATTCTGGTTTCTTTAGAAAACCTAATGTCTTACCCATGGATTAGCAGTCGCGTAAATCAAGGAAAACTTGCATTGCATGGCTGGTATTTTGATATGGAAAACGGTGATCTGTATGAATACACACCTGAAGCTGGTGCTTTTCAGGTGTTGGTAGGTAAGTTGGAAAGTGCAAGATGAATAGGCGACATATTCGACACCTTTTCGATAAATAAAAAATTATTTAAATCAATTTTAAAGTAGAGGATATGGTGATGAACCAAAAAGTAAGAATTGCTGTGTTTTCAGCGTTAGTTGCGATGTGGGCTTTACCTGCTGTTGCTGATGATCCTGCCAAAGCTAATCCTGAAACCCTTCTGGACGCAATTAAACAGGGAAAACCATTAACTAACTTCAGACTTCGTTATGAAAGCGTTGATCAAGAAGCTTTTCAACCAGCACCAAATGCTGCTAAGAAACTAGATTCTGCTCATGCATTCACACTACGCAGCTTAATTGGCTGGCAGACTGCACCCTTTAATAACTTCAGTTTTGCTGCCCAAATTACCGATGTGCATGAGTTCAACGATAGCTTTAACGATAGGCGTGGAAACTTAAGTGAGTCAGGTAAAAGTAATTATGCCAATATCGTAGATCCAGGCTACACCGACATTAACCAATTGTTTGTAGATTGGACGGGGATTAAAAATACCAAGCTACGTTTAGGTCGTCAAATCGTAAATTTAGATAACGTACGTTTTGTGGGTGATATTGCATTCCGCCAAAACACACAAGTCTTTGATGGCGTTTCTGTACTGAATAAAAGCATTCCAGATACCGAAATCTTTGCCGCACACTTTGATAAAGTTCGCCAAGTCAATACAGAGTTGCGAAGCGGTAATATGGATTTATTGAATGTGAAGTATCGTATTTCACCTAGTGAATCATTGGTGGGTTATGGTTACTTTGTCGACATGGCAAACTTAAGCCAAAACGGCGGTAATCCGGCGGCAGTCAATACTGCTGCACAAGGTGGTAACGGTTTAGGCGCTAGTCAAGATCTCACTAAAACAGCTACAACGGATGCCAGCTCTAAAACTTTTGGTTTACGTTTAGACGGTGTACGTAAAATAGATGACAACTGGAAAGTGTTGTATACCGCAGAATATGCAAAACAAAATGACTATGCCGGCGGTAGCCCACTGATTGATGCGCATTACTTTAAGTTAGGAGGTGGCGCTGCTTATGGTGTGTGGTCGATTAGGATCGATCATGAAGTGCTTTCTAGCAATAATGGTAAGTACGCTTTTCAAACGCCATTGGGGACTAATCACTTATTCCAAGGTTGGTCAGATCATTTCTTAGCCACACCTCGACAAGGTATGGAAGATACGTTTCTAACTTTTGCCGGCAGCATTGAAAAAGTCAAGCTTTATGCTGAATACCATGTATTTAAGTCAGATGAAAAGTTTGCAACACTTAATGGTAATTTCAGCGACAACTATGGTACTGAGTTTGATGCCAGTGTGTTCTATCCATTTACTGCCAATATTACGGGCAAATTGGAATACGCGAAGTTTATGGAAGATGATGTTTATGGCACAAAAGCTGGTGCAGCACGTAAAGGTGATAAAGAAATTGTGTGGGCTACAGCAATGTATACGTTCTAAGTCCTCCTTTATGCTAAACAACATCTATCCTTCTAAGTTAATTGATGGTTACGGCCGCAAGGTTGACTACATCCGTTTATCAATTACTGATAGATGTGATTTTAGATGTGTGTACTGTATGTCAGAGGATATGCAGTTCTTACCACGCGACGAGGTTTTGTCGCTTGAAGAGTGCTCTCGGTTAGTGAAAGCTTTTGTATCACTCGGAGTAAAGAAAGTGCGTATTACCGGCGGTGAGCCTCTAATGCGTAAAGATGCATTGTGGCTATTTAATGAAATTGGCCATTTGCCTGGTTTAAATGAGCTGGTTGTAACAACCAATGGCTCACAATTAGAACATCACGCATTAGCCTTGAAGCAGGCAGGTGTGGGCCGTATTAATATTAGTCTTGATAGCTTGGATGCAACGCGATTTCGTCAAATCACCCGCGTAGGTGATTTAGATAAGGTCTTACGTGGTATTGCTGTTGCTAAGCAAGTAGGCTTTGAAAATATTAAACTTAACGCTTTACTCATGCGTGGCATCAATGATGATGAAGCTTTACCGTTAACAGCATTTGCTATTGCGCAGGGGTTGGACATCACTTTTATTGAAGAAATGCCCCTGGGTGAAGTGAATCATGTTAGAAGTGAAAGTTATGTTAGTAATGAAGAAACTCTCAGATTATTGAGAGCCCGCTATGATTTAATTAGTAGCAATGAGACTACAGGTGGCCCGGCACGCTATTGCCGCATTCCAAACAGTCAAACAAGAATTGGGTTTATCTCTCCAAACAGCCATAACTTTTGCGAGGCGTGCAATCGTGTGCGCATTAGCTGTAAAGGTGAGCTGTTCCTTTGCTTAGGTCAAGAAAATAAAGTGGATTTAAGGTCATTGCTAAGAGAATATCCTCACGATGAGAAATTGCTTAAACAAGCGATTATTGATGGTATGAAAGCAAAACCCAAAGGTCATGATTTCAATATACAGCGTGCAACTCCAGCAGTGATTCGCTTCATGTCTCATACAGGTGGTTAATAGTAAGTAGTTTTGAATTGCGCATTAGCCATTTGCAAAATATTTCTTTTGATTTGGTTTGTAAATGCTTAACAAGCGTCATTAGATTTTCATTATTGACAAAGTAGCCAATTATAAAAAGTATTTTGAGGGCAATATGGGTATAAATACGAGAGCAAAATTAATTTTATTATCAGCTATTCCTGCTTTGGCAATGCTTTACTTTGCAGCTTCAATTAGCTTAGAAAAACTATCTATTACGAAAGAAATGTTGAAGCTCGAAACAATGATTGGGCTATCAGTCAAAATGGGTGAAGTCGCGCATGAGTTGCAAAAAGAGCGTGGTATTAGCACTCTTTTTATTAGCAGTAAAGGTGCAAAATTTGCTCAAGAGTTACCTGAACAACGCTTAAAATCAGATGTAAAAATTGCAAGGTTACAATCGGCAGTCAAAGAGTTTACTATTGCTAGTAAAGATAAGAATCTTGCAGTGGTGTTGGATTCAGTAGGTAAAAATTTAGTCGACCTTAATGCAAAACGAACAAGTATTAGCACTTTAAGTTTGTCAGGTTCTGAGTCTGGGGCGTATTACACTAAAACGATTGGCTCTGTGCTTGATGTGACAACTAAGATTTCTACATTGAGCAGTGATAGTGAAATTTCTAGGCGTTCAGCAGCCTATTCAAATCTTCTTCAATACAAAGAACGTAATGGCGTAGAACGTGCATTGCTATCTACAGTATTCGCATTTGGATCATTTACACCACAAGCCCAAGCAAAATTAACCTCTGCAACCACAGCGCAAAAAATTTACAGTACTCTTTTTCAAACCTATGCAACGGATGAATTGACCGCGTTCTATAAAGAAAGAATATCAGGTAAAGCGGTTGATGAAGTCGCTCGTATGGAGCAAGTGGCGATTGAGAATAAACCGGTAATTAATGTCGAAACGAAAGTTTCTTCATTTGGCATTGACCCAGAATACTGGTTTAAAAGGGCGACTGAAAAGATTGATCTGATTAAAGATGTGGAAGAAAAAGTTTCAGCTGATTTGCTTGCAAAAGCCAAGAAAGTTGAAGTTAATGCTAGAAATATCATGTTATTAAATGTTTTGCTTACTTTGCTTGTTACTTTAATCACAGGCGTATTTGCATATTTTGTATCACGTAACTTATTGCGTCAGCTTGGTGGGGAGCCTGCTGCTGCTGCTGATATTGCTAAGCAGATAGCCAATGGTAATTTATCATCGCCAATTAAACTTAAACGTGGCGATACCATAAGCATTATGGCTGCAATGCATAATATGCAGCAAACGCTTAAGTCGCTGATTGATGAGCAGAGTACGATGGCTTCTGAAAACAAGGCTGGAAACTTGAAAGCAGTGATTGATGTGGCTAAGTTCCAAGGTGCCTATAAGATTATGGCTGAAAACGTAGACGGCATGGTGCTCAATCAAACTGAAGTTATGCGTAAAACAACTCAATGTATTTCAGAGTTTTCAAATGGAAACTTTGACGCTCCATTAGAGCGTTTCTCAGGTCAGCGTGTATTTATTAACGAAAGTATGGAGTTATTGCGAAGCAATATTAAGACTTTTATTGCTGATATGCAGAATATGTCAAATCAACATAAGAAAGGTGATATTGACATTCGTCTTGATCAAGCAAAATTCAAGGGCGCTTATGCCACCATGGTTGGGGGGGTTAATGCTATGGTTAATGATCACATTGAAGATAATAAGAAAGCAATCTCAGTGGTTAAAGCCTTTGGAGACGGTGATTTAAATGCCCCCTTTGAGCAACAGCCTGGTAAGAAAGCTTATGTAAATGAAGCTATTGAACAAGTGCGCAGCAATCTTAAGAATTTTATTACCGATATGAAGCACATGTCTGATGAGCACGACAGAGGTGATATTGATGTCGTTATAGATACCAGTAAATATCACGGTGACTTTGCTGTTATGGCTAGTGGCGTGAATACGATGGTGAGCGGTCATATTCAGATGAGTCATAAGGTTATGGATGTGATGGCTGCATTTGGTAAGGGGCACTTTGATGAGCCTCTAGAGCAGTTTTTAGGTAAAAAAGCGTATGTAAATGAAGTTGTTGAACAGGTACGTGGCAATCTTGTTGCCTTGAATGCAGATGCGCAGATGCTCGCTAGTGCAGCGCGTGAAGGTTATATATTAACTAGGGCTAATGCAAGTCGACATGATGGTGATTTCCGCAAGATTATTGAAGGTGTTAATGAAACTTTAGACTTGATTGTAACCCCGATTGCTACGGTAAAAGTAGCCATTGAAACGATTGATACTGCTGCTAAAGAAATTGCACAGGGTAATGCTGATTTATCTCGGCGTACAGAAGATCAAGCTGCATCTCTAGAAAAAACTGCCGCCACTATGGAGCAACTTTCTGCCACAGTGAAGCAAAATGCTGTTAACGCGAAACAAGCAAATCAGTTCGCTAGATCTACATCTGATATTGCTGTAAAAGGTGGTGAAATGGTTGGTAATGTGGTTTCAACCATGGCTGCAATTAATGAAAGTGCCCATAAAATTGAAGATATTATTTCAGTGATTGATGGAATTGCATTTCAAACAAATATCTTGGCATTAAACGCTGCGGTGGAAGCTGCGCGTGCAGGTGAGCAAGGTAGAGGTTTTGCCGTGGTTGCAGGTGAGGTGCGCAACCTTGCACAACGGTCAGCATCAGCAGCTAAAGAGATTAAAGAACTTATTGCAAATTCTGTAGATAGAACGAGTGAAGGTACAAATCTTGTTGAAGAAACCGGTAAAACGATGAGTGAGCTCGTAGAATCTGTTAAGCATGTGACAGATATTATTTCTGAAATTTCAGCAGCATCTAGTGAGCAGAGTGAAGGTATTGCACAGGTGAATGAGACTATTATTCAGATGGATGATGTAACACAGCAAAATACTGCTTTGGTTGAACAGGCAGCAGCAGCAGCCGAGTCTATGATGGAGCAGGCAGGTGAATTATTGAAAGCTGTTAAGGTGTTTAAGCTAGAAAGTCAAGGCAATCAAAGTCGAACTAATAAGGTCGTAATTAGGTCAGTTAAAGTTGCTGTGAGTAAACCGAAATTTACTCATGAAAGTGATGATTGGGAAGCTTTTTAATCAAAATTAAATCAGACGTTAAAAGCTAAAAATAACAAAGCTAATCACAGGCTTGGCTTTGTTATATTTTGAACTCAGTTAACGAGTCATTTGTGCATAGAGTAACGGTAATTCATTAGGTAAATCTTCGGGCTTACGAATCACTGCAAATCCGCTTGAATTGAAGATATGTGGTAAATACTCGTTCGCTTCAGAATCTATCGTGACACAGAATGGTTTTAAACCTTTTTGGCGTGCTTCATGAATTGCCATGCGCGTATCTTCTATGCCGTATCGTCCTTCATAGCGATCGAGATCATTTGGTTTTCCATCAGTTAGAAGTAGTAACAAGCGTTGTCTTTGTGGTTGAGCAGATAATAATATGGTGGCTTGTCTAATGGCTGCCCCCATACGCGTATAGTAACCAGGTTTGATAGCTTGAATTCGTCCTCTTGCAAGGCTGTCATAACAATCATCAAAACTTTTGAGTCGGTTAAAGCGAACATTACCTCGCTTCAGTGAAGAAAATCCATACATGGCAAAACGGTCACCTGTTGCAGATAAGGCTTCAGAAAATAAAAACAAACTATCACGAATGACATCAATCACTCGCGCATGGTCGGAGGCATAGGCGTCAGTAGAGAGAGATAAGTCGGCGAGTAATAAACAGGCTAGATCTCGTTGTTGATTGACTTGTGCCCGATATAAACCGTGGTTATCCGCATTTACTCCGCTCAGTAAGTCTGCTTCTTGACGTACCCATGCATCGAGGTCAATTTCTTCACCATCTTGCTGTCCTTTAAGCCAAAGTCTAGTGGGTGCGAGCGCCTGAAACTGGCTACGTAAACGCTTTGCGGTTCGACGTAACTGCGTAGGTAGTTCGCACGGTTCTGCCTGTGTTGATATCATTTCTTGCAGGCGACAGTAATCGGCTTGCATCGTATGCTTTTTATAGTCCCATTCTGGTAATGAAACGCCTTCACCAAGCGGCGTATCATCTTCGCCAGCAGGGGGTAAGTCAAGATCGAAACGTAATTTTGCTACGCTGGTTTCGCCGTCCCGTGCCATGGTCATGCTATCCATATCTTCAGCAGCTAGTGCAGCGTTTCCATCGTCGTCCTCTTCGTCTTGTGGTCGGTTTACGTTGATATATTCTGTCCATGAGAACAGGCTCTCAGCACGAAACATCATCAAAAAACCGTCTTTACCATCAGGCATGTCTGTGCGTTCAGCAGCATGTTTGCGACGACTTTTGGCTGTTTTGGCGTCGTTAGAGGATTCTCGTTCTGGCGCGCCATCACTAGCTAAGACTTTTTTCGCAGCACTCATTGGAGGGTTTGGATGTGGCCAAAGGGCTACGGGTTGAAATGGATTCTTTGAAAGAGGTAAAGCTTGCACGCTGCCTGGTTGCTGCAGCGCCTTTCGAATAGTAACCTCTTGCGCAGCCTCTGCTACGGGTAGATTTTGTGGCGCTGTGCGCAGAGACAGTATTGCTTCCACCAATCTTTGGTATCGTAAAGTTAGCCCAGGAAAACGTTCGAGTGTATAGAGTGTGGCCATCTGATTACGTAAAATCCAAGGTAAATTTTCATCCACTTTGGCTGCTGAAAGCGCTACTAACCACAGATACAAATCTCGGTTGAGACTGCGTTCTGGAAATAAGGCAATTTGTGAAGGTAAGCGTAAGGTCTCGCCATCACGCCAGCTTAATTCAATACGGTCGCCAGTTGTGGCAATTTTTTGTATCCATTTACGTCTTGCACCATGACGCGTTGCGGGCGCTGCAGATAAATTTAAGCCAGTATCACCACCCAATGCGCGAAAAAAAATACTAGCAGTTTTGCTTATTTCGTCTAGCGTTACGGCAGCTTCTACGTGCTGCTTTTCTGCAGCACGTGTGACTAGCTTATGCCAGAGTTCGCCGACGAATTCTTCCATGTTATTTAGTTACGTACCAAAAGTGGCGTCAATAACTTCACGCAACGCAACAGCTGTTTCTGGGTCATCTGTGAGCGTTTCAACCAATGCTGCACGGCATGCCAGAGGTGGCTCGCAGCCATCTTTAATGAGTGTGGCGGCATAGACCAGCAAACGTGTGCTGGCGACTTCCTCTAGATCATGATCACGTAAAGAGCGGAAAGCATTAGCGATGGATACTAAGCGTTTTGCGGTCATAGCGTCAATGCCGGTTTCGCCGACTAAAATAGCCTCTTCTTGAGTGGCTGGTGGAAAGTCAAAAGCCAGAGAAATAAAACGTTGTCTTGTTGAAGGTTTCATGCCTTTTAGAAAATTTTGATAACCTGGGTTATAAGAAACAACCAACATAAAAGAGGGTGGGGCGGCTAATAACTCTCCCGTACGGTCTATGGGTAAAACTCGGCGGTCATCTGCAAGTGGGTGCAAAACGACTGTGGTGTCTTTACGTGCTTCAACCACTTCATCCAGATAGCAAATCCCTCCCTCGCGAACTGCACGAGTTAATGGGCCATCGCTCCAGACGGTTTGTCCGTCAACAATCAAATGGCGGCCTACTAAATCAGCTGCTGTTAAGTCATCATGACAGGCAACCGTATGTAAGGGTAACCCAAGCTTGGCTGCCATGTGAGCGACAAAGCGTGTTTTACCGCAACCTGTTGGCCCTTTTATGAGCAAGGGTAGATTGTTACGCCAAGCGCGTTCAAATAATTCCATTTCACTGCCATGTGCTTGGTAAAAAGGTAAGTTTTTCATAGTTTAATTCTGCTTTTTAGTCTTGAGAAATAAGCTTATTTCAAGCCGATAAGGTAAGCCAATGCGATTAATCCGCCAACAATTAAAAAATAGCCCAACATAATGCTGCGCCACAATAGTCTGGTCTTGTGTAAACCCATGAGGTAATTTGCCACCATCTGGCTCTTGAGCATGCTAATCGCCAATAGTGTGAGCATGGTGTTCTTTCCAGAAAAATCTAGTGTATCAATGCGATAGGTGGTGATGGTTAAGGCGATTAAAAGCGCCCAAATAAAAGTCAGAAATAGGGTGGATTTTTCTTGAGCGTTTTGCATCATCTTTTAGCGAATAATATAAATGAGGGGAAATAGGATAATCCATAAAAAATCGACCATGTGCCAAAATGATGCGCCAGTCTCAACTCCCACGTATTCTAGTGCACTGTAGCCACCTCGGCGCGCTTTAACAATAATGACCGCTAAAATAACCATGCCCATTAGCACATGCATAAAGTGGAAAAAAGTCAGTGATAGATAAAACATGTAAAAACTGTTTGTACTCATGGTGATGTCTGCTGCGAATTTGGCATTAAATTCGACAATTTTGATACTAACGAAGACAGCGCCTAGCACGAATGCACCTGTCAGCCAGTTGGAGCAACTTTTAGCTAAACCCTGTTTGATGGAGGAAACGCTACGTGCTGCAAAATAGCTACTGGTAATAAGTAATATGGTATTGATAGCACCTAATGTTTGGTTAAGCGTGAGTTGCGATGAGTTAAAGAGTTCGACGTTCTTGGCGCGAGTGAAGGCATATGCAACAAATAGAACGCCAAACGCCAGCATTTCAGCAAATATAAATATCCAAATTGCAAAGTCACCAGGCAGGTTGTTTTCAGTTTGATTTGGATGCAACACCAATGTTTCTGCTGGGAATTCTGATGTACTGGAAGGATTCACTTTTTGTTCCAAGGTTTAAAATTAAGCAGAGCGTTTATTCATATTTCATAATGCTAATAGTCAACCTTACATTCATATATTTATGATGCCTTGTTGTGTGGATTTATTCATTGATGCATATCAAGGGTTGAAAAATAGAATGATGTGACTAAAGCTATCAAGTTTTTTACGAAGCTAGTTTCAGTTTAAAACTGCCCACTCATTCTGGAGGATGAAAGGCGAAATCTATCGCAGTTGATAGTCGTATAGTAGAAATTAACTTGTTTAAGTTGATTATAGTTTTGCATCTACAAAACTATATGTTGCATGACAGGCTGTACAGTTATTCATTGCCGCGCATAATTGAGCAATCGTGTGTTGACTGTCTTTCATAGTTTCTGCATCAACAGCAATCTCGTCAAATTCTTTAAGTGTATCAAAACCAAGAGCCTTCATTTCAACTGGAATCTTTCTAAACAACGAACCAGGCGTTGTTGCCTCTGCCGCCATTCCTGACGATCTAGCAGTATGCGCAACAGTAACAAAGTCGCCTGCAGATACCGCTGCCAATATGGTCTGTGAACTTTGTAACCATTCTCGCATTTCAAGTAGTAGTGCATTGCGTTCATCTTTAGTAAGCTGAACCGCAAGACGTTCATCAGAAGATGGCTTTACTTCACATACAGTAAATTTATAAACAAATATAGCCACGATGATCGACAACACCATAACCAAAATCTAACTTAGTTTACAAGACTTTAAGATAACACCTTATTTTTGTATTGTGAGATGGATAAATTATGATGAATTAATATCTGATAACTTTCAAAGGCGATTTTTTTAGTTCTGCGTATAAACAATCGCTTATCTAAAAGGAATGAAAGTAAGTCCGTGTTGTATTAATAAAGTGTGTTTTAATGTTTAATCCACTTTTTTAATTCTATGATGTTTTCTCAAATTGTTAACGTGATTTATGAAAAAAAGAGAAGCTAATGCCCCTCTTAATCTATTACATGTTCGAATTAACTACTCCAATGCATGACTTTCACCTTTTACAAAGAAACTAGCGATGTAGAGTAATAGTCCAATCAAGAATACCAAACCGGCGGCTTCACGTGCCCAGTAAAAGATTGATATTGAATCCTGCACTGCCATAAAGCTCATTGGTGTGGCGGATATGCGTTGTAACCAGATTTGCACAAACCCCGCACCAGTTAAAAGTAAAGCAATAGAGAACATTGCTATCGTCATTAACCAGAATGACCACATTTCCATGATTTGCGCTTTTTCGGGATTAGCAGCACGACCACGAAGAATAGGCATCGCATAGGAAATCATGGTGAGTACTACTAAGGCATAAGCTCCGTAGAATGCTAGGTGACCATGTGCTGCTGTCAGTTGCGTACCATGCGTGTAGTAGTTAATCGGTGCAAGTGTATGCATGAATCCCCAAACGCCAGCGCCTAGAAAAGCCACAACACTAGTACCGAGTGCCCAAAGTACTGCAGCTTTATTCGGATGGTCACGACGACGTTTATTCACCATGTTGAATGCAAATATAGTCATCATTAAGAATGGGATTGGCTCTAATGCTGAGAAGATTGAACCCCACCATAACCAGTATGCAGGCGTGCCTATGAAGAAGTAGTGGTGACCCGTTCCGATAACACCCGTCACTAAAGTCATGGTGATAATTACGTATAACCATTTTTCAATAACTTCACGGTCTACACCAGTTACTTTAATTAATACAAAAGCTAACATTGCACCAAGAATAAGTTCCCATACGCCTTCTACCCAAAGATGCACCACCCACCACCAGTAAAATTTATCTTTTACTAGATTGACTGGGTTGTAAAACGAAAACAGGAAGAATACTGCTAAACCGAGCATACCCAATGTTAATACCAAGCTAATTGCGGTTTTACGCCCTTTCAACATGGTCATAGTAATATTGAATAGCCAAGATAATGCAACTAACACGATACCTACTTTAGTAGGAAGTGGTTGCTCAAGGAACTCGCGCCCCATGGTATTGAGTAGGTCGTTACCTGTCCATTTCGCCAGAGATGCGTAAGGCACTAGTAAATAACCTAGCACCGTAATCGCACCAGCTGCCAGGAATACCCAAAAGGTAATAATGGCTAGCTTAGGGCTAAACAACTCAGTTTCGGACTCTTCTGGGATCAGATAATACGACGCCCCCATAAAGCCAAACAGCAACCAAACAATGAGTAAGTTGGTATGCACCATACGTGCAACGTTAAAAGGAATGGCTGGAAACAAAAAGTCCCCGACCACATACTGCATACCCATGATCAGACCAAACAGAATCTGAACAAGGAATAGAGCAATTGCGGCGATGAAGTAAGGCTTCGCCACTGCTTGAGACGTGTATTTCATAATTGTTATCTCCTATTAGTTAATGGCGGATTAGCCTTCAATGTTTGGCGGCCAATTGTTGGTATTAATTTCTGATGAGTACTTCAGAAACTCTACTAAATCGTCCAAATCTTTGTCGCTCAAGTTGAATTGAGGCATTTGACGACGACCTGGCACACCAGTCGGTTGACCTTTAATCCATGCTTTTATAAAATCAGGTCCACGACGCTTGTAAACATTACCTAGTTCTGGTGCGAAATAGGCACCTTCACCAAGTAAAGTATGGCAGCCAATACAATTGTTGGTTTCCCATAGTTTTTTTCCGTGCTCAACGGCGGGCGTAATGTTTTGTCTATTATCGGTTTTTGGTAACACCTTCATAGTATCGAAGGTCAGTGCGAGAAATAGAAGAACGGAGAATACTCCTCCCCCAAAAAAAACATTTCGCGCCATTGACTTGGTAAAAGTTGCGCTCATAACATTGCTCCTTTGAATTTAAAGAGTGAATAAAATTACAGTCGACAAGATAGCAGATAGGCAAATTTCAGTTCTTGATTCGAATCAAGTTTTGAAAGTTGACTAATATGGTACACAATGCCATTTGTTATAAAATAAAAGAAAATATAGGTAGAATCATGATGGATAAAACGATGATTAGTCATTGGCTTTCTGAGTTTTATATGTTCTCAGAGCTTCAACCTTCTCAGATTGAGCCGTTGGCAAATGGTACAAGAGTGGTTGAAGTTCCACGTGGAGGGACGTTATTTAACCGCGGTGACCGAGCACATGGTTTCTATCTATTACTAGAGGGCCAAATAAAGCTGGGCGTCATTTCTCCGCAAGGTGATGAGAAAGTGATAGGTTTGATTCAGCCAAGAGAAAGTTTTGGTGAGGCGGTCTTGTTTTTAGAGCGCTCTTTTCCGATTTATGCGCAGGCAACTTTAGATTCAATAGTACTATTGATTACTAGAGATGCGATTTTTGACATTCTGGATAGCGATGTAACGGTGGTAAGGCGGATGTTGGCTGGTATATCCGCGCGAAATCGGCAATTGGTTAATGATATTGAATCTATTTCATTGCAAAATAGTGCGCAGCGACTGATTGGCTACTTGTTGCAAATTAGCGCGGACTCTCCTAATCCAGAAAGGGTGCAACTCCCTGCTAATAAGCTGACGATTGCTTCATTGCTAAACATTACGCCAGAAACACTTTCACGCGTTATGATGAGGTTGCAAAATGCCGGACTTATTGAAGTTAACGGCAAGGAAATCGTGATTACCAATGTTTCTGGTTTACGTAACTTTGAGTGATTCAATATGTCTTCGAAGGGGATATTCCGCTGGCCAGCCCTGATTGTTAATAAAGACTGTCAAATTTAACCAATATTACAGCCACTTAAGTAAGTTGCTCAAGGAGAAGTTGTTGGACAAAGACACTGGTATTGCTAAAAGTTACTTGAATTTACTGGTGGATGAGATTGTTGTAACTGAAAAGACCGCTAAGGTCATAGGTCGATATTCTGCATTAGTGGCGACAGCAAGGACTAAGGAAATAAAAAAAGGGCGACTTGAAACAAGTACCTAGTTTTACCCGGCGGGAGTCGAACATTTCTCTGTAAGGCCCGTGAATGCTTTGTATATTGGAGTTGATTCTGAAAAGAACCCCCAAAGTTACCCCCGGATCCCGAGTTCACCTAAATTCTATCGCAATAAATCTTTCTGTGCATTTCGTCAAATTGAATGGTAGTTAGTTAACTAATAAAAAGCTCCAATTAAGGGGCGCTGTAATGCCATGTGAAGTTTACACCCCATTAGCATTTGTACAAGTATAAGTTCTGTTGTTATATTCAAACTCAGTCAGATCGCCGCCCATCTCACAGTCCTTAGCGAAACTAGCATAGTCAATATAATATCGGACGTTTTCAGGTATGGTGTGCAAGTAATACTCGTCAAAAAGCTCTGCAGCTGCGTCTTTTAAGTTTGATTCTGTAATGCATGGCTCATCAAGTTTATCAAGCCCTTGGCTCAGTGTGTAGCCTGCACAGCCTACTAGGTAATATAGATTAATCTTTTCATAGTCCTGTAGAAATTCAACATCATCAAACCATACATTTAGATTTGATTGATCTATACCGCAAGCTTCAAACAGCGCTGCATCATCGCCATCAATAAACTGAATTTCAAACTCTTCGACTAGGTTGCTGTAGCAATCTAAGTGATTAATCACCTTGTTTTGATAATCTTCCATGTCTTCAAAGTAAAAGCCTGTAGCATCGATGTTATAAGGTGTAGCGTGTAAGGTTGTCATTTTAAATCTCTTAGTAGTTGGTGTACTAATAGTGAGATGTCAACTTTCTACTGCATGATACCCCCCCACATGACCAAGCTCCACCCCCACCGCCCCTTTGAATAGGTATTGCTTATTGAGCACGGCCTAAAAAGTAGGTGTAAACTTTTGGTATTCCATGATTGATTTGGCAAATACACTCAGAGATTAGACCGTCATATAGCGGACGCTGGATTAGCGTCATTATTTACCCAGTTCAGCAACCAATAAATTTCCTCTGTCAGGCAGCAACGGGGGGACGAAGCTGCCGTACGATTTAGCCACATCTACTTCCGCAACGGGCCAGTACGCAACCTTCGACATCAACTATCCCGCAATGTTAAAGCTAAGGTAAAATCTCATCTTAATGCGTTGCTTAGTCGGGCTGTGAGGTCAGACTGGTGTAAAAACAAGTTCAGGTAAAATAACTTCCCAGTTGTTGCAGCGCACACTATTGCGATATTCTGGTTCGGAGTCTTCAAGTTGCCTACATAAAATTGCCATTACTCGACCACTGATAAAGTGCATATTTTCAGGCGGGTTGAATGCACGTGACAGCCTTCCAACAATGGCTCCTTTACAGTCTACTATTTCCCATCGGCCATTTGCTTTCTTAATTTCAATCGAGTCACCTGTTCTAATTTTATTTAATGAACGATGTATGGCATGACATTCTGGATATCTACCTGCAAAGCCAAGATCAACATCTTTAAAACCTATTCGTATATATTGGCGTAATAATTCTGGGGTGGTGGCAGGTATGGGCATAGTCTGCCGGCGGAAAACTGCATTATTCTCAGGAATATTATCAATCAATGTATTTGTACTGTTAAGGCGTGCTAATAACAAAGTTTTCCTTGCGCGAGTCATTGCTACATAATATAAGCGACGGGATGAATCAACATCTTCATTTCTTCCATGTTTTCCCCATGCGCCATCTAGAACGGCTACGTGATCAAACTCCAAACCTTTTGCGCGATGTGCAGTTAGGAGAATAATACCAGCCTGCCTTCTTCTAATTTCCCTTCCCCATTCTGCGAGCCATTCGAAAAAATGACTGGTAGGTAATTCTGCACCACTTGTTTCGACTAGATATGCATCGATGGCTTCACATAAAAGTGTCCACCAAGGTCCAGTATCTTGACTGTGTATCCAACTTAGAATTTTAGGGGCATCTATAAGTTTAAATTTATTAGTCCGAATCCACTCCACTAATGCCTGAGTTTCTCGTAAGCGCCAAAAGCTGTTCGTATCTTCATCTGCCATTTGCACAGGAATGTTGTGCAATTCACAGTAGGCTCTAATCGGCTCAAGGAAATTCCATTCACGTGCAATTACTGCTGTGGTCGACCAAGTCCAGTCAGTGCTCAGTTTTGACAAACGCTGTAATTCAGTCATCACTGCAACAGCTTGTGATAAAGAGTTATCGCCAACAGGCAAAATTTGAACTTTTCCCATGCTAACTTTATCAAGCATTTCATATTCACCACCAGATTTATCGAGCTTGCGGGCTCTATTAATCGTAATCGGATTCTCTACTTTCATTCTTTGTGGGGCTGGAGAGATAATTAAATTTGAAGCATTAATTATGTTTGCTGTTGAACGATAGTTTTCAGTTAAAAAAGATGGTTTAGCCTCGTAATCGGACTCAAATTTCCTGATAAATTCTACTGATGCTCCATCAAAGGAGTAGATATTCTGGTCGTCATCACCAACAGCAAACAAACTTAACTTCCCATCTTCTTCTGACTGAGTTCTGCCAGCTAATGCTGAAATAAGATCATATTGATCGGGGCCAATATCTTGATATTCATCCACCAGAATCCAGCGGAAGCCTGCTAACAAACGCTCTCTTTGTTCGTCAGCATCTTCTGAAGCTAGTCCATCGCCTCTTAATAGAGCTGTTGCTTGCTGTAATACCAATTTAAATTTACTGCTATCTTCTAGAAATTTCTTTTCAGTGAAACTTGCCCCGATAAGCCTCATTGCTAAGGCATGGCAAGTCATAACTGTAATGCCTTTTGCGTCATCCCCGATTATATTGAATAATCTTCGGCGTATTTCTACAGCGGCATGACGGTTGTAAGCTAATGCAATTATTCCGTGAGGATTTTCCCTTTTCACTCTAACAAGATAAGCAATGCGGTGAACCAGCACTTTAGTTTTACCAGACCCAGGTCCAGCTAGTACCAGTACATTGGTTTGTTCGCGATCATCAGCCACAATTTTTTGTTGAATTGGATTGTGTAGGCTTTCGACAATATTGCGCCAAGATTCTGGAGTTGTTTGACGCGATAATTCTTTTTCACTTATAGGTAGCCATTTTTTGAGGAACTCTTCTTGACCCAAGCTAAAATACTCCATAGCCAGCTTGAGCGAGTCCGTCATGACTTCAAGTCCGCGTTGGGCATATTCGGCCATTACATGAATTTGAATCACTTGCTCATCGTAATGCATTTTTAATGGAGCGAAATCTGATTTTGCAAACCCACGTTTTTCTTGACCAAGATGAATGGTCATTGCCGGTCTAAAGACAGCCAAACCTTTATTGAGACGGATAACTTCTAGTTCGTGCATCCACATTAGAGCTCTATCAAGCAGCTTGCTTGGGTCTTTGACTTCTGACTTAAGGAACATATCGGCTTCAATGGATGACAATAGTTTTCCCAAAGTTGTTTCTGCAAGTAGATCGGTACCCTTGGAACCCAGTGGCAAACAAGATAATAGGTGATCAAGAATTCTCTCTGCTGCAGCCTGGCGAATTTTTGCAGTTTTCTCTAAAGCGGCCCACTCACGCTGAAGAGTAATTTGAATTGTTTCGGCATCTAGTCTTTTTGTTCTTAAACTTCCCGTGCTGCTATCTTCATTCCGACCATCCATTGATAGTCCTTTAATAATCTGCCTAAGCTTTTCAGGCAAAGCATAAGTTAATCCTCTATCTTTTAGATGTTGAGTTGCCACCCTTAAATGTAGAGCAGATTGTTCACCCTTACTTAAGTCTGGAGCAGACTCTCTTAATTCCGCAATCAGACCTAGTTCTAATTGAGAAGCTTGCTCTAAGCGTGATCTTGATGAATTTTCAACGCCTGCATTTAAGAAAGCAGTTAATGTAGTATCGTTACTTGCTATCCCTAGCTTTTCAAGGTCGTAAAGTGCTGTACGTACTTTTTCTGGACTTAAGCCAGAAACCCCCATCAGTTCGTCAGTTGAAATTCCTTCATCTGAATTTGCTGAAATTAAGGCATCAATCAACAGTAATAATTGACGACGATATTCTTCATGGATCGGTTGCTTCTGTAGCTTCTTCTGAGCTTCATCAATGGAAGATATACGTAGTGATGAGGGGAATATTTGCACCTGATTTTCTTCACGAGTTAATAGTAAGGCTTCCTCTAGCCATGCGATTGCAGTTCTTACGCGAGTATCATCTGTCGCAGTATCTCTTTCAAAAACCCCATCACTTTCTTCTGTGAGTATTTCGCCTGATGTAGCTACAATATTTCCACCAAATCTTTTTTTCCTATCAAGATTTTTGAGTGACCTAAGGATAGAATGTATTTCCCGTTGAGTGAGGCGGGATCTTGCAGACATCCCAAACTGCCTTTCAACATCATCAGATGTGTATAGCAATACGCAGCGGGCCGCAGCTCTGTCTCTACCAGCCCTGCCAGCTTCTTGAAGATAATTTTCGAGGGACCCGGGAATGTCAGCATGTATAACTAATCTCACATCTGGCTTGTCTATCCCCATGCCAAAGGCATTGGTTGCAGAAATTACCCTTAAATCACCCCGTATAAAACTCTCTTGCACGTTCTTCTTAGACTCAGGTTGAAGTGCTGCATGAAAATGCGCAGCGGCCAAACCCTTTTCTCGTAAGAAACTAGCAACTTCCTCAGTTTGCTTACGGGTGGCGCAGTAAACAATGGCTCCACCTTCGGTGTTTTCAGGTAAGTCAGCAGATATAATTTGATAGATATGTGCAAACTTTTCAGCGGGCGTCGTTGGAACTACAACAAACTCAAGATTAGTCCGACTTGCACCTCCATCGAATAGCTTAAGATTAATACCAACCTTGTCTTGAAAGTGATCAAGCATATCAGAGATTACATCGGGTTTAGCTGTAGCTGTTAGGCAAAGCACAGGAGGTACCCGGCCCACTCCTGCACTCTCTTTGATAAATCTGCCAACATATCTGTAATCAGGTCGAAAATCATGTCCCCATTTTGAAATGCAATGTGCTTCATCTAGAACCCATGAGCCAATTTCTCGTTGAGATAATACTTTTCTTAATGACTTATTTCTTAGTTGTTCTGGGGAAATAATTAATATTCCCACATCTCCAAGCCTAACTCTATCCAGTACATCGGCGCGCTCAGGCATTGAAAGAAGCCCATTTATAGCAGCACATACTGTAATCCCTCTAGCCTCCAGCCCGGCCACTTGGTCAGACATCAGGGCTACGAGTGGAGAAATGACTACAGTTAATGAGCCGGTTTTTTCATAACGAGAGAGAGCTGGAATTTGGTAGCACAAGGATTTACCTGTGCCGGTCGGCAAGATTGCCAGTATATGCTCTCCACCCATAGCGGCTTCAACGATAGATTGTTGCAAAGGACGTCCATCATCTCCAACAGGTTCAGCTCTAAATTCATCAAAGCCGAACCATCGCTTTAGTTCTTTTTTAGCATCATGGCGTTCACTACACCATGAACATGTTGAGTCTTCACAAGCTGTATCTCGCAATAACTTAACAATATCGCCAGTTCTTGGAAACTGATGCCTAACCCATGGAGGCATAACAGAATTTCCACCTGATACGGATAACCACGAAAGTGCATATGCTAATGGCCATCCTTCTTCCGCAGCATTCGTCATCAGTGATTTACCATGTGTTTGGCAGGCACTATTTTTTAGTATGTGGTCTATTGCCTGAATGGCTTCAGAATCAGATGGTCTTGCTTTCCTTCTTATTGAAGTAAAGAACGTATTTAAACCCTTAGGGGTTTGATCTCCTGTAGTAAGCCAATGCCATGCCAAGATCAATTCTGGTGAAGATTCGTTGCAGGTTCGAAGTGCTAAAATTTGATCATAAAACAATTCCAGAGTTAACCTAGCATCTAATTCTGGATCGTTTAGTCTTCCACTTTTTAGTTGCCCATCTTGATAGTGCTTTACTAGGTGATGGTAGGGGTTGCGAGGAAATGCAAGGGGATTGAGTTGTAAGGTGTCAATCGCTGGTTTGTTTAAAAGACGTAAGTCTGGTTTTGAAGCACATAGATAAGGTATGTCAAATGCAATAATATTATGACCAAGTAAGAATGATAACTTGTCGGCAATATTGTCAAGTTTAGTCAGCGCCGATGCTAAATCGCCTTTGCTAAAAGTGAAACTTTCCCCATTGTCTCCTCGGACTGCTGAAAACTGATGAATTTTATGGTCTTTAATGCCTACTTCAAGATCAATCGATAAACAATTTGGCTGAAATTTTATTGAATTGTGGAACTCGCTGTCCATTAGTTCAATTCCATTTAGAGATCAAATTTATCGGCATAAGTTTGGGCAACAATCTATTCTGTGAATGACATTTTTTTAAGTAGGCTAGCCATATTTATCTAAATTATTTGTGTTCTTTGACGAATAATGTATGTTTATTTGACTAATTGCAAGAACTTGAACCTCTGCAGTTGTTGTGTTGTGCTGTTCGATTCCAAGGATTGATGTATTTCAATACATCTTGTAGGGAATTTTAAATGGTGGTGGAGCTCATTTATAGCAATATTAAGAAGGTTTTATTAAACACCGATGGTTGAAGTCGCGCATTTGCACTCGAAGGTCAGCTTTGGGGTGCAGTTAGACATACTTAATTACTGTATGACTCGTTACAATTGGGAGTGCTAAAACCTGATTGCCAGAAAGCTGCCATTCACAAACTTATACTCAACCACAATTTGTTGTTACTCAGAAGTAAGAATAATAGACAGCAACGGGGGCAAACGAGACATACGGTTTTATTACGTCAATGAGTGCATTACGCCCAATAGCAGAAGTTCATGCAATACTTAGGGCCACTCAATTTGATAATTATGGTATTAATTTCTGGCTAACGATTATTAATTTTTAATTTAAGGGTATTATGCTAAAAAGGAAAATCCATGTCTATCCTCAAATTAGCAATATCTGTTGCGTCGCTACTTTTGCTTATTAGTTGCGCGGATCATAATATCTCTACAGAAGTGCAACCTATACCTACCAATTTAAAAGAAGATAAACAACAAATTTATTTGGCGAGCTTGAATCAAGTAAATGCCTTAATTAAAGAAAAGAAGTATCGAGAAGCAGAGCTCATTTTGACTCGCGAGGCACAAAAACATGAGTCCGACTTTGTGGTGCAAAGCAAACTTTTGTACATTAATTCTGCGCAGGCAAAACTCAGCCTAAGTAAGAATGACTTTCTGTCTTCAGGTTTAGATATAGAAGCTGGAGAAACTGCTTTAATTACACTAAAACAAATCGTTTTGATGCCTGAGTCTGAAGTCCCCAAAGACTTTGCAAAAATTTTAAAAGGTCAGGAAGATGAATTATTAGTAATAAGAAACAATTTGACCCGGTCGATTGATGGTTACTGTAACAAACAGTTTGCAGAAGCAGACGCCCTTGCAAAAGAAGCCAAGAGTATGATTGCAAGCAATGACAGAGATATGATCATTGCTGGATTAGTTAAAGTTAGAGAATGTAACCAATTTGGGAAATGGGCAAGCGTCGACAACAAGGGGAAATCTACAAATTCGGTCAGAAAGCTACTGAATCTTGCAGAAGAAAAAGAACACGATTCCCTACTTAGAGCTGCTGGTTTCGGATTTCAGTAATACCTTATGAAGTGGTTAGTCAACTTTCTGGTCTTCGTAGTATTACTTGCCTCTTCATTGTTGGCGCAATCTGGAGAGACTAAATTATCTAGATCAACTTTGCCTGAGCTTTACCCCACTTCTGTAATCAACGATCCGATTCGAGAGGCTCGAATACTCAGTCTAGCTAAAACCACATTTCCCAACCTAGCTAGCCAATTAAATAGTGCAGATTTACTTAAGCGAGCAGTTCATGACCCAAGCATGCGTGGCAACCTACGAGGGAGGTTAGCCGAAGAAATTTTCGATAAAAATTTTTCTTCTAATGGCTGGAAACATGTTGCGAGTAAGACCGCTCCGCAAAATGACTTTTGGAGAAAATTGCCGGATGGCACGTTAGAAGGCGCCCAAGTTAAAGTTCATGCTGATGTTAATGATTACATCAGGTCAATGATTAAAGATAACAAGGCTGAAAAATTTGTGGTGCCAGATGACCATTACACCACCTTAAAAAAAGAATACGAAACGCGTCGACTTGGAGCACTACGAGGAGGTAATGTTGAAAAAGCTGGGGGTTATGCACTGCAGTCTAGCAGGCTTATGAAGTTAGGACGTAACTTTAATGAACTTGAGCGTGCTGTAGTAACGTCTGCCGAACACTATCGCGCAATTACAGTAGCATTGCAACAGGCAGGAAAGTCATTATCTTTTGTTGGAATCACAGTTGGTGTAATTGAGGGATCAATTGCGACTGTAGAATTTGCTAAAGGGAAAACAGACGTTTCAACCTATATAACGAAAATTGCGAAAATGGGTGTAGGTGGTGTGTCATCTTGGTATGTTGGCATGACTGCTGCAGAAATGGCAGCAAGTGCAGGAGCGGTCGGACTTGTACCCGTTGCAGTCGCTATTTTAGTTGGTGGAGCAACTTATTTGGTTGTTGATTGGGGTATAGATCAAACGGCAAAGTCTTTATCCTTTGCGAAATTGACAGATGGTCAATTAAAGATGATATGGCCTTCCAATGTGCCATTGGTGCCGATTAAAAGCCTTAGGATGACATAATAGAAAAAATGCTAATGTGGTTCTGGTGTGCCTTGCCAATGACTTCAACGGGGTTTTGCCGTCATACGTCCTTAAATGGCAAACGCTTCATTGTGGCTAAGATGATTCATTAATCTATGCAAAATAGATCGCATAAGGCTGACACTCAAGAATGAGTAAATCAATTTTAACTGGAATTTTCTAATTTAGTTTTTTTGGTCAAATCAATCACAGAATACCCAAATTTAACAGCCGACATGTGACCCACGAGAGACCGACATGTGGCCCACACGTGGGATAGGCAATCAAGGTTTTACGCGGTTACCAAGAGATTAATTAATTTAATGTAAGGTTAACTGTGCAGAATTAAATTAAGAATTACCGCAAAGGTTGAGCAACGTTATGTCAATAGACTGAAAACAACTAAAAACTCTCCGCGATGCGGGTCAAATTTCACCCGAAGAATTTAAAAAGTTTAAGGCACAATTATTTATCAGATAAAAATGGTTTTCACTAAACATCTGCTAACCTTTGAATTTGGTTGCTAGAAATCAGAGGTTTTCACTCGATTTAAAGTTATCCAAAAAGTAGTTAAACGGTCACCGAAATTATTCTTTTCATAGTACACATTGGCTTGCCATAGAGCAGCCAGTGGCATATGAAAGTTCCTAATGCTACATAGCTGACACTCAGGATCGTTACTTTCGGCCGATTTGAGACATTCGCTAATTAAGGGTGAACTTCTGCTTAGGGGGGACATAGCGGTCGTACTAAATTAGCAAGTCAACTTCATCTTCGGGCCCAAAGCGGCCAGTCAAGATCGACAATTTCGGTCAATAGCAGTCGTTTAGAGTTCATCAAATTTCCTATTTGATGAACTTAGTTTAGTATTCTTAATATTGCGCTAAACTGAACCTGTTAACTTAAACGTTAGGCACTAAGTAATGAATACACCTACCACAATGAATAAGGAAAATTTAGCGTCCTTTCAATTTCCAATTACTCGAAAAACATGGTTGTTATGGGTAATTGTGTCTGCTCTGATTCCAGTTTTGTTCACTATTGTTGGAACAGCATTTGGGAAAACGATTCTTCGGACTGATCCGAATGCTGAATTAATAAGAGCGTTAATCTTTGTGTTGATTTTAGGTATACCTATCATCATTCCAACTCTGCAGTGGATACCATTAAGGCGCTTAATACCGAAACTTGGATTGGTTCCATGGTATTTCGCATCCATGTTCTCGGGAATCATGGTTGTAGTTTTATTGTTTCTCGCAGAAAAAATGTATAGGCCTCAGCATATATTTTGGCAAGCAGCTTTCCACTTAAATTCGCTACCCTCTATTCATTTTACAAATATATTAAGCCTTCCTTGGCTGACGCTCTTTGCTTGGGTAACTTTCAGTGCAACTATCACAACTATAATACCTGCGTTTCTATTAGGTAAATCATCAGGCATTAAATGGTATCTATTTATTTTAGCCGCAATCTTTGGCGCTTGTTGTTCCTCAATAGTTGAGCAACTTTATTTCATATTTCATTTTCATGATTTACCCGTTCGCTCATTAAATGGAACTGGATGGGTGTATCGAGTTGAAGTACTTAGTTACATTGGAGTTCTTGGCGCAGTTTTCGGGGCAACGAGTGGAATAGGTCTAATTTTGTTGTTGAAAGTATTTAGAAAAGTCACCGTTGCGGACAGTCAATTCAATAGTAAACGAATTAGTTTGCTCGCAATGATTGCCATTACGGTGTCTTTGATTATTTATGCACCTATTGTTTCTTACATTGTAGGTTTTGGCGGGATTAAGTCAGGCTTCCCAGCACTGCACAAGTTATTTACTTTCGCACTTGCTACCGATAAATCAACGGGAAAGGAAATCTTGCGCTATTCCAATACTGTCGATATTGCTCCACATTACCCATTCATCACTTTTACGCCTGACAGTAAAAGCTTTCTTATGCTGAGCGATGAAGGCATTTTATCAAGGATTTCACTACAGTCTGGAGAGGCTGTTGGCAAACTTGGTGAGCCTATCGGTAAATTTGAGCAATACGATAGAGCATGGAGCCCAGACGGACGTTTTTTTGTGTTACGTACCAGTGGGGAAGAGGTGAAAATACCTAATACTAATTACACAAGAAGGCAAAGTCGCTTCCGATTGTATGAATTACCCAACTATAAAATCTTAGCTGATTATACCCATGGGTCAAATGACTGTTTTGATCACAGTATTAACTCAATGGCTTTTGAAAATGACAGTAAAAGTCTTTGGGTGCTCTGTGGACAGTATTATTCAAATCCCAAGCCAGATTCAGTGATGGTAGTTAAATTTTCCATTCCTACGCTAAAAATAATGGATATTCGTGATTACGGAAATATTGGTAACGGCAATATGATTGCGCGTGGTATTCAAAGTACAAATGAGGGTGTCTTTATATGGCAACAGGGCTATCAAAAAGAAAATCGTTTAGTGGCTACTAATTTATCTGACAATCATACTTCATTGACTTTGCCTGACCTCACACAATCTAATCTTGCAGGCACCCTTACATTACAGTCAGAGAAAATTGAGCAAGGAGAAATTCAGTTATTTTTCTGTGGAAATTCATCTGATGTCTCGGACCCAAGTGAGGTTGAAACAGGCAAGCCAACAGTACATGGTTTCTGTAGAACACTTACTTTTAATATTGCATCAGGGCAGTTAGTTAGCAAAATTGATGATGCAAATCATAAGCGAATTTTTACAAGCTCAGAGTTGACTACCGATAAATTTCACATTGAGACAAGCTGGCAAGACACTAGTAAAGTTGGGGTAATTGTTGTAAAAGATAAAAAAACTGGGCAACAGTTACAAAAAATCGACTCATTGTCTCAGCGCCTGCTTGGGTATTCGCCAGATGGGCAATGGTTAGTGACTTATACAATAAACAAAAATCGGTTGCGGATATACAAAGTTAATACCCCACACTAATTTTTACATACTGAATGGCTGCATTGGGTCGATTCGGGAAGTATATAGTTCACGATTGAGGGTCGGCTATGGGGATTTAGCCGTCATACGTCCTTAAATTGCAAACGATTCATTTTGGCTAAGATGATTCATTAATCTATGCAAAATAGTTTGCATAAAAGCTGACACTCAAAAATGAGTAAATCAACTTAAACTGTAATTTTATGATTCAGTTATTTTTGGTCAAATCAATCACAGAATACGGATACCCTTAACTTTTAAGGTAATTTTATTAAATCAACAAATAAATCCTATAGTTTGCACATCATTATTTCAGCGCTATCATTAGTCGAAAATACAAACCTAATTTCTTCTAGCACTTTAGAATTTAGAAACTTCCTAGCTGTTTGAATAAAAATCTCAATAGCATCTTCTATCTGATAACCGTACACACCTGTCGCAATAGCAGGCAATGTTATACGTTTAATAACATTTTCTTCAGCTAACTTCAATGCGTTACAAATACAGAGCGCTAAATTGCTTGGTGGGACAGTCTGTTTAGTTAGGGGTACGACTTTGACAGGTATCCCTTTTAGAACACAGTCCGTAAAAACACGTGTAAACTTTAACTCAGAAAAAATTTGTGATTGAGGTGGAAAAATGAAGTGGTTAGCATTTTTATGTTGGTTTGCTGTGTGGTTTTTAATTTTCTCATTTATAGTTAATCCCTTAATGCACTCAGAAATAGGTTTGTTTGCATATACACTAATTGCCGTTGTAAATATTGGAATTGGTGCTTTCGGATTCCGTTTAATTTATCAGCATTTCAAAAAATCCACGCCAATCAGAGAAAACTCACAATCAGTAATAGATAGCGTGGCAGAAAAATCAAAATCAACAGCTACTGTTCTGCAAGAAGTTGATGGTGATACCCAAAATCAAGACGAATTTTATGAGCAAGCTCTTTTAGAAATCACTGAAAAAAAACAGAAAAAAGGTTTGTGGGCAAGATGCTTAGCTGAAGTAGATGGTGAAAAAGATAAGGCTACAGCAAGATATATAAAATGTCGAGTTGCTGAGCTATCCGAGATTTATGATTCTCAAAAATTAATATTGAAGGCTGACAAGCTAAGTCCGTCGAATAAATACACTGCCCCCAAATTGCATGATGTAAATAAAAATTTATATCTCTATATTTTTTATGGGGTTAGTGCATTGGTTTTAGTGCTTACTTGGAATTATTATCATCAAGATACGATGCATGAACAGAATGTGATTTTAGAGGAAGTTGCACCAGCAGCAGATGCACCTCCCATAGAAGCAGCAGCAGAAGCTTCCAACAAGATTGCAGAGCAAACAATAAAAACAGGCCCAGATGAATGCATTAATTTAGAACTAGAGCAACCTATCAAATTATCACTTCATAACAGGTTCACTGGCAAACTCGCACCAATTGATGGAATTAACTATACTTTAAATATCCCAAGGGTGATGCTTGAGTTCCAAAATGATTACATCCCATGTCGGATACGACGCAATGAATTTCAGTTGGACGACATAATCAGCAACACAATTAATAATCTGAATCCAACAATAAAGATGCCTAATTTTGAGCAAAGACTTCAAGAAGCTATTAAAAATGATATTAATACCGCTCTGGGGGTAAGTGATGCAAACATACGAGTTGGGGGAGTTACATTTCCTAATAATATGTATGTTTCACCTGACTAATACAAATCAAGTTTGCATTTTGATAACTTCTTGGGACCCAAACTATTTTATACCCATCAACGATAAACACTCCTATGACCCAATGCCATTAAATCTCGTAAAAGCATCACCAGTTCGTCATACATCATATTAAAATTTCCTCTGTGATGCTGGTGGATCATTTTATTTTGCGCATCACCAGTCATGTATGCTGTAGCAATGTCGACTGATTCAATCATGCTTCGGTAGTTTTTCGCCCATTTATACCATCGTATTGCGTATTCTTCTAACTCGCTGAATGTATCAAGCATATCAGGCGAAAATATAGGGTCAAGGCGCGCGCCACGATGCTCTACCAGTTCGCTGTATAGTTTTGCTACTCGCTTAGATACTCCCTCACTGGGGGTTCCGACTACATAATTTT
This sequence comes from Methylotenera sp., assembly GCA_030693535.1. The sequence goes on from JAUYAL010000026.1 coordinate 181,915, forward strand.
GCTTAAAGTTATTTAAGTGATCTAAACACTGTTTTGCATGATGCGGAACCAGCCAAGCCTTTCTTATTTTACTGCTAAGGTCTAGTTCTATCGTGCGTCGTTTTGCTGAAGCTTTTGGCCCTAGTCCTTGGTTAATAATATCTACCTCTTTAATACAAGTCTCACTGAATGATTTTTCATTGAATTCTATACAAAAGCTATTGAGCTCCTTAACCTCATTTGAGGCGAGATCTCTATTATTTAATTGCCAAATTTCGTTGTTACTCATCATTATTTCTCCTTATTTATTACAATCTATTGGAGCTAGCCAAAGGCTAGTCGTCCCAGTTTTTCTTTCTTTCCATCCTGTACTCAACATCGCCATTGCCGCCAGCTCGCGTGTAACACCAAATAGTGCAGCGATACGACCTAACATTACTGGATTCCATCTTTCAGGGACTGTGCGCTTGTCATGCCATGCATTAATTTGATTTGCTAAGCTAGTTAGACGATTACTGGGGAATGTCGTCACTGACTGGCGTGCAAGCATTTGTGCTCTTAAATGTTCTGCATAGGACTTCATGAAGGTGTCCTATCTAATTTGCCTCGGTAACCTATACACGCCTCGGTATGCCTCACTTTGAGTGCCTCAGGAAAATGCCCTAAACCCCCCGCCAAATAACAATGCCTCGGCTGCCTCAGTTGAAAGTCATATCGCTCTACCTGCAACGCGCGCACCTCTACTACCGACACCACTAAACTAATATTCTCTTTTAAATATAAAGGTAGGTGAGGCACTGAGGTATAAACTCGTAATTCCTCATGGTTGTTAGGTTGTAGCGCGCCTCGGATGTTTTTATTTTGGTGAGGCATTCTCAGCAACTCCTGAGGCAAATGTAGTTTTACGTTCAATCTCATCTCTCCATGCAGCCTCATTTTGAGATTCCCAATACTGTGGGCGATTAACTGCAATAGCACGTACTTTTCTACCGTTAGATAGGCGTACTTGATTTTTCCTCGTAAAGGCACCCATTCTTGCAATGGTTTTTCCGACTGTAGAAACAGACGGTGAATTTTTCATTTCTGGGTATTCTCGACAAAATGTACTTAATAATTTTTCTGCAGTTGTTACTTCTTGACCTAGTGAAATTGCACTTGTAACAATATCTTTACACCATCTTTCTAAATCAGAACGGCTTGCTTCTACCATGTCGAATTTAGCTTGTGTCATCGGAGCTCGGCCTTTTGGGTCAAAACCAGTTAAATCAGTGTCTTGTAAATAATGTAATAAATTCTGTAAGCCACCTGAATCGCGCCAGTTTACAAACTCATCTATCATGGTTTGCGGTAAGGGTTTTGCAGTTACTTCCCAAATAAAGAATCGTCTGTCGTTATCTGTTAAATGCATACCATCAGCGTGGTTTGATAAAAATACTAAATTTAACAAATTAGGAACTACTCGTTTTGGCTGTCCTTTATCATGCGTTCGTAGTGTTGTAGCTGTAGACCATATTTTCAACTTGTCTCTTACTTTGTCTGATCTAGCGGCCTTGATTTCATCAGCTATTGCAAAGACAGTGCCAGCAATCCAACCACTAAAATCATCCTCTACTTCGGACTGACTAATAACTGTAGCGTGTTCTGGCGGGAATAGGTTTTGAACAGATTCAAATAGTAGATTCTTGCCAACACCTTCCTCAGTTGACCATATCACTAGGCTAGGGTACATTTTTACACCTGAATGTTGTACTAAATGAGCAACCCATAGCAGAGGGTATCTTTCCTCGCCAAATAAATATGTATAAAGCTTTTTGAATGGCGTTACATCACCCTGAAGTGCCTTAACTGCGAAGCCTTTCCAGTTGTTCAAGTAGCCATCATTCGTTACTAGTGGTTCATTGGGTCTGGTGACAATACCTTTATGCTGTCTACGATTTGCGTCACTCATCCACTTTCTAGAGACTGTAATCGGTTTATTCCCGCTGTCAGTTGTAAATTGGTTAGCATGTGTATTATTGAATTTTTCGGTTGTTATGAAATCTCTGTAAGTTAGGCGATAAATATTCGCTTCTGCATTTATCCATGCGTATTCTTGGTTCATACGGTCAACAACAGAGTCGCCAACTTTAGCCTTTGGCTGCCAACCATTCTCACGCGCTTTTTTTAGGATAGAAAGGTGAGTTACTGTTTGCTCGCCAGATTTAACCTTATTTACTGTTCGTTTTAGTGTATCTTGCCATTGGGTTTCGTTTTCTGTTTTATCAGCGGCTGTAGCGAGATTTTCCCAACTTTCACGTATTTTTATTGCTTCATTTTCAGGCCACCCCATTGCAACTACTAAGTAAGCTAAAGCACAAACCCCACAGCGCCAATCTTCACGCGATTTTGGATTTGAATAGGCAGTGCACAAGGCTTCATAAAAATCCACCTTATTCTCTTCGAAAGGGTAGTTCTCATCATTCTTTACTGAACTAGTGCTTAAATCATTTCCAAGCTTTTTCAAACCTATATCTTTAGATTCACTACTATGATTTAGTGCACGAATAAAGCCATCAGCACTTATATTTTGATTTTTATACTTCAGCTTTACTAATTTAGGGTTGCTCTTATCTTTGTAATTATTGGTGCAGGGCACGCGCAAAACGCTAGCAATATCGGCTGTGCGGGTAGGGTCTGCAGTAAGGCCATGCTTAACTGTTAGCGCTTTAAATTTACGTGCAGCATCTTGCCACTCAATACGAGGTATCAAACGGTCTAGCGCCCAGTGATTATGGATTCCATTGCCGGAGTCTACAAGGTGAGTTGGTTGAGGCAGTCCGGCATCTTTGCAAAATGTTTTTAGCGCAGCACCAGCGTCTTTCTTTGTTAAATATCCAGTGCCGTTATCGTACTTTTCTTGACCGCAATCTATATCTAGCCAAAACCCTCTGGCACCGACTGCATTAGTCGCCAATCTACTGCTACGGTCTGCAAACTCACTCATAGCAAAATATGCGTCTATGCCTTGGTTGCTTAACTCTAGCGCCAGATTTACCGCATCATTAACATTATTAACAGGGTGATTTTTAAATCGCTTGTTTTCGAGAGCCCCTATAAAGTGGGAACTGCCCCCACTGCCCCACATAGCGGATATTAGAGTCGTCGCGTCTTCAGTATTATTATTATTCATTAAATCGTCTCTACGTAGTTCCAGGGGTCAGCTAACCAGCGACGCAACTTACCTAGTCGCCATCTAGTGCATCTAGTGCCGAACTTTTCTGGGGATGGAAAGCTATGTTTTTTTATTCTGCCGTAGATGGCAGTCGTTTTGAGACCGGAAACATCGCTGACTACTTGGATATTGACTAATGCATCATCAGGCAATGAATTTACGGGTAGGGATATTGGTCGACGCGGTTCGCGCGGTTTTAAATCATTAGTTTTGGTCATTTTGAAACCTCAGTTGTTCATGTGGTTTCTACTTTCCGCTTTTCCCTTCGTGTAGAAAATAATTATCGATTATTGCAGGGGGTCTTATTCTATAGCATCGGCAATTTGGATAAAAACCCGAGCGAGTTTCTTCGCTATAATTTCTCTGAAGTCACTTCTTTCTATATTCCCGCGTTGTGAAGCTAGGATATAGCCGTGCCGAATAAGTATTTGTTCAAGCTCTGTGGAAGACTGTGCAGCAGACAATGAGTATCTGGGAAGTTTTATATTATGCCATTTAAGACTCAAAAAATACTCAGACAAATCTACATATAGCGCAATCCGGCCTAACCGTTTGTTGCCCTTACCTCGTGTGCCAAGTGCAGCTTCTGCAACACAAAGCGCATAAAATTCAATATCAGTGCCATACTCAACGGTGGCAACTGGAACGATTATTGTAGTCTTCGGCTGCCTGCCACTTGGTCTGCCGGCTCTGGGGTGATTTTCAAAATGTCGCGCCTTAGCTTTAATCCGTTTGTCAGCTTCATCTGCTTGTTTTTGTATTTGTTCAGGTAGGTTGCTCATTACGCAACCTCCGCGCGAATAGGTAATACATCCGCCCCCGTTTTAAGCTTATCCAAATAATCAGCCCAAGCCTGCATCATCTTACGGCGTTCTACTAAGTGTGCCGTGCGGTTGTAAGCTCTGCCGTTAGGGTCGCGCACTGCATGCGCTAATTGATGTTCAATAAAGTCAGGTCTAAATCCCATAACTTCATCTAAGATAGTGCGCGCTAGTGCTCTAAATCCGTGGGCGGTCATTTCATCATGCCCATAACCAATGCGACGCAGAGCTGCATTAATTGAGTTGTTACTCATGGGTCTGTCACTAGTTCGCACGCTTGGGAAGAGATACTTGCCGCTGCCTGTAAGAGGTTTTAATTCATTTAATATTTTAATCGCTTGTGTAGATAATGGTACAAGGTGCGCCATGCCCATTTTCATTTTTTCGGCGGGGATGTTCCACTCTGAGATGTCAAGGTCAAATTCAGCCCATTCGGCATTACGCAACTCGCCGGGACGAGTAAACAACATAGGGGATAATTGTAGGGCACACTTAACGCTGAAAGTGCCCTTATATCCATCAATAGAACGTAACAATCCCCCAACTTCTTTAGGTGCTGTTATTGCTGCTCGATGGGTTACTACTACAGGCTCAAGTGCACCACGTAAATCAGCGGCAACGTTATATTCAGCTCGACCAGTAACAATCCCATATAGGAATACTTTATTAGCAAGTCTCAATGCTCTATGAGCCAACTCATTAGCTCCTCTGCTCTCTATTCGTTGAATTGCGCTTAAAAGCTCTGGTGCTTTAATCTCTTTCAATGGGCGTTTTCCAAGCCATGGGAGTAAACAATTATTAAGTATAAGGTTGTGTCTTTTCTGTGTGGCTTCAGAGTTTTTCTTTGCCTGTTTAATCATCCACTCATCGGCCACAGCTTTAAATGTGTTTGTGGCGTTAACGCGCATGTCGATTTTAGATTGTTGTTTTATTGCTGAGGGGTTTAGTCCATTAGCAATTTGCTTGCGTGCTTCTTCACGGCGTTCACGCGCATCTTTCAGACTTACTTCAGGATAAGTGCCAAGTGATAATAGTTTTTCTTTTCCTGCATATCTGTATTTAAGCCGCCACCACCTGCCACCGCTAGGGGTAACAAGTAAGAATAGACCGCCACCATCAAATAATTTTTGTTGTTTGCTTAAGGGTTTTGAGTTGCGTATTGTTTTATCAGTGATCGTCATGTGGGGGTAACTCCTAGACTAAAGTCAGAGAATATTACTAGTTACCCCAAATTTTACCCCTAGTTACCCCCGAATGCAAAAGGATAATTACGAATAAGTGCGAATGAATAAATTACATAATATGCTGATAAATATGTAATTTTAGTGCTTATAAGAACAACAACGAAAGACTTTATGGTGCGCCCGGCGGGAGTCGAACCCACGACCTTTGGCTTCGGAAACCAACACTCTATCCAGCTGAGCTACGGGCGCAAACAATCCGAGCATTATAGCAAACCATGACATCTCATGCCTTTTTACTTGCGTAAGTTCTTTTAGTAGCACTTTTATTAACATCATTTAGAAGTGCAGGTATAATGACATTTACATTTACTTACATAAACAATCTAAAGGAATTAGCGATAATGAGCAATGACCATAATGAATACAAAGGCTCCACGTTTTGGCAGCTTATTATTGTTATTCCAGGCACTATTTTAGCGTTTACATTGATTATTTCATTAATTGCTAAATCATTTAGTGACGCCCCTCCTGCGACTGTAGAGCCTGCCGCTGCTGTATCATCTCAAGTTGAAGAGAATATCAAACCTGTTGCTACAGTAGAAATTGCGGCCGCAGATGCGGGTCCTCATGTAGATAAAAGCGGTGAAGAGGTAGTTACCGCTGTCTGTGGTATGTGCCATACAGCAGGCTTAATGAATGCGCCCAAGATTGGTGATAAAGGCCAATGGGCGCCACGCAATGCGCAAGGTTACGATACGCTAGTAAGTAATGCTATTAATGGGATTCGAACTATGCCTCCTAAGGGCGGTAATGCGGCACTTTCTGACAGTGAAGTTGCAAATGCAGTAGTATTTATGGCAAATGCTAGCGGCGCTAACTTTACTGCGCCTGCTGCGCCTAAGGTTGATTCTGCAGCAGAAGCAGCACCTGCAGTCGCGCCTGTTGAATAGATAGATGTTAAATAAGTATTAATGATACAAATAGAATAGAATGAAAAAGCCACTTAAGAGATTAAGTGGCTTTTTCATTGAGGCAATATAACTGAGGTTGGTAATCAATGGCGACATATGCAATAGGTGATATCCAGGGTTGTTATCATGCTTTTAAGGCGCTGTTAACTGCTATTGATTTTAATGCTCAGTATGATGAACTTTGGCTTGTTGGTGATTTAATCAATCGAGGAAGCGGATCCCTTGAGGTGTTACGATGGTGCTATCAGCATCAAGATAGTTTGAAGATTGTATTAGGAAATCACGATCTACACGCTCTAGTAGTTGCTGCTGGGTTTGTTCGAGCGCATAGAGGAGATACCCTAGACGCATTGCTTGAAGCGGCTGACAGGGATGTGCTACTTGATTGGCTTCGCCATCAGAATCTGGTGTATCAAGGTGAGCCTTATCCAAACGAAAAATACATCATGGTACATGCTGGCTTACTACCTCAATGGACAGCTGAAGAGGTTTTGAGCTATGCACGTGAGGTGGAAGATGCATTGCAGGGGGTAGATTACTTAACGTTTTTAGAAAATATGTATGGTAACTTGCCAAATAGTTGGCATGAAAACTTAGAAGGTTTAGACCGGTTGCGGGTAATTACAAATGCACTGACGCGATTGCGAATATGTACTAAGCAAGGTGAAATGGAATTTAATTTTAAGGGTGAATTGTCAGATGTTCCTCGTGGATTTAAACCTTGGTTTGATGTGAAGAATAGGGCAACAAGAACGTCACAAGTGATTTTTGGTCATTGGTCTGCGTTAGGGCTACAGCAAAGAGAAAACATCTATGCTTTGGATACAGGCTGTTTGTGGGGTGGTCAGTTGACTGCGATGAATCTGCAAACAAAAGCAATTACTCAAGTTCAATCAAATGCGCTAGATAAGCCAAAACGAATAGATAAGCCTGTAAAACTAGAGTGACAACTTCTTAGCGATTAGAGATTGAATATGTAAGGTCAATGTTCGGCGATCTTTATCTTCATTATATAATTCTTTCGTGTAAATCGGTGTAAGAAAATGAAGCTCTACCACTGGACGTTTATGCAATAGTACTTGTTTCATTGATTGAAGTAGCGTTGTCTCTCCCGCATAAGCTAGATCCGTGTTGGTACTTCCATCATGCCGTGGATAGCGAATTGCAACTGGCCAAATAGTCGATTGGGATTCAATAGCCGATTGAATGAGACTGCCTTTAAAAGGCATGATTGCCGTGCCATCAGTTGTGGTGCCTTCTGGAAACAAACATAGGTTATCCCCAGCTTTCAAACTAAGCGCGACAATATCCATAATACGTGCAGCTTGATGTTTTTTCCCGCGCTCAATAAACAGTACATTTGCTTTGCTAGCTAGGTAGCCAATTACCGGCCAACTTCTAATGTCTGACTTGGCCACAAATCTTATTGGCAAAATACTGTTTATTGCGTAAATATCTAACCAAGAGATATGATTTGCAATCATCATATTGTTGCTTGCAGTTCTGTATGAAGGTGGGCAGCTTCCAAAGATAATCACACCAACGTTAAAAATATCTAAGAGATGTTGACACCACCATTTGATCAGCCGTAATTTGAAATGCTTGCCCGCTAGGGGGAAGATTAAAGTTACAGTAAATAAGCCTAAAAAGGTATGCGCAATTAAACGGCTAATCCTATAGAGGCGTGTGATTTTGTTTGTATAGAAATTACTTTTTTTATGTAAAGGCACAGTGTAAGTCGATACGGCACTTTCCATTAAAATAATCTTAACTATTTTAAAAAGTGTGCAGCATATCTTGGGTTGATTCTAGATAACGGTAACATTACCAGCATATCGGCCGTGTTGAAATAGGGGTCCCATGCTGGTTCACCACAAATGTAGGCACCAAGACGTAAATAGCCCTTAATTAAAGGTGGACAGGCTACTTGCATATCGTTACGCAACGTGCTGTTTAGCAGTGGATTGCGTGGAAATACGCGGTATTCAATAGGGGATAAATAATCATCTTGAAGTCTTTGGTATAAACTTGCAGCCGCATGGCCACCATCAGCCATACTAACGCTACCACAGCCTATCATGTATTCGTAGTTGTGAATTTGCATATATTTAGCTAAGCCAGCCCATAGCATAGTGATGGTGCCACCATTGCGATAGTTTTTATGGACGCAGGCACGGCCCACCTCTACCGTACGGTCAAACAGGTGAGCAAGCCTACTCAAATCAAACTCCCCGGCTGAATAATAACCGCCTGCCTCACTGGCTTTTGAAGGACTTAAAATTCGATAGGTGCCAATCACTTGATTGGAATCTCTGTCACGTACAATTAAATGGTCGCAATACTGGTCAAATCCGTCGACATCAAGCCCACCCGTACCTAAGACTTGTGCGCCCATTTCTTCAGCAAATACTTTATAGCGTAGTCTTTGCGCTTCTTCTATTTCAAGTTGGGTCCGTGCTAGGCTAATACTAAGGCTTCTTCCATCGAGAACTGACAACTCTGTAAGTTGACGAGCTTGCCCTATAGAATTTTTAGTGGCACTTTTAAGCGAGAGCAATTCTTTATTGATCATCTAATATCTCCTTTTAATTTAAGGAGACTTTAATGACCGTTTATTAAAGAACGATGACAGAAATATGACTGTTAATTGACGAGATTATCAATTGGGTAAAATGTTGGACTAAAAGTACACCTGAGATGTTTGTGTTGAACGTCTCAGGTGTGATGGAAGCAATTTAAGTTGGACTTTACTGAGAAGGGGGCTTTTTAGTGGGAAACGCGGGTAGTTCCACCGCTTTCAATCAAGCGGACTTTATCACCTGCGTTGAATTGCTCATCGGCTTCTTGTACGACAGCGACCAATGCGCCACCATCAATTTTAACAGTGATTTCTAAAGCATCTTTACGCGTCACACCTTCTTCAATCGCTGAGCCGGCCAATGCGCCAGCAACGGCACCAATGACTGCAGCTATAGCGCTACCTTTACCGTGCCCAATGGAGCTTCCAGCAACACCACCCACTGCTGCGCCAGCTACCGTGCCAACTGGAGATTTGGTGCCTTCAAGTTTAACTTGACGAACACTTTCTACAACACCTGTTTTAATGGTTTGTACTTTACGCGCATCATCTCGGCTATATACACTGCCAGAATTAGAGCTGGCGCATGCACCGAGAAATAAACTCACCAAGCCGATTGCCAATACTTTTGAAATATTCATCGATAATATCCTTTTAAAAATAGTGTCTTTTCTAAGACTTAATTTCATCTAACTTAGTTTCGTTGACTAGTGCTTGCGTGTAAATTTGTTCTATCTCAGCTCGAGTGGGTTTATGGTTTTGCCCACCGCGGCTTTCAATTTTAATAGCACCCATAGTCGATGCCAACCTACCACAAGTTGGCCAGTCCCAGCCTTTTGCAATGCCGTAGAGCAATCCAGCACGATAGGCATCACCACAACCTGTCGGGTCAACGATACTTATAGCCTTAACGCACGGGATATCAAAACGTTGACCATCGGCATAAATTTGAGAGCCAGCGCCACCTAGTGTGACAATCAAGGCTTTCACTTTGGCGGCAAGTTGATCTAAACTCAATCCTGTTTTGTCTTGAATAATTTGTGATTCATAATCGTTTACTGCTAAGTAATCAGCCATTTCAATAAATTGCAAAAGTTCTTCGCCATTAAACATAGGCAAGCCCTGGCCTGGGTCAAACAAAAATGGAATACCCGCTTCAAAACACTCGCGCGCATGCTGAAACATACCATCACGTCCATCAGGCGCAATAATGGCAAGAACTACATTTTCAGCATCTTTTACGCTATTTTGATGAGACTCTATCATCGCCCCGGGATGGAAAGCTGTAATCTGATTGTCGTCAGTATCTGTCGTAATGAAGGCTTGGGCAGTAAAGCTATTAGGGATGCTTTTAATGTGAGATGTATTGAGTTTATGCTGGTTAAGCCATTGTGTGTAGGTGGAAAAATCTTCACCTACTGTCGCCATAATGAGTGGATTACCTTCAAGTAGTTGCATGTTGTAGGCAATATTGCCAGCGGTTCCGCCAAATTCGCGGCGCATCTCTGGCACATAAAACGCTACGCTTAGTGCATGAATTTTATCTGGCAGGATATGATTTTTAAATTTATCTTGAAACACCATAATGGTGTCGAAGGCAAGTGAGCCACAGATTAGGGTATGCATTTGGCTATAGTTTTCTGGCGTTTAAAATTAAAACGCTATTATCTTAATTAGAAGCTGTTAATGCAAGATAAGCTTTGTATGCTAAGCCTGAATCGCGCCATCAATTAATATTTTTGCGGCTTTTTTAGCATATTTCATTGCGCCAGAGCCACGCTTCATTTGTTCTGCTTGTACAGCGCCTTCAAATAGTAGCGAGAGTTGTAATGCTAAGCCATCGGCATCTTGGATGTTGGCATCAGATGCTAGGCTGCTGATATATTGCCTAAACTGCTGAGACTGCGCTGAAGAAAGTTGATGTACTGGACTTTCTTCATTTGGAAATTCAGCAGAAGCCTTGATAAAACCCATGCCGTGAAAGTTGGGAGATGTGACCCATTCTTCAATAAATTCAAACAGGTTTTGTAGTTTATCGCTCGGTTTTTTAGTGTTGCTATTAAGTTTCTCACTCAGCCAAGCTTGAAAATCGTGATGGCCTTTTTCAAGAACTTCAAGAATCAAATTCTCTTTGCTAGTGAAATATTTATAAAGGGTCATTTTTGTTGTGCCAGCAACTGCAACGATTTTGTCTACGCCAGTCGAGTTAATACCCTCCGTTTGAAATAGGTTGCTGGCAGTGACGAGTATCTTTTCACGTAGTTGAGTCATAATTGCATTATACTAATCTGTATAGAATACGCGCAAACATTATTTTTAACTTGTAGAGTTTGCCATTAACATTGGCGTGTAATTGCAACGTACTTTTGCTAGATAGATATTCGCAATCGCTAAATCACTTAGATTTGTCGGTAATTTTCCGCCAACCACGTTTTCTAAATAAATGGCTTTGTCTTTGTCTGGAATTTGTAATGCTTCTGGGAATTGGCAGGTACCATTACGCATTTGTTCATATTTGGCATACATAGTGGCTGCATCTGAAGCGCTGAGTTTTGCGTTACTTGGGTTTACAGTAGCGATGCTTACTTTTGCTAAATCATGATTAAATGAATTAACTAGTAATGGTGGTTGGTTCTTATGTAAAAGTGGAGGCAACCATACTAAGCTTAGTCCAGCCAGAAGAAATATACTTGCCGCTATGCCGTAAACTTGAGGTTTAGTCCGGATATTTTCCAACCAACCCCATTCTTTTTGAGTTTGTGCCAAGATAAGCGCATTCGCCGCTTTTTTAGCATGTAATAAACTGCCACCACCAGGCTGGCTAATTTCCTGCTGTACGGCATTCTGTGCAATCAGAATAATATGCTCTGCCAGAATTGACGGATTAGATGCACCAAATGCCACAGCTTGCTGTGTACAAAAATCAACAAGTTGCCTGTTTGTGGCTAAGTTCAATGTTATGTTTACTTGGATTTCTGGTACAGCCAGCCAATCACTCAAAATGTCAAATAAGCTTAGTATTCGACCTTGAGGCGTCTTGCTTGATTTCTCAAGCATATTAAGCAGCCATTGTGAATTAAAAACAGCCATCCATAAACCTTAAATGAATTAGTCTTAGAAAGGTTTAACAATGACTAAGATGACAATAATAGTGAGCACAATTACTGGTAACTCATTAAACCATCTATACCACACGTGGCTACGCTTATTTTTATCATACTTAAAGTCATTGACTAGTTTTCCGCAGTAAAAGTGATAGCCGATAAGGACTACAACAAGCGTTAATTTTGGGTGCATCCATCGCCCACTAATGCCGTAGCCTAGCCATAACCAAAGGCCAGAAGCAAGGGCCAATATTGCCAATGGTAGCATGAAGCGATAAAGCTTTCGCTCCATTAGCTTAAGTCTTTCCGAGGTGGCTGTATCGGTCACCATTGCGTGATTGACTAGGAGTCTAGGCAAATAAAACAGGCCTGCAAACCAGCTTGTAACAAAAATAATATGAAATGCTTTAATCCATAACATTGCTTAATTACCTTTAAGTTTAGACATTTAAGCCTAATTGAATATATATATCACACATAATAAGAAGTTTACCTTGATTATTAATTTACCGCTAAGGTTCCTAAGTTAAAGTTCATATAAATTAAATACCAATACCCACAAAACGGTCGCGCTTATTTGCAGTGATTCAACATGTTATAATTAGCTTTAGTTTAGCATCTCTATTTATCAAGACATTTATCTAAAAAGACTCTGATCAAAAAAACAATGAACGCTCCTCTACATAGCAACATTCATCATGCAGAAGCACAACCTGCGGCGCGCCTGCGCGAAATTCCTTACAATTACACTTCATTTTCAGACCGTGAAATTGTCATTCGGTTCTTAGGTGAGGATATTTGGGAAACTTTAAATGAGTTACGTAGTGAACGTAAAACAGGCCGCTCAGCCAGAATGTTGTTTGAAGTGCTGGGTGATTTGTGGGTAGT
>JAUYAL010000027.1 GCA_030693535.1 Methylotenera sp.
TGACATTGCTGACGAAAATCTGTGCTGGTGATACCAATCAACCTAAAAAGCTTTTCATCCAGGAGAAAATAAAACACATCTTTCGATTTTCAATTTTCAACCTCACCTATTGTGTGTCATCGTTAATGCGTGAAATTGATTAAATTTGTTCGTGTATTTTGTATTTTTAAAGGTCACCATTCCAAGCAATTGGTTAAACTGCGTATTTACTAGAGTTTGTGATATTTTATGACACCCGTAGAAGTGCCAATATATTTGTCGCCCTAAAGTTCAGGTTACTCTTGCTTCACGTTATTAACGTTACCCGCTAGATTGAATCTGGCGTTTAGTCGGCGTGACAGCACAATAAGATTAGTACTAATATTTCCTGAAATGTCTTGATTCGGCTGAATCTCAACATTGCCCTGAGCCTGAAGTTGATCACTTTTTAGCACAAGCTTTCTGAATTGAAAGTGACCATTCTTTACATTTAAATTACCAGTAAGTTTGTCAAAATTCGTCGCGTAGCCAGCCAATGATTTATCGCTCCTAGACATGGCTGTACGCGCCAAGTCGATACCATTGATTTTTCCATTATTAATCCCAAAACTAGCAATGACTTCAGTTTCATTGGCTAACTTAGTAAATTCAGCAGACTTTCCAGAAAAACTTCCTTCTAAATTTAGTTTTCCATCTATTGAGCCTCCGCTGCCAAAAGCTCTCAGCATTTGCGATGTGCTGGCATTAGTCAACTTATAACTTCCTGTAACTGCCCATGGCTTAAACCAATTAACGACCGCCTTAGCTGTCAGGCTTCCACCATAAATGTTGCCGTTGATTTGACCAAAATCAATCTTGTTTTGATTCAAAGTGCCTTTCGCATTAATTCCATCGAACGTAAATTTTGGAATGCCGAGTAGTGACCACTTAGTGGCGGTTAGGAACACACTAAAATCTTGACCTTGTGGCTTAATTTGAACTGACAGAGAATTGTCAGAATTAGTCAAATCCATGGTTACAAATTCGCGTGACTCACTAAGCCCGACTGCTCCGTCAAAAGGAGTAAGTTCTAAATCGTGAATTTTAAGAATAATTTTTTTAAAGTTGAGTCGCTCAATTTTTAGATGTTCATTCTTACTTGAGTGATTAATCCATCTCAATGGCAACCAAAAATCTTCGGGCTTAATTTGCATGCCTTTAATTTCGAGCGAGTTCACAACTTTCACGTTCTCAAATAACGTTGAAACAACTGGATAAATATAGATAGAATCTATTTTAAGACCAGTATTTTTAAGTTCCTTATTATTTAAGCTAGGGCTTACGCCTATAGAAACATTACCAAGGACCAGATGCGGCTCTGGCCACAAAGAAGCACGCACCTCATTCACTGTCACCGGCTCACCTAGGCTGTCTGAAACGAACTTTTCAATCGGATTCACCAACATGCTGAGATTAATTAAATGTAGTAGCCCAACAAGCAATAAAGCAATCAACGGCAGATATAATAAAAGGATTTTGAGCATGGCTGAAATCCATTTCCCAGCATCTATAGTACGAGCGCCCTCTGACCGCTTAGCATAAGCGTTTATCTTAGCTTTTCTTTCTTTCACTTCCTTCGCAAAGCGTTTGCGCTCCGCGCGATCCAACTCTTCAGCTTGCTGCTGAGTTTTTTTCTGAATTGCAATCGCTAGCTTTTCATTTTCTTTCGAGATACGCTCAGCTTCTTTGCGAGATGTTTTCTCAGCATTCAATTTAGCCTGCGTAGCCGCTTTTTCTTTAGCAATACGCTCCACTTCAAACTGAGCATTTTCTTTTAACTTTGCAATAGTTGCAGCCGTAGCTATTTTATTATTTTCTTCCGCTTCATGCGCGATTCGCTCCGCTTCAATACGCTCTATTTCTTCGGCTTTAGCTTTTAATTCCGCATAAATGCGATTCTTTTCAGCTTCCGCCTGTGCCTTAAGTCGATCTTCAGCTTCTAATTTAGATTGATGCTCGGCTTCTAGGCGAATTTTTTCTTTTAACTTGGCTTGCTGTTCTGCTTCAGATTTATTTTGAGCCTCTTCTGCCTCACGGGCGATACGCTCATCTTCAATACGCTCTTTATCTTCGGCTTTAGCTTTTTCCTTAATACGATTTTTTTCTGCCAACACGCGTGCCTTAAGCTCTACTTTTTGCTTTGCCTTCAACTCAAGTTCAATGCGTGCTTTTTCCTCCGCTATCTGGCGAGATTCTAATTCTCGAGCAATACGTTCACTTTCTTTTGCTTGGGCTTCTGCTTCAATGCGAATTTTTTCTGCATCTTCTTGCATTTTAAGCTCAGCCTTCAGGCGCGCCTCAGCTTCTACCTTTAACTTATATTCAGCTTGCTGGCGGGCTTCTTCTTCAGCCTTTATGTGAGATTCTAATTCGGATTTTTTTCTAGCCTCTTCTGCCTCACGAGCGACAAGATCAGCTTCGATACGTTTTTTTTCTGCAGCTTTGTCTTTTTCTTTAGCTCGAATCTGCGCAACTACTTCACGAACCTTGATTTCATCATTCATCCAAGTCTTATTTTCTTGTTCAGATTTAGCTTCAATCTCTTCTAAATAGCTAAATTCCTCAACGACCATGGGGGAAAATCTACTGACTTGCATCCAGCCAGTTATTACGACTTGTTTAATATATCCATTCTGTTCAAGATGCGATAAAGCTATGGCTAGTTTCGACTCAGATATATCATTTAGCTGAGACAGTATCTCTCCTGCATTCGAAATTCCATCTACTTGCGCGAGTACTTTTTTTATGTGGGAAGATAGGCCGCCAAATAGAGAACTTCGGAGATAAGCTCCCTTGGGTGTCTTAGTATAAATTTTAGACAAATCCATATTGTGCGACTTCTAGCCTATCAAGCGTTCATGTTTGGGAAAAGTGCCTAATGTTTTAAACCTAGTTTACGACCCTCGAATTTATTAAGCTAGCAGATTCCAGCTTCATTTCTTTTAGTGTAGCAATCACTGTTCTTTGTCATCTTAAGCTCTGCGCCATGTCGTCCCTAATGGGCTATCTTCTAATATGATACCTGAATCAGCGAGTTCTTTACGAATACGGTCAGCTTCAGCGAAGTTTTTGGATTTTTTGGCCTCAGCTCGCAGATTTATCTGCTCATCAATACTTTTATCACTAAAAGAAAATGTTAAGTCGCCTCCCCTTACCTTATATTCATCTGGATCAGCAACGTGAACATAATCTTTACGTCCTTGCAAAAACTCATTAGCATCACGCTGTAACAATCCCAAAACACCAGCTAAGTTTCTGAGCAAAGAAGAAACTTCAACAGACTTTGTTTTATTCACTTCATTAGCCAAATCAAACAGTACAGCCATCGCTTCTGGGGTATTAAAATCATCGTTCATCGCCACTTTAAAACGCGCCGCTTGTGGGTGTTGCCAATCTATCGCTGAATCAGTCAAAGTATATCCACGCATTGCCGTGTACAAGCGAGTAAGCGCTAACTTAGCATCATCTAAATGTTTGTCTGAGTAATTCAATGGGCTACGATAATGGGCGCGTAAGATAAAGAACCTTACGACTTCAGCATCATATTGCTCTAATACGGTGCGAATAGTAAAAAAGTTACCTAAAGACTTAGACATCTTCTCATCATCTACCCTAACAAACCCATTATGCATCCAGTAATTTACCATCTGACAGGGCTTGCCATCGTGGCTATGCGCCGCCTCCGACTGAGCAATTTCATTTTCATGATGAGGGAACTGTAAATCTTGACCACCACCGTGAATATCGAAACGTTCACCAAGATGATGTGAACTCATGGCGGAACATTCGATATGCCAGCCAGGCCGGCCTTTACCACCATTGGGGCCGCCAAAAGGTGAATCCCAACTGGGTTCGTTAGGCTTTACCGACTTCCACAGTACAAAATCCATTGGGTCTTTTTTATGGGTATCGACTTCCACGCGCTCGCCTGCACGCAAGTCCTCAAGTGACTTACCAGACAGTTTACCGTAACCTTCAAAATTATTGACGGAATAAAATACATCACCATTCGCCGCCACATAAGCAAAACCCTTTTCAATCAAGGCTGAAATCATCTGAATCATGCCATCAACAAACTCAGTGGCTTTAGGCTCTATATCGGGACGAATTACACCTAATTTCGATGAATCTTCATCCATTGCATCGATAAATCGCTGAGTTAGCTGACCTATCGTTTCACCATTTTCGTTGGCACGCTTAATGATTTTGTCATCAATATCCGTGATGTTTCGCACATAGGTCACATTATATCCAGAAGCACGCAGCCAGCGACTGACCATATCAAACACCACCATCACACGCGCATGGCCTAAATGACAATAGTCATACACCGTCATGCCACACACATACATACTCACTTTTCCAGCGATAATTGGTGTAAACGTTTGCTTTTCACGAGCGAGAGTGTTGTAAATTTTTAGCATAATCGATGGCTAGATAAAGGTGTTAGATAATATAGTGAATGAAAAAATAGTTAAATAATTCTTAAATAACCGTTCAATTGGAAAGTTATTACGAAATATAGTGCATTAAACCTAAATGAACTATTGGATGTTAGCTAGGCTATTGATAGAATTACACTTTGTCAGTTAACTAAAAAGTATATCACAATGAATAAATTTATTGCTTTGCTAAACTCTATAATCACAAAGTCACTTTTGATTTTGTCTATTAGCTTATTGATGTCACCTGTGCATGCCGATGAACTCAAAGACATTTCACAAATGGCAGATCAGGGTCAAGCCGCAGCTGCAATAGATCGGCTAAATACCTACATTACTGCCAATCCTAAAAATGCACAGGCATTATTCATGAAAGGTGTTTTATTGGCTGAACAAGGTCGTCGCGATGAAGCCATCAGAACATTTCTTGATGTGACTGAAAAATTCCCAAACTTGCCTGAACCTTATAATAACTTAGCCGTACTATACGCAGACCAGGGTCAGTTTGATAAAGCAAGAAAAGCACTTGAAACTGCTATAAAAACTCACCCGACTTATGCTACTGCACATGAAAACTTAGGTGACATTTACGCCCGCATGGCATCTGAAGCCTACGATAAAGCATTGCAATTAGACACAAGCAATACCCGTGCTCAAGGTAAGTTAACTCTAATTAAAGACCTATTTGGCACAGGTAACAAAACAAGCATCGCAGCTAAAGATTCGACTAAATCAGAGTCTAAGGTAACAAATCCTATTCGCCCAGCAGACATGAAGAAAGTTGATGTAGCGACTACAAAAACTTCAGCTGATACATCGAAAAGTGATGAAGACATTTTAACCTCAGCTGTCAATACATGGGCTCAAGCTTGGTCATCAAAAAATCTTGATCAGTACTTTGCTAGTTACGGCGCTAGTTTTCAGCCAGCTAAGGGCCAAAAGAGAAAAGACTGGGAAGATCAGCGTAAAGATCGCATTTTGAAACCATCTAAAATCAGTGTCAATCTTTCAAACATTAATGTCACTTCAATAGATAACAATAATGCGAAAGTACGTTTCAAACAAGCATATCGTGCAGATGGCAAGCCAATCTACACAACTAAAACATTAGTGATGAAAAAAGAAGGCGACAACTGGTATATTCAACAAGAAATCGCAAGTAATTAATCCTTAAATTAAGTTCTAAAGCGCTAGGCGCGTTTTAAATGTACTGTAATGATCACCGCACAACTTTTATGACTGTTTTTTTAGGTAATTTGTTAATTGATGCTTCTGAATAAAAGTCTAACATACGCGCTATTGGCGGCGATTACATTAATGCCGTGGAACGCTACGGCAGTCAATAGCTATAGCTTAAGCAACTTATTGCCTAAGCCAAAACTAAATGCTTTGACAGATTTGGCAGAAAGTTTATTGGTTAAAAGCTTGCTAGAAATTACGCAAGGAAAAAACCAGCAGGCATTAAATACCGTAGATGAATTAATTAATAAGATTCCAAACTTCAAGCTTGCCTATTTAGTGCGTGGTGATTTACTGATGGCACAAGGACGGCATTTGCAATCGTTTGGCAATGCCGACGCCAATCAAACTGAAGCTGTTAAAGATTTGCAAGCGGAAGCTCGCGCACGTATTGAACGTTATTTTTCGAATGAAAAACTAGATAAAGTTCCAAACTTATTATTATCTCCTAACGCACTGCAGAGTCATGTCATCGTGGTTGATGCTGGTAAATCTCGCTTATTCCTATACAAAAATAATGGCGACAGATTAATTTATGTCACTGACTATTATGTGACCGTAGGGAAGAATGGTGTGGATAAACAATCTGAGGGCGATAAACGCACGCCTCTTGGGGTTTATTTTGCAAAAGCCAAGCTAACGCAACCTTTAGCTGACATGTATGGAGATGGCGCCTACCCACTTAATTACCCTAACCAGTGGGATGCTCAACATAACAGAAGCGGTTCAGGCATTTGGCTACATGGCACTTCAAATGATACCTATAGCCGGCCACCGCGGGCAAGTGATGGTTGCCTTGTTTTAACTAACCAAGACTTAAAAGCATTAGCCCCAGTTTTAAAAACAGGCAAAACCCCTGTCATTATTGCCAACAACTTAGAATGGCTAAGTGCTGATAACTCAGCCGATGTAAAAAAATCACTACAAGACGCTATAGATGCTTGGCTTATTGACTGGAAGTCTCAAAATACTCCGAAATACTTATCTCACTATTCTCAAGCATTCTCAAATGATGGCATCAATTACCAAAAATGGGCAGACCATAAATTTAGAGTGCAGGAAAACAAGCCTAAAGTTGATATATCTTTATCTGACATCAGCATGTTCGCTTACCCTAATACTGAAAAAAAGCTGGTTGTTGTAGATTTCACACAAGACTTCAGAAGCCAGTCATTAAATAATAAAATGCAGAAGCGTCAATACTGGATTCAGGAGAACAATGTCTGGAAAATCATCTCTGAAGGCTCATCATAGAATTGCCACACTATTAGCAATGCCGAGTCGAAACTGACATCAATTCAACGTTTTTTAAAGGAATAAAAATGCGTCACCTTAAAAGTCTGCTAATGATAGCTTTGATATCAAGCTCCATTGTCATGGGTAAGGCAGCACTAGCGGCTAATCCTCAACTTACATTTGAAACTAATCGCGGTAATTTTATTGTTGAACTCTATCCAGAAAAAGCGCCTAAAACGGTTGCTAATTTTATGAAATATGTCGATTCTGGATTTTACAAGCAAACCATTTTTCATCGTGTAATTAATCGATTTATGATTCAAGGAGGCGGTTTCACTGCAGATATGTCTGAGAAACAAACCTTAGCGCCTGTCATTAACGAAGCTGCTAATGGCTTGCTTAATGAACCTGGCACACTTGCTATGGCTAGAACTAGCGACCCTGACTCAGCTACCGCACAATTTTTCATCAATCTTGAAAATAACGTCCCACTGAACTTCCGTGGACCAGATCCAGACTCAATAGGCTATTGCGTGTTTGGCCGCGTACTTATGGGCATGGATGTTATCCGTGATATTGGCGCTTCTCAAACTATGAATGTAGGACCTTATTATGATGTTCCTAAATCAACGGTCATTATTAACCAAGTGAAATTGAATTCTAAACCGCTCTAGTTAAAGTTACTTTTTAACTTTTACCATACACATTTTTACTATTTCTCTCTTTAAATTAAGGATATCTTGTGGTTAAACTACTTACCAATTTTGGCGAAATTACTTTAGAACTAAATGCCGAAAAAGCACCGATTACCGTTGCTAATTTTCTTCAATATGTGGACGATGGATTTTATGATGGCACTATTTTTCACCGTGTCATAGATAACTTCATGATTCAAGGCGGTGGTTTTGATGTGAATATGGCGCAAAAAAATTCTAACGATGAGATTCAGAATGAAGCAAACAATGGCTTAGGTAATGATCAGTACACTGTCGCAATGGCCAGAACTTCAGCACCTCACTCTGCAAGCAATCAATTTTTCATCAATGTTGGAAACAACGAGTTTCTTAACCATTCAGCACCGACAAGCAGCGGTTGGGGTTACTGCGTTTTTGGCAAAGTCACTGCAGGCATGGACGTTGTGGATAAAATTAAAAAAGTAAAAACAGCTAGCCGCAAAGGTCATCAGGATGTGCCAGTTGATAATGTAGTCATTGAAAAAGCGTCGCGCTGCTAAGTACTTCATTTTAGCAATGATTAATTATTAATGATGACCCTTGGAGATAAATCAGACTTTAGTTTATTTATCTCCGACTTACATTTATGTGTAAGCCGCCCACAAATCACGGCTGCTTTTTTAAATTTTCTAAAAAACACGGCAGTGCATGCCAAAGCGCTTTATATTTTAGGCGACTTATTTGAATACTGGGCTGGCGATGATGATATTGATGAAGTAAATCATCAATCAGTTGTTTCTGCTTTTCGTACCTTAGCTGATGTTGGCGTAAAACTCTATTTTATGCATGGCAATCGT
The DNA here is from genome assembly GCA_030693535.1 of Methylotenera sp. The sequence goes on from JAUYAL010000027.1 coordinate 8,467, forward strand.
GACTTTCTAATCTCATCTCAATTTTGCATTAGCGCCAAGCTTACCTTACTGCAAGACCCCTGCCTAATAGATCTACATGGAAAACCTACACTGTTAAGCCACGGTGATGACTTATGTACTGATGATGCAACTTACCAAGAGTTTCGTCGCCTTGTAAGAGACTCGAACTGGCAGAAAGAGTTTTTAAGCCTTCCATTACAATCAAGAAAACAACAAATTGAGACTATTCGAGCTAGAAGTGAACTTGAAAAGTCAAAGAAATCTGCTGAAATTATGGATGTTAACCAAGATGCTGTCTTCAATTTATTAAAGAAATACGATTACCCAGAATTATTCATTCATGGGCACACGCATAGGCCTAATCAACATAGCATCCAACTGGATGGGCACAAAATTACGCGATGGGTATTAGGAGATTGGTACGAACAGGGAAGTTATTTATCATGCGACCAATTCGGCTGTAAGAGCGAATCATTAAAACTCACTTAACTTAAGGTTGGTATCCAGGTATCTTTGTTTCATCGACATCATCAATCTGCTCAGGTTCTAGGAACTGCTGCGCATATTTAAGATATATTTTTTCACGCACAAAGATGTCAAATAAATCTGGGTCGATATGATGATCTACTTTCATCTTACCCAAAATATGTAAGGACTCCGTCAATGTTTTTGCTTTTTTGTATGGCCTATCTTTTGATGTAAGTGCCTCAAAAATATCAGCGATACCCATTACACGGGCTGGCACCGACATTTGATCGCGCGTGAGTCCTTTAGGATAGCCTTTTCCATCCATACGTTCATGATGGCCACCAGCATACTCTGGAACACGCTTTAAGCCATTCGGATAAGGCAATGACTCCAGCATATTAATAGTGACGACGATGTGATTATTGATTATCTCTCGCTCTTCACGTGTCAAAGTCCCTTTATCAATAGTCAAGTTATACACTTCATCTTCCGTTAAAAAAGGAACAGTTTGCCCACTTGAATTAAAAAATGGAATGGTAGCAATATCACGGACACGTTGCTGATCATCTGGTGTCATAAACTCTGCTCCAAAGTTTGATTTTCGTAAAAAATCACGATCTTCATCACACTGCATCACAAATGCTTCATACCTAGATTTCAGTTCAGCGCCATTTTCTAGCTGCCCCTCTTGCAGGGCTACAACTTGTTTCTTAAGAAAACTACACTCGGTTTGCGTCTTTAACAGTTCAAAACGTTGATCTATCAATTGCATACGATCAAAAATTGCAGATAATTTTGTTGCTTTATCCATCACAGATTCTGGAGTTGTGACCTTACCGCAATCATGTAACCAGCCAGCAATTTTCAGTTCATAGAATTCTTTTTCATTTAAAGTAAAGTCTTTTAGCGGACCTGTCTTCGTATCAATCGCGGCTTGACCTAACATCATGGTAAGTTCTGGCACGCGACGGCAATGCCCACCAGTGTAAGGTGATTTCTGGTCAATTGCCTCTGCCATCAATTCAATAAAGGCCTCAAACAAACCTTTTAGGCCTTCAATTAAATTTTGATTGGTCATCGCAACGGCAGCCTGCGAAGCTAAGGACTCAACTAAACTTTGGTTGGCGACAGAAAAAGGGATTATTTTTTGAGTATCAGGATCAATGGCATTGATAAGTTGTAACACACCAATAATCTCAGCCTCATGATTTTTCATCGGAATCGTAAGAAAAGATTGTGAATGGTAACCAGTTTTTTCGTCAAACTTACGTGCACCACTAAAGTCAAAATCTTTCGCCTCATAAGCATTTTGAATGTTGACTGTTTTATCATTCAAGGTGGCATATGCCGCAACTGTATTTAAATTCGGACTACCGTCTTCTAAATACAGGGGCAATGGCAAAAATGGTATAACTTTACCTGTAGTACCTCCCATCGCAATTTTGAGTGTTTTATTACTCATAATTTCGAATTTCAACTGCTTGCCTTCAGTTACTGTATAGAGAGTCCCCCCATCAGCATTAGTGATTTCCTTTGCCCCCAGTAGAATCATTTCTAGTAGGCGATTGTTATCACGCTCTGCAGAGAGCGCAACGCCAATAGTATTTAGACGCTCAAGTTGTTTGAGTAAATAAGGGAGTTGTTTATCCGTCATGCTGCTGAAATTAATTACAAGTTAAAATTAGAGCCGGGTAAATTGTATTAATCATATTGGAAAGTTAAGTAGATGAATTATGATTTATCTAAATAAAATTCCATTTTTACACCTGCCAACTCGATAACATCGTGGTCGCTTAGTGAAAATGCTTGTGAACCGGTTGATTCACCATTCACTATTGGAAACACTTTACCCTCAACATGGGTAATAAAGTAGCCATTTTGTCTTCTAGTAATGACAGCTACCTGCACGCCAGTTTTTCCAAGTGTTGTAAGTGCTTTATTCAGGACTAATTCACGCCCAGCACTAGAACCATTTAACACTTGAATTCTGCCGACAACAATCTGTGACCGCTCACCAGTGGATGAAGTTGAGCTTGTCACTGGTGACGGCTGATCTGAATGACTTATTGGTGCTGGTGGAACCGCAGGTATAACAGGCGTATGGGTTGGTTGCGCTTGAGTCATCGCCTTCATGGCTGATGGGCGAATCATCATGGTTTTCTCAAAATCTGTACCACCACCATCCTTAGCATCACTACTTAAAGCCGCCTCATTGATATACTTTAATTGAAATTTACCAAACTGAATTAAATCACCAGGATGCAGTAGATGACTTTTCACAATTTTGTCGTTGACCTGCGTACCATTTGTACTTGATTGGTCTTCGATATAGAAGTCTTCACCCATTTTGATGATGGCTGCATGCTCACCACTAACAGCTAAATTATCAATTTGAATATCATTTGTCGGTCTACGCCCAATAGTAGTGCGCTCTTTATCGAGTTGGTATTCATTTAAAATTGTATTCTCAAGAGAAAAAATAAGCTTTGCCATGTTTAATCCTAATGTCTACCTTGCTATTTTAACCAACCAAAAAATTTACCGATTTGCGAATTGTTAAGGTTAAAGCGATCAAGCCCTAAGTTATCAATCCAAGTTCGTTTATACTCAAATGACCTATTTACCTTGACTAGTATGACAGAAATATTGTCTTTCCCACCATTATCGTTTGCCATTTGTACAAGCACTTGCGCTGCTTCCGCTAAATTTGATGATAGCGAATTGAGTGTAGTTTGAATAACATCATATTCAACTAAATCACTTAAACCATCAGAGCAGAGTAAATACATATCACCTGCCTCCACATCATATTCTTTCAAATCAAGTTCGACTTCTGGATCTACACCTAAAGCACGTGTCACCAAGTTCTTATTTGCTGAATATTTAGCTTGCTCAGCAGTAATCAAGCCAGCGTTAATCTGCTCCTGAAGTAAAGAGTGATCTTCAGTAATCTGGCTTAAACTCTTGTTTCTCAGGCGATACATCCGTGAGTCGCCGATATGTCCAACCAATAACTTGTTATTGGTAAATAATCCTACAACAAGCGTTGTCCCCATCCCCGCACATTGCGGTTGTGTTTGAGACACACTATAAATCACTTCATTTGCATTCTTAACCGCATCTAATATTAACTTAGCTTCAGCTTGCTGCCCTAGCACAGAATCCACTTGACCAGGCTGATGAGTTACCATTGCTTCTTTTAGTTCAGCAGTAATACTTAATATTGCCATTTCACTGGCAACTTCACCAGCCTTATAGCCACCCATACCATCGGCAAGTATCACAAAGCCTATTGCATCATCGCTTGCAATTGCATCTTCATTGTGGTCCCGCTGCATACCCACATCGGTTAAACGTACAATTTCCAATACATTATTCATATTCATATTACATTACCTGCTCTGCGCAAGCTCTTAATTCATCAGCAATTTCTTGACCTCTAGAATAGCGTTTATCAACAACTTTTTCCAGCATACGGTCAATAATAGTGGCTAGGCAAGGTGGAATCGACGTATTAATTGTACTAGCACTTACATGCGGTTCATTGGCAATTTTAAACATCAAACTAGCCATAGATTCTGCTGTAAAGGGAAGTTGCCCTGTAGTCATTTGATATAACATCACACCTAGCGAGAATAAATCTGAGCGTCCATCAACTTTACTGCCTGCGAGCTGTTCTGGTGACATATAACTAGGCGTACCTAAGACCATACCTGTTTTAGTTTTAGATGAATCGGTAATTCGTGCAATACCAAAATCAGTTACCTTGACTACATTTGCTTCAGCTTCATACATAATATTAGCTGGTTTAATATCTCTATGTACCACATTTTGCGCGTGGGCATAATCAAGAGCCTCTGCAACTTTGATAATAATATCGACGACTTTATTAATCGGCAACAAATTGTCAGGCTTGGTATGTGGCGCAAGGTCTTTGCCTTTCAAAAACTCCATGGAGATATAAGCTAAGTCGTGCTCCTCACCGGCATCATAAATAGTCACAATATTTGGATGATTAAGCCTGCCTGCTGTTTCTGCCTCACGGAAAAATCGCGCTTTCACTTCAACCAATTCGTCATCTTCGAACTCTTGCGACAATGCCATGGTTTTAATCGCGACTACTCGACTAATTTTTGGATCACGGCCCAAGTAAACAACGCCCATGGCGCCCTTACCAAGCTCTTTCTCTATTTGGTAACGACCAAGCATAGGCTTTTCAACCGTACCATCATTCAAAATCAATGTACTCGCATTTGAACGCGTCCCACCCGATCCACCAAGAATAACGGTTTCTGCCATTGCTTTAGAGCGTGAAATGCGTTGCTCCAAGTCTTTATATTTTGGATTATGATCTGCCATATAAGCAAAGACAGCTTCTGCTTTATTAAACTGTCGCTTACGTTCAAAATCTAGACCTAAACTATACAAACCATCCATCACACTTTCATCAATAGGACATTTACGAAAACGGTCAAACGCCATGTCCAATTGACCTTGACTTTGAAACATTAAAGCTAAATTACGATTGCTTTCTGCAGAATCTGAATCAGACTTAGCTTTGCCTTGCTCTGTCATCAAGAATCGTTTCGTCGTCAATAAAGCGTGACCAAATAGCAACAAAGTGGCTGGCATCACTAATTGCAACCAAAGTCCATTCTGCGTCATCAATCCAAAATGCGCTGCCGCTAGTATGAGGAACAATCCCAGTGTTGTAATAAACGCAGTACCCGCTTTAAGTCTTGGGAACAATACAATCAAATATAGCGCAACAACCAGCCATATTGCCAGCTTCGCCCATGTGCCCCAGGCAGGAGATACAAAAAAATCTTCATTTAAGATGCTTGCTACTGAATGCGCAAGCGTTTCAATCGGCTTCATACTGGATGAAATAGGGGTAATCTGATTATCGCTGCCATCGCCCGTAGCTGCCATGCCAATCAATACAACTTTTCCTTTGTATTTATCGACAGGTATTTTCCCGCTAAAGACATCAAAAAATGAATCTATTGGAAATGCAGTTTGACCATTTTTACCTGAGTAGAAAAATGTATTCATTTGTAGCGCGGTATCAGTCACAATGTTGAGCTTGCCAAGTTTGACGCCTTCCCCTAAACGTATTTCGATATCTTTAGGTGCCAAATTTAGATATTTTGCTGCGATTTGTAACGATAACGAAGGGTAATATTGATCATAATATGCCAACACTAAGGGCTCAGCGCGAATCGCTCCATCCACATCGGGGTTAGCATTTAAATGGCCTATTGCAACAGCAGCTTCACCTAACAAAGCAATAGGTGGTATAGCAGAAACAGTAGGAATTGGTAATAAGCCATTTTGTTCAGCATCCAATCTATCTACTATTTTTGGTAGTGCATTTTGGGTGACGTAAACTGGCAGAGGTTTATCTGGATTGCCACGAGGCTCACCGATTGCGAATGGCATAGCCAATACAACATTTTTGGCCCGCTTAAGGCTGGCTGCTAACTTTTCATCTGTATTGAGCGCGGACTGCGCCTCTTTAAGCATGGCATCAAGTTGCGATGCCTCAGGCGCTACCGATGGGATTGTAGAAGTTGCAATATAACTTGAAATTTTGTTGATGTAAGCTAAACCAGGATCTATTTGCGATTCTAAGAAATAGACGGTATTACCTATCACTTTGGCTTGACCTGCCGACAATTTTTCTATGATCTTAGCATGCACTTCACGAGACCAAGGCCAACGACCAATATTTGCGATACTTTGGTCGTCAATGGCAATAATAGCAACTTTATCGCCAGCATCTCTCGAGCTTAACTGCACACCTAAATCATAGGCTTTACGCTCTAAACTTTGTAGAAAGGTGCTATTAGAAGCGAGTAAAAAGCCTAAAGAAATTACTAGCCCTGCAAACCAATCCGATTTCCAAAAGATTTTCTTCACAATATACCTTTTTAAAATTAACTTGTTTACTCTGTAAATTCTAGCACTTTTAGGCTTAAGTCATTATTACTTAAATGGCCATTATTTTTTAACTTCCGCTTCCCTAACATCAGCCGCAAGTTTGTCTAAAACGCCATTAATGTACTTATGCCCGTCTATTCCGCCATATATTTTAGCCAACTCTACGCCTTCATTGATCACCACACGATACGGAATACTTAAATCAAACATTAATTCACAGCCAGATATGCGTAATATTGCATGCTCCACTGGACTTAATTCAGTAATTTTTCGATCGATAAAGCTCGCCATCTTTTCATCAAGCTCAGTCGCATGACTTGTGACTGATTCTAATAAATGCTTAAAATAGCTCTCGTCTGCTTTATTATAATCAGGATCTTCTGCCATATCTCGGTAAACTGAACTCATGTCAGATTCATTCAGCATGCCACGATAAACTGCCTTCAGAACAAGCTCTCGTGATTTTCTGCGATTTTTACCTGAATTTCTCTTAGCCGCAGGTTTTTTTGCCTGATTATTTTTTAATTCGTCTTTGTCTAAAACCAAGCTCGTCAGCTTTTGGCTGGCATTGGTCAATTCATTAGTCACCATTATAGCGCTCTAATCAAATTAGCCATTTCAATAGCCACTTGCGCTGCTTCTGTGCCTTTTAAATGCATTCGTGCAATCGCTTGATCATCGTCTTCAGTCGTTAATACTGCATTAGCAACGGGAATACCTGTATTGAACTGTACTTCAGAAATTCCACGTGCAGATTCATTTGAAACCACCTCAAAATGGTATGTTTCACCGCGAATAATCGCCCCTAATGCAACGAGTGCATCAAATTTCTCACTTATCGCCATGTGCTGTAATACTAACGGTATTTCTAAGGCCCCTGGCACTGTGACAATAGTGATTGCATCTTTAGCAACACCCAATTTTATGAGCTCTACAGTGCATGCACTTAGTAAACCATCGCCAATATCACTGTTAAACCTAGATAACACCACGCCAATTTGCAGGCCTGCACCATCTAGACTTCTCTCAATTTCTCTCATACTTTACCCTTAATTACTAACGTATACGATCTAAAGCTGTATTTTACCGCATATCACTATTTTACCGTACACCGCCTGTGCAATTGAATAGAAATGATCTGTTGAAATATTTTAGTGAAACAATCCCCACGCTTTTTGCACCGTACTCCAAACACCATAACTAATCGGAGTGAGAACTAAGGTCCAAGCAATGACAACCATTAATGTGTGATTAGCCGAATCACTGATGCCATTTGAACTATTGCCATTGTTTGCATTAGCTAATTTCTCATGTGCAAGCTTACGTTCAGCTTCAAGCTCATCTTCGGTCATGTAGAATTTCTCATCTACCGGCTTTATCAGCGCATTTGCAATAAAGCCAACAACCAATAAACCCGCCAACACAACAAAAATAGGCGCGTAAATTTGGTCAAAAGGTACCCCTGCTTCTAAGCGCGTGTCATGCATATAATTGACCACTACTGGGCCTAAGATACCCGCCGTAGACCATGCTGTAAGTAAGCGTCCATGAATTGCACCAACAAACTGTGTTCCAAACATATCAGCCAAATAAGCAGGTATAGTAGCAAATCCACCGCCATACATTGAGGCAATGACACAAAAACTTCCTACGAACAATGCCAATGACTTAAACCCTGCTACATAAGTGGCCGTACAGTACATGAGAGCGCCCAAAATAAAAAATATATAGTAAGTGCGTTTACGCCCTAATTTATCTGATGATGTCGCCCAAGCAAAACGTCCAAAAATATTAAACAGTGAAATTAAGCCTACAAACCCTGCCCCAACAGCCGCCGCCGCGGCTGTCATGACTTCATCTTTTTTAACTTCAGCAAAACCAATATCAGAGTGTCCGATTAAAGCACCGCCAAAAGTCTCCTGCAACATGGGCGCAGCTGCTCCAATAATACCGATACCCGCAGAAACATTCATACATAACACGAGCCAAAGCAACCAAAACTGTGGTGTTTTATGTGCATTTCTAAGATGTACATTTTTTGATGAAATCATGGCATTTTTTTGAGTCGCTGGCGGCGTCCAGTTGTTAGGCTTCCAGCCTATTGGCGGAACGCGATAACCTAATGCCCCCCACAACATAAACACAAAATAAATGGCGGCAAGTGCTACAAATGTTTGCCAAACGCCGACAGTGCCTTGTATTTCGCCAACCGCAGGGGTTGCAAAATAAGCCATCAACTTAGTGGCAAGTGGCGAGCCTATCATCGCACCACCACCAAAGCCCATAATCGCCATACCTGTGGCCATGCCGCGACGGTCTGGAAACCATTTAATGAGTGTAGAAACGGGCGAAATATAGCCTAAGCCTAGCCCAATACCGCCAATCACGCCACTGCCCAGCCACATCATCCATAATTGGTGGGTGTAAACGCCGTAAGCTGAAATAAGCAAACCGCCACACCAGCACAACATTGATACCAAGCCTGCTTTGCGCGGGCCTTCACGTTCTAACCAACCGCCCCATAGCGCAGCCGAGCAACCTAGTAACACAAAAAATAGCGTGTACATCCAGCCCAAATCAAACTGCGTCCAATTGCAATCGGTGGCGAACAACGCTCTTGCTGTACCACTTAACTTATCTGAAAAATTAGCGGCTCCTGCAGCACAAGCTTTTAGTGGTGTGCCATCTTCACCTACTAGGGCATTACCTAATGGCTTCCAGAATACACTAAATCCATAAGCCATACCGATAGACAGGTGAACTGCAAGCGCTGCTGGCGGTACTAACCAGCGATTAAAACCAGCATTTGCAGTAATGTGTTCTTTAGATAAAAAGCTTGCCATGCCGCCCTCTTTTAACAACTTTTGTTTTTTATGAAACGTAATTATGTAACATAGTGTAACAAATAGAAAAAAATGGCAATTTACTTATGCTTACAATTTATATTTGTCATTAGAATGTCACAATTAAGACATAAACTCATTTTCTGTGAAATCTAGAAATTTCCTTAAGGAAGAATATGCCAGCTAATATACTAGTCGTTGAAGATGAACCCGCAATTCAAGAACTGCTTGCCCTCAACATCACGCAAGCTGGGCATAATGCTATACGAGCGCTCAGTGTTGAAATTGCTCAAAATTTGATGCGTGAAACCATTCCAGATTTAATTTTACTGGATTGGATGCTTCCGGGTATGAACGGACTAGAATTTGCACGTAAATTAAAATCTGATACTCACACAAAATCCATACCAATCATCATGCTCACTGCACGCGGTGATGAATACGATAAGGTTCGTGGCTTAGAAGTCGGCGCTGACGACTATGTGACCAAGCCCTTTAGCCCTCGTGAACTTAACGCCAGAATTAAAGCAGTGCTTCGTCGACGCGCGCCGCAAATGACAGATGACCCTATTGAAGTAAACGGCTTACTTTTAGACCCAACGACGCATCGCGTGACTGGCAATCAAAAAACAATTGATTTAGGTCCAACAGAATTTAGATTACTACATTTTTTTATGACTAATGCCGAGCGAGTTCATACGCGTAGCCAGTTATTAGACAAAGTATGGGGTGACCGCGTATTCGTTGAGGACCGCACAGTTGATGTGCATATTCGCCGATTGCGTAACGCACTGAGTACTTCAGGTCATGAGAATCTGATTCAGACCGTACGTGGTGCTGGCTATAGACTATCAAATAATAACGGTTAACGGACACCTCTAATAATCTAACTTTCGCTACCAGACCTTGTTGCTCGAGAAAATTATTCCTGACATATCAGATATATACGGTATCAAGATTTTTCACTCACGCCTTGTTTGGCTTATAAATTTTAATTATTAGAGTCGCCCTAGCCAAAATCTAGGCAGTAAAAAAAGTTTAAGGTTCACACAATCTCGCTATAATTAAGCACATTAAAATTTTTGAAAAAACTATCTGTGCTCGACATTCGCTGGAAAGCTGGGTTATTCATTTGTTCACTTAGCCTAATTTGCATTTTTATGTGGCTAATTAGTGACACTATCACTGCATTACTTGTTTTTATAACAGGTCTCTTACTCTATATTATTCGCCATATTTTTTGGTTACACCAATTACACACATGGTTTAAAAAACCGAACCTAAATGATGTTCCTGAAGGCGCAGGCTTATGGGAAGACGTATTCAGAGCGCTTTTAAAATATGAGCGTAATAATCAATTTAACCAAACTCAGTTAAATTCAGCGCTTGAACGTTTTAGTTTAGCAACGAGCGCCATGCCAGACGGGTTAGTAATACTCAGTGCCAACAACGAAATTGAATGGTGTACTCCAAATGCAGAAAAGCAACTTGGACTCGACTTAAACACTGACAAAAATCTCCCGATCTTTAACTTAATTCGAGAAAGTCAATTTATTGCTTACTTATATAATGGCGATTATGACGAACCGTTTAAGCTTAAATCTTGGCGCAATTCAGAATTAATATTTGAAATCCAACTGATACCATTCGCTAACAATCAAAAACTTCTCATTAGTCACGATTTGACTCAACTCGAAAAAGTAGAAGTGATGCGACGTGATTTCATTGCCAATGTCTCGCATGAACTTCGCACACCATTAACTGTAGTGGGCGGTTTTTTAGAAACCCTGACTGATATGGAGGGTGCAGTACCTGAGAAATTAAAGCCCTACTTCACCATGATGGAGGAACAAACTAACCGCATGAGCCGAATTATCGAAGATTTACTCATGCTGTCGACCATAGAGAGCAACACAGGCATTCCAGATGATAGCGAAATTGACATGCTCAGCTTATTAAAAACAATACAAAATGATGCAGTCGGACTTAGCCAGGGCCTAAACAAGTCCAAGCTCAAGATTCACCTAGATGCAGATTCAACACTCAACTTGAAAGGATCGGTTGAAGAGTTACGAAGTGCATTTAGCAACTTAGTGACCAACGCTATTCGCTACACCCCAGAAAGTAAAAATGGTAATCCAGGTGAACTATTCATTCACTGGGGCTTATCAAACGGACAGCCCACTTTTTCAGTACGCGATACGGGTATTGGCATTGAAGAAAAACATATCGACAGACTCACTGAACGCTTTTATCGAGTTGATAGAAGTCGGAGTCGTGAGACTGGTGGCACTGGATTAGGACTGTCTATTGTCAAACATATTCTTATTCGCCATCAGGCAAAGTTACAAATCACCAGCAAATTTGGTTTTGGCAGTACCTTTTACATCGTGTTTCCTAAATCTCGGCAGTTTTTAAAATAATGCAGCCTCAAGAAATATGATTATCATGAAGTTTGTTATCCTTTTTTTTGTTTGTTGCTGCATAGTGTCTTGCGCCAATAACACGCCGATTGTGGGAAAAGCCGTTCCAGAACGTAGCGATAGAAGCTACGGGAGTCAGTTAGCCAAAGGTGATTCTGACCGCATGGCCGATGTTGAAATATCTGAGAATATGCAGAGCTTGCGTAATTTAATGATCAAGCTTTATAAGCGTAATCCACATGAAATTACAAAAAGCACCTCTGATAATGCTGAAAAAATGGTGAAATGGGTATTTGAAGGTGAGCAACAACACCATTACCAATTTAAAGAGATTGATAACAAGCAAGGTACTGAAGCTATTTTTTTAGCTTTCAAGCCCGAATATAAAGGAGACCGTGTGCTGCCTTTTATTGTTGGGCTTCAAACCATGCTAATTCAAGCCCATGGTGGTAAAACAGACTTTTACTTAACCGACACGATTAATCCACAAAGCATCTATAACGTAGCTAGAAACCTTGAGATTGCTGCTTGGAAACTCTCAAATGCGCGCGATGCAACGGGTGCGCTATATTTGTTAAGCAATGAAATGAATGACAAAGATAAAAATTTATCATTTGAGCGAGAGTTTGGAAAAATGATAGGCCGCACAGACTTATATGCCATCACATTAGCAGAAAAATCTCAGCGGCTTATTTCACGCGTCATGCAGAACTTGGCAACCGCAATGTTTCTACCTTTTTAAAGGTCGCAAACTTTCATGCCTTTACATAAGGTAACTGTTACAACAACACCTTCTCAATCCCGCCATTATTCACACGTGCTACATATTCCTGCATCCAATTCTCACCAAGAATATGTTTCGCCATCTCAACCACAATGTAATCCGCCTCAATCCCAGTGTCTTCGCCATAGCGCGCAAGACCCTGTAGACAACTTGGGCATGAAGTCAAAATCTTCACTTTTTCTTCAGGGTGACCAACTGTCAAACCCAATTTACCCAACCCTTTTTCCAGCTCTTCTTGCTTGCGCATTTTCACTTGCGTTGCAATATCAGGGCGGGCTACAGCAAAAGTACCACTTTCACCACAACAACGGTCATTTAACTGCACATCCGTACCCATCAACTGATTAGTGACTTCTAATGGTTTATAAGTCTTCATCGGCGTATGACATGGGTCGTGGTACATATATTTTGTTCCAGTAACGCCCTTTAGCTTCACGTCTTTCTCCATCAGATATTCGTGAATATCTAGCAATCTGCACCCTGGGAATATCTTCTCAAACTCGTATTTTTGCAACTGGTCCATACAAGTACCACAAGACACGATCACTGTTTTAATATCTAAGTAGTTCAAAGTGTTAGCTACACGGTGGAATAACACACGGTTCTCTGTAGTAATTTCCTGACCTTTGTCGTGGTTGCCACTTGCCGTTTGTGGATATCCACAACACAAATAGCCTGGCGGCAATACGGTAATGGCACCAACCTCGTACAACATGGCTTGCGTAGCTAGGCCAACGTTTGAGAACAAACGCTCTGAACCACAACCCGGAAAGTAAAACACGGCTTCTGAATCCTCAGTCACCATTTTAGGATTACGGATGACAGGAATCATGCTGTCATCTTCAATGCCTAACAGCGCACGTGATGTTTTAGTCGGCATTTTCTTCGGCATCGGTCGATTGATAAAATGAATCACCTGCGCCTTGATTTCGGCCTTACCAACCGTGGCAGGCGGCCTGATTTTATCTTTTAATAAATGAAACTTCTTAGCCAAACTATGCGCAAAACTCTGCGCTCTGTAGCCAATGGTAATCATCAATGTGCGCATCAACTTAATCGTCGCAGGGTCTTTAGCATTCAAGAATGCCATCCCCAGTGCAGTGCCGGGGTTAAATTTCTTTTTACCTTGTTCACGTAAGAAGTTACGCATGGCCACCGAAACATCGCCAAAATCGATATCTACGGGGCACGGATTTAGGCATCGATGGCAAACAGTACAATGGTCAGCCACATCGTTAAACTCATCAAAGTGTTTAAGAGAAATACCGCGCCGCGTTTGCTCTTCATACAAGAACGCTTCAATCAATAAAGAGGTGCCTAAAATCTTGTTACGCGGGCTATATAACAAATTAGCTCTTGGCACATGCGTGGTACAGACAGGCTTACATTTACCACAACGCAAACAATCACTGATCGAGTCTGCAATCTCACCAATGGCAGATTGCTCCATGATAATAGACTCTTGCTCAAGTAAACCAAAGCTGGGCGTATAGGCATTCTCAAGCCCAGAGCCCGCCATTAACTTACCTTTGTTAAAATGACCGTTAGGATCTACTTTATTTTTATACTTGGTAAAGGCTTCAATGGTTGAAGTTTCCAAAAACTCCATTTTAGTGATGCCAATACCATGCTCACCTGAAATCACACCATCTAGATCCTTAGCTAGCGTCATGACACGAGCAACCGCTTCATGCGCCGTCTTCATCATTTCGTAATCATCAGAATTGACTGGAATATTAGTGTGCACGTTGCCGTCACCCGCATGCATGTGCAGGGCAATGAATACGCGGCCTTTGAGCACGGTCTTATGAATCTCGTCACAACGATTTAATATTTTTTGATACTCACGGCCTGCAAAAATATCCGCCATTGGGCGTTTAAGCTCTCGCCTCCATGAAATGCGTAAATCGTAAGACTGCACAGCACGGAACACGGTTTCATACTGACTAAGTGAATCACCAAGCTGACCGAGCACGTTCACTGAGTCGTCCAGCGTATTCAAAATCATGCGCCATTTAGAGCGTAAATCACGTAACAACTGCAATGCGATGAGTTGTTTTGATTGCACCAATTGCACATCGGCATTGCCATCTTCATCGGCTTGCAGTGGGAGATCACCTTGCATGAAAGCCTCTAGAGCATCCAGCAATTGCAGCTTGTTCTTGATTGAAAGTTCAATATTAATTCGCTCGATACCGTCTGAATAATCACCCAAACGCGGCAATGGAATTACCACATCTTCATTGATTTTAAAGGCATTAGTATGTTTGGCAATGGCTGCTGTACGCGCACGATCTAGCCAGAACTTTTTACGCGCTTCAGCTGATACTGCAATAAAACCTTCACCGTCGCGGGCATTGCATAGGCGAACGATGTGCGAAGCTGCTTCGCCTACTGCATTTTCATCGTCAGATGCAATATCAGCAATCAACACCATTTTGGGGCGTTGTTGTCGTGCGGCCTTAGTAGCATAACCAACAGCTTTGACGTAACGCTCATCCATGTGCTCCAGACCAGCCATCAACACTAACGGATCCTTTTTCGCCGTCGAATCTAAATAATCTTTAATTTCAACAATGGCTGGCACTGCGTGCGAAACATTGCCAAAAAACTCCAGGGCCACCGTACGCACATACTTCGGCATGCGATGCAAAATAAACGTTGCAGAGGTAATTAAGCCATCACAACCCTCTTTTTGTATACCTGGTAAACCACTTAAAAATTTATCGGTAACATCTTTACCCAAGCCGACTTTACGAAAGCTAGGCCCAGCAATTTCTAAAATCTCCGGTTCTGCAAGCAAGGTTTTCATGTCTTCTGCATAACGGCTCACCTTAAAGCGCGCCATTGCAATATCATGAATTTTTCCTAGATTATGCTCTAAGCGTTCCACCTCTAGCCATTCGGCATCTGGCGTGACCATACGCCATGAGGCGAGGTTGTCTAAAGCAGTACCCCAAAGTACCGCTTTTTTGCCGCCCGCGTTCATCGCAACATTTCCGCCAATACAACTTGCGTCAGCAGAAGTAGGGTCACATGCAAATTCTAGCCCTGCATCCGTCGCGGCTTCCATCGCACGGCGTGTAACGACTCCTGCACCACATTCTATGGTCGCCACTTGCCTTGCTACACCTTGCAAGGTGCGCATTTGCACGCCTGTATGCTGATCTAATTTTTCTGTATTAATGACAGCTGACATAGGCGTAAGTGGTATAGCACCACCTGTATATCCAGTACCACCACCGCGTGGGATGATGGTGAGCCCCAACTCGATACAAGCACGAACCAAGTAGGCAATTTCTTTCTCTGTATCTGGATTAAGCACTACAAACGGATACTCAACACGCCAGTCGGTAGCATCTGTTACATGAGAGACACGTGCTAAACCGTCAAACTGTACGTTATCTTTACGAGTGATTTTGGTGAATTTAGCTAATGCTTTTTTGCGCAAACTATAAGTTTGGCGAAAGTCGTCTGCAAATTTATCGACTGCTTTTTTTGCAGCAGTGACCATTTTTTGCACTTTATCACTAGCTGCGTTACCGGCATTGCGCTCATCGATCGTTGCAATGCGGTGATGCAGTGCATCAATCAAGGCTTTGCGGCGCTTAGGATTTTCTAACAAATCATCCTGCAAATAAGGGTTGCGAGTCACTACCCACAAATCACCCAGCACTTCAAACAACATTCTGGCTGAGCGGCCTGTTTTACGTTCACTACGTAACTCATTTAAAGTTTCCCAAATATCCTCACCTAAGAACCGAATGACAATTTCACGGTCTGAAAATGAAGTATAGTTGTAAGGAATCTCGCGCAAGCGCGTAGGAGCTTTAGGCTCTGCGTTTAATATAGTGCTTAATAGAGGTGCGTTCATTGTAGTTTTTGACAAATAGCTTTGC
>JAUYAL010000036.1 GCA_030693535.1 Methylotenera sp.
GCAAACTTAGTTAAGGCGTAAGTACTAAAATTATTAATAAATATAGCTTACATGCCATATTAAACATTAAGCTACATATTGTTGTGACAGTACGCGCTTAGGTGGATGCACAAGGCACATTAGAGCATTCGAGAAAATCAGAAGCAAAAACTAAAAAGACCGTCCGCTTGACCCCCTCTTTGCTCAAAGCGGGTTCGGAATTCGCCTAAGAAGGGGAATGCGCAGACATAAGTTCAATTAAACATATAGTTAAATTTAAAAAAACCTAGCAGCTTATAAGGCTGCCAGGTTAACTTACCACGCTATGAATTCATTAACTTTTAGTACAGGCGCCATGCAATCAATAGTAACGACCTTCGTGGTGACGGCCCCAGCCACGGTGCTTACCATGGCCACGACGCTCATTCTCATCATCCCAACTAGAATCATTATATTGATTTTGTTCTATATAACCAATCTTTGTCACTGCACGACTATCGGGTGATACTGCGACATTTACATCAATATATCGACCTGGGTGGCTATTGGTTACCGTAGTATAGTTTCTGCCGTTATATTCATAAGCAACCAAATAGCCAGAATTTACCGTTTGCCAATTATCTACTTGATAGCAACTTTGTACTGGCACTGAACGTGTACCAACACCGTGATTATTTTGATTACCAATACGGTCACCTGCAATTGCACCTACACCAGCACCTACTGCTGCAGCGGCTATGCGGCCTTTACCTCGGCCAATAGTATTTCCAAGCAAACCACCTGCAATACCACCAATCACTGCACCAGCAATTGACCGATCGCCACCATTGTTATAGCTTTGTTGCTGATACTCCGTACGGCATTCTTGACGCGGCACATTCACACGCTCTGTTTGTGGTGTTGCTGAAATCACACGAGCAGTATCGTTATATTGATCAGTCGCCATAGATGGTGCTGCAAATACTGTAGCCAATAATGCTGGTAACAAAACTTTAGCACGCATGTTTTGTGAAATGTTCAATTTAATATAACCCATAATATTTCTCCAATTTTTTGTAGAATTTAAGCTTCTACTATTTAGGTCCTAAAAATTAATTTAGAACTTGGTTACGCTGATATTTAGCGCGGTTGATTGAATTTTAGCTTTCAATCTCTGCCAAAAATTGTGCAGATGGTCATACAACGCAGCACTTTTTCATTAAGACTACTTAACAATTGTTAACGATTTGTAACTAATGATTTTCATTAAAAAATTTGTATTGATATTTATGTGACATAAGTTACCAAGTAATTATTATTTATCGCGAATAATGCGTTAACTGCAAAACTATAAAGCAGAACATTGGAGACTTATCATGAATACAATTAAGAAATTATTTCTAGTCATTGGATTAACATTTACCAGCGTAGCTTTTGCTGGCGAGTTTGGCGACCATTGCACCACAGGCTTATCTAAAGGTGCTTTAGTTAAAACAAAATGTGATATTAACGAAATATTTAGTGGTAAAACCTACTGCTTTGGCAGTGAAGGTGCTCGTGATTCATTTTTATTTGATCCAAAAAGCACTATAGATAAAGCCGCCGCTTTTTATGTAAAAAATGCTGAGCCTGAGCGTGAAAAAATCAGCCAAGCTGATGCGCTTAAGCAAATTAGCAGTAAAACTTGTGATTTGAGTAATAAAGACGCAGGATATTTGGTGTTTAATGGCATGAATTTAAGCCACTGCAATATGAGAAATGTAAGCTTTTTTGGTGCTGAATTAATGGGCGCATCATTGAAAGGCGCTAATTTACAAGGCGCATATTTAAACCTAGCGCGCCTAGAGAATGCCGATTTAAGTAACACAAATTTGACTGATGCTACGATATTTCAAGCAATCTTTGACCAAACTAACTTTCAGAGTGCCAATCTCACCAATGCACGCATGATAGGTACGCTAGGCAATGTGAACATGCAGGACGCTAAGGTTGTTAAAGGTCGATTTGGTTTAGATATTGGCAACCAACCGATGGGAGCAATGCGTTTTGACGCCATTGGCGGCAAGTTCGCTAACACCAATTTTGAAGGCGCTGACATCAACCGCTCTAACTTTAGATTTGCCGATTTTAGAGGTGCAAATTTACGAAATACTGATTTATTTCGTGCAGACTTTAGTAAAGCCGACTTAACTGGTGCTGATATTACCGGTGCAAAAATGGGTGAAGCCATTTTAGATGAAACCATTATGACGAATGTAAAAGGCTTAGAAGCCATCAGAGGCTATGAGGAAGCAAAAGGTAAATGTGTAGATTGCAACATCATTGCCAGCAAACCAGAAATCAGCCCTGAATTGAGCTCAAACCAGGCAATAAAGGTAAGTAGTATTGATATGATGACCGCTGAAAATCCCGGCATGAAAGTGTGTAATGTCCGTGGCGCTAGATTTTAGCTTATGGGTACTGCTATGAATTCAAGTTGCTAAGCCAAGCAAGGCGCAAGTAGAAAATTATGACGACGCATATGTTTGATATGAACGGAATAATTTTTTGCGAGCAACGCAGTGTAACGATGGAAATTAGATTCATAGAAGTACCCTTATAAATCGCGCATCTTTAGGCCAAATAGACGTCGCGGCAACTCATTTTTCTGAATCATGATACAACCATCTAGCTTTTGCATATTAGATGCTGTTTTGGCTAAAAAAAGTATTCGGTGCGATGCCGATTGAACTATCGACAGCACTTTTTTTGTATGCGTACCGCTTTCTACAATTTCGATGAGCTTATAGTGAAACGTCACGCGCACTGCTGACCTTGCTTCTAAAAAATCATATCTGGGCAAAGCTTGCGCGCCTCTTTCACCAGCGCGCCAGTTTTAATACCAAACGCTTTTGTGTCATAACTTGTGACAATACAACAAGTCGTTTCTACCATCACCGCCAGCACGCCGACTGTCTTGCCACGCAGTTCAGGGCACAATTTTTGCTCGACTGAAGCAAAGTAAGAGTTTAAATTTACATAAAGTGCGATTAAAGACATGCTAAAAATATTTAGTTATTTGTAATTTTTTGAGTGAAAAGTTGACTAAGCATTGTTAGTGAAATTGACATAATTTTAAGACTAGAATTCTTACAGAAAAATTAAGGAAAATATAAGGTATATATGATGAATAACATGCAAATTGCAATTTTCGCTGGTGGCTGCTTCTGGTGCACTGAGCCTGTATTTAGTCAACTCAAGGGTGTTTGTAAAGTAGTATCTGGCTACATTGGTGGACATACCCTTAACCCCACCTACAATGACATTTGTAATGGAGACACTGGCCATGCAGAGGCAATAGAAATCACCTTTAATGCTGATCGAGTAAGTTTTGAAACTTTGCTGGAAATATTTCTTGTGTCGCATGACCCAACAACGCTCAACCGCCAAGGTAACGACATCGGCACACAATATCGCTCAGCCGTGTTTTGCCAAAATCAAGCGCAATATGATGCGGCTAAAAAAATGATTGCTGAGTTTAGTGCAGAGCAAATATTTAATGCACCTATTGTTACGCAAATTAATGGTGCTGAGACCTTCTACCCAGCAGAAGACTATCACCAATATTACTTTGATAAGAATCCTAATCAACCTTATTGCATGGCTGTGGCAGCTCCAAAAGCCGCTAAAATTCGTACAAAGTACGCACAGCTAATTAAATAAACTTTAATTTCTCATTTAGCCTTTAAATACAATTAGATGTATTGCATATTTAAAATAAATATGCAATATTGATCACATGAACTTAATTGCTTAAATTTTATGCAGCCACTAAACCTCACTAAGTATTTATATCAGATTCGTAGCCGTAATGGAGCGATTGTGGATAATTTGCAGATTTATGGTCGTACAGAAGATGAAGCGAGAGTAAAGCTTAATCAAATGTATCATCACTGCGAGATTCTAAGTACGCAAGTAGCAATGTTCGATCGCTCATTACACGCTAGTTATGAAGATGTGTTGGATCTTATTGTAGGTAAGGACTAGGTATTCCTACTAACTCAATTTCTATAAGTTCATCTAGCAAGGTTTTATAATCTGCAGCACCTGTGCTATTTGCACTATAACTAAAAATATCTTTATTAAATTGTGGGCTTTCTGCCACTGCAACATTTTCGGAGATAACAGTTTTTAGCAGTTCATCTCCATAAGCCTCACGCGCTTGCTTTTCTACATCAAACGTCATTCCTCTGCGCCTATCATAACCAGTCAATAAATATCGACGCTCTACACGTTTTTTAAGCACAGGTTCTAGCGCACGCAGTGTATGTTCTACTTTTTTTGCGGCTTGAAAAGACAAAAAATCTGAACTAATCGGAACGATAACTAAATCAGCAGCGAAAATAGCATTAAGTGAGAGAACGCCTAAATAGGGGCAGCAATCCATCAAAACCTGTCTTGATGGATATTCTTTTTCAAAAACATCTAAGCCTTGCTTAGTGCGATTTAATATTGCGGGGCCTTTACCAAAAATAGAATCCACTTTTAATAATTCTTTATGTGAAGGAATAATGTCTCCAACATTAGGCCACTCTCTCACCAACTGACTTAATGGCAGATTATCTTTGAAAAATGAAAACAAATTTTGATTGCTAGCTACAGGCGCTTGATAAATATTCGTGAGATGTGCTTGCGGATCCATATCAAGCAAAAGAGGTTTATATTGACGCCTATATAAAGCAGCCGCAAGGTTCAATGCCGTGGTGGTTTTGCCCACGCCACCTTTTTGATTAAATACTGCAATCCGCATCATAATATAAATATTTTAAATGTTAATCTTACGTCACTATAGCATGGTGCAGAAGCATTAAATGTTAGTAGACTAAAGTGACAAAGATACGCTTTAATTAAGTGCCAAATAAAGCCTAAGTCTTACTGGTCAACCATTGTCTGCGCCAAAAAATTAAAATCATCATTAGCGCGATACCTGCCATAATGCCAAGTGCCCACCAAAAACCGTTATGTTTATCTATCCACGGCATATGCACAAAGTTCATACCAAAAATACCCGCAATCAACGTGGCAGGCATAAACAACATAGCCACTACAGTCAGCGCGCGCACTTCTAAATTCACGCGATTACTCACACTTGCCATGTAAATGTCCATCATGCCGCTTAAGGAGTCGCGTATGGATTCCAGTGACTCGATAAAATTAACGGTGTGATCATACACATCACGCAGGTAAGGGATTGTTGTGGACTGAAAAAAGCCTTTTTCATTCCGCGTTAAATTGTTAATCACCTCGCGCAACGGCCAAACGGCACGGCGTAGCTCAATACTCACATGTTTTAGTTGGTGTATGGTGTTAAGTTCGCTATTACTGGGTTTGGAGAGCAGTCGGTCTTCAAGCGTTTCACTGGCCTCATTTACATCTTCAAGCACATTAAAATAACGGTCAACCACACTATCAAGCACAGCGTAGGTGAGGTAATCAACTCCGAGCGTGCGGATTTGCGCACCCGTTGCCCGCAAGCGTTCACGTATCGGCTCAAATGCACCTGTTGCTCGTTCTTGAAAAGTCAGCAAAAAGTCGTGACCCAGCACCATGCTAACTTGCTCACTCGTGGCTTCTATATTGGCTTTATCGTAATAAAAATTACGTGTTTCAAGGAAGATATACTCCTCAAATTCTTCCACTTTTGGGCGTTGCTCGGTGTTTAAAATATCTTCAATCACCAGCGGATGTAGCTTAAAGTTTTTGCCCACTTGTTTAATTAAATCAACATCATGCACACCATGAATGTTTAGCCATAATCTTTTTCCAGAATCAGGTTTAAAGCTGGCTAGTTCTTCTAAGGTTAGCACGCATTCCACCAAGGTTTCTGCGTCATACACCATCTTGCTAATTACTGGTTTAACTAGCTTGGTTTCGTCCATATCACCCACGTACATGGGTGATTCTACCGACGTGTGTGATTTTTTAGGTAGATGCTTTTTTAGTTTGTGTATGCGTTTTTTCATGTGCTAAATTTAAACCTTAATGAACACATTGTAATGCCAGTCTGAACTTGTTACTAGCTTAGGTTTTTGTCTGCAACAATTCACCTGTCGCAAAAAAAGTACCGCCTGCCACGTGGTGGATAGTTCTTAAGGAATCGTGCCCATCAAAATGCCAATGACCATCCGAGAACACTCGCTCATCGGCGTAGGCGGCGACGACTTCGGCAATCCATAAATCATAGGTGTTTTGGTTGTGCGGCTCGGGAATCACTTTACACTCAAGCCACGCCACGCAACCTTCAAGCAAGGGTGCAAAAATTTTCTTGGCAGCAAAAGTGGTTAATTTGTTTTCTGCAAACTTATCGGTGCCATCCAACTCGCGCCCAGAGCTTGAACCTAGTTTGGTGGCTAAATCAACCTGCGCCATACACGGAACATTAATCGCAAAAGTGCCAGACGCCTTAATCAACTCACTAGTAAACGTGTTTTTATCAATCACCGCCATGATTTTAGGTGGGTCAAAATCCAACGCACACACCCAAGCCGCCGCCATGATATTGCGTTGGTCATTGTGAGCAGATGAAATCAGGACAGTGGGACCGTGGTTTAGGAGGCGATAGGCTTTGCTAGGATCAACGAGTACTTGGCTGTTATTCATCTAAACCGATTCTATTTCTTTATGGCTTCTATTTTCTTTGTTTTTCCAAGCAGTAATCCTGTTTGCTTGCCCACCATGTATGACTGCTTCAACCGCACTTGGGTTGGAAAATTCAACATCCATAGAAAATAACGAATAGTCCTTCTCTTTGACTAAAGAACCCTCTTCTGTAATTCTTTTTTTCAAAGTAATTGACCATGGATACTTTAATGATGATGCTCTATGTCTTAAAACTGCTTGAGAATCTTTTAAAATTACAATTCCATTTAACGATAGATAAGCAGTTACTTTAATACCTTTACTTTCGCACAACAATGAATCACTTTTTTTATAATGGTGATAATGAGATAAAGCTGGGACAAATACTTCAATACCAAGTGCAGGTAATAGCTGTTGAAGTTTTTCAAGAAAGATTTCCATATATTCTCTTTCAGATTCAGGGTTCTTTAAGCCGCTTGTTTGGCTGTTTTTAACTATTGCTTTATCAACATTTTTTGCAATTTCTATCAATTGACCTTCACAAAATCTAATGTGCGCCTTTGTTAAGTTTTAATCTTTACTAATAAAGAAAATAATTTGATTCCAGTAATCTTTATTTAAATGACTTTTCACTCTATCTTTAATTGATTCTGCTTCACCAAAATAAATTATTGGTTTTCTAGATTCTGGATCATATCCTGATGGAAAGTAAATACCAGAACTTCTAGATTCATCTCTTGCAAATACATCATCAAATCCACTACGTGGGCCTGCAACTGCCTTCCCTATCCAATAGGACATTTCAGCAGTTCTTAATCTTTTGGGATATCAAAACGCAATAAATATTTTATATAGTTGCTGTTGGCATATTTTTATTTCTGCCAAGCATCCTTCAAAGTCACCGTTCTATTAAATACCGGCTTACCTGCCACACTATCTTTTTTATCTGCCACAAAGTAGCCGTGGCGTTCAAATTGAAAGCTGTCTTCGGCTTTGGCATCTTTTAAGCTTGGCTCTAGTTGCGCGATGATGACAGTGAATGAATTTGGATTGATGTCATCTAAAAAGTTACGGTCACCTTCTCCAGCATGCGCTTCTTTGAACAACCTATCGTACAAGCGTACTTCGCATTCGTAAGCGTGTTGCGCGGAAACCCAGTGAATATTGCCTTTGACTTTTACGCTATCTGAACCCGGCGTGCCAGATTTGGTGTCTGGTAGATATTCGCAATGCACCACAGTCACATTGCCATTAGCGTCTTTTTCGCAGCCTGTGCATTTCACCACATAGCCGTAACGCAAGCGCACCATGCCTTCTGGCGTGAGGCGGAAATAGCCTTTGCTTGGTACTTCCATAAAGTCTTCACGTTCTATCCATAGTTCGCGGGTGAGCGGCACTATGCGTTTACCTAGTTCTGGTTTTAGAGGATGGTTTGGTGCAAAACAATCTTCTACTTGGCCTGCTGTATAGTTATCAATCATCAACTTGATTGGGTCTAACACGGCGATGCGGCGCCCTGCATTGATGTTGAGTACTTCGCGCATGCAATCTTCAAAGGTTGAATAGTCAATCCATGAATCAGCTTTGCTTACACCGATGCGGTCCGTAAACAGTTTAAAGCCTTCTGCAACGTAGCCACGGCGACGCGCGCCTGCGAGCGTTGGCAATCGTGGGTCATCCCAACCGCTGACGTGTTTTTCTTCGACCAATTGAATAAGTTTACGTTTTGATAACACCACATAAGTCAGGTTTAAACGCGCAAATTCGTATTGTTTTGGTAGTGGGCGTGCTAACAAGCCAACTTCGGCAAGGCGCTCTAATAGCCAATCGTAGAATGGGCGTTGGTCTTCAAATTCTAAAGTACAAATCGAATGGGTGATTTGCTCTAACGCGTCTTCAATTGGGTGCGCAAAAGTATACATCGGGTAAATGCACCATTTATCACCAGTATTGTGGTGATGCGCACGGCGTACGCGATAAATGGCAGGGTCGCGCAGATTGATATTGGGAGAAGCCATGTCGATTTTTGCACGTAAAATCAAGCTGCCATCAGCATGTTTACCATCACGCATTTCGCGGAAAAGTGCAAGGTTCTCAGCCACGGTGCGGTCACGCCACGGTGAGTTTTTACCTGCTTCAGTCAGCGTGCCGCGGTTAATACGCATTTCTTCTGCACTTTGGCTATCCACATAGGCATGACCGTTTTCAATCAGACTTTCAGCCGCGCGGTACATAAAGTCAAAATAGTTGCTGGCGAAATATAAGTTACTTTCACCACCGTTATCCCAACCAAAACCTAGCCATTTAACAGAATCAGTGATGCTATCAACGTATTCTTGGCTTTCTTTTTCTGGGTTGGTGTCATCAAATCGCAAATGGCAAACGCCGTTGTAATCGCGCGCTAAACCAAAATTCAAAAAAATACTTTTGGCATGGCCAATGTGCAAATAGCCATTTGGCTCTGGCGGAAAACGAGTGCGAATTTTAGCTGGGTCTGGCGCGCCTATGGCTTGATGCGTTGCATCGCCTGGTGTTCCTGCCCACTTGCGTGAAGCGTAAACGCCTTGCTCAAGGTCTTTATCTACAATCGCTCGAATAAAATTAGAGCCTAAAGGAATGGGTGCTTTTTCTGATGACATGTTTTACTTAAAAATTAAACAATATAATAATGTTTATTTTACACGGTTGATGCGACGCTTGCCTTAACTAACTTAGTGCCAAGCCTATAATTGCTTATGATAAACTTCAACACAATATGAACGCACTCACTTTCCCCATTTTACGCATACTTACTGACGGTAAATTTCACTCGGGTGAAGATATTGCCCGACAATTAAAAGTGTCGCGTGCCACCGTTTGGAATGCGCTGCAAGACGCAGGCAAACTGGGGATTGAGATTTTTTCTGTGCGTGGGCGCGGTTATAAATTACCGCAAGCTGTTACATTGTTGGATGAACAAGCCGTATTAAACGCAATTGGTGAGCAGCGCGCTTGGTTTAAGTTAGAGATTCACAACCATTTAGAATCTACCAATACTTACATGATGAAAAAATTAAGTAGTGGTCAGGCACATGCAAGCTGTATTGCCGCCAACTTACAAACCAATGGTCGAGGCAGGCGTGGTCGCAGTTGGCAAGCTGGCTTAGGCGTAAGCTTAACATTCTCATTATTGTGGCGATTTCAATGTGGCGCATCCGCGTTGTCTGGCTTGAGCTTGGCGGTAGGTGTTGCATTAATTCGTGCCCTACATAGCTTTGGCATTCACCAAGCACAACTTAAATGGCCGAACGACGTATTAATTGTAGATAAAAATCAGCACCGTGAAAAATTAGCGGGCATTTTAATAGAACTGCAAGGCGATATGGAAGGGCCAAGCGCCGCCGTCATTGGCATTGGCATCAACCTCAATTTACCGACAAAAATTAAACAGCGCATTGACCAACCCGCAACTGATTTAGCTAGCGCACTCAATTTAGCCAATGTCTCGGCTCAAACAATCAACCCAAACGAATTGCTAGGGGTATTACTTAAACACTTAGCTGATGTACTCAGCATCTTTGAGCAACAGGGCTTTACCAGCATTCGAGATGAATGGACAAAGCACCATGCCTACCATCTACAGGTCGTTAAAATGTTACACCCTGACGGCAGAGAAACGGTTGGAAAAGTGACCAATGTAGCGGATGATGGCATATTATTAATCAACACAGCATTGGGCGAGCATCGTTTTTCATCAGGTGAAATTAGTTTGCGCAGCTTTTAAGCCATACAAACTAAATTTAACCTAGAAAAAAGTAGTTGATTCAAGAAACACACGAAAAATACGAAATAAAAAAATTAATACTTCAGCGTTAAACCTATATTTACAGAGCGCCCCATGCCAGGTACTTGCAGTCCGTATCGCGGCGCAGAAGCATTTGAAGCCATAGTGCTGCCTTGGCCAACATACGCACCACCTAATGGATCAGCATAGTATTTGTCAAACACGTTTTCAACGCCAAGGTCAAAACGTGCATTCTTCCAATCATAACTACTATACAAGTTAAGCAAGCCATATCCTGCTGTTTTAAGCTCCTTACGCACGGACTGTACGTTATCTTTGCTATCCACCAGCTTGGCTTGAATAGTGTTAGTCCAGCCACCTAGTTTTTGTTCAATTGCAAACTTGGCGTTGAGTGGCATAATGTTATAAAGGTCATCACCAGTAGTTCGGTTTTTTCCACGTACATAATTTAGCGCGCCTAATGCACTAAAGTTACCAAAACCACCACCTGCAGTTAATAATTTTTTGCCTGACACATCTACGCCATGTAAACGTGCAGATTGATTATCCAAACTTAAATTAACAAAACCATCGGTTCTGGCTGTTGGGCCAACATTGCAAACCTTACCTACCTTTGCACACGCCACTGCATCAATATAATCATCCACATAAGTGAAATATGGCGTAACTTTTAAATTCCAATTTTGCTGTGCCGAATCATGCCAGCTACCTGTTGCACTCAAAGTATGTGCGATTTCAGGTTTTAAATTCAAATTTCCAACATAGCCGTTGCCATCACCCACCCAGTTGTTCATGTGCATGACCATGGTATTGCTGTTTGACCATGCAAAACGCTCATACATATTGGGGGAGCGTGTTTTCATGGCGTAGCCTGCCTCAAAGGTTTGGCGGGCATCTGGGGCAAAGCGGGCTAATGCGGTCAGGTCAATATTGTTGTCAGTTTTAGAGCGGTCTGCATTATTAAATGTAGTCGCCGCCCCACCATACATTATTACGTTGTAGCCCTGCACATTTCCCGCATCCATTTTCACTGTACCACTGCGCAAACCTAGTTGTGAGAACCACTGCTCGCTCCATTTTGCATCCCACTCTGCAAATAAATCATAACGGTCACGCTGACCATTGTTAATATTCCAGAAAGTGTTCGGCGACATCATTGGTGAGGGTGGTGATGCCAGCCAGTAATCATTTAAACGATAACGCTGATATTCTGCACCAACACGTAAAGTGTCACGCGCTGAAAGATTAACATCAACTTTAATATTGGCTCCTGTGGTTTTTCCTTCTGTATCCATTGGCATACCTGGCACCATACCCGCAATTGCACCACCGCCGTACCAAAACAATTTATCATCACCAAACTGCATGCTATGGCGCACACGCTCATGGTAAGCCCTCGCCTCTAAATCTCCCCAGCCGTATTTACCTTTATAGCTGAAATTATACTGTTCAGCCTTATTGCCCGTCATGTCCATGCGTTGATTAGCAAAGCCTTGCTCAGGGATATCTTGTAAGCCTAATTTAAATTCCAATAAGTGATTTTCATGCTTTACGCCAAACGCAAGTGCTTGGTTACGTGCTTTATAATAGCTAGAACCAACCTCATCGCCAGCAAGATACCCTCTATCTTTAGCTCTATTAGCAGAGGCATTGACAGCTGCCAAACCTGCTGGCTTAAAATTACCGCCTGCGGTGTAATTATTAGCCTCAACCGTTGAGCCCGTATAGCGCATATACACTTTATCATTCGCTACACTAGTTGATAAATTCACGCCACGCGCATTGTTATTCCCACGGTAAAACGTACCTAGCTCGGATTTAATCAAGAGGTCTTGCCCATCTTTAGCAAACTCTGGCGTAACAGAATTAACCAATATTGTTCCTGCAATGCTATCTCCACCTATGCTAACAGGGCTAATACCCGCAAACACCTGTATATTTTCTACGTTGTTTGGTGCTGTGTAAGAAAGCGGAGGATTCATGTGATTCGCACAGCTGGAAATCAAATCCATGCCATCTACTTTCACGCGCACCCGGTCATCGGCTAAACCATGAATAGCAGGCAAGCTCGACACGCCACCTGCACGATACAAACTGACACCAGGCTCATCACTTAACAATGAAGCACTATCACTTGTATTCACCGATGATGCACTTTTTTCTTGTATTCTTTCAGCGCGCACTTCAACGCTTGGCAAAGCATGTTCTGCGAAAGCAATCATGGGTGTAATACCCAGCAAGCATGGTGTTAGAATGCTACGAATGAGAACATATTTCCTTGAATACCTAAACAACATGGCCTTACCTTTAAAATGGTTTTAATTAAAATCACATTTTATATACTTAATCATCCACTGAGAATGTGGCAAATTGTCGCACAAAGGGGTGTCGTGTGTTGTTAGCAGTCGATTGTGGTAATACTAGAACCAAATGGGCCGTGTTTAATGCAGCGTCTGAAATTCAGAGCCAAGGCGCCTGCTTGAACACAGAACTTGTCACAATAGATTTTTCACCTAGCATTTTATGTTATGAGCGCGTGGTAATTTCTAACGTTGCTGGTGAGCAATGTACTACTATATTGACTGAAAAAATTTTACTTAGACCATCAAACATATGTTGGATTAAGTCCACATCACAAATATGTAATGTGATAAATCGCTATTCAAATCCTGAATCTCTAGGTACTGATCGCTGGGCGTCATTAATCGCCGCATGGCACATCAAGCAATTATCCTGCATAGTGGTTAACGCTGGCACAGCAGTCACCATAGATGCGTTAGTCTCCAAAAATAACCATGCGGAATTTATTGGTGGTTTGATTCTGCCTGGACTCAATTTAATGCAGAAAAGCTTAGGTTGCGCTACGGCACAATTGCCAATTCCAATAGTGAGTAAAAATACCCAGCAACAAGATATTTTTGCTAAAAACACGACTGATGCCATGAACACAGGCGCGCTAACAGCGATTACTGGCGCAATAATGCTAATGGCGAATGCGCTCAAAGCACAATGTACACAACCCCCAACTATTATCATCAGCGGTGGCAATGCACAGCAAATAAAAGATAATCTTGAAGGTAACGTGACAAACCAAGCGCTAATCGTAGATAATTTAGTTCTGCAAGGCCTGTATCTGATAGATAATTTTATGCATAAGCAAATTTAGGTGGAATGGACAGCAATGAAAAAGTTGGTTTGGCTATTGATTTTGATTAATCTAGGTTTGTTAACTTATTTTAACTTAGACCTTATTTTACCTAACACTTCAAAAGTAGCGAACTTAGCGATAAGCCCTGAAAAAATTAATGTGCTAACTCAACAACAAATAGAAGCGTTACCAAAAAAAATAATTGAAATACCTACTCCCGCAACCCCAGCACTTGTCGTAGACCAAACAATCACAAATATCAACGCGACTCCAACCACAATCTTACCTAAAAAAATCGCTTGCTTTGACTGGGGTGTATTTTCATCAGCTAGAGTAGCTGATGCGCTAATAGCATCATCTAAATTATCATTACAAGCAATAGTGAAAGAACAAACTTCTTTAGAAGCTAAACGGTTTTGGGTATATAAGCCCCCCCTCAAATCAGCTGAAGCCGCACAAGCAAAAGCTTTAGAATTAAATGCGCTTGGAGTTGAAGATTTATTTGTTGTGCAAGATACTAAATGGAAAAATGCAATTTCATTTGGTGTTTTTGAAGACGAGCAACTCGCTACCAACTTAGTTAAAGAACTGAAAGCGAAGGGAGTAAAAGACATTGTGAAAGCCTTACGCAATCAAGGTAAAGGGCATGCGAGCCTAACATTTAAAGATATCTCCGAGGACAAAATTGTAGATATTAAAAATTTAAAATCTGATTTCCCTGAAGCAGCTCTAAAAGAAATTAGTTGCAATTGATAGAGCATTTTAACAATGATTGGAATACACGGTTAATTCCACTCTTTTCAGCGCTTTTTAGATAAGGTGCGTACTAAACACGCCTACTTCTACTATAATTTGTATATGAAAATGTTCTCCTTTAATCACGTATGAAAATACTACTCTCCAATGATGATGGTTATCTTGCACCAGGCCTGAATATTTTGGCTGAACACATTGCCAAAATTGCCGATATTACTGTGGTTGCGCCCGAACGCAATAGAAGTGGTGCCAGCAACTCGCTCACCTTAGATCGTCCTTTAAGCGTCAAAAAAGCAGCTAATGGCTTTTTGTATGTCAATGGGACGCCGACTGATTGTGTGCATATTGCCCTAACTGGTCTAATGGATACAATGCCAGACATGGTCATCAGTGGCATTAACGACGGTGCTAATATGGGTGATGATACGATTTACTCAGGCACAGTTGCTGCTGCAATGGAAGGTTATTTACTTGGCATTCCATCCATTGCAATCTCAATGTCTCAACACAACTCCACCTATTTTGAAACAGCTGCTAGAATCGCTGTTGAGTTGGTACAACATTATCAAAAAAGTGGCTTCAAATCACCCACGCTGCTGAACGTCAATGTACCGGACGTCCCATACAACAGTCTACAAGGCCGCGCAGTGACGCGCTTAGGTAAGCGCCACAAAGCAGAACCTGTCATTCAACTAAAAACGCCTCGCAATGAAACAGTTTACTGGGTTGGGGCTGCTGGGCAGCCCAATGATGGTGGCGATGGCACTGATTTTTATGCAGTTGCAAACAATCAAGTTTCCATCTCGCCGATTCATGTTGATTTAACCAATCATGCTCAACTTAGTCAGGTAAAAGACTGGTTAAGCCTTGATAATAATCATGCAGGAAAGCAAAAGTAACTTGGCTATTCTAAGATCATCAACACAAACTGGCATAGGTATGACTTCACTACGTACGCGTGAGCGAATGCTTGTGCGTTTGCGCGAACAAGGGATCAAAGACGAGGTGGTGCTTTCTGCAATCTCCGCGATTCCACGGCATATTTTTGTAGATGAAGCACTTTCTATTCGCGCCTACGAAGACGTGTCACTACCTATCGGCTTTGGTCAAACTATCTCTCAGCCTTATATTGTGGCGCGCATGTCTGAAATTTTACGCAATGCCAGTGGCTTACTCAAAGGCAGAGCGTTAGACAAAGTACTTGAAATTGGTACAGGCTGTGGCTATCAAACCGCAGTGTTATCTAAACTAGCAAAAGAAGTCTATTCAGTTGAACGTATTCGACCGCTAGTAATGAAAGCTAGAGGACATTTACGTGAGCTAAAGTGCATAAACGTAAAGCTAGGTCATGCTGATGGCAATTTGGGGCTCACAGAATTTGCACCATTTGATGGAATTATCGTCACAGCAGCCGCAAGCCACATTCCTCAAGACTTATTAGACCAGCTCGCTATCGGTGGTCGTCTGGTCATTCCTGTTGGCACGGATGATCAAATTCTATATTTAGTTGAGCGATTATCACAATTAGAATATCGTCAAACAAAACTAGAGGCCGTAAAATTTGTACCTTTATTAGGCGGCACTTTATAAAAATGCGTATAACAATTCGTCGCACTTTTTATTTCTCTACATTTTGGCTATTAATCAACCTTGTGGCGTGTGGTAGCAATCCTCCTGCCCCTGTTATTGACCGCCTACCTGCAAGCAAGTCTAGCACTCAAAAAAACAGCGTGGCAACTAGGCCTACCTATAAAGCAGGCGACTGGCGACCTGATACGTACGTTGTGAAAAAAGGTGACAATTTATTTAGTATTGGCCTTGAGCATGGCTATTACTATAAGGATATTGCGCAAGCCAACAATATCGTGGCCCCCTACAATATTCGCGTAGGACAAATATTAAAATTCAAACCATTAAAAGATAAAGTAATTACTGCCGAAATCAAGCCAGATCAGCAGAACAAGATAGGTGACATAGTCATTACTCCAATCAACACAGAATCAACCACTACGACTATCACTTCCTCAACACAAGCAGTCATTGCAATTACCGAACCTAAGGCAATTCGTGAACCTTATACTGAAGATGCCCTAAAAAAACCACTACCAATCGCAAAACCAATTACAGAGAAACCAATAACGTTTGCAACTGCATCTAAGCCAGCTATCACAACCACTTCCGAAGCAACTAATAAGCCAAGCATTGATATCAAACCAGAAACTAAAACTGAGCAAAAATCAGAGACTAAGCCTAATGCTGAATCATCTGAAGATATAGATTGGGCATGGCCAACCAAAGGTAAAGTTATTGCAAACTTTAATGAAGCTGGCAACAAAGGAGTAGATATTTCAGGCAGTGCAGGGCAAAATATAAACGCTGCGGCTTCAGGTAAGGTTATTTATAGCGGCTCAGATTTGCGTGGATATGGAAAGTTAGTCATTATTAAACATAATTCGACTTATTTATCGGTCTATGCACACAATAGCTTAATTGTAGTAAAAGAAGGCCAACAAATAAGTCGTGGTCAAAAAATTGCTGAGATGGGTAATTCAGATAGTAATTCAGTCAAATTACATTTTGAGATTCGCCGCCAAGGTAAATCTGTTGATCCTACTAAGTATTTGGCAGCTAATTGAGATTTGTTATATTAAGGGGTATACAAGTATGGCTAAAGTCGATCCGAATAAATATAGTAAAAATAAAGACATTAAACCAGAAAGCCATTTTAGCTCCATGGCTGCCACGGGACGCATGGCTCTAATGCTGGTAGGTATGGTTGGGCTTGCAATGGAGCTGTTTCGTGATGATGGTTGGCTTAAAAAAGGTCTTGCTAAATTATTTGAATCTACGTCCAGCATGATGTTTATCCCCGTTATTATTTTCGTTCTTTGGCTACTAAACCGTTGGATGAGTTCTGCAAACAAATCTGAAACTAAAAAAAGTGGTGATGTACCGATGTATTTAATGATGGCTGCTGGTGCATATTATTTATTCATGCTGATTACAACAGGTTCTTTCTAAGACAAAACTATGTCATAAAGCAATAAAAAGGCGTTTAAACACAAGCCCCTCTGAAGGTGGAGATGCTCCCCAAGTGGATCTCTAGAGAATCGAATTCCTCCCAAGCATTTCAACATTCAATACAATTTCCGCAAGAATCCGACCCGTTTGCACTTCGGCGAAATTCACCTCGTCAACGGCTGCAATGCTCATTGGATTGGCTAAGTGTCAATACTTGACTTAAACCGCCTTTTTAATTGCTTTATGAGGGGCTAGATTGCTTAATTAGCCTTCTGAGATTCAGCCTGATAATACGCACGTACTTCAGTCATATCAAACTCACGCGCCCATTTGATAATTTCATCGAAAGCTGGGGCACCAATTTCACCTACTTGCGCATGAATACCTGCTTGCTCACGAATCACCAAAATACCTGGAATTTGCTTTACTTCAAAATACTCACTAATTTCAGGGTCAGTTTCAGTATTAACCATCGCAAATACAATATCAGGATTTTTATTAGACGCTACCTCAAATGTGGATGTAAACGCTACACATGGGTCACACCAAGGCGCCCAAAAGTCTACAATCACAAAATTGTTTTTCTCAATTGCATCTTTAAAATTTTCTTTATTCAACGCGACAACTGCCATAACTGAATCCTAAATTTAATGGGTTAACTTGATATTCTAAATCACTTATAGGTACCTCTATTAATTCAAGTTTTTAAGCTAGGCAAGGCTTGAATAAAAAATTAAGACGCAGTATATATCTGATATATAAAGAATAAATTTTTTGAGCAACGCGGCATAGCAACGAAAATTGAATTAATAGAGGTGCCCTAATGGGAGTTTAGCAGACCTAGCCATAATAGTTAAGCAAGCCTATTCTAAATATCACTCGATTGGCTCATTCCAACACCCTGAGAAAAACAAATCATTGAGTGCGCGACGTGTTCGTGTAGCAGTTTCACGCGTTAATAAATCACCATCCAAGCTTGCAAGCAAAGCCTGATAACCCACACTTATCATGGCCATTAGCGTAAATTGCGCAGGTATTTTAAATTTATCCCGCGCTAAATCAGCATTAAACCCACCCATTTGATGCGCCATCAGCCCCATGCTACTGGCCTGCAAGCATAAGTTCTCTGCTGCTGCGCCTGTGTCGTACTGTGCCCATCGATTAGCTTGCTGGTTGTGGTTAAATAACGTATCAGCACATACCAGCATGAGCAATGGCGCGTCTTTCGCCCAAGCTTGATTACTAGGCACTAAACAATCAAGCGCCTGCTGCCATGCATGTGTGTCAATTTTTTTATTCCAAACAATAAAGCGCCATGGTTGGTCTCCAAAGCAAGATGGGGCCCAACGGGCGGCCTCAAGTAAAGCAATAATCTGCGCTTGACTAACAGCTTGATTTGAATCATAAGCCCGCCCACTCCAACGATTTGCAATAGTTTCATCAATTGATACTTGAGTAATCGCAGGTTTATTCATGGTG
The DNA here is from genome assembly GCA_030693535.1 of Methylotenera sp. Next base: position 18,765 of record JAUYAL010000036.1, read on the forward strand.
GTTTCTCGTTAAAATTATGCGGTTAAAAATGGATAATCAGTGTAGCCTTTTTCAGATCCACCATAAAAAGTCTTGCTATCAGCTTGGTTAAGTGGTGAATTTTCTCTGTAACGTTCCACCAAATCTGGATTGGCGATAAAAGGTACGCCATAAGCAATTAAATCAGCATGGCCACTTGCAATCGCATCGTTGCCGCGCGCTTTATCATAGGCTAGATTAGCCATATAGGCACCTTTCCAATGTTTTCTTAACATCACAAAATCAAATGGATCGGCAATTCCACCACCATGTATTCCTCCCTCAACCACATGTAAATAAGCTAAGTTAAATTGATTGAGTGCTTCAACAACATAATTAAACAGGGCCTGAGGGTTGCTATCTTTCATATCATTAAATGGATTAACAGGTGAAATACGTACGCCTACTTTATCTGAGCCAATCACTTCGACAACCGCTTTTGTGACCTCTAACAGCAAACGTGTGCGATTCTCAAAACTACCACCATAATCATCTGTGCGTTTATTTGAACCATCTCTCAAGAACTGATCTAATAAATAGCCATTAGCCGCGTGAATTTCAACGCCATCAAACCCTGCTGTGAGGGCGCATTCGGTTGCATGCACATAATCTTTAATGATATCTGGCAACTCTGTTGTATTTAATGCTCTAGGCATTACGTAATCAACTAACCCTTCCCTGGTAAAAGCTTTTCCCTGAGGTGTAACGGCTGAAGGTGCTACCGGCTGTGCACCTTTTGGCAACAAGCTTGGATGAGAAATCCTACCCACATGCCAAAGTTGCAAAACAATCTTGCCACCCTTAGCATGTACCGCATCAGTTACTTTTTTCCAACCTGTAACTTGTGCGTCTGTATAAATACCAGGCAAAGCTGGATAGCCATGCGCCATTGCAGAGACGGGTGTTGCTTCACTAATGATCAGGCCTGCAGTTGCACGCTGTTCGTAATAAACAGTATTGATTAATTGAGGAACACCGCCCTCTCCCGCTCTATTGCGAGTCAGTGGCGCCATCACCATACGGTTTTTGAGGCTAATAGCGCCTAGTTTTATTGGGCTAAATAAATCTAACATTAAATTCTTCCTTGGCTAATATTAATAATTGTGGCGATTTTTTCCAGACGCGTGCATGCTGAGCTTTCATGCAGTTTAGCAAATTTTATCAGGTCGAATAGTTTAAATCGGAGAATCTAAACAGATAGACACTCGATTAAGCGAATATGTTCATTATTGTTGAAGCATATCGATGGATTCGTGCAAAGGAAGGTCAAACAAAAGCAATTCTACTTGTTTGATAGACTTAACTGTTAACATGGTGTCATCCTCTAAAGGAAAACCATCTAACATCGCAGCATCACCTGTAGATAAGATTTGTCCATTAACTTCTACTTCACCTTTTATTACTTGAATGTATGCGCTGCGATTCTGATGCAACAGATATTCCAATGACTTATTCTCATTCAAAATGGTCGCAAAAAGTGAAATATCTTGATGTATTTTTAGAGAACAATCACGGCCATCGTTAGAAACAACTAGACACCATTGATCTTTTTTTTGCTTATCTGTAAAGTTTTTTAAGCTATAACTTGGCTCTAATAACTTCTTATCAGGCAATATCCAAATTTGGAGCAAATGGACTTTATCAATATTTGAAGCATTAAATTCACTATGCAGAATACCTTTCCCCGCCGTTATGCATTGCACGTCACCAGCTTTAATATCTGAACTATTTACAAGACTATCTTCATGCCGCAATTCACCCTGCAACATATAGGTAATAATTTCCATATTCTTATGTGGGTGCATGGCAAATCCTTCTGCAGGATCAATGATATCTTCGTTGATTACGCGCAAAACGGAAAAATGCATTTGTGCCGGATTATAGTATCCGGTAAACGAAAATGAGTGATAGCTATCTAGCCAACCATGGCTAACGTGACCTCTATCAGCTGATTTTTTAATTCGCAAAATATTACGTCTAGTTTTCAAAAAATTACTACCTGTTTTATTTCTTGCAATTTACTATTCATATTACTTGCTCACGCAATTCTTTTTACTAAAACAACATATAAGCCATATTAGAATTAAAATTCTAGCTATCTTTAACTCATGTTTTGACTATATTTTAGATTGACCATTTCTAAAAGCGCTCTTTTTTGCACCTATTATTCAAAATAATTGAATTAGAATTAACTTTTCAACTATAGTATTCAACTACTATAATGAATTATGAGCATAAAATTATCTTTAGAATCCCTTGAAGTACTAGACGCCATTGATAGAAAAGGCAGTTTCGCCGCAGCGGCAGAATCACTATTTCGTGTCCCATCCGCGATTACTTATACCATGCGTAAGCTAGAGGACAACTTGGGTGTAGCCCTATTTAACCGTAGCGGCCATCGCGCTGAACTTACTGAAGCCGGCGTAGAACTTTTACGTGAAGGGCGCTATTTGCTCAATGCGGCTAGTGAGCTTGAATCTCACGTAAAACTGATTGCCAGCGGCGTGGAAACCGAGTTAACAATCGCCATTAGTGAATTGTTTTCACTGGATGCACTTTACAAAATTTTACATAAATTTTATGAGCTAAAATTTTCTACCAGAATAAAAATCATACGCGAGGTATACGGAGGCACTTGGGATGCATTAGTTACGGATCGAGCCGCAATCTCCATTGGTGCGCCAGGTGAGCGTCCCTCAGCTAGCTATACAACCAAGCCTATTGGCACTTTGGAGTTTCATTTTGCCGTAGCAGCCAATCACCCATTAGCCTTTTTAAAAGAACCCTTACAGAATTCAGACGTTATGCATTATCGATCAGTAACTGCAACTGATAGCTCACGGGTTTTAACACCATTTAGCTCTGGAATTTTAATTGGGCAAAATGTGCTTACTGTGCCAGACATGCAGGCCAAGCTACTAGCGCATATTACGTGTCTTGGTGTAGGTTATTTACCAAAGAAAATGGCCGAACGGCATGTTGCCAGTGGCGAGCTAGTCATTAAAGAGATAGAAGGTACTAGACCTAAAATTACTAGTTATTTAGCTTGGAGCAATAAAGGTGGGAAAGCACAACAGTGGCTGATAGAAGAGCTAAAGATGCTCACATTAGATGACCTTTTAACCTAATTCGCAGCCTGAACATCAATTGGTTTAATTAAATAATAGTAAAGTTTCTAGTATAAATTCACCATAAACTCGATATCACCACTTTGTTTTTTTGCAGAATTCAGATTGTTTTTATAAATCTAAACGCCAACATCCTGCCTCCGATGCGTTATTTCAACAGCATTTGTGATAGCTTAGCTTTACTTACTTATAAACTGAAATCAAAAACAAGCATCTAAATAGCTTTTATCTGTATCATCATGTTTTGTATATCATGCGCTGAATATGAATAACATGAAAAAAATAACAGATGCAATTATTGCCAAAACCAGTGAAGTTATTTTAGGTAAAGAACAACAAATTAAGCTTGCATTGGCCTGTATACTGGCTAAAGGACATTTGCTCATAGAGGATTTGCCAGGCATGGGCAAAACGACCTTAGCACATACTTTAGCGCAAGTATTAGGCTTGCAATTTCAGCGGGTGCAATTTACTAGCGATTTATTACCCGCCGACGTTCTTGGTGTTTCTGTTTACGATAGAAATACCGCAAACTTTAAGTTTCATCCTGGCCCTATATTTACCAATGTTTTATTGGCTGATGAAATTAACCGAGCTACGCCTAAAACACAAAGCGCCTTGCTTGAAGTAATGGAAGAGGCTCAAGTAACGATAGATGCAGTGACTTACACTCTCCCTCAGCCGTTTTTTGTTATTGCTACGCAAAACCCTAGTACGCAGATTGGTACGTTTGCATTACCAGAATCACAGCTTGACCGCTTTTTAATGCGCATTACCTTAAACTACCCTGATGCAATGTCTGAACGCAAGTTATTGCAAAATAATGGTGGTCGTGAGCATTTAGCAAAACTTAACGCCATGATTGATAGCAAACAGTTAAAAGAACTTCAAGCTTCGTGCCAAGAAGTACACGTTTCTGATGCACTGCTTGATTATTTACAAGCCATATTAAAATATACGCGACAATCTACGCAGTTCAATGCAGGGTTATCACCGCGAGCGGGCTTGAATTTAAAACAATGTGCGCAAGCTTGGGCGCTGTTAGAAGGTCGAGATTATGTGATTCCTGAGGATATACAAGCAATATTAGCTAGCGTGGTTGATCACAGATTGATTAGCAACAACAGCTTAGCCAGTAATGCCGATAAAATTGATTCTCTACTAAAAGCAGTTGCTGTTTAAGGCATCATTAATTCACTTTCTTAAGCATCAATTTACCCCCTACCATGGCTGACAGCTCGAATATACCCAGCAGCTTTAAACTCATCTCTCCAAAAAGTTGGTTTCGCGTCAGCACAACAATAGACTCAGCCACAACATTAAGTCGCAGATATATTTATATATTACCAACACGTTTTGGATGGCTATTTGGATTATTACTAATAGGGCTACTTACTGGCTCAATCAATTACGCTATTAGTCTCGGCTTTGCTATGACATTTTTATTGGCAGGTCTAGGTTCTGTTAGCATGCTGCACACATGGCGTAATTTAGCGAATTTAAGAATATCCGTTCGCACTACAAAGCCAGTATTCTCAGGCGAGCATGCTCTGTTTGAATTCTCGGTAAACGAAGATAATAATCGTGCTCGTTACAGTATTTTTGCAAAATTTGTAGCGCATGAACCTGATGTACAAGACATCGCCGCTCTAAGTGAAAGTACATTTAAATTGCCTTTACGCAGTGAAAAGCGCGGCTGGTTAAAAGCACCCCGCGTTACTTTTACCACAGAATTTCCTCTGTCACTTTTTCACGTTTGGGCATATGCCGAAACCGAAAACAAATGTCTGATTTATCCTAGCCCAAGCTTACATGACACAATATTCCCCTGCTCAGATGCCGACGAGGCCTTTGGCCAGTCGTCTTCAGCACAAGGTGACCACGACTTCGCAGGGCATCGCAACTATCAATTTGGTGACTCCCCTAAGCGCATAGATTGGAAAGCTTCTTCACGGGAACAAGGCTTATTGATCAAACAGTTTCAAGGTGAGTCTGGTTCAGCGTTGTGGTTAGATTTTAATGCGACCACAGGTAACAATATTGAAATACGAATCAGCCAACTGACGCGTTGGGTAATCGATGCCGAACATCAAAATTTAAAGTATGGTTTACGCTTACCTAAACTAAGCATTGGCCAAAGTTCTGGTGATAGTCATTTTCATCAATGCCTAACAGCGCTAGCCTTAATGTGATGAAGAAAGCTGCTGATTCAAATGCGATGAACAATGCGCAAGTCAGTATGCAAGCGATTGTTTGGCTTCTGCTATCGCTTAGCATCACGTTTACACTTTATGCAATAAATTTAAACTATTGGGTGCCAGCCTGCTTTGCGATATATGCCATTTGGCGCTATCTCATTGAAATGAATAAATGGGCTTATCCTAAACTTTGGCTACGTCTACCCATGACAATCGCTGGTGGTATAGCTATTTTAGCTTCCTATGGATCACTATTCGGTCGCGATGCAAGTATTGCGTTACTTGCGGTAATGGTTTCAATGAAATTATTGGAAACAAAAACAAAACGTGACTTCATTGTGATGGTTATTTTAAGTTATTTCCTCACAATCAATAACCTACTTTTTACACAAGAAATTTTGGCGTTTGTAGCGATACTGTTCGCCATATTAGGACTGACTACTTGTTTAATCACGATAAGCCACCGAAGCAAGCAAACTCATAACAACGCATACCTATGGAAAACTCAAATAAAACTAGCAAGCAAATTACTATTGCAATCACTACCTATCATGTTGGTATTGTTTATTCTTTTCCCTCGTATCCCTGGCCCTATTTGGGGTATCCCGCAAGATGCATTTAGTGGGATGACGGGGCTATCGGACAGCATGGAACCTGGTAATATTAATCAGCTTAGTTTGTCAAGCAAAGTGGCTTTTCGTGTTGAATTTAAATCAACTATCCCAGCAAATAATCAGCTTTATTGGCGTGGTCCAGTATTGTGGCATCAAGAAGGTCGCCGTTGGACCATGATTAGCGATAAATTGAATCTATCCGCCGAGACGTTAGAAACCTATGGCGAAGCCCAGAACTACACCATTACACTTGAGCCACATAATCGCAACTGGCTTCTCATGCTGGATTTACCAAATCCTATATCGCAATCACTACCGCCAAACGCATCTATCAATCATGACATGCAAGCACTATCTAAAGATCCAATACGCACAAGGATACGTTATGAAGGTCATTCTTACCTAAATTACAAACTTGGCACTAAGCTAAATGACTACGAGCGCACTTTAGCGTTGCAACTAATGGATGATGAAAATCCTAAAACACACCAATTAGCCGCCAAATGGGTAGGCCAAAACAAATCGCATTCAGAAATGGTCGAACTAGCGCTCAAGATGTTTCGAGACCAGCCTTTTGTTTACACATTAGCACCGCCGATATTAGGGAGAGAACCTGTTGACGACTTTCTATTCAACACCAAACGTGGCTTTTGTGAGCATTATGCTAGTAGTTTTGTCACTCTAATGCGCGCGGCTGGAGTGCCAGCCCGCATTGTTACTGGCTACCAAGGAGGAGAACTCAACCCCAATGGCAATTATGTCATCGTTAGGCAATCTGATGCGCACGCGTGGGCTGAAGTCTGGCTGACCAACCAAGGATGGGTTCGAATAGACCCGACATCTGCAGTATCACCTGGTCGAATAGAGTCTGGCATTGCATCTGCATTGCCAGACTCAGACTTATTACCTTTACTTTCTCGGCAAGATTATCCTGTCTTAAAGAATATGTATCTCAATTGGGATGCAGTTAATAATGGCTGGAATCAATGGGTATTAGGCTACGACCAGCAAAAGCAGTTGGAATTTCTTAAAAATAGCCTACATAAAGATATTGTTTGGGAAGACTTAGGTTTGATATTAGTCAGCGCACTAATTCTGTTAATGCTATTCATAAGTTATTTGTTACTGCGCAATAATTCCGTAGCATTAGACCCCATTAAAGAAACATACCAGCAGTTCCTTAAAAAACTATCTAAAGCAGGTGTTATGAAATCTGCCCATGAAGGTGCAATTGACTTTGGCAATCGCGCTGCAAACGTATTGCCAAGTCATTCTGTTGAGATTCAGGAAATATCAACGCTATACTCCTCAATTCAATATAGCAGATCTGAAATAGATGGTTTTAATAAAACTGCGCTAAACTTACTCAAACAATTAGTGAAAAATTTAAAGTTATAAATGATAAATGACCTAATAATCAACTCAGCTAAAGACGACCACCTTATGGATGAAGTCTATATGCGGCTCGCTTTAGAACTCGCACAACAAGCTGCACAAGCTGGTGAAGTGCCTGTAGGTGCAATAATTGTGAAAAATGGTGAAATTATTGGTCGCGGTGCAAATGCGCCAATAGACACTAATGACCCGACAGCCCATGCAGAGATTGTTGCGATACGCGATGCCGCAAAACACTTAGGGAATTATCGTTTAGTTGACTGCACTTTATATGTAACGTTGGAACCTTGCGCCATGTGTACTGGAGCTATTCAACATGCACGTATTGCCAGGTTAGTTTACGGGGCATGCGATCCTAAAACAGGCGCTTGTGGAAGCGTGGTCAATTTAATGGCCGAAACCAAACTAAATCATCACACTGAAATTACAGGGGGCGTAATTGCTTCGGAATGCGGATTGGCATTATCTAATTTTTTTAGTGGGCGTCGAAAAAAATAATATAAAAAAACCCGCATTTTTTGCGGGTTTATATACTTGCATTTTAATAAATTGACTTAGTCATTGCTGCCCATTAAGCCCATTAATAAATGAAGCAAACTAGTAAAGAGGTTATAAATACTCATATAAAGACCTAACGTTGCCATTACATAATTAGTTTCACCACCATTCACAATACGGCTTACATCGTACAAAATAAAGCCTGAGAATAAAATTACGCCAATTGCTGATAATGCTAATGCCATGGCTGGAATTTGTAAAAAGATGTTAGCTAAAGAAGCCACAATCAGCAAAATAATACCAACTAATAAGAATTTTCCCATAAAGCTAAAATCTTTTTTAGTCGTAGTTGCGATACTCGCTAAAGTTAAAAGAATGATGCCTGTACCTCCAGCTGCTAGCCCTACTATCTGAGCACCATTTTGCAAATGCAACGCATGCTGCAAAATTGGCCCAAGCATTAAGCCCAATAAGAATGTAAGTCCTAATAACAAAACAACACCAAAACTGCTATTACGATTAGCTGAAATTGCTGCAAACATACCGAACATCACTGCCATTGCACCAATCGCAAAAATAAACGGATGTTCAGCTGCAAAAGAAAAATTAAGGCTCATGCCAATAAACGCTCCAATGACGGTTGGGATCATTGTTAAACCTAACAGCGCATAGGTATTTCGTAAAACCTTATTAACTGCCAACTCAGCCGATTCTGAACGACCTAAAACTGGGGTATTATCAAACATTGTTGATTCCTTTATTTAAAAAAAACTATACAGGTATTAAGATAGCGACTATGCGAGAAAGTTTCAAGTATTTAATTGTTACAATTTGCATTTACGAATCGACTAAGCAAACAACTCACCCTCTACAACGCCCACTTGTGCCACTTGATGAACCGCTTTTACAAACTCTGCCGATTCATGCAATTTATCTAAACTTAGCGGGTTTCTTTGCCCATGCATGCGCGCAAGCCTTGCAATACTTTGTGCAGAAATCGACCATTTAAGATTCGCCAGCAATTCATCTACCATTGCAGGCTGATTACATAGTAACACCATATCACAACCCGCGTTTAAAGCGGCTAATGCACGAGTTGTTACATCACCTCCTGCGGTTGCCGCTTCCATACTTAAATCATCACTGAAAATTACACCATTGAAGCCTAAACGCTCTCGCAGTATTTTTTGTAACCAGCGCGTTGAAAAACCTGCTGGCTTATCGTCCACTTTAGAATAAATCACATGGGCAGGCATAATAGCTTGTATGCCGTCATCTATCATCATTCTAAATGGCTGCATATCGTGCTGGGCAATGTGGTCAAATTCCCTATCATCCATAGGCATGCTCACGTGAGAATCTGCCACTACAAAACCGTGTCCAGGAAAATGCTTCCCTACTGCAGCCATGCCACCTTTTTTAAGTCCTTGCATGAGCGCAAATGCTAAATCATTAATGGCTTGCGGATTCAGATGAAACGCTCTATCGCCGATCACCAGACTATCGCCATAGTCCATATCCAGCACTGGGGTAAAGCTAAAATCAATGCCGTGTGCGCGTAGTTCAGCCGCTAAAATCCAACCAGCTTCTGTTGCCAATTCTTTTGCTTTTTTAGGATTTTTATCCCAAATCTTACCAAACTCACGCATAGGTGGAATTTTAGTAAAACCTTCTCTAAACCGCTGTACGCGACCACCTTCATGATCTACAGCAATTAAAAGTGGTGGCTGTCTAACCGCATGGATACTGGCTGTCAGGGCATCTAATTGCGCATTATCTTCATAATTACGCTTAAACAAAATAACACCACCCACTAATGGATGTTGCAAACGACGTATATCTTCAGTTGTTAGCACCGTGCCAACAACATCTAACATAATAGGACCTAAACTCATGCTACCCCTTTAATATTCATCAAATTCTAACTTTCAATTCTTACGTCTAATCTATCGCGCAGATAGTCTCCACCTAGGTTAATCGCTAAAATCAAACTCATCAAGCTTAATCCCACAATCAACACATAATGCGGAGCAATCAGCATGTATCGTACACCATCGCGTAGCATCCCACCCCAAGAGGCGTTCGGCGCCTGAATACCCAAACCTAGAAAGGATAGACTCGCTTCGGCAATCATTACACTGGCTAAGCTATATGTTGCTTCTACCACTAGAATTGAAGCTAATAAAGGCAGAATATGGCGAAATATCAAACGCGGCACACCTGCCCCCAGGGATTCTGCCGCTTGTACATGCTGGCGATTACGCAAACTCAACGCTTGCCCGCGAGTGAGTCGCGCATAACTAACCCAACCAGTGATGCATAGCGCAATCATCAAATTACCCAAACCTGGGCCCAAAACGGCGGCAAAAGCAATTGCGAGCAAAATACCTGGAAACGCTAAAAAAATATCAGTGATTTGCATCAATATGCGGTCTATTTTACCGCCATAAAATCCAGCAACAAGTCCAACGAAAACGCCGATAGCCATAGTAACAGTCGTAACAACGACTGCCACTAGAAATGAGACTTCCACGCCACGTAATAGACGCGCTAAAATACTACGTCCCAAATCATCTGCGCCTAATAAATAGGCAGCATCAGGTAATCTTAAAATTGCAGTTAAATCAATCTGATTTGGGTTTAGCTGAAAAAATCGGCCTAACAATACGGCAGTCACCCAAAACCCTAAAATGATAAAAGAAATTTTTTTTAGCATCACTAATTCGCAAACTTCACACGTGGATCTGCAAATCGATAAAGAATATCCGTCAATAAATTTACCAGCACATAGCTTAGTGCAACAATTAACACACAAGCTTGCGTTACTGGATAATCTCTTTTTTCAATACTTTCCACCAACAAACGTCCAATACCATCCCAACTAAAAATCGTCTCGGTAATCACCGTACCTGCTAGCAAGCTACCCATTTGCAAGCCAACAATTGTGATGATTGGTAAAAGTGCTGCGCGTAATGCGTGAAAAACAATCACCCTAGGTTCACTTAATCCCTTAGCGCGCGCAGTCCGAATATAATCGTCATTTAACACTTCAAGCAAACTTGTACGTGTCATACGCGTGAGTATCGCGCTTAAGCCAAAGCCTAAAGTTAGTGCAGGCAACACAATTGAAGCATTAGATTCCATGCCACTGACCGGCAACCAGCCCAACCAGACCGCGAATATCAGCATCAGCATTGGCCCTAACCAAAAAGCAGGCATGGCGGACAACCTTACTGAAACCAATGTCACTACTAAATCTTGCCAATGATTCGCCTTAAGCGCGGCATAAATTCCTAACGGAATGCCGACACACAACCCGATTAATAGCGACAAAAATGCTAGTTTCAGCGTTGCGGGATAACGCACTTTAATCAAGTCTATAATAGGCGTTTTAGTATGGATTGATTGTCCGAAGTCACCATGAATCAACTTATTTAAATAGGTGCCAAATTGTTGAACGAGCGGCTGATTCAATCCTAAATCTTCACGTAAAGCATCGCGGTCAGCCGTGCTGGCAGATTCTCCCAGCATCACTTCCACAGGGTCACCTGGCACTAGATGAATCAGCAAAAAGGTAAGTAGCAATACACCAAAAATGACGGTAGCAAAACTAGATAGTTTTTTAATTAAAAACATGAACCAGCCTGCCTAGCCATCACATACTTAACTATCATCCTGAACTTGGTTAATGATCCAGCACTTTGGTTATAAAAAGCTGGATTCTTCAGTTCGTTCAGAAAGACGGACTTTGATTGGAAATTCATTCCACTATCACCACAGGTGTTCCAACTTCCACCAAATCAAATAACGCTATCATCTCACTGTTACGCATACGCACACACCCATGCGAGCCAATCTTGCCCATTTCTGTGTCATCTGGCGTGCCATGAATATAAATATAACGTTGCATCGTATCCACATTACCCAGCCTATTTTTGCCAATTTCTTTACCGCTTAACCACAAAATACGCGTCAAAATCCAATCGCGTTCAGGAAATTCCGCCATTAACTCTGGAGTACAGATTTCACCCGTTGGTCTGCGGCCAACAAACACGGCATTAGCCACAGCATCCGCGCCAATCTTAGCGCGAACAATATGCTCACCTAAAGGCGTGCAACCACTATTTTTCTCGCAACCTACGCCATTTGCCGCAGTGGATATGCTGTATTTAGCTTTTACGTCGCCGAAGTTATCGAAGATCGTAAGAGTTTGATTGGAAATAGAGATTTTAATGCGCATAACTAATTGTACCCAAATCATCCCAATTTCCATCAGGTTTTGAGCTGTAATTGGCAATGCCTTTGCGCATTGCGGCGAACTGCCCTTCGTACCACAAGGGTATATAAGGTAATTGCTGACGAATTCTGGCTGTTGCAGCTGGCCAGTTCGCATCAGCTAATAATTTATCAAGCTCAGCATCTGCGTATCTACCACGGTTAAAGCCTTTGGGTGGCACGCTTTGTGTGCCGAAAGCTTTTGCATAAATTTCTGGCGTTTTAATACCAACCCACGTGAGGCCGTATAATTGAAAGTTGCCTTGTTTTACATCTGCAAAAAATGTACCCCAATCTAAGCTACGAATTTCAAGGTCTATGCCTGCCTTAGCCATTTGGGCTTGCAAGATAGTGGCAAAACGGACGCGTTGTGCATCAGTAGAGGTTTTATAAACAAGTTTAAGTGGCAACTTAACGCCCGCTTTTTGTAAAAGTTGTTTTGCTAAGATTGGATTGTAGTCATTTGGCGTTATAGCCTCATTATTTTGGTTAGTGTAATGTTCTGGCGGTAAAATCATGTCAGCTTCACGGCTATGCTTAATCATGGCTTTTGCGATGATTTGTTTGCGGTCTATGGCATACGCAATGGCTTGCCTGACTTTAAGTTGCTGCAGAATAGGGTCTTTGAAATTTAAACCAAGATATGAAAAATTAGCGCCTATGCTGGTTTTTACAATCACCTCTGGCTTAGTTTGCAAATATTTCACTAGCTCTGGGGGTAATTCGCCTTGTAATAAATCCACCTCACCATGCAGTAGTTTTAGCGCACGTACAGTAGGGTCTTTTACTTCTATTAGGTTAATTATTTGACTATCTTTTACGCGTTGCAAGGTTAATTTATTACGCCAAGCCACAAACTTTAAAGCGCCGTTACCTATCGGCGCGTGCGAGAAATCATAATTTTCTGCAATTAGCTTTGCAGGCAATATGCCAATAATCAACTTAGCTGGAAAGTGATTATCTGCCTGATTTAGTTCAAAATCAAACGTGTCATTATCTATTATTGTGATTTTTTTAACATTAGCGAACTCGGCAGTATTAGGCGAGTCTGTTAATGTAACCAAAGAATCGTAAGTAGCTTTTACATCATTGGCAGTCAGCGGAGTTTGATTGTGAAATGGCGCACGATTTTTATTTAGGGTAAATCGAAACACTGTAGGACTGATTTCTATCCAATTTGCTAAACTTGGCATTTGTCTAGATTGCGCATCAAAATCGACCAGGCTTTGATACACCAAGCGATTAATACGCTCAGAAGCAGCATCAGTCGCAAAGCGCGGATCCAAGTTAAGAGGCGCCTGACCAATTGCAAAAGTAATTTCATCATTGCGTTGACTACTTTGGCTTTGTTGTCTACAAGCGCTAGAAAATACAAATAAGGTAATTAAGAAAAATAGGATTAGAACTTTATATACTTTCATATTTGCTAATTTTACTAGATTATTCGTTGAGTTAATGCCCTACTTAGCCGAATTATTTAGTATGATTACAGTTGTAAGATTTATGGAAATTATTAGGACCTTGATTTTACTCAAATCTAAGCGACCATAAACTTGAAATTAGTGAAGAATAATGTAGCATTCTGCATGCCTTTTGATATTTATCAATATGGCTATGGATATAGTGCGACAAAATGTCACGTGTGAAACTCACAGAGAATTATCAATTAGCAATATGGGGGGAATCAAATGCAAGATCATAATATAGAAGCAAATACGTATAGCGATGGTGTTATACGACAGTTTTCAATCATGGCCGTAGTTTGGGGTGTGGTTGGCATGTTGGTGGGTGTAATTATTGCTTCTCAACTTGTCTGGCCAGAACTTAACCTTGGCTTACCGTGGACCAGTTTTGGTCGTCTAAGACCACTTCATACCAATGCGGTAATTTTTGCATTTGGTGGCTGTACTTTATTTGCTACGTCTTATTATGTCGTACAACGTACCTGCCAAACTAAGCTATTTATGCCAAAACTCGCAGCCTTCACATTCTGGGGTTGGCAGTTAGTAATTCTTGCAGCGGCGGTTTCCTTACCATTGGGTTTCACACAAGGTAAAGAGTACGCTGAATTGGAATGGCCAATTGACTTATTAATTGCAGTGGTTTGGGTGTCATATGCGGTGGTGTTTTTTGGCACAATTGCAAAACGCAAAATTAAACATATTTATGTCGCTAACTGGTTCTTTGCTGCGTTTATTATCACTGTTGCTTTGTTGCACATTGTTAATAGTGCTGCGATTCCAGCAGGTTACATGAAATCTTACTCAGCTTATGCTGGCGTTCAAGATGCGATGGTGCAATGGTGGTATGGTCACAACGCGGTAGGATTCTTCCTTACTGCCGGCTTCTTGGGCATCATGTACTACTTTGTTCCTAAGCAAGCTGGTCGTCCAGTCTATTCATATACTCTTTCAGTTATTCACTTCTGGGCTTTGATTTTTACCTACATGTGGGCGGGTCCTCACCACTTGCATTACACAGCATTACCAGATTGGACTCAATCTTTAGGTATGGTGTTCTCGTTAGTTTTATTAGCACCAAGCTGGGGCGGTATGATCAACGGTATCATGACAATGTCTGGCGCATGGCATAAATTGCGCACTGACCCTATTCTCCGTTTTATGATTGTTTCATTATCTTTCTACGGCATGAGTACGTTTGAAGGCCCGATGATGGCGATTAAAACAGTGAACTCACTTTCACACTACACTGACTGGACTGTAGGTCACGTTCACTCAGGCGCTTTGGGTTGGGTGGGCATGGTTTCAATGGGTGCTATATACTTTATGATTCCAAAGTTATTTGGCAAAAAAGAAATGCACAGCATTAAAGCCATTGAGTTGCACTTTTGGTTAGCAACAGTTGGTATCGTGCTTTACATAGCTGCACTTTGGATTTCTGGTGTGATGGAAGGCTTAATGTGGCGTGCGATTAACACTGACGGCACACTTACTTACACTTTCGTGGAATCTGTAAAAGCAAAAACACCTTACTACATTATCCGTATGTTAGGTGGCCTGCTCTATCTAGGTGGTATGTCTATCATGTTATGGAATGTCATTAAAACGGCAACTAGCGGCAAGCCTGCTACCGTGACTATTCCTGCTGTTCATGCACACGCTTAAGGGAAAACATTATGTCTAATCAAGAAGTAAAAAGTGGCAATAGCCACGAAAAAGTTGAAACCAATAGCTTTCTGATGATTGTTTTGATTCTGATCACAGTTGCGTTTGGTGGTTTAGTGGAAATCGTGCCACTGTTCTTTCAAAAATCGACAACTGAGCCGATTAAAGGCTTAATGCCTTATACGTCATTGCAGTTAGCTGGACGTGACGTCTATATACGTGAAGGCTGCTACAACTGCCATTCACAAATGATACGTCCGTTCCGTGCTGAGACTTTAAGATACGGCCATTACTCAGTCGCTGGTGAATCTGTATATGACCACCCATTCCAATGGGGTAGCAAACGCACAGGTCCTGATTTAGCTCGCGTTGGCGGTAGATACAGTGATGATTGGCATCGTCTTCATTTGATTCAACCACGCGATTTAGTACCAGAATCAATCATGCCGGCATATCCATGGCTAGAGAAAGATTTAGTCGATGCTGAAGCAATGCCATCGCATATGAAAGCGCTACGTACTGTAGGCGTACCTTATACTGATGCTGATATTGCTGGTGCTACGGAAGCCGTTAAAGGTAAAACTGAGATGGAAGCGATGATTGCTTACTTGCAGGTACTTGGTACCCACTTGAAGTAGGGAGAGAACATCATGGAAATCAATACGCTCCGCATCTTGGCTACTGTTGCTAGTTTCATTGTATTTATCGGCATCATTATTTGGGCATTGCGGAATCGTAAGTCTTCAGACTTTGAAGAGGCAGCAAATCTGCCCTTTAAAGAAGATTAAAGTTAAAAAGCTGATAGCATAAAACTAACAGTTAAAAACTAAAGGAAAATAAAATGAGCGATTTTACAAGTAATTTTTGGCCGATGTTTATCACGGTCATTGCTGTCGGCGGCATTCTAGCCTGCGGACTAGGCTTATGGCTTACCAGCCGGATGAAAGTTGCAACTAAACCTGGCGATGACACCAGCGGCCACATTTGGGATGAAGATTTACGTGAAATGAATAACCCGCTTCCGCGCTGGTGGGTGTGGATGTTTGTTTTCACCATTATTTTTTCACTGTTCTATCTTTTGGCCTACCCAGGTGCAGGTAGCTATGCAGGGAAGTTAGGCTGGACATCAGCGAATCAGTATGACAAAGAAGTAGAAACTGCTAATAAGGCACTAGAGCCTTTGTATGCAAAATTTACAGCGATGAGTGCGGAAGAGTTATCTAAAAACCCTGAAGCTAAAGCCATTGGTGAGCGTCTGTATATGAACAATTGCGCTCAATGCCATGCTTCTGATGCAAAAGGTAGTCGCGGATTTCCTAACCTGACAGATAATGACTGGATTTGGGGTGGTAGCCCTGAGAAAATTCATGAGACCTTAGTGGCTGGTCGTATGGGTATGATGCCTCCTATGGCTGCGGCAGTAGGTACTGCGGAAGACGTTAAAAATGTAGCGAATTATGTGCTTAGTCTTTCTGGTAGCATGCATGACTCTGGTCGCGCAGGTTTGGGTAAAGAGAAATTTGCAACTTGTGCTGCATGCCATGGCGCTGAAGGTAAAGGTAACCAAGATATTGGAGCGCCTAACCTGACTGATAATGTCTGGCTACATGGTGCAGGTGAGGCCGCCATTATCAAGCGCGTTAATGAAGGTAAAGTGAACCAAATGCCAGCTTGGGAATCCAAGTTTACATCAGCTCAAATACAGGTGTTAGCTGCATATGTTTGGGGCTTATCGAACAACAAGTAATATTTAGCTATATAATACTGAGCCCCCATCAATTCACTTAAAATTTGATGGGGGCTTTTTTAATCGTGTAATCCAAGAAAGATATTCTAATGAATGAAGCTCCCGTTGATAAGGCCTCTGCTAGCAAAGCTACTGAGGTGAAAATTCCATTAGATGAGGTCATGACTTCATTATATGCTGCGCAAGAAAAAATTTATCCGCGCAGCGTCTCAGGATTTTTTACCAGCTGGCGCTGGGTAATGATCTGGATCACACAATTATTCTTTTACGGCGTTCCTTGGCTAGACTGGGGGCAACGTCAAGCGCTATTGTTTGATTTGGAAGCCAAGCGCTTCTATATTTTTAATTTAGTACTATACCCACAAGATCTGATTTACCTCACAGCAATACTTATTATCTCTGCACTATCACTCTTTCTTTTCACTACAATTGCAGGACGCCTATGGTGCGGATTCACTTGCCCTCAAACGGTTTATACAGAAATATTCATTTGGTTTGAGCATAAGATTGAGGGTGATCGTGCGGCTCGCATGAAACTCGATGCAGCACCAATGTCGAGTAAAAAGCTGTTCAAGAAAACCAGCAAACAATTTGTTTGGATTACCTTTGCGTTGTGGACAGGCTTTACTTTCGTAGGCTATTTCACTCCAATAAAAGAGCTAGCCGCTGCAGTTTCAAATTTTAGCCTGGGTCCTTGGGAAACATTTTGGGTATTATTTTACGGTTTTGCAACCTATGGCAATGCAGGCTATATGCGTGAGCAAGTTTGTAAATACATGTGCCCTTATGCACGATTTCAAAGCGCGATGTTTGATGATGACACCCTAATCGTTACTTATGATGAAGCACGCGGCGAGCCTCGGGGTGGTCGTTCACGCAAAGCTGAAGCCAATACTCAGCAATTAGGCTCTTGCATTGACTGTAGTTTATGCGTACAAGTATGTCCAACAGGGATTGATATTCGTAAAGGCCTACAATATGAATGTATCGGTTGCGGCGCTTGTGCTGATGTATGCGATACAGTAATGGACAAGATGGGCTATGAGCGTGGCTTAGTTAAATTCTCTACCCAACATGGCATTGCCAATAATTGGTCACGCAAGCAGATATTGCAACATATTTTACGGCCTCGTGTCATTATCTACGCGTTAATTCTCTTTGCAATTATCTTGGGCTTGTTCACTAGCTTATGGCTAAGAACCCCTTTTAGAGTTGACGTAGTGCGTGATCGCGGAGTCATGGCACGCTTGACAGATGACGGGATGTTAGAGAATGTGTACCGCCTGCAAATCATGAATGCCACAGAAGCAACACAGCACTATCAACTTAAAGTCAGCGGACTGAAAGACCTAATACTTGAAGCAGAAGCTGCGAAAGATAACGAAAATGGTGAGAATGAGAATCACATTAAGACGATTACCGTTAAGCCCGCAGAAGCACGCTGGGTTATTGTTAATTTAAAAACTCCTGACGGCACTGTTGAACCTGGTTCTCATAAAATACAGTTTGAGATTCAGGCAATTGAGAGTAAAGAAACCGTATTAGAAAAGTCGGTGTTCATGGTTCCAAGATAATAAGCGACAATTACAGAATACAAATTTAAGGAGCAGAAAATGGAAGTATTAGACACTAAACCTTGGTGGAAATATGGGTATGTTTGGTATCTTATTGCAGGCCCATCCTTAGTGATTGTGGCGGGATTTATTACTTTATACCTTGCCATTACTAGGCCAGACCCCGTGATAGATGATAACTACTATCGCAATGGCATAGAAATCAACAAAACGTTAAATGCGGAACGTGATAGTCTTGCTCCATCGGGCCAGGCGAGAAATCATGCTGCAACAGGCATCAAACCGATGCAGAATAGACCGACAAACCCTTAAGCGATGTTAACAACTACCGACATTGCAATTATTGGTGCAGGCCCAGCTGGCTTATGCTTTGCCAAATCAATTGCCGAGTCTGGTCTAAAAGTAATTGTTCTCGAACGCCAATCGGAAGACGCTTTATCTGACCCTGCATTTGATGGCCGAGAGATTGCACTCACGCATCATGCTGTTCAGCTAATGCGCGAACTAGGTTTGTGGGCGCGTATAGACCCCCAGTCAATTTCAGGATTACGTGATGCCCGTATATTTAATGGATCGTCTTTATCTACCTTAAATATTAGCCATCAAGACACGGAGCAAGGTAACTTAGGCCACTTAATTGCCAACCATGTCATCCGCAAAGCAGCCTATGATGAAGTTAAATCATCCCCTGCAATAACGCTTAAAACAAACATACAAGTCAAAAACATTCAAAGCAATACAAATGACATAAAAGTAACACTTGCTAATGGCGAAGTGATTCAAGCCAAATTGCTGATTGGTGCAGACAGTCGTTTCTCCGAAACACGTCGTGCAATGGGTATTGCGGCTGATATGCATGATTTTGGTAAATCTATGATGGTCTGCGTCATGGAACATAGTATTTCTCATGAGCATACTGCATGGGAATGGTTTGATTATGGCCAAACATTAGCACTACTTCCGATGAACGGATTGCGCTCATCGGTGGTTATTACACTTGCGCCGGATGAGATGAATCGTTTGATGAAAATGCAAGAAGACGATTTTGACCAAGAGGTTTCTGCTCGGTTCAAGCACAGACTTGGACCAATGCATTTAGTTTCCACTCGCCATGCTTATCCGTTAGTCACCGTGTATTCTAATCGTCTGATTGGGCAACGTTTTGCATTAGTAGGTGATGCTGCCGTAGGCATGCACCCAGTGACTGCACATGGTTTTAATTTTGGTTTAAAAGGTATCGCAACTTTATCGGCAGAAATAAAAAATGCCATTGCGTCAGGCCAAGATATTGCATCGAATAGCCTGCTGTTACGC
Organism: Methylotenera sp.; assembly: GCA_030693535.1. The sequence continues at coordinate 38,651 of JAUYAL010000036.1, forward strand.
TACGAACAAGCACATCGACGTGACACTAAACCATTGTTTTTTGCTACGCATGCCATCGCAAAGCTTTATGCAAGCAATAGTCCACCAGCACGCATACTTCGAGCCGGCGCCATAAAGATTGGTAACCGCATTACTCCGTTTAAGCGAGCTATAGCAGGATTTTTAGCTTAATACATTCTTAAACACAGCTGCAAGCAAACATAATCTCAATTTTTCTGCTGATAATTAGTCTATATAAGCCATCTTTAACTAAGGGCTAACATGTACAACAATGCCTAAATCGCGAATCCGATGCGCTACGGTCTCAAGCCATTCTGACGACAAACGGCTTAGCCTTGGCGCCTCTGCCTGATAAGAAGGTCGGGCTAATCCATATAAATGAACACCCTGAACAACATGTTTTGCCTGACTAACTAATGCCAGATAAGCTATGACATCACTTTCTTGTGGTGGCTCGCCATCTATTGCAACCATACAAGTTTGTATCCATGTCGGACAGACTTCTGCACAGCGTTTAAGTCTTTCAATGTGGCTTTGTGGATTAAGATTGACATCGTTGAGTCTTGCAATACCAGCTTTTGTTCCAGCATCCAGCTTAAACCAAACCTCACCATTACACCTTGCTAAGTGACGGATACTATTTAGAATCAGCCGCTTATCCATTAAGCTACCATTGGTAATCAGACGTACTTTAATTGGATTTAGTTGATTCTCACCTAACAAATTGAAATCGTGTAGAACTTTTTCAACTAAGGTGATGACTTCAGGAAACTCACTTGCACTCGTTGGTTCGCCATTGCCAGAAAATGCAATATCTTTTAATTGTCGATCTTCTGCAGCAACATAACGCTCCATAAAATCCCCATGCAGTGCGTGGTTCAAAAATGCGCGTAACTCTTGTTCTAACAAGTCCAACTCGATTGGTGGTGGAGTGCCTCGTGTCAGGTTTGGCACCTGACAATAAACACAACGCCAATTACACGCATTGTTAACATTAAGATTAACACCAATTGAAACGCCACCTGCACGACGCGAAACTACGGGGTAAATATATTTCATGCCACTTACATCGCGGTTATGGTCTGAAATTGTAAGGAAATTATCTAAGGACATACGATGCGAATCACTTTTTGGAATTTATAATGAGGCTTAAATAGCCTAGTTTTAAATACTAAGCTTTACCAAAAAAATTTCTATTTATTTACAATCTTCTTTAAAACTTCTGGTTGCAGAATAGATACATAGCGTTGCTTTACATCAATAACGCCTTCATCGCTGAATTTTGAAAAAGCTCGACTTACGGTTTCTAACTTCATACCAAGGTAGCTGCCTATTTCCTCGCGGGACATTCTCAGTGTAACCTCAGTTTGAGAAAAGCCACGAGCGTGTAAACGTTGCAGTAAGTTTAATAAAAAAGCCGCTAGACGCTCCTCTGAACGCATACTGCCAATCAATAACATCATGCTATTTTCACGCACAATCTCACGACTCATAATTTTATGTACGTGACGTTGCAATACAGGAAACTCGCGTGATAATTCTTCAACATTTGCAAATGGCATCACACATACTTCTGCATCTTCAAGTGCAACAGCATTACAACTATGATGGTCACTTACAATACCATCCAAACCAATAATTTCACCTGCCATTTGAAATCCAGTCACTTGTTCGTGACCATCTGCCGATAAAATGCTGGTTTTAAAAAAACCATTTCTTATTGCAAAAAGCGATTTAAATACTTCACCCTCTCTGAACAACAGATCCCCCTGCTTCACTCGGCGACGCGTTGCTACTACTTCATCCAGTTTTAGCATATCTTGCGTATCAAAACCAATTGGCATGCAAAGTTCTCGCAAATTGCAATTTGAGCAAGCAACTTTAATCGTTTCTGTAATTAATTCTGGATTCATATTTTTTTAATTAACGTCATGTCTCGTTAGCATAGCGTGTTCACTCCTAGCTTACTAGAGAAAGTGGCTGACTTTGATGATTTTTTAAAAAAAAATGGATATTTCTCATAAAATAATCCTAATTATGAATTATCAGTCACTTGATATGTATCAAAGCTATGCGTGCATAGACGTGGCATAGTCACATACTGAACGAAAAGCAGGAACACTAACATGACCATCAACGAAACTTCACCGGCATCCATGAAAAGCTTAAACAGTATCATGCCTGGCGTAACAACAGAAACACTAAAAAAATATGACGTTTCCGGTCCAAGATATACCTCGTACCCTACTGCAGACCGTTTTGTAGAAGCTTTTACCGAAGATGCATATAAGCTGGCCTTAGAGCAAAGACATGCAGTGGGCTCGGCACTACCTTTATCTATTTACGTCCATATCCCATTTTGTGAGTCACTTTGCTTTTTCTGTGCATGTAACAAAATTGTTACCAAACATCATGAACGTAGCATGGAGTACTTACGTTATCTTAATCGTGAAATTGATTTGCACGTTGAACACTTAGGTGCTGGCCAAACAATTTCTCAATTACATTTGGGTGGCGGTTCACCGACTTTCTTTTCAGATGATGAACTATCTGAACTGATGAGCATGCTAAAACGAAACTTTATGTTTGCAGAAGGCGGTGAATATTCAATTGAAGTTGACCCGCGTACCGTTGATGAACAACGCCTAAAACATTTAGCTGAGCTTGGTTTTAATCGCTTAAGTTTTGGTGTCCAAGACTTTGACCCGGAAGTACAAAAAGCGGTCCATCGAATCCAACCTGCAAAGCAAGTCTTTTCACTCGTTGAGGCGGCACGTCGATTAAACTTTGAATCAGTCAATATCGATTTAATCTATGGCTTACCAATGCAAACTCCTGAATCTTTCACTAGAACATTGGCGCAGGTGGTAGAGCTTAGGCCTAACAGAATTGCACTATACGGCTATGCACATTTGCCAGAACGATTTAAACCACAACGCCGTATTAGCGAATATGAGTTACCTGCCGCACAAGATAAAATCACCATGCTATCAAGTGCCCTCACCGCCTTCATAAATGCAGGTTATGTTTACGTGGGGATGGATCACTTTGCTTTGCCAGATGATGATTTAGCCATTGCTAAGCGTCAAGGCAGGTTGCATCGTAACTTTCAAGGTTATAGTACACAGCCAGATTGCGACTTAATCAGTCTAGGGGTTTCTGCAATAGGCCGCGTGGGGGCAACTTATAGCCAAAATGCTAAAACAATCGAAGAGTATTTCGACTACCTGAATCAAGGCCGCTTCCCCGTGGTTCGTGGGCTCGCATTATCACGCGATGATTTAGTGCGACGCGCTGTCATCATGGCTATCATGTGCCAAGGTGCGCTACAGTATGAATCGATTGAACTCGCTTATGTGCTCGACTTTAAAACCTATTTTGCAACTGAGCTAGAAGCACTCAAAACGCTAGAAAGCTCTGGCATGGTGGTGTTAGACGACAGCGGGCTACAAGTAACCGATACAGGTTGGTTTTTTGTTCGTGCAGTAGCAATGCTGTTTGATAAATATTTACAAACCGACCGTAATCGCGCGCGCTTCTCTAAAATCCTCTAAATTTCACATACGTTCTTAAATGATTCTGGGAACAGCAACACCAGAGCCATTTTGTATTAAATTCCTAAAAATTAACAAAATCCATAAAAAAACCCTTATCAAAAATGATAAGGGCTAAAGTGGAACCTAAAATTCTTAAATAATTAAATTATTCTTAGAATTTTTTACCAATACCTATACTAACAACCATTGGATCAATGTCCAGTTTATCGATTTTGCGATAGCCAGCAGCAGTACCAGCTAAACCTTGCGTATCAATCTTAACGTCTGTGTCAAACCAAATTTTCTTAACATCAAAGTTCACCAGCCATTTATCAGTCAGATTAATATCAAAACCAGCTTGTATTGCTGGGCCCCAGTTATTACGGTCAATACGAATTGGTCTGTCGCCGCCAATAGTGCTGGCAGCCAATCCATTATTCATTGCACGCACGTAAGAAATACCTGCTCCAACATACGGATCAAATGTTTGGTCAGGCATAAAGTGCCATTGTGCAGTCAGTGTAGGTGGTAATAAATTCACATCACCTAAACCAGTTTTTGTTAGTCCAGCACCAGCACTTGATGTTTTAACATCATGCTTAGTACCTAACGCTAAAATCAACTCTAAAGCAATATTCTTCGTAACATAATAAGAAATATCCAACTCAGGGATAGTATTACTATCAACTTGAAGGTTTGCATTTGGATTGCCATATAATAAAGCGGCTGTACCAGCACCATAAGCTTTATCTGTAGTTTCACCCAATCTACTACTTTCTGATGGGTTGATATGTGTTGCACGTAAACGCACAACAATATCACCTGCTTCAGCTTGCGCTAAAACAGGAGAAAAAGCAGCGGCAATTGCCAATACTAATAACGATTTTTTCATTTTAAAACTCTCCACTTGATAAATGATACAAACATAAATTTGATAAGCCATATTATATATGGGGTTAATAAAGTCATTTGATAAATATCAAATAGAACACTAAAAACTTGTAGATTGTTGTATTTTTACAACGTAGTTTTAATAATTTTAGCTGCCATTAAAATTTTTTATACCCCCAATTAGAATCAAAATTCAAATAGCGCAATCGATTCCACATGCGAGGTATGAGGAAACATATTAATCACGCCTGCGGTCTTTAATATATAGCCTTTTTCATTTACCAATACACCAGCATCGCGCGCCAAAGTTGAAGGGTTACATGACACATAAACAATTCGCTGTGGACTATTACTTGCATCTAATGATTTAATCAACTCAAACGCGCCATCACGTGGGGGGTCAACTAACCATTTATCAAAGCGGCCTAGCTTAGTTAAAGCTTCTGGAGTCATTTTAAATAAGTCAGCCACGCCAAATTGAGTATTGCCAATCTGGTTTAAAACCGCACTTTCGTTGGCTCTATCTACTAAATTGGCTAAACCTTCTAAACCCAGCACTTGTGCGCCACTGCGGGCAATCGGTAGCGTAAAGTTGCCAATACCACAAAAGAAGTCAGCAATTTTTTCATGCGCTTGTGGCTCAAGTAGCTGCATGGCACGGCGTATCATCACCTGATTGATTTGCGGGTTCACTTGCGTGAACTCATTAGGTTTAAACGGATAGGTTAAATCAAACTCTGGCAAGCTATACTTCAATTCTGGCAACGTTGCTGTGAAAGAACTTTGCGGATAAAAGGGTTTTATCGTGTCGGGGCCTTTTGTTTGTGTCCAAATCTGCACAGTATGATTATCCGCAAAAGATACTAGTAGCGCCTCATCTTCAACTGTAAGTGGTCCCATAATGCGCAAAATCAGCACAATCACCAGCTTTTCTTCTAAGGCTTCACCCACTGCCAATTCAATCTGTGGCAACTTATCTCTAATACTAAGTTGGACAATAAGTTGCTGTAAGGGCTCGATTAGCGCCGAAACCTCTGGCACTAGCACTTCGCAACTATTCATATCAGCCACATAGCGTGTAGCTTTTTCATTAAAACCTACCAGCACGCGTTGTTTTTTTTCCACATACTTAACGCTCAAACGTGCTTTATGGCGATAACCCCAAGTTGGGCCATAGATAGGCGGCAACATGTTTTCTGGCTTCACTTTGCCAATATGCCATAAATCGTTTTCTAGTAATCGCTGCTTAGTGGCCACTTGTGCAGAGAAATCCAGATGTTGCAACTTACACCCACCACAAAGACCGAAATGCTTGCACTTTGGTGTTACTCTTTGATTGGATTGCTTTAGCACGTCAATGACATTGGCGACTTCATAACTTGGCTTAATTCGATGTGAGCGGAACGTGACTTTCTCATTAGGTAGCGCGCCGTCAATAAAAATAGTTTTGCCATCTACACGCGCTACGCCACGCCCTTCTTGATCTAATGATTCAACTGTGGCGGTTAAAACTGGCGCCTGTAAAATGTCTGTAGCAGACTTATTGCGTCTTTTTCTCATAGGCGCTATTTTAACTTAGCCACAAACATTGATGGTGAGCATATTGGTGTAAATTAGCTAACTTTGTTAAACTTAGTTATCATCAGCATTTAAAGACGATTAAAATTGAAGAAAATAGGTCAAAAAATGAGAAAAGTATTTAATATTTCCAGTGTCGCGATTATTTTATTCGCACTTAATTTACTCACTACTGCTCAGGCAGCGCCACCACCAATACGCATCTCCGCTGGTGGGTTGAATTACATGTCAGGTGGCATTGGTCATGACGAAGTGCTAGAAATGCGTCCTTTTGCCAAAAAATTTACGCTTAATCTGTTATTTTCTGAGGGCGCTAGGGGCCGCTCTGTCACAGACGTCAATGTCAATATTTACAATGAGCAAGATGAAATGGTGTTTAGGGTTAGAGGGTCAAAACCTCTGCTTTACATCAACCTGCCTGCGGGCACGTATACTATTTTAGCCAACAATAATGGCTCAAAACTACGCCATAAAGTCAGTATTGAAGAAAATATAAATCAAAAAGTGATTTTAAATTGGAAAGATGAAGTAGAAGAAGATGCGTTAATCAACGAAGTAGCAAATTAAACTATCATCTTTATTTCCAAGCTGCCAGAAACTCCGCCCAATGTGGTGCGCTATAACTGGATAAGGTATCGCGCACCAGTTCGATTTCAGCATCGTAAGCACTTTGACTCAGTTGTCCACGCATTAACTTAAAGCGTAAGAAAACCAAGTGAGTATTAGCGACATCCGTCTCACAGTAATTACGTATATCCTCTATTTTCCCAGATTTATAAGCGTCCCAAACCTTACTGCCGTCCATACCTAATTTTCCAGGAAAGCCACATAGCTTGGCTAAATCATCTAAAGGCGCATTTGCACGCGCATTAAACATCGCCATAATATCCATTAGGTCTAAATGGCGTGTGTGGTAGCGGCTAATATAATTATTCCACTTGAACTCTTTATCATCTTCGCCTAAATCCCAATAACGACTTGCGTTAATAGCATGTATGAGCCCACGATAATGCAAAACAGGTAAATCAAAACCACCGCCATTCCACGAAACAATTTGTGGCGTGTATTTATCTATTCCATCAAAAAAACGTTGGATGATTTCAGCTTCTGATGAATTTTCATCACCAAGTGTCCAAACTTTAAAATTTTTACCCTCGCGCAATGCGCAGGATATTGCGCAAATACGATGCTGATGCAACGGCAAAAAATCCGTGCCATTTTGTTGACGACGTTGATGTAACGCAATATTGGCAACATCTTCTGCTGATGTTTCTTCAGGCAGGTTATACAAAACACGAAGGCCATCCGTATCTGGAATAGTTTCAATATCAAACACTAGGGTAGGGATCATATTCTATAGCGCAGTTTTTATATGGTAGTCAGGCTAAATAATTTTGCGTGATCATTAAGGTACCATCGAAAAATAACTATCATCTATTTCTTTACCCAGCCACTGTCATTCTGATAATACCAGCCACTTTGTGCTTTATCTATCCAACGCCCTGCAAATGTACCTTGGATATCTCCTTTCCACTCTGGGTGGCCATTTCCTGCAGCAATCTCTTTGTACAACGCATTGCGATCGCCATTTTCTGCTGCGACTAATGCATTAATGCCTTGCCGGTCTTTAAGCGGCACAGCAGTGGTGTCGCGAACTGCAATCAAACCATCTTTCGTTAAGCCTATGGCACCACTTGCATAATGCGCGGCAAGTTGTGTATGTCTGGACTGCATGCTATTTTTTAATGCTGAAATAGCTGGAGTATTCGCCTCGAGGTCTGGAGCGGCATATGCCCAATGACTAGAAAATAGGGTTGTTAGAATAACTAAAAAAAACATAAGCTGTTTTTGCATGACGATTCCTTATTAATATATCTAATTTTTAACTGGCACTTCTTCAGACTTAGCAGGAGGCTCTTGTACACCATCTTTTAGCTGCCAAACATCATCGATAATTTTATCAGCGGCTTTCTCAGCCGCCGCTGCAGGAAAGTATATATTGATAGTGACGCAGGCAGTCAACATGACAATGCCAGAGAACAACCCTAATAACTTCTTCATTCTTTAATTCCTTTTTCTAACAATTAAAACGCTAATCACGACTTATGGATAAGTCTATTACTTTACTACCGCCCTAGTATTACCATCAGTTATTCGTTTAACTCTACCTAACAAATCAGACAAACTTATCATTTGCGTGTAACCATTAACATTTACTGCAGGCAAACCTTTACCTTTAACGATGATATAGCCAGTTGCGGTTGACTCAACGCCACCCATTTCACATACATCTTGACGCAATTTACAGCTTAAGCCTATTTTTTCATAATTAAATTCTTTGAAAAACCGTAAAAAAGTACGTTGCAGTGCTGCTGCCGTACCTTCCCCACCTAAAGCAGTAATATTTTCTACCGCGCGTTGTGATATTTTTTTAATATGCTTGCCATCACTTGTTTGTAGTGACGCATCTAAATATACAGGCTTCCAGTTTTCTAGCATCATATTTTTAACGTCACCATCCAGTTTACCTTCTATATTACCAAAGCTGAATGTGCGCGTTAACTCGCCTAAATCTAGATTACGCATGAGTAAGTCTGCGCTTAGCCGAGGCACCACACCTAAAGGATCATCAATTTTTAGATTATTCATGCCAATTGTGCCATTAAATACGGTAAAGGTCATCGCACCATCCATGCTCAACTGTTTACCAGCGTAACTCACTTGCGGCACCTGCCCAGATATTTTTCCTTGCATGGTTGGCCAGCCAAGTACTTTACTAAATTCATTCATAGAAATTGGCGTTAACCCCATACTTAAATGCCAATACCAGTTATCACTAATCATTGCTGCAGACAAATCTGTAAAATTAAGTGCTCCATCTAAAATTGGCAATGTGAGATTAGGAGTTGTTACTGAATAGCGATTAATTTCTGCATTTAAATTGGTATTGCCTAATGGCATTTTCAACAAATGACCACTTTTATAGCTGAGATTAACTGTTTTAGCATTTTCGTAATCCCAGGGCAGATGTGCATTGATATGATGAAAGGCAAATTTACCATTTTTATCATCAATATTTGCATCACGTAGATTTAGCTCAAAACTGCTGGGCGCTAAGTTTTTTATCTCAAACTGCCAATCAGCCTTACCTGAAACTTCAAGGTTTCCAAACACTGATTTTTCTGCCATTGGTTTTAAAAAAATAGAATAAAGCCCTGCAAAATCAACATTTTTCGCACTGACTTTAATATCGTCTAAAGTGTTGGCTTGCGTGTTAATTTTTGCGCTTGCGGTCATTTCACCCACCTCATTGACCTTCAAACTAGCATTTTCAATATTGAGCAGTGGCGACTTAAATGTGCCATTAATTTCAAACTTATTACCCGCTTTTCCAAAATAAAAAGGCTGCCAAAATAACTCGCCTTGATCCCAGCTAATCAGCCCATTCCACGTCCAACTGTCGCTCATTTTACTTGCTGCAAGTTTGACTTGCCCGGTCAGTTTTTCACCTGCATGCAAACCTGCTTCGTCACTAAAACTGGCTGCGTTAAATAAAATATTCAAAGAGAAATCATTCGGATAACTGACAAAATGGAACGAGAATGGTGCTCTAATTTGCTTGGAAATTAAAGCACCATTAAGACAGTCTATTTGACCAATTTTTTCGGTGTTAAATTGCGCGCAATTTAAATTGAAAGGGATAAACGCTTTCTCATTGTTGGGTTTTACTTCAGCCTGTAGTTTCAGTGTTGGCTCTTCGCCCTTTAAGTCAACTTTAAATTGTGCGTTCTTAAGAGAACCTGCGGGCGCATCCACTTGCCCTACTTGAATATGAATAGCACTAATCGCACTTGCATGTTGGCTAAAAAAACTTACCCATAAAATCAATGCTAATAATAATTGGCGAGACATTTTAGGAAAACTTAAGCTGGAAAAATCCCGGTTGACAAGTATCGATCCCCGCGATCACAAACAATCGTTACAATCACTGCATTATCCACCTCTTTAGAAAGCTGCAACGCAGTATACAGCGCACCACCACTTGAGATACCCGCAAAAACTCCTTCTTCTGTTGCTAGTTTTCTTGTGATATATTCAGCATTTTTTTGGCTGACATAGCGTAATTCATCAACGCGTTTAGCATCATAAATTTTGGGCAGGTATTCCTCCGGCCATTTACGAATACCAGGAATCTGACTTCCTTCTTCAGGTTGCACGCCAATAATTTGTATATTAGGATTTTGCTCTTTTAAGTAACGCGAAACCCCCATAATTGTTCCAGTCGTCCCCATGCTAGATACAAAGTGCGTCACCTTATTCTCAGTATCTCTCCAAATTTCAGGGCCAGTACCTTCGTAATGTGCTAGAGGATTATCACTATTACCAAACTGATCCAACACGACACCTTCGCCTTCAGCTTGTAGTTTTACAGCAACATCTCGCGCTAGCTCCATACTGCCATCTTTAGGCGTTAGCACCAGTTCGGCACCATAAGCTTTCATGCTTTGGCGGCGTTCTACACTTTGATTTTCAGGCATGACCAGTATCATTTTATAGCCGCGTATTGCAGCGACCATTGCCAGTGCAATGCCAGTATTACCGCTAGTCGCTTCAATTAAAGTGTCGCCTGGCTTAATATCACCACGCGCCTCAGCTCGAGTAATCATGCTATAAGCAGGCCTATCTTTAACCGAGCCCGCAGGGTTATTGCCCTCTAACTTCAGTAAAATAGTGTTGCTGGTGTTGCCTGCTAAGCGTTGTAATTTCACTAATGGCGTATTACCAACAAAACTATCTATCGTTTTAAAGTTCATATTTATTTTCTACCATTCAAATAAAGCACATATCCAGCAAAGCTAATATACGCAATCAGTGACATTTGAGGAATACTTAAACCAAGCAATGTCCAATCAATCGCCGCGCAGTCCCCCGTGCCTTTGAACACCAAAGTAAGTGCTTTTTGTAAAGGGAAATTTTCAAACATATAATCAAAACCTACTCCGCAATCAGCAATCATACTCTCGCGATTTGCTTGTAGCCACCAATGTCGCGTTGCAACGCCTACGCCACCTAAAGCGGTTAACAGCATCAGCAAGGTCATAATTTTTTTTAGCATTGTGCTTGGTTTAACGAATGCCGCAAGTAAAAATAATAATCCTAAGCCCATAAAAATAATCCGCTGAGAAATACATAGCGGGCATGGATTTAAGTTGTAGTGAGTTTGTATCCATAAGGCCAAGCCCACTAAACCAAAGCTAGCGATAAATCCTAGCAAATACCCTTTTTTGCCACCTAATAACTTATTTAACATGTCAATATCCTTGATTGTGTTGCTTGATTATGTTGAATGTACGCTTATAATTGAATCAATCAAACATTGTAGTTGATAACACGGAATGACTGAACCAACTTTATTTAGCAATAAAAAGATTCTGACAGTGAGCGAGTTAAATCGTTTAGCAAATCAGATATTAACGCAAAGCTTTCCGCTGTTCTGGGTATCTGGCGAAGTATCTAATCTTACGCGTGCGGCTAGCGGTCATTGGTATTTTTCACTGAAAGACGCGGGAGCACAAGTGCGTTGCGTGATGTTTAAAGGCAGAAATAGTTATTTGGACTGGTCGCCTAAAGAAGGTGACAAAGTTGAGGCGCGCTGTACGGTGACACTTTATGAAGCTCGGGGTGACTTTCAGCTCACTATTGAATTTTTACAACGTGCAGGATTAGGTGCATTGTTTGAAGCATTTGAAAAATTAAAATCTAAGCTTCAACAGGATGGCTTGTTTGATGCCAATCTAAAAAAATCATTACCTTCACATCCCAAACGAATTGGTATCGTCACCTCGCCAGATGCAGCAGCCCTTAGAGATGTACTCACGACACTTAAACGGCGCATGCCTAGCATACCTGTCGTTATTTACCCCACTCCAGTTCAGGGCAAAGGCGCAGCCATATTAATAGCAGATGCTATTCAATTAGCTAGCGAACGTGCTGAATGCGATGTACTGATTATTTGCCGCGGCGGCGGTAGTATTGAAGATTTGTGGCAATTTAACGAAGAAATCGTCGCCCGCGCTATTTCGGAATGCTTAATTCCCACCATCAGTGGCGTTGGCCATGAAACCGACTTTACTATTTGTGATTTCGTCGCTGACACACGCGCCGCAACGCCAACAGCGGCAGCTGAACTAGTCACACCTTCACGTGAGAGTATTCTCGGTGAGCTTGACCAATTAAAACTACAATTAGCTAGGATGATGCAATACTTTCTCAACCAACGTTCCCAAACTTTAGATTACCTAGCGCGCAGGTTAATTTCACCGATACAACTTATTGAACAACAAAAATATCGACTGGATCAAGTGAACTTTCGCTTAAATTCCGCGATTAATCATCGACTAAAAACCAAACAACATCACTTGGTTCGCCTTGGCCAAAACTTAAAGCATCTCAATCCACAAGCTGTGCTGGAGCGTGGTTATGCATTTGTGCAAAATAACATGGGGTCTATTATTACCTCAAACCAGCAATTACAAAGTGGGGATGAAGTCACGCTAACATTCGGCGTTGGCTCTGCTGAAGCTACGATTATTGACATCCTCCCCATATCGCAAAAGCCGTCAAGCGTTTAGTGGGGATTGCGAGTATTTTGGGACATAATAAAACCTGCAAATGCTTAAACGCTACGCGCATTTAAAAGCTGAAGATATAGCTAAGAAATTAGCTTAAGAATCATTAAACTCTCTTAAAACATAATGAGCTTCACGCTTTGTTTACCTGCCTTAAGAATACAACTAAGCAAGTCACCTGCACTGCAGGGGCGAACACCAGAGAGGAAATCATCGAGTTCTGGAGCTCAGACATGCTACATTTATTCCGGGAGGCTGGGATGCCACGCCGCGCGCCTCCAAAACTGCATACAGATTGTAGTAATGCATATCATCAAATATTGGATGATAAACCCCAAATCACTTCACCGCTTAGAGGCGTAACCTACACGATTCGACTCAAAAAACCTGAAACCATCGTGCCTAAAACTAGCCACGGTGGCCAAAGCCCTATTTATTGGTTTGCTGATAATGAATTTATCGCAAAAAGTGAAGCTGGCTCAGGGGTAGCATGGTCTCCACAAAAAACCGGTCATTATGTTTTATGTGCGGTGGATGATGCAGGTCAATCAGACAGTCGTGAAGTGGAGGTTGAGTTTATCAACTAAATAAAAAACTATAAGCTACAATAAATTAGCCTATCTTTTTAAAAAAATGATTACAACAACAATCTTCTCACATCACTCAACATCATTCGCATATGACTGGTAAAGCGTGCTCCGTCGGCGCCATCGACCACTCGATGATCGTAGGATAATGACATTGGCAGAATCAATCTCGGTTCAAAAGATTTAGTTTTAGCATCATAGACTGGTTGCATGCTAGACCGTGAAACACCTAAAATCGCCACTTCAGGGCAATTAATAATTGGCGTAAACATTGTGCCACCTATGCCTCCAAGACTGGAAATAGTAAAGCACCCACCTTGCATCTCTTCAACCTTTAACTTACGCTCCCGAGCCTTCGTAGATAAATCTGCCAAATCACGTGCAATATCTAATACATCTTTTTGTTGCACATCTTTTACTACTGGCACCACTAAGCCATCTGGCGTGTCACAAGCAAAACCGATGTTGTAATAGTTTTTCATAATCAAACTATCACCATCTGGAGAAAGTGAAGCATTAAAGTTTGGATAAGCCTTTAACGCATTTACAGAGGCCTTAATTAAGAAAGCCAACATAGTAAGTTTTACGCCACGCTTTTCAGCATCGGCTTGCATAGATTTTCTAAATTCTTCCAGGTCGGTAATATCAGCCTCATCAAACTGCGTGACATGTGGCGCTGTGACCCAGTTGCGATGTAAATTGGCACCGGAAAGCTTTTTAATACGGGATAGTGGCTTGGTTTCAATATCACCAAACTTACTAAAATCAATCACAGGCATCGCTAATGTTGCTAGGCTACCTAATCCTGCGCCCATATTCTCTGTGCGAGGCTTTGCTAACTCACCTTTAACATAAGCCTGAACATCGGCTTGTAAAATGCGGTTTTTGGTTGCAGTGCCTCTCACAAAAGCCAAATTAACACCTAACTCGCGTGCAAATTTACGTACTGAGGGACTGGCGTGTGAAAGTTTACCCGACTCCATTACTGCGCTTGCACCTACTGGTGCTGGTTGTTGTACTGGCGTTATTGTTTTTGGTGGCTCAGGTGCAGGGCGACTAGGCTCTGGAATGGCTACGGTAGCTGCAACTGGACTTTCTGCAACTGTTGAAGTTAGCGGAACTGTTGCTGGCGCAATTGCAGCATCGCTAATATCCATCGTAATAATCAAACTACCCTGAGCAACTTTATCGCCCACTTTCATTTTAACTTCTTTTACTACGCCTGCGAATGGCGAAGGAATATCCATAGAAGCTTTATCAGATTCAACCGTTATCAGCGAATCTTCTTTAGCAACTGTGTCACCAGCTTTAACTAAAACCTCAATAACATCAACACTATCAAAATTGCCGATATCGGGGACAAGTATGTCTTGAATTGCCATGTCTGCGTGTCCTTAAACTGTCGTTGGGTTAGGCTTGTTAGCATCTAACTTGTATTTTTTAATTGCTTCACTTACTTTGCTAGCAGGTAATTTACCTTCGTCAGAAAGCGCTTTAAGCGTGGCAACTACAACATAATATCTATCTACTTCAAAGAAGCTTCGTAGCGCTTCTCGACTATCAGAACGTCCATAACCATCAGTGCCTAATGCTACAAACTTACCTGGCACAAACCCTGCGATTTGCTCTGCAAAAGATTTCATATAGTCTGTTGATGCAATTGTTGGGCCTTGAGCACCTTTCATCGCTTCCGCCACGTAGCTTAATCTTTGTGGTTTTTCTGGGTTAAGCATATTCCAGCGCTCAGCATCTAATCCATCGCGACGTAATTCATTAAAGCTAGTGACACTCCAAACATCCGCAGAAACATTCCACTCCTTTTCTAGCATCTCTGCGGCAGCAATCACTTCACGTAAAATCACGCCAGAACCCATGAGTTGAACTTTTTCGCCTTTAGCTTTTGATCTACTAAAACTGTAAATACCTTTAAGAATTCCTGCCTCAGCACCTTTTGGCATTTCAGGGTGTGTGTAGTTTTCATTCATCAAGGTGATGTAGTAGTAAACATCTTCCTGATTTTGCACCATACGACGCAATCCTTCTTGAATAATCACAGCCAATTCATACGCAAAAGTAGGATCGTAAGATAAACAATTAGGGATAGTTGCAGACATCAAATGGCTATGACCATCTTCGTGTTGTAAGCCTTCACCATTTAATGTGGTGCGGCCAGCTGTAGCACCCAGTAAGAAGCCACGTGCACGTGAATCACCGGCTGCCCAAGCTAAATCGCCAATACGTTGAAAGCCGAACATTGAATAAAAGATATAGAACGGTATCATCTGCACGCCAGTAACACTGTACGACGTTGCAGCAGCAATCCAGCTAGAGAAAGAACCCGCTTCGTTAATGCCTTCTTCTAATATCTGACCATCTTTAGATTCTTTGTAATACATCACTTGGTCAGAATCCATAGGCTCATACAGCTGACCTTGACTAGCGTATATACCAAGCTGACGGAACATGCCTTCCATACCAAAAGTACGCGCTTCATCTGGCACAATCGGCACAATAAATTTACCTAATTGTTTATCTCGTACTAGTGTAGATAAAATTCGTACAAATGCCATTGTAGTGGAGATTTCACGCTCACCGGTTGAAACCAGCATGTTCTCAAACGCTGACAATTCTGGCACAACCAGCTCATTACCTTTACGGCGACGTGCAGGAACTGAACCTCCCATTGCCACACGACGTTCTGACATATATTGCATTTCTGGTGAATCAGCTGCTGGCTTGTAGAAAGACAAGCTTTCCACTTGTTCATCTGAAATCGGCAAATCAAAACGATCTCTAAATGCTTTCAATGAAGTGAAATCCATACTCTTTTGTTGATGCGTAGTATTTTGCGCTTCACCAGCTTCGCCCATACCATATCCTTTAACAGTTTTTGCTAAAATAACTGTTGGCTGACCTTTGTGGTTCACGGCTGAATGATATGCTGCATAGACTTTATG
Organism: Methylotenera sp.; assembly: GCA_030693535.1. The sequence continues at coordinate 54,829 of JAUYAL010000036.1, forward strand.
CGGGTCGTGGCCGCCACGGTTTAAGCGCCAAATATCGGCATCACTCATGGCTGCAACCATTTCTTTTAACTCGGGATATTTGCCAAAGAAATGTTCGCGAGTATACGCACCACCTTTTTGTTTAAAGTTCTGGTATTCGCCATCTACACATTCTTCCATACGCTTTTTGAGCAATCCATCTTTATCCATTGCTAATAATGGATCCCAATAAGAGCCCCAAATCACTTTCAATACGTTCCAGCCAGAGCCACGGAAATCTGATTCCAACTCTTGAATAATTTTACCGTTGCCACGCACAGGACCGTCTAAACGTTGCAAGTTACAGTTAACGACAAATATCAAATTATCTAACTTTTCGCGGCTAGCCAGTGAAATTGCACCTAACGACTCGGGTTCATCCATCTCGCCGTCGCCACAGAACACCCATACTTTACGGTCGCTAGTATCAGCAATGCCTCGGTCATGTAAATATTTAAGGAAACGAGCCTGATAAATGCCCGTGATTGGGCCTAAACCCATCGAAACTGTAGGAAACTGCCAAAAATCAGGCATCAACCATGGATGCGGATAGCTAGGCAAACCGTTACCGCCTACTTCTTGGCGGAAATTAGTTAACTGTTCTTCAGTAATACGGCCTTCTAAAAACGCACGTGCATAGACTCCAGGCGATGAGTGTCCTTGAAAATAAACACAATCGCCACCAAAATTTTCATTAGCAGCTCGGAAAAAATAATTAAAAGCCGTATCATACAAAGTAGCTGCCGATTGAAAGCTGGCAATGTGCCCGCCCACACCAGGAGATTTTTCATTCGCACGTAACACTGTCATTATGGCATTCCAGCGCACTAAGGCACGGATGCGTCTTTCAATTTCCGGGTCACCTGGTAGACGCTGCTGAAGGTGCGTCGGGATTGTATTGACATAGGCTGTAGTTGCGTTGTAAGGCAAATTACTACCAGAACGACGGGCTTTATCAATCATCGCCTCAAGTAAAAAATGTGCACGCTCTGTGCCTTCATTTTCAATAACCGCGGTAAGAGCATCTAACCATTCTTGAGTTTCTTGCGAGTCCGTTTCAGTTAAACTTTTGCCCTGAATAGTAGTGTTTTGATTTGTTGCCATGCGTGAGATTTCTCCGTGTTATGGTTGCTGCGCGTATAATTTATACAAAGCGGTCGCAACTAAACGTGAATTAGATTGTTCTGTAAAAAGGAAAAAACATTAATATCTACTTAATCAGGTAATAGTGTGTCTTTTTTAGGCTTTTTGGTCAAGTTAAAACGTACAAGAAGAGCTTTAATTTTCTTTGTTTTGCTACGTTTATATTACATAATATATAAGAGTTTAAGGGGTTTAAATGTCATTAAAATTACAGCAATATGCTGCTATATGTACCGAAAAGTCATTATTTTCACAAAAACACATACTATTTATTCTTCCTGATATAGAGCTACACGACTTTGCTTTCAGTGAAGTTCTACACGCAAAATTAAAACGAACACACTCTGAATACAAAGACCTTAACGAAACGCCTTTAGTAACAGATCTACCCAATGGGGGTGTGGCTAGCTTTGTTGTTTTGAGTAGCAAGCTAAATGTTTTTCAAATTCATACTATGTTACGTAAGGCACTGAAACCTTTATTAGATGAACAACCTATCGAATTGGCAATCTGCTTATTTGGAGATGAACCGGCACGTGAAGCTCATGCATGCGCGGCATATTATGTAGCTACCGTTAATGCAACTAAATTACCCTCTCGGAAAAAAGACAGTAGTTTCAAGATATTAAAAAATATAAGCATTCATGGGTATAAGGCAAATCACGATTACAACTACGTAAATGCGCGTGTAGAAGGAAATACATTATGTCGTCGGTTAACAATTACGCCGCCCAACGAATTAACACCAACTATTTACCGCAATGAACTACATAATCTGGCGAAAACTCATGGTTGGAGTCATCAAGAATTTGACATGCCTACCCTTAAAGAAATGGGGGCTGGTGCCTTTTATTCAGTTGGGCAAGGAAGTGATCCGCTAGATGCGGCTATTGTGCACCTTACTTACGCTCCAAAGGTAGCTAAGAAACATATAGCTTTAGTAGGTAAAGGTATTTGTTTTGATACTGGCGGACATAACATCAAGCCTGCTAAATTTATGCAGGGCATGCATGAAGATATGAATGGCTCGGCTGTAGTGTTAGGAATTTTACTCGCTGCCACACAACAGCAACTCGAAGTGAAGATTGATTGCTGGTTGGCAATCGCACAAAATCATATTGGACCGCGCGCCTATAAACAAAATGATGTGGTCACTGCACTTAATGGAATGTCTATTGAAATTGTTCATACCGATGCTGAGGGTCGCATGGTGTTGGCAGATACATTAACATTAGCAAGCCGTGAAAAGCCAGATGTTATCTTGGATTTTGCCACTCTAACTGGCAGTATGATTTCAGCGTTAGGTGACCGTATGAGTGGAGTGATTAGTAATAACCAGGAACTCGCTTGCAAAGCCGTAGATGCAGGCAATAAATCTGGTGAGCGTATTGTAGCTTTTCCATACGATGAAGATTACGAAAGTGATTTGGATAGCCAAATTGCTGACATTAAACAATGTACACTTGAAGGTGGCGCTGATCACATTCACGCAGCTAGATTTTTAGGGAGATTTATTGAAAATGAAATAGATTGGCTACATACCGATTTATCTTCAGCCAATCGTAAAGATGGATTAGGTGCTGTACTATCTGACACTAATGGATTTGGTGTCGGATTTGGATTGGAATTAGTAAGAAACCTCTTACAAAAATAATATTTTGTAATAAATTTTTAGCGTTACAATCATTACTAAATAGTTTATTCAGGATTATTCAATGCAAAATACGATGAGCAATCTAACTTGGTTAGATCAGTTTCCAGATTTAGCCAACTTGGATGAACCAGCAAGAACTATATTAGCTAAATATTCTCGTATTGTAGAAGCGCCTATTGGCACTATAGGATATCGTGAAGGAACACCCTGTGGCGCTTACGTTATGCGTTTAGCAGGTCAATCGCGTGTATATAAAATGTCGACCGGTGGCCGAGAAATATTACTATATAGGGTGTCAGCTGGAGAAACTTGCGTAATTACAACTACATGTCTATTAGGTAATAGTGACTACCCAGCTTCTACTATCGTTGAAGAGCCCATACGTGATGTCTTAATTCCTTCGGCAGCTTTTCACCAACTCATGATTGACTCCCCTGTTTTCCGAAAATTTGTAATGACTAATTATGGAGCGCTCATCAGTGATCTTATCGTGCTGCTAGATGAAGTAGCCTTCCATAGCTTAGATGCACGATTAGCCAAAGTATTATTAGATGTAAAATCTCCACATATCACTCGAACACATCAACAAATTGCCGATGAGCTTGGTACTGCACGCGAGGTTGTTAGTCGACAACTAAAACGACTTGAGCAAAAAGGTGCAGTGTCTTTAGGAAGAGGTCAAATAGAAATTGTTAACCGTAGTGCTTTAGAAAAGTTGGCTATTGGGTAAGTTTTAACAAGAATTAAGTCTCGTCATCCCCTTCAAGCCCCAAGCAAAAGCCCCCGCTACTTTCATAGAGGGGGCTTGCAAGTCACTTTTCAGAGACTTAAATAAATAGCTTGGCAGTGACCTACTTTCGCATGCAAAAAGCATACTATCATTGGCGCTGGTTCGTTTCACGGCCCTGTTCGAGATGGGAAGGGGTGGGTCCAAACCGCTATGGCCGCCAAGCATAACTGGTTACTCTTGT
>JAUYAL010000040.1 GCA_030693535.1 Methylotenera sp.
CTTGAGCCAACACCGCGCGATACTTTCCTGCAATCGCTGGTCGTCCACGTCCAGGTTTCTCTTTGAGCTTCACCCATCCATTGCGGCGAAGCTCTCGACTTATCGTTGATACAGACATACCCAATTCTACAGCGATCCAACTAGGCTTAAACCCTAAGGTTAACTGCGCCTGTATTACACTTCGCTCTTCAATACTTAATTGTTTGTAATTTCCATACAACATTTTCCTTCGAAAAATGTTGCACTTCAAATTTGAGCGCGCCATGAGTTAAAACTAAACATTTTGCCGAAAATGTTAGCAGGCAAAGACCATGATTATGTATTCCGGGTTTGGGTAGCAGGTTGCGCTACGGGCGAAGAAGCGTATTCCATTGCCATTTTACTGCGCGAATGGATGGACGGGAACCATCGTGAGTTCAGAACCCAGATTTACGCGACCGATCTTGATGACGATGCCATAGCGACCGCACGTGCAGGTTTTTATTTACCTAATATTGCGCAAGATGTGTCTGCGGAGAGGCTACGCAAGTATTTTATCAAGGAAGACTCAGGCTACCGCGTACGCAAAGACATTCGCGAGATGGTTGTGTTTGCTGTGCAAAACGTAATTAAAGACCCACCTTTTACCAAGCTGGATTTACTCAGCTGCCGCAACTTGATGATCTACCTTGAGCCAGCATTGCAAAACCGGTTGATTCCTACCTTTCATTATGCGCTCAAGCCAGACGGCATACTGTTCGTTTCGCCATCAGAAAGCATCGGCAATCATACTGAGCTGTTTGAATCAGTCAGCCGCAAATGGAAGCTTTACCGCGCCTTACATAGTAGCGCCTCTGCACGCAAGCTGTTGACCAGCGGTTTATCATGGGGCACAGCTGTCACCAGCAAAGTGCCTGAGATCATCATTAAAAAGCCTAGGGATGCCAGTTTTGTAGAGCTAACGCGACGCATGTTATTGCAGCTGTTTGCACCGGCTTCGGTCGTGACCGACATGCAGGGCAATATTCTTTTTGTGCATGGTGATACTGGCAAATATTTACGGCCTGCCCCTGGTCAGGCTTCGCTCAGCGTTATTGATATGGCGCGTGAAGGTTTGCAACTAGAGTTACTTTCCATGATTCATGCTGCTGTTAAAGATAACTTGCAGACATTAAACCGAAAAGTATCGATCCCGTTTAACGATAGCATCTCGGTTGTAAACGTCAGCTTACGTAAACTTGAAGGCGCTGAAGCAGGCGAGAATATATTGCTATTGAGCTTTCAAGATATTGAAACCACTACGCCTAAAAACCCCAAACGCTTGCCACGCACAACTGAAAGCGGCGTAAAACTGCGCATAGACACGCTAGAGCAAGAGCTTGCACATACCAAAGAAACCTTGCTGGCAACCATTGAGGAACAACAAGTCACCAATGAAGAGTTGCTCTCTAGCAATGAAGAAATGCAATCTACCAACGAGGAACTTCAATCTACCAATGAAGAGCTGGAGACCTCTAGAGAAGAGTTGCAATCAGTCAATGAAGAGCTGATTACAGTAAATACAGAGTTACAGTCCAATATTGAGCAATTGTCAGGCATGCAAAGTGACATGAAAAACCTGCTGGACAATGTGAGCGCCGGCATTATTTTTCTGGACCAACACCTGCATATTCGCCGCTTCACTCGTGAAGCCGTGAAAATTTATCGCTTGGTGCCAGCCGACGCAGACCGCCACCTAGGCGACATTAAAACTAATTTGTTAGGTGATGATTTGCTACTGCCTGCACAAGAAGTGATGGAAACGCTCACGCCTTACGAGCGAGAAGTGCAA
>JAUYAL010000048.1 GCA_030693535.1 Methylotenera sp.
GACAACCCAGACCGCTGGCTGATTTCGTATGCTGACTTCATCACCTTGTTATTCGCATTTTTTGTGGTGATGTACGCGATTTCATCCGTAAATCAAGGCAAATATACACAACTTACCACCTCTATGGGCACCGCATTCAGTGGCGACGGTGCATCAGGCCTCAATCAAAACAGCTCACAAAAAGGCTTAGGCGCTGAAGGTAAAATTAAAGGTCAACAAACCTCCTTGATTAAACCCCTGCCACTATCGCATCTTTACAGTGAAAAAGTGCGTAGAGAACGCGAGTCCATGACCAGCATGGGCATTGATTTATCTAACACGTTATCGCCATTGATTAGTGAGGGCAAAGTTCGTGTTATCCAAAATAACCGAGGCATCAGCATAGACATTCACGACAGCTTATTATTCAACCCAGGCTCTGCTGATTTATCAGCTACCGCAAGTAGCATCATGGGTGAAATCGCCACCTTAATTAAAGACAACCAACGCGCCATTCAAGTAGAAGGGCATACCGACAACATCCCTATTCACAACGATATATTTTTCTCTAATTGGGAGCTTTCGGCAGTAAGAGCAAGCAGCGTCGTCAGAATGCTAAGCAGTGCAGGCATTGCAGACGCACGCCTGAGTGCACTCGGTTTTGGCTCATCTCAACCCATTAGTGAAAATGAAACGCCAATTGGTCGTGCTAAAAATCGTCGCGTATCTATCATGATTTTGTACGAGTCACAAAATCGAGATGACTCATCACAAATCATCTCACCACAAAAAACGGGAAGTCCTTGATTCACAAACACGCTTACGACTGAGATTAAAACAAACTAGCGTGCATCAAAAGCATGCTTGTAAAGCAAAAAACCCAGCCACTTCACGTGTGCTGGGTTTAATTGAAGCTTAATTGCTTATGGTTTAGATTTCATAAGACAATTGATTCAAATTAGCAGCACTTGCCAGTTTACTGGCTTTAGTGCTGATTATCAGTTTGCTCTGATTACTCTTTACCGATTTGATACACTTCTAAGTTATTTTCAACAATTTTACCTGTTGCAACATCCACTTCAACTTTGTATTCTTTGCCATCAGCTGTTTTAATATCAAATTCGTATGATGCTTTACCCTCTGATTCAAGCTCATACTCTGTTTCAACCACAGTGCCTGGGCGTGCTGCTAATGCGGTAGCTTTAGCATCAGCTTCACTTACTTTAACAAGCGCTTTAAATCTAGCGTCATCCGATTTAACTTCTTCTTCCACTTCAGTTATTTTGCCTGATTTAGCATCACACTCAACATCCCAAGATGTACCATCTGCTGATTCAATATCAAACTCATAAACACCAGATTTACCCTCATCTTTAAACTCAAGCTTTACAATCGTACCATCGTGTTTTGATAAAGCGGCATTAACACATTTACCTAAATTATCGTGTGACTTTGGTTTAAAGTTTTGATGACCTGCAACTGCTGTATTTGCAAAAAATGCTGCTGCTATTAAGGTAGCGCCCACTGTTAAACGAAACATATTAATCTCCTATTATTATTGAATAAAAAAGCAAAAAAAACGCACTAAAAAAACGTTGTTTATAGGAAGATTTTACCAAAAATATATATGTGTTTGATTAAATTACAAATTTATTACATATATGGCTATATTTAACCAAATTTTGGTTGTAGTAAACCACTTTATGTATCAATGACCCTAATACCTACCTTAAATACCAAATCGCATGAAATTTAGCATTTAAATTTTAGCATTCAGACACATCTGACTCCAATTTAAATCTGGCAATGATTACTTTGAATTAACGACTGAAGTGCCATTAATCAGCTAAGCTATACACCACGCTATGTATGTATATAGCATATGCCACAACTATTCCCTATTCCTGAATTGGGAATAAATTTATTAATCTATTGATATTGTTATTTTTAATTGATATATTCCAAATTCAGGAATAAGGAATGGCTAATTAAAGTGTATGGCAAACTCAAAATCTAACGAACAGATTGCACTAAAACCACAAGATTTGGTGGTGTTGCTACGTTTATCGCTTGAAGCAGAGTCGATGCCAACTTATGCCGCTTTGGGGTTAGAGTTGGGTTTGGCAG
>JAUYAL010000072.1 GCA_030693535.1 Methylotenera sp.
ACCTCGACCGTCACACTGCACATGTTGTGTTTGATTTGTTACTGGAAATGAATCAAGTGCAAAATGTGAGCTTGATCGTAGTCACCCACGATTTAGAGCTTGCGGAGAAAATGCAGCGGCAGTATAAGTTAGTCGATGGCATGTTGATGCCACTTAACGCAACGCTGTAAGCTTTACCTTAAGCCGTGATTTCTTTTGCGCTGACTTTTGTTTTCGGTGCTTTTTGTTTACAACAAATGCCTGTGTTGCCAAATCTGGTTTGGGCGCTTTTGCTTATTCCTTTAGTTCTAGTTGATTTATATCTCCGCAGTTCATCTCACTCAGTTTTAAAAGTTTTCAAATACCCACTCTGGTTAATTTTAAGTTTTTTATTCGGTTTTTTTTGGGCGGCTACTTTAGCCGCCATTAGACTCAGCGATGCGTTGCCGCGTGCGTGGAAGAGTCAACCCGTTGAATTAATTGGCGTAGTTCCAGCGTGTCTGAATTAACCGAACGCGGTGAGCGGTTTCGTTTTGATGTGGAAAAAGTGGTCACGCTTGGCGCAATCATACCGCGTCACATTTATCTTAGTTTTTATCTGGCGAATAGCTGGGTAAAAATAAGCAGGCCGAGGTTCAAACGACACCACGGGTGGTCGCGTTTAGAGCGGGTGAGCGCTGGCAACTTACCGCACGCTTAAAGCGACCTCATGGCACACAAAATCCGCACGGTTTTGAATTTGAGTCGTGGGCGCTGGCTGAAAATATACGAGCAGCAGGTAGTATCAAGACCAAGGCCAATAATAAGAAGCTGCAAAACTTTGTTTGGCAGCCTAAGTATATGCTTGAGCATGTGCGCGAGAAAATTCAGCAACGTATTGTAAAAGTGCTCGAATACAAGCCCTATAGCGGCGTGATTCAAGCGTTGGTCATAGGTGACGACAGCCAAATTGCAGCAGATTATTGGCAGCTGTTTTTACGCACAGGCATTTCGCATCTCATGAGTATTTCTGGCTTGCACATTACCATGCTATCTGGCTTGGCGTTTGGGCTGATGAGTTTTATTTGGCGGCGCATACCGCAGATAGCAACCAGACTTCCCACGCGTAAAGCCGCCACTTTGGCAGGCGTGGTGGCTGCGTTAATTTATGTGCTGATTGCTGGCTTTGCTTTGCCTACCCAACGGACCTTGTATATGTTGATGGTGTTTGCATTGGCGTTATGGGCAGGGCGGCAGTTGGTTATTTCTCAACCGATTCAAGCATCCCGCCCCTGAAGTGGGTGAGCGTTACCAAACATTTGGCAGCGCTATGTTTCGATCTGGCTATCACGGAGCAATTGAAATTAATTATCTAGGAAGTAAGTCTACAATTGAGGCATTGAGCTGCCGTAGCCAGAATAAGCGTTACTGGCATGACCGCTTTCATATTGAATAATTTGAAAAATACCTTGCATTAAGTTTAGGCCGTTTATAAAACCATTGCAGTTGTAGCTTGCCCAAAAGCAGACTACAAGCTAAAGTATCGCAGGGGCTGATTTGCCGCATTTATAAAGAATTTTTTAATAGCATTTGAATTAGGAGTTGCACTGTGTGGGATATTATTCAAGCAGCAGGCTGGCCAATTTGGCCGTTGATCATTGCATCAGTCGTGGCTGTAGCCATTATAGGTGAGCGCTCTTTCGCGTTGCGTGAAAGAGCCGTGGCACCTGCAAATTTATTGCCGGAGCTACAAGCATGGCTTGCAAAGGGCGGCATTACTAAAGAAACGATTGGCCGCTTAGAGCAACACTCTTTACTGGGTCGCGTTTTTGCTACGGCTTTAACCAATGCTAAATATTCACGTGAAATTACAAAAGAAGCCATTGAAGAAACAGCGCGTGCGGTCGCTCATGAGTTAGATAAATACTTATCTACACTGGGCACTATTGCAACGGTAGCGCCGCTGATGGGTTTGTTTGGTACCGTGTACGGCATGGTAGAATTATTTGGCGCATTTACCGCTACAGGCCATGATGTGGCGCAATTCGCACGAGGCATTTCAGTGGCTTTGTATAACACTGCT
>JAUYAL010000051.1 GCA_030693535.1 Methylotenera sp.
TTAATCCACTTCCAATGGTTAAATCTATTAGCTGTGCTTCCGGAACATTTTTCTTAATAGATTGAATTCCATTTTCTCGGCCAGATTCACTTTCATACATTTGGCTTTGACCAATAATCTGGTGATTGCCAGCTTTAAGTACAAAATATGGTTTTTCAGTTTTTGAAACTAGACGTTCATAACGCGCATCATCTGCTGCATTTTTCTGAATAGAAGCAATACCATTCAATGCACTGGCTTTGCTATCATACATTTCACTTTGCATGATAATTTGACCATTACCTGCCAGTAAATTAAAGTGAAACTGTCCGCTTCTGGATGTTTTTAGTTCAAACTTTCCTGCCATTTACCTATCCTTTATTTTCATGACTGGACTTCCCACGGACTCTAAACATCGAACCTTACATACAGAGATGCCAGTTTTTCAATAACTATATTTCTCTGACGCCTCGGTTTCCAGATCTATTCGAAAATCTCGTAAGACAATTCAGAACCTCAATTTCAACTTTGGCTGGCTTGCCACCATAGACATTATCTTTCAACCAAACCACCTCTTCCTTAATGGCATCATCACCAGTTAAAGTGTTATGCCAGCACTTCTTATCGCCGTTCCATCTATAGCCTTTTGCTTTAAGAATATCTTTGGTTTCAAAAGGTGAGCCTAGCGCAGAAATAGTATAACTTTTCTGATGCAGTGATAATAACAGGGACTTTAAGACCAGCTCTTTTGATTTAGGAAGATGCTTTTGAAGTATTTCAAGCAATGCAAAGCAATCAACTTCGGCACGATGCGCGTCGTAAAAGAAACCGTATTGATAAGCAATGTAATCGAGCTTGGCTGATCCAACGCCTTCGCCACTCCAGTCAATCTGCGCAAAGGTACACGCCCAAGGCAGAGACTCAAATATTGGCAATCGCTTTTCAAGGAAGACTCGATCAAACTTAGCGTTGTGTGCGATCACGATGCTGACATCTTCGAGAAAGCGCGCCACACTGTTGTTATCAATTCTATGACCCTTGACCATTTCATCTGTAATACCATGCACCGCGGTAGAGTCTGGTGGAATAGGAAAACCAGGATCCTCCAGCTCATCAAATGATCCAAGAACGTTGTAGGCTACCCCTGTTTCAGGATCAAACTCAAATAAAACCATGCCGAGCTCAATAATGGCATCTTGGTCTGGATTAATGCCCGTGGTTTCCGTATCAACAACCACGCCCTTTAACAATGCTCGTCCGTCATTTTTAGAAAATTCTGTGCGTGGGGAGATACGCCGAATTACTTTGTAATCAGGATTTTTGTCTAAAAGTGTTACGGCATCAGTAACAGCTAAGTCAGCAATCATATTCAACTGGCTTTCAAAAAATAGTACCGCTCATTGTACATATGATATGCGATATTAATAGACTCCCGCTAAAGCAGGGTGAAGTTCTCACCCGACTTCGTTAGTTAGCTATGTTCATTTGATTGAATAGAGTTTCAGCGTTAGTTTTAGCTAGATGAGCTTGATCAGATTCTAATGGTGGCAATTTTATTCCATCTTCACCATCTACAAACATCGGTCCGCCTACATCATCGTCATATCGAGAACCATCCTCATGTATTGCATAATGGAGATCTTGTGTTAAGTCTTTACCTAACAACTGAGATAAATATACCCAAGTCCAGCAACGAAGAAGATCATCCTTCTCGTAGCTTTCTATTAACTCTCTCATAGCCGTTATGTTTCCAGCTTCTGCTGCAACGTTCAGCCAATAGCGATGCTCATCAGGTCGACCAAGATTCTCCGCAATTTCAGCGATTCTCATTGGATTAGCATCTACGTTCTTATGATTACCTTCAAAGAAGGCATGGTCACCAAACTTTTCTGCTAGATCAAGAAGAGCCAAATCGCAGCCAAGACTTGCAGCTTCACGTAGATGGTAATGGTATTTATTTTTAGAGCTAAGTTGTCGTTGATACGTTAGTGCAAACTCTTTTTCGATACCGCTAAGCTCGCGGCCAGACTGCATTTGTTTATACCAGTAATCACTAGTTATTCCATCTTCATCGCTTTCATCACTATTCGCATGATGTAAAGCAAGTGCGTAATGCGCAATCGAGTTCCCTGACTTTGCTGCTGCTTCCAATGCTTTGAATTCTTCTGGTGAAATCAGCTGAGATGTGTCATCAGATTCCCAGTCATATTCGTCTGAATAATCGTAATTTCTTAATTGGTCGACTAAATCAGAAAAGCTTAGTGCACTGATGCGATGCTCCTTCATAACCTCAGGTAGTGCTTTAGTGATAATATTTCCATATCCAAGTTCTTCAGATCGTTGCTGGATGAGTGCCAGATTAACAGTATCAGCCGTGTCATAACTCTCACGCTGAATAAGAATCGCTTTGATGGTTAAGGATGCGTAGGTATTAAAACCAAAGGCTGCTGCAAGCAACTCATAAATATGAGATCGCTTCACAGGAATGCTGGCAACTTGCTCTAGTTTTTGATGCGCTGAATAAATGATGTTCTTGATTGTCATGATAACTATCTCCATAAATATACAGACTCTGGGTAGCGCACACGTTTAATACCCCAGTGTCTATTCATAGGGTTAGTTTTTCATTTGTTTAAATCAAGTAATTTGAAGTGCCGATTTTTACTCGTGTGCAAGTATGGCTGGCGCCTAATGAGAATAATAGCGCACGATATAGCTTTAGTCTAGTAAAGTGGATTAATTGCAGATAAGCTGAGTTGCTAGCTTACAGATTTCATCTTTCATGGCTAATTTAGTTCGCCAACCTTCTGGAATTCCAGACTCTCCATAGAAAGCACCTGCAATCTGACCGCATATTGCCGCAGTGGTGTCAGCATCTTGACCAAGATTTGTGGCACATAATATGGCATCTCTGAAATTGTCAGTGTGATAGAAACACCACAATGCAGCTTCCAGGCTTGACACTACATAGCTCGTACCAAAGATTTCACCCTCGGTTTTAATGAAATAATCTCCACGCGAGACTGATTCAATTTTGCTTGATGTCAAACCACTTGATCCATGTCCAAGCAAAATGCTTTCTTTAGTGGCACCATCCAGTGCCATGTAAAGCATTGCGCCAAACAGTCGACTTGCTTCTACACATTCAACTGCACCATGAGTGGTTCGTGAACTCTCACCTGACATATTAATTGCACTTACTTGGTCTGGGTAATAGAACATAGGTACGGGTGCTAATCGCATAATGCAGCCATTCCCCGCAGAATTCTCATCGACACTTCCGCTAAAGGGATTGCCCGTTTTTTTGAATTGATTCAATGCAGAATTCGTGGCTATTCCTATATCAAAAAATTTGCCATTACTGCTTAAATATCCCTCATCGCGCCAGCGAACATACTTCTTCATCTGGTCTAGTGCGTCAAATTTGCCTCGCTCAACTAGGCTGGTTGCCAAGCAAAGTGCCATAGAGGTGTCATCTGTCCACTCACCTGGATTTAGATTAAATGGACCACCCCCTACCATATCAGTGACAAGTGGGAACGTACCACGCATTTTAAATTCAACTGTCGTGCCTACGGCATCGCCACATGCCAAGCCTAATAAAGCACCTCGAAATCTATCAATAGTTTCCATATGATTGCGGCCAAATTATTTTCACATCGTCCTCTAATTTTAGTCCTGCTGCTAGCATTGCTTTAAGTAAAAACTATCTTAATTTATTAATGCCTAATTTGCGTATACGCATGAATTTAATCTGAGTATGACCGAATGAAGGGTCTAGAAAATCGTAAGGCAGACCAATTAATATCGACATTTTGACCAGTTCATCCAAAAATATTTTGAAGAGTTGTAGATTGGAATTAACTATTTATCTACATATCGGAGGCATCTAGTTCAAACAGTATAAACCTGGTTTCTTTGGAGATGTGTCCATTGTTATTTTTATTTATGTTCAATACTCGCTTAAGTTCTTTAACAGCTTGTATATATTCTTTCGATAACTCCCAGCCCGCATCACGCGGTATAAGCATTATTTCTAGCCAGTATTCAAGATCTTCACGGCGAGCTAAAGGTAGAACATTTCCAAGCCTATCTGCTTCAGATAGAATCGTTTGGGAAACACGTTCTTTTATATTTTTAATTAGACTAAGCTCTTCTTCCTTTATATCCGAGTTAGTAGCAATATCTTCTAGCTCTATAAGCCCATTGGCTAAACTAGAGGCGGCATTTGCACCATACTTATTTTTATAGAAAATCTCTAGTTTATTCCGAGCTTCATCAATCATTCTATTTGCTTGATTCATTTTTATCTCCATATCCGTGCATGGCGATGACCAGTTGTTACCGTAACCCCGTGCATGCTGTTAATCACCTTATATGCGTTTAAACTATTGTCTAGTCGCCGTGCTGACTGGCGACCCATATCTTGTTCGATATCTTGAATACTTGTCTTATCAAGATAAAAAATCACACCGCCATGTCCGTCATGTTGCTCATTGCCATAAAGATCTAATATTTCATTCATGCATGCTGGAATGCCGCGTTGCTGCGCTCTGATTTTTGCATGCTTGCTAATAAACTGGTCCATATCATCCTCCACATTCTGAAAAATTTATAAATTGTCTAATAGCCACTGATCGGTCCGGTCGGGGAGGAAAACGTCAGGGACGTAGCAATTTAAGCCATATAGATCTACATCTTTGAAATGTCTGTCTGTGAGTAAAATAGTAGAAAGTGAATCGCTTACGTCAATAGCTAAACTTCTTAAGTGAATCGCTTCTCGTATTGCTATAAATGGAAAATCAATTGGCTCAAATGGGTAAAATATATCTGGGAAAAAGTTCCAGTCAAATACGTGTTTATCCCAAACATTCAATCGCCAATTTTCATCTAATCTAAGCAAACGATCAATTTGAGTGGGAGTGAGAGTCAGTAGTAGCAAAATTCTGTTGAATATTGCATCACGAACGATTCTTTTTTGGCTACAGATTGTGTCTATGCGATCAATCAAATCGACTGGCATGGTAAACGTAACCACTTTGGTTGGGAGTAATTTTAACCTTGCCAGCACAAAGTCACGCGCTTCTTCTGAATTAGATTCAGTGACCTCTTCATCAATATACTCAACTTCTGTAGCTAATATTTTACTTATGAATGCATCTCTTCTTAAGCAAGCAGCCTCTATTTTTTTATCTAGTTTGTCCATGACTGGCTGCCAAATTTTTACGGCTATTTTTTTTACTTGCATGCTGTCTTCTCTCTTATTTTTTAACTAGTGACGAATAATAAGCTTAATAAATCCACTTGTCAAATCCTAATTTAAAATATTTATGCAATTATATTAATTGCAAATGCAATTAATATTACGGGTTTGCAAAATACGACACCTAGGTCTATATTTTATAAAGGGAAAGTGAATTTTTGCTTCTTACATAAACTCACCAAATATTGTTACTGGAGACTGAGAATGTACAAAAATGCCAAACAGTGGGCTCGGGTACGCGATCGAATCTTTTTTTATGGTGATTCAATACGCCACGTTGCTGAATCTGAAGGAATGAGCCGTAACACAGTACGCAAGATGCTCAAACATGCCCATCCACCTGGGTATATATCCTTTGCTCGAACTAAATCTAAAAACATCAAACTACAAAATACTTTCTCTGCCGATAATAGGCCTTCAAAAGTCATCAAGGATAAGTTGCTATGGATGGAATGGCTCTATTCAATTGAGCAACAATCAAAATCACGGGCTAATTCTTCAATTACGCACAGCAAGCTTTTTGATGTTCTATTTCCATCCACTAACTCACCACGCACCAAAGCTTTGGCAGTTCTCGCTAGACTTGATGGGTTTTCAATTGCTCAAATAGCTAAACATCTTTCCATTGCGCGCAATACAACTCGTAAATATCTGTCAGACTTTCAATTGGGTGGAGAAAACGTGTTGCTTCATAGTAAAAGTAGGCCACTAAAATCTGATAACCCTGAATTAAAAAAATGTATTTTCAGCTTATTACATGAGCCTCCAACCTTACACGGCATCAACCGCACCACGTGGAGAATGGCCGACTTATGCAGAATTCTTAAAAATTCAGGGCACTCAGCTTGCGATACAATCGTACGCACCATCATCAAAGATGCAGGATATAGATGGAAATCTGCACGAGTTGTGCTTACCAGCAAAGATCCCGAGTATCGGGAAAAATATCAACATATTCAAGAAATATTGTCTGGCCTAAAGGATGATGAACGATTCTTCTCAATAGATGAGTTCGGCCCTTTTGCCGTCAAAGCAAAGGCAGGACGCGTATTGGTTGAATCAGGAGAACAGCCAACAGTGCCACAATGGCAAAAATCCAAGGGATGGCTGATCTTAACAGCTGCTTTAGAGTTATCGAGAAATCAAGTGACCCATTTTTACTCAAAAGCTAAAAATACCGAGGAAATGAAACGCATGACTGATGTGTTGATTAGGCAATATGCTGATGCCAGTAAGCTTTATATTTCTTGGGATGCTGCTTCTTGGCATATATCTAAAGAGCTTAAATCGTATATCAAGATTCACAACGAGAATGCTGTTGTAGATAAGTTGCCACTCGTCGAGTTGGCACCATTGCCAGCCTCAGCACAATTCCTTAACGTTATTGAGTCAGTTTTCAGTGGAATGGCGCGCGCCATAATCCATAACAGCGATTATGCTTCTACCAAGTCAGCTATGGAAGCAATCGATCGCCATTTTAAAGAAAGAAATCAGCATTTCATTGAGAACCCCAAGCGAGCTGGCAACAGGATTTGGGGAATGGAACGAACTAACAGTAAGTTTTCACCAAGCAATAACTGCAAGGACCCTTCCTATCGATAAAAAGGTGTGTGTTAAGATAACAATAAAATACATAAAGATTGCGGTATATTCCACACTTTTTTAGCAGACAATACAATTTTAAGTTGGTTATTTTATGAACAAATCAATGACTCGTATCATTTTTGCACTAACAATTTTCGTTCTGCTTTACATTTGCGTTGCTTTAGTCGGAAATATTGTACAGATTGCTGATGCTGCAGACCGTATCTACTTGGGTGCAGGACAACCTCTTTTCTGGGTGTTGATATCGATTTTTTTGTTCACTGCAACTGCTCCATTCTATCTTTACTTAAAACTACCGCAAGCTTTGATCCCGCCTGAAGAAGCCTCCGGACCTAAATTTGAAGAGTATCTAGCAAAGCTTCGTCAAAGACTGTCAGTCAACTCGCGTCTTAATGGAGTTCCGCTGGAAAACAAAGAGGATATTCAATCTGCCATTGCCTCTCTTTCTAAAGACTCTGATAAGGTCATTAGGGAGACGGCAACCGCAATTTTTGTTAGTACATCAATCATGCAAAATGGTCGTTTAGATGGCCTTATTACCCTATTTACACAGGCAAGAATGGTTTGGCGAGTGGCTTGTGTTTATCAACAACGACCTTCACCAAGGCAGATGCTATATCTATACTCAAACGTTGGGGCAAATGCGTTACTTGCTGAGTCCATTGAAGAGATTGATTTGTCAGAAATCGTAGCTCCTTTATTTGCATCTGGTCTAACTTCCTCAATACCTGGAATGTCATTGATCATGAATAGTGTTGCCAACGGCGCAGCAAACGCTTTCCTTACACTTCGCGTTGGATCAATCACTAAGCAATACTGTGAGGCGCTGAGCACTCCGTCTAGAAGTTTTGTCCGGAGAAACGCGACACTATCTGCCATGGCTACAATTGGTGGTATCGTTAAAGAAAATGGCTCGCGGATAGTGAGTGGATCTTGGGGCATGGTTAAAAGTGCTGTCGACTCCACTGCAAAAGGTGCAAAGAATGTCGCTAGCAAGGTCGGTGACACATCTTTACATGGTGCTAAAGCTGTGGGAAATACAATAAGCTCAACAATTAACAGCGTAAAAAATATAGCAGATAAAATAACATCAAAATGAAACAAAATTGGCAATGTATATATGATGGGCGCACATGAATATCATCGAAACTCATGAGCAAGGGTGAGGGGATATTTGCCAGGAAAGCTACAAAAGGCTCGAAACTTCACTAGAATTCGCTTGGAATGACATGATTGTGTTGTCAACACAGTAAGCGGGATAATATACAAAAAAGTGCTGAATTTTGTGTGAATAAAAAATCACAAAGTTAATGGCATATAACTTCAATGCAATTCATATTGCACAGTTTTAGAGAAAAAGAATGAATAAAACATCAGTTGCCTTATCATCCATTGCACTCGTGATCTCACTGGCGGTACTAGCCTTTATCTGGAAAATTTCTACTGAAATCAGTGTTCTTAGTGCACAGATAGAACAAGCAAATCCCACTATAGGGAAGACGATATCAAATAAAATTTCATCGGAAGTTGAAAGTCAGTTAGCTTCCATAGAGAGTCAATTAGATGATAAGTCAAAATGGCCAACGACCCCAGAGGGAGTTCATAAGATTAATGATTCCCTTACAAATTTTGTAAATAATTTGTCTCCCTCAGTCCAAGAAGAGCTTTATCCACGTATTGCACAAAGAAGATGGGAGCTTGATGCTCTTTGGGTTCTTGTAAGTAAAGCAACAGACAGCAAAGGTTTAGACGAACACGCGCAAGCATTGAACTCGCTTCTGGATCAGAAACCTATTGCAGCATCTTCTACTCTTGAAGATAGGTTAAAAATACGGCAAAAAGAAATTGAAAGTCAGATTACTGATGCCGATCATGCATCTGCCATTGAGTATGCAACGAATGTCATTAGCGGCAATGGAGACCCCCAAACTGCACTCAGAATGCTTGAAAAATATAATGATAATCTTGCAAATGAATTGACAGGGAAACTCCGAAAAAAAGTTATGACATTGGCAATTGCCAAAGATATTGAAAGTCTAGGAACTGAGCTAAAACAATACTCAATGTTAGGTGATCAAGACTTAAAAGAGTACGGATTTACTAGGTTACATCAGTCCATTCAGGAAATTAGATTGAGAATGGTTGAGTCTGGTATAAGCGATGACAAATTGCAGTCAAATCTTGCTACTTTGAAAAAAAACGTTACTGGCAATTTGGTCGCAATGAATAAAGTAAAAAGAAAAGTTTATGATGAAAAGGTCAAGCTATATCTGTCATGGGCGGTGGGAGAAATCAACAAAGTTCGTTCCTATAAGAAAATAGAGGAAGAACAACTAAATAAACTTAGCATAGCTGATCGCCACAATCCTATTTCAGATGCAAATAAGAAAGCTATAAATGTAACGAATGAAATCATTCGTGACGATTTGATTAGATATATGTCAAAAATCAACCAAGGTGCCTTGGATGAAGCAGTTGGGCAGTGGTTTCGCAAGGTATATCAGGATCGGTTTGAGAGACTGGATGATGATGAAAAACTGAAAGTTGTTAATGGGTTTGCTTTCGCATCCAAATGGCCTGTGGAATAATCTTGAGGAGATTAGCGCAATTTGTCCTCAATGCAATATTGCTTTTGGGGCTAGTGATGCAGGCGGCAGTTGCCGATACATCAGCTTTTAGAATGGGAATGAAGTACCAAGAAGTCAAGGCATTGCATGAGCAACGACTTCAAATGGGGCAGTCCCGCGCACAACAATTAAATGACTTTAGATCGATTGTTAGAGTGAGTCGTTATGGTGACAGAGGATTAGAAGGAATATTTAAGAATTTTGATGGCAAACATTACATCGATCCAACTATTCCTGGTGTTAGGCATTCCTTCACGCTACTTACATCTGGGAGTCAGTCTCAAACGAAAGGATATAGGCGTGAACTGCTGTATGCGGTGGCTTTTCATAATGATCCACGCTTTGAGCTTGTTGAAATGAATCGAATAGTTAAACGAGATTGGGGAAACACTGACAAAGATCTGGTTATTCGTCATAAAGCTACTGGACTGTACGCGCGAATTGAAGTTAAAGACGTTTCCGAGTCTTCCCAATTAAGCAATATTAAGGATCTCAAAAAACAAATCGATAAAATGGCTTTAGAGGGTCGACTCACAGGGCAAACTCAAGTCTGGGTGAACCGCAGAAAAGTTCACCCAGAAATACAACGTTATGCAAACAGTAAGGGTATAAATGTTTATGGAAATGTATCCACGGGGATCTCACAAAAGAATGATTTAATGTCTTCAAAAACCTTTATGGATAATGTTGACAAGAGTATTTTTAGATCAGATCGGAACAGGTCTGTTCTTGGTGCCGGACAATTGGCGAATGGGGCGTGGATGTTGACAGAGTCAATTCCCAATACATTGGAAGATATTCAAGCTGTTTTGGATCCTGAGACAAGGACAACTCAAGATTGGATGCGTTTGGGGGGTGATTCAACATCCACTGTTGCAGGTGGCGCCCTACTTTTATCAGGCACATTAAAGTCAGCGAGTCGATACGCTAGTGAGAATCTACAGAACAGATTTTATTCCTTGAGTAAGAATGCTGGTAAAACTGCTGTTGCCTTCATTGCTGCAGATGAAGCATTTTTAATTTGGAGATTTAGAGAGGGCGATGTGTCCTCGCGTGAATTCTGGACATCGCAATGGTTATTGAGTGCTTCAATGTCCGGCGCTTACGGTGGGGCATGGTTAGGCAGAGCAATAGGAACTTATATTCCATTGCCACTTGCTGGTACAGTTGGAAGTTTCATTGGTAGTTTTTCTGGTAATTACTTTGGACGAATCGTCGGAAAAATATGGGTTGATGACTACTATGAGATGAAATTTGGCAATATCGACAAAAAGTTTGGTGAGTACGTTTATAACCACTACAAAACGCCATAGACACCGTCTAATAATCTAGAATAAGGCGAATTGCCACTTATGGGCAATTATGTCTAATTATGTTAAACAACATAAATTATGGTTTTCGATATAATTTGACATAATTCATTTAAAACTGCGTTCTGCAGCAGTATTAAATTCTTCAAGCCAATCTAAACGCGTGTATTGGTGATGATTAAAAACATCATCAACGCTTATTTCATGCTTAAGAATGCGTTTTAGTATTAATGCCAAACTAGCAACATCCTCAATCGAACGAATTTCAACTGGAGCACACACTGAAACGAATTTACCGTATTTTCGCCACTCAACATCTATACTTGGCTTAATATTAAAGTCTGCTTCTTGCGCTAGATTATCTTCCGCAAGTTTCAATGCCAAACCGAAACCATCCGTATTTAACTTACTAGGAATAGTTTGCCATGCACGTATTTTCTTACATGAGTTTCCTAGCTTTTTATAAATAGGTACGCTGTTATCCAGAAAATTTTCATGGCACCTCTCTTTGTAGAGATGGTTTACTGGTTTCAACGCTTTTTCCCGAATCGCATCTTTGAACGCCATGCGCGGATGCACCCAATCCACACTTATGTAACAACCATTCAAGATAAAGCCAAAAGGTGTCCACCAGGTTAAATCCTTAGGCCCAACATCACTAAACGTGTTGTAGCAATAGACTTTTTTCTGAAAGTTGCAGTTTCGATGGGTAGTATTTTTGAATTGTCTTTTGACGTATTCGTAGTAGTGATTTTTCATTTATACCGCCCCTTCATATTGAATGGCACTCAATACCTTCATCACTTCAACCACTCCGTCTGCAGTTTCTAAGAATTTAATTGGCTCAGTATCAAAAACTTGATGATAGGTTGTCAGCCAATGATCTGCTTTAACATCTGAGCCAAACACCTCGGTTGCTAATTTTCTAACGTGCTCTAAATCACTCATTTTAATTTCTTGAATTTTCATTAATGCAGCTCCATTGGTAATTGCTCTTCATTTTTCACTTCTATGAAAATTCGTTCTAAAGCCTCTGTTCTTAGGAAAAGTACCTGCCTGCCTTTATCTACACTTGGCCCTGAGATAGGTGTAATCAAACTCTTTTTCAGAATGCTGATTGCCATATTGGGTGACACTCCCAACCTTTGAGCAACTTCCGTCGCAAAAATGTAAGTCTTAGCAAAGTTTTCAACTTCAGTTCGCCTTATTCGCTTTCCGCCATGAGGCTGGCCATGCATCAACTCCGATTTTAGAAGGTGCATATTTGCAAGATGATAAGCAGCTTCTTGGTTGATACCGATCAACTTAGCTGTTTGTGTGATGGTCAACCAAATGCCTAGACCTTGTACTGATTTTTCTCGCCAAGCTTTAAGAACATATTCTAGAAAAATCCAGCCACTAATGCCTGCCACCCCATCTAAAACATTAACTGGCATCAATTCGGACGTTCTCACTGCATAGACTAAATTGACAATATCTTCAGTAGTCCAAGCCCAATAACGAAGGATATGATTGAGTGACACACAGCCCTCATCAGGAATGCAAACCTTGGGTATATCTTCAGCGATATCCAACAATTTATTCACTTCAAAGCGCGAAACCGTCCATGGCGCAGCCGCAAATGTGCCTGTTTTACGCGCCACTGGAAATATCAACCGCAATAACTTGCGTATCCTCTTTTTCCCCAAACCCAACAACGTAGCAGTAGTTGTCATATCTATTTCGCCAGTCAAATTATGCTTGATGAGTTCGATGCTTTCTCGATGCACCATTACAAATTCGCGGTCTGTCTCACTGATATAACATTCACCTTCGATAGCACCTTCATTAATTAAATACTTAAGTCGCCGAATGGAAATACCTAAAGTATCGCAAGCTAAATTCCCTGGAATCCATGTAGCTTTATCAAGTACAAGTGAGGTTAGACGTTTATTGCGCTTGGCTAAGCCACCTTTCCAAGATTCACTTAACCACAATTCAAATGCTGTTCTAATTTCATTAAACGCGGGACCTGTTAAACCCTTATAAAGATAATGGTATGCAGCTCCGAATGTAGCACCCAGAGTTGGCTTATCTTTTACATCGCCTTTGTGCTGCATTTTTGCAAATGAAACCTGAAAAGCTTCAGGCCAATGCGTAATGATCTCTGCCGCATAGGTCGTAATCGGCCAGGATCTACTCATCGTGCCTGCTTGATGAACTTTTAATGGATTTTTGCCCGACGACTCATTCATATAAGTACCAAGATATCGAATGATGCGCTGTGTTTGTTCTGCATCGGTTGTACTAAAAAGTACAGGGTATGGCTCTTCAGGATCCAAGTGATTAATCTTGTTTTTAAGTACTTCCGACAACAGAGTAACGCTAGTCGGACATGCATTTGATTCCTCTGCCCGTAAATCAGCCCCACACTGACAACGCACCAACATTCCTCGATCCCAAGATAACTGGCTTCCACAGGAACCACATTTATCAATCAACCAAGTACCATGAATAGAACATGCATCATAAAACAGCAATTCCCACTCAACGCGCCAGAAAATATCGTCAGCCAAGCAATGTGGGCAAAATCGAGCATATCTGTGATTCCATACACTCCGTTTTTGGTGCATTAATCCAGAATATAACTCCACTTGTTGGTGCAATACTGGATCTACCTCTTTTAAGGGCATTAGCGCTTCATATTGCAAGATTTGGTACTCATATATCAAACCTATGCTTTGAAGTTCTTTATGGGTCATCCAGTTAGCTTCGGCAAGGCGCAACATGTATCCTTTAGGGCCTTCATTTCTAATTGGATGCGGTCTGACCAAAAGAGTGACATGTTCTGCCTTAATATCAGTATTGCTCGTCATACTTTATTCCTTCTTAGGTGGTTTATTAATATGCCTACTGGCTAAGGGAGTTCCTATATGAACCAGCTTATCTTCCGCACAATATGGCTCACCTGGTCTATTTAGCATGCGCAAAGGGGATTCTGGATGAAATGGATTTAGTCGATCTGGTACTAATGACCAGACTTTGTTTCGAAATGCAGCAGCATAAGTCTGCATATCCAGTTGATTTAATCCTGCCTTAGTTGCAACCACAACAGCCTCTTCTAGAATTGGGCATAGATATCCTAGTAAGCCATTGCTTGCTACCAAAAAACGCCTAGCCAAATTAGCTTCGTACAACGGTTCTGCTACAGATAACGGCAATGCTTCCTGCAAGCCTTTCATTACTGCTCTAAACTCAATGAAATCTTGATCATCATTAAGATTAAATGCAGAAATTTTAAGTTGTGAAGAAAATCGACGAGATAACTGCTCACTACTTTTAACAACTAATTCAGATGCTTCTAGACCAAAAATAACAACAGGAATGCGTGTTTTTTCAATCATGTTTTTAAGCCAGTCAGTCACAACTCTATAGTGAAAAATTGAAGGTACATGACTAACATGTTGCACTTCATCTATCAAAATCATTTCTACTTCGCATGCCAATAGCAATTCATAGACGCGATTTGTGAAATATTCGCCAGTGGAACTTTTACTTCTACGTTTTGCTAAAGGGTCACCTAATGCAAGTAATATCGCTTCTGCTAAATTACTTGCAGAAGGTGCTGAAGGTGACAATATGAAAAGTACAGGAATTATTGTTTTTTGTTTGGCATGGATTATTGGGAAATACTTCCAATAAAAGTTTAAGACTGTTGATTTTCCGACTCCAGATGGACCAATAACCATGTACCCTTTACCAACGCGATTTTGCTTACAGTGATGATGCAGTTCTGCTATTTGAGTGATAGCTTGATTAAAACGGCTATGCGTCAATAAGGTTTTACTCAAACTAAAAGATAATGCCTCTTCCAGCGTTATTGATCCAATTTGCGCTTGAACTTTAGTGGACGTTGCAAAAATATTAATAATTTCTAATGGCGTCATATTCAATCCTCCCCATCACTTTCACTATCAAAGTCCATTTGTCTGACAATTTTACTGAGTAGGTCAGGCAGGTCATCATTCAAGCCATTAGGCAAATCTTTAGGGGGTAAAGTCTTAGCTGACTTCACTGGCTTCAGTGCATCTGCAATTGGATTTTTAGACTTTAGAACCGCTTCAGAATCATGCATCAACACGTTTGCACTGTTTTTTCGCATGCCCATTTTTTTGTGTTTGATTGCATCCTTTACGATATCTTCCATCGACTGTCTGGCTTCACTCAGTTGGTTTTGAGAGTATTTTTCACCAAATACTTTACGAGCATGCGCCTGAGATAAACGGTGAATTTCACGATGCAAGTTAGCTGCATAAGCTTGATCAGTTGCATCAACTTTTATGTACTCGTTAGCATAAGGTTCATACACATGAATATAGCCTACGTCATCTTCATAGAACTTGAGTTGAACTTGTAGGTTTTCCCCTGAGCGCCTTCTGATTTCTTGAAGCGTTCTGGAGTTATAGTGAAGGCCCTCCAGTTCAATACCATAATGAAATACTGTGCGTTTGGCAGGAATTCCAGTAATTACATCTAATTGTTGTGGGTATAAAGGTAGTTCAATATGACTTTTTTCAGCCGACTCAACCCATTTAAGTAATGGCGTGGTACCTATCCCTCGATGGTATGTCACGCTGTATATATCGACGATCCATTTAGTAATAAGATGCACTAATGTCTCCATATCAATGCAGGCAAGGTCTTCTGATGGATAATCTCCGCGCTCTTTGATATTAGAAAAAACTGAACCTGGTAAGCGATGAATTAACCCATGATTCATGGTCCTAAAGTAACGCTCTACGCTGCCTTTTGCATCACCACTTGCAATAGGGCAATACAAAATCTGTATACCTAGTTCTAAGCATGAATTTTGTAACGCATTTGAATGCAGATCCATGCCATTATCGACGGCAATCAGGGTCGGTATACCAAACGCTGGCCACTTTCCTTTAATATCTGGAAATCTAGCCAGCCACTCATCTTTAGGTAAAATCATTTGCTTCAAACACTGCAGTACTGCATATGAACTGGGCGGATTGAAACTGATATAGAATCCTAAGACCATTCTGCTATGCTTATCAATCGCCAGTGTCAGCCAAGGTCTTCCTAAAGGAAGCATAGTGATTCTATCGATAACGATGATATCAAGTGGTGTATGGTCAATTTCTACACGTTCAAGAATGGCTGATACTTTTAACCCATTCATCGAGATGCGGTACTTCACTCTCGCCACTTCTGCACCTAGTCTTGCCGTATCAACAATGTCTTGTTGCAGCTGCTCTATCCACCTATAAATTGTTGATTGATTAATATTAGGTATTTGATCTTCAACTGATTTTCCAAGATTAATTTGCTTTATACGATCATTAACCGTCTTTGCAACTTCAATCTTTTTACGTTTTTGAATCGTCAAATAGACCTGAGAAATAACATCTTCAAAGATTGAATATCGGTAATCACGCGCGTGCTGAAAACCAGCAATATTTTTAGGAATTAGGCGTGTAACACTCTTGGTCACTCGATATTTCCGCCACCATGTATGCACTGTTCCTGAACAAGGCGGTTTAGGATCACTAATTTCCTTCGCTGCAGAATGAATTAGCGTATCCCAAATGTCTTTGTTGTACTTAATCTCGTTTGGTTTGACGGCATTAATATAATGCATACGCAAACGCGCACGCTTCTGCCACTTTTCAGGGAATGTACTTAAGTCTCTTGGCGTTGCTAGGTAAACTGCATCGCCTTGAGTGCCAAGTGAATTTTCATCTACAACCCATTCGCCTTTGCTCCATAAAGCCAATACCTCAGCGTCCGTGAGCGTTTTAATTTCACCTTGCTCATTTTCAAATTGTAGTTTTGTTGTAACTAAGCGACGATTAAGCTGCCACCGTTTGTTCAGCTCAATGAAAACTAAGCCCTTTTTAAAAGAGAAGCGAATCATCATCTGCCTCACTAGCTAGCCTGACGGGATTATTTTCGGAAAATAGATCAACATCAACATCAAATATAAGGAGTCCTTGTGAAATTAGTATGTGTACATTTGCTGATCCATAGATTGTAGACAGTGACTGTATTGTGGGATTTATATCTGCATTAATTGTTGCTTTCAAAGATTTAGTACTAGAGTAATTTCCAGACTGAAACTGAAACCTGGTCAAGTACATCAAATTCGAATGTCTTGGATATTTTTGGATTTGATCACTCGACAAAATTCTAAAATCTCGCCCCATTCTGTCGTAATGATGTTTAATAGCACACAACTTTTTAATCAGTTCATGCGACTTTAATTTCGAAGATGGCTTTACTTCAAAATGTATAACTTTTCCATTTCTTAGTACCACTTCAAAATCTGGATAATAACGGCATATTTTCCCTTCAAACTCATACTCAATTAATTCGGGTTGCTCTTGATAACTCACAACTCCAAGTGAAAACTCAAATAATAAAATTGCATCGCGCTCTAGTATTGACTCCCATTCAACAACTCTCTGCATCTTCCATGACGGAAAATACCCCCTATATTTGCGACCACTTCTAGTAACAACTTTCCTTGATTTCATATCCATTTCGCAATCCTTTCGGCAAGACTTAGCCCTACGCATTTGCGCATATTTTTAATTTCATCGTTAAAAACACCATTTTTAAGGCAAAAAGTTACCTAGTAGCTGATAAAAATCAGCCATTACTTTGATGGTGTTGATTGGAAGTGGCTTGACGCCTAAGACTAAGAGAGAGATACTTCGCTTGTGAATTCGTAAGTACCATTAGTTTTTAGTTTTAAGTATCAAAAAAGTATAAAGGGTGAGCCACTTGGTTTGCCCTTTTTACGTTGTAAATGCGTTCAAATATTTCCTTTCGTATTTAACATCTAATTTTTACTGCTGAGAGCTTGTTCTATTTTCTCTCATGTCTAAAATCATCTGCATTAAGTTGATTTCAGTTGCAGATATGCTTCCTAAATGCATCTTCAGAGTATTTACAAACTTGAATTCTTCGTATGATGCCTTTAAAGGGATCGTAAAACGTCTAGTAGAAATCTTCAAAGAATCTAGTAAAACTTCAACTTCTTCATCGCTCAACTTGTATTGTTTTATCAATACCTCAACGAATTCTGCGTTCGGTGTTCCTTTACTTCCTGTTTCTAAACCGCACAGATAAGATTGCTCGTATCCAAGCAATTTCGCAGCGTCACTTTGACGCAAATTGCGCTTTTCTCTATACGCTCGAATTATTTGAGAAAAAGGACTCATATCGCTTCAAAATAACAAACTATCAGTCTATCTTACATGACCTGATAAATCAATAAGCTATTGAATTTAAACGGTTTTTATAATACCTTGTTTTTTTATTTTAGAGGCGTTATGTGGAAATATAAACAAGTGTTGTTTTGTTTATAACTTATGAATTTAAGTAAAAAACCAGCTCAAGAATAAACATTCTTGATGGCTCATAACAAAGGAAGCACCTTAGACTGGCTAAGATAGTGAGAACTGTGAATTACACGACGGCCTGCGCCACCAAAGCATTAGCAATAGCTTGCTGCTGCTGGTTGGCTTGTTGAATGTGACTAAGGTTTAACTGCTCAACACCATGAGTCTAACCAACCTGTTTAGTGACTGAAATGATAAGAAACCTTGATTAACCATTTGGAATAATTTATTCCTAATTAAAGATACCTGCGAACTAAACATCTTGTTTAGTGCACTAAAGTGCATTATGATTCAGTTCTGACGGGTAAATCCTGTTACGTGCCTTAAGTGTTTCCTTCCATCGGCTGGCGATAAGCTTAGGGGCAAGAGCGTAATAGGGGCCGTCTATTTTTTTGCCTGTCATTTCTGTTAAGGCAAATATATTCTGTCAAATCTCACTTTATCGCAATAAGACGCAAACCAATCTGTATCTTTATGCGCATCTTTCCTAGCAATTCCCCAGCAAAACAAATCAACAGCCTGCAAACCTGCATTTTCATGTGAGGCTAAATGATCAATCGTTAACATGCAGTTTAGCGGCAGTAATGCATCTAATTGGTTTTCTACATAGTTATTGAAATCTTTAATTTCTTCGTTATTTTTACAGCGATCCACAATTAAATTCACCCATGGCAAATCATTTGCAAAAGGTATTTTTTCAATAATAAATCTAGCTAAGTAGTTGTATAGCTTCTTTTTGCCAACTTTGGTTTGCAGATGAGGTTCAACACGAGCCTTATTGAGCGTGACGCTGTAAATATCCCAGCCATCTTCTGGCAAATGATGCGCAAAATATTCTTTAATTACCAAAGTGGTTTCTGACCCCTTCAATTCATTAACCACACGTTTATTTTGCTTTTTATGATTCAGTTTATTCTTTAAGGTACGTTTAACTGCGGTGGCTATGCCATCTACCACTTGTTTGTGATGACACACTAAAATAGTAATCACGAAATATTGTGAAGTTTTGGCTTTAGTAAAATCAAAGCCCAAATCACCAGATTCATCGAGGTAAATAAACAATCGGTAGGCCTTTATTGATTAGCACTTATCAACTTATTTAAGCTTGCCAATGCATCAGCCATAATTTTCCCTTGTGCTTCAATATTGCGGATAATTTCTAGCGGTGTTCTGATATCTACATCTGCAACAACTGTTGGATTCACAGCTTTTAAATCAAATACTGCCGCATCAATATCAGCAGCTTTGATTTCTAGCTCTCGCGCTGATTTTTCGCGTTCTTGAATTTTGTCGCCAAGTGCATCTATTTCGGCTTCACTAGCTTTGTCTTTCTTCAAGCGTTTTAGCTTTTCTTTCAAATCCACCACAATTGCTTTTATGCTGGCTGCTTCGTCTAGCAAAGGCTGCATTTCTTCTCGTGCTTTTGCACGTCTAGCAGAAAAATCAACTGTCCAAGAGTAAGGACCATCACTTTCTGGTTTACCACGTTGTAGCAACATACGTGCATAACTGGGGAAAGGCTTGCCCACATTAGACTCATCAGCTTTCCAATCCGAGGTCAAAATAGTAGGTAATTTAGCGTCTTCAAGTATCGAACCATCGCTTGCATAGCCAAAATGTGCGAGTGTAAGTGGCGTTTTCTTGCCAACTTTTACATATGACAAATCGTAATACCAAGTTTTCTCGGTCTTTTTGCCTTTGGTAAAAAACAGCAGATTGGTTTTTACGCCAGCACCTGCGGTAGAAAACACTCCACCAGGTAAGCTAATAATCGCCCAAAGATTACACTCATCAACCAATTTTCGCTTGGTTTCTACAAACGCGCTTTCGTTGGTTCGGAATAATAATCCTTCATCCAACACCATTGCGCAGGTTCCATTTGCGGCAAGCTCACCCAAAATATCCTGTACAAACAGCACTTGGGTTGAGCCAGTTTCAAAAGCAAAGTTTTTTTGTGCATCTTTGCCTTCTTTACCACCAAAAGGCGGGTTTGTGAGTATCACATCAAATTGTTTAGGGGCTTGTTCAAATAAGCCCGCATACGTTGCTTTTCTTGTCAGCGAGTTACCATGCCATAAATTGGGTTGGTCTATGCCATGCAACACTAAGTTAGCCAGCGCAATCGGAAACACCAGGTTTTCTTTTTCACGGCCAAAAAAAGTGTCATGTTTGAGTATGTCTATATCTGTACTGGTAACGCTTTGTCCCAACTGCCGAGCGATATGCTCATAGGCAATTGCCAAAAAGCCGCCCGTACCGCAGCAGGGGTCATACACCGTTTGTCCAAGTTGCGGATTCACTGTATGCACCATGGCGCGAACTACTTCTCGCGGCGTGAAGAATTGACCACCGTCGGAATTCTTCTCGCCCATTTTTAACAGCAGGTCTTCATAAACCTGCGATAAGGTAAAGAAATGCTGGTCATCCACATGATCAATATTGATCTGGTGCACCTTGTCCAAGATGTCGCGCAGATTCGCCTCGGAATCCACTCGTACTTTTTCCACCGCCGTCATTGTGCGCCCCATAATGCGCTGCTTACGGCTCGCCGCAGGGTTAGGTAAGCCCGTGCGTGTATCAATATCCAAACTATGCAAGTGCGGTAGCAATTCTTTGTTAATAAATTCAAACAACTTGCCATCGCCAGCGGCGAATAACTCCTGACGCTTCCAGCCAAAAGGCTTGCCTTCAGGCGTTTTTTGGTGGTCTTGCTTGTCAGAATATGGCGCAGCCCAATCCTGCCAACGATAAGGGCTATGCAATGCTGGTGAATACTCTGCCCCCAATACCTCGGCCTCTTCACGCGCCTTGGCTTCTTGCGCATCCAAAATACGCAAAAACAGAATCCAAGTCAGCTCAGGCACATACTGCAAGGCACTAGCGCAATTGGAGCGACGCATCACATCACAAATGCTTTTCACAAAGCTAGTAAGCGACTGAGTGGAGGCAATAGCCTTAGATTTTTTTTCGGTTGTTTTTTTTCTGTCCATGTCTATACCTTAAAGGCTTGCGCGAGTATTGCTTTTGGCAATTTTGATAGGTCATTTAGTTGCGACTGCATAGCGGAAACCACCATCTCCCAAGTGCTAGTCACGTCGTTCAATTTTTTCGAAAGCTCTTTCTGTACAGATATTTCAGGTAATGGTATTTCGATAGCTTCTACTTGCGATGGCGATATATGCGGAACACCAAGGCTTTGGTCGTGCCCTGTGATTTTCGATATGAAAAGATCCGTCTGGAGATAGGCATAGAGGTAGTCAGCATCGAGCTTCTGCGGGTCAATCAGAAATCGGCCGACACGCTGTAGCAATAGTGCTGGAAGATCTTCTGCGCTAACTTGGGCGACCTTGATACCACTCGAAATAATGGGGCGGTCCAAGCTAATCAGCACGTCGCCTGAGTTCAATTCATAGCTAGGATACTTCTCTGAATCGCTCTCACTCAGAAATACGGCATCATCCCAATAAACCTTGCTTGGAAGGATGTTTGCATTGCGCAAAAGTCGCACGCCACTAGTCTTGAAGTGGTCGCTCTTAAAAGCGTATCCGGATTGCAGTTTCGCAGCGTCACCAATGGGTGACCAATTCGGTATACTTGAAAACAATGACTCCAGAGATCGCTTTTTAAGTGCAGAAGCCTCTCGCAACTGCAATTGTGCCGCTTGTTGAGCGGTTTCCACTTCGGCAAGTTGGGCTTTCAGGCGGGCGGCGATTTGGCGTTGTTGAACTCGTTCTGGAAGCCGTAATTCCAATTCTCCTAGTTCGGAGAAGCGTAAATTCTGAATGTTTGCTCCGCGCGCCTGCTCGTCACGCCAAGAAATGTATTCCGGACCTCTCAGCCACATCGCCAAAAATTCAGGATCGATTTTGTTGGGGCGAATGATTCCGCAAAAACCACCTACAGTTCCACACCAGTCTTGCCTGAGTGCAGCGCTTTTTCCAACAATTTGCGGGCTGCCCGATGAGAGGCAGATAGCAATGTCACCTGACTTTATGAACTGAGCTTCTGCAACGACTTCGCGCGGAACAAAAATCAGGTCGTTCTGTATATTTAGCTCGTTTTGAATATTTCCAGCACGCAATACTGGAATATTGGTTTGAGTAGCAACGTTTTGTTGCTGACTCTTATCGAATGTCACACCACGAATGAAATCTGCAACCTCGGATAGCTTGATTGTTTGCGCACTCATACCCCAAACAACCTAGCCTTAGCCTCATGCATCACCTGTACAGGAGCACCCAATCCGCGCAAAGCGTTCAACCCGCCAGCCAGTTTAATCTCGGGTACTTCCCACAGGTTCTGGCTTTCCAGGGCATCGGTGCCACCTTGAGCGAACTGATGGCCGAGTCCCTTGAGTACGATGACAGCTTTGCCATCCATATCGCTAAACCAGCCATCGTTTTGGCTGATATAAAGTTCGCCACGCTCAGGTCGTTTAAGGGCGCGGGCATGGTAGCCGTATTTGCCGAAAAAGTCGTACAAGTCAAAGTCGTTCATCTGGTCGATTTCACGAATCACTTCTGGACTAAAGTTTTCACCCAGCAGGTGGTCTATAAGTTGGCGGCGTTTTTGTGCCTCAATCCAAAGTGCTCTAAATTCATCTAAATTGTGAGCTTCAGTCAGTACACGTTGAATCACTTCTTTGCGGTATTCATCCACTGGGATTGGCGTATCACGGCCATCTCTGCGGCTTAAAATAAAGCGGCCTTGCGCGTTAATGATGACCGATTGGCCACCGATTTCGGCGACTGCTGGGCCATCTTCGCCGCCACCTCCGCCTGGACCCTCACCACCTCCGCCGCCACTTCCACTCCCTGGACGAGGCGGTTTGGTAATAAAGTCGGTGCCAAAGAGTTGCGTTACATCGGTGTAATCGTAAAGCCAGAACTTGAATTTTTGCGTTTCTTCGTGAATGCGCGTGCCGCGTCCGACCATCTGGTAGAACTTAATGGGCGATTGCAGGTAGCGAAAAAACACCACGGCATTTAAGCGTTCGATGTCGACACCTGCTTCTAGCAAATCCACAGTACATGCAATAAATGCCCGCTCACCTGAGCCACGCATGGGCTCTATCATATCCGCGCCATTATTTGGCCCACCCATGCATTTAAACGCGTAGTGATCTTTTGGTGTTTGCCCTTGCTCCTTGCACCAACGCACATAAAGATTATTCAAGTGCTGAGCAACGCGGTCTGCATGAATCTCACGGGTACAGAAAACAATCACTTTCTGTTCTGGACCGCCGTTTTCGCACAATAATTTGAACAAGTCAGCGCACATTTTTGGTGTGCGCAGCTCAATGAACAACTCGTTATCAAAATCTTTGCCTGTGTATTCGTTTTTGGTCAGGTCTTCTTCTGTTAGTGGTTTACCTGTTTTAATGTCTTTAACGCCCGCTTTGAGGATTTCTTCTTTGGTAAAAGTAGCGTTATCTATACTGGCTTTACGTTTAACAATTTCACAAGCAGCAAGGTATCCATCTTCTTGCGCTTGAATGAGTGTGTATTCATACACGGGTTCGCCAAAATACTTACGGTTATTGGCTGTGATTTCTTGATCTTCTGCACTTGCATGCTTGGATTCTTCCAGTTTACGCGGGGTTGCGGTAAGCCCAATATGTATTGCATTAGGGTTGCGGCGTAATACTTCTGCCCATCGCCCCCAAGCCGATCGATGACATTCGTCAATGATAATCACGCTAAAGGCATCCTCGCTGTAATTTTCGCTCATAAAGCTAGCAAATCCATCATCATCATCTAGGCCCAGCGTTTGATATGTGGCAATGTGTATACGTGCATTTGCTGCGGCATTTGCGCCTCTTTCTGTGCCAACTATTCTTGCGTTGTCTCCAAATGCAGCCTTAAGCTTTGAGTATGCTTGCCCGCGTAATTCATCACGGTCACATAAAAATAGGGCTGGTTTAGGAAGTTGGCCTGCCTGACTCATGCGCCATAGTAAATTGGTTGCAATAATTGTTTTACCTGCGCCTGTTGCCAATGCTAACAATACGCGAGGCGCTTGGCCCGCTTGTTGATCAGTCAGTATTTTCTCGAACGCAGCCCGAATAGCTGCATCTTGATAATAGCGTGTTACTGACCATGCAGGACTGTCCGCCTGAAAAAGCATTGCCACTTCTGGCCTAGACATGTCTATTCCAGTGTCTTTTGCGTAGCGTGTGCAAAGTTCAGTATGTGGTAAGAAATCGGAAAAAGGAAACGGGCCATTTTGCAGACTACTAATACAATCGAACTCACCATAGCGATGACCGTTAGTTGCGAAAACGTATTTTACATCGAAGCGTTCACAATCTGCGTAGCCTTTGGCCTGCTGCATACCTTTTAGTGGATCTTCGCTTTCCTTCTTGGCTTCAAGCACGGCAACAGGCAAGGCTTTGGGCATATCACCAACTTGAACACATAGAAGATAATCGGTACGGCCTGGACCCTTACGGCGGCGACCTTTGGCACCACTTGGTTCGACTGGTGATGGGGTTAATATAGTTTCCAGCGTAATCCGATCATGGCTAACATAACCTTTTTCGCGTAACACTGGATCGATTAAATGATAACGGGTATCTGCTTCGTTCATTGACATGGCTTCCCCCACTTCAAAAAATGAGGCTCCTAAGAGCCCCAATTTTATTTCTTATTTTTTAGAAAAACCTAAAATCCATGAAACCCTACCACCTCTTTAAATTCTCTCAATATCTCACTTTTTGCGAATTATCTCGACTTTAGAGAGAACCTACACAAATTTAAATATCTAAGTTACTTGCACCTAATGCGTTACTTTCGATAAATGCACGTCTAGGTTCCACATTATCGCCCATTAATGTAGTGAAAATTTCATCAGCAGCTATTGCGTCATCAATTTGTACTTTAAGCAGACGTCGTACCGTAGGATCCATAGTGGTTTCCCATAATTGAGATGGGTTCATTTCTCCCAAACCTTTATAACGCTGAATATTCAGATTGTGTTTAGCTTCATCTAGCAACCAATCAAGAGCTTGCTTGAAAGTCAAAATAGCGGATTGTTTCTCACCACGTTTAATTATGGCACCATCACCCAATAAACCTTGTAGCATTGCAGACATTTTGCTTATTTGTCTATAATCCCCAGAACCTAAAAACTCACCATTGATGACGCAACATTGTAAATTACCATGTACAAATTTATTAATTTCTAAGCGATATTCATTAGACTCTACATCAAACCCTACTATCACTTCACTGCCAATTGCACCTAAAATTGGGCGCAACTTCTCTGCCGCTAATTCCGTACTTTCTTTTGTTCCTAAACTTAATTCTCCAAGATCTTGCATAGCACGTAATACACTTTCATCGTAATGCGATGCGATGCGACGTATAACAGCTTCAGTAAGTACCATTTGCTTTGCAATTTCGGTAAGTGGCGCACCAGTTATCAGTTCACCATCAGTTTTAGTGATTAGTTCAGCACCCTTCAACGCTGATTGCAATAGATATTGATCTAACTCTTGCTGATCTTTTAGATAACGTTCATCTTTACCTTGCTTGACTTTGTAAAGTGGTGGTTGAGCAATATAAATATGACCACGCTCTACTAATTCAGTCATTTGACGATAGAAGAACGTGAGTAATAATGTACGGATATGCGCACCGTCAACATCGGCATCCGTCATGATAATAATGCGATGATAACGTAGCTTTTCAGCATTAAAGTCTGCTTTTCCAATACTTGTGCCTAATGCAGTAATAAGTGTAGCAATTTCTTGCGAACCAATTAATTTATCAAAACGCGCTTTTTCTACGTTTAAAATTTTACCTTTAAGTGGCAAAATCGCCTGGAACTTACGATCACGGCCTTGCTTCGCTGAACCGCCCGCCGAGTCACCTTCGACAAGATATATTTCGCATTTAGCTGGGTCGCGTTCTTGGCAATCTGCTAGTTTCCCAGGTAAGCCCATTGTATCCATTACGCCTTTGCGGCGAGTAATTTCACGTGCTTTACGTGCAGCTTCACGCGCACGCGCCGCATCAACAATTTTTCCAACGATAATTTTTGCATCTGCTGGGTTTTCCGCCAAAAACTCAGTGAGTTTAGCAGAAACTACTTCAGAAACTACTGGCTGAACTTCGCTTGAAACTAATTTATCTTTAGTTTGTGATGAAAATTTTGGATCTGGTACTTTTACTGACAATACGCAACAAATACCTTCACGCATATCATCGCCTGTGGTTTCAACTTTGGCTTTTTTGGCTAAATCTGTCGATTCGATATATTGATTTAAAGTACGCGTCATCGCAGTGCGCAGCCCAGTCAAATGGGTGCCACCATCACGCTGTGGGATATTATTGGTAAAGCATTGTACGGTTTCTGAATAGCTGTCATTCCATTGCATAGCAACTTCAATAGTCATGCCATCTTTTTCACCCATGGCGTAAAAGGTTTTGGGGTGAAGCACGGTTTTCGTGCGGTTCATGTATTCCACAAACCCCTTAATGCCGCCTGAATAGGCAAAGTTTTCACTTTTGCCATTGCGTTGGTCGATGAGTTCAATTTTTACACCATTATTTAAAAATGAAAGTTCGCGAATTCGTTTTGCTAAAATCTCAAAGTGATATTCTACTAATACAAATGTTTCAACTGATGCTAAAAAGTGTACTTCTGTGCCTTTTTTATCGGTTTTTCCCGTTAATGCCAAGGGTGCCATAGGAACACCGCGCTGAAACTCCATCTGATAAATTTCACCTTTACGGTAAATTTTTAAGCGTAGCCAATCTGAGAGTGCATTTACAACAGAAACGCCCACACCATGCAAGCCACCAGAAACTTTATATGAGTTTTGGTCAAACTTACCGCCTGCATGTAACTCCGTCATTACAATTTCAGCCGCTGATCGTTTTGGTTCGTTTTTATCATCCATTTTTATGTCGGTAGGGATTCCACGGCCATTATCTGTCACACTAATAGAATTATCTAAATGGATAATGACTTTAATTTCATTACAATGTCCAGCTAACGCTTCATCAATTGCGTTATCCAACACTTCAAATACCATATGATGTAAACCTGAACCATCAGAAGTGTCACCAATATACATACCTGGGCGTTTACGTACCGCATCTAAGCCTTCTAGAATTTTAATGCTAGATGAATCGTATTCTGGTGTTATTGGTTTATTTTCAGCCATGCTTTAGTTTCTTTCGTAAGTATTTTTTGTATATATTATTGGTATAAGTATTTATTTTTTAATTTTTATGTTTCACGTGAAACATTACCGCTTAAAACTATATGCGCATCGGCATCACTACATATTTATAATTTATATTATTCGGTACTGTAATTAAACAACTGCTATTTGCGTCTGCAAAAGAAAAAGTAGCTTCTTCACTATTAGTGTTATTTAGTACATCAATTAAGTATGTCACGTTAAAACCTATATCTAAAGTATCACCTGTGTAATTTACTTCCAATTCTTCTTCTGCTTCTTCTTGATCGCTATTTGTACTAATTAATTTTAAGTTGTTATTACTCAATACCATACGGATTCCACGATATTTTTCATTTGATAAAATAGATGCGCGCTGCATTGCTAATAAG
Source organism: Methylotenera sp. (assembly GCA_030693535.1). The sequence continues at coordinate 27,776 of JAUYAL010000051.1, forward strand.
ACTCCTACCCTATCTGCCGTAAATGAGTTTTGATGCCCTGTTGGAATCACACGATTGTAATCAGGAAATTTACCATCAATGACTTTAGAAATTAATTTAAAATTACTGAAGCTAAAATTAACTTGATTGCTTGCTAACTCTATTTGTACATCTTCATCACTGTCATCTAACAACTTGATTAACTCAACTACAGTTTTTCGCGGCAAAATCACATCTTGTTTTTCGAAACTTTCTTTTAATTCAGTAGAAGTAAAACTCAAACGGTGTCCATCTGTACCTACTATATTTAATTGATTATTAGATATTTCAAATAATAAACCATTTAAATAATAACGAATATCTTGTTGAGCCATTGCAAATTCAACTTGTTTCAATAAGTCTTTCAATTGACGCTGACCTATAGTTACTGTTGTGCTAGACCCTGTAGTTTTCGTCATCACTGGATAATCAGCCGCAGGCAATGTTTGTAAATTAAAACGGCTTTTTCCTGCTTTTAACGTAATGCGGCTATCATTTGTTAGCATATTAATTTCTGAACTATCAGGTAAAGATCGACAAATATCCAATAATTTTTTAGCTGATATCGTAGTTGAAAAATCTCCTGATGTGGCACTATCTACAGATAATGATATTTGCATTTCTAAATCAGTTGCAGTTAGATGAATTTTGTTTTGCTTTACTTCTAATAATAAATTTGAAAGTATCGGTAACGTATGTCTTTTTTCTACAATACTGGTGACTGCAGTTAGTGGTTTTAATAATGTTTCGCGGTTGATTTGTATATTCATCTTTATAACCTAAATAATATATATATAAATAATAACAATAATAATAGTACATTTTTTTGTGGATAACTGTTTATTTATCAACAAAATCAATAATTTACATCTTATTTTTTAATCTTAATAAAAGAATATTCTGTTGTGGATAGATTGTGGAATAAAAAAGACATAATTTATATAAACAACCTTATACTATTTTTATCCACAATAAATTCATAACATTACAGTAATACGTTTTAGGTATTAATCTCTAATCACCTGTACTAAAAAACTAATGTCTCTAGTAAAATTCGGATCATTTTGTCTCAATAAATCAATTTCATCACAAGCATGCATTACTGTTGTATGGTGCCTACCTCCAAAAGCTTCACCAATCTCAGGGAAGCTATGATTGGTTAACTCACGTGATAAAGCCATCGCTATTTGTCGAGGTCGTGCGAAATTACGTGTTCTTTTTTTACTATACATTTCTGCAACTTTAATTTTGTAATAATCCGCGACAGTCTTTTGAATATTTTCCATAGTAACTTGTCTGCCACGTACCGCAATTAAATCACGAAGTGCATCTTTTGCTAAATGCACATCAATAGCGTGGCCAGTAAATTTAGCCATAGCAATAATACGATTTAAAGCACCTTCTAACTCGCGAACGCTAGAACGAATTTGTTTGGCAATAAAAAATGCTACATCTTCAGGTAAATTTAAATTTACAGCCTCAGCCTTTTTTAGCAAAATAGCAACGCGCATTTCAAGTTCAGGTGGCTCGACTGCAACAGTTAAACCCCAACTGAAGCGTGTTCTAAGTCTTTCATCTACATCTAAAATTTCTTTTGGGTAGGTATCACATGTAATGACTATTTGTTTCTTAGCCTCAATTAAAGAGTTAAAAGCATAAAAAAACTCTTCTTGAGTACGTGTTTTTTTAGCAAAAAATTGAATATCATCAATTAATAATAAATCTAAAGAATGATATTGACGTTTAAACTCATCAAATGCTTTATGTTCGTAAGCTTTAACCACGTCAGTGACATAACGCTCAGCATGTAAATAACGTATTTTTGCATCAGGGTTATGTTGCTTTAATTCGTTACCGATCGCTTGTAGTAAATGCGTTTTACCTAATCCAACACCACCGTAAATAAATAAAGGGTTATAAGCCATACCAGGATTTTGTGCTACTTGTATAGCTGCAGCACGCGCTAATTGGTTAGCGCGTCCGGTTACGTAGTTATCAAAATTAAATGAGTGATTTAAGCCTGAAATTACTTTTGAAGTATCACCATTTTTTTTGTTAATGGATTTAGGTGACGCATTAGTATGATTAATTAAGGATTCAGTAAAATTAACATGATGGTTTACATCAGTTTTAGCTGCAGGCTTTAAAATATTTTTTGTTTCAAGCCCTGAATCGTTATTGGCAATAATGAAATAAATCTGAATATTATTAAGTTGTAAGTCATGAGCAAATTGTTCAATTTTTTTAAGAAAACGTTCTTTTACCCATTGCATCACAAAGCGGTTAGGCGCAACTAAACGCACAGCATTACCTTCTATTTCCGCATACAGAGGTTTGATCCAAGTGTTGAATTGTTGTGTTGAGAGTTCTCGCTCAAAACGACTAAGACAAGAGGGCCAGAAATTTTCCATCTACAGTGATTTACCTTAACAGTAGTTAACTACATTTATATAATGGTTAGTAAGTATTTGTTTTTATTATAATTAATAGTATAATTAGGGCAATGATTTAATACCATTTATTTCGTTCATTTTAGCTGGTTTAGCCAAACTTATCCACAGGCATTTAGTTAGTTTACAAAACTAAATAAACGTTGACAAAATAGGCGGTTATCGTGTCTAATAGCGCCCTTTATAGCATTTTGCTTGCTGGAGTATTACATGAAACGTACATATCAACCTTCTAAAACACGTCGCGCCACTACTCATGGTTTTTTAGTTCGTATGGCTACCAAAGGAGGTCGTGCAGTTATTGCACGTCGTCGCGCTAAAGGCCGTAAACGCTTAGGCCTATAATTTAAAGTTCGTTTGGGCTTTATTGTTACATAGCAACATTATCAGAATAAGTTTTAGCAGTTGTATTAACGATACATGCATTTGTGATAGCTTTATATAAAAATGGTGCAAACATATAAGCTTGTTAAACAAGCCAAGATGATTAAAACGGATGATTTTTCATCCGTTTTTAATTTCCGCAAACGAATATCTTCGCAATATTTAGTGATGCACTATCAACCTAATTCACTACAGCATGCGCGCTTAGGTTTAGTGATAGGGAAAAAAACAGCTAAATTAGCAGTGAGTAGAAATTATATGCGGCGAGTATTGCGTGAATTTTTTAGATTGCAGCAACATGATGTGTGCCATGTTGATTTAATAGTACGCGTACAAAAAAAGTTTAATAAAGTAGATTTTATTCAAATTAAACAAGAATTTAATGTCTTGCTTGAAAAGCTAAATCAGCGAGTAAATTCAAATATGCAAGCAAGTAATAGTTTAATTACACCAAATAAATGATAACGTTTAGATATATGTAATGAGAATAATGGCACGGTTACTCATGTGGTTGATTAAAGTATACCAAGTATTGCTTAGCCCTTTTTTTGGACAACAGTGCCGCTTTTATCCAACTTGCTCACAATACGCATTAGATGTGATTAATAAGCATGGTGCTATTGTTGGGAGTTATTATACGGTACGTCGTTTACTGCGTTGTCACCCCTGGCATGAGGGCGGGCATGACCCAATTCCTTAACACACAGAAAGAAAAGAATTTTTTCTAAAAATTTATATAAGATTATCAAAAATCATGGATACAAGACGTTTAGTTTTATTTGTTATATTTTCAATGTCAATTTTGATGTTATGGGACGCATGGCAGCGTCAAAATGCACCAGTAGAAGCTGTTCAGCAAGTCACTGCTAGCGATGGTGTCCCTGCGCCAATTACCAATGCGGCTAGTACAGCTGATGCAAATGTGGCTGTAGATGCAGATTACAAGTTACAGCATGGACAACGTATCAGCGTCACTACTGATTTGTATAAAGCTGATATCGAGACAACTGGTGGAGATTTACGTAAACTAGAGTTACTTAAGCATCGCGCTTCAGATAATGATAAAACTAACTTTGTTTTATTAGATGATGCAGGGAAACCAATGACTTATGTTGCGCAATCAGGATTGATTGGCGCAGATTTGCCTACACATAAAACGGTGTTTACCTCAGCCGCAACAACATACCAAATGCAAGAAGGTAAAAATGCCTTAGAAGTGCGTTTGAGCTGGCTTGGCAATGGTGTGGCGGTAGATAAAATTTATACGTTCCATCGTAATAAATATGCGATAGACGTGAATTATGAAATAAAAAACGGCTCAGCCACAGCAATTACACCTACCGTTTACTACCAAATTGTGCATGACAGTGCGTCAAATCAAGGCTCAGTGTTAATGCCTACTTTCACAGGTGGTTCTTATTATACCGATAGTACTAAGTTCAAGAAAATTGCGTTTAGTGAAATGGAGGAAGAGCCGTTAAAAGTTACATCCAACGATGGCTGGGTTGGTTTATTGCAACTTTATTTTGTCAGCGCTTGGATTCCAAAAGACGGCTTAGCGCGTGAATTCTATACAGAAAAACTCAGTGATACTATGTATAGAATTGGTACTAAAAGTGCATTAAATACTATTGCACCAGGCGCCAGTTTAAGCGTTCCAGCACGTTTATTTTCTGGCCCACAAACCAAACAAGATTTGAATGAAACGGCGCCAGGTTTAGAATATACCGTTGATTACGGCTGGCTAACGATATTAGCCGCTCCCCTATTTTGGGTGCTATCAAAAATTCATGGCTTAGTGCACAACTGGGGTGTAGCAATTATTTTACTTACACTATTGATTAAAGCAGCTTTCTATCCATTATCCGCAAAAAGTTATCATTCAATGGCGCAAATGCGCGAATTGGCGCCACGTTTAGAATTAATGAAACAAAAATTTGGTGATGATCGTCAAAAAATGCAGCAAGCAATGATGGAACTCTATAAAACAGAGAAAATCAATCCAATGAGTGGTTGCTTGCCGATTTTGCTGCAAATCCCAGTGTTTATTGCATTGTATTGGATGTTGTTAGGATCAGTTGAATTACGTCACGCACCATTCTTTGGTTGGATTCAAGATCTATCTGCGATAGATCCATATTATATTTTGCCTTTAATCATGGGTGCTTCCATGATTATTCAAACTAAGCTGAACCCTAAACCTACAGATCCAATTCAAGCCAAAGTGATGACTTGGATGCCAGTAATTTTTAGCGTGTTCTTCTTCTTCTTTCCAGCTGGCTTGGTGTTGTATTGGGTTGTGAACAATATTATCTCAATCTGGCAACAATGGTATGTGAATAAATCTATTCATGCAGCGGCTTTGCTAAAAAAATCAGGTGGCAAGCACTAAACCTTTAAATAATGCGGTAGATACGATTGCCGCCATCGCCACAGCTAGTGGTGCTGGCGGTATTGGTGTAGTGCGTGTATCAGGCCCTGCCGCTAGTTTTATTGCGACTGATGTTCTAGGACTCTGTCCTTCTGCGCGTCATGCGGCCTATTTAGACTTTAAACAAGCCAATGGTGATTTAATTGACCGTGGCATCGCAATTTTTTACCCAAATCCTTATTCGTATACTGGTGAAGACGTGCTTGAGTTGCAGGCGCACGGCGGTACCGCATTAATGCAGATTTTGCTAGCGCGGTGTATTGAGCTTGGTGCACGCCAAGCCGAGCCTGGCGAATTTACTCGTCGTGCATACTTAAATGAGAAAATTGATTTAGCCCAAGCTGAGGCAGTTGCCGATGTGATTAATGCAGCTACGGTAGAAGCTGCAAAAAGTGCAGTGCGCTCATTATCTGGAGAATTTTCGAAATGTATTAATGCTCTATTGTTAAAGTTGATTGATTTACGCATGTTTGTTGAAGCGTGTTTAGATTTTCCTGAAGAGGAAATCGACTTTATTACGCAAGGTCGCGTGGCAGATAAGTTAGCTGCAATTTTATTAGAGTTGAATTCTGTATTTACAAAAGCAAAACAAGGCAGCTTATTGCGCGAAGGAATTAATGTCGTTTTGGTAGGCCAACCCAATGTTGGAAAATCTAGTTTGATGAATCAGCTAGCTGGCGAAGACATTGCAATTGTGACAGCAATTGCTGGAACAACACGCGATACCATTAGAAATGCCATTCAAATAAATGGTGTACCTTTGCATGTAATTGATACCGCTGGTTTGCGAGAAACTGATGATGAAGTAGAAAAGTTTGGAATTGCGCGAACTTGGGCGATTGCACAAACGGCCAATATCGCATTATTATTAGTAGATGCAGCTCATGGTATCACTGAGACTGAAAAATCGATTTTAGAGCGGTTACCGCAAGAAATTCGCAAAATTTGGGTGCATAACAAAATTGATGTGGCCAATGAACCCGCTTTGGTTGCAGAAAAAGAAGGCGCAACACATATTTATCTTTCTGCAAAAACTGGTGCAGGTTTAGATTTATTAAAAAGCCAATTGCTCAAACTTGCGGGATATGAAAATAATTCTGAAGGTGTTTTTATGGCACGCGCAAGGCATTTGGAAGCATTAAGCCAAGTGCAAGCGCATTTGCAATTTGCCAGCGAACAAATAAATTTTGCAGAATTGGTTGCTGAAGAATTAAGAATTTCTCAAGAAGCATTAAGCAGTATTACAGGCGAATTTACGCCAGATGACTTATTAGGCGAAATATTTTCAAAATTTTGTATCGGAAAATAAATTCGGACTACATTTTAACTTATGCAGTTGTTGCTTATTTTTGTAGTACTTTTCGTACTGTCTACAACTAAGCGCCTTGCTTGATTAAAATGTAACCCGAACTGTGCTACAAAGTATTAAAACTTAAGCTGTTTGATCGTCCACAGTCGCTTCAGGTGCATTTTTTTTAACAGATTCAATACCGTTATCACGTCCTGCTTCACTTTCGTACATCTGGCTTTGACCAATTGTTTGGTGGTTGCCTGCTTTTAATACAAAATATGGTTTTTCGGATTTTGAAACCAAGCGATCATAACGTGCATCATCAGCCGCATTCTTTTGGATTGAAGCAATACCATTTAATGCGCTCGCTTTACTTTCGTACATTTCACTTTGCATAATGATTTGGCCATTACCCGCCAACAGATTGAAATGAAATTGACCGCTTTTTGCTGTTTTTAATTCAAATTTACCCGCCATACAGTTCTCCTCAATTTTTGTTCGGTGAAAGCGCCGTGGTATTTGCACAACTACGCTTGCCATACTATAGGCGTGTAATCATGTACTCGTCAATAGCCAAATATTTTGATACGCCTGTCAATTGTTAATCCTTGTAAATTTTTGCCATTAGCTCATTATGTTTCACGTGAAACATGGTGATAACTTCAGCGTGTACTTTCATTCAATTATAAAAACCAATAAGCGTACGGCAAGCCATCAAGCATGAAGTGAATTTGCAATATTAAGAAGTTAAAAAAGCAGTGTTTCACGTGAAACACTGCTTTTTTAATTGATCGGCTAAAGATAATTTAGCCAGTAAAATCCGAAACCTATTTTTTAGGTGTTGGTGTTTTTTCAGTTAATACATAAGTAATGTAGTTTGCTTTTTCTGCCGCAGTACAATCATTACCAATAATTTCAACGCAATGTTGCGTGAATTTAGCTTCAACTTTTTCAAAGTCAGCAAAGCGTTTAGCATTAACTGCTGGTGATAGTGGTTTAATTGTTTTACGTGTAAGCGCATGTTTGCCGTTGTCAGCAGGGTTTGCTGTGTGGCATGATGCACAAGCCATTTCTTTACCGCTTTTTGTTTTAACTTTATTGTTAAAAAATACTTTGCCTTCTTCTGCTGATGCACCAGCATATGCAGGGTTTGCACCTTTAGCTTGGGTGTTGTAAATCAACACTAGTTTTTCTGCATTGGAAACACTGGCCTGTGCAGAAATTGCCGTCAGGCCTAATAATGCTACTAAAAGGATATTTAATTGTTTCATTTAATTCTCCATCTTTATTAAAAAAAGGTTATTTTGCTCAACAATCATGCTTCACACTGACATGATAAAGCACTTTGATTGAACTTGCATTAATTTTGCATGGATTCTTATCAAGCAGATATTATCCCACGATTATTAAGAAATTGTATCTACGCAATATTACAACGATGCTACATGAAAATAGTTGACTTAACTCTATGAAAAAGGTGGCTTTTACATGCCTATTGCTACCCATGACCATACTAATAAAGTAAAATCTAATCTTTGTGCAATTTGCTTGGCAGTGAACTGTTAACAAAGCGGCCAAATCACTGAAAGATAAGTTTAAGTAAATGAGTTTCCCTTATGAAATACCAAGAATTTTTTGATGTCATTGTTGTGGGCGGTGGTCATGCGGGCACCGAAGCGGCGCTTGCAGCAGCTCGAATGGGGCAAAAAACTTTATTGCTTACACATAATATTGAAACCTTAGGCCAAATGTCATGCAACCCAAGCATAGGCGGTATTGGCAAAGGGCATTTGGTTAAAGAGATTGACGCGCTAGGCGGAGCAATGGCTGCCGCAACTGATGAAGGCGGCATTCAGTTTAGAATTTTAAATTCTAGTAAGGGTCCCGCGGTTCGCGCAACGCGCGCCCAAGCAGACCGTGTGCTTTATAAAGCAGCTATTAGACATCGTCTAGAAAATCAGCCAAATCTGTGGCTGTTTCAACAAGCAGTTGACGACATTATTTTAGAAGGCAGTTCGGAAACAACGCGTACAACTGGCGTAGTCACTCAAATCGGTTTGCGTTTTAATGCAAAAGCCGTGGTTCTCACGGCGGGCACTTTTTTGGGTGGCTTGGTACACGTAGGTTTACAAAACTATAGCGCAGGTCGCGCGGGTGATCCACCAGCGATTTCATTAGCGGCGCGTTTGCGTGAAATCGGCTTGCCTGCTGGCAGGTTAAAAACTGGTACGCCACCACGTATTGATGGGCGCACCATTGATTATTCTGTAATGACGATTCAACCAGGCGATGACCCTGTGCCAGTGTTCTCATTTATGGGTAATGCGGCACAGCACCCTGCCCAACTGCCATGCTGGATTACGCACACCAATGAACGTACGCACGATATTATTCGCAGCGGCTTAGACCGCTCTCCCATGTATACGGGTGTGATTGAAGGTGTTGGTCCCCGTTATTGCCCAAGCGTAGAAGATAAAATCCATCGCTTTGCTGACAAAGAATCGCATCAAATATTTCTAGAGCCTGAAGGCTTAACCACCAATGAAATCTATCCGAATGGTATTTCAACTAGTTTACCGTTTGATATTCAATTATCGTTGGTACGCTCAGTGCGCGGTTTAGAGAATGCGCATATTCTACGCCCAGGTTATGCTATTGAGTATGACTATTACGACCCACGCGGATTAAAAAGCTCACTAGAAACCAAAATGGTACAAGGTTTGTTCTTTGCAGGACAAATTAATGGCACGACTGGTTACGAAGAAGCGGCCGCGCAAGGTTTGCTAGCAGGTGCGAATGCTGCGCTTTATTCACAAGGCAAAGAGTCTTGGTGTCCTGCACGTGATGAAGCTTATTTGGGTGTGATGGTGGATGATTTAATTACGCGCGGAGTGACTGAACCGTATCGCATGTTTACTAGTCGTGCTGAATATCGCTTACAACTGCGTGAAGACAACGCAGATATGCGCCTGACTGAAATCGGCCGCAAATTGGGCTTGGTAGACGATGCGCGTTGGGAGGCCTTTAGCCGCAAAAAAGAGGCGGTTGAGCGCGAGCAGGAGCGATTGAAAAAGACTTTTGTGCAACCTGCCAATGTGCCGGCAGAGAAAATGGTAGAAATGTTTGGCAAACCGCTTGAGCATGAATACAGCTTGTTTGAATTATTACGTCGCCCAGAAGTAAGTTATGAAGCGGTGCTGACTTTGGGTGTAAACGGTTTGGGTGAAGTTGAGCCTGCTGTGCGCGAGCAAGTAGAAATCGCGGCTAAATATCAAGGTTATATTGACCGCCAAACAGATGAAGTCGAACGTAGTCGTGGTCAAGAAAATACAAAGTTGCCTGAGGATTTAGATTACCGTGAAATTCACGGTTTGCCGATTGAAGCGCAACAAAAATTGAATGCACAGAAACCAGAAACTATTGGTCAGGCAAGCCGTATTTCAGGTATTACGCCTGCTGCCATATCATTGTTGTTGGTTTACTTAAAACGTAAAGCACGCACTAAGCCTGCTACAGATTTAGCCGCATAGCTTGTTCGTATGAACTTACAGAGTAAACTACAAAACAAGTTACAAGCAGGTTTAAATGTAATGAACTTGCAGATAGACGTAGAAAAACAAGCTAAGTTAATTTCTTATTTGTTGCTGATTGAGAAATGGAACAAGGTGCATAACTTGACAGCGATTCGTGACCCCCTAGAAATGGTGACTTTGCATTTGTTAGATAGCCTGAGTGTGTTGCCACATGTACAAGCGCTCAAGGCTAAAAGTTTGTTAGATGTAGGCTCTGGTGCTGGCTTGCCAAGCATTCCGCTTGCGATTTGTTTGCCAGAATTGCAAGTTACAGCGATTGATTCAGTGCAGAAAAAGACCAGCTTTATGCGGCAAGTAAAAGGCGAGCTTGGGTTAAGTAATTTTTATGTGGAATCGGGTCGCGTAGAGGTTTTAAAAAATGAGCGGAAATTTGATGTCATTATTTCTCGTGCATTTTCTGAAATCGGCTTATTCATTAAGCTGACAAAACAATTGCTTGAAGAAAATGGCGTTTGGTTAGCGATGAAAGGCTTAGCGCCTTTGCAAGAGTTTGAAAGTGCAGATTTTAAAAGTTTAAACATTAAGTTAAGTAAAATTGAAGTGTTAAAAGTAGCGGGTTTAGAGGCAGAGCGGCATTTGGTTTATTTGCGATAGATTACCTAAGATTATTTAGAAAAATTATTGATGGGTACCTCTATTTATTCAAGTTTTTACCAGTTCTTGGCACCACCACCACTGTAAACTGACTAAAGCCAGAACAGTGGTGCGATATGTCAGACCAAGCTCGAATAAAAAATTAGGATGCGGTATATGTATGATATATATAGTAATTTTTTGTAAGTAACGATGTATGACGATGAAAATTGAATAAATAGAGATGGCCTGATGAAAATACTAGCAATTACCAATCAAAAAGGTGGAGTCGGTAAAACTACGACTTGCGTAAATTTGGCCGCCAGTTTGGCTAGCTTAGGTAAGCGCGTGTTGCTGATAGATCTTGATCCACAAGGTAATGCCAGCACAGGCAGTGGCGTAGATAAGGCGCATCTAAAGTATAGTATTTATCATGTGCTGATAGGCGAAAAGTCGCTCAGAGAAGTGATTTTAGTCAGTGAAAAAGGCGGTTTTGATATCGCGCCATCTAATCGTGAATTGGCAGGTGCTGAAGTTGAATTGGTGAACGAACTTGCGCGTGAAAATCGCTTAAAAGTAGCTATTGCAAAATTAGTAAGTACCGAGCCAGAAGCACCTTACGATTTTGTGTTATTAGACTGCCCCCCTGCTTTAAACTTAGTGACAGTAAACGCACTCACAGCTTCTAATACAGTGATGATTCCGATGCAGTGCGAGTATTATGCATTAGAAGGATTGTCGGATTTGGTTAATACCATCAAAAAAGTGCGAGCGCGATTGAACCCAACGCTTGAAATTGAAGGTTTGCTCCGCACTTTGTTTGATAATCGCAATATGCTTGCACAGCAAGTTTCTGCGCAGTTGATTAGCCACTTTGGTGAGAAAGTCTATAAAACAATTATACCAAGGAATATTCGTTTGGCTGAAGCGCCTAGTTATGGCGTGCCAGTGTTGAGCTACGATAAAAGCTCAAAAGGTGCGCAGGCTTATATAGATCTGGCGCAAGAAATTACAGATAAAGAAACTGTAATTAAAGATAAACTTGGTAAAGAGAAAAAACATGGCTAAATTAAAGGGCTTAAATAGAGGGCTGGGTCGAGGGTTGGATTCACTATTAGCAGGTGATATGGGCACAGTGGGTGAGGCGGATTCTCTATTAATGCTCAAAGTGGAACAATTGCGTCCTGGCAAGTATCAGCCACGTAGCTATATGGACGATGCTGCTTTGCAAACATTAGCGGCTTCAATAAAGACGCAAGGTATTATGCAGCCCATTTTGGTGCGTCATATCAGCGAAGACCAAGCGGATGCTGAATATTACGAAATTATCGCAGGTGAACGCCGTTGGCGCGCTGCGCAGATTGCAGGTTTAGAAGAAGTGCCAGTATTAGTACGTGAAATAGCTGATGAAGCCGCACTCGCAATGGCGCTGATTGAAAATATCCAGCGAGAAAATTTAAATCCTCTGGAGGAGGCGCAGGGGATTAAACGCTTAATCGATGAATTTTCTATGACGCATGAAAAAGCGGCTATAGCAGTTGGTCGTTCGCGCGTTGCTGTATCCAATTTACTGCGCTTGCTAAGTTTATGTGCGCCAGTCCAAGAAATGTTGATGCATGGAAAAATAGACATGGGCCATGCGCGAACCTTAATTGGATTGGGCGGCTCACAACAAGTGATGCTTGCTGAACAAATTGTGCAAAATAATTTATCAGTGCGTGACACCGAAAGTTTGGTTAAAAAACACAATGAACAAATCCAAGAATCAACAAAAAAATATGCAAAAAATACAAAGCATAAAACCAGTATTAATTATGACGTTTTAAGGCTGCAGGAAGCATTAAGTGATAATTTAGGGGCTGTAGTTAGTATTAAAAGTAGTTTAAGCGGAGCGGGCACGTTAAAAATTAATTATGCTAATTTAGACCAATTGGAAGAAATTATTGCAAAGATTTCACATTAGAAACAGGTTTAATGGCAGGTATTATGGGCTAAGTGTTTCATTTTGCTTGAACTTAGTCCTTGACTAAAAATCGGTAATAATTCAAAATCTCGGTCTTCGCTGAAAATTAAATTAAAAAAAACATAAAAACAGCGGCGTTTTTTAAGTGTAAAAATAATTGGGTTTAAGTCATTGTCAGCATCCATCACATCAGATGTTTTTAGTAAAATGCTTAAAATTCAACTAGTTGCTACATTAGCAGTTGCAATATTCGCATTATTTATTTCAGGTTTAAACGCAAGTGTTTCAGCAATATTAGGCGGTGCAAGCGTGTTATTAGGCGCACTAGCGGCCACGGCGATTGCAAAACGAAGTGCCGGCAATGAAGATCCGACAGCCGTTTTAGTCAATCTATTAAAAGCCGAAGCAGTTAAAATTTTAGTGATTATTATTTTGTTGATAATCATTTTTAATGTGTACAAGCAATTGGTGCCATTTGCGCTGATTGCTGGATTGGCAGCAGCGGCCTTATTTTCTGGTGCAGCGCTGAGCAGATTAAAAGTTTAAGCAAGTTTAAGAGTAATTTAAATAAACAATTTCGTTAGAGTAAATATTAGATTATGGCTACAGAACACGCAGAACAAGTCGCAATGACCCCATCAGAATATATCGCTGGCCACTTAAGCTTTAATGCAAAGCCTATTGGCGACGGCAGTTTTTGGACTCTGCATGTAGATACATTAGTAATGTCATTGATTTTGGGTGTATTGGTGATGGGTTTGGTGTGGCTGGTAGCGCGCAAAGCGACATCTGGCGTGCCAAGTAAAGGTCAGGCATTTGTAGAATTGGTTTTTGGCTTTGTGGATGAGCAAGTAAAAAATATCTTCCATGGTGATCGTCACAGCTTTATTGCGCCAACAGCATTAACGGTTTTTTTATGGGTATTTGCCATGAACGCTATGGACTTTTTACCTGTCGATATTATGCATAAGTTTTACGGCTTGTTTGGTTTGCATCACTGGCGCAGCGTGCCCACCTCTGACATCAACGCCACGTTTGCATTGGCGCTAGCCGTATGGATTTTGATGATTTATTTTTCAATTAAAGTAAAAGGTTTGGGCGGATGGGTGCATGAGCTGTTTTATACACCTTTTGGTGGCGCCAAATTCTTTAAACCAAAAAGTGCGCTAGGTTTTGTTGGTTTGTTATTAAGCCCATTATTATTTGTGGCTAACTTTGCATTTAATATCATTGAATACGTCTCCAAACCGCTTTCACACTCACTTCGGCTGTTTGGCAATATGTATGCGGGTGAGGTTATTTTCTTGCTTATTGGTTTGTGGGCAGCAACAGGTGTAACAGGTACGATTTTTGGTGCGATTTTAGGTGCGGGTTGGTCAATCTTCCACATTTTAATCGTGGCATTACAAGCGTTTATTTTCATGATGTTAACGGTAGTTTACTTGGCCATGGCGCATGAATCTCATTAGTTTTTATGGTGTTTATTTTTAATTAAGTAGTAAATTTTTTAGTGGTTTTAGTAGTAAGTTTAATTTTTGAGAGGGTAATAAAATGGATTCTTTAGCAATGATTCAAGCCTACACAGGCGTTGGTATTGGTTTAATTATTGGTCTAGGCGCTGCTGGTGCTTGTATCGGTATCGGTATTATGTGTGCAAGTTTCTTAGAAGGCGCAGCGCGTCAACCAGAAATGATTCCACAATTGCAAGGTAAAGTATTCTTGCTATTAGGTCTTATCGATGCTTCTTTCATTATTGGTGTTGGTCTAGCGATGATGTTTGCATTTGCTAACCCATTATTAAGCGTAGTTGCTAAGTAATTAGCCTCAATAATTTGGCTTTAAGTTAGCGCAAATTAACGACTTAAATATTGGAGTAAGTAATGAACATTAACTTTACACTTATCGCACAAGCAATTGCATTTTCTGTGCTGATTTGGTTCACAGTAAAATTCGTTTGGCCGCCGCTATTAAATGCAATTGAAGCGCGTCAAAAAGAAATCGCTGATGGTTTGGCTGCAGCATCTGAGGGTAAAAACTCTTTAGCTGTGGCTGCAAAGCAATCAGAAGTCACTTTGAATGAAGCTAAGCAAAAAGCTAGCGAGATTATTGGTCAAGCTGAAAAGCGTGGATCACAAATCGTTGAAGAAGCTAAAGGCTCAGCCAAAACTGAAGGTGAGCGTATTTTGGCCGGTGCAAAAGCTGAAATTGAACAAGAAGTGAATCGTGCAAAAGAAGGTTTACGTTCGCAAGTGTCAGCATTAGCAATAGCTGGTGCTGAAAAAATATTGCGTAAAGAAATTGACGCAAAAGCACACAGCGAAATGTTATCTAAACTCGCTGCAGAACTTTAAGGCTAAGAGATAAAGGAAATCATATGGCTGAAATATCAACCATCGCTAGGCCTTATGCAGTTGCAGCTTTTAACCTTGGTCAAGAGCAGAAAGCACTTGCTAAGTGGTCTGAAATGTTAGGTTTTGCAGCTGCGGTAGCAAGTGACGCACAGATGCAGGCATACATTCAAGATCCAAAGATTGTGAGCAGTGAGTTGCAAAATACATTTTTAAAGGTGTGTGGCGATAAGCTGAATGAGCAAGGTCAAAACTTGATTAAAGTGCTGGTTGAATATAACCGAATGGCTATCTTGCCAGCTATTACATCTGCTTTTGAAGAACTTAAGGCGCAAGCTGAAGGTGTATTAGATGCGCAAATTATTGCAGCAGCTAAACCAAGTGCTGCAGAAGTAAAAGATTTGGTTAAGCGTTTAGAAGCTAAGTTTGGTAAAAAGATTGAAGCCAATGTGACGGTAGATGCAGATCTTATTGGTGGTATCAAAATTATTGTTGGCGATACCGTGATAGACGCATCCGTCAAAGGTCAGTTGCAAAATTTAGCTTATACGCTTGCGGCATAAGTTGCAGTTATAGAAAATATTAGGAGCTACAATGCAGTTATCTACATCAGAAATCAGTGAACTGATTAAAAGCAGATTAGAGAATTTTTCTACCTCAGCTGAAGCGCGTACTCAAGGTACGGTAATTTCAGTAACCGATGGTATTGTTCGTATTCATGGTCTTTCAAACGTAATGGCTGGCGAGATGATCGAGTTTCCAGGTAACACATTCGGTTTGGCGCTTAACTTAGAGCGTGATTCAGTGGGTGCGGTTGTTCTAGGAGACTACGAACATATTACAGAAGGCGATGTATGTAAATGTACAGGTCGTATTTTGGAAGTGCCAGTGGGTCCAGAATTGATTGGTCGCGTTGTTAATGCACTTGGTCAGCCTATCGAT
Organism: Methylotenera sp.; assembly: GCA_030693535.1. The sequence continues at coordinate 43,769 of JAUYAL010000051.1, forward strand.
GGCAAAGGCCCAGTCAATGCAAAAATGACTGACAAAATTGAAAAAGTGGCACCAGGCGTTATTGCACGTAAATCAGTTTCGCAACCGGTACAAACGGGTTTGAAATCAGTTGACTCTATGGTTCCTGTAGGTCGTGGTCAACGTGAATTGATTATTGGTGACCGTCAAACAGGTAAAACAGCAGTTGCGATTGATGCGATTATTAATCAAAAAGGTCAAAATATGACCTGTATCTACGTTGCGATTGGACAAAAGGCATCTACAGTAGCTAACGTGGTACGTAAACTAGAAGAAAATGGTGCAATGGCTTACACCATTGTTGTTGCTGCTACGGCATCTGACTCAGCTGCATTGCAATTCTTAGCACCGTATGCTGGTTGTACTATGGGCGAATATTTCCGTGATCGTGGTGAAGACTCATTAATCGTATACGATGATTTGACAAAACAAGCGATTGCTTACCGTCAGATTTCACTGCTATTACGCCGTCCACCAGGCCGTGAAGCTTACCCAGGCGATGTGTTCTATATTCACTCACGTTTATTAGAGCGTGCTGCTCGTGTAAATGAAGAGTATGTAGAAAAATTCACTAACGGCGCTGTTAAAGGTAAAACTGGTTCATTAACAGCATTGCCAGTGATTGAAACTGCCGCTGGCGACGTTTCAGCATTCGTTCCAACTAACGTGATTTCAATTACTGATGGTCAAATCTTCTTAGAAACTGACTTGTTCAACGCTGGTATTCGTCCTGCGATTAACGCTGGTATTTCAGTGTCTCGCGTGGGTGGTGCGGCGCAAACTAAAGTAATCAAGAAGTTGGGTGGAGGTGTACGTCTAGCATTGGCACAGTACCGTGAATTGGCAGCATTTGCACAGTTTGCATCTGATTTGGATGAAGCTACACGTAAACAACTAGACCGCGGTCGTATGTTTACTGAGTTAATGAAACAAGCACAATATGCGCCACTAAGCGTTTCTAACATGGCAATTACTTTGTTAGCAGCAAATAAAGGCTATTTCGATGACGTACCAACCAACAAAGTATTAGCATTTGAAACTTCATTACATGGTTTTATGGCTTCTAAATACAAAGCTTTGATGGATGGCATTGAGAAGAGCAAAGATTTAGCTGGTGACAATGAAAAAGCTGTTGAAGCCGCAATTCAGGACTTCAAAGCAACTAATGCTTATTAATTGCGCTTACTAATCACTTTTAGGATTAAAAATGGCTGGTAGTAAAGAGATTAGAACCAAGATCAAAAGTGTTGAAAATACACGTAAGATCACCAAAGCCATGGAAATGGTGGCTGCTTCTAAAATGCGTAAAGCGCAAGATAGGATGCGTGCATCACGTCCATATGCTGATAAAATTCGTAATGTAGCAGCGCACCTTTCTTTAGCTCATTCAGAATATAAGCACCCATTTCTTATGAAGCGTGAAGTGGTTAAAAAAATCGGCATTATTGTTGTGAGTTCTGACAAAGGTCTTTGCGGTGGCTTAAATACTAATGTATTGAGAATGACAATAAACCAGATGAAGAACTGGGAAGCTGAAGGCAAAGTTATCACTGTTAGTGCAATTGGCAACAAAGGCTATTCATTTATGAATCGCGTTGGTGCAGATGTTAAATCGCATATCACAGGTTTAGGTGATGTGCCACATCTAGAAACGCTAATCGGTAATATTAAGGTGATGTTAGATGCTTATATCTCTGGTGAAATTGATCAGTTGCATATTTGCTATACACGTTTTATTAACACGATGAAGCAAGAGCCAGTGTTAGAGCAGTTGTTGCCTTTAACAAGTGAACGCTTAGGTACACATGCGGACCACGAAAAAGCAGAAGCGCTTACTACGAGTGGTGTCATTAAGAGTGCACTTCAGATTGGTGCGGCTAAAGGTCATTGGGATTATATTTATGAGCCAGAATCAAAGCCTGTCATTGATCAGTTGATGGTGCGTTATATTGAATCATTGGTATATAACGCAGTATCAGAGAATATGGCTTCAGAGCAGTCATCACGAATGGTCGCAATGAAGTCTGCATCAGACAATGCAAAAGAAGTGATTGGTGATTTGAAATTGGTATATAACAAAGCACGTCAAGCGGCCATTACCAAAGAGATTTCAGAAATCGTCGGTGGCGCAGCAGCAGTAGCATAAATTTTACGAATTAAATTGCAATTCAACAGATTAGCTTGAATAGGATATAAAAATGAGTACAGCAAACGTTAGTGTAAAAACAGGTAGAGTCGTGCAAATTATTGGTGCGGTCGTTGACGTAGAGTTTCCGCGTGATCAAATGCCAAAAGTATTCGAAGCATTAATTATTGATGATACATCAAGCAAAGCTGAAGAAGGCTTAACGCTTGAAGTGCAACAACAATTAGGCGACGGCATTGTACGTACCATTGCCATGGGCTCTTCAGATGGTCTTTCACGTGGTGCATTGTTCAAATCAACCGGTAACCAAATTACTGTACCTGTTGGTACTGGTACTTTAGGCCGTATTATGGATGTGCTAGGTCGTCCAATTGATGAAGCTGGCCCAATTGATTCAGATGAGCGCCGTGCAATTCACCAAAAAGCACCAACATTTGAAGAGTTATCTCCTTCAGTTGACTTGCTAGAAACAGGGATTAAGGTGATTGATTTAGTTTGTCCATTTGCTAAAGGCGGTAAAGTTGGTTTGTTCGGTGGTGCGGGTGTAGGTAAAACCGTGAATATGCTTGAACTGATTAACAACATTGCTAAACAGCACTCAGGATTATCAGTGTTTGCTGGTGTTGGCGAGCGTACTCGTGAGGGTAACGATTTCTACCATGAAATGGCAGAAGCTGGCGTTATCAAACTTGATAACATGAAAGAATCAAAAGTTGCGATGGTGTTTGGTCAAATGAATGAGCCACCAGGCAACCGTTTACGCGTAGCGCTATCTGGTTTAACTATGGCTGAGAAATTCCGTGACGAAGGTCGCGATGTATTGTTCTTTGTTGATAATATCTACCGTTACACATTAGCTGGTACTGAAGTATCGGCATTGTTGGGTCGTATGCCTTCAGCTGTAGGTTACCAACCTACTTTGGCTGATGAAATGGGTCGCTTGCAAGAGCGTATTACTTCAACTAAATCAGGTTCTATTACTTCTATACAAGCGGTTTATGTGCCTGCGGATGACTTGACTGACCCATCACCAGCAACAACCTTCCAGCATTTAGATTCAACAGTTGTGTTGTCACGTGATATTGCTTCACTTGGTATTTACCCAGCCGTAGATCCACTAGATTCAACTTCACGTCAATTAGACCCATTAGTGGTGGGTGAAGAGCACTACAACGTAGCACGTAGCGTTCAACAAACATTACAACGTTATAAAGAATTACGTGACATTATTGCAATTTTGGGTATGGACGAATTGTCACCAGAAGACAAATTGGCTGTTGGCCGTGCACGTAAAATACAACGTTTCTTGTCACAACCATTCCATGTTGCTGAGGTATTTACTGGAGCGCCAGGTAAATACGTACCATTAAAAGAAACCATCAAAGGATTTAAAGCGATTGTAGCTGGTGAGTATGATCACCTGCCAGAGCAAGCTTTCTACATGGTAGGTGGCATTGAAGAGGCTGTTGAAAAAGCCAAGACTCTTAACTAATGGTCGTTTAACTAGTCGTTAGACGTTAGTCAAAAGTTTTTAAGGAATAACATGGCAAATACAGTTCATATTGATGTTGTAAGCGCAGAGGCAAGTATATTCTCAGGGGATGCTGAGTTTGTGGTTGCACCTGCAAGTGCTGGTGAAGTGGGTATCTACCCTAACCATGCGCCAATGATTTCAACAATCAAGCCAGGCGCACTGCGTATTAAGCAAGCTAGCGTGGCTCAAGAGGTTGTAATTTATCTCTCTGGTGGATTATTAGAAGTTCAACCAGGCGTAATCACAGTGTTAGCTGATACGGCAGTTCGTGGCCATGATTTAGATGAAGCAAAGGCAATTGCCGCTAAGGAAGTAGCAGAAGAAGCGATTAAAAACAGAACTTCAGATGTTAATTATGCGGCAGCACAAGCTGAATTATCAGAGGCACTTGCTCAGATTCAAACGATTGAGAGGCTTCGCAAGGCATCACACTAAATTTTGCAATTAAAATGGTGTAGCATAACTAACACCAGCGAAAAGGCAGCTTAGGCTGCCTTTTTTGTTATACTTAAACAATGTTAAATCACTAAAAACCATAAAGTTATGTGTATGCTTAATATCATTATTCTTGCTGCGGGTAAAGGTACACGCATGCACTCCAACACGCCTAAAGTGCTTCATCAAATAGGCGGGAAACCAATATTAGCGCATGTGATTGACTGTGCAAAAGCGTTGAATCCTCACAAAATAATTGTGGTGTATGGTTATGGTGGAGAAATAGTTCGTGAAGCATTTAGTCATGAAAAAATAATATGGGTTAATCAAGCAGAGCAGCTCGGTACTGGACATGCGGTCCAACAAGCCATACCATTTTTAGATGAAAATACAGAAACTTTAATAATGCTTGGTGATGTGCCCTTAGTTGATGTAAAGGCCTGCAAAGCATTAATTGCACAAGCGGATGACAAACTTGCAATTTTGTCATTTAACAAAACAGATCCGACAGGCTATGGTCGAATTGTTCACAATGATAAACAAAATATAGTGGCTATCGTAGAGCATAAAGATGCAACTGAAGCGCAACTGAATATTGTAGAAGTTAATACGGGCATCATGGCGATGCCGAACGTTCACCTAACTCAATGGCTATCGCAACTGACAAATAACAATGCTCAGGGTGAATACTATTTAACAGATATTGTGGCACTAGCTGTGAAGCAAGGTGTTGATGTTGTGTCTCAAATAACCGATGATGAGTGGTCAGTTACTGGCATTAATTCAAAAATAGATTTAAGTGCCATTGAGCGTGTTTACCAAACACGCATTGCACAAAAGTTATTGCAGCAAGGTGTAACCTTACGAGATCCTACACGGCTAGATATTAGAGGCTCATTAAGCTGCGGAAAAGATGTAGAGATTGATATTAATTGCGTGTTTGAAGGTAATGTAATTTTAGGTAACAACGTAAATATCTCAGCAAACTGCGTGATTAAAAATTCCACTATAAAAGCAGGTGCGCAAATCGCGCCATTTACACATATAGATGACACTGTAATTGGTGAAAATAGCCGTATCGGCCCATTTGCAAGATTGCGTCCTGGCACTACTCTAGAGGCAGATACACATATTGGTAATTTTGTAGAACTTAAGAATTCTCAAGTTGATAAAGGAAGTAAAATCAATCACTTGAGTTATGTTGGTGATACTACAGTAGGAAAAAATGTAAATATAGGCGCGGGGACTATCACCTGTAATTACGATGGTGCAAATAAATTTAGAACGGTAATTGAAGATAATGTATTTATAGGCTCAGATACACAATTAGTAGCGCCCGTCACCATAGGTAAAGGGGCAACTATTGCAGCAGGATCCACAATTACAAAAGATGCACCTGCTGATCAACTCACCCTTTGCAGAGCCAAAGAACAAAAAACAGTTGCAGGCTGGAAACGACCTACTAAAAAATCAAGTTAATCGAATCATTAGGAAAGAATAAATTTATGTGTGGCATAGTAGGAGCAGTTGCAAATAGAAATGTCGTTTCAACGCTTATAGAAGGCTTAAGCCGGCTAGAATATCGCGGTTATGACTCGGCTGGAATTGCGGTTTTAAACAATAGTGGCATTGAGCGCGTTAGAGCAGTAGGTCGCGTCGCCGCCATGACGGATAAAGCCAATGAGTCTAAAATAAGTGGCCTAGTAGGCATCGGCCATACGCGTTGGGCAACGCACGGTGGCGTAACAGAGAGCAACGCACATCCACATGTTTCAAAAGGGGAGATTGCCGTAGTGCATAACGGCATTATTGAAAATCATGATGAACAACGTGAAAAACTAGAAAAATTAGGCTATGAGTTCACCTCACAAACCGATACTGAAGTCATTGCACATTTAATTCACCATTATCACAAAGAATTACCAGTATTAGCAGCTACTCTAAAAGCCGTAGCTGAACTGACAGGCGCTTTCGCAATCAGTGTAATTTCTGTGAAAGAGCCTGAGCATATGATTACAGCACGCTTAGGTTGCCCGTTATTGATAGGCTTAGGCGAAGGCGAAAACTTCATTGCATCTGATGTTTCAGCGGTGTTATCTGTCACCCGCAAAGTAATTTATCTTGAAGATGGCGATGTAGCGGACATTCGTAGTGATGGCGTGACGATTTTTGGCCGTGATGGCAATACAGTTGAACGTAAAATCCACATGAGCGACGTGTCACTTGCCAGTATGGAGCTTGGCCCATACGCGCACTTCATGCAAAAGGAGATACATGAGCAACCAAAAGCGCTTACAGATACAATTGAAGCGCTAATTGACGACAACCAATTCTCCCCTGCTTTGTTTGGAGATAATGCCAGTGAAGTATTTAACGCAGTCAATAGCATTTTGATTCTTGCCGCTGGCACCAGTTATTACGCTGCGCTGACAGCTAAATACTGGCTAGAAAGCATTGCAAAAATACCCACTAATGTAGAAATCGCCAGTGAATATCGCTACAGAGTTTCTGTGCCCAATCCTAAGCAATTGATAGTTACTATTTCACAATCAGGCGAAACGCTGGACACAATGGAAGCGTTAAAACACGCCAAGTCGCTAGGCCAACATTACACACTTGCCATTTGTAATGTGCAAGAAAGCGCTATTCCACGCGCCTCTCAACTGGTTTTCTATACGCGCGCAGGGGCTGAAATTGGCGTAGCTTCAACTAAAGCCTTCACCACCCAGTTAGTCGCCCTCTTTACTTTGGCGGCTACCTTAGCCAAACAACGCGGCTTATTGACCGAAGATGAAGAACATGCACATTTAAGCGCCTTAAGACAACTAGCAGGCAGCGTGCAACATGCCCTTAATCTAGAACCACAAATTCGTGAATGGGCGAAAAGCTTTGCCAATAAACAGCATGCACTGTTTTTAGGGCGCGGTATACACTATCCAATCGCGTTAGAAGGCGCACTTAAGCTTAAAGAGATTTCTTATATCCATGCCGAAGCTTACCCCGCAGGCGAGCTTAAACACGGCCCGCTAGCACTGGTTGATAGCGACATGCCCGTAGTCGTGATTGCGCCAAATGATACTTTGTTAGAAAAAGTAAAATCTAACATGCAAGAAGTAAAAGCCCGCGGTGGCGAGCTATTTGTATTTGCAGATTCCGACAGCCATTTTACTGAGTCAGAAGGCGTGCATGTCATCCGCACGCCACGTCACGTAGGCGTTCTCTCCCCTATTCTGCATACAATACCTGTGCAGATGTTGGCTTACCATGCGGCGTTGTTGAAAGGAACTGATGTGGATAAACCGAGGAATTTGGCGAAGAGTGTGACAGTGGAGTAGTATGGGATTGTCAAATTCAATACTGACTTTAATGAACTAACATTATGGATAATCATAACCCTTCAAAGACAATAAATACAAGGGTTGATAAAATAATCGACCAATAAATTGAATTACGGATAATTTGTACAAATCAAATATTATTATAATAATCAATAACTTATGTGTTGACAAGTAAAAAAACAGAGAATATTATTCTCACATGCTTACCAACAGATCTAAACCTATTAAACATATCGCTTTATATTTAAAGCGTATCGGTTCAACTGGCCGCTCTTTAGCGTTAATGAATTTAAACAAATCCATCAACTAAAAAGCCGTCTTTGATGACGGCTCAAGGAGCTGTCATGCCACAAATAACTACACATCTCATTGCAGATGAAATCAGTATAAAAAAACGCGTCGAAGAATTAAAAAATCGTTCCGATGATATTAAAAGTCGAATTGCGCATATCCTTAAACATCTTTGGAATCCTGAACGCACTGTCATAACGGTTCCAGGAAGTGTTGATTTAACTTTACTAAGGCAAAATTTCCCGCATTTTAGTGAAGTCATCGATTTTTACGAAAACTCAATCATTACACTTGATAGATTGGGTTTACCTTTTGAGGTTCCACCTGTTTTATTACTAGGGGATCCAGGACTGGGTAAAACATATTTTACTAGCGAATTTGCCAAATGCATCAATATCCCTTTTTACGAAATATCCTTGGCTACAACCAGCTCTACTTTCGGACTGAGTGGTGGAAATTTGCAATGGTCCGAAGGGTCGACTGGTTTTATCGCTAATACCCTAGCAAACAGTGAAGCTGCTAATCCAATCATCTTGATTGATGAAATTGATAAAGCACCATTAGACGCTAGATATAATCCTATGAACGTTTTTTATAGTTTACTAGAAGCTCATTCAGCGAAACGTTTTAAGGATGAAGCACTAGAAATTGAGATTGATGCAAGCAAAATCATCTGGATTGCCACTGGCAACTATGCCAATCAGATTCCAGCGCCCATTCAATCTAGAATGCGGATTTTTGAAATAACCCAGCCCAGTCCGGATTGCATGCCAACTGTTATTACAAATATCTATAGACATGTAGTGAAGCATAAAGCCTATGGAAAACTTTTAGACGAGTCTTTAAATGATTCAGTCATTGATCATTTAACAAAACTATCCCCTAGAACTGTTAAATTAGCGATTGAGGAAGCCGCATTTAAGGCAATTTGTAACCATCGTGACTCGATTATTATTAAGGATTTACCAAAGCTTGGAAAGGAGATATATCGTGTCGGATTTATTAAATGAATCATTGGAAGAAAGTTTTAATGCAGAAAACTATGTAAGAACTCTTTGTGAAAATACTAAGATAATTCTAAATCTTTATGCAAATGTTCAATTTCCAATTGGCTGGAAAAAGATTGTTGCAGAATTAATCAATACGATTAAAAACTATCCAGTTAGCATCACTAAAATTAATGACTCCTTTACTTTGTTGGAAGTTAAATTTGAGATAGCAAAGCCTACTAAAGAAGTATGTGTTTGGCGAGCCATTGATAAAGCGCGTTCTGATTCTGCATGTACGTGCGCATTGTGTGGGGAAGAAATGCGGTCCAGACAAAAATCGAATCCTTTTGAGTTGCTTTGCGTTGAATGTAAAAAAACTGCAGGAAAACTTGGTAAAACTCAAACTTGGTTGGATAAGTATTGATTAATTTTATTGAGCTAATAAATGTGTGCAGTGTTCATCGTAGCGTAGTTTATTTAAATATCTAACAATCTTGAATTGTTAATTATTAATGAGCCCGTTCACACTGAAAATGTTATATGACAAATCATCTGATGCTCTCTGATCTTCATAATGAATTTACAGTATTTAAACCTGATGTTGAGGTGCGTTCTGTCGATGTTGTCATTTTAGCTGGAGATATTGATAAAGGTAGTAAAGGTATCTACTGGGCGCGTAGTCAATGGCCTGATAAAGAAATCATCTATGTAGCAGGTAATCATGAGTTTTATGGAAAAATTCGTGGTCATGTAATGGCAGAACTTCGAATTGCAGCTAAAGAAACTGGTGTTCATTTTTTAGAGAATGAACAAATATTCATTAATGGTATTCGTTATTTAGGTTGTACCCTTTGGACTGATTTTAAACTTTTTGGTGAAAAATTTGAGTTGGCTTGTATGAGTCATGCGATTCAAGGGCTGAATGATTTCAAGGTGATTCACGAAGGGGACAAAGTTTTTAGCCCAACCGACTCCATTAAATTTTTTAATAGTTCATATAATTTCTTGCGTGAAAACCTTGTTGACTACAATTACAATGGCAAAACAATAGTGGTTACACATCACTTACCCTCCAACCAATCAATAGCATATCGGTTTAAAAAAGATATGCTTTCCGGATGTTTTGCTCCTGACCTTGATCATTTATTAGGATATTCAGAGCTGTGGATACATGGGCATACTCACGATAGTTTTGATTACACCTTTAAAAATACACGTGTGATATGTAATCCAAGAGGATGTTTTATTAATAACACTATAGAAAATGCACAGTTTAAGCCTGCTCAGATTATATCTATCTGATGGATTATAATTAAATTTTCAAACTCAAATATTTCTTGGCCCAAACATAATGATCATCATACCCACTAACGCAAATGTTACGCCCAGCAAATCCCACGCAGTGGGCTTAATACCATCGACAAACCATAACCAAAAAATTGCTACAGAAATGTAAACCCCGCCATAAGCAGCGTAAACCCTACCAGCGGCAGCAGGATGTAATGTCAGTAGCCAAACAAATAAGCCTAATGAAAGAGCACCAGGTATTAACAACCAAATCTTTGATTGACTAATAATAAGGATAATTCATATATATTCTATTGCAGGTAAATACCTAAATCACAAGTTAGTTGACTAAAAAGATTAATTAAGGATAATCATTACAAATATTAATTATTTAATAAAGTCAATAACTTATATCCAGACAAAAATCGTTGACTATAATTGTTGTATGCTAAGCAGTAAATCAAAACCTATCAAACAAATCGCTTAATATTTAAAGCGTATCGGCTCTACTTGCCGCTCTCCTAATTTATTGAATATAAATATTTCAATTTAATATTTTAGCCGTCAATAAATGACGGCTTGGGCCGTAAGCATTTACTCATTATAAGAATTTAAATACACTCGATACCAATTACTCACCACCGAATACTTGGTTATTCAACATATCCATTTCAGGCATATGCAATCCATCCGCGAAATGCCAAGCCCACGTAGAAAACGCTGATGTTAGAGAAGCCTGCCCTTCGCATAAGCTCTTCATCTTGTTCAGGAGTAAGGATAGGCAGTTGTTTTCCAATCGTAGCCGCAGAAGTCTTTGCCTGCTCAGGATCTACTCCAGAAGATATCGCAAATGCAGCACACCTAGACAACCACAGATCACGTTCGGCAGGATTTTGAGGGATGCTGTAGTGCATGGCGACAAAAATTCCTCTAGGCTTCAATCGGGCATGAATTTCACACAATGTTCTATAGCGTTCAGCTTCATCAGTAAAATGAAGTGTTAAAAGACAAGACGCAGCATCGAAAGGGCCCATCGGCGCTACTTCAACATATCCCTGATGCAGTTGAATTCGAGATACCAATGGTCCAAGAGCATTCTTCGCGAGACTCAGCATTTCGGCTGAAGGATCAACACCATCAAAATGCCAACCTGAAAAAGACTCTGCGAAGAACTTAAGCTCCATTCCACCACCAGCACCAATTACTAGCACACGCCCATCTACTGGTGTGCTCTCAGCTAATAGCACGGCTGACATACGATGTATGTCACTCAAACCAGGAACACGTCTGATTGCATTTTCTGAATAGTTGGCAATAGCCTTGGAATCTGAGAAAGATGACATGCTGTGATACCTAAAAATGAAATTAATATGCGCTGAGTAAATCTAAAGGAAATAATGCTAACTATTTATGACCACTAAATTAATGGGCTAATTTAGACCAAAATGCAAACATTTAACTTTTAAATAAAAGGGCACTGCTAGCTCATTAAGGATTTTGGCAATTTAACTAACCAATTTTATGCGAATTTTTAAGGGCTACAGTCAGGTTTGGGAATTGCTTTTGAATAATGGAAATTGCATCATTTAAGTTTTTTGCTTCAACTAACTCAGTGAAACTAATTAAATCGGGATGTAGACTTTCACCAGCGGAGTTTGTTAGCACATTTTTACCCCAGAAATCATGGTAGTCCTTGTTTCGACCTTCTCTGATTACGACAATGCTATATATGTTTTTTGCCAAATCAAAGTCCTTAATAATTAGACTGACGGCAAGTTATCTGGCGGAACGGACTGGCTTGGGCAAAGTAAATTACATCGGGTGTATACATTTCTATGTAGTAAATGCCACGCTTCAAACTGTCAACGTTGAAAGCCTCGATAAGTTTTTCAGAAGGTGGAAAATATTTCAAACTGATATCCCCATAGCTTTGCTGTTAGTACAACACATTTACTAATGAATTGCCCGCATCCTGTATAGATGTTCATTGAAAATGATGTAAAAATTGCCTCAATAGTTATTTTAAAAAGATTGCTCACAAATTTTCAATTTGCACTCTAATAGTAATTGTAGAAACCAATGGATATCCATATCGATTAAATTACCATTACCTCTGCAATGGTTCAATAAATCGTGTCCAAAAATGCTCTGCAACACCTTCATTTCCTAGTAACTGCTCTCCACGACCACTGAAGCTCATCAATGGTTTGAACCCTAAAGAGTATCCATCGTCTGCTATGCTCATGCTTTCGTTATAACTATTATGAGTAATTCCATTTAGGCTAAAATACAGCTCATGTCCCATGCGATTATTTGCAATCCAAATTCCGCACTGACATATACGTTTACCTTGAGCGTAGACAGATGCTTCAAAAGAATTTGCATCAACTCTTTTAAATTGTGTCTCAATCCCGTGATTTCGTTTTTCCAATTCTTGAAGCGAGTTTTCGAAATAGCCAGATATGTACTCAATAGCACCTAATTGAGCCAGATCATACTCCCTGTCAGTAAATGCTTTCTTGATTCTTAAATTGCTTGAACGATTGATAGTTTTCGGTATGGATTGAGCAATTTCATTTTGCTTAGGTACTAATACTTCTGTATTTAAACTTTTACGATTTAATTTCCCAATAGAAGTTTTGATCGCTTGTACTACTTGAAGGAACCCGTCATCGTACGTGGGAAAGTGTATGATGGGTTTACCATCTGCAGTAGCTGCTAGTAACTTACCAAAAGGAAGATCATGCCAATCACAGGGTCTTAAAATTATGGGAATTACTATAGCTTCACCATTTTCGTGTCGTTGCAAAGCCCGCTTCATTTCAATCTCGAAGCAGTAGTCAGAAGCAATAAAATCAGGACTTACTAGCAATAGCACTATGTCTGCATTTTCAAACTGATTGCTAATTTCCTTGGAAAATTCTTGTCCAGCCGCAATTCTACGATCATGCCAGGTGTCTATAAGCCCTTGTCTTTTTAGACTGGCAAGATGAATTTCAAGTCTATTGCGAAGCTCTTCATCCGCATGTGAATAGGAGAATACAAGTGTCGGCAACGCTTACCCCAAATCTAAACCAAAGGTTTCAAGAGTGCTAAATTGATGAAATTTACAATGATCTCAGGTGCCATATGCTCAATTTCGATTCTGTCTTTGTTCTCTTCAACTTCAAAGTCAGTTATTCCTTGACCGTTGTATGTGAATGAACCTATCACGTCTTCAAGTTCTTTAAATTTGGGGGTTATGCGTAAACAATAAATTGTGCCGAGTAACGAACCATCTTCAAGTGCGGTTGCAACCATTTGGAATCTAAGCCGCATTCCAGCAAAAAAAACATCAAAGTAATTATTGCCTGTTGGGGGCTCAAATAAGAATCCGGGTATTTTCCATTTTGAATTTATCAAAAACTGTGACCCTCGGTAAAAGCGTTCGAATCCATCAACCAACGCAGGATAACGTTTATCAAAGTGAACAGTTTTTTCGTAGGCTTGAGCCACCAACTTCATACATGTTTTCTGTTTAAGAATTAATTAATTAGATTGAACGAAAGCATACAATAAACTTCAATTTGTATGGCTAATTAATTTTAATCTATTGAGTGAATCAAGGAATAACACTATTGAAATCTTTACTTGCTGAAAATGGTGGTGGCTATATCAACTAAAATTTCACCTCTTGACCAGTACGTCGTTTACGCTCAATGCGTTCAGAACATTAAGATACTTCACATAACAATAAGAAATGGTTTAAATGAAATAATCTTCGAAACTAAAAATTGAGTCATTTCCTACAGATAATCAATATTGGAAGGTGGTTTGGATAAGCAATATCGAATTAAATCCCTTTTCAAAATCAGAGTATTCAGTTTCGACATTTCTCAAAAATGTAAGTAAAGTAACACTGAACCGACTTTAAATTATCGATATAGTGACATAGAGTTACTGCCAAATGATTTAGAAGAAGTTGCTTTGTAAGGGGAATTTTGATGTTTGAATGGCCGCTTTGGGAATATAGCCGTGATTTATTTATAGTCTAACCGCTATTTAAACTACCCCACCATAACTGATTGCGCTAAGTATTTTTTTTACCTCAATAAGTCCTGAATCTGATTCAGCCATAGATATAGGAGTTGCACCTAGAATAAGATTCTTTCTGTTTAGCCAAGCTTCGGCTTCTGCTTTTGAACCGAACGTTTCAATTGCATGTGCTCGCATTTCATTAAGACGAAGTGATGTAGATTTCGTATTCATACATAACCACCCAAGGAATATCAAAAGTTATAAAAATTCCCGATTCAGAAACTGGTTTATGCCGCTTCTAGCCATTTTAAAATTAATTATTGACATTCAATAACGTATTTTTCCAGATATATTCAATCGGATCTGTGAGAGATCCAAGTATTTCTCATTGCCCGCCAAAGTCTAACAAATGGTGACCAAAATGATGACCATCCCCGCTTAAATCCAATCAAAAATTCTTCTTTAAATGTTTTCCACATAATTGATCTACCATCATTAGATGATCAGAACGAATCTAACCATGTGCCCGTACGTTCCGCTTTAGTTGTATCTATACAGTCTCTACAGATGCCTTCACTAACATCGCCAACACCACATCCTGCGCATAGTGTTGAAGCTTTCTTATGTGCCAAATAAACGGCTCTAAAAACTTCCCCATGATTTTGATGAGAAACTGAAATCTCAAGACGGCCTTTCTTATCAGTGATTCCCCATATAATGACATTCCGAAACTTTTTCAGCGAATGGATGAATTCCTCAATTACAGAATTCCAACCTATAGGGTAGCGAGGTATACCGATCATTTGAATATTGGGTAAATCTGCAATCAAAGCATCAAAATGAAGATTTACTTTTTTGTGTGCTTTAGATGAATCCGACACGATTAGGCTCCTTTGCAGATTTAAATAAGGTAATGTCTTCGCAGATAATAAAGTTTCTATCTTCGTTGATCGCTCTCGTTGCTGCAAATGACAATAATCTTGAAGCCTCTCTTGGAATGCATGCTACTAATTTATCCAATACTGAATCATCAAGCTGTGGATTAAGTACAGTTTCGTAACCATTCTCAAAGAGCAGGTTCTTGTACACATTATTCAGGATCTGCAGCATATCCTCAGGATTTAACTCACCAATCTCAATCACGTGAAATCTGGAAATGACTGGTTCTGAAATATCTTCAATATAATTGGCTGTCGCTATCCAATTAATATGACTGGCATCAAGAATGAGTTCTAAAGCCTCATCTTTAAATTGTCTGGCAGAGTGAGATTCCAATAACGATAATAAAGGTCCTATTGGATTTTGATTGCCACTGAGATTTGTTACTTTATCCATTTCATCTAATAAAATGATTGGATTGGCACACGTGCTATCAGCTAAGGATTTGGCGACAAACCCAACATCTGCATCTCCCCATTGTAGACTGCCTCCCGCTAAGGCAAAGTTTCCAGAAATATTATTCATGGACAATCGGAAGAATGGCAAACCTAATGACTTAGCAAGTTCGCTCACAAAATAAGTTTTACCAATGCCTGGTGGCCCGAGTAGCAGAACTGGTTTAACTACAAATGGGCGTGGTAACTTTTGAGATCGAATAATGTATGGGCGATAAATATTCAATGTGTCCGTAAAATTTGGGAATTTTGAATAAAGTGTATCAATTCTTGATGTATCGTTAACCTCAAGTAACTCACGATCGGAATCCCACAATTTTTTTAAAGTTGGTCCGACTTTAGATTTGTAATCGATTCCACGATTTTTAATTTCTTTGACACGCTTCACCACATGCTCGTGTGAAACAAGTTCTATTGATTGCATGATGACTCCTTGCCATTCGAAATGGCGATGGTTGATAAGATGACTAAAGTTAATTAGTCAGTCACCGACCGGTAGAGCCTATGCGCTTTAAATATAGTGCGGGATGAATGGAGGGGGTTTTAAGACGTAATCGCGCTCCCTCACATGATGTAAGGAATTCCGATGCGGTATTTAATCTTAAATGAGTTATGGACATACATTTCTAATATACCTCACACCATCATTAAAGTCAAATAATTGTTTATAATCAAATACTTGTACAACATAAACGATTCAGTGATTCTTTTTTATGGGAATTAATTAGACAAGTTTTCAGTGATCATTTTTAATATAAACTGATGTAAAAAGGATACTAATGAATACATTTCATTTTATAAAAATCAATTTTACAAGATATAAAATAAAATTTTTACGATGTAAATTACATATTTCTTCAACTATTACGATGATATTTAGGTAGGAGATAGCATGAAATTTAATGAAGCTTTTGATACTTATTAATACAAGGAAATCGTTAAATTTCTTGCATTCAATTAATTTTTGGAATTTTAGACTTTCAAAGGATACTAAATGAGTAAAAAAACTGTTCTTATGGAAGGTGTAAGTTAAAAAGGAACACTGTGCAAAACTCAAGTCTGGTTGGATAAGTACTAACTAAACCTAATGGAATTGGAGCATGGTAGGACAACATATTAATAAAATTGCGCATGTAAAAATTCATACGAATTTAAATAGTTTGAGATATGGTATGAGAGTTAAAAAACGCTTATCAAATATTTAAGAAGCAACATTTAATGGGCAATTGTCCATAGTCATGCAACAAGATTGTCCTTTGCGGTATTTCCAGAATAGCTCTATTTCCAAATCTTGCAAAAATATACTTGTAATTAATTCTTTTATTTGAATAGCATGATCACTGCATGACCGAATTGGTTTGCGTTTAACTTTTGAATTTTTTATACATAAACAGGATTGTCTTTTGTTTGCTACCATATCTAATGTCTTCCAGACTGAGCAGAGATGTTTAGATCCTAGATAAAGCCTTAAAAGTGGACCGCGAGAATCATTTAATCTCACATGCTTAACGGTCAATTGTTTTTGAATAAGTAAATCATAATATTCAGCCCCCAATGCCCTTGCAGCATTTTCTGCGGAATTTTGAAACTTGGCAGCATTCCCATGCGCCCATTCTTTTCCAGGCCACTTTCGATTTTTTGCTGCACGAACTTGCAATGATAGATATCGCAGTAAATGTGACCACCATTCAATCGCTGATTTCTGATCCAAAACCGTTAAATCTTGAAAACCCTGCCAGTTTATGCAAAATGTGCCATCATTATTTATATGACGTTCCGGACAAGAGCTTGGCAATTGATTTGGCGTTGTCTCTTTTGCGTAAATTTTATTCTTTTCATCAACTAAACTTAGTAGATATACTCTAGAACTCCCATCTGATAATTCTAGGGTTATCTCAAAACTAGCTTCAGTTGCATTGATTCTTTTTATCAGCCGTGCATTAATTTGATCTGCAGTCTCAATTAATAAAGCAAGCGCATCAATGCCAATTGTCATAGGCAGTGAGGTCGAATACTTAATTCTGCTGCAGACGCAATTGCTGGTTTACTATTTGCATACGCTTCATTCTTGGCTTGTTTGGCAGTTGTATCGGTTTCAGCAAGTGATTCAATAGCTTCTAGATAATCCAAATCTGCAACCATTCTTGTCGATCCAAATAGATCCTTCACCGCTTGGCGAGCTTTATTAAAAGCCGTTTTACCAATTGCAGTTGAATCACTATCACACCTGCCTTGTTCGTCTTCTGAGATTAGTACAGACCTACTAACTGCACATCTAACCCGAGAGCCTTTGATCCCAAGTCGTGATATCGAAATCGGACCGAAATCAAGTCCAATTTGCAAGCCTAAGTTTTCGACATCAATGCCAGCCTTTGCCAATTCTTTTAAAGCTAAATTAAAGCTGCTGCGAAAACCACCACTGCATAAAACAGCTTCAGTTATTGTATTTTCGGTCTCAGTAGTTTGTGCAGTACCTAAGCACAAGACACCATGTAGGCAATCTCCAATAAATCGTATCTTTCTGCCTTCAAAGTCAGAAGTTAAAACATTATCTAACTCACTACGTATCACGTGAAAAATCTTGACTACATCTTGAGTATCATCATCAATATGGTTCTGAATAAAGTTAGTGAAACCATCAATATCAGCATAAATTGATATCATGTCCTGACGCCTAGAATTACCAGGAGTCAAAAGTGAAATATCCAAAGTGGCCATTGGTGGTGTATGACCTGTAAACTCGAATAAGCCAATTGGATTGTCATCAAGATCTTTTTTCCAATCTTTGATAATCTGGTCTTTCGTGACACTTAATTTAGAATCAACTTCACACGATTCGATTTCACTGGTAGTCAGTCGTGTAATTTTAGGATTATCAACACTGTCAATACCTATTGCTTCACGTGCTTTATTGGTTAAATAAATGCCAGGATTAGAATGACCAGATGCTAATTTTGCTGCTTCGTTAGCTGGTGGACCTAGAAATAACGGTTCTCTGCCTTTTCTTCTACCGTTATTAACTACAAGTGATTTGCCGCTATCAATGCCAACACATACTTTTGCATTAGGAATGTCATCCGTTTCATCGCCAGTTTCTTTCAAGACACTGATGATTAACTGGCCTATAGCAACAGCTTTTTTGATTCTGTCTTCTTCAGAATCATAAGGCTTAAAAATGACTGCATGTAATCGCTGATTGTGAAAATCCACTTTTAAGGCATCACATGCATCTAGGATGCGATGAGCTGCACGATAGTGCAGATTCAAAAATCTAAGTGCGCGTTTGTGAGAAGTTGTACCTTCAGACTCTGTTGAGCCGAGGATATCATCCAAATTGGCTATATCAATGTAAAGATGTACAGAATCACTTCGATAGGCTGTGTTTGTCGGAATATTTTCTAAAGACATTCCTCGCTGGTACTCTTTGATTTCAACATTCTCAACTTCATTCAGCAACTTTTGGATGCGTTCAGAGGCTCTTTTTTCAGACCAGGTATGTGCCATAATTAAAAACCTTTATAATCAAAAATGTTGATTAGCACTCTACTCGCTAGAGTGCTAAAAATCAATATTTGGAATTGAAATCTGCAGTACTGCAAATTAGCTAGGAATTTTTAACTAATAACAAAATAGATAAAACAAAGGGGTAACTAATGAAAGAGCGATTTGAAGAGAAAAACGGTAAGCGTATATTAATTGAAACGCTGAAACGTCAAAAAACCGTGAACGGTGACGAAGCGTTAGCATTGCTCATCTCTGAATCAATCGAAATAATAGAAGTTCCTGAGGGTACGGTACTTACTACACAAGGGGAGTCTAGCAATGATGTATATTTCATATTAATGGGAGCATTCCAAATTATTGTCAATGGCAAACATTTATATAATAGGTTTGCTGATGATTTAATTGGAGAAATGACCGCAATACAACCTACCCAATTGAGATCAGCTACAGTAATATCTAATGAAATATCAGTTGTAGCAAAAATGACTGAAGAAAATTTCAGCGACATCGGCTCCAAATATCCAATATTTTACAAATCTATCGCTCAGATTTTGGCTAAAAGGTTGTTGCAACGTAATAGCTTGATTCCAAAGAAAAATCAAAAACCAAGAGTTTTTATCATATGCTCTGTCGAAGCATTGCCGGTGGGCAGATTAGTTCAAGAGCTTTTAGAATATGATGGAGTCATAGTAACTTTATGGAGTGAAGGAGTATTTAGAGTTACTAACTACACGTTACATTCTTTGGAAGAAAAAGTGGAAGAATCTGACTTTGCAATTGCTATAGCTAATGGTGATGATATTGTAAATTCCAGAGATATTATATGGCCAGCAGTCAGAGATAATGTTATTTTTGAGCTCGGCTTGTTCATGGGTAGACTTGGTAGAGAGCGCGCGATTTTAATGGAACCTAAAGATGAAAAGGTAAAATTACCAAGTGATCTCTGTGGCATTACAACGATTGGTTACAGGTATGTTCCAGGTAAAGATGAAGAATCAATAATGGGTGCAACCGTAAATAAAATTCGCAAACATATCAAAGAGCATGGGCTCAGATAAACGTGGCTTTAAAATCCGATCTTGAATCCGACATTGGAAATGTGTTTTCTCAGTCTTGGGAAGAAACCGTTGGACGAGTAGTACCTGTTCCCAACGATGTTGGTTTAAATAACAAGGTTGTTTATTTAGAGAATGCAGTCGTCCTTTATGCTGATTTAGATGGTTCTACAAAAATGGTAGCTGAAAACAAATGGGAATTTAGTGCTGAAATTTATAAATCATTTCTTCTTAGTGCCGCAAAAATTATAAAATCCGAAAATGGTGCAATAACTTCTTATGACGGCGATCGTATAATGGCTATATTCATAGGTGCAGAAAAATATGATCGCGCAGTTAGATCTGCTTTGAAAATAAGATGGGTAGTTTTGAATGTGATACAACCCCGCATGCAGAAAAATTGGTCGACTGAGTTTAAAGTCAAACATACCGTAGGAATTGATGCGAGCAATCTTAGAGCTGTTCGAACAGGCGTTCGCGGTGATAACGACTTAGTTTGGGTAGGAAATGCGGCAAATTGGGCAGCGAAATTGACAACTTTACCTAATGCTTACTCAACCTATATCACACAAGCTGTCTACCAAAATCTAAGTGGAGCTTGTAAAATTAGTAACAATAAATCGATGTGGGAACTCGCAGTATGGTCACAGCAAAATAACAAGCCTATTTACAGGTCGCATTGGACTTGGAGTATTAACTGATTTTTATAACTCAATTGTCGTGAGTTTTAAAATTACATTATTAGAATTCAGAAATTGTTGTAGCGTTGACAAACGATATGCATTCAATGAGTTTTTCTACTAAATCTTTTTAGGCTTATAAACTATATGATTTCGAATTTGATTTAATTAAATTAGCTGTAAAATTGGCTATGTATTCATCAAGTTTGTTATAAATTTACACCGGTTGAATCAATCGTCAAATGAAATTTTGCAGGTTCAACTGCCAATAAATGATTGGAGAAGCTTTTTTCATTTTCACATCTCCACGTTGCCCACAATTTATTTCCAAGCGGATCGGAGCTTCCAGTATCTAATTCAAAAGCCAACCAATTTCTTGCCGGCATCACATATTTGTTAAAGCCTGGAAAAATCATCATTTCAACAACAAGCTGTATGTCAATTGTTTGAGGCTTACTTGCTGTGCTATTGAGTAAATGTAAGAATAGTTTTTCGAAAACCCCTACTAAAGATGGATGTACAACGGCTGATGAAGTGAACTGTTGGATCTGCGCCCAATTGGTCTGAGGAGGCAAGTCTTTGCGATATGCAGTCCCCCATGCTGCAACATGGACATCTCCTGATGCAATGGATACTCTTAATTTTTTACTTTCTGCAATATTGATTAATGTTTCAAGAAGCCGTTTTCTCTCACCTTCGTGATCGTCGTGCGACCAGTGGTCTTTTAAATCATCTGCATTACTATCTAATACATTATCTTGTCCGAATACATCAAACAAACCCTCGGCAAGTGTTAATTTTGGGTGAGCGACTGGAACGGAAGATAAAAAAATCAGATGTTGGCATTTTTTTCCTGGATATACTGGTTTACCTGGTTTAAGATTTGATAACCAAGACTGTAATGATCTCCAACTACTGGGGCCTAAAATTTGAGTCCTTGACCTTTCTGTTCTAAGATCCGCAGCTACTAGACTAATTGGGCCAATTTCAAATGCAAAAGTAAATCCTGGCTGATCCATTAATATTGGTAATGCCAAAAGATCTTTTTGCTGATGCGCAGCCCAATCAATTAACTGAAACTGCGGATCCTTTTTTGAAATGTTGAACTGGGTGATCTTATCTAGTGTTGGTAAATCCTCAAGCACATGCTGCATTTGAAAAACCCAAAATGCTTTTCGTGCATAGTGAAAAAGTGTTTGAAATAAATTGGATTCCTGCATGTCCACACTATATGAACCCCACCCGTCAAAGATATCATGGTCATCCCACATCATAACTGTAGGGATTCTGGCCATTGCATCGGCAGCATCCTGATTCAACTCATTTGATCCCCAGTCTTTTCTAGATGGTGGCAACCATCTAGAGCTATATAGGTTGAAATAATACCTCTCTATTTTCTTCTCAAGCTTTTTATCAACGTTAAAGATTAATTGATTATCTCTGGATAATTGCACCCAATCTTTTAGTTCTTTTATGTCTTCCCAAATAGAGTCAAAATAAATTTGATCCCCACCCATCACTAATAAGTGAAACCGCTGGAGGTTTTTATCTTGTGTTCTCGTTTCATGCCACAACTGCTCTTTATCTAATTCGTAATTATTTTTGCGTAAGTGACGGTCATGATTGCTTAATAGATCTGCCCAAACAGAATTGGATTCTCTTACCAATTTTCTCATACCACTCGGATCTGAGAATCCGTTGCAGGAGACGTAAGCCATGCGTGGAGCAAAATCAATACCTGGAATAGTAAAACTCCACACTTGCCCTTCACACACATTAATAGTTAGATCAACTTTTCGTTCTTGAGTATCTAATTTACAACTCACGTCATATCGCAAGTATTGTTGATTATCATGCTCCAAAAGAATTACAGGATTTGCGCAATTACGTCCTTCTACAGATAGAACCGGTTGCTCAAAACTTTTTGGGATGCCAATTAATGCCGTCACTTTCCAATGCCCTTCTTCGCTGATTCCGCGAAATGAAAGCACTGGTCCAAGTATTAATGGTTGTTTTGGCATGATGCTGTTCCTGAAATTATTGTTAGAGCTAAATGGAATTTGAATGAATTATCAAAATAGAAATTAGCTATTTCTTATTAAACAAATTTGTTTAATAAAGTAAAAATGATGCCGCCAAATTCTTCTGCGTTTGCAACAATTTTGTTGATTTTCTCGTTCCGATCACCGGATTTTTTGACTATTTCCATTAGAGATGCGAGTTTCTTGATATCAGCAGGATCTGGAAAAAGTTTTTTTACTTCATCATCTGTCATTTTTGTAATGGAGGAGATTTCCTTAGCAAGCTTTTTGTCCGTCTTATCGCCAGCATCTTGTGCAATTTGATCAATGTTATTTTGAAATTTGTCCCAATCAATAGCCATAATAGTTTTCCTTAGTCTCGTAGTTTTTGGAGAATATCATTAATTTTTTTACGGTAACTTTCAGCATCTTTTGTACGTTCTTCAATACTTCTTGCCGCTACAACTAATTCTGAAACTGCTTCACCTGTTTCACTAACGAAATTGTCCACTTCTTTATCTTTGATACCTATCATATCTAGATAACGTTTTCTATTTTCTTCAACTTTCGATGCGGACTGTAGAAATGAGGTAAGCGTATTATTAATGGCCAATGTTTGATCGTATTCTAATTTCAGTTTATTTTTAATCACTGACTCTAATTCGTCGAGTGGTTGGATGAGTTCAACACGTTTTTGATTTATTTTTTTTTGCAATTTTGGTCCGACGAAAATAATGAATTTCAACCTATCATTATCGTCTTGAGACTTAACGACCTGTTTCCAGACTTCATCTACTCGAGGGTCTCCAAAAAACTCTTGAGCAAATACCGGCACCCATTCATCTTGTATAAACTCATCCACTCTTTTTCTTTTTTCAACAAAAAAAGCTTCGAGTAACCTTACATGAGATGCTTCAAGTGAAGATATCCTTGATCCCAACTGTGCCGAGAGTTCAGGAGCTTCCGATGGAATAGTTGCACATCCTGACAATGTAATAAAACAAGAAATTGTTACAATAAAGATTAATTTGTGCATAAATTACTCCTGATAATTATCCGATTAAAGCATGCAATTGCATTTTTAATTAAATTAATCACATGGTTTCTAAAGTCAGATTCTCTTTTGGTAATATAAAAGCTTTACCATCCACCGCAACTGCAATATATAGATCAGAAGAAGCGATGACTCTACCTATCATTATGACTTTTTCATTTTGAATAATCTTGGTGCATGCTGTTAAATCTTTTCTACTTTTAAGTGCACATTGTCCCGTGTCTTTTTTTATTTCGGCTAAGGCAGAGAGTTTTCCAGAATGTTGACCTATGAATAATGGTATTACCATGATGGATAGCAAGATAATAAGTAATAAGTAACTCATCACAATGAATAAAATGCCAGTAATTAAAGATATTGCTAAACTTTTATAAAATCTATTGTTAATAGTTCTCAACTTTCTATTTTGAAAGTCATTTTTATATAATATTTGATAAAAGAAGGCCGCCAAAATGACGTAAATAGCGGTGACTAGGATCGCTACCCAAGAATTTAATAATGATTGATAAGTGGTCCAAAATGTTTGGAAGACTCCAATTAACGCATAGAAAAGATAATCTTGAGTAGAGTGTTGGAATAAATCAATGACCACACCATAAGTTCTCAAGTACTCTTCGATGTAGGCTCTACCTATAACATATAAAACCGGAACAGAAACTGTAAAGAGGGTAGTTGCCGCCACCCAATTGAAAGTTTTTTTATTGGTGAAATCTACAGCTGTATTGTCGGTATATTTATCATTTAAATTAGGAGAGTTCAAAATTTATCTTTCTTCGAATGCTTATTATCAAATAACTATTATGGGTTGAATAGTTATTGGATGAATGCTGCTAGTAATTTGAGAACAAAATGAATATACATGTAATAAAAAATAAGCATCTATAACTAAATTCATATAAACAGAATGACTGCTTGTTGCCGCTTAAGGACAAATCATTTAAATCAAATACTAAACTCTCAAACTAACTTTCGGTTAAATTTTTAGTCTGATATTTCAAACATATCATCCAGAAAATGACACTATTGATCGCATAAAAACCTAGTTCGTCTTTCATTTCAAAAAATATTTAATGAGTTCCTCGGCAAATTGACGCTAGAAAAACAGCGCCTTTTGTTGCATATAATGTTTGCAAAATACCGCTCATTTTCTGACTCAAGTTTTGTTTGGATAAATCAGTCCACGGAACAATCAAAGATTGAATGCCATGAGCAGATTCTCCTTTGGTCCAAACCAAAAGCATTCCTTGTTTGGTATATGCCATTTGCGGCACACCTACATCGCGTCCAGAACCAATTTCTGCAATCCTTTTCACTCTGCCCTTGGTGCCGTCAACGGTAACAGTGCGTAGCGCCAAGTTTACATCTTTACCGCCACTGTCAGCCGTCATCCAAGAGATCACTGCAGTATTGTCATCTTGCCAAATCAAACCTATCCGCCCCAGCGGATTGGCAGTATCAACTTCAATGGTTTTTGAAAAAGTGTGCCCACCATCTTTTGAAAAAGCCATCAAGACTTTTGGCTGATCACCAGCAGCGCTAAACCAAGCCGCCGCAACTTGCATGCCGCGTGCAGATAAAGCGGGCCCATTCACAGGGCAACCATCAATTTTCCAATTCTCATGCCCTAATGTTTGATGACTAGACCATTTTTCGTCACGCAAAACTGCTACTTGGTTATCGCGAATTTCTGTATCGGTTCGTCCACGCCACGCTGCAACAGGCCCAGCTGTTGTTACCGCAACCGACGGCCAACAACAGGTACAAGTATTAGTGTCGAGAATCTGTTCTGCTTCCATGCTGCCATCAGCCTGAATGCGGGTATAACGCAACTGAAAATTGCCGGATTTTTCAGCATGACTTTTTTCTATATAATCGCGCCCATCCAGCCAGACAATCCCAGCATCGTTATTCGCAGTATTGCCATTCACTGGAAAAATTGCAGCAAAACCATGTTCTGCCGCAACGCCATCATGATGTGGCTTGCCAATATCGCGCCAAGTTAATCCTGCATCATTCGACAGCGCAAGCACAATATCGTAATCATATGCTTTGCCACCCTCTTGTTTGACCAGCCTGTGAGATAACCAGAAGTCTTTACTAATGGGTGCGACTGAAGGGAAGTCGGCCCAATTCAAAAACCAGTTTGCGCCGCGTGCAACTTCGCCTTGGCTAATAACGTATCCATTTTTTAGCCGCACAAATTTAAGCGCAGTACCTTCTCCTACTGGCTCTACCCAACTCATCAACACTTCATCATTGGGCAGCGTGACCAATCTGGGCAAGCGTGCGCCTTTGCTTGTCAGGCGGGCAATCTCAGTCACCTGTTGATATTGCTCAGCCGTATTGCATGAAACTATGCAACTGACGACAAAAATGCATGCAATCAATCGTGTGAAATGACTTACTCCTACAAAGGCGGTTTTCATACTTTAAAAATCTAGCCTGATTGTTGCTGCAGCATTTGTCGGTGATGCGGGCAAATTACTGGATGTACTACGTAAATAATAAAATTTCTCATTAAATACATTGTTCACATTTAACTGCGCGGTGACTTTGGTTTTGTTCATCATAAATTTGTAGGCCGCATATAAGTCCACGGTGGTGTACTTTCCGTCACTATAACTATTGGCCGCGTCGCCATAGCGTTTACCATTACCAAACAAGCCGCCGCCGACTGAAAGCCCTAATCGCTGCGATCCGAATATGCTGTAATTTAGCCATGCACTATATTGATATTTGGGTGCATTGGGTAAGCTGTTGCCCATGTTACCTCTGCCATCTTTGGTAATTTCAGTATCGGTTAACGCAAGTGAGCCTATCGCACTTAACTTATCGGTAATCTTGCCTTGCACATCAATTTCCAAACCTTTACTTTGTGCCTCACCTATGGCTTCTGTGCGATTTGTATTCGGGTTTGGTGTCGCAATATTCGTTTTGGTTAAATCAAACACCGCTACATTCGCATTAAAGCGACCATCCAAAACTTCCATTTTGACACCCGCTTCACATTGGCGCGCTTCTTCTGGTTTGTATAAAGTGTCTGCTTCATAATTAAATGTCATCCCAAATGATTCCGCACAATTCCCGTATAACGACAACCATTGTGCAGGTTGATATAACAAGCCGATACGTGGCGTGGTTTTACTATCGTTACGGCTGGAAATATCCGTTGGGCTTTCGTAAGCAAATGCTAAGTCCTGCTTTACGTTATCGCGCCGCATGCCGACATGCAGTTGCCACTGATCATTAAATTTAATCTGATCTTGCGCATAAAAGCCGATACTTCGAACTTGGTAAGTACCAAAACCATCATAACTGCCTGTTAACAATGGATCTAAATTGACACGCTGATTATTGAAAGTAAAAATATTAATCGTGTCTACAGCGCGATCAAACACGCCGAAGCTAAAATTAGTATTGATATATTCAGTGCCTATTAACAGCTTGTGTTTGATGGAACCCGTCTCAAAATCTCCTGTTAAGTTGCCCCAACTGGTGCGGCTTTTAATATGCTCTTCGCCGATATAAGTTCGGCGATTAATATCTGTGCCATTTGCAGCTACATTCCCAAAATACATCAGGTTTAAGTCTCTGTCTTGCACATTATTAAACACGCCTGCTGACAGTTTCCAGCCTGAATCAAACCGATAAGAGCCATTTAAATCACTACTAAAACTCTTGTAATCATCGTGGTCGTTTTGATTAAAACTGCGACTTCTTGGCACATCGGCAATCTTACCGTTCACGACTGGTACACCACGGTCGTACACTACCCGGTCACGTTGTGGTTCCAGACTTAAATTGATCTCGAGTTTATCGTTTGGTCTAAAAGCTAGCGCCATTGGTACAACATAGCGATTACTATTAATTACATCTCGATAACTATCAGCCTGCTTCCAAGCGGCATCTACGCGATAGGTCAGTATACCTGCACCATCGATTGCACCAGTGGCGCTGGCTTCAGTACGATAAAAATCAAACATGCCGATGCTTTGCTGAAACGAATAGGTTGCATCTTTTTGCGGCTTCTTAGTCACTATATTAATCAATCCACTTGGATCACTTGGCCCATACAACATTGAGGATGGGCCCTTCAGTACTTCTACGCGTTCAGCATTAACCAGATCAAATCTTAGCAGCGGTACACGTATGCCGTTGCGATAACCAGTAGTTGTTTGCTGAAAACCGCGAATAATATACTGCTCATTCACCCCACCATACGTATATTGTGTTTGCACGCCACTTACGTTACGCACCACATCACCGACTGTTTGCGCGTTTTGATCACGTAATATGCTTTCGTCTACTACTTGAATCGAAAGTGGCGTTTCCATCAATGGAGTGTCTGTTTTCGTTGCACTGTTCGCAATGGGCACATAGTAAGAATGATCAAGTGACTTTTCAGTCACACTGATTTCATCCAAGTGAATGGTTTCGTTATGGTCTGCAAATGCGCTGTGTGAAAAGCCGATTGCCAATGCACTTAACACGCATAAATGTATAGATTTAATCATTTAAAACTCCAAAAAATAGGGTTTATCGCAAACGGATTGCGACAAAGAAACGGGTAATTTTTAGAGCGTGTTAGGCGGGGCTTGCGAGGGAGGTGAAACGTAAGGACGATATAAAACAACTGGTGCAGCATATTGCGCAATTTGTTGTGCGGTTGCGGTTAATAGCGCAATGATTAGCGTATTAGTTGCTGGCAGACTGGTGCTTGCCACACCCTTTGAACAAAACGGGCAATGTTCTAAATGCATGGTCATGGTTTTTGACGATGATTTACTGACGACGAATTCAGTCGATAATTGTTTGCCTTTGGTTGTCAGCACTTGAATCACCACTTTTTGGCCACTGCTTGTGCAAACTTCTTGCTTAAAGCTATTCGAATTATTTTGTTCAGCTAACGCATGCGAAATACTAGGTGCGACAGACGCAAAAATGATTGCGAAAAGCGCAATATGATGAATAAAACGGAATAGTCTTTTCGACAACATGTCGCGCATTGTACTTTTCTACCGTGTTGAACGCAACGTATCGTAATAAATCCAAATAAAGATACACTCAAGTGATAATAAATTAATATTCGCATGACTGCTTAACGCCGTGTGATGTCCATGTTTTTTGGCCTAAAACAGACTTTAACTAAATCAATCCTAAAAAACAGATGGTTTTAACAGCGTTGAATGTAACTTTTAATAAAGTCTTTATATGCTAAAAATCTAACCTCACTCACTAAAGCTTCTTTACCACTTATTCCTGAATTCAAATTCATGCAGTAGTTAGAATTCTTTTGACTTCACCAACAAATAATTTACATATATATAATTCCAATACAAGATAAATCGTGAGATGTTTTCTATTTTTCAATAAAATTATTCATCTCCAGTATTATTTCTTATTTTGATTAAACTACCAATTCAGCCTAAACCAAACACTTCTCGGTGTGCCTGGTGCTAATAATTTAGTAGTTAGCCATTCTGCTGAACTGTGTTCATAGCCGTAAGGCACCTTCAAGCATAAATTGAAGGCAAGAATGCTTTTATGCCCAGTCGAACCGCTGAGAAATACTCTTTATCAATAATTGCTCATTAATCCGTGTTTCATCAAACTGTTTTCTTTTTAAAACCTCTTAGCCAGCTATACAAATCTCCCTTTTTTAGCAATAAAGTTGGACGTGGGATGTAAAATTGTTCCTTCATTACATTAGTTATTCAATTAAAGAGCAAGAGTCGCTAGTCATCAATAGGAAGAAAATATGAGTTATTTCTATGCTTGGTTTACATTGGCAATATCCGCGTTAATGATTTTAATCATAGGGCAATATAGCCAGATAGATTTACTTGTTCAGGATTATTATTATGATCCGATATCTAAATCATTTCCTTGGAAAAATACGTGGTTCGCAAAAGACTTGATGCATACTTATCTGAAAAAACTCTTAATGTGTTTGGGATTTTTATTGTATACGTTTTTAATAGTGGATTTTCTCAAACCCTACAAAAAACTCAGCCAGAGATTAAGAGTGAGATTAAGGTTTGTAGCAGCCGCTTCAATACTCATCCCGCTCACGGTGAGCTTTATTAAGAAATTTTCTTCATTACATTGCCCTTGGGATATTGACCGATATAACGGTTATGCTCCTTTTCTAAGATTAATGGATTCCATTCCTAGTGGTTTGGAGTTAGGCGCTTGCTTTCCAGCAGGCCATGCAACTACTGGTCTGTGGTTAGCATCACTATGTGTATTTTGGATGCCGAATAAGCCTAGAAAAGCTTTAGCAGTTTTTGCATTAGGATTACTTCTAGGTTTTATTATGGGATGGGTGCAGCAAATGCGTGGCGCGCATTTTCTATTTCATACATTATGGTCAATGTGGATAGCGAGTTTAATTATTCTTATTTTGTTGGAATACTTTAAATCCAACTATAGTCATTAGTGTCTAAATAAAAAATTTAAGCATAAAGGAATTGTTGCTGAATTAGGTTCTGCTTTACTCAATCAATATTTAGGTCGGGCATGAATATCCAGTTCATCGAAATGGTGCATCACTGTCATGCCATTGAGAGGATTGGTAAGATAGGTTTTAATGATTTGAAACGATTCCTTGTCGATGTCAAGTTGTTGAAGACAGTCATTCAGATAAGATGTGTTGGATTTCAACATATTAAATACTTTTAAGTAACATTCTGCTACTGTCATCCCGTAAATATCTTTTGTCGTTTTCAAAGGTTCCAGTGGGATACTACCCCAGTAGTGTTGCATGATAATTAAATCAAACATATCTTTACTTAAACCAGCTTTATCCAATCCTCGATCAGCATTTGCTAAAAGTTTCTCCGCAAATAATGAGTTTTTTGATAAAGTCGGGACAGGTAATTCAGTATGTGCAGAATCTAGTTTAATACGTGATTCAAGAACTATTTCAAATTTTAATGGTTCACCTTCTAGGTCGATTATTGCACGTATACCATCCCTGTCTGCACGAACCTCTCGCAACAATTTTGGAGATCCATTCCTGAATAACTTGTCAAGACTACCTCCAAAAACTGCTTCCCTTAATTCCTTATAGCCAGAGTTTGTCGAGCACATAAAATCTACATCGGTTGATAAACGATATTCATTTGTCAACAATGAAACGGCTGTTCCTCCGCCAAAAAAACAATCCATAGATTGCAGTGCATCTGAATCCATTTGTTCTAGAAGCTTAACAATCTTCAGATGACGCTCCCTGATGAGTTTCATAGCATGACTCCGTTACCGAATTTCTTTGTGAGATTTTGAATTAACTTTAATTCACTAGGCTCAATATTTAAGTTGTCTATAAATTTTATATTCTTCTCGTATATATAAAAAGCATCTCGTTCTTTTAACTTCTTTTCACGGCGATCCCATAGCATCATTTTGAGTTGAGGATATTTAGACGCATCAATAGTAATGTTTCTTACACGTTTTTTTTCAGGAGCTATCGATGTAGCATTTTGATGATGCTTACCAATCTCTAGATCTAGTATTGCCATAATTTTAACAATGATATAAAGGCCGACATTTTTCCCTGATTCCAGGTCTAAAACATTTTGCCTATTAATTTGCGCCTGTTGAGCTAAATCTTCCTGAGTCAGACCAGCAGCGATTCTGTTATTTTTAAACAGATTTGCAACTTGGATGGTTTGATTAATGTTGTTCATACCATACATTATTCATTGATTAAAGATATTTATCAAGTATAAAGTAACTTATATCATACTTTAATTGGGTGTCCAGGGTTATTTGATTCTTTGTTTAAGCAGTTGATGCACTACTCTAAAACACTGGGAGACAATATGAACCTTAAAAAGGGTTTTATAAGAGTTATAGTTACATCAGGTGTAGTTGGAGCGACGGTTGTTGTCGCCAATGTTTTAAATCATAGGATCGCGGTGGAATTTTATAACGGTCATATCATGATGTAGTAGGCACCAAGGTGCACCATCGCATGGTGGCGAAGCTTATAGTGCAGGTTGTCACAATGGTTCAGTTCCATATCTCTGCCATTGATTACATAGTTAGAACTTGAAGTATATGTGGATCACCTAAGCTTTCATTGAATGAAGCTTAAATTAAATGTTGTTTAACTCGGTTACTAATCGATTCAGCTGATTTTTTCCTTACTTGCCGCAGCAGCAGTCATACGCAAACATTAGTTGAGTTATTGGGTGAATTGATTTACGTCAGAGTTGTTCCAGCACTAATCTGGAGAGAAAAATATGCATAGTGAATAATTGGTTTATGCAGACGTTTAAGTTCGTTTTAATAAGCGTAAACCATTGAAAACCACAATCAGACTAGCTCCCATATCCGCGAATACAGCCATCCATAACGTCGCAACCCCCATAAGAGCCAGTATCAAAAACACCACTTTAATACTTAAAGCTATAAAGATGTTTTGTTTCAAAATCCTAGCGGTTTTGATACTTAATTGGATGAATTGTGGAATTTTACGTAAGTCGTCATCCATTAATGCAACATCTGCAGTTTCTAAAGCGGTATCAGTTCCAGCCGCACCCATTGCAAAACCAATGCTAGACTTGGCAAGTGCAGGAGCGTCGTTAATACCGTCTCCAACCATTCCAACAGTTCCGAACTTGGCTAATTCTTCATTTACGATGGACAATTTGTCCTCAGGCAATAAATTACCTCTAGCGTCATCAATGCCTATGCTTTTTGAGATGGCATTAGCAGTTAGCTCATTATCACCAGTCAACATTAATGTGCGTATGCCCAATGCATGTAATTCAGCAATGGCTTCTCGACTAGTTTCACGAACCGTATCTGCAACCGCAATCACAGCAAGCGGAGAGGATTCATTGCAAATGACAATTGCTGTTTTACCTTCATTCTCTAACCGATTCAACACAGTTTCGGTTTCAGTATTACAAATATTTAATTCTTCTACTAATCGATGGTTTCCTAAATAGAACCATTGATTATTGATACGACCTTTAACACCGCGTCCTGTGATAGCTTCGAAGTCATTCACCTCGATTAGTAAAGGGTTATCTGGTAACGATTTCCAATGATTGGTTACAGCTGAAGAAACAGGATGATCAGAACGGTCGGCGAGAGAAGCTGCATAAGCCATGGCATCATTTTGCTGTCCCCTTAATACAACGATATCCGTTACAGCTGGTTTACCTTGGGTGATTGTTCCTGTTTTATCCAATGCTAATGATTTAAGTTTACGACCTGATTCTAGATAAATTCCACCCTTGATGAGGATCCCGGCTTTGGCAGCTGCTGCGAGACCACTCACAACTGTAACAGGCGTTGAGACGACAAGCGCACATGGGCAAGCAATCACTAGTAATACAAGCGCCTTATAAATCCATGGCATCCATGCGTATCCAAGCAAAAGTGGCGGTACTATTGCAACTCCCAAAGCGACAATGAACACGATAGGGGTATATATTTTAGCAAAGCTATCCACAAAACGTTGTGTTGGTGCGCGACTGCCTTGAGCATCTTCAACTGCACGTATAATGCGCGACATTGTTGAATCTGTTTGCACAGCGGTAATACGGTATTCAAAAGAGCCAGTTTCATTGATAGTGCCAGCAAAGACCTTGTCACCAGTAGATTTAGCGACTGGCATGCTTTCACCAGTTATTGGCGCCTGATTCACTGCAGACTGTCCTTTAGTCAATTCACCATCTAATGGAATGCGCTCGCCGGGCGCTACACGCGCAATCATGCCAATGCTAATTGTTGTAGCTTCCAAATCTTTCCATGAACCATCATCCTGTAAAATGTTTGCCTTATCAGGCGTCATTTCCATCAATCCACGGATAGCGTTGCGGGCACGATCCAAAGACAATGCTTCTATCATCTCAGCAAGTGTAAACAGCACCATGACCATCGCCGCTTCTGGCCATTGCCCAATTAATACAGCTCCAGTCACTGCAATCGTCATCAAAGCATTGATATTCAAATTAAAGTTTTTGAGTGCAATCCAGCCCTTTTTGTAGGTACCTGTACCGCTAATTGCAATTGCAAATAGTGCGAGCACTATTACTGGCCATGCTTTTTCAGAGCCACCATTCCATACAATCAATTCAGCTAGGATGGCTGCAATACCGCCAAGCCCTAGCAACCACCATTTTTTTTGTGAATTTGGCTGAGGGTTGAGATTTGATTGCTCTCTTACTGCTGTAGCTATCACTGGAATGGCGTGCATATCGATGTCAATCAATGCTTGTTTGATGGCATCCGAATTATCTAAGGTATGTGTCACCGTCAGCTTGCGTTGCATCAAATTGAAATCTAAATCTGAAATGCCAGCCATTGGGGAAAACTTGTTTCGAATTAACGCTTCTTCGGTTGGACAGTCCATATTATCAATGATAAAAGTGGCCTTTGATGTACCTGATTTAGGTATAAAAGGATTTTCAACGATAGGCTTCATATCAAGTGCCGTCACTGCAGCAATAATTGGTTCTGGGTCTTGCAAATCATGTCTTACAGTCAATTTTCGTTGTATAAGATTGAAATCAAGACTTTCAACACCTTTCATGTTTTCAAGCTTTTGACGTATCAAGGATTCTTCTGTTGGACAGTCCATTTTTTCAATACGAAGTATTAGTGTCTCAGAAGAGATATTTTTGATCGATTCCGCTTTTGCACTTTCAGCGTTAATATCATTACGTTCTTTGCTCATGAAGTTTCACCTTTTATTAATTATTCAGATAAGCATTTCTATTGTTAAAAGCAAAATAAATCCTACAAAAAACATGGCTGTCTGTGTGTTCGTTTCTGGCACCTCATGTGCTTCCACCAACAGCTCTTCAGTGACAAGGTAAAGTAATGCCGCTAAACCAAAGGCAAGTACTGCGTCAAGCAACATATCTGAGGCACCAGCAAGCAATGTAACCCCTGCCCAAGCGCCAGCGATTAGAGTAAGAGCAAAGCCCAAGGTAATGAACAAGATACGTTTACGACTCGCACCAGAACTTTTTAGTGCAGCACTTCCAGACAAGCCTAAAAATAAAACTTCCAGCGTTAATGCAATCGTTAACAGCAGCCCTTGTTTCTGTCCAGCGGCAAAACCCAATCCAATAAGCAAACCATCTAATGTTATATCTAAACCTAGTATCATAATCAGGCTAGTAGGTTGCTGGGATTGGATCAAACCTTTCTGTCCGAAATTTTCGGCAAAATGTTTAATCATTAACATGACGACGACACCTAGCGCGAAACCAAGTAAAGTCACCCATGGCATCTTGCGGTGCAAGAGATCGGGCAACAACTCAGTTGAAAGCGCGCAGAACAACACACCTGCTGCAAAATGTTGCACTGTACTAATGAGTCTGGGTTGCATCGTGCGCCAAAGCGCAATGAGACCACCTAACAGTACGGCGGCCGCAGGATACAGAGCAAAAAAGATTACATCTTGACCAGTTTGCATAATTGATCCATTTTTGTGCAATTTGCGAACAGGAGTACTTGCTGTTCGAATAAACGCCTGTTAGAAAAGTATTGCATAGGATGCATTAAAACCTTTTAGGGCTTCGGGCTGACCGCCACTCCCACCTGTAAATTCAAATTTTAATAACTGCGTTGGTTTTACTCGCAAGGTTGCACCTACAAGCCAGCGTTCAAATGAACCTTCATATGGTCGATTGAGTGTTTCCAACCTTGTAATCCAATACCAATTAGCTTTGATAGGAACTGCAGTCTGAATATATGCACCACTTCCACCGTCCTTGCCTTTTGAAGTGATGCGTTGGAATATTTCTCCACTTACCTCAGTTTCATTCAAACGGGTAATAAAATCTAATCCCAACATACGATAGCTGGTGTCTGAGAAAGCATTTAAAGAGTCGCGCTCACGAAATGACAGTAGTGAAATACCCACTTCTGAATTGCTTTTAAAACTGAATCTAGTCCCTTTGACATGTTCAAATTTTAGTTCGTTATTATCCTGCTCTTGATCCTCTAGTAGTTCAGTAAAGAACTTGTATTCAAAAGCCACGTCATTTAAAAGAAAGGCACCATGTAATGTAATTCCATTGGTAGCCATTGGGAATAATCGAGTGGTAGCCAATGGCCTCGAATTTGTCCAAACTAATGGAGGTGCTCGTAGCAAATTCCAGCGACTATTAGGAGTTAGAAATCGGCCAATCCTGAAATTGAGTTTTTCAGATAGGTTGTAATCAAAATAAAGTCTTTCTAAGTCAAATTTACTTTCCTTGCGGCTGTAGCGTTCGCTATCATTCCACGCTAATGGCCTTTCAATTTCCAGCTCACTAAAAAAGCTTAATCGATCAAGATTATTCCAGGAGATTAACAAACTTAATTCATTGATTGCTGCTTCAGCCTCTGCGTCTCGAGGTAATGTAATAGCAGCGCTAGAAAAGCCGCCAATCTTAAACTGTTCAAGCAATGTATTGTTATCTGCAGCATCTGAGTGCTGACAAAACATTAAGAATATCCCAGTAATGATGTAAACGCTTTTCATCTATTATTGTGTATTTTTTAATTTCAAATTCTTATTCTTATCAAACCATTTTTGTTTGCTGTCGCATGTTTTACTGCTATGAATATCATTAGCGATGAGCAATGTACAAAATAAATCATCCTGACTTAATGGATGATCTTGCCAGGGCTCAATATCATCAACGTGGTAATCAAAGTATTTCCCAGTCCATAAAATGACCGGAATGTGTGTTTGTGCTTTTGGCGCAATCACATACGGGGCAGCATGAAGATAAATCCCTTGTTCCCCTAAAGACTCCCCATGGTCTGCTACATAAAGCATGGCGGTTGAGTATTTCTCATCATATTGCTTGAGGAATTTGATCACATTTGCTAGAAAATAATCTGTGTATAGAATGGCATTGTCATAAGCATTATTAACTTCCTGCTTAGTGCAATCGCCTAACTCACCAGTCATACACATTGGCTGAAATCGCCGGAAATTTTCAGGGTAACGTCTGTAATATTCTGGACCATGATTACCCATCTGATGCAAAACGATTAAAATGTCTTTGCCTTCGTGCGATTTTATATATTGATCTAATCCACTTAACATCCCTATATCCCTACATTCCGTATCGCATACAGGATTCAAGGTTGGACTCTTAAAGTTCTGATAAGGAATTCTTGTAGCTACGCCTTTTGAGTCTGAATTGTTATCCCGCCATAGCACTTGTACGCCATACTCCGCCAGTACATCCAATACATTTTCTTGTTGAAAGGCCTGGCTTTCATCGTAATTAGAACGTCCTAAATTTGAAAACATGCACGGCAAAGATACTTTGGTTGCGGTTCCACAAGATGAGACATTCTTGAAACTCACCACATCCAGTTTTTTAAGCTGAGGGTTTGTTTCTCTGGAATAACCATTTAGTGAGAATCGGTCGGCTCTTGCTGTTTCTCCAACAACCATAATAATTAATTTTTTATTACCTAAATGGAATAATTTTTTTGCATCTTCAGCTGTGTGCTTTACAACATAAACAGTTTTGCGTTTAAATTGAGATTGGCCATATGAGATGAGTGAGTAAGTGAATCCTAAAGGATTAGCATACAGACGCGTAATTCTGTGCTCACGAACAAAACTGGCAAAGTCTGCCGTGAAAGGCAATATAGAAGCGATACATAATGCTATCAAAAGAGCGCCAAGCCAGAGTCTCACTTTTAACCCTTGTATGAAATTACTGGCCTTAGGTGCGAATTTAAAAACGATGATTGAAGGAATAATCCCTAATAAAATTATGCGAATTACTAGCTTGGCGCTAATCAGTCCAGCGAGCTCATCTGGGTTAGTTTCAATCATATTAGCAATCATGTCTCGATCAATTACCACGCCATACTGATCCATGTAGTAGCCTGCAATTGCAGAAGAGACCAAAAAGGTTGCGAGAACCCATTTACTGAATTTGCCAAAACAAGTCCAGATTAAAAAAAGCATGGTCGAAAAAGAAAAAAATCCCATGAGTGCTATTACGAAAGGCCACTTTTCAACCCAGGGATAAATTTCAGTCAATCGATTTAATAAAGTAAAGTTTCCCGTGACTATAATAAATAACGAGACAATTAAAATAAGACGTATATTTGCAGTGAGGAACATGTTGATAAACAATTTTCAGAGTGAATGTGGAGTTAGTAGATTGTTATCTATGCCCTCACACAGGCAGTGGATAACAATAGAATGTACTTCTTGAATTAATGCAGTACGGGGATTCGCTACATTGATCAAAATATC
>JAUYAL010000052.1 GCA_030693535.1 Methylotenera sp.
CAGCCAATTGCTCGGCGGCATTGC
Source organism: Methylotenera sp. (assembly GCA_030693535.1). The sequence continues at coordinate 25 of JAUYAL010000052.1, forward strand.
CTTCTACAAGGTGTTTCGCTTGCTGTTTGAATGTCATTGCTCTAGTTCGACGCCATTAAAAATAAATCTGGCAATTGATAGCTTACGTCTGACAAGGCCTGATTGATCAAGCGTCAGTTCACCAGTTAAGCCATTGATGATCAATTCACTGCGGTTAGTATGAGTGCTGGCAGCGAGCAATTGTAAAGTATCGACGCCTAATGCAAACCAACGTAATAATGCATTTAAATTCAGATTGGCGCTGGCGTGATGATAGGCTGTAAATGCATCATTGTTTGCCGGTAGTAAAAATGGAATATCGACAAAACGTAGCGCGTTAAAAGACGTGTCCGATGGCGGTGCGTCATTGACAGCAGAAAATGTCAACGTAGGTGTGCTGATGTTGAGGTGCGGTCTTATTGTGCGCACGTCAGAGGCCGACATTGCCAGCACTACCATGTCGTGGCCTATTGCCGCCACTTGCGCTTTGAGGTCGAATAGGCCGAGTTCTTCTGCGGTTACGCCATTAGGTAATGTAATGGCGCTTATTTTATCATTTTGATCGCTAGCGCCTAACTCGGCTTGCCAGGCAGTGCGAAAACTACTGGTCATTGCTTGCGCCACTTCGCTATCAGTGTTGATAATCAAAAGGTGCTGCATGGCATGGCTAGTCGCAAATTTTGTCATTCGCATGGCTTCATCTTTAAGCGGCAAGCCAATGCTTAGAATGTGATGAGAATCTAAATAGCTTGCCATGTCAGCGAGGGTGTCATCATCGGTTAGTTGGGGGGCAATAAAGTAAGTGGACCCTTCGCTTTTTGCCTGAGCATGCTGTTCGATGATGGCTTTTAAGCTGTTGGTACCGATGTAGGTTTTAATTTCATTGTTTAGACCATGTTTAGTTAATGCGGCTTGTAACCCTTGCTGAAAAGCTTCGGCTTGCGTGATGTTAGCTTCATCTGACATGGGTAAAATTAAGGCAATACCGCCTTGTGTAATAGCA
>JAUYAL010000015.1 GCA_030693535.1 Methylotenera sp.
CCGATGTAGGTTTTAATTTCATTGTTTAGACCATGTTTAGTTAATGCGGCTTGTAACCCTTGCTGAAAAGCTTCGGCTTGCGTGATGTTAGCTTCATCTGACATGGGTAAAATTAAGGCAATACCGCCTTGTGTAATAGCACTTATTTTGGAGGCACTTGCGTTTGATTGAAGTGCGAGGTTTTTTGCCAAGGCTCTGGCGCTGTGGTCCGGGTAATAAGTCAGCCAGCTTGCAATGCTAGTCGCTACATCTTGATTTTTGGCGGCTAGGCTTAAGTCTAGCCAGCCTTGAAACTCGTTATCGGTATTGTCTCCGCGCATGGTGATGAGCTGGTTTTGTGATTGATTGCTTAATAAAGCCCAAATTTCCTGATGTATTTTTTCAATGTGGCTTACTTTAGCTTCCTGTTCCGCACTGATTACAGCGGCTTCTGCTTGCATTAAATGCCAAAGTGCCTGTTGTGTATCGCCCAGGCTTGCAAAGGCTTTAGCCAGATGCTGATGTAAGCTAATTTTAGCCTCGATAATGAGGTGCTTTTCAGATTGCAGTGGCAGTAATAAAAGTAATGAATCATCAACGCGGTTCTCGCCCCAGGCGATGCTACCTTTAAGCAGTTTTGCATAAGGCGATAAGCTTGAAATGTTGGCCAAAGCCAACGTCGCACACGCTATTTTTCCTTGCTGCAGGCATGTGCTGCCCTCTAAAAAATAAGTTTCAGCAGATTTTTTAATGGGTGATTTTACTGCTGCGGGCTCAGCTTTATTTGCCTCGGCAGCAAATGTGGGTAAATATAAACTGCCAAAAAGCAGGCATGTTGCTAAAATGGCGTTAACTAATTTTTGGGTCATCAAATTTTGCATCCTATAGGCACATTATATGTTGTTGCCACGCCAATTGGAAATCTACAAGACATTACCTTGCGCGCGTTGGATATTTTAAAAACCGTAGATGCGATTGCGGCGGAAGATACGCGCCATACTTCTGGCTTGCTGTCACATTTTGGCATCGCTAAAAAACTTATTGCGGTGCATGAGCATAATGAACGCCAATCTGCTGAGAAGCTGTTAGCACAATTAAGTGCGGGACAAAGCATAGCGCTAGTAACCGATGCAGGCACTCCAGGTGTTAGCGACCCGGGAGCGGTGGTGGTTGACTTAGTACGCAAGGCTGGCGTTAAAGTGGTGCCAATTCCAGGCGCGAGTGCCGTGATTGCAGCATTGTCAGCCTCTGGTATTGCGCAAAACGGCTTTCTGTTTCATGGTTTTTTACCCGCGAGTGGCGCAGCACGGCGGAAAGCACTTGAGGCGCTAAAGTCGCAAACGGTGACGTTGGTTTTTTATGAAGCGCCGCATCGCATTATTGAGAGTATCGTGGATATGTCGGCTGTGTTGGGTGCAGAGCGCCGCATTACCTTTGCACGTGAGCTCACTAAAACCTTTGAAACGATTTATAGCTGTAGCTTGGGCGAGGCTGAGGCATGGTTGCAAGCAGATGCCAACCAGCAGCGTGGCGAGTTTGTGTTGTTGGTAGAAGCGGCCGCCATTAAAGAGGCTGAAGAGATTTCTGAAGATGCCGTAAGGGTTTTGAAATTGTTGCTCGCCGACTTGCCGCTAAAGCAGGCGGTGAAGCTAGCGACTGAAATCACCCATGAAAAGAAAAATGTTTTGTATGAGTTTGCACTACAGTTAAAACAACAACCTGAATAATCATAAGCGATTCGACCATGAATAAAATAGACTCACTTACCATGACGCGCCCAGACGATTGGCACTTACATTTAAGAGATGGCGTTGCGCTTAAAGCCGTGCTGCCAGATACCGCTAGGCAGTTTGCACGTGCCATTGTCATGCCTAATTTGCGCCCACCTGTCACGACAACAGAATTGGCAAGTGCCTACCGTGAGCGCATTATTGAGGCGCTGCCAGCGGGTATGCAGTTTGAGCCACTCATGACCTTGTATCTTACTGATAATACAAGTGCCGAGGAAGTTGCAAAAGCGAAAGCGAGCGGTCTTATCCACGGAGTTAAGT
>JAUYAL010000017.1 GCA_030693535.1 Methylotenera sp.
GAACAAAAAGAGCTGGATGAAATTCCAGTTAAAATTGAACAACTAGAAGCCGAGCAGGCCAGTATCAATTTAAAACTTGCCGATAGTGGCCTTTACCAAACTGAAGATAAAACAAAAAACGATGAAATTAAACAGCTACAATTAAGATTAACAGAAATTGAACTATTGCTAGAAAGCTTACTTGCGCGCTGGGAGCTACTAGATGCAAAGGCAAGCTAATCTGCACAACTAAAACAATAATTTATCTCGAAAAATTTAAGTTTATTTAAATTTTAATTTATTAGAAATCAATTAGTTAAGTAAGTTTTTTTACTTGTAGAGGTAAAGTTGCCATTCTTTGCTATACTGTTTTTATGGAATACATTAATTTCTTCTGTTAAGACTAAATTTTAGCAATGAATTGACAATGCCCGTTAACGCCATCAACTATATCCAGAACCTAGTCAGGTCGCAGCTAATGCCACTAGTCCTGACTTGTCTCGTGTTGATTGGTGGGCTGACTACAACCTATGTGCTGTGGCATCAAGCGCAACAACAACAAGACACGCATCTTCGTAACACATTCGAGTTTGCATCAACACAGGTCACCAGCAATATTATCAGCCGCATTAACAACTACATTGTAGTCATGCGCGGCATTCAAGGGTTTATCCACGGCTCTGATCATGTCACCAAAAGTGAATTTATCACTTATATTCAGGGTTTGCAACTGCAAGAAAAACTCCCCGGGGTACAAGGGGTTGGCCTAATCAAAATAGTATTGCATGCCGACAAAAACAAACACATCGCAGAGATGCGTCATCAAGGCAATGCCGTCTATAAAATCAACCCTGATGCCGAGCGTGAACGCTATGCTCCCATCACGCAGATGGAACCATTAACTAAAGAAAATCATAAAGTAATCGGGCTAGATACATTAACAATACCAGCCGCCGCACTCGCTATGCAGCAGGCACTAGCGCTTAATGATGTCACAATTACTTCAAGAATCACGCTAGCTCAAGATGCTGGCAAAAATGATGTGTTTGGTTTTGTGATGTACCTACCACTATACAAAAACACAACCAATCTCAACACCTTGCCTGAAAGGCAAGCTGCTATTGCTGGTTGGGTCGATGTGCCCTTTCGTATTCAGGATCTCATCACGAGCCTCCAAAATGAGATTGACCCCGATATTGATCTTGAAATCCATGATGGTGAACCGCAGCTTGCCGATAGCCTAATGTATCACTCTGATCATGTGTCTCATCAAAAAAGATTAGCTGACGGCAGGCTTCAACTCAGCCGTATTATTGAGATTGGCGGTCGTCAGTGGACGCTGCTGATGAGCACCACCCCGGCATTTGAAGCGCGCACCACTTCAGGTCATCAAACAACTTTGCTTGGACTTACTGGAATAGTGCTCACACTAACATTGTGCTTATTAACTTGGTTACTCTCAATAGGCAAAGAAAACGCACAAACGCGCTTTCAGCAGCTGTTCAATCAGGCAAGTGACGGTATTTTAATCATGAACCGTGACTATCGCTTTGTTGATGCCAATAACGCTACTTTAGCGTTATTGGGCTATACCAGAGACGAACTCTTTAAACTGCACTTACCCGACATTCTGGCAAAGCAAGAGTTACCGCGCTTACAGCGCGTACTTCCTAACATTATGTCAGGCACGCCAAACCGTGATGAATGGACGCATGTCCGCAGTGATGGCTCTGAATTTCCGGTCGAAGTTAGCGCCCACAAATTAGACAACGAACGTTTTTTTGCCATTTTGCATGACCTCACTGAGCGCAAAAAAAATGAGCAAATCATCAAAGACTCTGAGGCGCGCTACAAATTACTTTTCACCGCTAACCCTGTGCCAATATGGGTATATGACATTAAGACGCTTGCGTTTATTGCAGTAAATAATGCCGCAATCGTTCAATATGGCTACACCAATGAAGAATTCATTGGGATGAAAATCAGTGATGTCAGACCAAAAGACGACCTGCAGCATTTTCAAGATAACATCAAAGAAACTGCCAGAATAACCGACCTATACAACCAGGCGGGCATCTGGCAACACCGCAAAAAAGATGGCAGCCTAATTTGGGTAGACATTACATGCCATACTTTAACCTTTGATGGTCGCGCTGCAGAGATGGTTTTAGCGCAAGATGTCACAGCACGCGTTAAAGCTGAGCATCAATTACATATTAGCGCGAAAGTATTTGAATCTAGCCATGAAGGGCTAGTCATCACCGATGCCAGCACTTTAATTCTTTCGGTCAATCAAGCTTACAGCGAGATGACTGGGTACTCACTCAATGAACTCATCGGTAAAACACCCGCCTTTAGTAAATCAAAAGTTCATGATGAAGGCTTTTACAAAGCAATGTGGGCTAGCCTAAACCATGATCATCACTGGCAAGGTGAAATCTGGAATCAACGCAAGAATGGAGAAGTCTACCCCGTATGGCTTAGCATCACGGCCGTGATTGATGAGGCGGGCAAAGTAAGCAACTACATTGCTTCACTTTCTGATATATCACAATCTAAAAAAGCCGAAGAAACGATATACAACCTCGCTTTTTACGATGCACTCACAGGGCTTTCCAACCGCCAACTGCTACGAGAACGTTTACAAAAAATCGTAGCGTTTGATCCAAAGCAGCAACACCAAGGCGCCATTCTACACATTGATCTGGATGATTTTAAATCGCTCAACGATACCAAAGGTCATGATGTTGGCGACCAACTTTTGATCGAGGTTGCAAAACGCATCCGTAATTGCACCTACCCTGACGACACCGTTGCACGTCTGGGTAGCGATGAATTTGTCGTCATGCTCGACTTATTAAACATAGAACAAGAGCAAGCCACCAGAGAAGTTGAAAAAATTGCCGAAAGAATTCACAACGCCATCAATCAACCTTTTAGCTTGCGCGACAATGAATACCACTGCACTTCTTGTATCGGCATCAATCTTTTTCACAATGACGAAACCTCGATAGAAGAAGTGCTTCGCAAAGCTGACGCGGCAATGTTCCAAGCCAAAAAATCGGGGCGAAATAAAATTCACTTTTTTGATGTCGAAATGCAAGCCGCACTTGAACAGCGCGTGATGCTCGAATCCATGCTACACCAAGCAACTCCAGATCAGTTTATGCTGCACTACCAGATGCAGGTAGATGACACCGGCAGGATTTTTGGTGCTGAGGCGCTCATCCGCTGGCAACACCCACAACAAGGGCTGATTTCGCCCGCCGTATTCATCCCTCTGGCAGAAGAAACTGGACTGATACTCCCTATTGGCCGTTGGGTACTAGAGACCGCTTGCAATCAACTTAAAGCATGGGACAGCCATATAAAAACAAAACACTTACTTCTTGCCGTCAATGTAAGTGCCAAACAGTTTCATCAACCTGACTTTGTAGATCAGGTGTTAGAAGTGCTCGATTACACGGGAGCCAACCCCAACCGACTTAAATTGGAGCTAACCGAAAGCCTGCTAGTAGAAAATGTGGATACTATTGTCAATAAAATGACCCAACTAAAAGTTAAAGGCGTGCATTTTTCACTGGATGATTTTGGTACTGGATTTTCTTCGCTGTCTTATCTAAAACGATTGCCAATCGACCAATTAAAAATCGACCAATCCTTTGTGCGCGACATTCTAAATGACCCCAATGATGCCTCTATCGTCCGCACCATTATCGCACTGAGCAAGAACTTAGGGCTATCTGTCATCGCTGAAGGCGTAGAAACAGAAGCGCAACGTCAATTTCTTATCACCAACGGCTGTCACAATTACCAAGGCTACCTGTTTAGCCGACCTATACCAATAAGTGACTTTGAACCCCTGCTGTTGCAACAAGCTTAAACAAAAATCCAAAAAAAGTCAGGTGCATGTAGAACCTGACTTTGCTCACTGGATTACTGAAATGCGCTCTTGCGGTGCACCTATTACGAGCATCACCACTGGCAAAGGTGACTACTATCGTTATAGCAATGCACCAGTTGCTGCAACAAAGGCAATATGGCTTACAATTGTGTCAATTTCCCGATGAAAAAGAGCCTGATGACATATACTGGCGACTAAAAGGTAAGTTGCTCAATAAAGACACAAACGATGCCAAGATAGATTAATGCACTCAATCAGCATTTACACAGAGTTATTTACAGGCTCAATCCCTGCGCAATTCGCTCAGGCTTGGCTGACACAGCAACATAAAAATGCAGCATAATAATCAAACTTGCTCTGCTACTAAATCGGGTCTAACTCATCAGCTATACATAATAATATGTATTGGGTTACTAAACAAATTAGTTCATATCAACATCCGGTGATATCAAGAACATGTTCTGGAGGTTTTCTAGCTTCACCTCTAGGTGTACATGAGGGATATTTTTAGTCACTATACTCTGTCTTTAATATAGGCGCGCTCAAATTTGAAGTGCAACATTTTTCGAAGGAAAATGTTGCATGGGAAATTACAAACAATTAAGTATTGAAGAGCGAAGTGTAATACAGGCGCAGTTAACCTTAGGGTTTAAGCCTAGTTGGATCGCTGTTGAATTGGGTAGGTCTGTATCAACGATAAGTCGAGAGCTTCGCCGCAATGG
>JAUYAL010000038.1 GCA_030693535.1 Methylotenera sp.
CGAGGTGCCAAACTCCCCCGTCGATATGAACTCTTGGGAGGAATCAGCCTGTTATCCCCAGAGTACCTTTTATCCGTTGAGCGATGGCCCTTCCATACAGAACCACCGGATCACTATGACCTGCTTTCGCACCTGCTCGACCTGTCCGTCTCGCAGTCAAGCAACCTTATGCCATTGCACTATCAGTACGATTTCCGACCGTACCTAGGTTACCTTCGCACTCCTCCGTTACTCTTTGGGAGGAGACCGCCCCAGTCAAACTGCCCACCATACACGGTCCCCAGTCCGGATTACGGACCTAGGTTAGAACCTCAACAACATCAGGGTGGTATTTCAAGGTTGACTCCACGATATCTAGCGACACCGCTTCATAGTCTCCCACCTATCCTACACAAATCTTGTCAAAGTCCAATGTAAAGCTACAGTAAAGGTTCATGGGGTCTTTCCGTCTAGCCGCGGGTAGATTGCATCTTCACAAACATTTCAACTTCGCTGAGTCCCGAGAGGAGACAGTGTGGCCATCGTTACGCCATTCGTGCGGGTCGGAACTTACCCGACAAGGAATTTCGCTACCTTAGGACCGTTATAGTTACGGCCGCCGTTTACTGGGACTTCAATCAAGAGCTTGCACCCCATCATTTAATCTTCCAGCACCGGGCAGGCGTCACACCCTATACGTCCACTTTCGTGTTTGCAGAGTGCTGTGTTTTTATTAAACAGTCGCAGCCACCTTTTCACTGCAACCCCATCGGCCTTCGAGAGTAAATCTCTACAACCTACCGGGGCGCACCTTCTCCCGAAGTTACGGTGCTAATTTGCCGAGTTCCTTCTCCCGGGTTCTCTCAAGCGCCTTAGAATTCTCATCCTACCCACCTGTGTCGGTTTGCGGTACGGTCTCTATACAACTGAAGCTTAGTGGCTTTTCTTGGAAGCATGGTATCAATCACTTCACGTACAAGTACGCTCGTTATCACGCCTCAGCATTGACTCTCCGGATTTGCCTAAAGAATCTGCCTACACGCTTGAACCGGGACATCCAACACCCGGCTGACCTAACCTTCTCCGTCCCCACATCGCATTGTATACAGGTACAGGAATATTAACCTGTTTCCCATCAGCTACGCATCTCTGCCTCACCTTAGGGGCCGACTCACCCTGCGCCGATGAACGTTGCGCAGGAAACCTTGGGCTTTCGGCGAGGGAGCTTTTCACTCCCTTTATCGCTACTCATGTCAGCATTCGCACTTCTGATACCTCCAGCATCCCTCACAGAACACCTTCGCAGGCCTACAGAACGCTCTCCTACCATGCATACATTCCGAAGAATGTAGCATCCGAAGCTTCGGTTGCGTGCTTAGCCCCGTTACATCTTCCGCGCAGGACGACTCGACCAGTGAGCTATTACGCTTTCTTTAAATGATGGCTGCTTCTAAGCCAACATCCTGGCTGTCTATGCCTTCCCACTTCGTTTTCCACTTAGCACGTCATTTGGGACCTTAGCTGTCGGTCTGGGTTGTTTCCCTCTTGACCACGGACGTTAGCACCCATGGTCTGTCTCCCGTAATTGCATTTCTCAGTATTCGGAGTTTGCAATGGTTTGGTAAGTTCTTATGAACCCCCTAGCCATAACAGTGCTCTACCCCCGAGAATGATATACGAGGCACTACCTAAATAGTTTTCGGAGAGAACCAGCTATTTCCAAGTTTGTTTAGCCTTTCACCCCTATCCACAGCTCATCCCCAAATTTTTCAACATTTGTGGGTTCGGACCTCCAGTACCTGTTACGGCACCTTCATCCTGGCCATGGATAGATCACTTGGTTTCGGGTCTACACCCAGCAACTAGACGCCCTATTCGGACTCGCTTTCGCTACGCCTCCCCTATCGGTTAAGCTTGCTACTGAATGTAAGTCGCTGACCCATTATACAAAAGGTACGCAGTCACGGAACAAGTCCGCTCCCACTGTTTGTATGCATACGGTTTCAGGATCTATTTCACTCCCCTCCCGGGGTTCTTTTCGCCTTTCCCTCACGGTACTGGTTCACTATCGGTCGATTACGAGTATTTAGCCTTGGAGGATGGTCCCCCCATGTTCAGACAAGGTTTCTCGTGCCCCGCCCTACTTGTCGTTACCCTAGTTCCACACACGGGATTTCGTATAAGGGGCTATCACCCTCTATGGCCGGACTTTCCATTCCGTTCTACTATCGCATGTGCTAAAAATAACAGGCTATTCCATGTTCGCTCGCCACTACTTACGGAATCTCGGTTGATTTCTTTTCCTCGAGCTACTTAGATGTTTCAGTTCACTCGGTTCGCCACCATTCTCCTATATATTCAGAGACGGTTACCCTTGCGGGTGGGTTTCCCCATTCGGACACTTCCGGATCAAAGCTTGTTTGCCAGCTCCCCGAAATTTTACGCAGGCTACCACGTCCTTCATCGCCTGTAATCGCCAAGGCATCCACCATATGCACTTATTCGCTTGATCCTATAACTTTAAAACCTGAACCCTTTTAAATATTCAGATCCCGTGACGCATGAGACGTCAGTTACAGGTGTTTCTAAAGCAACTTTTTTCTATACTGCAAGGTTGTACAGCATAGAAAGGTTTGTTTCATTTATTTCTAGGTTATTTCGTGTGTAAACGTTATTGCTAACATTCACTACACTATCTAACCGGAACTAAACAAAGCAAAATGTTTCGATTTTGCAATCAATTACTACCCATTTTGAACACACATCCTCATCACAAAGATATGTGCTCACTTTACTTCTTCCATTTTGTTAAAGAACAGTCTAGTTAAAAACTAGAAGTAAATATTC
>JAUYAL010000042.1 GCA_030693535.1 Methylotenera sp.
TATTGATTGCATGTCGGGGCGCTCGGCAGCAAGCTCTTTATCCGTCTTACCTTGCCAGTCAAATCCATGTAGCTGAAAAAGCGCTTTGGCAGCCTCGTTAGTAATAAGCCAGCGCCCTGCGCCATCTTTGAGAAAAATCGCGTCAGGAATTGCCTCAATCAGGCAAGTGAATTCCTCATCCAACACGGCGGAAAAGTCGTAGATTTGTCTCATCATGATTTTCTCACTTTCGCCACAACCATGTCAGCAGGTTGATTGACTTGACTTGGAAACTTACGCGCAAAAATGCATATGCGCATCATCAACAATGAGATGATCAATAGACAGAAAACGGCTAAGCCAAAGGGAATATCAGAAAAATTATCAAGCGACCCAAACATGTTTACACCTTCCTTTGCAGGAAAAACCATCGTTTCTTTCCGTTGTTAACGTAACCGTTGTTTTGTAAACGGTACTAACTTAGATAACGGAAAACTAAACGAGGCATGTTCGGGGCCTCAGATGCTGGGTGCCGAGGTCATGGGCACCCGTATTTACACTTACTAATTCGCAATCTATATTTAAAATACAGTTTTTACAATATATTAACAATTTTTATAATATATTAAAAAAGGGCTTTCACTGCTGATATCGGTAGCAGCGTAACAAAATTTAGGGTAACTTTATAAAATAAATTCAATTACGTAAAAAAAGTAATTTTATCCGCCATTCCCAAGATTTAAAATCTCGCGTGAGCTCACAATTCTCATGGCAAGATCTACCAGTTTAATGTGTTGGGTTCGGGCAGTCTTACGTAATAGTTCCGTTGCCTCAACCCGCCCAATGTTGCGTTGGTCCATAATAATTCCCACAGCCACGCAAATTGAGCGATCCGCATCCAGCGCCGTTTGTAATTGCTGTTTTTCTCCCCGCAAGCCCTGAAAATCATGCGATCGAGATAGCGCGGTTTCAATCGCCGGTATTAGTTGCGTAATATCTACCGGCTTGACCATGTAACCCATCGCCCCTGATTCCGTAGCCTGTTTAATAACTTCCTGTTCACTGTGCGCTGTTAATAAAATGAACGGAATATGATGCAGCGCCTCCAGCCGCTTGGTCAATTCCAGCCCATTGCGGCCAGGCATACGTACATCCAACAAAACTAGGTCAGGTCGCTCGTTATTCTCGAGCCATGTTTCAGCCTCATCCACTGACTCTACAGAGCTGACCAGATAACCTGCTCTAACAAGCCCGCTCGTCATTGTGGATATAATCAGGCGATCATCTTCCACCAACAGCAGGTGTCGTATAGCGGGCGTGAGCTCAAGATTAGCGTTCTGTTGCGGGGTCATCATGTTTCCATTTCTCCTTGTTCCAATGTAATGATGGGCGGTGCCAGTTCCAGCCGGACAATCACATTGCCATCCTGCTGCTTCCATGACAGCGTCGCAGATTTTCGTGGTAATAACGATGCTACCAGTTGTAGCCCTGCACCGGTAGTGGGCAAATGAGGAAAATCGAAATCTGGCGGTAGCTGACCAGAATTAGTGATTGTCACTTGCACCATGTAGGGTAAGGGTTCATGTCTAAGTGTAATGCTGACCCCCTTTGTACGATCACCGTGTTTGACAGCATTGGATATCAACTCGTTCAGTACCAGTGCCAGTGGCACCGCCTCGGCTTCGGCAACCCGACTGGGTACCCATTGCAGTGGAATATCCACTGTAATCGGGGTTTGCCACAAAGCTTCATTGTTAGTGGCAATAGCACTGATCAACTCACATAGCCGCACTTTTGTCTGCGCCACACGCCCCTGTAGCCCGTAAAATACAGCAATGCTTTGCACCTGACTGACAGCAGTGGTGATTGGGTCGGCAAGCTCCGGATGCAGTGCCGCAAAGTTACGTAATATACCCGTGACCCCTTGTAAGTTATTTTTGATACGGTGGTGTACTTCACGCACCAGCGCATCACGGTGGGCTGACTCCTCGGCAAGGCGTTGCTGCTCGCGCTGTTTGTACTTGGTGGAATCGGTTAGTGTGGCAACGTAATTGGTCACTAGCCCGTGATTATCAGTCACTGCAGTGATCGTAAGCCATTCAGGATACTCTTCACCGCTCTTGCGATGATTCCAGATTTCCCCATGCCAGGCACCATTGCGGCTGATGCTCTCCCACATCACAGCATAAAAAGCGGCATCGTGCCGTCCTGAACTGAGCAATCGCGGCGTTTGCCCCACAACCTCCTCTGCTGTATAGCCAGTAATATCAGTGAACGCCCGGTTGACCCGCAGTATCACCTCCTTGGCATCGGTAATAAACATACCTACTTGACTTTCAAAAACAGTGGCTGCAATTCGTAATTCCGACTCCACATGCCTGCGCTCAATGTGCCTGCGTTCAGAGATAGGAATCATGGCTACTTGAAATGTAAGTGGCTCCCCTTTGACTTCTAAACGTAAGCAATCCAGCCTGACATTAAATAGAGAGCCATCTGCATGCATTAGTGCCAGATCAAGACTCTGCTTGAGCTCCTGTCGAATTAAACCTCTAAATACAAGATACCAACGATCACTATCTTTTGAGCTAACAAAGCGAGAGAAAGGGCGTTTCAATAAATTTTCACGTGCCACACCGAGCATGTCGGCACCAGTAAGGTTGATAGCCGAAATCAGTCCGTCCTGTGTAAGATTAACATGCCCAATGGGCGCAAAATCATACATATCCATATAGCGGTCACGCGACTCCTCCAAGGCAACGTGCGCCTGTCGCATCTCCTCATTCTGCATCTCAAGCTCAATCTGATTTACTTGCAGTTCATGCAGAAGCTCTTCTTTAGACTTTGGTGGAGCGAGTTTATGTGATGGTGCAGTGTTCAAGCTAAGGCTCGCCTCAGCAGCGTCTCGTAATGCTTGAAGTCTTTTCTGATAATGCTTGATGTTTTTTTCACTCAATGGATTGTTCTTTCATCAATATGATGACTTTTGCAAAGGTCTTATTAAAGAAATCTATACGGCTTTATTGTATATCGTTAGATATACTTTAAACCAGCGCAATTGACATGCCATATGTCGAATAAAACAAACAATAAGTTACGGCTTTATCTCAGAGAGATTGTGTTTTGTGCTACAAAAGTAAGACTTTTAATAAATTAAATTACTTAATTTAAAGCAACACTTAAAATACAACTCAAAGTCCAGCCCATTACTATGCAGATATACTACAGACCATAAACAATAAAAACGCCCATATCATGTAGGTGTTTTTATTTGTCCTTTATAATAGCGCTATGGCTAAAAAACTAAACTTAGAACGTATCCTGTGTAACCAAGGTTTTGGCACACGCAAGCAATGTCGCATCATGATTATCAATGAAGAAGTCACCGTCAATGGCACGCTGTGCGACGACCCCGATGTGAGTTTTGATACCGACAACTTGCACTACAGTGTTAAAGGTGAAGCGTGGGATTACCGAGAAAAATCGTACTTAATGCTGCATAAACCCAGCAATTATGAGTGTTCACACAAAACCCAGCATCACCCCACCATTTATAGCTTATTACCGCATCCATTGGTTGTGCGTGACGTACAATGTATCGGTCGTTTGGATGAAGACACCACCGGCTTAATCCTGATTTCGGACGACGGCCAGTTTATTCATCGCATGAGTTCGCCCAAACACAAAGTACCTAAAGTGTATGAAGTGACCTGCAAACATGCGATAGACGACAACCAAATCGCCCATATTCTAAAAGGTGTGCAGTTGATTGACGAAGATGCGCCAATCGCAGCGTTAGCTTGCACGCGCATTAACGACCATGTGATTCACATGACATTGGCTGAAGGCAAATATCACCAGGTAAAACGCATGCTAGCGGCTATTAGTAATCGTGTTGAAGCGTTAAAACGTATACAGATTGGCGAACTAAAGTTGCCTGATGATTTAGCCGTGGGTGAATGGCGCTGGTTGAGTAACGATGATTTGCGCAAACTAGGTGCAATTCAGCATTTAAACAATTAGCATTTAAACGCTGTGTAATCCTGCAAATAAAACAGGGCGCTTCAGTGCCATGTTTTATTTGTAAAGGTAGAGATTTAGTTTTTACATCAAAGACTTAAAATCTAGCGCAACTTCACCTCACCCGCGCTTATTAATTGTTTAGCAATCACATTAGATACACCTTCACTCACACTAGCACCAATACGTTTGGCAATGCGACTGGCTAAATCATCCTGGTAGGTAAAATCTACAATTTCCTCTTGCTTGATGATTTCACGCGCAACATAATCTGCACTGCCAATCGCGTCCGCTAGCCCGATTTTAATACTCTGCTCGCCGCTCCAAAACAAACCGCTAAAAGTTTCAGAGGTTTCTTTTAAGCGCGCGCCTCTACCCTGCCTGACCACTGTTTTAAATTGCTCGTGAATTTCATTGAGCATGGTTTGCGCAAATTGCTGATGCCTTGGGTTCACCGGTGAGAACGGATCCAGCATGGCCTTATTTTCACCTGCCGTCATCAAACGACGCTCAACACCGACTTTTTTCATCACTTCAGTAAAGCCGTAACCATCCATCAACACGCCGATAGAGCCTACGATACTGGCTTTATCCACATAAATT
>JAUYAL010000001.1 GCA_030693535.1 Methylotenera sp.
CATTAGCAAAAACCAGGTGGTGATTGTGTGCGGTGAAACTGGTTCGGGTAAAACAACGCAGTTACCAAAAATTTGTCTGGAACTCGGCCGTGGTGTTTCTGGTTTAATCGGGCATACACAACCACGTCGTATCGCGGCCCGTTCTGTGGCATCCCGAATTGCGCAGGAGCTTAACTCGCCGCTAGGTGAAGCCGTGGGCTACAAAGTACGGTTTAACGATAAGTTATCAGAGTCCAGCTATATCAAGCTGATGACAGACGGTATCTTGCTGGCTGAAACGCAAGGCGATAAATTTCTTAATGCTTACGACACCATTATTATTGATGAGGCGCATGAGCGCAGCCTGAACATTGATTTTTTGTTAGGTTATTTAAAGCAGTTGTTGCCCAAGCGTCCGGATTTAAAAATCATCGTGACTTCAGCCACGATTGATGCCAATCGGTTTTCGCAGCATTTCAATGGCGCCCCAGTGATTGAGGTTTCCGGCCGTACTTACCCAGTTGAAATTCGATACCGACCACTGGGCGCAGCGGGTTTTCGGGCGCGGGAGATTGCTGAGGCTGAGAACGCACAGTTTGATGCTGATGATGACACTATCTTTGATATGGCGCGTAAAGCCAAAACTGAAGCACGCTGGCTGGAAGAAGATGACGAAGAAGAAGCGATAGAAGAAGCTATTTTAGATGCGGCAGATGATTTGCTCAGATTAGGCGATGGCGATATTTTAGTTTTCCTGCCCGGCGAGCGTGAAATTCGTGATGTGGCAGACCATTTACGCAAATACCAAGGGCGCTCCACCAAGTTGAAGCATATTGAAGTGCTGCCTTTGTTTGCGCGTTTGAGTATTGAAGACCAACAAAAGATTTTTAAAAGCCACAGTACCAGGCGTATTGTGTTGGCCACCAACGTTGCTGAAACTTCACTCACCGTACCTGGCATTAAGTACGTGATTGATGCTGGTTTGGCGCGGATGAATCGTTATAGCCCACGCGCCAAGGTTGAGCAGTTACAGATAGAAAAAATCAGTCAGGCGGCGGCAAAGCAGCGGGCAGGGCGTTGCGGTCGGGTTTCTAACGGCACTTGCGTGCGATTGTACTCAGAACAAGACTTTTACGGCAGGCCGGAATTTACCGAGCCGGAAATTTTGCGCAGCTCACTCGCCAGTGTGATTTTGCGCATGGCAGCGCTACGTTTAGGCGATGTGACGGAGTTCCCGTTTATTGAAGCGCCGTCGTCACGGTTAATTGCAGATGGGTATCAGCAACTGCAAGAGCTGGGCGCGGTGGATGCGCGCCGCCAGATTACCGAAACGGGTTTGCAACTGGCTAAGTTACCATTAGACCCGCGCGTAGGGCGCATGATTTTGGCGGCAAGACGTGAGCATTGCTTAAAAGAAGTGCTCATTATTACCAGTGTGTTGAGTATGCAAGACCCGCGCGAGCGACCAATGGATAAGCGTGAAGCGGCTGATAATGCGCACGCTAAGTTTGCAGGCGAAGGCTCGGACTTTATGGGTTACCTCAAACTGTGGGATTTCTTTGATAATGCCTTAAAGACTAAAAAGTCGAACAAAGACTTACTCAATCAATGCCACACGAATTTCTTGTCATTTTTACGCCTAAAAGAGTGGCGTGAGCTACATGGGCAGTTGTTGGAAATTATCTCAGACATGGAATTTAAGCTTAACGAAAAAGAAGCGAATTTTGAGCAGATTCATAAGGCTTTATTGGCTGGGTTGCTTGGCAATATTGGTTTTAAAGATGGTGAGAGCGAGTCTTATGCAGGCGCGCGCGGCATTCGTTTTCATGTGGCACCTGGCTCTACGTTAAAAAAATCTCGACCAAAGTGGGTGATGGCGGCTGAGTTGATGGATACCACAAAGTTATATGCACGCTGTGTGGCTAAAATCGAGCCGGACTGGATTGAGCCGCTGGCAAGAGGATTAACCGAAAGTAATTATACCGACCCACGCTGGGATAGAAAAATGGGCATGGTCAACGCGTGGGAGCGTGTGAGTTTGTACGGACTCACTATTATACCTAAGCGCCGCGTGCATTATGGACCAATTAACCCAACGGAATCGCGTGAGATTTTTATAC
>JAUYAL010000005.1 GCA_030693535.1 Methylotenera sp.
ATGAATGGCCTTGGTGTGACAATTATGTCTACATCTAAGGGTGTAATGACAGATCGTAAAGCTCAAGCTGCCGGTATCGGTGGTGAAGTGCTCTGCGTAGTGGCTTAAGGAGAAGCAAATGTCACGTGTTGCTAAAAATCCGGTAGCTATCCCTGCAAAAGTAGATGTTGTTTTAAGTGCTGATGCAATCAATGTAAGTGGTCCTTTAGGTAAATTAACTCAAGCTTTGACTTCGGCAGTTGTGCTGAAAAAAGAGGGTGATGCAATTACCTTTGCGGCAGCTAATGATGCTCAACATTCACAAGCTATGTCAGGTACCGTGCGTGCCTTGGTGGCTAATATGGTGAAGGGTGTTTCAGATGGCTTTACACGTAAATTAACGCTGATTGGCGTTGGTTACAAGGCCGCTGCACAAGGTGCTGTATTAAACTTAGAGTTAGGCTATTCACATCCAATTAACCACAAGATGCCAGCAGGCGTCACAGTTTTAACACCTACGCCAACTGAAATCGTGTTGACAGGCGTTGATAAGCAGGTGATTGGTCAGGTTGCTGCGCAGATTCGTGCTTATCGTCCACCAGAGCCATATAAAGGCAAGGGTGTTCGTTATTCCGATGAAGTTGTTGTAATTAAAGAAACCAAGAAGAAATAAGGCTTAAAAAATGAACAACGTAAATAATCGCTTGCGTCGTGCACGTAAAACCCGTGCCAAAATTGCAGAGCTAAAAGTTACACGCTTGAGTGTGCATCGTACCAATACACACATTTACGCGCAAATTATTGCTGAAACTGGTGATAAAGTAATTGCTAGTGCTTCAACGGTAGAGGCCGACGTTCGTAAGAATCTTAAAAATGGTGGCAATATTGAAGCCGCTATTGTAATTGGTAAACTCATTGCAGAAAAAGCTAAAAAAGCAGGTATTACTACTGTTGCTTTTGACCGCTCGGGTTACAAATATCATGGTCGTATTAAAGCGTTGGCAGATGCCGCTCGCGAAAACGGCTTGTCCTTCTAATTGGTCTGATTGCTAAAGAGGTTAATGATGGCGAGAGAAATGGAACAGCAACAGCAGCAGACTGATGGTTTGCGCGAAAAAATGATTGCAGTTAATCGTGTAAGTAAA
>JAUYAL010000009.1 GCA_030693535.1 Methylotenera sp.
TGATTAAGCGGCGTGGTGTTCAGCAATTACTGTCTGGTAAGAGTATTCAGAAAGAAAAGAAACGGTGCAGGATTACTCGTATCAAAGTAGGGGCGGAAGGCTCCGAACTGTTTGCGGCAACGCAATCTACGCTGAGTGAGACTAAGGTAATTCGTGGAAGTGGAAACACAACCCCGTTCTGGTCGTTGACCTTAGAAACCCCCGCTACAACACCTGTATTTGGGGTTTAGCGGTGGGAGACTTCATGATAACCTCCAGTGTCTTTTTATGTGTTGCATTCATATATTATATGGCACCACATTATGGAACCTAGTTAACAAAAATTAAAAAGATTCTTACCAGTGAAAGGCTAAATAAGCGCATAAATAGCAGAAAGATTTCGCCACCACCCATAAGCATCCATGCCATAACCAAACACATAAGCATTAGGCACTTCAAGTCCGACAAAATCGGCAGCAATAGGCTTAGTGTGATCGAGCTTTTTTTCAACCAATACTGCTGACAGCACATTTTTAGCACCCAACTCTAGGCATTTTTCTTTGATAGCTAATAAGGTAATGCCTTCATCTAAAATATCGTCGACTAGCAATACAGTTCGATTAATTAAACTTGATTTTGGTAACGCCGTCCAAGTCAATTTTTTACCAACAGTATTATTTCCATAACGACTGGCATGGACGTAATCCACTTCTAATGGAAAATTTAATTGAGTCAGCAATTGGCCAGCAAAGACAATGCCACCGCCCATCACACAAATTACAATAGGCGATGCTTCTTCTAAAGCTTCAGTAATTTCATGACTTAATCGAAAAATTGCAGACTCCACAGCTTCACTTGAATGAATCTGATGCGCTTGCTCAAGTAACTGTTGCGGGTTTCGAAAGCTCAATTAAATTTTTCTTTAAATTTAGATGCTAATGTAGAGTGATATGCTCAACATCAGAAACCGCATATGCTTCAGTAGTGGCTAAATGTTGAGGACTATATTCCTCAACCCAAACAGCCAACTCTGTTTTAATCAATCTTTCATTAGTACTATGAGCGCCTTCAATCCATTTCAATAGCTTATTTACCCATACGGTATCAGCAGTTCTAGCCTGCGCAATACGTAGCTTTTCATGGGGTGTTGGCATGGTATGTTCATCATCGGCTAACAACTCTTCATAGAGCTTCTCACCTGGACGCAATCCGACATACTCAATTTTAATTTCATCTATCTGCAAGCCCGACAAACGAATCATATCAGTCGCTAGGTCAGCAATTTTAACTGGTTCACCCATATCCAATACAAATATTTCACCGCCTTTTCCCATTAGTCCAGCCTGCATCACTAACTGCGCGGCTTCAGGAATCGACATGAAATAGCGCGTAATTTCTGGGTGAGTAATGGTAATAGGGCCACCCTTAGCAATTTGCTCGCGGAATTTAGGAATGACACTGCCACTACTACCAAGAACATTGCCAAAGCGCACGATCACAAAGCGCGTACCGCTGTTTTCATTAAAATTGTCATCCTGCAATCCTTGACACACCATCTCCGCCAAGCGCTTGCTTGCTCCCATTACATTAGTTGGATTAACCGCTTTATCAGTTGAGATTAAAACAAACTTTGCCACGCCAGCTTCTTTGCAGGCTGATGCAAATGTGTGCGTACCAATCACATTGTTCGACAATGCCTCCCAAACATTGCCATTCTCCATCATTGGCACATGCTTGTATGCTGCTGCATGAAATACAACCGAGGGTTTATAATTGACTAAGACATTGTGAATTCGAACTTTGTTTTTAACATCACAGGTTTTGTAAGCAAGCTTGGTATTTAGTTTAAGCGCACTCAACTCTTGCTCTAACTGATAAAGCGAAAATTCTGAAATATCTAAACAAATAAGAACACTGGGTTTATATTTAACAATCTGGCGACACAACTCAGAGCCTATTGAGCCACCGGCGCCACTGACCATCACCACATGCCCTTCAATTAAGTGCTGCAAGCCAGAATCATCAAGCTGAACCGAATCGCGGCCCAAAAGGTCTTCCACATCCACTTTGCGTATTTGAGAAATACTGACTTTACCACTCATTAAATCATCAATAGCTGGCACCGTAAGCACTTCTAAACCAAGATGATTTGCAAGCTCAATCGCCTGTCGACGTTTTTGATGGTGCGCAGATGGCATGGCGACAACAACATGTCCTACGCTAAGACGTTTGCATATTTTTTCCAGCTGACTGATAGTACCCAACACTTTAACGCCAAAAATCTCTCGTCCAGTCATGGCAACGTCATCATCAAGCAAAGCTACAACACGCCACTGTACGCTACGTGCCAAATCCTT
Source organism: Methylotenera sp. (assembly GCA_030693535.1). Next base: position 2,337 of record JAUYAL010000009.1, read on the forward strand.
GACCAAGGCGATTGCAGCTTCCCCTGCTCCCAGTACAATAACTGGGTCGCCCTGTTTAAGTGTCATACCATAAAGTTGATGCTCTTTCCATGCACGGTAGGCAAAGCGACTGCCTCCCATCATCAGAATCAGCAGCAACGGATCTAAAATTAATACTGACCTCGGGATGACGAGGTCAATTTTCACCATAAACAGCACCGCTGCAATTATTATTGCAGCTGAACCTATCGCCAGAAAAATGCGTTTAAGATCTGAAACACTGGCAAAACGCCATACCCCTCTATACAGGCCAAGCATAATGAAAATTGTAGTTTGCAAAGCAACCACCCAAATCACAGATTGCAGCATAGCCTCTACATTTTCAGTTGGAATAGTAAAATTAAAACGAAGCAAATAAGCCCCTACCCATGCGATGAACGCCACAGCAATATCGTGCAACAGCGCAAAAAAAGTACGAGAATTAATAAGCATTAGTTTCATTTTTATGACTTACTTTAATAGGTTTATTTATGTTTTGTTAAATTTGATATGGCACACGTATGCCTGGCTCATCATAAGAAAAATCTTTCGTGTTACGAGTATGCGTTTATAAACCTGAACTGCTGCCCATACAATTGCTTCTGGTAATTTGATTTTATGTTTCTTGCGAAGCACCACAGCAACGTTACTCACCTGCTCTTCAACTGGTAGATTGACGAACCCACTTAAAAATGCATGCATAATTGCATTTTACAGTCAATCTCTCACGTTCATCTGGTTTTCTAATGAACCCATTTACGCTCACGCAATATCATGCATAAGTGCGAATACAGTTCTTGAATTTATTTGTTGAAATTTTCGCATTATTTAAACTTAATTGATTTATCAACACCCGCCAACACATGCTTAATTAAAGTTGTGATATGTTGAATTTCTGAAGTAGTTATTGTGTGATGAACTAAAAAACAAAAAGCATGGTTAGAAAAATAGTGTGCATTTTTAAGCGCTAATTTCGGTTGATAGCCTGCATCTACAAATAGCTTTTCACGATACACCTCAGCACAAGCTCCAAAAAAACAAGGTACCCCAGCGCTGACTAATTGATTAACAATAAAGTCTCTTAATGTTTCATTCTCTAAAATAACTGACCTATATTCTTCTCTTACAATCGCATACAATCTGTAGTATGCATTTAAATTCCCTGGCTTGTTAATAAAAGTGGGTGCATTCAAAAAATCAAATGGTTTCAATACTTCTATAATGGCCTCTGCATGTTCGTTTCTTTTCTCAATCCACTTTGGCAGTTTGGCTAATTGCACTAAACCTATTGCAGCTTGAAACTCTGTCATTCTAAAATTAGAACCCGCAGTTTCTGTAAGCCATCTAAAGCCTGCGGGATGTTGCCGATGAAAAACCGCATCATAACTTCGGCCAATATCTTTATAAGCCCATGCTTTTTTAAAGTATGTTTCTTCATCAAGAAGCAACATACCGCCCTCACCACCAGTTGAAATTATCTTATCCTGACAAAAACTAAAAATTGAGGCATGTCCCCACGCACCTACCGCTTTTCCTTCTATAGAAGCACCATGGGCTTGAGCGCAATCTTCAATCACCATTAGATTATGTTGTTCAGCCAGCGCCATAATTCCTATCATGTCACATGGCCAACCACCAATATGCACAGGGATTATCGCTTTAGTTTTACTTGTAATAAGAGGTGCGATTGTCTCTACAGATATATTACCACTCACTAAATCGACATCTGCAAAAACTGGTATAGCTCCTAAAAGTACAACACAACTGGCAGAAGCAACATAACTACGGCTTGTAACTATAACCTCATCACCTTCTTCAATTCCTAGTACTCTTAGAGCGAGTTCAAGAGCGACAGTGCCATTGGAAAGGGCTATACCATAATTTTTACCTACAGATTTTGCATACTGGCTCTCAAACTTTTTACCAATATCACCTGTCCAATAGTTAACCTGACCAGACATTAAAGTATTTCTGGCTGCTTCTATTTCGTCAGCTTCGTAATATGGCCATGGAGATATATTTGGATGATTTAACACTAATTTACACTCTAATCATTAACAATAATAGCTCGCGCGGGATTCCCAACAACGGTCACGCCTGCTGAAACATTTTTAGTAACAACAGCACCAGCTCCAATGACAGCATAGTCAGAAACAGACAGCCCTGGTAACACAACAGACCCCGCACCAATTAAAACGCCTTTTCCAATATGAACACCGCCACCTAAACTTACCTGCGGTGCAACATGAGAAAAATCTCCAACAACACAATCATGATCTATAACTGCAGCATGATTAATAATGCAATGTTTACCAACTGTTGCATATGGAGCGACAATTGACTGCGCGGCTACAAAAGATCCAGAACCAATTTGTGAAGTTTTTGCGATTATTGCTGCTGGATGAACAACACTAAAATATTTAGCATGATTTAACTTGGCAACAAAAGCCTCTCTAATTGCACAACTTCCTATCGCAAGATGTAAACGTACTTCATCGCTTAAATCAAGCGCTGAAAACTGATAGACGTCTAAGCCCGCCCATCTAGAAATCTCTTTATCGTCAACAAAGCCTGAACAATCCATTTGTGAAGATTGCATAGCATCCAACACAACTTTGCCATGTCCACCAGCACCATAAATATAATTTCGCATACTGTATCTAACTACCCGTAAATCTTGTCATTGTTGCTTCACCTTTGGCACTAATACCATCTCTGTAAAGTACTTTTTTGATAGTCAGGATTATAATTTTAACATCTAACCAAAATGATTGATTGTCAATGTACCAAACATCAAATTTAAACTTATCTTCCCAGCTTATCGCATTTCGCCCATTCACCTGCGCCCAACCTGTTATACCTGGTTTAACTTCATGCCTGCGTGCTTGCTCGGTATTATATAACGATAAGTATTCCATTAATAATGGCCGCGGGCCAACCAAGCTCATATCACCTTTCAATACGTTCAATAAACTCGGCAATTCATCCAAGCTACTTGAGCGCAGAAGCCTGCCAAATCTTGTTAATCTCTCAGCATCAGATAACAATTCACCACGACTATTTTTTTCAGCACTCATAGTGCGGAATTTATAAATATAAAAAGGTTTACTCATTAAGCCTGGACGTAGCTGCTTAAAAATAACAGGTCTTCCAAACGCAAAAAAAACCAATAAAACTAATATCAAAATAACGGGTATAAGCACCAAGCCAGCAACACATACTAATGTTAAATCGAATAATCTTTTGCTCATCATTAATCTAGATTCTCTTTATAAAATTTAACCCACTCACTGGTTACTAAACTGCTATCAAAATCCTTAATAGCGCGTGCTCTAGCATTTTCACCTAGCTTCATCCTTAAAGTTTGATCCGCCAACATAATTTTCATACAAGTATAAATAAGGCTAACATCATGCGGCTCATGGAGTAAACCTGTATCCTCATGAACTACAGCATCAGTTAGACCATATATGCGGGACGCTATTGCAGGAATTCCAACCGCAGCAGCTTCAATTACAACAGACCCAAAACCTTCGCGGTAACTAGGCAAACATAATACGTCAGCTGCGGCCATATAAGATTCCGGCATGTTAGTTTGCCCGACAAAAAATACATTAGCACTACAGCTCTTAGTTAAGCACCTAATTTCGTTCTGCATATTCTGTTCATCTGGCCCAACTAAAAGCAAATAGGCATGCTCAACATTCAATGCATTGAAAGCCTGCGCCAAATCCAATACGCCCTTATCCTTTGTTAACCGTCCAATAAATAAAAAAACTATGGCTTCGTTGGTTATATTTAGCTGCCGCCTTATATCAACCCTAACCTTAGGGTTCGGTTTGAATCTAGCAATATTAACGCCAGAGATAGAACCTTTAGCAAACACTATCGCTTTAGCTAAAGGTAAAACTTTCTCATCTAACAAGAACTGACGCTGAGATGGGCTATCAATGATGTTATGCGTTGAAAGCAAAGCAACAAGCCGATCAATTTGTTTTAATAAACCTCGCTTAGCTCCTTTTTTAGTTACCCAAACTTGTCCAGTAAAAGTATGTATTCGTAATGGAACACGAGCAAACCAAGCCGCTAACATAGCAAGTAAGCCAGCTTTAGGGGTTACAGAATGTACAGCAGAAAATTTCTCTCGATGAAATATAGTAATTAAGTTAATCAGTGAGATAGAGTCTGAGAACACACTAATATTTCTTGCTATTGGCAACGCTATTACATTGGCATGAATGCCCTGTTCTGCTAAAAAATTTAAGTTATTGGTGTTTACAATAACTGTGACTTCATAAACATCACTTAATGATTGTAAATGATTTAATAGAAAAGCTTTCACAGCGAGTTCCGCAGTCAGCACAAAACAGATTTTTTTTCTCAACTTAAGAACCTAGAACCCTGAGTTTGATTAAATTTTAATGAGCTAAAATATGAAGCCAAGAGAATTGTGTATGCAAACATTGCTATATAAATACCAGGTGCATTTTCAAAGTGCAAGCACAGCAAAAGCGTGATGAATAATAGCCAATTTAAAAACATCACTAGTGCATCAAATTTACTTATCTGCCAATACCTAACCAACACTAGTGCAAGCAAAACGGTGGAAAATATTACAGACACAGAACCACCTAATGCAATTCCAGCCACACCCATATGCTTGATTAACAGAACACTAACACCAACATTAGCTAGCAATCCTATTAACGAAACAATACAAATTGCAAAAACATGCTTGGTAGCCATAGCAAACTTAAGTAACAAGGCATTACATACAAAAAAAGGGATTTGTATGACTGCATATTGCATCACTCTAGCAACTAACTTAGTGTTATCACCATTGAATGTTCCGTCTTCAAACAATAATCGGACAATTGTTTCCGACCAATTAAATAGACCTAGGCATATAGGTATAGAAACGAAAGTTGAAAGCAGGACAAAAAATGACAGCTCACGCCTTGCTGAAACAAGATGTTTTTTTTCTACTAATGCTGAGAAATAAGGCAGCATTACAGTCGAAATGGCTGTACCGACCAACCCAGTGATAAACAACACAACTTTGCTACCTAGATTCAATGCAGACACACTACCTTCTGGTAAAGAAAGAGCTAACAGAGTTGCTACTGGAGCGACTGATGCCACAAAAAAAGCTGACACCACTAGCGGTAAATACTGTATTACTAATAAAGTTAATTCAGAGTGATTAGATAAATTTAATTTTGGTAGCAGCGATATATCAGAATGACCTAGGTAATATTGTACGATTAACAAGTTAAGTAACTGACCGATTACCATTCCATACATTACAGCCTTAACTCCGTAAGCATTACCAAAAAGCAACAAAGAAAGAATGGCTGCAACTGGCACAACTAACTGCGAAGTGGCAGTAAGGACTGCTCTCCCATTAGCATTCAGTACAGAATTACCTAAGATCACTACTCCACTGAAAAGTAGTATAGGCAAGGCAATATCCAACAACGAAACAAGCTGATTCATATCCGCAGCCGCTACATTTATATTTAGCAGCAACAAAAGAGTTGGCCCACTAAAAAAAGCACCATGCAAACTGCTACTAGACTAATCATTGCCCAGAAAGACACATTAGAAACTAATGCCTTGGAGTCTTTTGGTTTTAAACGTTCTTTTGCGCTAAGATAGATTGGCACGAATGCCAAGCCTAACGGTATACATAACACCGTGACTATAAACATAGGAATCAACAGTGCAATAAAAAAACTGTCGGATGCTGTGCTTAGTCCAAATTTCTGTACCATCAAAATATCACGTATAAAAAAACCAATGAAGCTAAGTAGCGTCAAACCCATAACAATAAAACCTTTACTTATTGTCTCTTTTCGCTTGGGTTGTTGAACCATTTCATGAAATTTGTTAGATAAATCTACCTGAATAGGAGGTTGCAGGAAATCTAGAAATTTCCTCAATCGTCCAGTTTTTTCTAGCCATGAAAACCAACCGACCAAACTCAGTGAAAGAATAACAAACAAGTATGCGTAACGTATACGATATAAAGACCCCATATTAGAAATTGTAAAGCCATAAATCACCAAGAAAAAACATGCGAAATATAACGCTACTAAAACAGCAGGTTTACGGTTATTTAATAACAACAAAAATAATCCTGGTAAGGATAAGTAGTAAATTAACATCTCCCCAGTAGCAACTAGTCGAGTTAAGCTTACATTTGTAAACCAAGATGATGGGAACGGACCAAGTGCGGCAACTTGAAGCGCTCTTGGCAGGTACATTAAAACTTCTACAATATTTTCTGGTGTTACGTCTGGATCAATCATTGATTTGGCTTTTAGGCTCACACCATGATCAATCATTCCCGCTCTAGTTTTGGCAGCAGTCTCTAGATAACCTTCAATATTATCACTTAACCAAGGTGTGTTTTGCCACTTCCACTGACCATTGCCTTGCCAGTTTGAATAACCATCACCCATTTGAAGTGGTACACCAGATGAGTTAGGTGCAACATTTACAATAACTTTTAAACCTCCGGCCAAAATTACTGCCGCAAGAAAAAAGAAAAAAACAACTTTGATCTTGCGTACAAATTGGTGGCGAATCAATGCAAAAACAATAGTTAATACCAATGCCCCTAACGTAGCTATGAACAACAGTTTAAGACCGTAAGGTCTCACACTTGCTACCAATACGACACCTAGTAAATTGCTGAGTAAAAGCGTGCTCCAACCACGAAAATCATACTTCCCTTGAACAGCTTTTATCCAAGTTAACAAAATCAATAAGGTACCAGCGATCGCGTAGCCATCCTTATGAATCTGACCATACCAATTTAACGCTGAAGGAAAAACAATAAAAAGAGTTGCAGCAAGTATTCCAGCGACTATACCAAAAGCTTTTTTATCAGAAAGTTCACGTGTAATCATAAAAATTAACACGCCACCCAATGCATGACATGCAGCATTTATTGGAATTATTAAAGTAGGGTCATGTCCAAAAATGGCATATAGCGCACCCAATATTGCTACATTACCCGTTGCCCCACCTGAAGGATAAAGATGCCAACTACTCCATCCAAACAAACGTATTTGCTCAGCAAGTAAAGTTGCCACCGAATCAAAGTAGACCGAATCATTTGATAAAAGACCCCCACCAGCGTGTAGGGATGGAACTAAAGGTAGAAGCAATTTTTGAAAAATTAAGGCAGCACAAACTGAATAACAAAAAAATATAACCCATAAAATAAAGGCAAGACTTTTATCTTCACTTATTAAATAATTTGACAGAGTTTGCTTATGAAGCATTAAGTCGTTTCCAGTTTTGCGTATTTTTTTATTTAAAATTACCATGTTGCAGCCTCTTTTTATATACGCCAATCAATTTCCTTAGTCCATCTTCCATTGAGATAATATGTTTGTATCCTAATTCCTTCTGAATTCGCGATATCGGATATATGGAGCGGTTAATCAGAGCCTTCACTCTAGATTTTGTAAGAGGAAAATATGGCACCTTGCCCAGTAACGTTGCTAAAAAGAAAGCAACTTTCTCAGGAATCCTAACCCACGGAGACTTACGACCGAGTTCATCAGCAATTATTTTAATAAAATGCTCTAAAGTGCAGTAATCAGAAATATTAAACACTCTACCCTTTGCTGATGGCATAGTCCCACAAGAGATCAGCCCTTCTACGACATTATCTACATGAATATAATTTGCTGAAGCACCTGGCTTACCAATATAAAAAAACAGTCCGCGATCTACAAAGTTAATCATTTTAAATAACGACTCATTCGACATTCCGTTGCCAAAAACATTTGATGGTCTTAAGATAGAGTAAGTCATTAATCCACTCTCACTTGCTTGCTTTACAAGCTCGTCGGCTCTGGTCTTAGTAACTTCGTACTCACCAACTGGACTAGTAATAGTTTCTTCGGTCACAATGAGACGCGCATTAAGATGATCGTGTGGATTTCCATAGGCACCAACACTACTTAGCTGTACCCAGTGTATCTTTCGCCCAGAATGGGTCGATTTCTCCAATGCCGCCTGAAGTAGGTGCTGTGTCCCATTAACATGAAGCAAATGCATCGCCTCAACATTACTAATTTCTCCAGCACAGTGAAATAAAATATCACAACCTTCCAAAAACTGATCGAGCGGACAGTCAGACAAAGTCAAATCGCCTATCACCACCTCAACGCCATTGGGAAATATAGATTCTGCATTACGCGATAACACTCTAATGGAATAGCCTTGTCGAGAAAGTGCGTCAATAAGATGTCGTCCAATGAATCCACTTGCCCCTGTAACACAAACTTGCGAACCTTTCATGTTAAGAGGGAATAACTTGCTTTGCAAAACCATCACACAAGCCAGAAAAATATCCCTGAACTGGCTCAAAAGACCGCGCAGAATAGGATTGGAACAAAACCTCAAGAAACATCCCTAGCAATAGCCAAATCAAAGCAAGTGTCGCTCCTGGCCAACTGCGACGTTTTTTATAATATACAATGCATTCAGTTAGCTTACGCTTCTGCCTCTGACCTAAAATTTCACGATTAACTGGTGAACAATAATGTGCAAGTCGCGCATTTGGATTGATGTACAACCTTGACCCAAAAATTCTAGAAACACGGGTAGAAAAATCGACATCTTCGAACATATGGAAACCATTTGACACATCAAATGAAACAACTTTAAAAACATCACGATGCCAAGCTGATAAACCACCAGAAAGCTTATCACTTGAAATTAAACTGTTTTCACGCCCGCTAAATTTCCCATAAAGACCAACTCGGATATCCTTAAATATTCCACGATGGAAAAGTTTAAACAATACTTCATATATAACCGTCTGTTGAGGCGGATTAGTAATGATGCCACAGCAACCCAACATATCAGATTTCTCAACAAATCCTTTTTCAATCTGCTCTATGAAGTCAGTCTCCAGAATAACGTCATCCTCAAGAAAGCAGATAATATTTCCAACTGCATTTTCAACAGCCACTCTCTTTGCATCTACCAACCCGGAAATAAGCGGATCGTGAATATAGATTAACTGGACGTTACTATATTTCATCATAAGTGCATCAACAAGAACAAGAGATTTATCATCAGAGCTCTGATCGACGATTATTAATTCGTCTGGCAACCTAGTTTGGCTAATAACAGAACTAACAGCCTTGATCAGATCATGTGGGCGATTCTTAGTTGGTATTACAGAAGTTATTTTATTGGTCATATCTAATAGCAATTTTATTGAAATTTTGTCTTGGCACCTTATTTTGTCGCACAACAAAATCTCTAAACATGCCAACAGCCAAACGAAAAAACTCATTCATTTCGGTATCCTACCATTATTATGACTTAGCAACTTTTTCCAGCGAGGAAGGGATTCATCCAAATAAAAATAGGGTTCTGCCATCGCGCACTTATAGTGCTTTGCATTACCTAAAGCTAATACTAATTCCATAGAATTTCTGACATAGGTAACATTACCGAGCCCCCTTAACGGGCTTGTATTAAATTCATTACCATCTAACATTTGAATTACTTGTACGCCTAAGCAATAAGCATCAACGGCCGCTGAAGTTATATTGCTGGTAAATGCAATGTCACATTTCATGAGTAAATCTGTCAACGAATCATCACTTATTTTTAATTCAATTTTTAAATAATCAGTCGATTTTAGCGGATAAGCTGGATGAGGCTTGAACAAATATAGTGTATCGTTAGGTAACGCCTTAGCAGCTAGTTGTAGCCAATCAAGTATTTTTAAATTGGTTTCAGCGAGAAAATCTCCACAGACTAAGATTGTTAGTGGTTTTTTCAAATCATGCGGATTTTGATTAATATATGGTTTAGCCAAATGAAGAAATCGCAAAGCCTCAACTTCAACAATGCGCGAAGACGGGTATCCGCTTGATAAGATGGATTTGTATGCAACGGGACCGTTGACGCCTAGAATATCAGGTAATGGTAAATCATTAACATCTCGACGAACGTAGCTACGTGAGTCATAAAAATAGCGCAAGTCCCAATAGCGTACTGTTGTATGGGGAATGCCAATCAGTTTCCCATGCCCAGAAACTTTCCAAGCATATATTAGAGCCATTTCCCAAGGTTGATTTTCTGTAATGTAAACACCAATACGTTGTCGGGGTAAATCACCCAACACTTCAAGAAAAAGTGACAATTTTAAACAGACATCCATTGTCGCGGTACCACAGAGAGAATTTTTCCACTCATCAGCATGCAATGCCCATAAATCAAGATTAGATCCTGTTGCGCGAACCTCTCGAATACTTTCCAACCTACTTAAAGAACGTCGAACCTTTAAAAAATCAACGATTACCTTCACTAAGGTTTTAAATTTTAATGGGCGCTCTAGCAATGCATGGAACTGTTCGTCATTCGCCGATAAATTAAAAGTATTAATTAGATGATTTGCTTGTTCTAATGATGGCACCACAGGATGAGAAAAAAATAGATGGACCCAATTCGACTTAATATCCCATCGTTGAAGTTTATCTATTAGTACTGTCCAATAATTGGATCTAAATTTTCCGGCTAAAACTGACTTCTTATCAAGATGAACTAAAACATCAAAAAACATTACTTCACCAATAACATTTGGTGTTTTAATATTTCTCACAAAGTAAAGCGGAAACGTTTTTACTAGGTATCTCAAAAGAAAAATTAGTGCTCTTATTGATCCTGGCAGTGAATCAAAAAATAACTTCGCAAGACTTCTGTTGCATATCACCTTAGTCTTTTTAAATTGAAAATTTATAGAATTTTTCTTACATAAATGTTCTATACAAGAGGCTAACAAAGTATTACTAGTTGTTAAACAAATATCATTAAATTTGTGTTTTACTACAAATTCTTCTAATGCTAGCGCTTTAATTGCATTGTTAATCTGGGATGTCCCAGAGCAGTTAAATTTTTGGGCAATAGAGCTTGTCCACCAATAGCTAAACCCTGTCCGTATAGACAAGTGATCAATTACTCTTTTACCCTCAATTTTAGATTCACCTAAATCATAAATCCACGCTAAATATTTAGACCTTAAATCATCTTCATTTTGCTCTACAAGCTTAACAATTGATATCTCACTTGAGTTATTGTTATTTTGGAATTGTTGCCAGAGCAACGTAGTCCAGTTGCCATTTGGTGCAAGTCCCGGATCATCCCAGATACACAAAACGCTTTGTCTAGGCAAGCCATTATTGTCAGAGTATTCAAGCATTTATTTCCCGCATCAACCCTGCCACTTTTTGTAAGTCTGCCGGCGTATCAACTGCCTGGGTATCATGCAAAGTTGGGACCATACGTACTTTCATCCCGTGCTCTAGAATGCGCATCATATCTACCGATTCCACAATCTCTAAAGGAGTGGGTAAAAGCTTTGTATATTCGATTAAATAGTCTCGACGAAACGGAATAATGCATACCTGCTTACCCATTGGAATATTCTCAACTTTGCAACGGGTGGGGATGGCTTCACGAGAGAAATACATTGCGTTGCCATTAAGATCACATACCACCTTGATGCAATTTCGATCCTCAAATTCAGCAATATCTTTGATTTTCCCCAATAAATTAGTCACTTGAATAGCAGGATCATCAAGCATTGGTTGCACGGCTTCAGCAATCATGTCAGGGTGAGTCATGGGCTCATCCCCTTGCACCATCACAACAATGTCATAGCGGGTGTTATTAGCTTTCTCAAGTTTCAATAGGGCTTCAGCACAGCGATCAGAAGCACGCTCATAGGTATCAGCTGTCATTACAGCAACACCACCAATGGACTCAATGTAATCATAAATTTCTTGGTCACAAGTTGCTACTGCCGTCATTGATAGCATTGATGATTTAGCAACGCGGTCATAGACATGTCCAATCATAGGCTTACCTAAAATTGGCGCCATAGGCTTGCCGGGGAAACGGCTACTACCCATACGAGCTGGGATAAGAGCAAGGATTTTCATAATATTCTCAAGTTGGTTAATTATTATTTAAATAGAATTTTGATTTACGAGCCCAGTCAACAAATTTTCGCAAACCGACATCTACAGGGACAAACGAATTCATACCAAGGCAACTTTTTAGTGCAGTGACATCGGCAAATATCCCGCTTTGATCACCAGGTGTTGCACCTTGTACAAAAAAACTACTATCTGGCACAAGCTCACACACACGCTCAAGTAGGACGCCTACTGTAGTTTTTACACCTGTGCCTAGGTTTAATGTTTGTCCAAGAGCCGATGAATAGGTGCTGGCACGAAACCAAGCCTCCGCCACGTCATCGATAAAAATTAAATCTCGAAAGCGGTCCGTACTGCCTTTAACCTCAATCCGACCGCTGGCCAAAGCCTGTGCCAAATAAATACTCACCATACCTTGCCGAAGATTGCTCAAATCCTGACCTGGACCATAGACATTAAACATACGTAAGGCAACTGACGGGAGCATTTCTTGATAAACGCGCAAGTATCCTTCTGACATGTGCTTACTAACACCGTAACATGACAATGGTCTACATTCATGACTCTCACTAATAGCTTCATCAGGTACCGCACCATAAGTTGACATCGAACTCGCATACACTAAACGCTCAATTTTATTTTCAATACCGTAACGAATTAAATTGAGCGTAGAAACTGTGTTTTTTTCTAAATCAGCCACAGGGTCATCAAAACTAATTTCCCCTGATGATTGACCGGCTAGATGTAGAATCTTTCGGCAATCACAAGGCAACATGGCAATAGTAGACGACAGAGCAAGGTCGCCTTTAATAAACTCAATCCCTTCTGGGATGTTATCTAAATGTCCGCCTGACAGATCGTCAACACCAACAACCGAATACCCTTCACGCAAAAAACGAGATGCCACATTTGATCCAATAAAACCAGCCACCCCTGTAATTAATATTTTTTTCATAATTTATACTTCAATCTTTACTGATAATACCAACTAATGTATCGCACTTGCCAATACTAATTAATGCTTGTTTATAGCCATCTTCAAGTTCCGAACCTAAAGTTTCCGTAAAACGTCCCATCCCCCCAGGCTTTCCATCTCTAGCCCAAACCATGTGATTCGATAAATCATAGCGTTGATCACGAAGTATTTCATACGGCCGACCTATCTGCTTAAGCAGATAATGTAGAGAGTCCTCACTGAAATACCAAGGATGCGCTACAGACCAATAAAAACGCTCGAAAGCAGGAACGTCATAAACCGAATATAAGGGGTCAGCGGCATTCGGAATCTCAAAAATAATTTTGCCACCAGGCTTAAGTAAATTGAGTTGTGTCTTAAGAAAAGCAATAGGGTCCGCAATATGCTCAAGCACAAAAAAATGTAAGATAACATCAAAAAGCGTGTTCGGTTCCGACTCTTGCAACTGCGCTAATGAGTCATAAACCGTCAAGCCACGATTCTTAACGAATTCGCTAAAAATTCCAGATGGCTCAATACCTTTACATTGATGTCCAGACTGAGTAAGAGGGAAGAGCATAAACCCGGAAGAACATCCTACTTCAAGTATACTAGACCCTCTAACAAGATGAGAATCCAAATATTTCATACGACGCTGCCGAGTCGGCTCATTTGCAATGATGTGCTCCTCTGCCTTATGCCATCCACCAACACTGCCTGACCGACTTGCCATGAATCCTTCAAATTCAGCGGCATAAAAACGCGCTTCTTCTTCTGGTGTCAACCCAGGATATTGGTAGCGTATATCACATACGTCACAATAAAAAAAAGCACGCGTTCTATTCACTCCAGCGCCATAAACGTGAGGGGTCACCACAGATTGTTTTTCAACGCTCGCACTACATAGAGGACATTCTTTAGGTAATGCCATTTTTAATCCTTAAAACTTTTGTTCAGATTGAAGTTTATAGCATTAGTTAAAAAAACCGTATCAATTGAATATGCAATAAATCTATATCCATCATTAATTTTTTGCTTCAAAGCCTCAGTATCGGGCAACACTACGTGCACGCCACAAGGAATATTTGCCTTATAGCACTCCTCACGGATGCGCTCCATAGTGGCAATAAAAGTCAGCTCATCAAACTGTGCCGTAAGCCCCATAGAGGCAGAAAGATCATACGGACCAATCAAAATGGCATCCAAGCCATCAACTGCAAGAATTTCCTCCAAACATTCAACGGCACGACTATGTTCTATCATAGCTACCAACAAAGGCGCTTGCGCTTCTTCGCGATAATTTTCGAAATGCTTACCAAATAAATTCGCACGAGAAAATCCTACTCCGCGAGTACCAGCTGGTGGCCAGCGACAAGCATCCCTAACCGCCATTAACTGCGTAGCCGTTTCTACCATGGGTACAATCACGCCACCCGCCCCTGCATCTAAGGCTTGCTTGCAATCTTTAGGATGGCCATGCGCTAATCGCACTAAGGGCAAAGTTCCACCCAACTCCAACGCACGAAACAAATCTGGTAATTGGTGAACAGAAATTGCACCATGTTCCATATCAACTGCCACCCAATCATAGCCAGCCTGTCCCATAATTTCAGCCACAGAAGCATGAGGAATTTGCATCCAACTACCTACCGATGCTTTATTAGTAGCCAGCGCTTGGCGTATGGAATTAATTTTTTGCAAACGATTCATAATATTGTGAAATCCTCAATGTTAGTGCCAGTGTAAGTGCTAAAACCTTTAGTCTCATGATGATGCCGCACTCTTTCGGCTACGTCTAATCCAAAAGGCTCGAATAAATCGAAATAAGCATGCGTTTTGACATCGACGGAATCTTTAATGTCAATATCAAAATCCTAGAAATATAGTTTAGAGCTGATTAGAAATATCTGCTCTCAAACACTAATCACGAGACCAAATCTGGTTATATGAGTTTTGAAATCCCTGAGTATTTTTTGCTATATAATCAGAATGACGCTTTTCTTTTAATATCAACCCAGCTTTACTCAATAAAGAATGGCATTGTTCCGCCTGCTCATGAAAATCATCGTTCACTTCAATTAACACTTGTTTGACTTGAGATAAAACAGAAAAGCCACCTTTTAAAATGAAATGCTCAAGCCCATCCACATCCATTTTAATATAATCTGGCTGTGGAATTTTCAATAGTTGCGTTGCATCTTCCATGCTTAATCCAATTGTCTGAAATTCAAAAACTTGACGAATGGCTTTACCATCCCATCCAAAGTCTTGCCCAAAGGTTGACAGAGCCCCTCCCCATTCCGTTGTCGTCATTCGCATCTGACTTGATCCCAACTGGTCACTTAGTGCAGCAGGAACTATGCAAATTTGTTTCGAGAGTGCATTTACTGAAATATTTCTTGCAAGTAACTCCAAATTAAATACAGACGGCTCAAAAGCCCAAACTCTGCAATTTTTGCGCTTTGCAGCATAGATTGAATACAATCCAATATTGGCACCAACGTCCCATAAGATTGAACTGTTTTGCATTGAGTCAATCCATTCAAGCGTTTCTGGCTCTTTGGTTGAAAATGTTTTTGCACGCCATTCACACAATGGGTTTGGCGTCACAATTTTTAAACTTATTCCATCATGAGATACTTCAAAAACTCTGCCCATTGCTGATTCAAGTATCTGATTAAATGCATAAACACCAACACGAGTCTTGCTAGTTGAACTTATTACTTGATTAATAATTTTCTTAACTGACTGCTTAATTTTTGCTTTCACCTATAAACTCCCAATTAATATTTTTATAATCCCTGTCTTTGTACTTCGTATTCTTCTAGCGGGACAAGCCCTTGTAAAGATTGACCTGTTAGAAACCTTACCGCCTCCTCTGTAGCTTCAATCTCCATACGGGTTCTGCAATCAATCGACATTGAGCCCATATGTGCTGTCAACAAACAACGATCAATCTGCGCCAACGCACCTGCATAAGGTTCTTGATCAAATACATCAACAGCAGCACCACTTAAATGTCCTGTACTGAGAACGTCAGCTAGATCATGCTCATTAATAATGCCGCCACGTGAAGTGTTAATAATCATTGCATCTGACTTCATCATCAGCAGTTGCTCACGTCGAATCATATTTTTAGTCTGCTTGGTTAATGGCACATGCAGACTAATTAGATCGGCCTGACGATAAATTTCATCCTTACCAACCCATTCAAGCTTAAGCTGAGGCGCTACATTTTTTTCCGGACGAATATCATTCACTAGAATACGTGGTGTACCAAACCCTTCAAGACGACGTAGTACACGCCCTCCTATGCGACCAGTGCCTATAATTCCAATGGTAACTTCAGGGATGCGTCTGCCAAAGTGACGCTGCCATTCACCTCTATGCATTTGAGCGTTAGAAACATGCATTGATCGCAATAACACCAACATTAAGCCGATAGTCAATTCAGCCACTGCCGGTGCTGGAGCATCTGGGGTATAGCTCACTTTAATACCACGCCGTTCAGCTGCCAGCAAATCAACATTATCTAAGCCTATACCTACACGGGAAATCAGTTTTAAGTGACTGGCTTTAGCCATCACAGCATCAGTAATATCTTCAGTTCCAGCAATCAGCACATCAAAATCGGCAACCATCTCAGCTAACTCATCTTCCTTAAGTTTTCGCCCTAATGGATTGATTAAATACTCAATACCTGCCGCCTCAAGTTGCTCTATGGGTAGTCGGTTTTTATCTCCAAAAGGTACGGTGGTAATTAGAACTTTAGGCACAAATAGATCTCCAGCAATACAATTTAACTAACATATTCATTATACAGTTGCTTAGCACTCGCATGGAAGCTAAGCGAGTGCTTAACTTGATGTTGCGTCACAAAAAACTTCGTAGCACTTCAATAACATGCCACGACTTACGGCCGCTTAAATCAGCAATCTGATGACGACAGGAAAAACCATTTGAAACTATCTGCGTTGAAACTTCGGTCTTAGATAAACAAGGCAAAAGACGTTGCTCCGCTATGGCTTTAGAAAGTGAAGCATGTTCAACTTCATAACCAAACGAGCCGGCCATGCCACAGCAACCTGCCTCGGTATCATGTACTATAGCCCCAGGTATACGCGCCAACAAGCGGTGTGTCCAACGACCACCGTCCAAAGTTTTTTGGTGGCAATGGCCATGTACTAGAAATTCTGGCACTACGCCCGATTCAAAATCTAGCTTTTTCCAAGGTAGCGTACACCGACCTGCGGACAACTCCTGTTCTAAAAAATGATCAATCATCTGCACTCGACTAGAAATCCGTTGCGCAAGTTCAGCATCATCTAACAGGTCAGGTAAATCATCCGCCAAAGCCGAAGCGCAACTTGGTTCGCAGACTAAAATCGGTGCTTTTCCAGCAAACTGAGTATCAAGCTGCTGAAAAAGCCATGTGCCGTTGCGTTTGGCTTGATCGAGCATGCCTTGCGAAATAGCACTACGTTGGCTGTCACCTAAACTTGCCAGCTCAACCTGATAGCCAGCGGCTTCTAGCACTTCAATAGCAGCACGACCCACTTGAGGTAAGTAGTGTTCGGTATAAGTATCGTTAAAGAGCACAACATGGCCTTTACCTGCCTTCGCTGTATATGTA
This sequence comes from Methylotenera sp., assembly GCA_030693535.1. Next base: position 19,921 of record JAUYAL010000009.1, read on the forward strand.
ATACTGCGCTTTTCAAACCAGCTACTCAAGCGCTGTTGGGCAAAACGCGGCAATGGCCTTGTGCAATCTAAGCCTAACGCCTTTTGCAATAACCAACGGAGCGGTGCCAGCGCCATCAACCCATTAATCAATAACGCCTGCGGGCCAGATACCAATGATGCTAAGCTGGATTGATAAGCAAAAAAACGTGAGCGAAGTGTAACGCCATGTCGCTTTTGATGTTGATACAGCACTTCAGCTTTAAGTTGAACCATGTCTACACTATTAGGGCATTCGCCTTTACAGCCTTTGCAACTTAGGCAAAGATCCATCGTTGATTTAAGTTCTTTGCTTGCTAACCCGTTTGTGCCAAGCTGACCAGTCAACACTAGTCGCAAGGCATTGGCTCGACCTCGGGTACTGTGAACTTCATCGCGCGTTGCCATATAGGATGGACACATAACACCCGCCAGAGTTTTGCGACAAGCACCTACGCCGGTGCATTGTTCAGCCGCGGCCAACATGCCGCCTTGCGCACGAAAATGAAAACGAGTTTCTATATTCAAAGCCTGATAGGCTGAACCAAAACGCAAGTGGCTATCAACCGGTGGTGTTTCAATCACCTTGCCTGGATTCATGCGCCCTTCTGGATCGAACAGTTGCTTGATTTCCCGAAATGTGTTGTAGAGCTGATCGCCAAAAAATCTCTTGTTAAAACCGCCGCGCACAATGCCATCGCCATGTTCGCCACTCCAAGAACCACCGTACTTTTGCACCAGCGGAAATACATCTTCCTGAATCTGCTTCATGCGGCTAATTTCTGCAGGTTGGTGAAGGTCGTGTAAGGGACGAATATGCATCAGGCCAACACTGGCATGGCCAAACAACGATACCGGTTGATCATACTTGCTGCAAACAGCCAACACCTCACCCACATAATCTGCCAAATGCTCAGGTGGCACAGCAGCATCTTCAATATAAGGCACCGGCTTTCTGTTACCCTGCACGGTCGTCATCAGCCCAAGAGCGCTAGAGCGAAGTTGCCAAACTGCCTGAATGGCCTTTGCTTCGGTCATCAACGGTGTAGCATAAGCACAGCCTAGCAGACTATCGACAATACGCTGGATGTGTGCAACCGTGTCATCAAAATCATCACCCTGCACCTCGATAATCAATACGGCGGCCGGCTCACCTTCAAGTAGAGTACAAATATTGCGCGTCAGTGGGTGCGCCCGTGCCTGATGCAAAATCACGCCGTCAATCAATTCCACTGCTGACGGGTTTTGCGCCACGATGGGTGCAGACGCCCGCAAGCTCGCCTCCAAAGTATCAAAATGTGCCAAACACACAGCACTGTAACGGGGTAACGGGGTGAGCTGCAGCTTGGCTTCCAAAATCACACCCAGCGTGCCTTCGCTACCGCAAATTAACTTGGCGAGATTACAAGAATTGGCATCAACCAGCGCATCTAATGGGTAGCCGCCAGAACGTCGTATTACCTTAGGGTAGCGTTGCCGAATTTCCTCTGCATTTTTCGTTACTAAGTCACGAACATCACGATATATTGCACCTTCGCTGTCCGACCGCGCAGCCTTTGCAGCCCATTGCGCTGCATCCAATGTAGACAAATGCAACACCTCTCCGCTGGCCAGAGCCAAGTCAAGCTCCAACACATGGTCAATCGTCATACCATAACGCACCGAGCGCATACCCGCCGCATTATTAGCAATCATGCCACCTATATTGGCACGATTTTCGGTCGCAGGGTCAGGGGCAAAGTGCACGCCATGTGGCTTAAGAAATGCATTGAGATTGCTACACACCAACCCTGGCTCCACCCGCACCCAACCCTCTTCTAGGTTCAGTTCCAGCACGCGAGTCATGTGTTTAGAGACATCCAGAATCACCGCCTTACCGATTGATTGCCCCGTCAAGCTAGTACCGCCACCGCGTGCAAGCAACGGTAATTTTTTATCAGCGCAGTATCGAATGGCTTTAAGCATGTCTGCCCGATCTACAGGAGTCTTCACAGCCAACGGTTGCATTTGGTACATACTGGCATCGGTGGCGTACAGGGCCAAAGTCAATGAATCACTAGCGCCTTCATTTTGCTCACTAGTTAAAGCATGCGCTATTTTATGAAAAGTGTGTTTTGTCAAAACTATGCCTAGTAAATCGCGACTTGATCAGCAAGGCACGCGTCAACTCATCACTTGTCGAAAGAATAGGAATGCCATGTGCGGCCCTATCATCTTTCTGCAACAAACCACTTGAATCATAATAAACCGAAGGTTTTCCCATTTCTCTGGCAATTATTGCTGTTGAGGTAAAAGGCATAGATATAACTGCAACACATGATTCTATTACACGAATAGCTGATATTTCTGGATCTACCAGCACCACATGCCTATTGTTAGCCAATTGATCCGCCAAGTGGCGATAAAATGTATGAGCAATACTCCCAATGTTTCTTTTCCTTTTCCACAAAATCAAAACATAGTGTCGCTGAGTATCTTTGCTTACTGCGCTTCTAAATTCGTCTATCATTTTTTAGATGTTTATCAAGCAACATTGCCAACTCTGACTGCCCTGATGCAAAGTGAACAAATTTATTTATTTCGTACATAGGAATCAACTCGCTAAATGGATCGTAATATATCGCATGTTTTTCCAATTTTGCAGCAATATAAGCCGTTGATGTATAAGGCACTGAAATGGAAATCTCACATTTTTCTAGCAATCCAAACAAATTAACTTGATTATCAATTAATTTGAAATTTGGATTATTGTTTTCAATACTCTCTATAAATTTCAAATATTGAGATGAGTGATGCCCTACTTTTGGTTTTCGTTTATGTTTTAGCAGAATCAATATTTGCTTCCCTGAAATCTCCTCAATATGTTTACATGCATCAACTATATCGGTTATAAACTTTTGAATTGTAGCCACAGAGTAATAGTTTTTTATGGCTCCGAATGGCTGAGCTTCATCTGGCAACGGAGTAATATCAAAAACAGCAATTTTTAAACACTCACTAGAAGCTTCTATGGTCTTATCGGGTAAATACCAAAGAATTGGACCAACAACATTAACCTGAGACTTTTGACCTAAAGAGCCAAGATATGTTTTAAATCCCTCTGTCCACACCCAGTGAACATCGACCCTCATATGTCTTGCAGAAGGCAAACTCGAACGTATTTGCTCCCCAACGTATACTTTTGGCATAAAATTTTGCGAGTACCACACCATATGAAGCTTAAAACGCTGGCCATATAGCCCCTTCATCCATAGAGGCTGAGACATAAACGCCGAAGTAGTCACTACAATTGACTCTATCAAACTCTTTTTATCAAGCCAGCTCACCATCGGCACATAGGCAATATCACGTGCAAGCAGGATGCTGATTGGGCACACCCATAAAGCGCGGAGAAATATTATGGGGGCAAGTAGGTGTTGTGCTATAAGCAGGACTCTATGATATCTCTGCAGCCGCGTGTTAACAAGATGGGGAATCGGATGTTTAACATAACAAAAGGACGGGTCTGTCAATTTGTTTGGTACATTCACCGTACGTACAATTACCATGTGCGCGGATGAAAGGGGTGCGATCGGCCCTAATCTACAGAACCGAACAAAACGCTCATCACATTCCTCATATCCACCACCTGCTTCCATGAGTATAGTTGTTGGGACGGATTCCTCTTGGCCTCGTTTGAAGATGGCTATTACCAGATGTAGCAGCATATGCAACCAGGTAACCATAAACAAACCAATATGTAGAAACCATTGTTTTAGTGAAACAGAAACAATGCCTGTTTCGCTATTTACTTCCAATCCGCCAGCCACAAAAAATGGTGGGGCAAGAGAAGATTGGCTCGCCAATTTATCCGCATTTGCAGCCGTTTTTTTCGCATATTCGGCATTGGTAATCTCTACAATACGCTGGATGATGCGGGCCTTTACATGACTGCCATCGCAGCTTGAAACCCTCGGGTTTTGTTTTTCGATCCAATCTTCAACATAATTTATAATTCTGTCAAAATCCCTATAGACTTTGCCAGCAGTTAACCTCTCTGGAATAATTTTTTCCAACTTCTCATTCTGGCATGTCGGCATCACCGGCTTCATTTATCTTCTTCAATTCCAAGCACGCCCAGCCCTGCCAACTTATCCACCGTTTGCCGCAAATCCCAAGCGGGGACATTAATAACTTCTGCGATTTCCAGTAGAGACCTTGTCCCATCCGCATAGACAATAAGATTCATCATATCAAGGCTACTATGCGCGGAACCAACCTTACCAGTGGTCGGGCGCAATCCGCGATCACTCATTTTGGGTTCACATAGGACCAAGCTTCTTGGCGTACAGTCTGCTTCGATCACCTCAATGATTTTTTGGTGAGCAACAAAAGCTTGCTCAAGACCAGTCATAGTTACCAGATCCATATTGTCAAATGAAGTGTGATACTCGGGGTAGGTCGCATACTTTGATCGCATCACCGACGATATCGGCAGATCAACCCCCGGACTACAATACTGGCGCTCATCTGAGCCTCGTTCCAAAAACGAGTACTCTTTGTAAGCCGGCGCAAAATGTTTGAGCACATGACGTGCTACTCGATCGCTCAATGTATTACCCTGTCGTGATGGCATGAACGACCAAGCTCGTTCGTCACCTACACATGTCATTACATATCCGGCAATAGTACTTGCCTTTAAATGCTGCAAATTACGGCTGATATAACAGATCGCACCAATTGTCTCAGGAACAAATACGATGCGATAAGAAAATCGTCTATTTAGCCCCTTTATCCATTGAGCCAACTGTGCAGTTACGCACGGGCCTGAAAGTTCATTGTTGGCCATCGAAGGATGGCAGATGTAGGTAGATAGTAGCACTTCTTTTCCTGATTCTCCTGGGAAAAAAATCTCACCATAAGTCAGACTGCCATCCCTAAGATCGCTATCAATACGAATTTTATAGCGTCCAGGGACCAATTTTTGGCGTACACTGTGCGCTAGACAGAATCCCCAATTTTCTTTGTAGTATGAAGTTACATAAGGAATCGCCTCAGGCAATTCTGGCAACGAGTGTAGGTGCATCTGCAATTCATCAAGATCAATTTCCATATCGACTGGCATTGAGTAACTGACTACATGCAAATTGCTATCAACAAAATCTAGCACTCTATTTCCTTCTGGATCGATGATATACGCAGCCCGGATAGACCACTCCTTCGGTATCACCCAGTCGTAGCAACGTGTCCCTGTCGGAACTTCATGGATCACCATTTCTGGCAATTTCTCACTAAGAATAGCCAAAGTTTGTCGAACACCGTCACCAGTAATGCTCCTGCAGATAGGCCATAGACGCCCCATCATATTGAACATTTCTTGACCATGCCGTTTCGGGATTTCGTTCACTTATAGTTCCTGTGTTCTATGTTCACGTATGAGTAACCAGCCTACTCTAATTTGGTTTACGAGCGTAGATTTCCATCACGCTTCTCCAGAAAGGAAATTTTCGCTTGATACCCACATAGCTGAGCAGATATAGCAAATGGTCTCGCAACGGGCGTGCATAGGGGCCACCAATATACGGATAGCGAATATCGACTACCTCAAGTCCAAAATTCTGCAATGCATCCTTCATCATGATGTCTGAAGGTATCAAAAAATTAGCATGCGGCGTTAGGAATGGTAGCGTCTTATAGCGGCGGTAATATGGGCTATTTGAATTTGGTGTAGATAGAAAAATCAAATACCCTCCGGGTGCCAAAAGACGAATACATGTCTCAATTGCTAGAAATGGTGTTGGAATTAACTGCAACGATCCACGAAACACAATTACATCAAAGAATCGATCTGGATAGTTGTACGCATCCCCAAAGTCATTAACCTTAATACCCTTTAAACGCGCTTCCTGGATAGCTAAATCCGCAACATCGATGCCATAACGAGACCATTTCTGAGTGTCAAACTCAGCCAGAAAACCTCCTAAACCGCAACCCACATCAAGTATCCGACCAAATGGATTCAACTTTTCGATCCTGTCACGTTCTGCTCGATACATCTCCACCCGCTTTGGGTCTTCCCGATATACCGAAAAATAAGACTCGTTGTATCGGCGCTTTTGACCCTCTCCAACCAGCGTCAACTCGTTTGCTTGCTTATTCGATTCGTTCACGCTTTCACGACCTCAACCATAAATATGGCAGCCATGAAAGTTGCTCGCCAATCATCGGACATCGTCATTTCCATCTGGTGGTTTATATTACGGTAATCTTTAATTTTGTCGGCAAGAATTGGTGGCACGCAATGAAAATGGAAAAAACGAGTGCGCTCAACTTTCAGTCCGAACTGTTCTAAGTACGATGGCATAGTCATTGGATTAGATTTCATACGATCCAGCTTGCCGAACGACTTGTCCAAAGCTGCACTGAAATAAGGGCCAGGCACATCTGGATTTGTGATCAATCCTTTCAACATATCAAGTGTATTGTTATTGCGCAAAGATGTTAATACTTCGTTATCCCACAATGAACTATCGTAAAACTCCATAGTAATTCCATTGAATGTAAATAGATCGAACAATTCGTTGCGATAAGCAGCAATCAATCGTCCACCCGGCTTTAGCGTACGCGCAATATCCTTGTGCACATCATCCCAATTGTTTCTTGGCACGTGCGGCAATACACTCAACAGGGCAATACAGTCTTCTGATGCTGCAGGCAAATCAGAAATACTAGACAAGTCGTCTTGAGTAATTCGAGCAGAATCATGCCCGTGCTGCTGCAACAACTTACAACCGAACTCTTTAAGTTCAGCAACCGGCTCCACACCTCGCGCATCCACACCTCGCTCGATTGCGTCAAGCACAGTCCATCCGCCACCACAACCGATATCCAATACAGACTTAGGTCGAGTGCGTTCAAGAAATTGCTGATAGAGGCGTCGGCGATACCAAGCTGGATCACTCGGCAGTCCCGCCTCATCCATGGTGTAGCAGTTTGCGATTTTGTCCCAGTTGCGAGAGTAATAATTTAGCACCTCTTCACTAGTACCGGTTTTAGGCTTAGATATTGAACTCATGAATTCCCCTTGTATATTGACTTTTCTGACATTGCTAATTGTTTTTTTGATGTGCTACACCATCCAGCTGTTGAACTTGTCGATACACCTCCGGAAACAGGAAGCATCGCTCAATCTCCTCTTTTGAGTACTCGCTTTCTGTTTTCAGCATCTGTTTGCGATAGAGCTCACTACCTATCGTCTGTTCAATCTCAGCGAAATCTGTACGCCATCCCAAGCATTCTCGTGAATTGCGTAACGCAAACTCAAAAGCTTTGCGTGACAAACCAACTGACGGATCGTAAATTTCCGGTTGATAGCCGTGTAGCCTCATGTCTGGGTCACACACAAATTCAGTCAACTCTGCCATATCCCTCGGCATATCTTTACGCCAAATATTATCTGACGTTTTATAAATTTCCCAATCCGATGGCCAAGCTTTACCGTCAGCCTTGCGGAAGCGGCCTATATCGATCATTTGCGGGTTATACTCTATGCCAAGAAAATTGGTCATACGACGCACTTCGACTTCTGGATTTTGAATAAACGATTCGTAGCGAGTCACCATCAGTCGTTTTTGCAGATGTGGGTTGCCCGGTAAAACACTCGCAAAAGCAGCATACTTACGCAAATGTCGTGCAAATGAGATTACTGTTGGCCGCTTGGCTGGATCGGGTTCCGCAAATTCGGAAGAAAACACCACCGCACGTGGGTCACGCAGATGCAGCATAAATTTTGCCTCTGGAATCAACTGAGCTATCAAGGGGAAAAATTCCATTGCCCAATTGTCATTAAAACCAGTCCAGACCAACTCAGCGCTCTTATCGGTGCCTGAAGCGACAACCTTCATTGTGTTGTAAAAGGTTTCTCGAAAAGTTGGTGCAGGCAGTTTATCGAGGTGAGGAATCAGGTTCATCGAGGCCAAATTCATACGGCTGGCTATAGCGATCTTTAGCTGCTCCCACTGCGACATATCGAAAGGAATATCAGGATTGGCATTTTGTAGCGTCTTCATGATTTTCAGTTTCGTGTTGCTAAAATAATAGTCATCCAGCACACCGGATGGCGCACTCAATCCTGAACTATTTTCCCTGAGCAGGCTATCACGATAAAAACGAAACAATGGAATAAACGGATCGAGAGACATCTGGATCTGCGGGTGACTGTTGAGCATAAGGGTACGAAAATTTGTACCACCTCGTGCTGTGCCTGAGGTAAAAAGAAGACGCATAAACTACTCCAATGGAAAAGTGGGTAAAAACCGAACCGTACGGCTGTACTCTGGTGTTACGGTAACAGTGTCAATTAGATTGTTCTCGGCAAATTTCTTAAAGTATCCCTGTACCATGTCGACATCCAAGTTATGTTTAAGCGCAATGTCAAGTACAGACAGTCCGCTCCACATATTATCTAACAGCAACATATTAACATCGTACTGCTCACGCTGACTGGTCCAGTCTGAATACAGGTCATATCGGGTTAAATATACAGGCACTCTATTCCGAAGACGCGGAATGTAATCTTGCTCTAGAACATCAGCAACACCCATCAGCACGGCGACCACCTCTTCAAGTTTATCCAGTTTGACTAGATCCATATTGTCATGATGTGTGTGATATGCCTCGAACGGGTGCCGATCCATAGAAACGACTGGCACACCCAAGCCAGGCGCATCAAAGACAAGCTCATCATTCCCCCACCCCTTGCGAAACGGTACCAAACGGCAGGGTAATTTTCCTTGCTTGCGAAGAACCTGTAGAAAAATACGGTCAATATAAGTATCGCCTCGACGTGAAAACACCAATTGCAATGGTGACTCCGCACCACCCATTTCACTAAACACAGCACCAATAGTTGCGTCAAGCTCAGCTTCGTGAGTAGCTGCGTACACGCTGCTACCAATAGTCTCTGGCATTAGTAGAGCCTTATAGCCAAAACGAGACTTAGGATATTTACGCCGTATGCGTTCCACCACTTCCAGCATAACAGCTACCCCAGCCAATCCGTCATTAGCTTGTGCAACGTGGCAATAATGAGCCAGGAAGGTAAACCAATAACCACTTCCCCCTTGATGTGCTGATTCAGCAACAATCATGTTTCCTGGTTTTACCTCAACATCAATTTCTACTTCATACTCACCGTCCGGTAGTGACTGTAGCCGATCATTAGGTAACGCGATACGCCATTCCTTTAGTCGACGTTGATAGTTATAAGCAAGACGAAACTCATAGCAAAAAGCGTTTGGCCTAGCAGGATTAGTAAAAGTGTGTTTGATTAGCTCTTCCTTAGTTACTTTTCCCTTAAATGGAAGTGAATAGCGTGCAACGAAAAGAGGAGACTCATCATGAGTAGCGATAATATTCTTTCCGTCAGACAAAGTACCTTTTTTCACATTCCACTCAGGTGGAATGACCCATGTCTGGTACTCGCTACCAGTTGGATACTCATGCAACTTGATAGGGTACTGCGCACTAATGATGTCCATGCAAACTCTTACATCGCTTGTTACGATAGTCCGGTTTTTCATCAACAACTTTTCTATAATGTTCAACACTCTTTGCATCACTCCTTAATTAGACTGACAAGCCCTAATACAGATTCACATTTATGACGTTATCATGTTCATGCGACTGGACTTGCTTATAAAATACACTATCGGCAACCCAAAAATATTCACGCTGGCCTCAACTCGATTTACTTATGTTGTGATGTCTTTAAATACCAAACCATCGTCATGTTTTCATCTGTGACAATTGGAATGAACTTAGTCGACTCCTCAACAAAACCAACCTTTTGGTATGCCCGAATAGCAGCAGTGTTGGCACGGCTAACGCCCAACGCAATCTCTCTAATATTGCGATGCTTACGTAACCACTCCGCACTTGCCAAAATCGCTTCTTTAGCTACGCCCTGCCCCCTCCAGTCATTCTCGCCAATAAGGATACCCATGATTGCGTAACCTAATTTAGAGTTAACTGGTTCAAATTTGATATTTCCAATGTGCAGTCCAGTCTCCTTTTCGAAGATGCCTAGAAATAACACATCCTCCCGATTACTGTGCTCATGTACATATTGTCGAAGTTCAGCAAGATTAAGCTTAGTAGTGATATATTGACTTGTGGATTTATCACTTAACCAGCCAGCATAACGGACGCTAACATCATCCACGCTAAGTGGTCTGAGTATAAAGCGATTTGTGAGAATCTCAGTCAGTGGAGCTAACATCTGCAGATTAAATTCTCTTAGACTATGTACTTTCACCCCAATAACTCCCATCCTAACGCTGTCCCGCGTTTAACATCTTGCTGCACGGTTTTACCCAGCACCATTTCCAAATATTTCGTCGGCAGTCCTAGTCCTGGCCGAATCGCGCGTACATTTTCGCGCGTTAGCATATCCCCAGCCTTAATGTCCCGCACTATGTATAGTGAACGGCGGAATTGGATAGACTTTTTCTCGGCATCGGTCGGTCCATAACCAACTTGCCCAAGCGCCTGCCAAGCCCGCTCGGTCTCAGTTACCAACTGCGCCATTTCGACTGGCTCCATCGAGAAGGCGCTATCCACACCGCCATCAGCACGGTTGAGTGTAAAGTGCTTTTCAATCACGGTTGCACCTAATGCTACACTGGCAACCGAAACACCAACGCCCATGGTGTGGTCAGACAAACCAACTTCGCAGCCAAACAGTTCGCGCATGTGTGGGATAGTTAGAATGTTGGTGTTGTTGGCGGTGGCTGGGTAGGTGCTGGTGCATTTGAGCAAAATCAGGTCTTTACAACCAGCTTCGCGGGCGGCTTTTACGGTGTCATCTAGTTCAGCGATACTTGCCATGCCGGTAGAAATAATTAACGGTTTTCCTGTAGCTGCCACACGGCGAATCAGTGGTAAATCAGTATTTTCAAAAGAGGCAATTTTGTAACAAGGCACGTCTAAATTTTCTAAAAAGTCGACAGCTGTATCGTCAAACGGAGTGCTGAAAGCGATGATGCCGAGCTCACGAGCCCGATCAAAAATTGGTTTATGCCATTCCCACGGCGTATACGCTTCACCATAAAGTTTATATAGCGAGCTACCAGCCCACAGACTTTTTGGGTCACTAATGTGAAACTCTCGCTCATCTAAATCAAGCGTCATGGTGTCTGGAGTGTAAGTCTGAATTTTTAGTGCATGTGCGCCAGTTTTGGCAGCTACTTCAACAATCTCTAATGCACGTTGTAAAGACTGATTATGATTGCCTGACATCTCGGCGATGACGAATGGCGGATAATCAGCACCAATTTTCCTACCTGCAATAGCAACTTCTTGACTATTCACTTTTAACTTTCTCAATTTTAATAAGATACTTATACCCTTGATGAATAAAAAAAGCAGGGTATCTCTCTGAATCAACCACTCGCAATAAATTAAATTGTTCCGCAATAGATTTATGGGCATCAAGAATACTATCAGCTGGTGTTCTCTTTTTCATATATTCACCAGATTCACCAATTTGCATAGTCGGACGGATATCAGAAAAATGCTCAATGGCTTCGGTCATTAAATAAAGCTCCGCCTCAAATAGTTTCGAGTTTATTTCATCAAGCAATTCATGTCCCTCGAGTGTAAAGGTTGTTTTTAACCATATAGGCCCACTATCTACTGGCTCTGACGCTTCAAGTAAGCTTACCGTTATTTGTTTAGCACCGTCCAAAATTGACCAAACATATGGTGACCAACCTCGACCTTTAGGCAAATCACTTGCGTGCAATACTAATGTTGCTGTGTATTTATCTCGTTCAACATCTGTAACCATTTGACTGCATGAAACAAGAAAAAGAACATCTCCACCAATTAGTTGGGATTTGTCAAATACAAGGGAGACACTGTGTCCAATAATAGACATTTTGCTAGACCACTCTCGTAAATAATTAACAACAGGGTGATTGGTGTCGGTACATAAGATGGAAATGTTCATTTTAGGAACCTAACTCTTTACACACTCTAATTGAACCCTCTCCATCAGCAAGCGAGAAAGCCTGCTGTGAAAGAATCCGAATCTGATTGGGCGTATCTAACAATTTCCTTATGGATATCTGAATAGTTATTAAACTCACAGTAATCTTATCTCCAACATAAAAACAGGCATTAATTGAATTTAATGCTTTTGCTATTTTAATTTGATTATCAGCCATTGCTAATAGTAAGGCAGGCAATCCTAAGCAACATCGCTCCCAACTAGCAGAACCTCCTGCTCCGATTGCCAAATCCGCCGCCGCCATCAACTCCGCCATTAGTGGCGTTTGAACATAACAACTGTAGCCATGCGCTATGCAAGATTGCTGAATTTGTTCACAATCGGGATGTTGTGCTCCAATAACTACATCCACTTGTTGCGTAATCTTTAATTCTGCCAATGCTTGTATCGCTAAACTGGTGTAGTTGTCTGGATCCACACCCCCAAAAAACACTAATATTCTTTTTACTTCACCTGTGTGACGTTTAACCTGCTTACGCAGTCTTCTAAATTCTTCACGCAATAATGCATAGCGTGGGCCTAACAATAAATGGCAATGCGCAGGAACTTTGCCAATGTAGCGCATTTGCATATCTGTATAATAATTCTGATCTAGTAACACATCACAATCGTGCTGCCGATCTGCAAGGTCATCAATGACCATTAGCTTTTTGCAACTCGCACGGACTGCTTTTTCCCAGCGTTCATCCAGTGCGTAATGATCTACAACAATCCAATCCCAAGATTGATTAGCCAATGCTTGAATTGTTGCTTGAGCGTCTTGGAATTGACTGGTACCTAGCCAATTAGCGTGAGCCAACTCATCGATTGGTTCTTGTGTAGCATCTGTAGTCAAGGAAATGTATTCAATCCCCTTTGCTTTGAGCATTTCACTCAAATGTTTTGGCAAATTTCGACTAATGAAGTTTATCTGCGCACTTTGCTTTTTGAGCTGAATCGCCAAGGTTAGGCAGCGCATGAAGTGGCCTGTACCTATTTCGGCAGATGCGTCAGTACGAAAAGCAATTTTCAATAAAACCATTTATATAATTACTCGATACAAATCCGGCAATCTATCCTGAAGAGTAGAAAACTCCTGCCTAAAATTAAGCAATTCTTCATGGCTTACTTCGTAAATATCCATTTCACCTTCTGTGAGAAAGGGGTCGATGAACTCTCCATTAGCATTCACAATTACAGAGCTACGCTCGTATTCCAAACCATTGCCATCAACATCAATACGGTTTACGCCGATAACAAAGGCCTGATTCTCAATGGCGCGAGCTTGAAGCAAACTTCTCCAATGAGACACCCTGCGTTTTGGCCAGTTGGCGATATTAACAAGCAGATCACAATCTTTAGCCAGCGCACTATATAGTTCTGGAAAACGCAAATCATAGCAAATGGAAAACCCTAACGTAAATTCAGGCATCTTCATTTTTGCCAACTTATTGCCCGGCTGAAAAAATTGATCTTCACCTGCAAAGGAAAAGGGGTGAATCTTGACATATCTTGCTTGCTCAACACCATCGTCCGAGTAAGCTATTAGCGTATTTTCCGCTTTATCGGCACTACTCATTACCATGCCAGCAACGAGCGCAATTCTATTTTGCTTAGCTAAAGCACTAAACCCCAATAATGAAGGGGAATGTTCTGGATTTTCTGCTGATAGTTCGGTATTTAATGTAAATCCCGTCAACGTCATTTCAGGGTATATCACTAAATCAGCTCCACACTCGGCAGCACGCGCAGTCAACTCTGTGCAGCGCTGCATATTGTAAGCTTTATCTTCCCACTTTTGGTCCAGTGAAATTAATGCAACCTTCAAGGCTAATCCTTAATCTTGATACTAAATTTTCTTACGAAATACAGCTTTGGCTGGGCGTCCAATCAGCAATGTATTGGTATTACCTGCATCAATGGCCTTTTTGTATATGGCGCATGACTCATCAAATGCCATTACAAAGTGATCTAGTTCAGCTTGCTGATGAGACCATGTTGTGTAAAATAAACCTTGAAACAACACTCCTCTTGCAATCATTTCCTGCATCATCAGGGTACGAAATGCATCATCGGGGTTACCTTCAGCATTACGGCAAACAAGCGCTAATAAACAAGGATACCCTATAAATTGCAAGGCACTTTGTAAACCATGTTTTTGAATTACTTGCTCTACCCGCTGTTTTATATCTGCACCACGTTGCCAGTTACTAGCAATCATATCGTGCTTTTTAAATGCATTTATTGTTGCATTCATTGCTGCAAGACCAGTTGTTTCTGCACCGTGTGTAGTTGAAATTAAAAACAGTTTGTCTTCACCCTCTTGACGTATACCGCCTAGCTCCATAATGTCTGCACGGCCTGTTAAAGCGCAAGCGGAGAAGCCATTGGCTATCCCCTTACCCCAAGTGGACATGTCAGGTTTAACACCGTAGTAGTTATGTGCACCTTTAAGACTCCATTTAAATCCAGAAATCATTTCATCAAGAATCAACAAAACACCCCTGTCTTTGCAAAGTTCTGCCACTTTATGCAAAAAATTATCTTTTGGCGGGTCAAATTTAACTGGCTCTAAAATCAAACATGCTATGTCGTGATCATTGTTAGAAAGTAATTGTTCCACTGACTCGAAGTTGTTGTAGCTAAACAAAGCTGTCATGCTTCGTGTTTTTTCAGGAATTCCTCGATCACACGGGGTCGTGATAATAAACCAATCATCGAAACTGAAAAAATTATGTTCGCGGCAAATTGCTACACGATTGCGCCCAGTAAATGCTCTAGCAAGCTTCACTGCAGCAGTTGTCACGGTTGAACCGTTTTTCGCAAACTTCACCATATCGCCAGACTCAACAGTCTCAAGAAATAGTTTTGCTGCCTCCATTTCAATAAGCGCTGGTCTTTGAAAGTTGGTCCCTTGGAAAGCTGCGTCCGCAACAGCTTGAGCCACTGGCTCATAACCATGACCAATACACACGGAAGTTAGACCCATACTACAATCAATAAACTCATTTCCATCTAAATCCCATACCCTAGCGCCTTTACCATGCGTAATCGCAGCTGGTGCATTTAATGGGAATTGATCATCACCTTTAGAATAGGTGTGAGCACCACCTGGAATGAGGTCGTGTATTTGAGTTGAAAATTCACGTGATTTAGAAAAATTGGTTATTTTTTCCATCTTTATATCCTTAAAACATTATTAGTGACTGCAGCATCTAGCCCCAGCGGTACATAGTTGAATAGCCAATTTCAGTGAAAGGCGCAATTAGTTTTATTAGATTTGGATTTGCATCTAGAAACTCAACAATTTCAGGTACTGGAATTCTTGGCGCCTGATCTTTAAAAGCACCAAATACTATTCGACACACTGCCAAGTCTTCAGGATTATCGACTGTTAGCCTTAAATCTTTGCGAATCAATTCCATTGGTGGCTCTGCTTTGATGATCTTAAATTCTTGATGATGTTCTCTAATATATAAAGTACAAAGTTCAGACCGATGTTTTTTGTCACCTTTATCATGAGACTCTTTTAAAGCTTTCAATGAAACAATTTCAAATCCACATCCATCAATCACATCGTCCACAAAGGTTGCATCTGCATGTTCTAATTGATGACGTTTCCATAAATCTTCAACTGGATCAAAATAAAGAAAAGGTGACTCACTTGTCACACGGAAAATGTCTGTTGCATTTGCTAACTCTCCACATTTTACAAGTCGCGATAAGACATCAACCTGATCGCCGACTACATAACGCAGGCCTTTTTCTTCGGCTATGCTTTTGAATACTTCATTTTCGACACCTTCAGAAATGCCAAGCACTATTTCATCAATACAGTGAAGTGTTCTCAAACAGTCGATAATGTTGTCAATAATTCTAATGCTATTTTCAACATCCAAATTTTGAATGGGCTTGCCATAAAGTCGTGAACCTTGGTTACGACAAGCAATAGCTGCTACTAAACGTCTTTTCATTATGAAATCACTTTTTAAATAATGTCATCAGGCAGAATTGGGGTGTTTTTAAGTACATCACGTGTCAGCATTTTTTGATAAACCGACGATAAATCACTAACAAAAGATTCTGAAGAGGTTCGCTTCAGCACAAGATCAGAAGGAGATATTCGCGAACCATTACTAATATCTTGATTGGCTACCACATGTCGACGAATCATTTTTCTGTAGCCTTGTTCCGCTTCACTCATATTGAAATCTTCAGCGTTAGAGCCAGCACCTAATGCTTGAGCACAGTCCCTAATTGTCTGAGTAAAAACCAGAAACTCATCAGGATTCAGAGCCGATTCGTGATCTTCCATCTTCATCACCTGACCAAGGGTTAGATGTTTTTCTAACACTTTTGCCCCAGCGCCGACTGCCACGGCAGCCAATGCATAACGTAAGGGGCTTTCTGGTGGGGCATGATCAGCAAAACCAATAGACACATTAGGATGTGTCTTGCCCAATCGCTCAGCCAGCAGGCGAATACGATCTATTTGATTCGTTTCATTAGGCGTTGGATACCCTTGAAAACCAAGAAGAACAACCACCTGTTTGTCTGACAAAATATCGATGGCTTGGAGTAATTCAGCTGAATATGCACCACCAGCACCTAGTAGCACTTTTTTTACAGTACTCTTTGCAACTGCATTTAATAAACCAATGTTTGCAATATCAGTTCCATGAAGCTTAACTGCACTTACACCAATTTTGTCTGCCAGTTGCAAACTTCGAATTCCGAAAATGTCAGTTTGCAATCCAATACCTAACTCCTGCGCATAGATTGCCAAGTCCTGCCAAACATCATTTGCCATTTCTAATGAGCGAAACAATTCATAATACTTGTAATCTGGTGTCGCTAGCTCATCTGCATATACAAGTTGATACTTTGCTGCATCTGCACCAGCAGCAGCAGCAGCTTTCATTAGCAGCCTAGCTTGTACTGGGCTTCCTTCAAATCCTTGTGCAAGTTCAGCAATAATTTCTACAGGCATATGTTTATCCTAAGTTTTACTAAAAATCTCATTAATATGGGCAAGCTTAATTACTCACCCAACTTTATACACGGTCTATTTAATCACAGACTCAATCGGTGAGTGATTTTTCTCTCGCTTTAATCTCAGTGCAGGTGACTCGATGAACCGGTAAGATAAATAAGCGACACCTACTGAAATTACAATCAACACAAGCGGCTTGTTGGATACTTCCGGTAAGTATTTCATTAAATAGCCATGCCAAGCATAAATGCCGTAAGATAACGTCCCTAGAAGTGCAAAAGGAATATAAAACTTGTTCGATTTAAATCGATCTTGACTTAGACTAGCATGCGCTAGAATAAACATAAAAATCATCAAATCAACTTTTATCATCCCACTAGTTGACCAATACTTTCCTGGACTCTCACTATAAAGCCAATTTGTGTAAGCAAGTAGTGTAAGTGCACTCAAAATGTAAACATTAAATCTTATTTTACTAGGCTTAAATTTTGACGTTATCAAGCATGCGGCCATACCAACGAAAAAATGTGGTAAATTTGCAAGCAGGTTTCTTCCATCATACGACCATCCCAAAAAGTGAGCTACATAATAAACATAGCTCACCATTAAAAAATACATAAAAAATATCACTATCAACCTAATTCTCAGAGATCTTTCTAACACTATTAGCATCGGCATAGCCAACAAAGGCGCAACTAAATAAAATTGAATTTCTATTCCCAGCGTCCAAAATACGCCACTTAATACATAGTCATGATTGAACTGAAATGCCAACAACTGTGCTGGTAAATCCACTAACGCTATGGGGGGTAGCCATTTACTATCAAGTACGTTAGATACGAAATTATACTGAGTAGCAAAAATAGAGGATATATACGCAAAAATCTATTTATATAAAAGTCTTTTAAATCAGCAGTTGTTAATTTATAACGCTTATGAACAAACCCGTAAGCGATAACGTACCCTGAAAGTCCAAAAAATAGCCATACAGCAGTTCTTCCTGGTGTATTTAGCAAAGATGGAAGTTCATTTTGATAGCCCACAGTATGCCAAACAACAACTGATAAAGCAGCCAAACCTCGAAGTATGAGCAATAAGTCCATTTTCGTATTTAAAGCTCAGTCCATCGTGCTGGGCTAATCAAATCTGCATCATTACATTGCAAATTAGGCAGCTGAATGTTCGTGGTGCACTTGGTGGCACTTATTATTTGCGATAACTGGCTTACGCTATCGGCACCTACAATTACACGGTCAATCTCTGGAAAAGATAACGGAAAGGCCAAGCAGGCTTGAACTGCCGAAACATCGCCCTCTGCAAGCCACCGGTGCCATGTCTGCCACAATCTATCCCACGGTGAAAACTTAGTTGGAATGTCGGCTTGATTCATCAATAATAAACCTTGCAAAAAAGCCGAGCGAGTATGAATTTCCACATCAGCATCTTTCAAACGTTGCATCCATCCAGTAGTACACAGCCGCTGATCAACCAAGTTGAATGGTGCTTGCACCAAATCAAAACGGTAATGTTGTGTCAACGCATCTAACTCGGATGGCGAATAGATTGAAATACCCACCTTTTTCACTTTGCTATTGTCTTTTAAATCTTGTAACGCTTGATACAAAGCAACTCCATTTGTGCCAAGCAACTGCTCAGAACGGTGAAGTAACAATCCATAAACTTCCGTTACACCTAAGCGCGAAAGCGATGCATTAACCTGTTGCTCAACCCAACCACTAACATCTGTGCAACCGTCCGGTAATGCAGGTAATTTGGTGACCATCTTGAAACCTTGCGTACCTACTTCACCCAAACACTTTTCACTATCACCGTAGGCTATGGCAGTATCAAGGGTATCCATACCACTAGCTGAGGCCAACTGCAACATGGCTTTAGCTTCTGAACGCGAGACTTGTCCAGCCTGATTGGCTATACCGTATGGTAGGCCAAATTGCACTGTGCCAAGAGCAAGCCTCACCCCACGAGCGCCTTAATAGCAATGATTACTTGTTCTTGCTGTTCATTTGTTAGGTCATAAAACAATGGAATGCTCAGTGCCTCTTGATAATAGTTCTGAGCATTGGGGTAATCTGTCGCCCTAAAGCCAAGCCGGTGATAATGAGGTTGTGCTGGCACTGGGATATAATGTACCTGACTACCAATTCCTTTTGACCTAAGCTCCTGCATCAATTCTCCTCGACTTATACCTATAGAATTAAAATCTATTCGAAGTACATACAAATGATGTCCACTTTGGTCGCGACCACAGATTTGTGCGGGACGACAATTAGACATACCTGCAAATGCTTCATCGTATCTCTTAGCCAAGTCTATTCGGCGAGCTATAAACTTATCTAGCTTTTTAAACTGAGATAGTGCTAAGCCACACTGCATATCAGTAATTCGATAATGAAAACCCAGCTCTTGCATTTCGTAATACCATGGATCACGCACACCGTTAGTCTCGGACTCCTCTGGTAACTGGAATGGATCATCTAGTTTATTGATCCCATGGCTACGTAGACGCAACAATTTTCTATAAACAGATTCATCATTTGTTGTAATCATCCCACCCTCGCCTGCAGCAATCGCCTTAACGGGGTGGAAGGAGAAAATAGTCATCAACGAGTAAGCACAAGAACCAACGCGCTGACCATCTGGGTAGCTTGCGCCTAATGCATGCGCCGCATCTTCAATTACTGATACGCCAGCCTGGTCAGCAAGCATTTTAATTGCAGGCATATCACATGGTAAGCCTGCAAAGTGCACAGGAATAACGGCCCGGACATCAAGATTATTTGCTAAAGCATCTTTAAGAGATTTTGGAGACATATTGATCGTAGCTGGATCAATATCGGCAAAAACAACTCGTGCGCCAGCATACAGCGCAGCATTTGCACTAGCAACAAATGTGATTGGGCTAGTAATCAACGATGTTCCCGGACCTACGCCAGATGCCAAAGCCGCCAAATGTAGCGCAGCCGTACCACTAGAAACTGCAAGTGCATATTTAACACCAACATACTCGGCAACAGCCTGCTCAAAAGCCTCAATAGCTGGGCCTTGGGTCAAAATACCGCTTCTTAACACATCCACAACTGCCTGAATGTCATCCTCATCAATATGATGTTTTCCGTAAGGGATCATAATTTTTTCAACTCCTGGGCAAGCCCGTTTTTTTCTTGCTGATGTAGTCTTGCGAGGTGTAAGCTAACACCATCGAGTTTTCTGCCAAGCAACTTGCATGCTTTTTGATTGGATAGGCTCATATCATTTGGACGCTGAATAAGTGATGTTCGATCAGTGATGTAGCCTGATTTAATTAGATTGCTATTAAGGTTAAACTCTTGTGCAAGCTTAAGACCAAACTCATGTTTGGATAGGCGGTCGTCACCAACTATATGAAATATACCTGCTGCTTTATGGTCAATTAAATCATGAACACTTTTTGCAACAGCCTCGGCAAGTATTGGTGTGTAAGTTACATCGTTAAAAAGCGTCAACTCTTTACCGGCTCTTAGCTCTTGAATGACTGTGTCACTAAATGAACGGCGATAGCTTGTACCCCAACCATAGAAATTTGTTCTTATCACCAATGCCTCTGGATAGGCTTCAAGCACATGGCATTCAGCCTCAGCCTTTGTTTTTCCGTAAACATTAACTGGCGATAAAGGGTAGGATTCATCAACTAATGAAGTTGCACCCGAAAACAAATGGTCTGTAGAGATATGAACTAGGGACACATGTAATTTTGCACAGGCTTCAGCAACATTGGCTGCAAGTTTCACATTAATATGTTTTGCCAACTCTGGCTTAGCTTCGCATTGCTCTACGTTGGTTAAACCAGCTGTATGAATAACTATTTTTGGTTGCAGCACTTCAAACACTCGAATGATATTATCAACCGATTCAATATCTACTTTTTTAGTACTGATGCCGGCTGGAGCTATTTCTCGGTCGTGAATACCTAATGTCACTTCACTTTGCTCTTTAATTGCCATTGCCCAATTAAGAGCGAGCAGGCCAGAACCTCCAGTGATAAAAACTCTTGATTTCATCTTGCTTTAAATCACACCAATTTTTGAGTTATTTTTCTGAATCCAAGTAGATAACTCTTCAACACTCATCCACTCTGAGTTGTTATCAGAAGAATAAACAAAATCATCCGCCACCCTAACCCCATCTTTGATTCGCAGTGGATCAGTATGCCACTTATGTATCATCGGTAAAATCTTGTAATGATGTTCGTAGGCATAAGTATAGGGTGCATCTTCTAAACCAATCATCTGTTCATGAAGCTTTTCACCAGGACGAATACCTATAAACTTAAGCTCCGCTGTTGGATCCACTGCCTTAGCAACGTCTAAAATATTCATGGAAGGAATTTTCTTAACGTAAATTTCTCCGCCTTGCATGTCATCGAAGGCATGCCATACTAACTCAACCCCTTCTTCAAGCGTAATCATAAATCTTGTCATTCGCTCATCTGTTATTGGCAACACCCCTGTATGAACCAATGACTTAAAGAATGGGATAACCGAACCGCGTGAGCCCATAACATTGCCGTAGCGCACAACAGAAAATCGTGTTTCATGTGTGCCCGCATAACCATTTCCAGCCACAAATAATTTATCTGAAGCAAGCTTGGTTGCACCATAGAGATTAATAGGATTACTCGCCTTGTCAGTTGAAAGTGCAACCACCCGTTTTATACCGCGATCAATGCAGGCATCAATTAAGTTCATCGCACCGTCAATATTTGTTTTTACGCATTCAAAAGGGTTGTATTCTGCCGTTGGGACAATTTTTGTGGCGGCCGCGTGAACTACATAATCAATACCGTCAAGCGCTCTTGAAAGACGATCTTTATCACGCACATCCCCAATCACAAAAACTACACGTGGATCGTCTTGGAATTTCTGGGCCATTTCCCATTGCTTCATTTCGTCCCTAGAGTAAATAACTAAGCGCTTTGGATTGTATTTCGCTAATGTCATAGGCACGAATGTATTTCCGAACGAGCCAGTACCACCAGTAATCAGTATCGATGTGTTATTTAACATATTTTTATATCAGTCAATTTAAGTTTTGTGATGAAGAAATAATATCATGGTAACTACCATGACGAAGAATACAACCATCTCCCAACTCAACTATTTGATTACAATTTTTCAAAGTAGTAAGACGATGAGCAATAATGAGGATGGTAAGTTCGTCACTGAGATTCTCTATAGCCTGCATAACAGCTTGCTCGGTTTCATTATCTAAGGCGCTAGTAGCTTCATCGAATATTATAACATCTGCTTGCTTGTATAGAGCACGTGCAATGCCAATACGCTGACGCTGCCCACCAGACAGGCGAATTCCGCGCTCACCTACAAAAGTTTGATATTTCTCTGGCCACGACTCAATAATGTCGTTGATTTGAGCTTTGCAAGCAGCCTGATGTACACGCTCATGATCAATGCTATCTTTTGGCACTCCAAAAGCTATATTTTCCTCAATGCTAGTATCAGCTAGAAAAATAACCTGTGGCACATGTGCAATATGTGCCTGCCAAGCACGATTGTTAGTCACAGTAATAAATTGCTCATCGACGTTAAGCGACCCTTCAGTAGGTGGCAACAGCCCCATCATAATGTCCAATAGAGTACTCTTCCCACTACCTGTCGCACCAATAAAACCTACACGACTGCCTTTGACAATACGAATGTCTAAATTTTTAAGCACCCAAGGCATTTGAGGACTATAGCGAAATGAAACCTGCTTAAGGCTGATGTCATCCCGAAAATTTAATGCCTGAGAAACTGCTTGTTCAGCATAATTTGGTAATGGCTGATCAAGTAAATCAAGCGAATCTTGTAGTGATGCCTGGCTACCTTGAATTGACGACCATGCCGCATAGGCTTGCTGCATGACTGGCAACAATCGCTGAGCACCTAGTGCCAATGCACCTAAAACTGGAATGGCATTCGCTACACCGTCTGATTGCTGTGCAAGAAAATAAGCCAGCGCTGCAATTAGAAGCATACCCAACGCTTCCATACCGTAACGAGGGCCTTGACTGATAAATTGGTTGTCACCCTGAGATTGTCTTAACCGCAAATCAGCGCTACGATAAATTTGGCAGTAAACTTCTTGTGTGCCATCTATCAGGACGTCGCGTATACCACCTAACCCCTCCTGAAGAGATTTTATAACCTGCGTGGATTCTCTTGCAATATGCTGACTATTTCTGATTTTTCGGGTGCGAGTGATTACAATAATGAAACCGTATATTGCACCAAAACCAACAAAGGCAGATAGGGCAATGATTGGATCAATTGCCAATAATGCAATCAGGATAGCGGCTAACATAAACAAAGCACTTATGAGTGTTAATGTTGGCATGATAGTGCCGTAGATAATGCCATTAGCTTTTCCTGAAATGCCGTTGATTACTTCACTACTATTGCGCGCAATATGAACTGCGTAAGGTTGATAAAGCGTACGTCGATAAATACTATTACTAATATCTGCACCGGTTGCAAAAGATAGACGTGTGCTGGCCCATAAGAGAAGTAGACGCATCGCGCCTGCCATGAGTGCAGCAATGCCAAAAATAACTGTTAGTGGCAACAAAAGCTGATCGGCAGTGCTAATTTCAAATGCTTTTATAAATGACTGAGCCGCCGGATGCACAAAAATTCGACTTGGCCCAGTCAAAACCGCAAGAAATGGCAATACTGCGCCAATACTTAATATTTCAGCGAACGAAGCCAAAATCATCAAAATAAGTAAAAGGCCAAATTGCCAACGTCGACGTGAATTAATATGCTGCCAAAGACGGCTTAATAACTGGGTAATAGGTTGAGTTGATTGCATAGGATTATTTGACAATCAGCGCATCGTTGAAACCGATATTTCTCAATTGTTCAGGTGAACCCACGTCTTGACTTATTTGTTCTATTTCTCGCTGCAACAACTCAAACTCTTGCATTTTTGATTTTAAAAAACGTAGCGTGATGCTTGATTTTTCTTCAATACCAGCTGGAGTCAATAGATACATGTAAGCTAATTTATTTTGGTTATTACGAAAGTTAGCGGCCTTTAGCAAACCTTTTTCAATTAGTGCCTTAAGACAAAAGTTAGCTTTACCCAGACTAATGCCTAAATCCTTGGCAAGCTCACGCTGACTAATGTCAGGTCTAGCTTCTACCAATTTAAGAATTTTATAGCGATACTCGTCTGTTAGCATTTTAATAGAACCGTGATTATTCCGTTCAACTTGTGAACGGAATAATACCAACAAAAATCAACATCGTAAAACTATTTCTTTAGCGCATTACAATTGCGGATAATTAATCTTAAAACCTCAAAGTGACTAGCCATAGGCCCCACCTGTAAATCGCTTTATATCTCGCAACTGTCTTTTAGTCGGTCGTCCTGCCCCACGCTCACGAAGAGCATGCTCACCTTCTCCAGTGGCTTTAGCATTTTCGCGCTTTGCAATACTTGTTGGTGTTTCTGTATACAAAAGTGCTGCATCTGGTGCCCCTTTACGTATGTTAGAAAGTGCTAGTACGCTGACTTCAATTTCAAAGTCTCGGTTACGAATATGAATAATTTGCCCGAGGTGTACTTCTTTAGCTGGTTTTACTCTGTCACTATCTACATGTACCTTGCCAGTTTCAATAGCTACCGTAGCTAAACTGCGCGTTTTAAAAAACCGTGCAGCCCATAGCCATTTATCAAGTCTGCATTTAGCGTCATCATGTTCAACTGATTTTTGCATGTATAAATATTACGCACTTTTATTTAGTGTAAATTTTAGGTAAATTAGCTTCTAGCGTTTGTTTAAATGCCATTAATCTTGCTTCAGCCAACATATTTAGCTCTTGCAAGGTATGTCCTGTGATATGCAGTATGCCTTCAGCCACATTATTCATAGTGGCTATATGAAATTGACCATTGCCGACAGCATCAACAATCTCGCTGCTCAACATCAGATGTCGCATATTGCGATGCGGCATCAATACACCTTGCTTGCCATCTAAGCCAATGTCTTTACATACTCTAAAGTAACCTTCAATTTTTTCGTTCAATCCGCCCACGGGAAGCACTTCACCATGTTGATTAAGTGCACCGGTCACCGCAATGCCTTGCTTAATTGGCAGTAGTGACAGCGAAGATAGTAAGGCGAACAGCTCTGCACATGAAGCAGAATCGCCATCTACACCATTGTATTCTTGTTCAAACACCAATGAAGCAGTGAGGTTTAACGGGTTGAATTGTGCAAAATTACTATGTAGCCAACTTTGCAATATCATCACACCCTTGTCATGCGTAGGACCACTCATTGCCACTTCACGATCTATGGTAAGCACGTCCAGACGACCCGCATAACAGTTAGCTGAAATTCGCACCGGTGAACCGAAGCTGGCATCAGCAAGGTCAATATGCGTTAGGCCGTTGATCTGCCCTACCACCTCACCATGCACGTTAATCATCAGCTCGTTATCGACTATCGAATCACGTAAATGCGCTTCAATATAGCTGTGGCGTGCATATTTACGGTTGATTGCGGCTTTTACATCTTCAATATCGACCAGCTTTGCGCCACGCAAACCTGCAGCAACCGCACTTTCTAGCATCAGTTTTTCTAATACTGCAAACTTTGTGCTAATGCGCGTTTGGTCTTCTTCTAACCTATGCATAGCTTGTAGCAAGCCAACGACCGCATCCGCAGTAAAATGACTGCAATTAAACTGCTGGCATTTTTGCGCAATAAAAGCTGCATACGCCGCATAATTTTCGGCACTGGCTTTTACTTTTTCAGCAAATTCAATTTTGATAGGAAAGTAGCTAAAAAAATCATACTTTTCATCAATGAGTAAGTAATAATCCTCACGCGTTGCGACCACGACCAACTTGACTGATACAGAGATTGCCGCTTGCGCGCTAACAAAACTTCCACCTTGACTGCTACTACTACTTAGATCCTCAATTTGCAATGTGCCATTGCGTAAAAAACGGTGTAGCTTCTCCAGCAACTGCGATCCACTTGCCTCATCGGCCAAAATGTCGCGTAAATTCAGTAATAGTGCACCGCCATCAGCACGCAATAAATTACCTGCGCGTAATCGCATAAAGTCTGGCGTTGTACTAGAATCTCCAGCACTTTCAACACCGCCAAATAGTGATTGCAAACTGGGATCATTATCATAGATGACTGGCGCATGCTGAGTTGCATGATGCTCTACAAGCACATTGACGCGATAACGTCCGAAGAAACTTTCACTCAGCAATGCATCTAGATTGTTATCTGAATCACCACTAGCACTTGGCTGCCAAGCTTCAAGATATTCTAAAACGTCTTTCTGTAATAATTCAAAATATTGAATGATTGCTTTGTCGGTTTCAATATAGGGATTACTAACTTTTATAGACTCAATTTGCAAAGTTAAAAAAGCAAGTATTAATGCTGATGAATTATCTCTAACTTTAGCTTCAAGCAAATTTGCCAGTTCTTTCGCCAATTGACGAACAAACTGGTCTAACCCATGTTTTAATTGCGTGCCAACACCAGCAGGTAGCTTTAGAAATAATGGCTTACTACTTGTATCAAACTGGTACAGCGCAATCAAGTCACATGGGGCGAGTTGCTTGCTGGCAGCTTCATGCATAGCACTTAGCATGAGTGTTGTGCGCCCTGTCCCTGGTTCACCAAGCGCAAGCAAATTGAATCCTGCTTGTTGAATGTTTAAGCCGAATTCAGCCGCTTTTTTAGCTTCTGACTGCGCCACCCAAGCCTGATGTTGAGCGCTTTTACTATCTGCGGCAATAAGCTCGGAGGTATCAGCAAAGCTAAACTGCTTGGCAGAAATGTTAAGTGTTAATTGTTGTGGTGTTAAAAATTGAGACATATTGCCTT
The DNA here is from genome assembly GCA_030693535.1 of Methylotenera sp. Next base: position 46,872 of record JAUYAL010000009.1, read on the forward strand.
GCTAATTAAATTAAGTGAATTTCTATGTATCTTTATTGGTTATCGTACCCAGCGCTTGCGTGCATCTTCATCGGTCTGCTTTGCATCTACCCAATGCGCACCAGAACTTGTCACTTCTTTTTTCCAAAATGGCGCTTCCGTTTTGAGGTAATCCATAATGAATTCACAAGCTTTAAAAGCTTCACCGCGATGCGCACTGCTAACTGCCACCATAACAATTTGGTCAGTCGGTTGCAGAGTGCCGACACGGTGAATAACAATGGCATCAAAGATGTCCCAGCGACTTTTAGCTTGCATCACAATTGATTCTAAGGCTTTTTCCGTCATGACTGGGTAATATTCTAAAGTCAGTTGCGACACTGTATCGCCATCATTTAAGTCGCGTACTTGCCCAATAAAACTGACAACTGCACCGGTATCCTTTCGCGCAGAACGCAACTGGCTTATTTCTAAGCCAGCATCAAAGTCATGCGTTTGTACCCGAACTGTCATGGCTTAAGATTAAACCCTATCCACCAGTGACCGGCGGGAAAAAAGCCACTTCATCGCCATCGGCAATGGGCGCATTATCATCGACCAATTCGTGGTTAATCGCACCTCTTACTTTTAACTTACCCATCAACATTTGTTGCCAAGTGTCGTTACGTTTAGCTAGGTAGGCTTTAAGTTTTAATATAGTGAGTGTGCTGGAGAATACATCATCAGGCAGCTCTAAATCTTCACTAGAAAATTTGAGAGTTTCTTTGAGTCTAGCAAAATAAAATATCTTAATTTTCATCTAATTTTAAATGGGTATCCAAAATACGTGGTTAATATCAACTTAATGGAGTCTAATTAATTGACTACCGCTCCATGGGGGCTCTTAGCAAATCTGCCTTAAACATGTTTGCTCGCTCCAAGCACTCATCGAAGCTCAGATTAAATTCTATTTTCTCAATTGCGTCAAATACTGGCAGCATGATTGATTTGCGTGACTCACATTGACTAACAAATACTTCAATATTTTTTACAAATACGTCATGATGAATCAATAACTCACTGTAGTGATGGTCTATCACCATTGCGAGGTCAAGCAGGTCTCTTGGAGTTGCGCTGTCGCCACGATGCCAGATCTTCTTCGCTACAATCTCTATCGGCGTTTCCAGAAAGATATTTCTGCCAAGCACTTATGCTGAATGCCTTCTCAAGAAGGCTAATCCTTGGGCCATCTGGAAAGGTTAGCTCGGGCTTAGCCAAATGCATTCCAAAACTTGTTTGGCGACTTAATCTCCGTTGCAACATTCGCAAGGTTCTTCCAGACCAACTTAGCATTGATATTATATTTGGCGGAAAGTTGCTTGACGACGCCAACAACCAAAGAGGTTGGCGTTTCGTCAATCAGATGCATCACTTGCCCTTCAAGTCCTTCCTGAACTTTCCCACTCAACATGAATTTTTCCAAATCAGATACTGACATAGATTTTTTGTAACTTGTATTGACGTTACTGAGTGTCAACTTGATAAAATCCATCTTTTTCCCATTCGAAAACATAGGCATACCGATAATTTCAGCTATCTCAGAAAGCTTGATAGCACCTATGTCACCAACTTTACCCCTTTCCAAATTTACAATTGTCACTCTAGAGATATGCGATGCCTCGGCCAACGCCTTTTGACTCAGGCCGCACGCAGTCCTCTCTTTCTTAATGATTGCACCAATCGTTAAAATGTTCATGTTTTCTACTATAGCGATATGCGAATTAAAAGTAAAGCTTACTTTACTTTATTATGAATGATAGTAGTCCAATTGAATCAAATTGCGTGATTGGCATCAACCACCTTTTTCGATTGCTTATTTTAAAATATCCCTAATCTTCTTTATCATTTGCAAGCTCGGCATCATCAACGATATCCAGCACATCTAGCGGTTTATTAGTCAATTCAACACGTTCAATCTGCGCAAATCTGCTTGAAATTTTCTGACTGCTGATATGAACCTCTTGCGCGTTTTCATGGGCTTGGCGAATATTATCTGCAAGTTTCTTCATGCGCTGGTCGAAGCGTCCGAAGTCTTTGCTAAGCTTGCCAAGCTCTTCTTTAATCACATGTACTTGTTTACGCGTTTCAACATCTTTCAGCACAGCACGGGCTGTGTTCAACACCGCCATGAGTGTGGTCGGTGAAACCACCCAAACGCGTTTATTCATGGCGTATTCAATCACATCATTATGATAGGCATGCAACTCTGCAAATACAGCTTCAGCGGGTATAAACATCACTGCGCCATCAGATGTCACGTTTGAGATGATGTATTTATTCGCAATGTCATCCACATGTTTTTTAACATCCAGTTTAAATTGCTTTTCAGCCAATAATTGCTCTGCATCACTCAATTTACTATCAAACATACGATGATAATTTTCTAATGGAAACTTGCTATCTACCGCCACAGTGCCCGTTGGATCTGGTAAAAACAGGGCACAATCAGCGCGTGTTCCGTTTTCAAAAGTGTGTTGCATGGCGAATGAGTTCACTGGCAATACGTTACGTACTAATGCTTCCAACTGCACCTCACCAAACGCGCCACGGCTACGCTTGTCGCCTAATAACTCCTGCAAACTCACGACATTGGTTGTTAAGCCATCGATTTTCTTTTGTGCTTCATCTATAGTTGCTAGGCGTGCCATCACATCAATAAATGTTTGATTAGTCTTTTTGAAACCTTCATCCAAACGCTCCGACACCTTGCCGCCGATTTGCTCTAGGCGTCCATCTACCGCTTTGGTCAAACTTTCAATACTCTGTGTCAGCGTGGTGGTTGCCTTCAACATCGTGTCATTAATAAGTGCCTGCTGAGATTTACCTTGCTCACTTAAGGTAGTATGCAACTTTTCTAATACCGTTTCGCGAGTTAAAGATAAGCTATTATTCTGCGCCAACTGCAATGCCTGCATTGCGTCACGCGTGGCTTGTAACTCAGTAGCAACGCTAGAACGTAATCGTTCACTTGTTTCACTTGAAGACGCACTCAAACGGTCACCTAATTTATTTAGGCCATCATTAAAGTCCAACAACATAGCACGATGCTTTTCTTCTAACTGTTGCAAAATTGCCTGTTGAATCACATCGGAATTTTTATCAAATTGATTTACACGTACAATTTGCCAAATCATCAGTAGCAATATGGCGATGGCAACAACTAATATAATAATTTGTATCATAAGTATGTGATTATACCTGATGAGGTTTACCAAGGTTTTAGTATTAGTTTCTGACCAAATCTGTCAACTGCTCCCCCAACCTGTTTTCCAAGTTAGCGATGGATTTGATTTCAGTGTCAGAAACTTTGACATCCTCCTCGCCCTAAAGAGCGAGGATTCCTACTGCTAGCGATTGATGTCCCAATCGGAGAATGTTCTTTCCAGCATTGATATCTCTATCATGCATAGTGCCACACAGCGCACAAGACCATTCTCTTATTCGCAAACCTGCTCTACCTTTCGGACTGTTGCCAGAGATTTCTCCGCAACACGAACAAGTCTGGGAAGTGTACTTCTCATTTACTTCTGCAAACACCACTGACCGCGCCATCGCTTTATATTCCAGTTGTGTTTTAAGCATGTGCCAGCCAGCGTCTAATACCGATTTAGCCATGCGGGTTCTCGTCAGCGCTTTTGAACTGACATTTCCTACAAAGATTGCTCCGTGTTGTTTCACCAACGCAGTGCTGAATTGATGGTTATCATCCTTGCGTTGATTCTTTATCTTAGCGTGGATGGTTTTAATCAAACTCTTTTTGTTGGCTCTTTGCGCTAAGCCCAGTTTAGATTCCAAGTCTCTGTAGCGTTGCTTGCGTTCCAACTGAACGCCATCACTACAAGTGGCTGTGTCTTTTAAACCAAGGTCTATGCCAATTGAACTCGTGCCTGTAGAGGGTTGCACCTCTACCTTAACGGTGACATTAATATACCACCTGCCTCTGGCGTCTTGCGAGAACGAGCCTGTGCTTAACTCATACTTCGATAGGTCGTAGCTATCCCATAGACTAAAGAACTCACCGCAGAAGCGAATTTGACCATTGATGTATTTGATACCAGCCGCTTTAAATGGAATCCATCCCAACGCCTTTTTAGAGCCACTCGAACTGCGCCATTGCAACTTGTTCTTGCGAAATTGCTTGCGTGATTTGGCGTGTTGCGCTATGACACTTTGTACCGTGGCTGCACCGATGGTTAAGCTACGTTCAGTACGGATGCTACGCAGTTCTTTATTTAAATCGTACTCTGAGGTGCCACCGTTAATATAACCTATGCCTGGTATTGGAATCCACGAGTATTCTGCGCTTAACGCATTCGCGGCATTCCATACCTGATTAACCTCAAAAGCCCATTGGTTAAGCAGCTTTGCGTGCTTGTCTTTGACTCTTAGTTTCAGGGTTTTTAATTGTGTAGCCATCTGTTTATTAACGTTTTAATCCTATTTTGGTTGACTGCTTATTGAACGCCTTTGGCGTTCGTGCTTACATCCTCGCCATGAATGACGAGGTTTTACGCGCTAATTGATAAAATATTATTGCCAACTAACACTTATTTACTTTTTAGCCTAAGTTTTCAGTATAACAAATCCCCATTCAGTCAAAAAAAGAATTATGATTTTAGCAATGACTTTCACAGACAAAAATACTAATGATTAAACTCAAATTAATCTTAAGCCAGTGGCTGGTCAATGTAACGCGTAAGCTAAGTAATAACTTTTACCTGTACCTATGCGCCTTGCTTACAGTGCTGATTTTGCTTGATGCCAGCCTATTTCACATCGGTGAAAATATGCGCAATCGATCTTTTGACTTAATGGTAAAAAATCGGATTGTGGTGCCAAAGGCTGACCCTAACATTGTCATCGTCGATATTAATGAGGCTTCATTAAATGCGATGGCTAAAGAATATGGTCGTTGGCCGTGGCCTCGGCAAGTATTTGGTGAATTTGTAGAGAATATCGAAGCACAAAATCCCAAGGCTATCGTGTTTGATATTTTATTTAGTGATGCTGATGTATATAACCCAGATAGCGACACCTACTTCAATGATGTGATTGCAGGTACTAATAACACGTTTTTCCCGATGTTGCGTTTATCTGAAGCAAGCGATCATCTAAGCAAAATTACGCCAGATATGATTCCCGGTTTAAAGCAATCTATTAAAAATGATGAACCAGTTTCAATAGTTAAAAAACCCATCGCTATTGTTTTGCCACATTTTGAAGCGTTAGTAAACTCAAAGCGCTTAGGTACACATAACATTTATGCGGATGCCGATGGTATCGCTAGAGAGTACAGACTTTGGCATGATGAAAATGGCTGGTTGCTACCTTCACTTCCTCTGACGGTAGGTAATTTTGTGCAAATGAACACATTGCCAACACCGCAAAATATGTTAATTAACTGGCGTGGTAAACCTTTTACATACGCATTTGTAAGCTTTAGTGATGTATATGCAGATATGGCAAGTAAAGTTAAAAAACGTGCTCCCAATGAATTTACCAACAAAATTGTCATTATTGGCTCAACTGCACCCTCATTGTTTGACATTAAAGCCACCGCGATGGCAAAAGAATTTCCTGGGGTAGAGATTTTAGCCACTGCCATTGATAACGTACAACATACCGACTACTTGCAAGTATGGCGAGGTAAAACGCCCTATATATTGATGAGTCTTTTATTAATATGGCTTACTGCTCTCGCGTTTTACCGCAATATTGACCGAGATAAAGTCACCACGGTTTTTAGTAGTAGTCAAATCATCCTCTTAGTGCTTTCGTACCTAGTACTTAACTTTACTAATACTTATTTAGATATTACTGGCCCCATTACTTGGGCAATTATGTACTTTAGTGTGGCCAAAATTTATGCGCTAGCGAATGACCGTGCCATGCAACGCCTCCTAGCTAATGATATTGAATCTGGCAAAAAAGGTGCCGCCATATTGCTGATGCCAATTATTATTGAAATTGAGGCGTCACTAAGCGATGGTATGTTAAAAAAACTACAGCATGAAATTGAACAACGCTGCCAAGTATCAGCCACCGTTGAGTTTTTAAAAGGCGCTCAGAGCGGTGTTTGGGGGTTATTTGGCGACATGTTTATTGTGAGCTGGGCATATCCACATGATGACGAAAGTGTTGCAAAAGAAGTTGAACAAGACGCTAATCAATTAGGTTTGCAATTAAAAGCATTACTAGAAAACATAGGTATGCCAAAGGACACTGCTGTGCGTTATGTGCAACACACAGGCATTCTGAATTCAGAAAAGCCGATGGATAGCCAATGGCGTGGTTTGTTTGCGCAAGCAATCATTAAGCTGGATCTTTTACAGAAAGATGGAAACTCATGAAAATTAAATTGATTAGACTACGAACTAACATATTCGCATTAGGTTTGTCAGCCCTGCTAGTAGCCAACATTAGCTTGGCTGCTGAAAGTGGTAGCGCTCTTAAGAATGACAGTTTGCGCTTTGAACCCTATGCTGATGCCAAAGTGACTGGCGCTTTAACCCGTGGCGACAACCTTGAGATACTGACCAAAAAAGGCGCATGGCTAAAAGTAAAAAATAAAAAAAGTACTGGTTGGGTTAGATTGCTTTCCGTTAAGCGCGGAAGCACAAGTGCTAACAACCAAACAGCAGGGGCCCTTGCTGTAGCAAGTGGTCGCGCAGGTACTGGCCAAGTAGTTTCAACGACAGGCATCAGAGGCTTGAGCGCGCAAGATCTTAAAGCGGCAAAGTTTAATGAAGCTGAAGTAAAAGCCATGGAAAGCTATACACAGAGCGCAGAACAAGGCCAACAGTTTGCAAGTGCTGGCGGGTTAAAAACTGTAACATTTTCGAATTTAAAAGTAGCTAAAGGAGACTCAAAATGAGTCAACTTAATAAACATTCTTTGAAAAAAAATCTCTTAATTTCAACAGTATTAGTTGGCCTACTCGCCAGTTTGAGCATGACAAGCTCAGCTTTTGATTTAAAAGATGCTCTTAAGGAATCTGTTAAAAAGAAAATTGAAGAACAATCAGGCCAATCATCAGAGCAGTCATCAGCCCCCGCAACAGCAACGGCTACAGAAAATAAAAATGCATTACCTGCCCCAGTTACGCCTGTGACTGACACTCCTAACACTGCAAGTACAGTGACAACGCAGACAGCTGAAGCACCTCAATCTCCTCCAGCGACTATTAACTGGAAAAAACCTAGTAAAGAAGAAGAAATTGCCCTAGGTAGAGAAATTACTGGCAACTTACTTGGTGCTGCACCGCTAGTTAAAGATGAAGCCTTACAAAAATACGTTAACTCCGTAGGTCGCTGGGTTGCTTCCCAATCTGAAAGACCTGACTTACCTTGGCATTTTGGCGTAATTGAAAGCGATGATTTAAATGCATTTGCGGCGCCAGGAGGTTACGTCATGATTACCAAAGGTTTATACCGAAAAATGAGTAACGAAGCACAATTAGCAGGCGTACTAGGCCATGAAATTGGTCATGTTGTAGCTAAACATCAACTTAAAGTACTTCAAAAACAACAATTAATAAATTTGGGCGCTAATTTTTTAAGTAAGAAAATGGCCAAAGATAACAATTTGATCAACAAAGCGATTGGCAGTGGCGCTGAGATTAGCGCTAGAAGCTTGGATAAAAATGCCGAGTTTGAAGCGGATAGATTAGGTGTGAGCTACGCTACACGCGCAGGCTATGAGCCATTTGGATTAACGAATGTTCTACAGTTATTAGGGCAAACTAGCAAAAATGATAATAGCGTCGCTTTATTGTTCAAAACGCATCCTCATCCTGATGAAAGATTGGCTTTTTTAGGTGATTCTATAGGAAGCAAACTTGATAATATTCTAAATGGTAAAACATTGGAGAGTCGATTTTACCAATTGAAATAATTCCTAATAATAAAGAGAAACCTTACTGAAATCTATTTAAGTCAAAAAATATTCCATTTGACAGATTCTTTATTGCAGATTATTATTGCGTAATGATTCATTCATTCAAATGTTCAGATACAAAAGCGCTATTTCAGAGTCAAGATATTCAGCGATTTAAGAACATAGAGAGAGTTGCGCGTCGCAAACTGCTTCAATTACACGCTGCAACCGAATTGAATAGTTTGCGAATACCTCCAGGGAATCACTTAGAAGCATTAAAAGATAATCGCAAGGGACAGCACAGTATTCGCGTCAACGAAAAATGGAGATTATGCTTTGTATGGCGAGAAGACGGTGTACATAGCGTTGAAATTGTTGATTATCATTAAATTATGTTTAGAGGAATATTGAAAATGGCACAATTACTTGATGAAATTCACCCAGGTGAAATTCTACTTGAAGATTTCATGAAGCCAATGGGAATAACGGCTAGACAGTTAGCTTCTGACATCGATGTTTCACCTAGTCGAATTAGCGAGATTGTTAATGGTACACGTCCAGTTACCGCAGATACCGCGTTGCGTCTGGGACTGTTTTTTGGAATGGAGCCACGTTTTTGGCTAAATCTCCAAAGTGAATATGATATGCGAATGGCAACACGTAATTTAATAACAAAAATTGCCCCCAGAATCAGGGTGTTTCATCAAGCAGTAGCTTGAAAGTAATGAGATTCTGGATTTTTTCCCAATACCTCAAGTGCGCCTTTGTTTCTTGAGTTCTATTTATCAAAAATCTTACAAAGAGTCGAACTCAGCCTAAACTAAGTCTCTAGAACGTAATTCCGCTTTTATATAGGCATAATAAATGGGTGCCGCCACAATACCTGTTAAACCAAAAGCGGCTTCCATACATAGCATGGCAATCAGTAATTCCCAAGCATTTGCCCTGATTTGGCTGCCGACTATTCGCGCATTTAAAAAATATTCTAATTTGTGAATCACGATTAAATAGCTCAATGATGCTATAGCCACACCTAATGACTGGCTCATACTCACAATCACAATCATCGTATTAGAAATCAAATTGCCAACCACTGGAATTAAGCCGACAACAAATGTAATAGCAAGCATGGTTTTAATCAGAGGCAAATGAATGCCCATTGACGGCAAGACTACCGCTAAATAAATCGCAGTAAAAATCGTATTGATGGCTGAAATACGTAGCTGAGCAAAGACCACCCGCTTAAATGCATCACTAAATAGCTCTCCTCGCCCTGCCAGCGATCGTGCTAACGGTTTAAAATTATCTATTGCCACCGCATCACGTACTGCCAACATACCGCCAATTACCATACCAATCAGCACATGCGCTGTTGCACGCCCAGCCTCTTTACCGACCACTTGTAATTCATCTGCATGTGCTCGAAGCCAGTCAGTTGCTTGCACTTTAAAAGCAATCGCATCTGCAGGCAAATATTCAAGTATCCAGCTTGGTAAAATTTTACGTGAATCTTCTATAATCTGCGCCATTTTTGCAAGCAGTACGGTTAGGCTGCCAGACTCTGATCTAAAAAATGCTAGTAAGCCGGCGCCCGCCAGTGATAACAAACTAACAATAATAATCACTAAAATAGCCGCTGCCCACAATTTAGAGGTGTTGTTAGACTTTTTACTTGGAAATATACGCACAATAAAGGGGGTAATAATCTGCACCAGCTCAAAGACCAGTAAGCCAGCAAGTAAGGCGGGTAATAGATTAAACTTAAGCACAAAAAACAGTGTGAAAGCCGCTATCACCCATGCGGAAATGTCATAGATTGTTGGTGGCAATGTTTTTGAAGTTTTAGTCATAGATCAGAGTTAATCCTAAAAAATTATCTTACCAATAGCATAATAAAAACATCACACATATGTACCATGCGGCTTAAATCGATTTAAAAAATTAGTAGATTCATCTATAGGGAGAGAAAGTACTAAATCAACTTGCTCGTTAAAAACTTTAGTGACAATACTACCATTACACTTAGCCAATGCATTCGTCAGCATATCCATTTGTTTGTAAGTGATGGATAATTTATAAGTGCTCATTTCAACAAACTCAGACGTTTTCGCTACATCCAGCGCCAGCTTGGCTGTGCCACCATATGCGCGTGCAAGTCCGCCAGTTCCAAGATTAATGCCACCATAATAACGAATCACCGCAACGCATACGTTGATTAAATCGCGACCTTCAATCAACTTTAATATTGGCAAACCCGCTGTACCCGATGGTTCTCCCGCATCAGAAAAACGTGGAATGATACCCAGCTCAGTTTTAATACGAAAAGCATAAGCCAAATGATGCGCTGTTTGGTGTTGTGATGCAAACGCACGCAATGCTGCGCCAACTTCACGCTCGTCTGCACAGGGCAAGGCTATAGCAATAAAGCGTGATTTTGTAATGGTTTGCTCTGCGAAACCTGCTTGAGATATAACGAAAATGATTCAAGACCTTTTAATTAATAGGGTATTCGTAATACGCTGCTGATATCAACATTAGCCGACAGCTATGAGAATTCAACAATCCTTAGATTCATTTCGCACCGCGTTCCCATGGGTTTATCAGCCTCACTCCACAAGGTTCGAAGTCACTGACGTTTCGAGTGACAACTGTCATGCCGTGTACAAGCGCAGTTGCCGCAATGAGTCCATCCCTAACTGGGCGAGGGTCTGGTACATGTAACATTGCACTTCGAATGGCGACGGCAGTGTCAACCGGCAGGATTCGCCCAGAGAATGCAGGCATTACGTGATTATCCAGCCAGGACCTGAGCAATATTCCTTTTGTCGGGTCGCGATGCTCCGCAAGTAAAACTCCAATCTCAAGTTCTTGCAACGTGATTACTGATAGGTAGAGCTCTGCCGTATTTACACTATCCGCCCATTGCGAAACAAACTTGTCTGCTTTACCAATACGTATCTTGCGAATCTCGGACACTACATTCGTATCGAGAATGTACATCAGGAGAGATCCGCTGCCTGTGCAATATCACGCATGGCCGGGATTTTAAAATCAATATCCTCAATGCCTGGCATCGCCAGCAAGTCAGATATCTTATGTTGACCACCTGCCAAGCGCTGATAAACCTCGAAACTCAGAAGAACATGAGATGGGCGGCCGCGATCTGTAATAAATACAGGTCCGTGGCTGGCAGCTTTCTTAGCTTCGCTTGAATGCTGATTAAACTCTCTGCTTGATACAGTGGTAATAGTCATTTTTAGCGCCTTACTTTTAAATGTAGAAATGTTACTACAATGAGTAAGGAAAGTCCAAACAAGAGTTCATTCAATATGATGAGAAATTAAATTACATGGTATAGATCAACCGCGTATTACTGATTCCATTAATTAAAACCATGGCTAATTTAAGCCAGTAATATTTCCTGATTGATTCACGCCGATGCGTTCACTTGCAGGATGCAATGGCAAACCTGGCATGGTCATGATGTCGCCACAGATTGCAACGACAAACTCTGCACCGCGCGATAGTCTCAATTCACGGACATGTAATATATGGCCTATTGGCGCACCGCGCAGCGCTGGATCTGATGAAAACGAATATTGAGTTTTAGCGATGCATACTGGATAGTGACTATAGTTCTTTTCTAAATCAGCTAACGTCGCTTGTGCAACTGTAGATAATTCAACACTGCTAGCACCATATATTTTTTGTGCAATTATTTCAATTTTTTCAAACAAAGAAATATTATCTGGATACAACAGTCGGAAATTTCTCTTAGAAAGTTCAGTCGTATTTTCAATGACATTCAGCATCTCGACAGCTAGCTCTTTTGCCCCTTTACCTCCAAGCGCCCAATGTTTACAAACAATCGCCTTGACACTAAATCTTTCTAATTCTGATTGTAACAAACCAATCTCAGCATCAGTGTCACTGGTAAAATGATTGATAGCGACAATAACTTGAAGCCCAAAATGCTCTTGCAGATTTTGAACATGCTTAAGTAAATTCAGCATGCCACTTTTCAAGGCCGACAAATCCTCTTGGTTCAACGAACTAACATTTACACCCCCATGATACTTAAGCGCACGCACTGTGGCCACCAACACCACAACATCTGGCTGTAAACCTGTTTTTCTGCACTTGATATCAATAAATTTTTCAGCGCCTAAATCCGCACCAAAACCTGCTTCTGTCACCACAAAGTCCGCTAGTTTTAATGCAGCCTTTGTTGCAACCACTGAATTACAGCCGTGCGCAATATTAGCAAATGGTCCGCCATGTACAATCGCAGCGGTGCCTTCTAATGTTTGCACTACGGTAGGCTGAAAGGCATTCTTCAACAAGGCTGTCATTGCGCCTTCAGCTTGCAAATCACTGGCTAGAACAGGTTGCCGACTAGTGCTTAGGCCAATTTGAATATTTCCTAGACGAGTTTGCAGATTTTCAAGTGATGTTGCCAAACAAAATATCGCCATCACCTCACTTGCTACGGTAATGTCAAAGCCTGTCATTCTTTCGTAAGATTTAGCATCTTTCAAATTATTATTCAGTGTAATGCTACGCAACGCACGGTCATTCATATCCATGCAACGGCGCCATGTCACGCTAGACAGGTCAATATTAAGTGCATTTCCCTGATAAATATGATTGTCTATCAAAGCCGCCAATAAATTATTGGCACTACCAATGGCATGAAAATCACCAGTGAAATGTAAATTAATATCCTCCATTGGCACTACTTGCGAGTAACCACCACCTGTTGCACCACCTTTTAAACCAAAAACAGGTCCCAGCGATGGTTCACGCATACAGACCATTGCATTTTTATCACGGTCAGCTAAAATCAGGTTCAACGCATCTGCCAGCCCGATTGTCGTAGTTGTTTTTCCTTCACCTGCTGGCGTTGGGCTAATCGCCGTGACTAAAATCAGTTTTCCGTCAGGTTGATCTTGCAACTTTTGAATACAGTTGGCACTTAGTTTGGCGATAGAATGCCCATAAGGAATTAAGTCATCATTGCTAAGATTGTGTTTGGATGCAATCGTTAAGATTGGTTTTAACGTTGCAGCTTGAGCGATTTCAATGTCACTAAGAGTTGTATGACTCACCTTTGGGCACCTCAGTTAGTGAGCAAGGCAGTATAGCGATGGAAATTGAATTAATAGAAGCACTCTCATTTACGTCCACCAAGAATACTGCCCAAAACACCACGAATAATCTGCCTTCCAAGTTGCGAACCAATGGCTCGAGCGGCACTTTTAGCAGCAGCTTCAAATACACCTTCGCGACTACGAGAAGATGGCTTACTGCCACCAAACATGCCACCCCAATCAAATCCTTCTTCTGCTTTTACCTCCGTTGCAGCTTGCTCTGCGCGACCTTTTAGCGTCTCATAAGCTGATTCACGATCCACCATTTTTTCATAATATCCAAATACATTTGAAGACTTTACTGTCTCACTACGTTCAATATCCGTCGCAGGTCCTATACGACTACTAGGCGGGCAAACAAACGCGCGTTCTACTGGCGTTGGCACACCCTTTTCATCTAAGAATGATACTAAGGCCTCTCCCACGCCCAACTCGGAAATTACCGTCGCCACATCCACTTTTGGGTTGATTCTAAAAGTTTCTGCGGCAGATTTCACCGCTTTTTGGTCGCGTGGCGTAAAAGCCCGTAAGGCATGCTGCACGCGGTTACCCAGCTGACCAAGCACAATATCTGGGATATCCAATGGGTTTTGACTAACAAAATACACACCGACGCCTTTAGAACGAATGAGCCGCACCACTTGCTCGATCTTGGTCAATAGTGCTTGTGGCGCATCAGTAAACAGTAAATGTGCTTCATCAAAGAAAAATACCAGCTTGGGTTTTTCTAAATCACCAACTTCTGGTAGCTTTTCAAACAGCTCTGAAAGTAGCCACAGCAATAGTGTTGCATAGACGCGCGGCGAATTGAGTAATTGATCAGATGACAAAATATTGACGACACCGCGACCTTGACTGTCAGTCTGCATCATATCGTCTAAATTAAGGGCTGGCTCGCCGAATAATAAATCGCCACCTTCGGTTTCTAGTTGCAACAATGCCCTTTGCAATGCTCCGACACTAGCCGCGGAGATGTTGCCATATTCGGTTTGATACTCTGCTGAATGCTCTGCAGCGTGTTGTGACATGGCTCGCAAATCTTTTAAATCAAGCAACAACCAACCTTTGTCATCGGCGATTTTGAAAATGCTATTCAATACGCCACCTTGCACGTCATTCAAATTGAGCATACGCGTCAATAATAGTGGCCCCATTTCAGCGACTGTCGTTCTAATAGGATGACCTTTTTTGCCAAAAACATCCCAAAACGTGACGGGTGAAGCTTTTAACTCAAAATCAGTTAAGCCAAGTAATTGAACCCGCGCATCAACTTTTGAGTTGGCACCGCCAGCTTGACTCATACCCGATAAGTCACCTTTTACATCAGCCATAAAAACTGGCACCCCTAGTGCAGAAAATCCTTCTGCAAGTGATTGCAATGTAACGGTTTTACCAGTGCCCGTCGCCCCAGCAATCAAACCGTGACGATTGGCCATTTTGGGGAGAATGTGAAGGAAACTTTCTGCTTTTGCGATGCGAATTGGATTAGTCATGCCCATGCTTTCAATTTGAGTCGTTAATCTCTTGTAAGTTATAAAATGCTTTATGGTTGTTTCCGTCTAATTTTAACGCATTTTCAAAGGCATTTTTCGCCTCATTTTTTTTATTGGCTTGTAAATAAGCATAACCCAAATTATTCCAGGCGCGTGAATTATTCGCTTGTTGTTGCAAGCTAGATTGCCATAAAGTCACTTCGGTTTCATAATCTAGATTCCTCAACCACGCTGCCGTAAGAGCTAATAGAATCAAGGCTGCTGGTAGCATGATTTTTATTTTTTGTATACTTTCAGCTAAATTAACCACATGCACTGAGGTAAATAAAATAGGTGCAAAGCTTGCCAAATAAATTTGGCGGTCGTTGATTAAATCAAGACGAGGAATAATTGAGTTACTGGGGACTAAACAAATAAACCACCAAAACATACAAAAACTAAACAAACTATGTGATTTTCTAAACCAGAACGCTAGGAAAATAAGCACAAGCAGCACTATAGAATACGTTACGCTGTAAATTATAGTGGGCGTATTCATAGAATAATCTACATTTAAATGTAAGCCAAATAAAGTGTGCGTTAAATAGTGAATGTGTGCAACGGGTTGCCACAAAAGTTGATTTTTTAACACACTCACATCAAACGCTTTTAGTACAAGTCGTTGATATTGTGATGTAAAAATTAAATAGGCAGCTATTGGTGCAGCGATCAAATATAGATATTTAATTTTATAAAATCGCATGTATTGCGGAAAACAAAACCAAGTGATTAGCATAGCTACTGCTGGCAATATAATGGCGGGTTCTTTCACTAGCACGGCCGCCAGCCAAAACAGCATGCTGGCCATAAGGTAAAACTTGTTTTTAAAATTTTCTCCGTTAAATTTTACCCAATATAAAAGTGAAGCCATACAAAACAACGTCATTAGCCCTGTGGAACGGCTAGAAATATAGCTAACGACTTCAGTGTGAGCTGGATGAAGCGCGAATAGAACTGCCGTGAGAATTGATATTCTATTGCTATAAAGGATATTATTTAACAACATCGGTAGCAATGTTGCACTTAATCGCCATACTAAAATACTGGCGATAAAATGGCACAGCAAATTGAATATACGAAAAAACCTCGGCGCTTGTTCTAATTGCCAGTTAAGCGCATAGCTTAACTTTAGCAATGGGCGCATACCTGGCATCGATTGCCACCAAGCACTTAGACTATGCACTTTAGGCTCATCTACAATCACGTTGTAGTCATCAAACTGAAACGGAAAGCTAAACGTATGACCGTAAGCCAATAGCAGCAAAATCGCCAGCAACGTTGGTACGATAAAGGGCTTATTTAACTGCATAGTCATCAAAAGCGCGATTTAATAACTCGTCGGCATCCCACCAACGGTCTGGCGCATTTAGCATCACCAAATATACTTCTTTTTTGTTACGTACGCCATGTGCAATCAAGCATTTACCTGCCTTTTGCGTAAAACCCGTTTTCAATCCATCTACTCCCTCTACCCTGCCTAGCAATAAATTACTTGTGGCAAAGCTGTATGATTTACTAGATTTTGAATCAATCGTAAAGTTTTGCATATCAGTCCATACTTTAATTTTTGGCTGATCATTTGTAGCGCGCGCAATAGCCATTAAGTCATT
The DNA here is from genome assembly GCA_030693535.1 of Methylotenera sp. The sequence continues at coordinate 63,057 of JAUYAL010000009.1, forward strand.
TGCCGTGCTGTAATGGTTTTCGCCATCAAAGCCACAAGGGTTGCTAAAGTGCGTATTTTTAAGGTTTAGCGCCATCACCTTCGCATTCATTTTTGTCAGAAAAGCCGCCTCGCTACCTGCATCCCATTCTGCTAGCGCCATACAAGCATCATTAGCGGAGCGAATTAACATGGCGCCAAGCAAGTACGCTGCTTGAAACTTCTGTCTTGGTTTAAGGTGTAATTTTGTCCCACCTTGCAAAGCTGCTTTGTTACTAATGGTTACCCAATCATTTAACTTTGGATTTTCCACAAGCACTAGTGCCGCCACCAACTTGGTTAAACTGGCAGGTGGCAAGCGTTTATCGGCGTTGCTTTGCCACACCGATTTGCCGTTAATAGACAATAAAAAAGCCGATGCAATATCGGCTTGCGGTTGCCATGTATCGTTAGCAATTGACGGCAAGCTTATAATTAAGCCTGCCGCTAACCAAAAAAAACGAAGCATGCTTAAATCAAAAGTCTTATAAACCAAATAAGCCTTTAAGTTTTTTAACTCCTTCAATTGGGTTAGGCTCAGAAGTTCCGGCATTACTCCCTTTTTGACTGCTGGTATAATTTCTGCCAGTATAATTCCTACCAGTAAAATTTCCGCCTCCAGATTCGGCCCCCATTAACATAGTGCTAACAACAGATTTAGTACGTAAGCGCATATCCCATTCAATTTTCTTCTTATCTTTTGTATCAGGGTAAGAGATATTTAGTTCAGGGCCATAGGCAACCATAGAGATATTAACCATATCACTGTCTTTAAAAATACCGGCTGGAATACTGCAAGTCTGGATGCTAGTTGGTAGCACTACTTTTTGTTTTAAATACTGATCAAGCAATTTAGGCTCTAGGTAATTTATTAAACCATGCCCTTGATCTTGCTGTTCACTAGATACCCAAATTGTCATTTCTGTAGCATTGTTACTATCGCTTTTAACGCCCATTGCACTTAGAAAATAGCCTTTTGCGTTGTTAATAGCATTCCAATTAAGCTTTAAAGTATCTTTTTTAAAGTCACCACTAGTGGCGAGATTAATTTTATCTAAAAAATCATTGTTAGCTACTAAATTAAAATTAAAGTTAGCTGGCACGCCTTCGCCAGACAGCGTATGGCTACCCACCAAAGATGCACTATCAGATAGTTTTTGGCTATTTTGCTCATTTGGCCATCGCAAATTATTAGCCACATGCCCCCAAGCACCACGTTTACTCGCATTGTCATTACGCATTGCGCCTGCATTTAAATTTTTAGGTGTCATTACTTTAGGTTGTCCAGATTTCGCTTGTTCAGCACAGCCCCAATAATATTTAATTTTAAAATCTGCTGGTTTTTGTGTGGGGTCAAATTGCTGCTCTCTGCCTAGCTTGCGTGACGGAGGTGTGGTGGCAGGTTTAGTTAGGATAAGCGGCGAGCCTAGTAAACCTGAAGGCACGGCGTGTGAGGCTTGCGTAGATTTTGTTGCTTGCAATACTACATCTAGATATCTGCCATTACCTCCGCCACCTTCTGTAATTCCAAAAGACACCGCTTCACTGCCACCCCCCATCATATTAGCCAAAGCACCCATGCCCTCCATGCCAGGAATCGAGCTACCGTAGGTGGCCGCATCTACCCAGTAATGTGCAACCTCGCCTGCCCATGCACTAGAACTAAAAACCACACTTAAAGCAACTAATGTTATTCTTCTATTTAAAGTCATTTTCCTGCTCCTTAGTCTTAAATATCAACAAAAATTAACGAAATTTTCTAAAGTATAAGCCCAAACAAACCTTTCTGTTTTTGGGCTTTATTAATGCATCTTTTGCACCCATATTCCTAACAAAGTAGGCTAATAATAACGATATGTGATTTTATATAACTCAGCAACCCACCTAATTTAAAGTGTATTTTGTATCAAATGTCACCTTTCCGTGCTTTGCTTATCAGTAACATCAACGCATCTTCGAGTTGTTGCGCTGACAAAACTGCGCGTTTAGTCGGATTTTTAATGTTTTTTAAATCGAATGTTGGGCGCGCTAGGGCAATAAATAATTTTAGTTTATTGTTAGTATCAGGCTTTTCGTAAAGCGCAATGCGACAAGGAGCAAAAACTAAAAACTCGGGGTGATCTAATATAATCTCTGTGCCCATGCTTAAATTACAAAAGCTATGCACTTCTTTTACACCTTGTGGGTCAATGCCGCGGAGCTTCATGTGGTCACCAATAGGAAAGTTGGCAGGATTTACAAAGTTCATTCCTACTGAAAGACTCTTTAAACTATCAAGCACATCTTGGTAGGTAACGCCATCTGCCACCGGCACTTCATAAATTGCGTTGTTGGTATCTACAGCAGGCATTACGCTAGTTGCTTTAACCGCAATTGTGCTTTTGTCTACAACACTACAAGCCGAGAGCGCAAATATTAGCAGACCAATCAATAGCAAATGACGCATAAAAAACCCAATCGTTAAATTATCAACTATGCAGATTATGTACTTATTTTAAGCGCTGCATTCACCGCTTGTCGATTAAATTGTGGCGAGATTAATTCAATAAACCCATACATATAAGCGCGTAAGAATGCATCTTTTCTAACGCCTAAGTAGGTTGTGCTGTCAGAAAAAAGGTGGCTCACATCAACCTTGACCAAATTAGCATCACGTTCAGCATCGTAAGCCATGTCTGCTAACAGTCCGACACCCAATCCTAAGGTGACGTAAGTTTTAATAACGTCTGCATCAATTGCAGTAAGGACGACATTAGGCGACAAACCTGCATCACTAAACGTTTTTGATACAAGTGTGCCACCAGTAAATCCAAAGTCATAAGTAATTAATGGATATGCGGCCAATTTTTTAAGCGTCAATACACCATCTAACAACAATGGATGCTCATGTGGAACGACCACACACCGATTCCATGAGTAGCAAGGCAAACACAATAAATTTTCGAAATCACTAATATATTCAGTTGCGATACCCACATCTGCATCGCCATTAGCCACTTGTTCAGCAACTTGCTTAGGATTGCCTTGATGAATATTTAACTTTACATTTGGGTAGCTTGTCATGAATGCTTTTACTACGGCGGGTAACTTGTAGCGCGCTTGTGTATGCGTCGTGGCGATAGTCAATGTTCCAACTTCCACATCGCCAAATTCTTCTCCTACTTTTTTAATACTTTCGACATCAAGGATGACTTTAGCCACAATCGCTAATATTTGCGCCCCTGGCTCAGTGATACCAGTTAGCCGTTTGCCATTGCGCTGAAATACCTGCAGTCCAATCTCCTCTTCGAACAGTTGAATTTGTTTACTTACACCAGGTTGAGATGTAAACAAGGCTTCAGCAGCACTAGTAATATTGAGATCTTGGCGTGCAACTTCATGCAAATAGCGCAATTGATGTAGTTTCATTAGATGATTCTTATATAACAAAAAAATATAAGCATAGAATAACATATTATTAATTAATAATTTATTTGCTGATATAGTGCGCAATCTGAAATAAATACTAAAAATACTCCATATGGAATTTGGTTATATAGTTGCTGGTTTTCTAGTTGGCTTGTTGGTTGGTTTAACAGGTGTAGGCGGAGGTTCACTGATGACGCCTATACTAGTTCTATTTTTTCATGTTAAACCAGCATTGGCGGTGGGCACGGATTTACTCTATGCATGTATTACCAAAAGTGTTGGCATTATGGCGCACGGTAAGCTTGGTAATATTGACTGGAAAATTGTACGTCACTTAGCATATGGCAGCGTACCAGCATCCATCATTACCACCTTCAACTTAAAGCACATGGACATTGCTTCAGACGCGGCAGTGAATACCATCAAATTTTGGCTGGGCATTGCGCTGATTATCACCTCTTTTTCCGTGCTGTTTCGCCATCAACTTGCTGCATTATCAAGAAAAGAACATCTCATCCATGAAAATGCTACGCCAGCAATCACCTTTATATTAGGGATTATTTTAGGCGCCTTAGTCACACTCACCTCGGTAGGCGCAGGCGCTCTAGGCGTAACCGCACTGCTAATCATTTACCCTAAACGTTCTATTAACACCATTATTGGTACAGACATCGCACATGCGGTTCCGCTCACATTAGTAGCGGGACTGGGGCACGCCAGCATAGGCACTGTAGATTACAAGTTGTTGGGTATTTTGCTAATCGGATCACTGCCTGGCATTTGGATTGGCAGTCATTTAAGCTCAAAAATTGCCGAACATTGGGTTCGCATAGTGTTGGCGTTAATATTGATTTTTGTAGGCTTTAAACTGGTTTTGAATTAAAATAACGGGTTACCTATAGTCGTAATTAGTGTTTAGAAAAGCATAAAAAATGTATAAATATGATGAAATAGACCAACGAATCGTCGACGAGCGCGTTGCGCAATATCGCGATCAAACACGTCGTTATCTAGCTGGTGAACTAAGTGAGGATGAATTTCGCCCATTACGTTTGCAAAACGGCTTATATATTCAACGACATGCTCCTATGCTAAGAATCGCCGTTCCTTATGGCATGCTATCAAGCAAACAATTAAGGAAACTGGGCGATATTGCCAACAAACATGACCGTGGTTATGGGCATTTTACTACACGCCAAAATATGCAACTCAACTGGCCAAAATTAGAAGATGTGCCTGACATTCTGGCAGAACTGGCTACGGTTGAAATGCATGCGATTCAAACTTCAGGCAACTGTATTCGCAATATCACCACCGACCAGTTTGCTGGCGTAGCACCTGATGAAGTGGTAGACCCTCGCGCAATAGCTGAAATAATCCGTCAATGGAGTACCTTTCATCCAGAATTTGCGCTATTGCCACGTAAATTTAAAATTGCAGTTTCTGGTACTAAAGAAGATCGCGCCGTTGTACAAATGCATGATATCGGCATGGAGTTTTATCTCGACACCAACAACAACCTAGCTATCAAAGTTTGGGTGGGCGGCGGTTTGGGCCGCACACCAATTTTAGGCACTGTCATTCGTGAGCATCTTGAATGGCAACATGCACTCACCTACTGCGAAGCGATTGTACGTGTCTACAACCTGCATGGCCGTAGGGACAACTCTTATAAAGCGCGTATTAAAATACTAGTAAAAGCCTTGGGTATTGAAGCATTTAAAGCACAAGTAGAAGCTGAATGGTCACATTTGAAAGATGCACCAAACACGATTACTGAGGCAGAATTAGCCCGTGTATCTAAGCACTTTGAACCAATGCCTTACGAAACTTTACCTTTGCATGACGCAAACTATGATGTGGCGATCGCCAGCAATTTAAGCTTTGCTGCCTGGGTAAAACGCAATGTATATGCACACAAAACGCCTGGATATCGGGCGGTAACGCTTTCACTTAAACCACATGGCAAGCCACCTGGTGACGCAACAGCTTTACAAATGCTTACCGTGGCTGACTTGGCCGACCAATATAGCTTTGGTGAATTACGTGTTTCACACGAACAGAATTTAATTTTAGCCGATGTAAAAGTAACTGACTTATATGCCTTGTGGGAAAAAGCGCGTGTGCATGGTTTAGCCACGCCAAATATTGGCTTACTGACCGATATCATTTGCTGCCCAGGTGGTGATTTCTGCAGCCTTGCCAATGCTAAAAGTATTCCAATCGCTGAGGCGATTCAAATGCAATTTGATAATTTAGATTATCTTCATGATATTGGCGACATTGAACTCAATATCTCTGGTTGCATGAATGCCTGTGGTCACCATCATGTCGGCCATATTGGTATTTTAGGAATCGATAAAGATGGCTCTGAATGGTATCAAGTTTCTATCGGTGGCAGCCAAGGCAATAACGCAAGCCTTGGTACTGTGATTGGCCCTTCTTTCTCTGCTGATGAAATGCCCAGTGTAGTGCAGAAATTAATAGATGTTTATATTAAAGAACGTAGCGTTGAAGAACAATTTATAGACACGGTTAGACGCTTGGGCGTTACGCCGTTTAAAGCCTACGTCTACCAAGACAAGAGCCCCGCTAAAAACGAGGTGGTGGTATGAGCAATTTAATTCAACTCAATAACGGCGAAGCTAAAATAGTCAGCGATATATGGACCCTTGTTAGACTGCCAGCATCACAGATAGAAGTGCGCAAACAAGCAGGTAAGGTCGTATTATTCAAACTCACTGGCGAAAAAACTGTCACAGAAGAACAAGTCGCCAATACCGTTATTCCAGCTAATGGCAAACTGATTGTGCCCTTAACCGTATTTATTGCGCGTAAAGCAGAGTTGCAAACACGTATTGCCACAAACGAAATCGGCGTGTGGATAGATACGCATGAAGTACTAGCTTCTTTAATTGAAAATCAAGCTGATTTAAATGCCCTGCCCATCATTGCGGTTCATGTAGAACGTTTCGCTGATGGCCGTAATTTTTCCCTAGGAGTTTTGTTGCGCACTCGCTATGGCTTTAAAAACGAGCTTCGTGCAATAGGTGATGTACTTCGCGACCAATTATTTTTCCTTAAACGTAGTGGCTACAGCAGCTATGCGATTCGCGCTGACAGAAGCGCAGCAGAAGCCATTGCTAGCTTGAATGACTTTACTCAGCCTTACCAAGGTGCCGTAGATGAAGTACGCCCAGCATTTACGCGCTACAACAGGATTGCCTGAATGTCTGGTGAAGTTTCAATGTTAAAGCCTGATGCCAACAACCCAGCAACCATGCCTGCACTGACAGATGCGCTTATTAATAGCGTGAATAATAAATCAGATAGCGTAATAGCTTTATTAAAAGATACCAGCGTCGCGCTAGGAAGCATTACTTTTGCCAATAGTTTTGGTGCAGAAGACATGGTGCTCACCGATATTATTTTGAAAAATAAACTCGATATTGAAATATTTTCATTAGACACTGGTCGCCTACCAGTTGAAACTTACGACTTAATAGCCCTTGTTGAAAGCCATTATCAAACCAAATTAAATGTTTATTTTCCACAAGCCACCGCCGTTGAGTTTTACGTAAAAACTAATGGTATCAACGGGTTTTATGAGTCCATAGAGTTACGCAAAAGCTGTTGCCATATGCGTAAAGTAGAACCTTTGCAACGTGCATTAAAAAACAAAGATGCATGGATTACAGGCATGCGCGCGGCACAAGCTACAACGCGGATCAGTTTACCTATACAAGAATTTGATGAGGCTAATCAGCTTGAGAAACTCAATCCATTGAGCGATTGGTCTGAACAAGAAGTATGGGCTTATATTCGTATGCATGATGTGCCTTATAACAAACTACACGACCAATTTTACCCGAGCATCGGGTGCGCCCCCTGCACGCGTGCCATCGCCATGGGTGAAGATGTACGGGCTGGCCGTTGGTGGTGGGAAGACCCAACCAGTAAAGAATGCGGATTACACGTAAAAAATTAAATTTTTAGACCTATACTACACATTAAATTATGACAACAATTAAACAACCACTCTCGCATCTGGACTGGCTAGAATCTGAAGCCATTTATATTTTGCGCGAAGTCGCTGGGCAATGCAGCAACCCAGTATTGCTATTTTCAGGTGGCAAAGATTCACTCTGTATTTTACGTTTAGCTGAAAAGGCTTTTCGTCCTGGTCGCTTCCCCTTTCCACTCATGCACATTGATACCGGTCATAACTATCAAGAAGTCATTAATTTCCGTGATCAACGTGCTACAGAGTTGGGTGAGCGTCTTATTGTACGTTCAGTCGAAGATTCAATGAAACGTGGCACTGTGGTACTTAAATCACCTGACGAATCACGCAATAAACATCAGTCAGTAACGCTTCTTGAGGCCATAGAAGAGTTTGGCTTTGACTGCTGCATTGGCGGCGCACGTCGCGATGAGGAAAAAGCCCGCGCTAAAGAACGTATCATGAGTTTTCGTGATGAATTTGGGCAATGGGACCCAAAAAATCAGCGGCCTGAATTGTGGAGTTTATATAACGCACGATCACACAAAGGTGAAAATATTCGCGCTTTCCCTATCTCTAACTGGACAGAGATGGATGTTTGGCAATATATCGAACGTGAGAATCTAAGCTTACCTAGCATCTACTTTTCACACCAACGTGATGTGGTAATGCGTGGAGGCTCAATTGTGCCAGTGAATGTACCTTTGGTTAACGGCGAAATTACCAACCCAGTTAAAGCTGGCGAAGATATCATCAACATGCAAGTACGCTTTAGAACCGTCGGTGATATTAGCTGCACCGCACCTGTGATTTCTGATGCGGATACCGTATCTAAAATCGTACTAGAAACTGCAACATCCACAATTACAGAGCGTGGTGCAACACGCTTAGATGATCAAACCTCAGACGCATCAATGGAACAACGTAAGAAAGAAGGCTATTTCTAATGAATAAAGCAACAAAACAACATAACGATAGTCTTTTACGCTTTATGACTTGCGGTAGCGTGGATGACGGCAAAAGCACCCTCATCGGACGCCTGCTATTTGATACCAAAACTATTTTAGCTGATACCTTAACGCAAATTTCTAACACCTCGAAAAAACGTGGTATGGAAGCGGTAGATTTATCTTTACTCACTGATGGATTGCAAGCTGAACGCGAGCAAGGCATTACCATAGACGTGGCCTATCGTTACTTTTCAACGGGCACGCGTAAATATATTATTGCCGATGCCCCAGGCCATGAACAATACACACGCAATATGGTGACAGCGGCTTCGACTGCTAACTTAGCGATTATCTTGATTGATGCGCGCCGTGGTGTTTTAACGCAAACACGTCGTCACAGTTATTTGGCGCATTTAGTTGGCATTCAACATATTGTTGTTGCCGTCAATAAAATGGATTTAGTGAATTATGACCAAGCGACTTATGACAAAATATGTGCAGATTATTTAGCTTTTGCTAAAGAAATTGGTTTTGCCCAAGCTAGAGATATTCGTTTCTTACCAATGTCTGCTCTAGCAGGTGACATGTTAGTTGACCGCCTAGAAAATATGCCTTGGTACACTGGTGAAACATTACTGGAAATGTTAGAAAAAGCACCTGCTGCACATACTGAAGGTAACGAAGAATTCCGATTCCCCGTGCAATTTGTCTGTCGTCCACATGCCAGCGCAGACGCTGACTTGCACGATTTTAGAGGCTTTATGGGGCGCATTGAAAGTGGCGATATTAAAGTGGGTGATGCCGTCACTGTGCTTCCAAATGGCTATCAATCAAAAGTTAAAGCCATTCAAATAGGTGATGCACAATTACATAGTGCGCAAACTGAGCAAAGTGTCACGCTTTTGTTAGAAGATGAAATCGACACATCACGTGGCGATATTATTGTAAAAACTGGCAGCGTTATTGAGCCCGTCAAGCAAATTGAAGCATTTGTATGCTGGCTGTCTGAAACACCGATGTCCACAGCACGCACTTATGTGATTCGCCATACGACACGTGAATCAAAAGCAAAAATTGGCGCAATTGCTTACAAAGTAGATGTAAACACTCTTGAACAACAAACGACGACTGACTTAAAAATGAATGATATTGCGCGTATGACATTTAAACTTGCACAACCACTCATGGTAGATAGTTACAATATCAATCGCGCAACAGGTGCATTTATTGTGATTGATGAGAGTACGAATAACACGGTGGGTGCCGGTATGATTGTTTAACTCACAAACGTCATTTTGAATACGTTCAGAATGACAACCCTAAGAATTAAGCCAAGCAAATTAACAAAATTTCTAATAAAATAACGTTTTAGCATTTAACGCTGTAAAAGGATTCGTAAATGACTTATGTAGTGACCGAAAATTGTATTCAATGCAAATTTACTGATTGTGTGGATGTTTGTCCAGTAGATTGCTTTGTAGAAGGCCCAAACTTCTTAGCGATTGATCCAGATGAGTGCATTGATTGCACACTATGCGTTGCAGAATGTCCCGCTGAAGCGATTTTTGCTGAAGATGATGTACCAGCAGACCAGCAAGATTTTATTGCGCTAAACGCCCGATTAGCCAAAGTTTGGCCTGTGATTACCTCACGTAAACCTGCACTTGAAGATGCTGAAGCCATGAACGGCGTGCCAGGCAAATTAGACTTACTCATAGAGTAAATATTGACGATGTAGTTTCAGAACAAAAGGAGGCTGCAGCCTCCTTTTGTCATTCAAACACATCCAACTGAACTACCATAAAATGCTTCCACCCCTCAAATACCTACAGCACTACCCTGCACTTTTGCAAGATAAAATTCGGCAGCTACAATCAAAAAATAGGCTTGGAGATTATATTGTGGAGCGCTATCCGCTTCTTCATACTATACAAACTGACAAAGCACTCTATCAATACAGTAATAATATTAAGCAAGAATTTCTACGCAACGCACCACTTTTAGACAAAGTACATTATGACAACAAGCTGACTATAGATCATCATGCGCTTGGCCTTAACACGGCAATTTCTCGCGTGCAGGGTGGAAAATTGAAAGCCAAAAAAGAGATTCGAATCTCTTCATTTTTTAAAGAAACGCCAGCAGACTTTTTACGGATGATTGTTGTTCACGAACTTGCGCATCTTAAAGAACGCAATCACGACAAAGCGTTCTACCAACTCTGTCAATACATGGAACCAGATTACCATCAACTAGAATTTGATTGTCGTGTTTACTTATTGTGGAAAAGTGAAAATAACCCTAATCATGTTTTGGATAAATAATATTGCTATAATATTGTTTTTAAAGTAAAAATTAATTCTTTTAAAAGAATTTACATATTGAGAGATATTTAAATGATAGAAATATTGAATGAAGTATGGAAAACAATACAATCTGAGTTTTCAGACATATCAAACGTAACGCAAGCCACGACATTAATATTAAGGCTAGTTAGCGCCTCAATTTTGGGAGGTCTAATAGGTTATGAAAGAGAGTTAAAGGGAAAGTCAGCCGGTCTTCGGACGCACATGCTGGTAGCGCTTGGATCAGCTTTGTTTATTATAACGCCTCAACAAGCGGGTGCATCGCCAGAAGATATTTCAAGAATTTTACAAGGGCTAATCGCAGGTATAGGTTTTTTGGGTGCTGGTGCAATCATGATCGGCCAGCAAAAGGAAAATGAAACTGGTTTGACAACAGCTGCATCGGTCTGGATAACTGCAGCAATTGGAATTACTGTTGGTATAGGCTTAGAAACCACAGCTGTTATAAGCACACTTTTAACCTTATTGATATTGGCTTCGGCTCCAAAGGTTGCAAATAAGTCAAAAAAATAATCAGCAAATCGAGAGGAAATTTAAAATTTTGAATTGATCTTGATGACTTTTTATAAAGACTGTTTATTAGCAATGTTCGTGAGTCCGCCTCAGAAAATATTTTGGTTTATGTAACGAATGGTATGGTGATGATATGAATATAAATACAACGGCTAGCAAATCGCTATTGGTTATGGGGTTATCAATTGCATTTATTAGCCCTGCAATCGCATTAGATTTATATGTAGATAATGACACTCAACAGATCTACGCTGCACCAGGTGCCAATAGAGTGAAACTTGGATCATTTGAAAAAACTGAGGAGATAGATAAATTAAAAGCAACGCTAAAAGCTGAAATTGAAGCAGAGCTAAAATCCAAGCAAGTTGCTCAAACAGAAAAACAAGAAGGCACCTCAAAAGCAAGCGCCACTTTAGATGCAGGCTTGTCCGAAAATTTTAAAGTCAGTCCAGTTGAACCGCCAGTTAAAAAAAGCAATACTTCTGCCAATGTCAGCTATGGAAAAAACGGCTTTGAATTTAAAACGGATAACGATAAATTCTCACTCGCGATTCAAAACAGAGTACAAGCACGCTATGCTGAGCCTTTCGATAGTGACCCCCGCACACTGTCCGATTTAGATAGGGACGAAAAATCATTCATGATTCGCCGTGCCCGCACAAAACTCAATGGCCATGCATATGCGCCTTGGTTAAAGTATTACTTGCAATATGACTGGTCTCAACCAATATTAAGAGATCTAAATCTGACGATTGATAAATATAAGTGGGCGCAAGTGAGGGTTGGGCGCGGCAAGGTGACTTATAACAATGAGCGGGTTGCCTCATCTGGTAGTCAACAATTTGTTAATAGGTCTATTGTTAATGACGTTTTTACTGTTGACCGTCAGCAAGGTATTGAGGTTAAAGGAAATTTATTTACCGGCTCCTGGTATGATTTTACTTACTATGCTGGCGTATTCACGGGCATGGGGATAGGTGAGAGAAATAATGACGATAGCAACATGATGTACTCTGGTAGATTGCAATGGAACGCACTAGGAGGTGAAATGAAATTTAGCCAGTCTGATATTGAGTTTCATGATAAGCCAGCATTAAACATATCAATTGCAGCCAATTCAAACAGAAGCAAATGTACTGCTTTTGAAACTGACAGCAGAAGCTGTAGAAGCTTAACTGATTTGATTGCACTAAATACTAACAGATACAGAGACCCATCCAAAGCTCTCAAAGACGGCGGTCCAAAATCCGGCCAGTATGAAATCAATCAAATGATGGAAGAAGTCCATTTTAAATGGAATGGTTTTTCCTTTTTACATGAACTGCATGCCAAGAAAATTAAAGACACACTTAACAATGATGAAGAAACAGATTTGTTAGGCGGCTTTGTTCAGGCAGGGTACTTCCCGCATAGTCAAATAAATTTCATACCTAGAAACCTTGAGTTTGCTGGGCGTTATGCTTTTGTCGACATGGATACAGACCGAAATAATGACAAGCAGACTGAGCTTAGTGCTGTCATTAATTACTTCATGGAAGGCCACTTCAACAAACTCAGCTTACAATTAAGCAGGCTCTCTGTAGAGGAGCCAATTAAACTCAAAAAAGATGCTGAAAATAGACTTTGGGCACAATGGGATTTTTCTTTTTAAATATTATTTTTTGTACAATAAACAAAAGGCCACGAATCTTGGCCTTTTGATTCTTAAAAATTGCTATCAGTAAAACTTAAAACTCAGCCCAATCGCCATCATCATTTCCTAATTTAATCGCACCCTGCACTTGCTTAATGGCGGAAGGCTTTGCTGTAGGCATTCTTAAAGCAGGCTTTATTACCTTGCTTACTGAGCTACGCATTGGGCTACTATTTGCACGTTTGTTGGAACCTGGTGTGCCGTCTATTTGAAAAATACTTACCGCATTCATCAACTCATCGGCTTGCTCCATTAGCGATTCAGCGGCAGCAGCGGCTTCTTCAACCAAGGCAGTGTTTTGTTGTGTCACATCATCCATTTTAATAATCGCTTCGTTTACTTGCACAATACCAACACTTTGCTCCTGTGAGGCAGCGGCAATTTCACCAATAATGTCAGATACGCGTTTAACCGAACTCACAATTTCTTGCATTGTGGTGCCGGCATTTTCAACTTGGCGTGTGCCTTCGGCAGTTTTGCTGACTGAATCTGTAATCAGCTCTTTAATCTCTTTCGCTGCACTGGCAGAACGTTGTGCCAAGTTACGCACTTCACCCGCTACTACCGCAAAGCCTCGACCCTGCTCACCTGCTCGGGCTGCTTCTACCGCGGCATTCAGTGCAAGAATGTTAGTTTGGAAGGCAATGCCATCAATCACTGAAATAATGTCTTCAATCTTTTTAGCACTGCTGTTAATGGCGCTCATTGTGGCAACAACCTCTGCGACAACATCACCACCTTTCACTGCCACTCCTGAAGCCGTGATTGAAAGCTGATTCGCTTGTTTCGCATTATCTGCATTCTGTTTCACAGTCGCTGAAAGTTCATCCATACTGGCGGCCGTTTTCTCAAGCGAAGCCGCTTGGTCTTCAGTACGGCGTGAAAGATCGGTATTACCTTGCGCGATTTCTTTGGCAGCGGTGCTAATAGTCTCAATAGCCACTTTAACGGTAGCGATTGGGTTAGCAACCATTTCCAATGTCTCGTTCATACCTTCTACAATTTTACTAAAATCACCATGATGACTAGATGCGTCAGCGCGGACTGAAATACGACCATCTCGTGCAGAATCAGCAAGCATTTGTACGTCAGCATTTAATGCCTTTAAATTGCTGCGTACTTGCTCAATTGCTTCATTCGCGAAAGCACGTTTTCCAGGGAATTTTTCAAGTGGCGCATCAAAATTACCTTCGCCAAATTCTTTAATACATACCAATACTTTATCGGTCAAATCAATTTGGCCAGCCACAATCGTATTCACTGAGGTTGCCAGCTCAGCAAAGCCACCTTTAAACATATGTGCATGCAAAGTCATATCAGTGTTACCTTGCACGTGCTCGTTAGTGACCCATTTTACTGAATCTACAATACCTTTTAACTTACCTTGCAGGCGATCTAAACTCTTATTAATATCAGCTTTTTTACCAGGATATTGTTTCACTACTGCAGTAAAGTCGCCATCACCCAAAGAACGCATCATTTGAATCATCTCTTCTTTTTCACGTATATGCGCAGCGACCATGTTATTGACATCTTGCGCCATCTCGACATAAACACCGCCACCTTTACATTGCGTCACATCAATTAAATAGTCAGTATTACCCAGATCATGCTCTGTTGACATTTTTTGCATATCTGCAATAAAGCCTCTTACATTGGTACGCAAACCTTCAATACCCAGATTAATAACAGCTTGCTCGCCAGAAAATTTCTCCAATGGCGCATCAAAATTACCTTGGGCAAATTCATTTACACATTTCGCTGTTTTTGTTAAAACAGACCCTTGCAATGCCAATAAATTATTAATTCCTTCAGCCACTTTGCGGAATTCTCCGTTAAAGTCTTCGGCATCAAATCTAGCCACTTCTGATGAATTCTGGTTACGCGCAACAATCTTACCCAATCCGTCGTTCAAGCTTCTAATAGATTGCATCAGATTACGCATCGAATACATTACGCTGGAATTGTCACCTGCCGCCAGTACAAAGTTATGGTTAAAATCTCCCTGTGCCAATTTTTCAGCAATATAGGCTACATCATTCGGCTCACCACCTACATTGTTTTTTATTTTTCTGTATATTCTGAATAACAGCACAAAAGCGATCAGCCAAGTCAGTGCGTTAATTAACGCCTGCACCACGCGCATTTGATTAAGCTGTTTTAAAAACTCAACTTCAGCAGCCAATCTTTGCTCAGTCATGGGTTTCAGCATAGCATCCATCGCACTTAGCAATGTATCTGCTCGCGCATCAAATGGTCCCATTGAATCATTCCCTGCCTCACGTCCTTCGGAGATATAAATCTCAGCCATTTCCTTGCCGACATCATTAAATTCTTTAAATTTAGTGCGAGTGTCACTCACCGCGCCTTTAAAATCTGGGGCTTCATTGGAAAGTTTATCTAATAGCGTATTGCCTGCTTGAAAATGCGTTTCAGCTTCAGAAAACCCACCGCGCTCACCTGTAGCACTCACATCCTGAAGGAACTGCTGCACCTGCGAAACATGAAACTGCAATGATTGAGCATCAGAAGAACTCTTCTGAAGTATCTGTAACTTTGCATTTAACAGTTCAATATTGTTAGTCAGCCTATCATTCGCAACAAATGATACGACACCTAGAACAACTAGCGTGACTGCTAGAAAAGTCGCTGAGCGACGTAAATTAAATGCGTTTTCCAAAATGTAACTCCTTATGTTTATACGGGGACTTCTATAACAGATTACAAAGACTATTGAACCATTGACTTCATTGCATTCCATCAAGGCTACCTGACTTACCCGTGATTCTTACGAGCTACATACCTACTCTTTCCCCACACAGGGAATACTAATTCTTGGCATCCCCACAGAATATATCTGCTAAAGCAAAGTATTCATGTGTGAAAGGCTGGGATGGGTGGCGAAGAATCGCTATAAATCACGATAATTTCCACTACCACCCTACCCCTTACTTGGGGGATAAATTATTAAAACTCTTCCCAATCACCATCACCAGAGCCTAATTTAATTGCGCCTTGTACTTGTTTAATTGGTGCAGCTTTAACTGGTGCTGGTCTTACTACCTTCGTTGCCCCACTGCGCATTGGGTTACTATTTGTACGTTTTTGTTGCTTGAAATTCTGCGTGCTTTCACCTTCTAATTGAAACACACTCACTGCATTCATTAACTCATCAGCTTGCTCCATCATGGATTCAGCAGCAGCAGCAGCCTCTTCTACCAAAGCGGTATTTTGCTGTGTCATGTCATCCATTTTCATTACAGCTTCATTCACTTGCTCAATACCAGCACTTTGCTCGCCTGATGCTGCGGCAATTTCACCAATGATGTCAGACACGCGTTTCACTGAACTCACAATTTCTTGCATGGTGTTACCGGCATTTTCAACTTGCCTTGTACCTTCAGCAGTTTTGCTGACTGAATCTGTAATCAGCTCTTTAATCTCTTTCGCTGCACTGGCAGAACGTTGTGCCAAGTTACGCACTTCACCCGCTACTACCGCGAAACCACGACCCTGCTCACCTGCTCGGGCTGCTTCTACCGCGGCATTCAGTGCAAGAATGTTGGTTTGGAAGGCAATGCCATCAATCACTGAAATAATGTCTTCAATCTTTTTAGCGCTACTATTAATATCACTCATGGTAGTGACAACCTCAGCAACCACATCGCCACCTTTGATAGCCACGCCAGATGCAGCTGAAGCCAATTGATTCGCTTGCTTAGCATTGTCAGCGTTTTGTTTAACGGTGGAGGAGAGTTCTTCCATGCTGGCAGCAGTTTTTTCTAGTGAGGCCGCCTGCTCTTCTGTACGGCGAGATAAGTCAGCATTGCCTTGGGCAATCTCTTTTGCCGCTGTGCTAATGGTTTCTACTGCTACTTTAACCGTTGCGATTGGGCCCACAATCATTTCTAGCGTTTCATTCACACCTTCTACAATCTTACGGAAATCACCTTGATGGCTACTTGCATCTGCACGCACTGAAACACGTCCTTCATTTGCAGCACTTGCAAGCATTTGCACATCACCAACTAATGCATTGATAGACTCAATACAAGTATTTAAATTATCTTTAATATTGTTAAAGTCGCCGTTGTAATGATCGGTAATTCTTTCTGGAATATCACCACGCGCAATGCTGTCCAAATTATTAGCAGCCATATTCAGTGGCGTTACAATCGCATCTAAGGTCGCGTTCAGGCCTTCAATCACTTTACGGTATTCACCCAAATGCTGTGTACCATCTGCACGTGTTGTCAGCACCCCCGCTTCGGCAGCTTCTGCTAACAAGTTGCCATCTGCCACTAAGGCTTTAATCGCATAACCACAGGCATTTAGATTGTTTTTAATGATATTGAAATCACCTTGGTAGTCGCTAGTAATTTCTTTGGGAATCACACCTTTAGATAAATCATCAACGTAAGATGCCGCCATATTCAGCGGGCCTATCACTGCTTCTAATAAGCGATTCATGCCACTGCTAATATCGCGCATAAAGCCTACTGGCAAAGCAGAAGAGTCAATACGTTGTTTTAAATTTCCCGCAACAGTTTGCTCTATCAGCTCGGCCACTTTAATTTCAGCATCCACTTCAGCAGTACGATCATTCCATTGAATCATACGGCCGATATATCGACCTTCTGCATTGGTTACAGGATTAAAAGTCAGTTGCAAATGCAAACCAGCCATATCCATATCCATCACTTTTGTACCAGTAAGTGGCCCAACGTATTTTTCACGGTCTGCTTCGTTTTCAATATATTTACCTAAGCCACCACCTATTAATTTATCTACTGAAAAATTAGGGTGATGCTTGGATAGCTGAGGTCCCATCTTTTTCCATAGTTCAAAACCGGCTATATTCATGTAAATCAAGGTGTTAAATTCATTACCTACAGTCACAGGAACGGTTGAATGATCTAATGCAGATTTAATACGCTCAATGCCAGAAAATGCTTCAGTATTGTCAAAATCAATACGTGCTTTCAATGCTCTGTAAGCATCCATCACCAGGGTTAGTTCGTCGCGGTGGCCTGTACGAATTACAGATTCATGTTCAATTCCTTGTGCGCTTGACAACAAATACCTTACTGCATCCCTTACCCGCGGCATAATTGCACGGTAGAGC
Source organism: Methylotenera sp. (assembly GCA_030693535.1). Next base: position 81,132 of record JAUYAL010000009.1, read on the forward strand.
ATCCAGCCCAACATTGCTGTAATAGCAAGGCCGATTAAAATGGCCATGATAATTTCATTTCTAAGCATGATGTAGTTAGCTTTTGAACTTTGATTATCATCTGTAGCCATTTGACTAATTAGAATAGTGAGCTCACTAATTTTGTCTGAAAGTGGGTCAATTGCTGGGTACAGCTCAGTCGTAGTAAAAGCCGCAATACGCTGTGTATCGTTCTTTTGCAGAATATCTTGTAAGTTAGTAGTAGCTAAATTAGCTTTAGCAAATAAAACCTCAACTTCATTTACAAGCATTTTCTCTTTCGGGTTGAGTGCGCCTGATGTATATAGTTTCCATTGCTTATCAACTTCTTTTAATGCTATTTCAACATTCTCCTGCCCTTGCGCCATTGTCATGTTGCCGTTTCGCACCTTGTGCGCAGTATCAACAACATTCACTGCATACATATCAGCAACCACTTTTAGCTGCCTTAAGGGGAGTACATGGCCTAGATAAAGAGAATTCGCACTATCGTTACTTTGTTTCGTGCCTAAATAGCCAACGTAACCCAGCGATACACAAGAGATTGCAACAGCAACAAAAATACTGATGATTCTTGATTTTAGTGAGAAATTACGCCTAAAGCTTTTGAGCTTCGCCTTAAGAGTGTCAAGCCAGCCCTGCCCATTTTTAATCACATCATGAAAACGTAGCGCTCCTTCAATCTGCTGGCGCGTTGCTTTTTTACGCACCGAAATATAACCTGCGTGCTGCCCGTTCTCCACAATTGGTGAAACGATAGCCTCTACCCAATAATGGTCGCCGTTCTTACAGCGATTTTTTACAATACCAATCCAAGGTTTATTCTCTTTCACCGTTTCCCATAACCCAGCAAAAGCTTCTGGTGGCATATCTGGATGCCGCACAATATTATGATTTTTGCCTAATAATTCTTCTTCGGTATAACCGCTGATTTCAATAAATTCACGATTAATGAAAGTAATTGTGCCTTTAAGGTCAGTTTTAGAGACTATTTGCGTGCTGTCATTTAACTCAAGCTCACGCTGCGTGACTGGTAAATTGATTTTCATAATAAATTTCCTAAGCTATTTTTTTGAGTAACGTTATCTAAAAAATTTTACTAAATTTTCCTGCTTTACTTTATTTGGCTACAGCCGTCATTGCTGATTATTCAGCTTTAGCTTGCATGGCCTTAATTGCACTAATGGTTTTTTTGGATGCACCAGCAAATTCACCACCTAACAACATCCTCGCATCGTCAGCTTTATCTTCATGCACGCACTTCACTATTGCGCCAACACTTTTGTGAAAGTCTGCATGTGATGTCCGTAGGTTTTTATATTCAGCTAATGAGGCATACCTAGTCGCTGGGCCATGAATCCACTTACCTAAATCACATTTATCATCACAAGAAACAATCTTTTCATCGAAATCTTCATGTGACTTTCCACCAATAAACTGTACTAATCGCATCTTCCATTTAACGTGTGCATTTTCTGCATCCTGGAATGAAAAATCGCTTTGGTTGCCTAGCAACTTTTGATTGCTCAATGCATTAGTAATTCTTGCTGGTGCAGCGTGGTGGCTTGACTTCCCCATTGAAGATCCGCCACTGTATTGAAACGCACTAACGGTATCCATTAAACTGGTGGATTGCTCAACCAATGATTCTGCCGCCGCCGCCGCTTGTTCAACCAATGCAGCATTCTGTTGTGTTGCTTCATCCATTTTAGTAATCGCATCATTCACCAAATCAATGCCTGAGCTTTGCTCAACCGATGCTGCGGTAATTTCACCCATAATGTCGGTTACTCGTTGCACTGAGCTCACGATCTCTTGCATGGTTTTACCAGCAGTTTCTACTTGAATCGTTCCTTCAGCAGTTTTGCTGACTGAATCTGTAATG
>JAUYAL010000014.1 GCA_030693535.1 Methylotenera sp.
AATTAATTAGATTTCTCTCTTCGTTCGAAATGACATAATTTTAGCGTTCTTGATAAAAATAGGCTTTTTAGTTTTTCGTGCAAAGGTCTCTAACTACTTTTAAATATATTGCAGCTAAATTTTAGCTCACTGGTGCTAACTTTAAGTGGTAAATGGTTAAGTGAGGTTAACATGAATGCGCGTGGCATCGACTAGGCGTAAAATAATATCAGTGGTACCCAAACGTACATGAAGTGGACCATTAAAATTAGCGCGACGGATAATACGCAACGGCTTACCCACACGAAAGCCCAATGCCGATAAGCGATGAAATAGCGACTCTTCAGCTTCTATGGCGGAGATAATAGCGTGTTGACCAGTTTTTAATTGTGATAAAAATTGCATATTCGGTTAAAGTATGAATTTTTTAAATGATAATAGTTCTTATTATCGCATATTTTTTTATTTAAGTGCGTAACGGCATATTAAAATCAGGTAAAAATAAAACAGGTGTTTAAAGGTTTGTGTTAAAAATTAGCTGAAGCCACCCATAAATTGCATTAATGGATAAAAAGAGTTTTTAGGTTTAAAGTTTAGTTGCGCCTAATGTGTTGGTTTTTAGCATGGTGCAACTACCTATTGGAATCATCAGCATGCATAAATTTATTGATCAACAAAAGCTAGCACAGCAAACGGCATTGCCCGATGACGCACCATTATATGATAGTAAGATGCAAGGGCGGTCAGAGGGTGTTTATGTGGCTGAAGTTGTACCTGCTCCAGCTTTAGATTGCAGTGCCTGTAAAGAACAATCGGTGCAGGTGTTAAGCGATGTTGAAATTCGCTTTCATGCCATGGTATCAAATATGCCGGGCTTGTTTTTTCAGTTTCAACTTGATGCCGATGCAGAAATAAAATTTATCTACCTAAGTGAAGGCTGTAAGGCGTTACTGGGTTTAACGGCTGAAGCATTAAAACAAAATCCAAAGCTGTTTTATGCCTTAATGAACGCAAAAGATCGCGCTACGTTGCGTAAACGCCTAGCGTTATCCGCCAAAAATCTTAATGTGTTAGATTGGGAAGGGCGTGTCTGGATTGATAATTGGCAGGATAATAAATGGATTAATGTGCGGTCGACGCCCAGAGTGCTAAATACTGGTGAAACGCAGTGGGAAGGCATTATGATCAACATCACACAAAGCAAAAATGAAAAGCATGAAATTGAAGAATCCCGCCGTGAGTTGGCTGAACTCACCACGCACTTGAATCAAATTAAAGAGCAAGAGCGCACCAGAATTGCGCGTGAGATTCACGATGATTTGGGTGGTAATTTAACCGCAATTAAAATAGGCTTGGCGTCTATTATTAAACGTCTGGGAGCAGGGCAGGCAGTATCAGTGGAGCAGGCGCAGAACCTGGAATCTGTGATTGACAATACTTTTGAAGCCGTACATAGAATTTCAAGCGATTTAAGACCAAACATACTAGATTTAGGTATTGTGGCAGCGTTAGAATGGCAGGCGCAGGCGTTTGAGAAGCATAACGCCACCCCTTGCAAATTTACTTGTAATCAAGCGGACATTGCCGTGACGTCAGAACAGGCAATTACCCTGTTTCGTATATGTCAGGAGTCCATGTCCAATATTGCAAAACATGCAGGTGCGAAAAAAGTACGCTTGGATATCAGCGCATTGACTAAAGAAATTGAGCTGACGATTAGTGATGATGGGGTCGGAATAAAATCTAGCGATACGTATAAAGCCAACTCATTTGGCCTGCGTGGTATGCAAGAGCGCGTGGCGGCATTACATGGTAGCTTTAATATAGATCAAACTGGTGAGTGTGGTACCGTGGTTACGGTAAGGTTGCCTATTGCGTAGTTTTGAGAGCTTTGCACGAACCGATTTAAAGCTAAAAATTCTCAAGTTGTCATTCCGAACGAAGATAGGAATCTTTGTAACGTGTTGAATTAATTAGATTTCACTCTTCGTTCGAAATGGCATGATTTTATCGTTCTTGATAAAAATAGGCTTTTTAGTGTTTCGTTCAAAGGTCTCGTTTTGTTATTTATTGTGCATTTTTAAATATGACGGTGTAGCTAATTGTGAAAAAAAATAAAATCAAGGTCATCATTGCGGATGATCATGCCATTTTAAGGGCTGGGCTTAAACAAATTTTGGCTGAAACAGAAGACATTGACGTGATTGCTGAAGCACAAAATGCGAATGAGGCGATTAAACTTGGCTGTCAGCCAGGTGCGGACGTGATGTTGCTGGATATTTCAATGCCAGACCGTAGTGGCATTGACGCACTGAAATACATTAAACGTGAAAATAATCACATTGCTGTACTGATGCTATCGATGCATAAAGAAGAACAATACGCAGTGCGGGCTTTAAAAGCAGGCGCAGCCGGTTACTTATGTAAACAAAGTGCATCGTCAGAACGGTTAACGCGATTTACACCGTCGCCAAAGGTAAAAAGTTTATCACCGCTGAAGTCGCTGAAATTTTAGCCAACCAAGTTGGCATGGAAAACAACAAAGCCCCACATGAAATACTATCAGACCGTGAATTTCAAACCCTGATTCTGATTGCATCAGGTTCATCGGTGAGCGAAATTGCAGAAAAACTATCATTGTCAGTAAAAACCATCAGTATGTATCGCGCCCGTTTGTTAGACAAAATGCAGTTACGTCATAACTCTGATCTTACGCATTACGCTTTCAAGCACATGTTGGTTGATTAATTCCAATCCGTATATTTGCCTGTGATATATCAAAACCTGTCGCCTCTCATCTTCCGTGCAAATTTCGTGTACAAGATTCAAAGTATATAGGCTAAATTAACCTACTTTTACTACTCTGTTTCCTGCATTCATTCGCCTTAACTTTCTTAAAATGTCAGTATTCCTGCATTGAGTATTTACTGCTCTCGCTGTAATCACTGAATGTATTTTAAGATTGGCTAAATGAATCACCATGACAACTAAAGTGAAGCAAGGTGGAAACCCGACTGCCGGTGAGATGAATGCCTTAGCTGCGCTTTTCAATCAGGGTAAGCTGGATCTGGCTGAAAAAATGGCGCTAGAAATTACACAGTGTCACCCGAAACAGGGTGTTGGCTGGAAGGTGTTAGGGGCAATATATCAATCTCAAGGACTGGCTCAAACACTTGATGTATTAAAAAAAGCAGCAGAATGCCTCCCCGATGATTACGAAGCCCACTACAACTTAGGCAACTGTTTTTATGACAAACAGCAACTCGATTCTGCTGCTGCCTGTTATCAAAAGGCAATTCAGCTAAATTCCAGCTTTGCACCAGCTCACTACAACTTAGGCAATGTTTTTAAAAATCAGGATTCATTGGAGCAGGCGGAACAAAATTATCGCAATGCTTTGTTGCTGGATGTTGATAATGTCTGGATCCTCGATAATCTGGCACATGTACTTTATGAGCAAAGCCGATTTGCTGAGGCAAAAGCGTGTTATGAAAAGATATTAACAATTCAGCCGGATTTTATTGCAGCGCAAACTGGATTAGGCGCTGTTGCAAAAGCACTTGGACAATCTCAAGAAGCTGAAGCCCGTTTCAGAAAAGCAATTGAGAATGCTGCAGGGTTTGAAGCTTACGGCAATCTCGCGGATTTGCTACATTCGGCTGATAGAATACATGAGGCTGAAGCTTGCCTGAATTCGGCTATTTTAGCTTACCCCGAGTCGGTCGATGCGTATGTCAAGATGGCCATTTTTTTAAGAACCTTGGGGCGTGCGCCCGAATCTATTCCATACTTTACTCAAGCGTTGTCGATTGATTCATCACGTAAAGATATCCACGTTGATCTTGGGGTAGCAAAAGCGGATGAAGGATTTTTTTCTGAGGCAGAAGCATGTTATCGGCGCGCCATTGAATTGGATCCAGATTACTGGTTGGCTTATAATAATCTGGGGCTTGTTTGGCATAGAATGGAACGCCATAAGGACTCTGAACAAGCGTTCGAAAAAGCAATTGAATTGCATCCTGAAGAGGCTTTACTTTACAGTAATTTAGGATTGACGTTAGGTGCGCTTGGGCAACTTAAGAAAGCAGAGCTGACGCTTAAAAAAGCGGTTGAGATTTCTCCTGAGTATGTGAATGCGCACATTAATTTATGCATCAATTATATTGGGCAGGGTCGCCTAGAAGAGGCTGAGGCAGAGTGCTTTGAGGCGCTTAAGTATGATCCGGCTTCAAACAAGGCGAGAAGTAATTTATTGTTTGCCATGAATTACTCTGGACACCACAGCGCCGAATATCGTTTACAACAGGCGCTTGAGTTTGATAACGTCGTGACAGGCAAGGTAGAGCAAGCGTACACCAGTTGGCAATCTCACCCAGATAGTCGGCGACTACGTATTGGTTTAATGTCTGGTGATCTGCGCCAGCATCCAGTTGCTTACTTTCTGGAAAATTGGGTGAGAAATGTTGATTTCTCCCAGTTTGAGTTAATTGCATATTTAACGGATACCCGTGAAGATGCTTTTACTGGCAGAATTAAACCAAACTTTTCTCACTGGAAATCTTTGGTTGGTTTAACAGATCAAGCTGCAGCGGAGTTGATTCATGACGATGGTATTGATATTTTATTGGATCTTTCAGGGCATACCTCTGGCAATCGGTTACAGATTCTGGCATGGAAGCCAGCGCCAATACAGGTCAGTTGGCTAGGTTATTTTGCGACTACTGGGATGAAGTGTGTGGATTACTTTATCGCCGATGAAGTGGGTGTGCCAGCAGGGGGTGACGCGAACTTTGTAGAAAAAATTAAATATTTACCAGATACTAGATTGTGCTTCACGGCACCTCATGTAGCGACTGATGTGTCAGCTTTGCCTGCGCTCACAAATGGCTATATCACATTTGCAAGTTTTCAAACCTTGGCAAAAGCAGGTGACGATGTATTGGCACTATGGGCAGATGTGATGCTTGCATTGCCCGATGCTAAGTTGCGTTGGCAGTGTAAGTCTTTTGGTGATGCTGATGTGACGGTGGATATGATCTCCCGATTTGCTAAGTTAGGAATTAGTGCAGATAGGCTGACACTTTTAGGTTCTGTATCTCGCGAGGATTATTTTTTAGCGCATCATGAAGTTGATGTGATATTGGACACTTTCCCTTACCCTGGTGGAACGACAACTTGCGAAGCTTTGTGGATGGGCGTTCCTACCTTAACGCTTGCGGGGGGTAGTTTAATTGCAAGGCAAGGCGCCAGCATGCTGAGTGCAGCGGGTCTTGCTGATTGGATAGCTGAAACTAAAGCTGAGTATTTGAGTAAAGCATTGGCACTTTGCAGTGACTTTAATCAGCTGGCTAACTTAAGAGCAAAGCTCCGTGCACAGGTGCTAGCTTCACCGTTGTTTGATGCAAAGCGATTTGCTAAAAATATGGAAACTGCATTATGGGAAATGTGGCATGAGCATTATCCTGTGGCTGGTATTGATAAAGTTGTGCAAGCAAAAGATGCCCATCAGCAATCAATGAAAAGTAGCCAAAGCCGTCATGTACAGATTGTGAGTGCGACGCGATATTCAGAATCAGCATTTTGGAATAAATCCGCACTCGGTCTTTCATTACACCGCCATTTGAAACAAGATAACGGTATATCAGCAAGTATTGCTTTTAATAACACATTAGGGCTTTCTGACGTGTTTAATCAGGCGATTGAACGCGCTGATGATAGCGCTATTCTTGTATTTGTTCATGATGACGTATGGATTGATGAAGCTAACTTTGTTGATACGATGATTGCAGGGCTTGAGCGCTTTGATGTGATTGGTGTTGCAGGCAATAAGCGTAGATTGCCTAACCAGCCCGCTTGGCTCTTTGTAGATACAGCGCTTAATTGGGATGAGCCTGAATACTTAAGTGGAACCGTATGGCACGGCTTACATGCTTTTGGCGAAGATAAGTTTTACGGTGATGTACCAGCTCCTTGTGAATTGCTAGACGGTGTATTTCTTGCCACTACAAAATCAGCACTCAATGGAGCACATGTTAGATTTGACCATCAGTTTGACTTCCATCTTTACGACGTAGATTTTTGCAGAAGTGCTAGGGAAGCGGGTTTAAGCTTAGGTACCTGGCCAATAAAACTAACCCATCAAAGTAAAGGTGCATTTGGCTCGCCACATTGGGCGCAGAAATGCCAACTATATTTTAACAAGTGGGAAAGTGGAAGTTCACAACAAATTGCATTGCAAAATGCCATGCTTGAAGTGATGCAGATGGCAGAGCGCCATGAAGCAGCAGGCGAACTAGAGCAAGCCGCGCTTTTATATCAAGAGGTTTTGAATATCCAACCTGACAATGCAGAAGCTAATTATTATTTAGGGGTTGTTGAGTTTAATCTGAATGGTGTTCATACAGCATTGCCGCATCTTGAAAAAGCGGTGCAATGTAAACCAGAAGACGAGCAATATTGGGTAACATACATTGACGCACTCATGCAGTCTGCAGATGTTGCAACCGTATTAGAAGCCCTGGAGTTGGGTCAGAAGTTTGGATTAACTACAGAAACTGCGCAAATCATTGCAGCAGATTTTTTAGAAAAAATTGAATCTCAAAAGGTTGAGTCTCCGAAAGTCGAATTTAAAGAACAGCCAGTAGCAATCAATCCATTGTGTTCAAACGAGGTAATCACACAATGTCTGACAGAAATGTTAAGTACTAATCTCAATGAGATTTATTTAAATGAACATCATGCACAGTTAAAAAGTACGATTTCTCCGCACTTGGATTTATCAGCATTTGAAACAACGATTAATGCGTTGAGCAATGCTCATCAACAAAATGAGATTTTAGCGCTGATTTATAAGTCAATCAGTGCAATCAAACTTCAAAAAGAATTTGTTGGCACTAAAGTATTTACGCCATATTTTGATCAAGTATTAGAAAATATCGATCTGGATATTACCGACATTATTTCTCGGGATCGTAAGTTAGCAAATGTCGTGATTGCGTCAGAAGTTTACGATTACGGTGGCCACACTAAAGTTATTCAAGAGATTTTGGAGTCGGTAGAAAATCCAATTTTAATCATTACTGATGTCTATGACAGGTTTGCAAAGAATCGTTTGTTTGAACAGGTTTCATCGTCATTCATTAAATGTCCTGTATTGATATTGCCTAACGAAGCTTATTTAGATAAAGCTAAAAGATTGGCAGCCTTTATCAATAGTTGTGCAAAAAACGTATTTGTTTTATCGCACCATGAAGATGCCGTCGCAATAGCTGCGTGTCAAAAAACATTAGATACCCAGTATTATTTTGTGCACCATGCGGACCATAATCCAGCATTGGGGTGCACTGTGGCTCACTTTAATCATGTTGATCTGTTTGAGTCAATAGCAAAGCTATGTGCTCAAGACCTGGATAAACCAGTTATTTTTCTACCTACGTCTTCAAATGATTTAGGTGCAAAAAAGTTTGTTTATCCTATTGAACAGTTTTCTACGGTAACTGCAGGTTCCACTGGCAAGTTTTCCATGACTGGTGAAGTGAGTTTAAGTCGAATTGTCATTGAATCTTTGAAAGTTTGTGGTGGGAAGCATTACCATTTTGGTGAACTCTCAGTAGAACATCTCCAAACAATTCAAAATGATTTAAAACAAGCGGCGATAGATTCTGAGCTATTTGTGTATTTGGGTAATGTGCCATCTCTGTGGGATGGCTTATGTAGTATTGATGCGCATATTTTCTTGGGCTCTGCACCAATCCCTGGTGGAAAGTCTAACTTAGAGGCATCAGGTGCAGCCTATCCCTTGTTGGCTTATGTGCCAGCAGATGCGCCACGATATTTATATGTTGGCGCAGAGGCGCAGATTGGCTTAAATTGGACAAATATTGCTGAGCTTACATCTGGTTTAAAGACCATGATGGCAAATCATGAGGAGTTTTCTCGGCAATCTAGACAGTTCTATTTATCAAACTGTTCAAGTGATGCTTTTAAACAGAAACTAACACGGCTTTGTGATGCGCTTTAAGTATCAGACTAAGTTGATTGATGCCAGTAACAATCTGTTGTAGTGATTAGGGTTTTAAATGTCTAAAAATATTCATCCGCTCGCCGACTGCCAATCTGAACATATCGGAGAGGGTTCACAAGTATGGCAATTCACAGTCATATTAGCTAACGCCAAGATAGGCAAGCACTGCAACATTAATGCACATTGTTTCATTGAGAACGATGTAGTCATTGGTGATAATGTCACGATTAAATGCGGAAATTATCTATGGGATGGCATCACGATAGAAGATGATGCGTTCATTGGCCCGAATGTAACCTTCACTAATGATCGATACCCAAAATCTAAAAACACCGCATTTAAATTAGAAAAGACAATTGTTTGCAAAGGCGCATCTATCGGTGGAGGGGCCGTGCTATTGCCAGGCATTAGAGTTGGTGTCGGTGCAGTTGTAGGCGCTGGTTCAGTGGTGACGAAAGATGTTGCTGATCATGAAGTGGTGATTGGTAATCCAGCAAGGCCAAAGAAAGGCTAGCATTAAATGAGTGATAGTGTAGATAATGCAAACTTTGAGATTTTTGAGCTTGGAACTGTTGATAACACCGTCGCTAAATTTGGCGGTATAAAGTTAAAAGAAGAAATTACATACGTTACGCCCCCTATTCCGATGTTTGGGGAAGCGTGTCCCAATGCTGATGTGGAAAATGGTCATGCATTAACTCACCCTGCAATTTATTATGCTGAAGTAACTGACTTTAAACTGATAGGTGGCGCGGCTTTTCCTATTATTCAAAATAAAAGTATCTGTCATCAATATTTTTCTACCGCGTATTGGGAAACGTCAGAGCAGGCTACCTTGAGTTGTGATATCAGGCAGGATCAAAATATGATCGGCTATTGCAACATAAAAGGGCGATATCATTACACTTGTAAAGTAATTAATTTAGTTGGTAATGGGTCATATAACTATGCTCACTGGATGACTGAGTTTCTCCCTCAACTTGTATTGCTCAGGGAACGCAGTGTCGATTTATCTGCATATAAAATTCTGGTTGACTCTCGGTCATTCCCCAGTATGCTGGAAGCGCTGTCTTTACTCGGGTTTTCCGATAATCAGCTGATTAGAATTGACGCTATGACCTTAAATGACTTTCCTGAAGCATTATGGGTTAGTCCTGTTGCAAATGTCGTATTTCAGCGACCTAATGCTATTTCTTCGAATGTTTTGAAAAAACTGGCTGAACCGCAGCATGCGATTTTTCACCCAGAGGCTTTGAAAGCAACTAGAAACATTTTTCTTGAGTTAGTCGCGCAAGAAAAATGTGAAACGGCACCAGAAAGAATTTTCATTAAGAGATTCTCAGGTAGGCAATATCACGCACGCTCTGTTGTGAATGAGGCTGCAATACAGCAAAAGTTAGAGTCAGAGGGCTTTGTCAGTATTGACCCTAGCACTTTAAGTTTTACCGAACAAATTAGAACTTTTAGTAAAGCAAAATATATTGTGGCGGCATCAGGCGCTGCCTTATTAAATATGATGTGGGCACCAGAGAGTGCAAAAGTTATCGTATTGATGAATGACGCTAAAGTCGTCAATTATTGGTATTTCAGTAATATTGCTTTTGCCGTTGGCCATCAGCTAGCTTATGTCTTAGGTAAGGTCGTTGATACTGGCAACTGGAATGATATTAACCATGCAGATTTCGAGATTAGCCCTCATGCGCTTGTATCAGCACTTGAGAGCTTTGGGTTATATCTAGAGCATCAGCCTATTATCAACCCAGTGCTTGAAGAGGCCTTAACCACTGCAAGAAAGCATTACCAAGCTGGGCGTATTGAGCAGGCTGTAGGTTTGTATCAAGAGGTGCTAGAAATAGAACCAGAACATGCCGAAGCTAATTACGGTTTGGGCGTTATTGAAGCGCACACTCAAAATGCTTCTATTGCTTTGGCTAGGTTTGAGCGTGCTGTGATGGCAAAGCCTGAGCAAGAGCAGTATTGGGTAAGCTATATCACAACACTCATGCAGTCAGGCGCCATTGATAGTGCAGCAGACGCTTTGGAGTTGGGCATGAAGTATGGTCTTAGCGCTGGTACGGCCAAAAAGTTAGCGGCAGAGTTTACGCGTAGTTTTGATATAAATCGTATTGGGTTTTTAGTGCATACACTTGAGCTGGTTAATCACTATGCTTGTGTATGGGATTTATTGCCAGAAGGTAGTTTTGATGTGGTGCTATACGGTGATGCAGAGTCCACAGACTTAGCTTTCTTTGCTCCATGGAAATGTAATTTAGTCACTGCTAACGAGGTTATTCATGCAAACTCCAGATATCAGTATTTAGTTTCCAATCATCCCATTAATTTATCTGGACAACCTTTAATAAAGCAGTTGGGGAATATTAACGTTCGATTTATGTATGCAGCAGGAAAGTCTGGCTGGAATTTATCAGAATGGAACAGCCTTTATGATGTGATTTTATGTTTTGGGCCATATCATGCGGACATATTTTCAGAGAGTACTGACGCTGTAGTGGTACAGATGGGCTACCCAAGGTTTGATCGATATTTTACACAGCAATTAGAAAAGGCAGATTTGCATGCAAGATACGGTTGTGATCCACTGAAAAAGACAGTGGTTTGGTTACCGACATGGAAAACATTGTCTTCTGTCACTCATTTTGATGCGGAAATCAGTGCATTGACTGATCAATATAATGTTATTGTAAAATTACATCCATTAATGCCAGAGAGTGAGCCTGAGCGGGTGGTCGCTTTGCAGCAGCATAATTTTACGCATTTAATTACAGATAGCAGTGATAACTTGCCGCTGTACCAGCTTGCTGATTTTATGTTGTTTGATTACGGTGGGCCGCCTCTCGCAGGAGTCTATGCTGATAAAAACTTTATATTGCTTAATGTAGCGGGCGCAATAGATGATGATTTAACTGGCAAAGATTCACCTGATATTACAATCAGAAAACATCTGATTAATGTTAATCCCACAGACCTAACTATTGCGGAACTGTTAGCAGACACATCATTATGGGAGCAGCAACGGTCTGTGCGCCATGTATTAAGAAAACGCTATTTTGCACCTTACTATGGCTTTTCTTCCAACGTGGCGGCAAATGCATTACTTAATTTGAAATATATGGTCGGGAAAGGCGGAAGCCACTGATGGTGATTTGGTTGATTGGTCTTTCAGGCTCTGGTAAAAGCACATTAGGGCATGAGGTAGCAAGGCAGTTACGTGAGATTAAACCCAATACAGTGTTGCTTGATGGAGATGAGCTTCGTAAGGTTTTTGCACATGATCAAGGTAATGAGCCATATACGGTTCAAGGGCGCCGTATCAATGCTGAAAGAATTGTAGCGTTATGTGAAATGCTAGATAGTCAGGGTATTCATGTGGTGTGTTGTATCTTGTCAATTTTTCCTGATATGCGCTTAGAAAATAGAAAGCGTTTTAGTCATTACTTTGAGGTCTTTATGGATGCACCCTTAGATGTCCTGATGGCGCGCGATGTAAAAGGTATGTATGCCGCAGCAAGAAGAGGCGAGGTGAACAATGTTGTGGGTATCGATATTCCCTTTGAACGTCCTGTTGGCTCCGATATCACGATCGACACCTCAAAAAACGATGCCAATATTAAAGCGTTAGCCTCAAATATTCTTAAGCAATCGGGGTTGATTTGAACCACACAGTTTCTTATGACTATGCCTCAGGCGATCTATTGGAAAATAGAAACACCTATTTTTATACAAAGTTTCATGGCAAGGCATTTTTAACAGCATGGCATAGGCAACGCGAGCAGGCGCTTGCCGAAAAAAAAGCGATTGATACTGCTGCGAGTGATTTAGATAGTTCTCCTACCATGCACATGATTGAGGTGCTACACCAAAAACTGTCAGAACATCATACTGGTCATCAAACCATTCAAACATTAAATAGGCTAGTACAACGCTTTGAGGTGAGTAAGCGGCTTCATAGTCGTTACAATTTTAATTGGAGGCCTGTTGACGTAACGGACTATAAAAATTGGACACGTTATGTTCGGTTTGCAGAAGTCTTGAACTTGGCCTACGCCATTACTTTGTCGTTACCTTATTTAAATGCCTTGCTTAAGATTATGGATACATTAACGGCTGCGTATCAGCAGTTAAGTGAATCGTTGAGTAGTCGCGTGCAAAGCTTAGTGCTATCAGAGCGAAGGCATGTTGATGAGCTTTGTTTAAAGTTAGAGCGGCAGCCTGTTGAGGGAAATGCCGCTATTGGACAGAATGCTCTAACCTTAGCTGAACATATGCCCATAAGGCTCAAAGGTGTTGTGTTGTTAGCTGCGCAGACGGCACGTTCTCAGGCATATATTCAAGCGTTGGTTGCCAATGGCTTGTATCCTGAAAAGGTTATTTTACTAGGTGAGACGCCTTCACTTGAGCAACAAAGCACGCCAAATAATAGTTGGCATGGTATTTTGTTACCAAACCTTGCAGAGTCAATTATGCAAACCTGTGATCGGGCAAATATAGAGGTAAGCCGATGTAGTTCAGTTGATGTAAACTCAGAGGAATGTGTAAGCTGCATCTCGGATGCAGAGCCTTCTGTGATTATTTATTCAGGTGTTGGTGGTCAAATAGTGTCTGAGCGTACGTTAGCATTGGCGCCAAAGTTCCTGCATATGCACTCTGGCTGGTTGCCGCAGTATCGTGGAAGTACCACCCTTTATTATGCGTTGCTAAAACAAGAGATGCCAGGTGTTACGGCTTTATTCCTTGATCGTATGATTGACACAGGGCCCGTAGTGGCGCAGAAACATTATCCTATCCCGCCTTTTAATATAGATGTTGATCGCATGTATGATTCTGCTATACGTGCAGATTTATTGGTAGAAGTTTTACGTGCTTATATCAGCGCCAGTGATTTCCCTACACTTTTTGAGCAGCATCCAGAAGAAGGCGAGACATATTATGTTATTCATCCCATCCTTAAGCACCTAGCGATATTGTCGTTGAAGAAAGATCATGCATCATGAGCACACTAGCAGTATCTCAGGCGTTTAAATTTGGTACCAAAGCAGAAACACTTTGGAATCTGAAAGATTTGGTCACTGAAGCAATGGTTCCAGAAATATACTTTTTCACACGGGACCAATGGGCAATAGAAAAATCAGCTATCTTAGAAGCGATTCATCAACGATTTGGTAATGAGACCTTGGCTGTGAGGTCTAGCGGCTTAAATGAAGATGGCGCCTATAGCTCAATGGCGGGTGCATTCTTAAGTAATCTGAATGTACATGCTGAAAATGGTGATGAGCTCATACTTGCTATTGAAGAGGTACTACAGTCGATGACTGGCAACGCTCGTGATCAGGTGCTGGTACAGCCGATGATTAGCGATATTGAAGTAAGCGGCGTCATCATGACATATGATATGGTGAACGGTGCGCCTTACATCTGTATTGATTTTGATGATGAGAGCGGTCGTACCGATGTTGTTACCAGTGGAAACGGTATTCATAAAAGCCTGTTTGTTTATCGTGATGCCGATAGTAGCTTAATCAGGTCACCTAGAATCGCAATGTTTCTAGGCTTGGCTAAAGAGTTAGAAGCTATTTGTAAATGTGCCGCGTTAGACATTGAGTTTGGGATGAATAAGGCTGGGCAACTATTTCTTTTCCAAGTGAGGCGAATTGCGCTTGCACGGCATTGGCACCCAGTGACCGAGCGCCGTGTGAAAAGGCAATTAGCACATGTTGAGGACTATGTAAGAAATTGCTCAAAGCGGCGTGATGGTATTTTGGGCGAACGTACTATTCTTGCGGTGATGCCAGACTGGAACCCTGCGGAGATTATCGGCACGACCCCCAAGCCGTTGGCAGCATCGCTATATCGAGAGTTGATTACTAAGTCGGTTTGGCGTGAAGCACGAGCTAGTATGGGATACAGGGCACTAGATTCTGCTGAATTAATGTTGCTTATCAACAGCCACCCCTATATCGATGTGCGTAACAGTTTTAATTCTTTTTTACCTGCTAGTGTTTCTGAGACTGTAGGGGAAAAGCTTGTTAATGCATGGCTTGATAGATTAGAAGCCTTTCCTGAGTTTCATGACAAGGTAGAGTTCGAAATTGTGCCCACTTGCCTTGATTTCTGTTTTGTTGAGGACTTTAAGGCACGTTATCCAGCATTGCTCAATGATGATGAGTTTGAAGAGTACCGTAAAGCGTTAACCGAGCTTACTCATCAGTGTTTAAATATCCACCCTGACAATACTTTAGATTTGGCATTGAGGTCTACAGCGCATCTAGAGCAGCTGGAAATGGAGCAAGTAAATGATGAAGGTTATGTTCATCTTGCTAGAGCTGAGTTTCTGCTAACAAAGTGTAAGGAGTTTGGTACATCTTCTTTTGCAGTAGTCGCTCGTCATGCTTTTATTGCAGAGGCGTTATTACGCTCAGCAGTGAGACGAGGTGCGCTCAGTGATCAACGATTAACCGAGTTTAAGCGCAGTATCCAGACCATTACAGGTAGCATGCTAGATGAATATGCGCAGGTTTGTAATGGTCAGTTCTCTCGGCTTTCATTCTTTAATAAATACGGTCATTTACGCCCAGGAACCTATGAGGTAACTTCGCTAAGATATGATGAGCGTGATGATTTGTTTG
The DNA here is from genome assembly GCA_030693535.1 of Methylotenera sp. Next base: position 14,647 of record JAUYAL010000014.1, read on the forward strand.
TCGATGCAATGGCCATGCCTGTGAGCATATCGCGTCCAAAATTTAAGTTATCTAATACGGAGCATACGAGTATAGATTCGTTACTGCATGAGGTTGGTTTTGGCTCACTCAATGCCGAGATGTTATTGAGTTACGCAGAAAAAGCGATTGCTGCACGTGAGTATGTCAAATTTGTATTTACGCGAAGTTTGTCTGATGCCTTATCTGAAATCGTGCGTTGGGGTGAGTCATATGGTTTATCGCGAGATGATATTTCCTATTTAGAATGGCCACAAATCGTGAGAAGTCTTACTCAGCCAGTGATGGATGATGTCGATAGATATTATCTTGATATTGCAGAATCCGCACGTGGCACCATGTCTGCGGCACATGCTTTCAGGCTAGGACATATCGTCTTTGGCGTGCAGGATATCTATGTGGCGACACTTAATCGAAGTGTTCCGAACTTTATCGGGCTTGGCGCAGCATCTGGACGAGTTTTTCAACTTGAGGCGAATACACCTACAACCGTTAATATTAAGAACTGTATTATTTGTATTGAAAATGCAGACCCTGGCTTCGACTGGATATTTACCAAAGAGCCTATGGCATTAATCACGCGTTTTGGTGGTGCAAACTCTCATATGGCAGTGCGCTGTGCTGAACTAGGGCTACCAGCAGCGATTGGGTGCGGGGATCAAATCTTTCAGCGAGTACTTCAAGCAGAAAGTGTAGAGTTGAACTGTGCAGATAAAATATTAAGACCGTTGTATGTTAATTAGTAAGCTTCGGATTGGCGTCACAATGCGCATACTTCAGGCTGAGGGGTATGATGAACCTAGAGACGCTTTAGCTAGTGTTTGGGCGAGTTTTCTTAATACAGCATTGCCAGAAGCAATTTGGATGCCTTTGCCAAATATCGGGAGAGATTCAATCAAGGCATACTGCGAGCAATGGGGTATTAACCGATTAATCCTTTCTGGCGGTGAGGATTTTGGCGTGTCACCGATGCGAGATGAAACAGAGCATCAGCTTTTGGTGTGGGCGGCAGAACACAAGATACCTGTACTTGGTGTATGTAGAGGCATGCAAATGATGTCTGCACATAAGGGGATGAGTTTGAAGCTTGTTGATGGACATGTACGTAAGCGACATACCCTGCAAGGGAGCCTTACACATGAAGTGAATAGCTATCATCGGTATAGTTTGGCTGAGTGTCCCCAAGATTTTGTGGTGACCGCACAGGCGGAAGATGGTGAAATTGAAGCAATTAAGCATAGCGCACTACAATGGGAGGGCTGGATGTGGCACCCAGAACGGGAAACACCATTTAACCCGATTGATATTGACCGATTGAAAGCATTGTTTAAATGAAAGCCATTATTTTAGCGGCTGGTCGTGGTAGCCGTATGAAAGACCTAACCGATCAGAAGCCAAAGTGTTTAGTTGATTTGCGTGGCAAGACATTATTAGAATGGCAATTACAAGCATTGCAAAAAGCAGGCGTTAGTGAAATCGCCATCGTGACTGGGTACAAGCGCGAGTTATTGGCATCTTATGGGCTAGTAGAGTTTCACAACCCACGCTGGGCTGAAACTAATATGGTTTCGTCCTTAACAAGTGCCGATGAGTGGCTAAAGAATGAACCCTGTATTGTCAGTTATTCTGATATTTTTTATGAGGCCTCTGCCGTCAAGTCTCTGATGGATGTGAATCATCGTTTGGCAGTGACTTATGACCCTAGCTGGTTAAAGCTTTGGCAGAAGCGCTTTGATGATCCTTTAGTGGATGCTGAAACCTTTAAGCTGAATTCAGATAATACGTTGGCTGAAATTGGCGAAAAACCAAAGTCTGTTGAAGAGGTGCAAGGGCAGTATATGGGGCTTTTACGTTTCACCCCCGAGGGATGGGCTGAAGTGATTAGAATTCGCGATGGTTTAACGCAGACAGAACGCGACCGTATGCATATGACAGGTACTTTGCAAATGGTCATTAAGGCTGGGCGTGTTGCTGTTCATGCTGTTTCTTATGAGCTCCCATGGGGCGAGATTGATTCAGCAGATGATCTAGAAATATATCAAGTTCAGACTTAATGTTATAAATATTCAATAGGTGTAAACAGATATTAAGTCGTATGATTCTATCGACCTAATATCCATAGCATGTTTTTTCATTTGTTGATAGGCACTGGTATGGCTTTGTTTAATGTTTATTCGTCAGGTAGTGTTTGGTCAGCAGAATGTAGGATGTAAATAAATGTTAATTTAAGATGCGATTAATCAAGGTGTTTAAAAAACTATATTGTAGTATGAGATTATTATGCCATTAGAAGACTGCAGAATCATTGAACTCCCGAAAATCCACGAGCCTCGCGGTAATTTGTCGTTTGTGGAAAGCAATAACCATATCCCATTTGCAATAGAGCGTGTGTACTATGTATATGACGTACCAGGCGGCTCTGATCGTGGGGGGCATGCGCATAAAGGTTTGCATCAGTTGATTATTGCAATGTCTGGCAGCTTTGATATTACCTTGGATGATGGTAAAGATAAGAAAACTTTTCATTTGGCACGGTCCTACTACGGCTTGTATGTATGCCCAATGATCTGGCGCGAGATGGATAACTTTTCATCAGGCTCGGTGTTGATGGTGTTAGCTTCTAATAAATATAGTGAAGATGACTATTACCGAAATTATGATGACTTTATGAAAGCCAGATGGGTAAAGTAATTGAGTGATATGCGCGTACCATTTTTAGACCTTAAAGCTGCTTATAGTGAATTAAGCCGTGAGTTAGATGAAGCTGTACTTAGGGCTAGCCATTCTGGGTGGTACATAGGTGGCCCAGAAGTAGAAAGCTTTGAAGCGGATTTTGCTGCTTATACAGAAGCTAAGTATTGTGTAGGTGTTGGTAATGGGCTAGACGCATTAACGCTTGCATTGCGTGCTTTAGACGTCGGTGCAGGGGATGAGGTCATTGTGCCTTCACATACCTTTATTGCTACTTGGCTTGCGGTCAGTGCAGTTGGTGCAAAGCCTGTTCCAGTAGAGCCTGCATCAGGTAGTTATAACATTGATCTTGCTAGTATCGAACGTTGCATTACATCTAAGACTAAAGCGATTATGCCCGTACATTTATACGGCATGCCTGTAGACATTGAGGCAATTTGTACTTTAGCAAAAAGACATGGCTTGGCTGTGATTGAAGATGCAGCACAAGCACATGGTGCGATGGTTGGAGGCAAAAAAATTGGCAGCCATGGTGATGTGGTCGCCTGGAGTTTCTACCCAGGTAAGAACCTCGGTGCATTGGGTGACGGCGGAGCAATTACGACCAATAATGAGACAATTGCCTCTAGGGTGCGCGAATTAGGTAATTATGGGTCGTCTGTTAAATACTTCAATGAAGAGCGCGGCGTTAATAGCCGATTAGACCCAATTCAAGCGGCAGCACTCTCAGTAAAGCTTAAGTATCTTGATGATTGGAATAAACGTCGTCAGCATATTGCAACAATTTATAGTCAGGCATTGCGCGGTTTAGGGTTGAGTTTGCCAAACGTACCAACGTGGGCAGAACCAGTCTGGCATTTATATGTGGTTGCTACACCTGAGCGTGATGCATTACAGTCACGTTTGGCATCCGCTGGCATACAGACATTGATTCATTATCCAGTACCTCCACATTTGCAAAAGGCATATCAGGCACTAGCGCTTAAAGCTGGGACTCTGCCAGTTGCAGAGCGCTTAGCAAAAGAAGTCTTGAGTTTACCGATAGGTCCACATTTAAGTGCGGGTGATGTTGATTACGTGGTTTCCGTATTAACAGCGGTTGCTTAGGTAATCATCCAATCATCATATTAACAAGCTAAATTTATATAGATGTAATTTTAAAAAGAGGGTCTTGGAATGAAAACTTTTTTACATGTGGGCTGTGGTCCTCTTTATATTGACCCAGTGACTAAGCAACCAAGCCGCCCGCAGGGGTTTGATATTAGTAGTTGGAACGAGTTGCGATTAGACATTAACCCCGCTGTCAATCCTGACGTGGTTGGAACCATGACTGATATGTCTGCGGTTCCTTCTGGTAGCGTAGATGCAATCTTTTCATCTCACAATATTGAACACCTTTACCCGCATGAGGTGCCAATTGCACTGGCAGAGTTTAAGCGCGTACTCCGTAGCGATGGTTTTGTTGTGATTACTTGCCCAGATTTACAATCAGTTTGCGCATTAGTTGCACAGGGTAAATTAACCGAACCAGCATACATTTCTCCAGCTGGGCCAATTGCGCCGTTAGATATTTTGTACGGTCACCGCCCTCCGATGAGCCAAGGTAACCTTTACATGTCGCATCGTTGTGGTTTTACATTAAACGTATTGTTAGGTACTTTAGAGTCAGCTGGTTTTTCAAAAGTAGTAGGAAACTGCAGGCCAAATTATTTTGATTTATGGGCGTTGGCTTGTGTATCAAATGTGGGTAATGAGCAGTTGTTAAACCTAGCAAGGCAACATTTGCCAGAACAGCCTTTTGATTTAACCCAAACTAACCCAGCCGCACAGGATATGCAGCAGGCTATCCAAGATGTATTGGTGCTTGCTCAGAGTAGTCAACGAGATGGTAATTTAGATGAAGCTCAGCGCTTATTCCTTGAAATATTAAATATTGAGCCACGACATGCAGAAGCTAATTATGGTTTAGGCCTAATTGAAGCTAGCCAAAAAAGTGCGGCGGATGCATTGCCCCGCCTTGAGGCCGCGGTTGAGTCTAATCCAGCAGTTGAACAATATTGGGTAACTTATATAGATGCGTTGATGATGTCTGGTATCACACACTCAATCGCTGATGTATTGGCGCTGGGTCAACAGCATGGGCTAAAACCAGAAACCGCACAGGCATTAGCTGATGAACTTGCTGAATTGTTGAAATCTAAGTAATTGTGATGTATGTAGTGCCTGATCGATATAGCGCATTGATATGATTCAAGATAATCAGGACATTGCTCGTACACTTGAACAAGCGGTCAGTTTATATCGATCAGGTGACTTGCTAACTGCTGAAGATAGGTTGCGATCTATATTAGCGGTAGACGCGCATCAGCCTCAGGCAAATTACTATTTAGGGTCGCTGTTGTTAGAAAGTCTACGCACCTTAGATAGCTTGCCTTATTTTAATGCAGCACTAGAGTCCGACCCTCAACAAGCGGAATATTGGCTGAGTTACATAGGCGCATTGATAGATGCTGCTCACTATGAAGATGCTAAGCTTGTACTTTCATATGGACGTGATGCTGGCCTCAGTGGTGAGCCCGTTGAGCATTTAGAGCAGCTAATTGTGAAGCGGCAATCTGAGCAGTTATTGCTTAGTTCTAAAGGTGCGCATGTACCAGAAGCGCATATACAAGAAAAGCTGATTCAGTTATTTCTAAATAGGCGGTACCAAGCAGTCGAAATTGCATTGCACAAATTACTTGAGCAATATCCGAGCTGGCTTGATGGTTGGAAAATCATGAGTGATACATTGCTTGTGCAAAAGAAAGACGCTCGAGTCGCTGCGCGTAAAGCGTTAGCCTTAAATGCAGACGATGCCAAAGAACAGTGCTATTACGGCTTAGTCTTAAAGGGGCAGGGTGATTTAGCAAACGCTGCCGATGCTTTTAGGGATGCCATCAAGCTTCAGCCAGACTACGCTGCTGCCTATAATAATTTAGGGATTGTCTCTAAAGATATGGGTGACATTGCCACTGCGGTAGGCTATTACCGACAAGCACTTGATATCAATCCTGGTTACGCAAGCTGTTACAGCAATTTATTGTTCTGTCTTTCACATGCTGATGTTGTAAGTACAGAAGATTTATTTGCGGAACATCGCAGGTTTGGCTACCAGTATGAGGCTGTATATAAATCAGCATGGCCAAAACATTCACACAAAAGTAATTCAGCTAAGAATTTAAATGTTGGCTTTGTTTCTGCTGATTTTAGAGAGCACTCTTTAGTCAACTTTTTTGAGCCAGTGCTTGAGCATCTATCACTTGTCGCTGATGTATCACTGCATGCTTATTCAACTAGCGCAATTGAAGATCATGTCACGCAGCGCCTTAAACCTAAATTTAAGCATTGGCTTAAAGTGGATGAATTAACAGATGTCGCTTTGGCTGAAAAGATTAGAGAAGATAAGGTTGATATCCTCGTTGATTTAGATGGGCACACTGCGGGTAATCGGTTAATCAGCTTTGCAATGAAGCCTGCACCAATACAATTGAGCTGGCTAGGGTATCTGGCTACTACTGGCTTAAGTGCAATGGATTATTATCTAGCGGATGCACATCTTTTACCGCCCAATCAGTTTGATGGACAGTTTATGGAAAAAATTGTGCAGTTACCTGCCAATGCACCATTTGTACCGTCAGATTTATCGCCAGAAGTGAATGAGTTGCCAGCACTTAACAATGGGTTTATTACGTTTGGATGTTTTAATCGAGTAGAAAAAATCACACCTAGCGTTATTAGTCTATGGTCAAAACTGCTTAATAAAATTCCTAACTCAAAACTACTATTAGGATCAATGCCGCAAGATGGTAGTTATGATGCAATCATCAAAGCCTTTGCTGACCGTACAATTAGTGTAGATCGGCTGATTATTTACCATCGCAATACAATGGCAGATTATTTAAGGTTACATCATCAGGTTGATATTTGTTTAGATACATTTCCATCTAATGGGGTGACGACCACATGTCACGCAGCATGGATGGGGGTGCCAACTTTGTGTGTGGAGGGTAATAGCCTGATGAGCCGTGGTGCAATGGCTATTATGTTGCATTTGAATTTATCAGACTTTGTAGTGCAATCTCATGAGGGTTTTGTGAGTCAGGGCGTTTACTGGTCGGAGCATTTGCAGCATTTATCTGAAGTTAGATCCAATTTACGCAAACAATTTAAGATATCTGCGCTCAATCAAGCTAGCATAATAAGTCAACATTTAGTGCTCGCATTTCGTCAAATGTGGGAACGTTGGTGCAAAAATCAACCAGCAACTTCATTCAAAACCAGCGCAATTGATTCATAGACTGCAGTGATTCGCTACATTAAATTTTTACTTAATCTAATTTAATCAAAGGGTTAAATTTTATTGAGTGTCAACTTTTCATTAAATAACGTAGTTCTTAAAAAAATCTCCTAAAGATTTGTCTGATCTAACCGATATCCTAAACATCAGGATTGCTTAATTGATAGGTGAACAAGAAAGTATTTCGTAGGAAAAAGTCAGAATTTAAAAAATATTTAAATCTGGACCTAAACTTTCTAAAAAACTTACCGATAACAGAAATAACAGCAGCGCAAATTGAATTGAATATGCAAAGCTAAAGGCAATAAGATGTAGTTGTAATTAACTAAATATTAGGAGAATTATCATGGCTTCAGTTATCAATACAAAC
>JAUYAL010000016.1 GCA_030693535.1 Methylotenera sp.
GAAATGGTAATGCCAGGCGATAACGTATCAATCACAGTAACATTGATTGCCCCAATCGCGATGGAAGAAGGCTTACGCTTCGCTATCCGTGAAGGTGGTCGTACTGTTGGTGCTGGTGTGGTAGCTAAAATTATCGAGTAAGATAGTTATCTAAGAACTGTGCAAACAACCCTGCGCAGTTCTTATTGAAAAGTTTTAAGTACAGGCCAATAGCTCAATTGGTAGAGTATCGGTCTCCAAAACCGAGGGTTGGGGGTTCGAGACCCTCTTGGCCTGCCAGATTTATAGTATGGATTTATTAATCTGATGAATAACTAGAAATATTAATATTTCTAGTTATTCGCGTTAGTAAGACCTGAAGTTATTTTAGTCACCATTAAGTAAGTTCTTAAATTAAGACAATTATGCTCAATAAAATTAAGTTGCTATTGGCTATTCTGTTGCTAGTAGCAGGGATTGCTGGTTTTTATCTTTTGGCAGATAAGCCTACTGTAGTGCGTATATTGGCTGTGCTTGCAGGTTTGGCGGCTTCTATTGCTGTTCTGTGGACTACACCTATCGGGCAGCAATCGTTTAGTTTTATTGGTGAAGCTGTTGCTGAGTCACGTAAGGTGGTTTGGCCAACACGTAAAGAAACAATACAAACTACTTTGGTAGTATTTGCATTGGTGGTTGTAATGGCTGCATTTCTAGCGGTGGTTGATATCGGATTTGCTTTTATGGTTAAGTGGTTACTAGGACGGGGCGCGTAATGAGTATGAAATGGTACGCGGTGCAAGCTTTTTCAGGTTTTGAAAAGTCAGTGCAAAAAGGTATTGAGGAGCGCGTTGTGCGTTCTGGTCTGCAAGATCAGTTTGGTCAAATTTTAGTCCCTATCGAAGAGGTGATTGAGATGAAGGCAGGCCAAAAGACTATTTCTGAGCGCAAGCTTTACCCAGGCTATGTCTTGGTTCAAATGAATATGACTGATGATACGTGGCACTTGGTTAAAAGCACGCCGCGTGTAACAGCATTTATTGGTGGTAGTGCACAAAAGCCAACACCAATTAAAGATAAAGAAGTCGATATTATTTTACAGCGTATCGATGATAGTAAAAGTAATCCTACACAAAAACTTACGTTTGAAAAAGGCGAGTCTGTTCGTATTACAGACGGTCCATTCAAAGACTTCTCTGGTAATGTTGAAGAGATTAACTACGAGAAAAGTAAGTTGCGTGTTTCAGTGGTTATTTTTGGACGCTCTACACCAGTTGAGTTGGAGTTTAGTCAGGTAGAAAAAGAAGTTTAGTAGTAAGTAGTCGTTTTTATTAACGGGGAGCTTTGATTTAGTTTGAGGCGTTAGTACCCAAATTAGGAGTAATAGCATGGCAAAGAAAGTTATTGGCTATATCAAGCTGCAGATTCCTGCAGGTAAAGCTAATCCAAGTCCACCAGTAGGTCCTGCATTGGGTCAGCGTGGTTTGAACATTATGGAATTCTGTAAAGCGTTTAACGCTGCAACACAAGGTGTTGAGCCAGGATTGCCAATTCCAGTAGTAATTACTGCGTTTGCTGATAAGAGCTTCACATTTGTGATGAAATCTCCTCCAGCAACTATTTTGATCAAAAAAGCAGCTGGTATTACTAAAGGCTCACCGCGTCCACATACTGATAAAGTTGGCAAAATCACTCGTGCACAAGCTGAAGATATTGTGAAAACTAAACAAGCTGATTTGTCTGCTGCTGACATGGATGCTGCGGTTCGCACTATCGCTGGTAGCGCACGTAGTATGGGTATTGAAGTGGAGGGTGTATAACATGGCTAAAAGAATTAACGCACTACGCGCAAAAGTAGACCGTAATAAGTTGTACCCTGTAACTGAAGGTCTAACTTTAGTTAAAGAAAACGCAACTGCAAAATTTAACGAATCTGTGGATGCAGTGATCAATTTAGGTATTGATGCACGTAAATCTGACCAACTAGTACGTGGTGCTATTGTGTTGCCTAACGGTACAGGCAAAACTACACGTGTTGCTGTGTTCGCACAAGGCGCACAAGCTGAAGCTGCTAAAGCTGCTGGTGCAGACATCGTTGGTTTTGAAGACTTGGCTGAGCAAGTTAAAGCTGGTGTGATGGACTTTGACGTTGTGATCGCTACACCTGATGCAATGCGTATCGTTGGTGCTTTAGGTCAAGTGTTAGGCCCACGTGGTTTGATGCCAAACCCAAAAGTGGGTACTGTGACTCCTGATGCTGCTACTGCAGTTAAAAATGCTAAAGCTGGTCAAGTCCAATACCGTACAGACAAAGGTGGTATTGTTCATTGCACAATCGGCCGTGCTTCTTTCACGGTTGAACAATTGCAAGGTAACTTGGCTGCATTAGTTGATGCTTTAAACAAAGCTAAACCAGCTGCAAGTAAAGGTGTTTACCTGAAAAAATTATCTGTATCTAGTACGATGGGTGCAGGTGTGCGTGTTGATCAAGCAAGTTTGGTTGCTTAATTAGAATAATGAGTGGGGTAATTTTTACCTCACTCATATAGTGCTTTGGGCTCATTATCGGCTAACTAAGGTTGTGCAGATATGAGGTTATCAAAGACCGTAGGTGTCGTTTCGATTTAATGTGATTTTTATGCAGGTCTTAAAACTTTGGTTTTAATGGTTGTAATAAATATCATGCCTACGCAGATGGCGCATCCCTAAAACAGGTTAATTCCTGATAAAAGGTCGCCGTAAAAGTGGTTTTTATAATATTAATTATAAGAGCTGATTCTGCTTTAGAAATAAAGCGGAGATTTTAACGGAAGGAGAAAGACCTTGAGTCTAAATCTTACAGAGAAAAAAGCGGTTGTTGCTGAAGTAAGTGCGCAAGTTGCACAAGCACAAGCGATTGTTCTTGCTGAGTACCGTGGTATGGGCGTAGCCAATATGACGGTATTGCGTGCAGATGCCAGAAAATCAGGCGTGTACTTACGTGTGTTGAAAAACACGTTGGTACGTCGTGCGGTTGAAGGTACACCATTTGCAGCATTAGCAAACGAAATGGTTGGTCCGTTGGTGTTCGGCATTTCTGCTGATCCAGTAGCGGCAGCTAAAGTACTGAACAATTTTGCTAAAACTAACGACAAGTTCGTTATTAAAGCAGGTGCGGTGCCAAATCAATTGATGGATGTTGCTGGTGTTCAGGCGTTGGCATCTACATTAAGTCGTGAAGAGTTACTTGCTAAATTTGCGCGTACGCTTAACGAAGTGCCTACTAAGTTCGCTCGTGCGATCGCGGCTATCCGTGACGCTAAAGAAGCAGCTTAATTCATCAGATCGCTTATTAAAAGCAACATTATTTTATTTTAGGAAATATTCAAATGGCAATTTCAAATGCAGATATTTTAGAAGCAGTTGGTTCAATGTCAGTTTTAGACTTGACAGCTTTTATTAAAGAAATCGAAGAAAAATTTGGCGTATCAGCTGCAGCAGTTGCAGTAGCGTCAGCAGCAGGTGGTGCAGCTCCAGCTGCGGCAGCTGAGCAAACTGAGTTCAACGTTGTGCTTTTAGGCGCTGGCGAACAAAAAGTTGCTGTAATTAAAGCGGTTCGCGAATTGACAGGTTTAGGCTTGAAAGAAGCTAAAGACTTAGTTGACGGCGCACCTAAAGCAATTAAAGAAGGCGTTTCAAAAGCTGATGCTGATGCAGCGTTGAAAAAATTGATCGAAGCTGGTGCAACTGGCGAAATCAAATAATACATCTTTAAATGTATAAATTAGGCTGACGGGAGACCGTCAGCCTTCGCCATTTGTAATGGTATGTCATGTAACAAAATGTAATTTGTCGTGTTAGTGCTGCAACAAGCCTTCAGTTCAACAGTAACTGAGGTTAGAGGTGAAAATACTTACGTAATGGATGTAGTGCAAAAAAGTATTTTAATTTCTGCCCTCAAAATATCTAGGAGATGCAATGAGCTATTCCTTCACCGAAAAGAAACGCCTTCGTAAAAGTTTTGCCAAGCGAGAAAGCGTTCAAGAAATTCCCTATTTGCTGGCAATGCAATTAGAGTCATATGCTGCATTTTTGCAGTCTAATGTTCCTGCTGATCAACGCACAGAATCAGGTCTGCAATCAACATTTAGTTCTGTTTTCCCGATCGTTAGTCACTCTGGTAACGCACGTTTAGATTACGTGAGTTATCAACTTGGTGCTGAGCCATTTGACGTTAAAGAATGTCAACAACGTGGTTTAACTTATGCTGCACCTTTGCGTGTGCGCGTACGTTTAACCATTATGGACAAAGAAGCTTCTAAACCGACGGTTAAAGAAGTGAAAGAACAAGAAGTGTACATGGGCGAGTTGCCTTTGATGACTGAAAATGGTTCGTTTGTGATTAACGGTACTGAGCGCGTGATCGTGTCTCAATTGCACCGTAGTCCAGGCGTGTTCTTTGAGCATGACCGTGGTAAAACACACAGCTCAGGTAAATTATTATTCTCAGCTCGTATTATTCCTTACCGTGGTTCATGGTTGGACTTTGAGTTTGATCCAAAAGATTACTTGTATTTCCGTATCGATCGTCGTCGTAAAATGCCAGTGACTATTTTGTTGAAAGCCCTTGGTTATACACCAGAGCAAATCATTTCAACATTCTACGATTTTGATACATTCCACATCGGTAAATCTGGTGTTGAATTCACTGTAGTGCCTGAGCGCTTACGTGGTGAAGTGGCAAAATTTGATATCGTTGCTAAAGACGGTTCAGTGATCGTTGCTAAAGATAAGCGTATTACTGTTAAGCATATCCGTGACATGGAAAAAGCTGGCGTTAGCGAAATCGCAGTGCCGCAAGATTTCATTCTTGGACGCGCATTGGCAAACACAATCGTTGATCAAGAAACTGGTGAAGTTGTTGCTAACGCAAACGACGAAATCACAGAGTCTTTATTAGACAAGTTGATTGATGCAAACATCCGTACAGTAAGCACATTGTATTCAAACGATTTGGATCATGGCGACTACATTTCACAAACATTGCGTATTGATGAAATCCCAGACCAATATAGTGCGCGTGTTGCTATTTACCGCATGATGCGTCCTGGTGAGCCGCCAACTGAAGAGTCAGTTGAAGCTTTGTTCCAAGGTTTGTTCTTCAATGAAGATCGTTATGACTTATCACGTGTAGGTCGTATGAAGTTTAATCGTCGCGCCTTCCCTGAAAAAGCGGAAGAGCGTCAATCTAACTGGATTCGTAAGTTTTACGAGTCGGTTGGTCCTCAAGGTGACGAAGGTGCAAACATCTTATCCAATGATGACATCTTGGCAGTGATTGGTGTGTTGCTGGAGTTGCGCAATGGCCGGGGCGAGATCGATGATATTGACCACTTAGGTAATCGTCGTATCCGTTCAGTGGGTGAGTTGGCTGAGAATCAATTCCGTACTGGTTTAGTTCGTGTAGAGCGCGCTGTTAAAGAGCGTCTATCACAAGCTGAGTCTGACAACTTGATGCCGCATGATTTGATTAATGCGAAGCCGGTGTCTAGTGCGATTCGTGAGTTCTTTGGCTCAAGCCAATTGTCACAATTTATGGACCAAACGAATCCATTGTCTGAAATTACGCATAAACGCCGTATTTCAGCACTTGGCCCTGGTGGTTTAACACGTGAGCGTGCTGGTTTTGAGGTGCGAGATGTTCACTCAACTCACTATGGTCGTGTGTGTCCGATTGAAACGCCAGAGGGTCCAAACATTGGTTTGATCAACTCTTTAGCTTTATATGCACGTACCAATGAATATGGTTTCTTAGAAACACCATATCGTCGTGTTGAAGCTAATAAAGTATCAGACACGATTGACTATCTATCTGCGATTGAAGAGAGTCAGTACATGATCGCGCAAGCGAACACTGATTTAGATGCTAAAAACTTATTTGTGGATGATTTGATTTCATCACGTCATCACAACGAGTTTACAATGACACAACCAGAGCGCGTTCAATATATGGACGTTGCGCCAGGTCAGATTGTATCTGTGGCGGCATCATTGATTCCATTCTTGGAACACGATGATGCGAACCGTGCATTGATGGGTGCAAACATGCAGCGTCAAGCAGTGCCATGTCTACGTGCAGAAAAAGCTGTGGTAGGTACCGGTATTGAGCGTACAGTGGCAGTTGACTCTGGTACCGTCGTAACTGCACGCCGTGGTGGTTTGGTTGATTATGTAGATTCTGCACGTATTGTGATTCGTGTAAATGATGAAGAAGCACAAGCTGGTGAAGTTGGTGTGGATATTTACAACTTAACTAAATACACGCGTTCTAACCAAAATACAAACATTAACCAACGTCCATTAGTAAAAGTCGGTGATAAATTATCACGCGGCGATGTGATTGCGGATGGTGCGTCAACAGATATGGGTGAGCTAGCGCTTGGCCAAAATATGTTGGTAGGCTTCATGCCATGGAACGGTTATAACTACGAAGACTCGATCTTAATTTCTGAGCGCGTAGTGGCTGATGATCGTTATACCTCTATTCATATTGAAGAGTTGTCAGTGGTTGCACGAGATACAAAACTTGGTGCAGAAGAAATCACACAAGATATTTCAAACTTGAGTGAGCGCATGTTAGCGCGTCTGGATGAAGTAGGTATCATTCATATTGGTGCCGAAGTTGAAGCTGGTGACGTATTAGTTGGTAAAGTAACGCCTAAAGGTGAAACACAACTAACACCAGAAGAAAAATTGCTACGTGCGATTTTCGGTGAAAAAGCATCTGATGTTAAAGATACTTCACTACGCGTGCCTTCTGGCATGAGTGGTACAGTAATTGACGTACAAGTATTCACGCGCGAGGGTATTGACCGTGATGCACGTGCACAACAAATTATCGATGACCAATTAGCACACTACAAACAAGATTTGGCTGACCAGATGCGTATCGTGGAAGACGATGCATTCGGTCGTATCCGTCGCTTGATTGAAGGTAAAGTGGCTACTGGCGGCCCTAACAAACTGAAAAAAGGCGAAGCATTGACTGCTGAGTACTTAGAGTCTGTAGGTCGTTACGATTGGTTCGATATTCGTTTGTCAGACGAAGAGGCGGCACGTCAGTTAGAACAGTTGAAAGACAGCTTGTCACAAGCACGTATTGAGTTTGATAACCGCTTTGAAGAGAAAAAACGTAAATTGACGCAAGGTGACGAATTGCCACCAGGCGTACAAAAAATGGTTAAGGTTTACTTGGCTGTTAAACGTCGTATCCAACCAGGCGATAAGATGGCTGGTCGTCACGGTAACAAGGGTGTGATTTCAAAAATCTGCCCAGTAGAAGATATGCCGCATATGGCTGACGGTACACCATTGGACATCGTGTTGAACCCACTAGGCGTTCCGTCACGTATGAACATCGGTCAGATTTTGGAAGTGCACTTAGGTTGGGCTGCTAAAGGCTTGGGTTTACGTATCGAAGAAATGTTACGTGAAGAAACTAAAGTGGCTGATATCCGTAAGTTTTTGGAAAAGATCTATAACGACAGCACTGGTAAGCATGAAGATATTAAATCTTTCACCGATGTTGAGATTTTAGATTTAGCGCAAAACCTTAAACAAGGTGTGCCATTTGCAACACCAGTGTTCGATGGCGCAGCTGAATCTGATATTAGAGCGATGCTTGATTTGGCGTTCCCAGATGATGATGCACGTACTAAACAATTGCAGTTCCATGCAGGTAAAACACAGGTGACCTTGTTTGACGGCCGTACTGGCGACAAATTTGAGCGTCCTGTGACTGTAGGTTATATGCACGTGTTGAAACTACATCACTTGGTGGATGACAAGATGCATGCTCGTTCTACAGGTCCATACTCATTAGTAACGCAACAACCACTAGGCGGTAAAGCGCAATTCGGTGGCCAGCGTTTCGGTGAGATGGAGGTTTGGGCGTTAGAGGCTTATGGTGCTTCATATACCTTGCAAGAGATGCTGACAGTGAAGTCTGATGACGTAACTGGCCGTACCAAAGTGTATGAAAACATCGTTAAAGGCGAACACAAAATTGATGCAGGCATGCCTGAGTCATTTAACGTGTTAGTGAAAGAAATTCGTTCACTCGCTATCGACATCGACCTAGATCGCAACTAATTCAGGAGAGAATTCACATGAAAGCTCTATTAGACTTATTTAAACAGGTAACGCAAGAAGAAGAGTTTGATGCAATTAAGATTGCGTTAGCTTCACCTGAAAAAATCCGTTCATGGTCATATGGCGAAGTGAAAAAGCCAGAAACCATTAACTACCGTACGTTCAAACCAGAGCGTGATGGTTTGTTTTGTGCAAAAATCTTTGGCCCTATCAAAGATTACGAGTGCTTATGCGGTAAATACAAACGCTTAAAACATCGCGGCGTAATCTGCGAAAAATGTGGCGTTGAAGTGACATTATCAAAAGTGCGTCGTGAGCGTATGGGTCATATCGACTTAGCATCACCAGTAGCGCACATTTGGTTCTTGAAATCATTACCAAGCCGTTTAGGTATGGTATTAGATATCGCTTTACGTGATATCGAACGTGTATTGTACTTTGAAGCATTTATCGTGGTTGACCCAGGCATGACACCGCTTACACGCGGTCAGTTATTGACTGAAGATGACTACTTGGCAAAAGTAGAAGAGTACGGTGATGAGTTCAACGCGGTCATGGGTGCTGAAGCAGTTCGTGAATTGCTACGTACAATGGACATTGAGCGTGAAATCACGACATTACGTCAAGATTTAGGCGCAACTGGTTCAGAAGCGAAAATCAAGAAAATTGCTAAACGCCTTAAAGTGTTAGAAGCATTCCAAAAATCTGGTATTAAACCAGAGTGGATGATTCTTGAAATCTTGCCAGTGTTGCCACCAGAACTACGTCCACTGGTACCATTGGATGGTGGCCGTTTTGCAACATCTGATTTGAACGATCTATACCGTCGCGTGATTAACCGTAACAACCGCTTGAAGCGTTTGTTAGAGTTGAAAGCGCCAGAAATCATCGTACGTAACGAAAAGCGTATGTTGCAAGAAGCGGTAGACTCATTATTAGACAACGGTCGTCGCGGTAAAGTGATGACTGGTGCTAACAAGCGCCCATTGAAGTCGCTAGCTGACATGATCAAGGGTAAAGGTGGTCGTTTCCGTCAAAACTTGCTTGGTAAGCGTGTGGACTACTCAGGCCGTTCTGTAATCGTTGTTGGTCCGCAATTGAAATTGCACCAATGCGGTTTACCGAAAAAAATGGCTTTAGAGTTATTCAAGCCATTCATTTTCCATAAATTGGAAGTGTTAGGTTTAGCGACAACGATTAAAGCTGCGAAGAAAAAAGTTGAAGAAGAAGGACCAGAAGTATGGGATATCCTCGAGG
The DNA here is from genome assembly GCA_030693535.1 of Methylotenera sp. The sequence continues at coordinate 9,364 of JAUYAL010000016.1, forward strand.
ATGTAATCCGCGAGCATCCAGTACTATTGAACCGTGCGCCTACATTGCACCGTTTGGGTATCCAAGCGTTCGAACCTATCTTGATCGAAGGTAAAGCGATCCAATTGCACCCGTTAGTTTGTGCGGCATTCAACGCCGACTTTGACGGTGACCAAATGGCGGTTCACGTTCCATTGAGCTTAGAAGCTCAAATGGAAGCACGTACCTTGATGTTGGCATCAAACAACGTATTGTCACCTGCAAACGGTGAGCCAATCATCGTGCCTTCACAAGATATCGTGTTGGGTCTGTACTACATGACACGTGAGAAAGTTAACGCACGCGGTACTGGCATGCGCTTCTCAGACGTGAAAGAAGTGCAACGTGTATTTGACCAAGGTTTAATTGATCTACACGCTAAAGTGACTGTACGTATCAAAGAATACGACGTTGATTTGGATGGTGTAAAAACCGAGAAAACAACACGTTACGAAACAACTGTAGGTCGTGCATTGTTGTCAGACATCTTGCCAGCAGGCTTGCCGTTTAGCCACATTGATAAAGCATTGAAAAAGAAAGAGCTTTCAAAACTAATCAATGCGAGCTTCCGTAAAGTTGGTATCCGTGAAACAGTTATCTTTGCTGACCAATTGAAAAATACTGGTTACTCATACGCAACTAAAGCTGGTATCTCTATCAGCATTAACGATATGTTAGTACCCGCAGAAAAAGAGCAATTAATTGCCGCAGCTGATGCTGAAGTGAAAGAAATTGAAGACCAATACGTCTCTGGTTTAGTCACTCAGGGCGAGCGCTATAACAAGGTAGTGGATATCTGGGGTCGTGCTGGTGATAAAGTCGCTGATGCGATGATGAAGCAGCTGAAAGAAGAAGACGTATTAGATGCTGATGGCAATCAAATGAAAGATGCTAACGGTAAAGTAATCCGTCAAGAATCTTTCAATGCGATTTACATGATGGCTGACTCAGGTGCGCGTGGTTCCGCAGCTCAAGTACGTCAGTTGGCTGGTATGCGTGGCCTGATGGCTAAACCAGATGGTTCTATTATTGAAACGCCGATTAAAGCGAACTTCCGTGACGGCCTAAACGTGTTGCAATACTTTATTTCAACCCACGGTGCTCGTAAGGGTCTAGCCGATACTGCGTTGAAAACAGCGAACTCAGGTTACCTGACACGTCGTTTAGTGGATGTAACACAAGACTTAGTAGTAACTGAGCACGATTGCGGTACGAGTGACGGTTTAGTGACTAAAGCCTTGGTTAAGGGTGGTGAAGTGATTGAGCCATTGCATGACCGTATCTTGGGTCGTACAGCAGCTTTAGATGTGATTAATCCAGAAACACAAGAAGTCATTTACCCAGCGGGGACATTGCTGACAGAAGATGAAGTAGAGCATATCGATGCTTTAGGTATCGATGAAGTTAAAGTGCGTACTGCACTTACTTGCGACACGCGCTACGGCATTTGTGCTAAATGTTATGGTCGTGACTTGGGTCGTGGCAAATTAATTAGCATGGGCGAGGCAGTAGGTGTAATCGCTGCGCAATCTATTGGTGAGCCTGGTACACAGTTGACGATGCGTACGTTCCACATCGGTGGTGCGGTATCGCGTGCAGCTTCAGTGTCACAAGTTGAAAGTAAATCAAACGGTGTGCTCAACTTTACATCAACGATGCGTTACGTAACTAACGTACGTAATGAGCAAGTGGTTATTTCACGTAATGGTGAAGTGATTATTGCAGATGAGAACGGCCGTGAGCGTGAGCGTCATAAAGTGCCATACGGCGCTACCTTGCAAATTACCGATGGTAAAACTGTAAAAGCAGGTCAGGCAATTGCAACTTGGGATCCGCATACTCGTCCAATTATTACTGAGTACGCAGGTTTTGTTAAATTTGAAAACGTTGAAGAAGGTATCACAGTAGCTAAACAAATTGATGATGTAACTGGTTTGTCATCATTGGTAGTTATTGATCCTAAACAACGTGCTGGCCAAACTAAAGGCTTGCGTCCACAAGTTAAATTGTTAGATACAAATGGCAATGAAGTGAAGCTTGCTGGTGGTGATCAGTCAGTTAACGTAACGTTCCAAATCGGTTGTATTATTACCGTGAAAGATGGGCAAGAAGTGGGTGTAGGTGAAGTATTAGCTCGTGTACCACAAGAATCATCTAAAACACGTGATATTACTGGTGGTCTGCCACGCGTTGCTGAGTTGTTCGAAGCACGTTCACCAAAAGACGCAGGTATGTTGGCTGAAGTAACTGGTACAGTTTCATTTGGTAAAGATACTAAAGGTAAACAACGTTTAGTAATTACTGATTTGGACGGTATTTCAAATGAATACTTGATTCCAAAAGACAAGCACGTGACAGCGCATGACGGTCAAGTGGTGACTAAAGGTGAAACAATTGTTGACGGTCCAGCTGATCCACAAGACATTTTACGTTTACAAGGTCGCGAATCTTTAGCGCGTTATATCATTGACGAAGTGCAAGACGTTTATCGTTTGCAAGGCGTTAAGATTAATGACAAACATATTGAAGTAATCGTGCGTCAAATGTTGCGTCGTGTACGTGTAACAGATGCTGGTGATACAAGCTTCATTTTAGGTGAGCAAGTTGAACGTGCTGATTTGTTAGCAGAAAACGAAGTGGTGATTGCGCAAGACAAACGTCCTGCAATGTTTGAATATGTATTGCTTGGTATTACTAAAGCTTCATTATCAACAGACTCATTCATCTCAGCAGCGTCGTTCCAAGAAACAACACGCGTACTGACGGAAGCAGCAATCTTAGGTAAACGTGATGACTTGCGCGGTCTGAAAGAAAACGTAATTGTTGGTCGCTTGATTCCAGCAGGTACTGGTCTTGCATATCACGAAGCGCGTAAGCGTGCTGCGGTTGCTGGCGGAGTTCCAAGAAATGAAACTCCAGTAGTAGAAGCGGTTGCAGAAGCAGAAGAAGTGGTAGTAAATACAACAGTAGAAGTAAGTAGTGAGATAGATGCAGAATAGAACCAAATAATTAAGTCTTGACAATAAAAGTCAGGCTAAATAGAATGTTGGGTTTTTCAGGATGGTGTTATTGTCTATAACGCCATCCTAATCTATTTTGTAGATTTTGAAATTAATTTTAGAGAACATCATTAGAGGTTACAGGCAATGCCAACCATCAATCAGTTAGTACGTAAACCACGCGTTAAAGTGGTCACGAAGAGCAAAGTGCCTGCACTTGAAGCTTGTCCGCAGAAACGTGGTGTTTGCACTCGCGTTTACACTACAACACCTAAAAAGCCAAACTCAGCTTTGCGTAAAGTGGCTAAAGTTCGCTTAACCAATGGCTATGAAGTAATTAGCTATATCGGTGGTGAAGGCCATAACTTGCAAGAGCATAGCGTGGTATTGTTACGCGGTGGTCGTGTAAAAGACTTACCAGGTGTGCGTTACCATATGGTGCGCGGTAGCTTGGATACTGCAGGTGTTAAAGATCGTAAGCAATCACGTTCTAAATACGGTGCTAAGCGTCCTAAAGAAGCTAAAGCTAAGTAATATAAATTATAACCGGTCATCGGTTTTGTTAATGTAGCGGCTAACCAAAAGCCTTGCTGAGCAGTAGCTAGCAAAACATAAAAGAGAATAGAGAAGATTATGCCAAGACGTAGAGAAGTCCCCAAACGCCACATTCTGCCAGATCCAAAATTTGGTAGCCAAGAGGTGTCTAAATTTGTAAATGTACTAATGACAGGTGGTAAAAAATCTGTTGCTGAGCGTATTTTGTATGGTGCATTTGATCAAGTGACCAGCAAAACAAGCAAAGATGCTTTAGAAGTGTTTACACTTGCGTTATCTAACCTACGCCCATTGGTTGAGGTTAAGAGTCGCCGTGTTGGTGGTGCAAACTACCAAGTGCCAGTAGAAGTGCGTCCTAGCCGTCGTAGCGCGTTGGCGATGCGTTGGTTGCGTGATGCAGCGCGTAAGCGTGGTGAGAAGTCAATGGGCTTGCGTTTAGCAGCCGAATTGGTTGAGGCTTCAGAGGGCCGTGGTTCAGCGATGAAGAAACGTGAAGAAGTTCACCGTATGGCTGAAGCTAACAAAGCGTTCTCACATTTCCGCTTCTAATTAGTTATTTAACTAACAGAATCGCTCTTTAAGAAAATTAAGTAAAGGTAATAAACGTGGCTCGTCAAACCCCTATTAATCGCTATCGTAACATTGGTATTTCTGCTCACATCGATGCAGGTAAAACAACTACGACAGAGCGTATTTTATTTTATACAGGCGTTAATCATAAGATTGGTGAAGTGCATGATGGCGCTGCAACCATGGACTGGATGGAGCAAGAACAAGAGCGTGGTATTACTATTACTTCTGCTGCTACTACCTGCTTCTGGAAAGGTATGGCTGGTCAATTTGATCAACATCGCATCAACATTATTGATACCCCAGGCCACGTTGACTTTACGATTGAAGTAGAGCGTTCAATGCGTGTGCTTGATGGTGCATGTATGGTTTACTGTGCGGTAGGTGGTGTGCAGCCACAATCAGAAACTGTATGGCGTCAAGCTAACAAGTACAAAGTACCACGCTTAGCGTTCGTGAATAAAATGGACCGTGCTGGTGCTAACTTCTTCAAAGTGTACGATCAAATGCGTGCACGTTTGAAAGCTAACCCTGTGCCTTTGCAAGTGCCAATCGGTGCGGAAGAAAAGTTCGAAGGCGTTGTCGACTTAATCAAAATGAAGGCTATCTTTTGGGATGAAGCATCTCAAGGCATGAAGTTTGATTACCGTGATATTCCTGCAGATCTTAAAGCTGATTGCGATAAGTGGCGTGAAAACATGGTGGAAGCTGCGGCTGAAGCTAGTGAAGAGTTGATGAACAAATACCTTGAAGAAGGTGACTTGTCAGAAGCTGATATTCTTTTAGGTCTACGTACACGTACGATTGCATCTGAAATCGTGCCAATGATGTGCGGTTCAGCATTTAAAAACAAAGGTGTGCAAGCGATGTTGGATAAGGTGATCGAGTTGATGCCTGCGCCAACAGACATTCCACCAACACGTGCTGAAGACGAAGATGGTAACGAAATTCGTTTGCAAGCTTCTGATGATGAGAAATTCTCTGCATTAGCGTTCAAAATCATGACAGACCCGTTTGTTGGTCAATTGATTTTCTTCCGCGTGTACTCAGGTGTGGTGAATGCTGGTGATACTGTTTATAACCCAATTAAGGGTAAAAAAGAACGTATCGGCCGTATTGTGCAGATGCATGCTAATAATCGTGTGCCTATTGAAGAGGTTCGTGCTGGCGACATTGCTGCTGCGGTTGGTTTGAAAGAAGCGACTACTGGTGATACTTTGTGTGCATTGGGTTCTGAAATTATTCTAGAGCGTATGATATTCCCAGAGCCAGTAATTCACGTTGCTGTAGAGCCAAAAACTAAAGCTGACCAAGAAAAGATGGGTGTTGCTTTAAACCGTTTGGCACAAGAAGATCCTTCATTCCGCGTTAAAACAGATGAAGAAACTAACCAAACCATTATTTCAGGCATGGGTGAGTTGCATCTAGAAATTTTAGTTGACCGTATGCGCCGCGAATTTAACGTTGAGGCTAACGTCGGTGCGCCGCAAGTTGCTTACCGCGAAGCGATTAAGAAGTCTGTTGAAGTTGAAGGTAAATTTGTTAAGCAGTCTGGTGGTAAGGGTCAGTATGGTCATGTTTGGTTAAAAATGGAGCCAAACGAGCAAGGTAAGGGTTTCGAATTTATCGATCAAATTAAAGGCGGTACTGTTCCTCGTGAATTCATTCCTGCGGTTGAAAAAGGATTGCGTGAAACAATCCCGTCTGGTGTTTTAGCTGGTTTCCCGGTAGTGGATGTTAAAGTGACGTTGTTTGATGGTTCTTACCATGATGTTGACTCGAACGAAAACGCATTTAAAATGGCTGCCTCAATCGGATTTAAAGATGGTATGCGTAAAGCGGATCCAATCTTGCTTGAGCCAATGATGTCAGTTGAAATTGAAACGCCTGAAGACTATATGGGCGATATTATGGGTGACTTGTCATCACGTCGCGGCATGATCCAAGGTATGGAAGATAATGCAACGGGCAAAGTAATTCGTGCGGAAGTGCCACTGGCTGAAATGTTTGGTTACTCAACTACTGTACGTTCATTGTCACAAGGCCGTGCAAGTTACAGCATGGAATTTAAGCACTACACAGAAGCACCGAGAAACGTGGCGGAAGCCATCATGAATAAGAAATAATAGAAACTATTCTTAAAATTTTAAATTTAAAGGAAAATTAAAATGGCAAAAGGTAAATTTGAACGGACCAAACCGCACGTCAACGTAGGTACGATTGGCCACGTAGATCACGGTAAAACGACATTAACAGCAGCGATTACAACGGTATTGACCAAGAAATATGGCGGCGAAGCAAAGAATTT
>JAUYAL010000020.1 GCA_030693535.1 Methylotenera sp.
TGCAAATTTTATCAGGGTTATTTGTTCAGTCGGCCTGTGCCTATTGAGCAGTTTGAAGCGCTGTTAAAGCTGGGCGAGTCAGACTAAACTTTTTAGGTTGCAACCTATAGTTGAGTTGCGTAATCGAGGTTAGTGTTAGTAGGGGTGATTTTGCTATTTAAGCGCTGAGCAATCTGCTTGAATGCATTAGAAGCCGGCGTTAACGGAAAGGCATCAATCACCGGGCGACCAAGTTTTTCGGCCCTGCCAAGGTGGACGTCTGCTGGAATCGCGCCAAAAAATTCCAACTCAATTTGCATAAAGCGTTTTGCTACTTGCGCAATATTGTTAAATACGGCCTGCGCCTGCACTTCGCTCGCATCATCCACAATAATGCCAAATGAGCGCCTGCCTAGCTGGCTACAAATCCGCTTGATTAACGTATAGGCATCTTTGATAGACGCTGGCTCACGCGTAAGTTGAATTAAAATGTCGCTATTATTCAAGGTTTTTAAAGGCAATAGATCATCACTATTGAGTGTGGCATCTACCAGTACAATTTCATATTGCAACACTAATTGATCAAATAACTGGTTTAATACATCACCAACATCATTACTTAGCGGTGTGCTGATTTGATTTTTTGACAGCAGCTTAGCTACAACAAAGTCTTGCTTGTTATTTTTAATCGCTGCTGATAATGAGGCGGATCTGCTGGCAACGTCTAATAGCGTGGGTATTTTTTCAGCTTCGTAACCAGACTCAGGTGATGTTTCTGAGGCGTGCATAATTAGCACATCATTGCCTTGAGCTCGGATAGAGGCTGCCAAGTTGATCATCATGCGCGACTGATCTTGTGTGGATGACGCTGAAATAATAGAAACCACACGCGGTTTTGGTGCAGTCATGATGCGGCGTAAACCAGCCGCTTGGTCATTCTTAAAATCAACCACGACTAATCTCTGTAGATAAGTTATTCACAGTTTGTTTGGTATTACCCATAATAAAGGGCAATTCCTCATTTTTAAACTGCAATGAGCGTCCATCAACCCCAATTTTTAATGCCTTTTGAATTAGGTAGTTTTTATTTGCGAGATGAATGTCTTCAGGCACGCGCTGACCATTAGCCAAGTAATAAAGCTTGAGCTTTCCTCTCACAATTACATCCAACACACCGCCAATAGTCACAGCTTCATCCAGTTTCGTGATGATAGCGCCATCTAGACCTTTGCCTTTGTACGCCCTAATTACATCGGTGAGCGTTTCACCCGTACTGGTGGCGTTTAGGCATAGCAGTTTTTTAATCGGAGCGCTAGTGTTCGACAACATAGCGATCTGCTCTGTTACCAT
>JAUYAL010000041.1 GCA_030693535.1 Methylotenera sp.
CTAGCCAAGCGGTTCTGGTTTTGGACTACGTTCCCTGAGCTTACCGAAGGGGCATGCTCACTAACCAAGCTTGCCGAACTGCAGGAAACATCGCTTCTTTTAGAATTAACTTTCTGCGCGCATATGCGGAAACAGAATCACATCTCGAATACTGGCACTATCAGTAATCATCATCACTAGTCGATCAATGCCAATACCACAGCCGCCGGTAGGAGGCATACCATATTCCAAAGCACGAATAAAATCAGCATCATAGTACATCGCCTCATGATCGCCAGCTTCTTTGGCTTTCATCTGCGCATGGAAGCGTGCCGCTTGGTCTTCTGCATCATTCAACTCACTGAAACCGTTAGCAATTTCACGCCCACACACAAAGAGCTCAAAACGCTCAGTGATTTCAGGGTTTGCATCTGAAGCCCGCGCTAGCGGTGAAACTTCAACCGGGTAATCAATAATGTAAGTTGGCTCCCATAACTGGCTTTCAGCAGTTTCTTCAAACAACGCTAATTGCAATGCCCCTAAGCCAGCATGGTCGAATGGCTTAGTGCCGAATTTAAGAATTTCTGCACGCAGAAATGCCATGTCGCTAAGTTGCTGAAGGGTATATTGCGGTGCGTATTTCTGTATCGCCCCAACAATGGTCAAACGTTGAAATGGTTTGCTCAAATCCAACTCACGACCTTGGTACTGCAATACTGCCGAGCCGGTAGCTGCAATTGCTGCAGTGCGAATACAACGTTCGGTAAAGTCCATTAGCCACAGATAATCGGTGTAAGCCGCATAAAACTCCATCATGGTAAATTCTGGGTTATGACGAACGCTTAAACCCTCATTGCGAAAATTGCGGTTAACTTCAAACACGCGCTCAAAGCCACCCACTACCAACCTTTTCAAATAAAGTTCAGGTGCAATACGCATGAACATTTGCATATCCAAAGCGTTGTGATGTGTAATAAAAGGCTTGGCCGACGCCCCGCCTGGAATCGGGTGTAACATTGGCGTTTCAACTTCTAAAAATTGATTATCCAACATAAAGCTACGAATCGCCGACACTAC
>JAUYAL010000044.1 GCA_030693535.1 Methylotenera sp.
ATTAAAATTTATCTAATTTTATCACGCAACCTGTTTTGTCAGGTAACTATCCCACTAAATTGAAACACGTCGATACTGCAATGCTTCGGCAATATGCGCGGGTTTTATATCAGCGTCACAGCTCAAATCGGCAATAGTACGCGCTACTTTTAAAATACGATGATACGCACGCGCAGATAAATTGAGTCGTGAAATAGCGGTTTTGAGTAATGTTAACCCTGCGTCATCGGCTTTGCAGTAGTGCTAAATCTCCTTGGTCCCCAGTAGGTTGTTGGGCTTGCCTTGACGTGCTAACTGTAATGACAGTGCCTTTTCTAATCGTGTTCTTACTACATGTGAGTGTTCACTATCGCTCGCTTGAATCAGCTCATCTTCTTTGAGGCAGGAACTTCAATATGCAAATCAATAAGGTCTAACAAAGGCCCGGAAGTTTTAGCTTTATAGCGCGAAACTTGATCCGGCGTGCAACGACATTTGTTATTATAATGACCCAAATAGCCACAAGACATGGGTTCATGGCCGCAATTAGCTGAAATCTAGCGGGGTATTCCGCCTGCCGTGCCGCGCGTCAAATAGTGATGTGTCCCCTTTCAAGTGGCTCGAGCAAAACCTCTAATACTTTTCGATCAAATATAGACCTCATCTAAAAATAAAACACCATTATGTGCCAGACTAATTTCCCCTGGACGCTGAATGCCACCATCACCCACCAAAGCCACGCCTGACGCGGTATGATGCGGTGCGCGATAGGGTCTGCGTTTCCAGTTTTCAAGCTTATAACTGCCATTTAATGATTGAATCGTGGCAGCTTCCAGCGCTTCATCCTCGGTCATTCTCGGCAAAATGCCCGCAAAACGGCTGGCTAACATGCTTTTACCTGTGCCTGGCGGGCCGCTCAAAATGACGCTATGTCAGCACGCTGCGGAGATCTCTAACGCCCGCTTGGGCATACTTTGCGCTTTTACGTCGCTAAAAACTGGATAAGAAAATTCCTGCGGTTGCTCGTTAGGGGCTAGTTGAGTCAGTGCAGTATGACCGCTTAAATGCGCGCAAACCTCAAGCAGTGATTTTGCCGGGTAGATAATGGCATCGCGCACCAAGGTAGCTTCAGTCGCACTCATTTGGGGTAAGATAAATGCACGTTTTGGTGCATTTTGTAGTAATGCGCCGTTATTCGCATGACTCATCATGCTGGATGTCATGGCTAGCGCACCTCTTATTGGGCGCAGTTCGCCCGTTAGTGCTAATTCACCAGCAAATTCATAGTGGCTCAACGCTGCAGAAGGTATCTGCCCAGATGCCGCTAAAATACCTAAGGCAATAGGTAAGTCGTAACGTCCGCTTTCTTTGGGTAAATCTGCAGGCGCAAGGTTCACGGTAATCCGTCGTGCTGGAAACTCAAACTGCGCGGTCAGTAAAGCCGCACGCACGCGGTCTTTGCTTTCCTTAACTTCGGTTTCAGGTAAGCCCACAATGGTCAATATTGATATAGTCTTACATGCTGATTTGGCACGTAATGTATTAGCCTGGAAATGTGTCGGTGTATGTTAAGTTGTTATGGTAAATATACGGGGATTTTACACCACATAATTAATTGGCAGAGTCGTGCTTTTGTTTTCTGAAATCCCACGGTGGCATAGAATTTGTATCTGCCCACAAGCCTAGTTTGTCACGTTGCGCCAAATATTCTGCGTCAGCGTAAATTGAGCGATCTTCGACTTCTTGCTCATTTTGATATTTCTTATAATGCCACGCTAGGCCACGCTGGATTTGATGAAGATTTACATCTTTACCATTGAACATTATTTTACCAATGATTCGCTGGTATCTGTCACGTTTATTAAATTCAACAGTGACGACTTTACCGCCTATTTCATCATCTAAAGCTTGCTTTGATTTATTACCGAACGCCTGCTTTTTCTCAGGAGAATCAATGCCTGACAGCCTGATTTTATGTAGTTCATTATCGTTAGTTAGCACATTCACCGTGTCACCATCTGTGACTTTTATGACCTTGCCTTGTAACTGATCGGCAAGACTGGTGAGTGTTGTGAACGCCAAGATTAATGCTAATATTGTTTTCAATGTGCCAGTCCGTTGGTGCTAGATTGTAGTGTGGGGTGATGGAAATCTGCCCGCCAATTTAACCATTGAAAAACAATCAGTTACATACCAGTGCTAGCAGTGTGAGATGTTTTGTTAACGAGTTTTTTTGTAGATTAAATATCCATCAAAGTATTCTTTGAATCGACCTTGATGCAGTAGACACTTTTAAGCTAATTGTTGTCCTGTTTACTTATTTGCTCCATACCGCTTAGCGCGAGGCTATACAATACAGCTAAGCTCATCAAAGTAGCCTCATGGTTTTTGTTTTGCTTCTAATTCTGTTAACTTGATCTCTAATAATTCCAGCTTTTGCCGCGTATTACGTAGCACCTCCGCCTGCACATCAAACTCCTCACGTGAAACAAACTCCATTTTGGTGAA
>JAUYAL010000061.1 GCA_030693535.1 Methylotenera sp.
ATGTGGTTTACCTAAAAAAATGGCTTTGGAATTATTCAAACCATTCATTTTCCATAAATTGGAAGTGTTAGGTATTGCGACAACGATTAAAGCTGCGAAGAAAAAAGTAGAAGAAGAAGGACCAGAAGTTTGGGATATTCTTGAGGACGTCATCCGCGAGCACCCGGTATTACTAAACCGTGCGCCTACATTGCACCGTTTAGGTATTCAAGCGTTCGAACCTATCTTGATTGAAGGTAAAGCAATCCAGTTGCATCCACTCGTCTGCGCGGCATTCAACGCCGACTTCGATGGTGACCAAATGGCTGTTCACGTTCCATTGTCGCTAGAAGCGCAAATGGAAGCACGTACTTTAATGCTGGCATCTAATAATGTGCTTTCACCAGCAAACGGTGAGCCAATTATTGTGCCTTCACAAGATATCGTGCTGGGTCTTTACTACATGACGCGTGAAAGGGTAGCGGCACGTGGTGAAGGTATGCGCTTTGCAGATGTAAGCGAAGTGCAGCGTGTGTTTGACCAAGGTTTAATTGATATTCATGCAAAAATTACCGTGCGTATTAAAGAGTACGAGTTAGATTTAGATGGTGTTAAAACTGAAAAAACTAATCGCTATGAAACAACGGTAGGCCGTGCATTATTGTCACAAATTCTTCCTGCTGGTTTAGCCTACAGCAACCTTGATAAAGCCTTGAAAAAGAAAGAGATTTCTAAGTTAATCAATGCTTCATTCCGTAAAGTGGGTATCCGTGAAACAGTTATTTTTGCTGACAAGCTAAAAGATGCAGGTTATTCATACGCAACTAAAGCTGGTATTTCTATCAGTATTAACGACATGTTGGTGCCAAAAGAAAAAGGCGCGTTGATTGCAGCAGCTGAATCTGAAGTGAAAGAGATTGAGGATCAGTACGTTTCAGGTTTAGTAACACACGGCGAACGCTACAATAAAGTGGTCGATATCTGGGGTCGTGCAAGCGACAAAGTTGCCGATGCTATGATGAAGCAACTGAAAGAAGAAGATGTATTAGATGCTGATGGCAAACAAGTAAAAGACAAAGCGGGTAAAGTGTTACGTCAAGAATCGTTCAATGCGATTTACATGATGGCGGACTCTGGTGCACGTGGTTCTGCAGCACAGATTCGTCAGTTAGCTGGTATGCGCGGTTTGATGGCGAAACCAGATGGTTCTATTATTGAAACACCGATTAAAGCAAACTTCCGTGATGGCCTAAACGTGCTGCAATACTTTATTTCAACCCACGGTGCTCGTAAGGGTCTAGCCGATACTGCGTTGAAAACTGCGAACTCAGGTTATTTAACACGTCGTTTAGTCGATGTAACACAAGACTTAGTTGTGACTGAACATGATTGTGGTACAACAGACGGATTGGTTACTAAAGCCTTGGTAAAAGGTGGTGAAGTGATTGAGCCATTGCATGATCGTATTCTAGGTCGTACAGCAGCGCTTGATGTAATTAATCCAGAAACACAGGAAGTCATTTACTCTGCGGGAACTTTGCTGACTGAGGATGAAGTAGAGCATATTGATGCGCTTGGTATTGACGAAGTGAAAGTACGTACAGCGCTGACTTGCGACACACGTTACGGCATCTGTGCTAAATGTTATGGACGTGACTTAGGTCGCGGTAAATTGATTAGCATGGGTGAGGCAGTTGGTGTAATCGCGGCACAATCCATTGGCGAACCGGGTACACAGTTAACTATGCGTACGTTCCACATTGGTGGTGCAGCATCGCGTGCGGCTTCAGTTTCGCAGGTTGAAGGTAAGTCTAACGGTGTGTTGAACTTCACTTCTACGATGCGTTACGTAACGAATGCGCGTAATGAGCAAGTGGTGATTTCACGAAATGGTGAAGTAATTATTGCTGATGAAAACGGTCGTGAGCGTGAGCGTCATAAAGTGCCGTACGGTGCAACATTGCAAATTGCTGACGGTAAATCAGTAAAAGCGGGTCAAGCGATCGCAACATGGGATCCACATACTCGCCCAATTATTACTGAATACACGGGTCAAATTAAATTTGAAAACGTGGAAGAAGGGATTACCGTTGCTAAACAAATCGATGATGTGACTGGTTTGTCATCATTGGTGGTGATTGATCCTAAACAACGTGCTGGCCAAACTAAAGGCTTACGTCCACAAGTTAAATTGTTGGATGCAAACGGTGTTGAAGTAAAAATTACTGGCAGTGAACAGTCAGTGAATACCACGTTCCAATTGGGTTGTATTATTACTGTTAAAGATGGTCAAGAGGTAGGCGTTGGTGAAGTAATTGCGCGTATTCCACAAGAGTCATCTAAAACACGTGATATTACTGGGGGTCTTCCACGCGTAGCGGAGTTGTTTGAAGCGCGTTCACCAAAAGATGCTGGTATGTTAGCTGAAGTGACGGGTACTGTTTCATTCGGTAAAGATACTAAGGGTAAACAACGCCTGGTGATTACTGATTTAGATGGTATTACCAGCGAATTCTTGATTCCTAAGGATAAACACGTAACGGCGCATGACGGCCAAGTGGTGACTAAAGGAGAAACTATTGTGGACGGCCCAGCTGAACCACAAGATATTTTACGCTTACAAGGTCGCGAGGCGCTTGCACGTTATATTATCGATGAAGTGCAAGATGTGTACCGTTTACAAGGCGTTAAAATTAATGATAAGCATATTGAAGTGATTGTGCGTCAAATGTTGCGTCGTGTTCGTGTGACGGATGCTGGTGATACAAGCTTCATTATGGGTGAACAAGTAGAGCGTGCTGATTTATTGGCTAAAAATGAGGCTGTAATAGCGCTGAATCAACGTCCTGCTGAATTTGAATATGTATTGCTTGGTATTACTAAAGCATCACTATCAACAGATTCGTTTATTTCAGCTGCATCATTCCAAGAAACAACTCGTGTTCTAACTGAAGCTGCTATTTTAGGTAAACGTGATGAACTTCGTGGGTTGAAAGAAAATGTGATTGTCGGACGATTGATTCCAGCAGGTACTGGTTTGGCATATCACGATGCACGTAAGGGTGCCGCGATTGCTGGTAGTGTTTCAGCTAAAGAAATTCCAGCTGAAGCATTATTTACAACTGTTGAGGAAGCTGTAGCAGAAATAGTCGGTGAGGTTGCATCAGAATAAATCAAGTAAGGTACATGTAATATTAAGCCTTGACAAAAAATGCAAGGCTTAATAGAATGCTTGGTTTTTCAGAATAGCTAAATTGTCAATCAATGATATAGGCTATTCTGGCTGTGCTTTTTATTTTGAAGTACAAGTGTATTTAGAAGTGCAAGAATTTAAAAACATTATTAGAGGTTATAGGCAATGCCAACCATCAATCAGTTAATACGTAAGCCACGCGCTAAAGTGGTTACAAAAAGTAAAGTGCCAGCGCTTGAATCATGCCCACAAAAACGTGGTGTTTGTACGCGTGTTTATACCACTACACCTAAAAAGCCTAACTCAGCTTTACGTAAAGTTGCAAAAGTACGCTTGACCAATGGCTACGAAGTGATTAGCTATATTGGCGGTGAAGGTCATAACTTGCAAGAGCATAGTGTCGTGCTATTGCGTGGCGGTCGTGTGAAGGATTTGCCGGGTGTGCGTTATCATATGGTGCGTGGTAGCTTGGATACAGCGGGTGTTAAAGATCGTAAGCAGTCGCGTTCTAAATACGGAGCTAAACGTCCTAAAGAAGCTAAAGCAAAATAATTTTAAGTGGATTTAGTAGTTAAATTTAATCAATAGCGGCTTACCAAAAGCCTTGCTCGTGCAGTTGCTAGCAAAACATTTTAAGAATAGAGAAAATAATGCCAAGACGTAGAGAAGTCCCCAAGCGCAACATTCTTCCAGATCCTAAATTTGGAAGTCAAGAAGTGTCAAAATTTGTAAACGTACTAATGACGGGTGGTAAAAAATCTGTTGCAGAGCGTATTTTATACGGTGCGTTTGATCAAATTACATCTAAAACAGGTAAAGATGCTTTGGAGGTGTTTACCCTTGCGCTAACAAACTTACGTCCTTTAGTTGAAGTTAAAAGCCGTCGCGTTGGTGGTGCTAACTATCAAGTGCCAGTTGAAGTACGTCCTAATCGTCGTAGTGCCTTGGCGATGCGTTGGATGCGTGATGCGGCGCGTAAACGTGGTGAAAAGTCAATGGGCTTGCGTTTAGCGGCTGAATTAACTGAAGCTTCTGAAGGTCGTGGTTCAGCAATGAAAAAACGTGAGGAAGTTCACCGTATGGCAGAAGCGAATAAAGCATTCTCACATTTTAGATTCTAATATTTGAATGTTGTTTGGTTGGCCTAAGTAAGTACTTATGCCATTTGTATCGCTCTTTAAGAATTTAAGCAATAATATTAAGTAAAGGTAATAGCCGTGGCTCGTATAACCCCTATTGAACGCTATCGTAACATTGGTATTTCTGCACACATTGATGCAGGTAAAACTACAACGACTGAACGCATCTTGTTTTACACAGGTGTAAACCACAAAATTGGTGAAGTGCACAATGGTGCTGCAACAATGGACTGGATGGAGCAGGAGCAAGAGCGTGGCATTACTATTACTTCCGCAGCAACTACTTGCTTTTGGAAAGGTATGGCTGGTCAATTCGATCAACATCGTATTAATATTATTGATACTCCAGGCCACGTTGACTTTACGATTGAAGTAGAGCGTTCAATGCGTGTGCTTGATGGTGCATGTATGGTGTATTGCGCTGTGGGTGGTGTTCAACCTCAGTCAGAAACTGTATGGCGCCAAGCAAATAAATACAAGGTACCACGTTTAGCTTTCGTGAATAAAATGGACCGTGCTGGTGCAAACTTCTTTAAAGTGTACGATCAAATGCGTGCACGTCTAAAAGCAAATCCAATCCCATTGCAAGTGCCTATTGGTGCTGAAGAAAAGTTTGAAGGTGTTGTCGACCTTATCAAAATGAAAGCCATTTATTGGGATGATGCTTCACAGGGTATGAAGTTTGATTATCGTGAAATTCCAGCTGACTTAAAAGCTGAATGTGATAAGTGGCGTGAAAATATGGTGGAAGCTGCTGCTGAAGCTAACGAAGAGTTAATGAATAAGTACCTTGAAGAGGGTGACTTAACTGAAGAAGAAATAATGGCTGGTTTGCGTATTCGTACTATTGCTTTTGAGATTGTGCCGATGGTCTGTGGTTCAGCTT
Source organism: Methylotenera sp. (assembly GCA_030693535.1). Next base: position 5,198 of record JAUYAL010000061.1, read on the forward strand.
TCAAAAACAAAGGCGTTCAAGCGATGTTGGATAAAGTTGTTGAGTTAATGCCAGCTCCAACAGACATTCCACCAACTAAAGCTGAAGACGGAGATGGTAATGAAATCCGTCTTAAGGCGTCTGATGACGAGAAATTCTCAGCATTGGCCTTCAAGATTATGACCGACCCGTTCGTTGGTCAATTGATTTTCTTCCGCGTATATTCAGGTGTGATTAATGCAGGTGATACTGTTTACAACCCAATTAAGGGTAAAAAAGAACGTATCGGCCGTATCGTGCAAATGCACGCAAACACACGTGAGCCTTTAACTGAGGTTCGTGCAGGTGATATTGCTGCTGCTATCGGTTTGAAAGAGGCGACTACTGGTGATACCTTATGTAGCGTAAATGAAGAAATTATTCTTGAGCGTATGATTTTCCCTGAGCCAGTGATTCACGTTGCGGTTGAACCTAAAACAAAAGCTGACCAAGAAAAAATGGGTGTTGCTTTAAATCGTTTGGCGCAAGAAGATCCTTCATTCCGTGTTAAAACTGATGAGGAAACTAACCAAACTATTATTTCCGGTATGGGTGAGTTACATCTCGAAATTTTAGTTGATCGTATGCGTCGTGAATTTAACGTTGAAGCTAATGTTGGTGCGCCACAAGTGGCATACCGTGAAGCGATTAAAAAGAAAGTTGAAGTAGAAGGTAAATTTGTTAAGCAGTCTGGTGGTAAAGGTCAATATGGTCATGTATGGCTAATCATGGAGCCAAACGAGCCAGGTAAGGGGTTTGAGTTTATTGATGCGATTAAAGGTGGTACTGTGCCTCGCGAATTTATCCCTGCGGTAGAAAAAGGTTTGCGCGAAACTATTCCATCTGGCGTGCTGGCTGGCTTCCCAGTGGTTGATGTTAAAGTGACCTTGTTCGACGGTTCATACCATGACGTTGATTCAAACGAAAATGCATTTAAAATGGCCGCCTCAATCGGTTTTAAAGATGGTATGCGTAAGGCAGATCCAATCTTGCTAGAGCCAATGATGGCTGTGGAAGTTGAAACGCCTGAAGATTACATGGGTGACATCATGGGTGACTTGTCATCTCGTCGTGGCATGATTCAAGGTATGGAAGACAATGCAACCGGTAAAGTGTTGCGTGCTGAAGTGCCGTTAGCTGAGATGTTTGGCTACTCAACAACTGTGCGCTCATTGTCACAAGGTCGTGCAAGCTATAGCATGGAATTTAAGCATTACACAGAAGCACCAAGAAATGTGGCTGAAGCCATTATGAACAAGAAGTAATAAGCACTTTATATATTGAATTTAAAGGAAAATTAAATGGCAAAAGGTAAATTCGAACGTACCAAACCGCACGTCAACGTAGGCACTATTGGCCACGTGGATCATGGTAAAACAACACTAACAGCAGCGATTACGACAATTCTGTCTAAAAAATTCGGTGGTGAAGCAAAAGCTTA
>JAUYAL010000066.1 GCA_030693535.1 Methylotenera sp.
GGCACGACTTTGACCTACGCCGTGCAGAACCCTCAATCATTAGATTTATGTCGCACACAGGCGGCTAAACATGTCCATTTCAGCCATCATACTTGCAGGCGGACGCGCCACCCGCATGGGCGGCTTAGATAAAGGTTTAGTGCAGTTACAACAAAAACCACTGATCCAACACGTGATCAAACGCTTAAAACCGCAAGTGGATGAAATTATCATCAATGCCAACCGTGAAATTAAGCAATATCAATCCTTGGGCTACCCTGTGCTCTGTGATGAACAGGCTGACTTTATTGGCCCGTTGGCAGGCTTTAGCTTAGTTTTAAAACATGCCAAACACGACCACCTACTCACTGTGCCATGTGATTCACCGTTATTACCACCAGATTTAGCAAAACGTTTAATGCAGGGTTTAGTTGAAAATAATGCAGATATCGCGGTGGCCAAAAGTGACGGTAATGTGCACCCTGTATTTAGTTTATGTAAAAAAAATGTACTACCTAGCCTAACGGCGTATATAGCAAACGGCGAGCGCCGCGTAAGTGCCTGGCAAAAAAGCCAAAAATATATTGAAGTTGATTTTACTGATGCTGCTGATGCTTTTATCAACCTCAATACGTTTGAAGATTTATCATCACTTGAATTGAAATTACCTAACTAGTCTAATATAGATCGCAGATTAGACTTAAAATGACAATAGAATTGACACAACATTATTTTGAAAACAAACTTCCTCGAATGACTAAACCAACCACGATTTCGCAATTAATCTCAAACCCTAGCTGCCTAGATGACTACGACCCAAACTCGATGCCAGTCGCCAAAGCACGGTTGTTTATTCAACAGTTTTTAAGCCCTGTCCGCGAAACTGAATGTTTACCTTTGCGTGAGTGCCTAGGGCGCGTGTTGGCTAAGGATATTTTATCGCCGGCTAATGTTCCTAATTACGACAATTCGGCGATGGATGGTTATGCGTTTAATGTGGCCGATATTGGTGCGGCGCTCCCCACACGTTTAAAAGTGATTGGGGCAGCTTTTGCGGGCAGGGCGTTTAATGGCGTTTTGGCACGCGGTGATTGTGTGCGCATTATGACAGGGGCGGCTATGCCACTTGGGGCTGACACAGTTGTGGTTCAAGAGAGAGTTTCGCTAGAGGCTGATACCATTACGCTTATTGATGCACCCAAGCCTCACGCCAATGTGCGCTTCGCAGGTGAGGATTTGCATATTAGCCAAACCGTACTGGCTGCAGGGCATTTAATGCGCCCGGTGGATTTAGGTTTAATTGCTTCACTAGGCATTGCTGATGTAGAAGTGTACCGCAAGCTAAAGGTGGCATTTTTTTCAACTGGTGACGAGTTAGTGGGCCTTGGCAAGCCGCTTGAAACTGGTCAGGTTTATGATAGCAACCGTTACACACTTTATGGCATGTTAAGTCGTTTAGGTGTAGAAATCATTGACCTTGGCGCGATTACAGATGACCCTGCGTTGCTTGAAGCCGCCTTGTTAAATGCGGCAAAACAGGCAGATGTTGTGATTACCAGTGGCGGCGTTTCCGTAGGTGAGGCTGATTATATGAAGCTTTTGCTCGCCAAGCATGGCCAAGTGATGTTTTGGAAAGTCGCCATGAAGCCAGGCAGACCGCTCGCTTATGGCAAAGTGGCGAATGCGCATTACTTTGGCTTACCAGGCAACCCAGTAGCGGTGATGGTGACGTTTTACCAGTTTGTACGTGAGGCAATGTTGCGGTTAATGGGGC
>JAUYAL010000076.1 GCA_030693535.1 Methylotenera sp.
ATATTGCCGTCTATCCGATGGCTGACTTGAGATTACGGGAAGAAATTCGGTCATAAAATAGGTGTACACTTAAATTTAGGTGGACACCTATTCTTACGGGATTTAAGGCATAAGGATAGGCGGTACTGGGCGGGCGCTTACTCTATACCTCACAAGTCTGGGCAGATATTCTGCAAGGTCGAGTTTCAGGTCTAACAGATGGGGAATTTCTATTCCAGTTCTTGATACCAGCAATACTAAGCACAAGATTAAGCTAGCTGATATAGATGCACCAGCGAAAAAGCAACCTTTTGGGCCGGTCTCTAAGAAATCTCTATTAGACTTAGGCATGTCAAGACAGAACAATTAGACTGGTCAAAAAAGACCGACATAACCGCTCAGTAGGTAAAGTGCGGGTAATGGCTTTGATGCCAACCTAGAGTAAATTAAGCAAGGAACACAGCCAGTCGAGAAGTTAGAATCGCCTTACATACTCAAGATGAAACTGCGACTGCCAAGGGTGTTGCTACACAGCAAGGTCTAGAGGCAAGTCTGAAATGTCTCTTAATCGCTTCCCATCGACCATGATAGCTAGCATGTCAGCCGCATCGACATAACCCAATTCATTAACAGCTTCTTGCAGTTCATGAAGAGCAAAATGATAAACACAGTCAATATCACCTGTACCAAGTGCGATTGACGCTAAACGACTTGGTGTAGGCTCTGCTGTTACAACAACAATATGCGGTTGATGACCCTTACGATTTCTCATAAGATTTAAAGCCTCAGAGCGGGAGTTTTGCGCTCGGTCACTTCTGATTGTCCACTTACATGAGATACTTGCGTGAAGCAAGGGGGAACCGCCATTACTCTGGCGAAGACTTGCGAACTTGCTTACAGAGTTATCTATGAGCATGTCTGTTGAGTTAATTGCTTGGTCTGATTCAGTGTTCCGTACCACAACAATATCAGGGGTAATTGTGTAATCACTTCCGAGAGTAGCGGCTAACTCTGGGTCACTCTTAGCCGCTCGATCAAGTGCAATTAAATGAGCATACTGTGCGTACTTTGCTATCTCAAGCCTATTCCTACCAGTAACTTGATGCACATCCCAATCACCCGGCCTAAGATGACCTAATAAAGGAAATGTCGAATTAATAAAGCTTGCACATACCTCTTCAAACTTATTGCCTGATGTCTGACCAGCTAGTCGAGCACCCTGAACCTCCGCTTGCAGGCGCGAAGCTATTCCTTGAGCTATTGAGACGCTAGTACGGTTATCTTTATCTGCGTTAGTTGGCACACCCTTACTGTCTATATGTAAAACATTTTTCAGGAGTGCTGCATGAAAAGCTTTACGGGCGTCAACAAACTTAACAGGAACAGTCATTTACTAGCCACCTTTTTGAGTTTTATTCTAGATGCTGCTTGTATGCAATTAAATATCTGCTGCGCTACAGCACGAGCGACTGGTGGAGGGAAAGCATTGCCAATCTGTCTATAAGTAGCTGTCTTCTTACCAAAGAATTGCCAATCATCGGGAAAGCCTTGTATTCGAGCAGCCATACGGGTAGTTAAACGGGGCATTCCAACAAAGTCGTAAGGAGGAGGCTCATCCCAAAGCCCTCGCCCATCCACACCGAGAGACGCCCAAGCAGCCTTAGCACGTGTAGGACCAAGGTCAGGTCCTCCATGTTTTTTTGAACCCCCAACAAGTGTAGGGGCAATCAAATTAGCTCTCTCACGCCAACTGTTAGCGCCTACCCATCCCCGCTCTACCATCAAGTCATGTAAAAGCTCACCTACTGTAGGCGGGTCTACCCTCACAGGCTCCGGCCAAGAAAAGTGACCGGCTAACTCTTTGCGAATACCTACGAATACAACACGAGGTCTAAGCTGAGATACACCATAATCAGAGGCATTGAGAAGTCGCCAGCTTGGAACATACCCTAGCTTCTTAAGCTGCAATTCGACTTTGTTACGATAATCATCAAACACTGCATCAAGTAACCCACGAACATTCTCTAACATTACAGCTTGTGGCCTACACTCATCGACTAGCCTTAAGGCCTCAGGAAAGAGGTCTCTTTCATCACTTGAACCTAATTGCTTTCCAGCCTTGGAGAATGGTGGGCAAGGAACGCCCCCAGCCAGTAGCTCAACACCTTGAAAAGACCGTGCATCGAAGGCACGTAAATCACCCTCTACAACATTCCATTCAGGTCTATTTAGGCGAAGCGTAGCACAAGCAGGAGGCTCAATCTCGACGAGTCCGGCATGGGCAAATCCAGCCTGCTCAATTCCCAAGGCCTGACCACCCGCACCTGCACAGATTTCTAATGATATTAATGACATGCACAAATTGTATCGCAAATCCGACGAAACACCCCTAGGAGAATCGAAAGACTTATGCCAAAACGATAAACTATTTACTTATGAACTTTACACCTAAGGCACTCCAGCAAGAACCAAGAAGCACGGATTGATAAATCCTAAGTGACTAAGATTAAAAAATCATGTATTATTCGCGCCTTGTTACACCATAGCATTACAAGTGTTACACCACTACTATCGTAAGTAGTTGATTGGTATGAGTAGCGATTTAATCCCTCGCTCTCCGCCAGTTTTAACTTAAAAACTGTATTTTTTACTTTAAGAAATTAGCAGTATGTTGTATAATACTGCCCATGCGCCCGTAGCTCAGCTGGATAGAGTACTTGGCTACGAACCAAGGGGTCGGGCGTTCGAATCGCTCCGGGCGCACCAAATAAAGCAATAAAGTCAATCGGTTAGCTGATAAATCAGTTAGCCGATTTTCTTTTGTGCGAAACTTTTGCGAAAGTCTCCAGTTTTACCTATTTACAACATTCAATACCGTACAAGTGTTATTGCGGCCTAATGATTTATTTGACAACTCAATTAACCGCCCAATATCTGCTGCCGCATAATGCTCTGGCATAGATTGAGTGGCATGACCCAGCAATGAAGCACGATCTTCTTTTAACACGCCCGCAGCACGCAACCTTGTTCCACATGTATGTCTAAGATCATGGACTCGTACACTTGATAGACCAGCCTTCTTTCTGGCGGTCTGCCATGCATTGTTGTTCATAGTACCTATGCGGTGGTACAGCATCGCAGGAGCCAAATGCAGATTTTTTTTACGTTCCTGCCGATAAACAAACACGTAAATATTATCTCGCCCTCTCTGCTCATTAACTACTTTCCATGCTACATCATTTAGTATGACCACTAATGCGCGTTTCAAACCCTTTCCAGTTTTGTGAAATTGCCATGGAATAAGAAAAACACTGCGTCCAACTTCAGGGACATTTACTTCCCATTCCCACCTTAAACCACACACGTTTTCATCTCTTAAACCAGTACTTACGGCAAACAGTGCCATATTGGCTAAATGCTTTGGTAAAAGCTTGAACAATTTTTCCTGTTCATCCCACGACATTGGATGAGGAACTCTTGGCGTTTCTTCCAGCATTGAAATCGATGGGGGAGCCTGCTTTAACCAAGGTGAGCCTTGATCATCACGGTAAACTTTTGCTGCCCGAATTAGTATAGTTCTTACTACTTCCAATGCTCGATTAATTGTCGTTGGCGTTACACCATCAAGTATTCTTGATCCTTTAAATTCCTCCAATGTACCGTCATGAATTTTTTCAACTTCAAGGTGACCAATAAACGGTATAACTGTAACAATGTGAATGGCAATCGTCTCTATCGAAGCTTTGCTCTGCGATTCCTTTAGATAGCGCGCTGCACACTCTGCAAACAAATAGCGAGCGCTTTGTCTACGTTCGAAGTCACGCTCCCTTTTTTCGATTTCATTGTGCAGCCAGGTCTCTGCTTGGTCTTGACTAACTCTCCCGAGTCGACTAAAAATACGCTCTCCTTTCCATGTTTTGCTGATTGTTTTTGTTCCATCGGCTTCGGTATAGATGCCTTTGGTCCGAGTTTTTGTCTGTCCCATTTCTTATCTCCTTTTGAAGACTTGGAACATCCAGTGCTAAGCTTATAATCCTCCCACCACTCATCCAAGTCAAGTCTATCAAACGCAATGCCGTGAGAACCATAAATTACTTCAATCAAATAAGGACGTACTTCATTGTTAAATCTATTTTTATCCATTCCAAGATAATCTGGAGCGTCTCGCATTCTTATTGTTCGAGGCTGAATTGAAGGTCCTCGACGTATCCCATTGCAAAATATGGATTGCTGTTGTTTGTCCAATCTATCAGCATTACCGTGATTTTTTTTGCAAACTGATTGATGATTATTATTTAAATTTTTATTTTTACTCACTTGTGGAGACAAAGGCTCAACCTGATCTGGAGTCATACCCTTAGGATATCCATCCCTAATTAGCAGCTTCATTACATTTGATGCACTACCTTCCACTTCCATCATTACGCGAAACAATTGCCCATATGAATTTTTCGCATGATTAATTTGGCTTGAGTAATCATGACATTTCAGTTTTGCCTTCAATTCCGTGAACTTGGTATAACCATCACCAAACTGACTAAGATATGGATATGCTCCACAGAAATAATGTAGTGGCTCTACTAATATATCAAATGAAATTGTTCGTTTTTTAGCGCAACTAAATTCAACTTCCAACCTAATAATCGTCGATGGATTTAACTTATATCTCTTACCTATTTCATAACAACGCAATATTTTCCCAATTTCACGTTGTCCAATGTTTAATGTGCGAGCCTTAATTCCATTATCATTAACAAATTCACCTATAGGTAGAATATTGGGAATTTTTCCTCTTACAGTAAACATACCGTTGCGGTGAGCGTCATTAATATCTTGTAGACCTAATTTGTCATTAATATCAATTGCAATATCTATTCTTGAAATTATCGAATTAGGCAGATTTGATAAAAATATTTTTAAAGCATTCCAATTGAAAATATTTAAACAATCAACTCCAGGGATTATCAAAACCTTGTTTAATCCATTATTTACTGTGAGCAGTAGTGAATAATTATTTGTTAAACTTTTTCCATATAATGCTCCATGGTTTTCCAATACCTTTCTTGTAACTTTCCTCTTAGTTTCAAATTTTAATCCTGATACTTTAATAAACTCTTTCAGAAATGCCGATTCATCCACGCAGGAAAATTTAATTATCAAATAATGAATAAATGCACCTGCTTTTTTTCCAGTAATACTGGGGGATGATTGGGGGGGGGTATTTGACTTTTCCACCTTACTACCTAACATCAATTAAGCTTATTAACATGATCACTACCTTTAAAAATCTTAGTGATTCGATGATAATGAAGCTAAAATTCAGGAAATAGGTTTACTTTTATCATAACTGTTTGATATAACTTGTTTATGAAATCAAGCCATGCCCTTAGCTACATAATTACTCAATCTCTTCGACTAAAAGAAAGAGGTACTGGAGTTGAGCTAGAGATGGCAATGGCTATACAAAGAATTGTTAAACTAGTTGAATCAAATCCACAGACACGTTGGTGTAGAATTCCGGTAAAATCCTATGCAAATCTGTCGTGGATTGTGACAAGTGAAATCACACCTGTTCTTAATAAAATAATTATTAACGGTCAGTCAGCGTCAGCGTCACTGACTATGTTGAATAACATTTCAAAAGCTGAAGATATTTCACATTCTGAAGTTATTGTTAGAAGGTTGTGCTTATTAGCTGATGTGGTGCAAAAATCAGCACTTGAACTTTTACTTGAAGTTTTAGTAATACTTCGGACTCAAAACTCACCTAATTCGAAACAAGTCGAGAAAAAAAAGACTTTAATTTCTGCATATTTTGTTATCGTGAATCTTTAGGAAGCGAGGAGAATTGGAGACATGTTGATACATGCCATGTCCACCTTGGTAAAAACCGCATGAACGGTAAATATTCTTATGACCGCTATGTGTTTCTGAAAAAAAGACTAAATAAGTTTGATAGAAATAGTTTTTGTCTTGCCTTGGCTACAATTAAATTGAATGGCATCCCTGATTGGACTGGCAAACATGATGATATTGAATGGATTACTTTGGTTTTAGGTGCACTTGAAATCTGTCAGGTGTCACGTATTAACAAAGTTGCAGTGATGTTGGCGGAACTCTCATTAGCTGGTGCTGAGCCGGGTGGGCATTACCTTTGGCCTTCAGCACTAACTGCAACCATGTACCGGTATGAAGCATATTACTTAGCGACTATTACAACCCCAAAGCCGGAAGTCTCCAGAAGGCTGAATGCTGTTTGGTCAGAAAAATATTCTGTTGAACAAATCGCAAATAAATATCATATTTCTACTCAGATGCTTTATAGGCAAATCAAAAAATGGGGAGGCAGAATAATGGATTTGAAGGAAAAAGGTGTAGACGAGTCAATCATAAGTCTTGTTTTCCAAATTAAGCACTTACTAAAGGTGTAAACAACGTATTGTATTTCCATTTTTAGTAAACTTCAGGTGAAGTGTAAATAAATCCCAAACCCTTATGGTTCATAGTTTCTTATAAAGGCCAATGGCTAATACGCTTGTGGTTTGGTGGAAAATATAGGACGCTGATTAGCATCCATTGCTTTCAGTGTTACTAATTACATAAAACTATTCATCCTCCATATTTAATGAGTTCAAATTGACATAAGAAAGATACAATATGTATGTGGAATGATTACATACCAATCCTCGGGCTTTGAATTGTTTGAGGTGTTGGTTTTATGCGCACCTTTAGCATATCAGTCGGGTCAGCCTGAACTCCACAATTTCCTGTCCCATGTTTTTTCTTGCCATAATGAAACCCAGCTGTTCCATCTACGGCATGTCCCATCAACGCTGCAACCTCTACCTTACTCATGCCTATCGATTTTGCATTGGCTGAAAACTGATGCCGTGCCGAATAAAGTGACATGTGCTTATCTCTTTTCGACAAAAATTTTCGTGTTATTTTATGAATTGTTTTCCTTACTCCACCATAATAACCTTCCCAAGTTGCATCATTTTTCACATATTGTCTGACTGCCTGTAACTGCAGCTTAACCCAATTTAAATCTTGCGGCTCTAGATTGGTAACATTAATATGACGAAGCAGCCCATGCGCCCTACCGTTTGTATTTTTGCCGTTAACTACTACAAGTATAAACTTTCCACCCGCCACAGTTAATGAAGCACTTCTCCATTCAGAAGGTCGAAGACCAACCAGAATATTGGCTAACATCCATATCAAAGCTGCTTTGATCCATTTTCCTTTCATTCCTTGTGTTTTTTGAACGAGAAATTTCAATTCACTAAAGTTAATTTTTTTTGCTTTTTGATTTGATGTCCTACTAGGTAAGCTATATTTAAACTTTGGATTGAAATCGATTGATTGTAATTTAGAGCTAAGTTCTAATGTGCTATTGAGATTCTCTTTCCCTCCACCATAACTTCCATCACTAATTAGTATGTGATTTAAGAACTCCTTTGTCGACGCAAGATACAACCTTCTCGATGCAGGTTTAAGCTTTGGTAACTTTTCTTTTAGCCAAATTAGGTAATCTGTCGGTAGTAATATATTTGGTGTTGATCCAAGTTCTTTTGCAGCCTGATTCCACAGCAATTTGCCTCGTTTAAGATAAGCAATTACCGTGGCATTAGTTTTAGTAATTACAATCATCCCCCCGTTACTGTCCATATTTAGCCCAGCCATTTTTCTTTAACATCTCGTTAAATTCTTGTCGAATTGTTTCATGTTTAGCTATATAGAATGGTAACTCAGCTAACTCTTTCGTATCTTCATCTGAAGCGCCATCTCGATGTTCCAAAGGTCCAATACCAATGCTTGCATAAAAACAATGGGATACTGCTTTTGCCATGAAATCAAGTTCTCCTTCAGATATTTCTGGATATTTGGTTTCCAGACTTTCAATCAGGATTTCTAAATCATCAGCACCAAAGGTATCTTCAATCTTATGTTCTTTAAAATATTGATCGTAAATGAGCTTACCGACCAGTTCCATGCAATTTAAGAATCCATCCGTCACCTTTTGGGCGTAGTCAGAATCACACCAAACTCCTCTTAACAATTGATTATTTTTCCTAGTTGAAATTTTCATATTTACACTCCTATATTGATGATTGTCATCAATAATACGCGCTTATTTGATGATTGTCAACATATCAATGGTGGTGCCAATAAATTCTGTTATTAGCAACACATAAGTGCTTTAGGCTAGTTGTTAATATGCGAATAACCTTAATTCTAAAAAATATTCTTTGGATCTTTTGCAAATGCCAGAATCAAACCATTAATCAA
>JAUYAL010000078.1 GCA_030693535.1 Methylotenera sp.
AACAGACTTATCTGTACACTCGCAAGCTAAGTTAAGTGCAGTCGCTAGGCAGCTAAATGAACGCCCTCGTAAAACATTAGACTACGAGACCCCAGCAGAAAGATTTAATACATGTGTTGCATCGACCGGTTGAACTCACATCCACTTTTCTGCCTGACAGAGGAAATTTATGGGTTGCTGAACTGCGTTGATGATTACGCTAATCCAGCGTCCGCTATATGGTGGCCTAATCTCTGAGTTAATTTGTCAAATCAATCATACAATTTGTTTTTGCTTCTTAATGACAAAAACAAAAATCAATCACAGAATAAGGATACCCGTTTATTTTAGGATAAGTTGTTTGAGATTGTTTTAAAAAACCTAGTCAATTACACCCGCTGCAGTAATGTTCATACCACCATCAACATAAGTAATTTCACCTGTAACACCTGAAGCTAGATCGCTGCATAAAAATGCGGATACGTTGCCAACTTCTTCAATTGTTACATTACGACGCAGTGCGGCATGTTTTTCGTTATAACTGATCATTTTATCAAAATCACCAATACCTGAAGCAGCTAAAGTTTTAATTGGGCCAGCAGACACCGCGTTTACACGAATGCCTCTTGGGCCCAAGCTCTGTGCCATATAGCGTACATTTGCTTCAAGGCTTGCCTTTGCTAAGCCCATGACGTTATAGTTAGGCATAGTGCGTTCTGCGCCTAAGTAGCTGAGCGTTAATAAACTACCATTTCGACCTAGCATTAACGGCAAGGCGGCTTTGGCCAAGGCGACAAAGCTGTATGAGCTGATGTCATGTGCAATGCGGAAGTTTTCGCGCGTTGTTTTCTCTACGAAGTCACCGTCTAGCGCATCTTTTGGTACAAAAGCTATTGAATGTACAATCGAATCAATTGCATCCCAATTCTTGGCGATATCAACAAAAAGCGCATCTATTAAACTATCTTCTGCTACGTCACAATGAAACACTAATGTTGAATTAAAATCCGCCGCTAATTTAGTAACACGATCTTTGTGTTTTTCAACTTGGTATGTGAATGCAAGTTCTGCGCCTTCACGTTTCATTGCAGTTGCGATGCCGTATGCAATTGAGCGGTTACTTAATAAACCTGTGATTAATATTTTTTTACCTGTAAGAAATCCCATTGTTCGTCCTATATCGTTAATTAATGCTATTGATACTAATTGCCTGAGCTACTTCTAGGATCGAGTGCATCACGCAAACCTTCTCCAAGCAGATTATACCCTAACACTGTAATCAAAATTGCCATTCCTGGATAAAGCGATAGCCACCATGCGAATTGAATATACTCTTTTCCATCCGTTAGAATATTCCCCCAAGAAGCTTGCGGTGCTTGTACGCCTAAGCCTAAAAAACTTAAACCAGATTCCATCAACACAGCGCTTGCTACGCCTAACACTGAGCTGACTATGATTGGCGTTAAGCTATTCGGAAGTAAGTGGGTAAAAATTAAGCGCGCATCTTTGGCGCCTAAAGCCCGTGAGGCTTGAACAAACTCGCGTTCGGATAAGCTTAAGAATTCGGCACGTACCAAGCGGGTAACGCCCATCCATGATGTTAGTCCTATGACTATCATGATGTTGATGATAGATGGAGTTAAAAAGGCGATGACAGCCAGTATTAAGAAAAAGCTGGGGATTGATAGCATAATGTCCACAAGGCGCATGATGATTGTGTCAACCCAGCCTCGATAGTATCCTGCAATTGCGCCCAGAACAATGCCAATAGCTGTTGAAATACCAACAGCGACTAGGCCAACTAAGAGTGAAATGCGTCCGCCATGCAGCATACGACTAAGTACATCGCGTCCAAGACCGTCTGTGCCCATCCAGTGTTCAGAAGATGGCGCTAATAAGATAGCTTTTACATTAATATACTCTGGGTCGTAGGGTGAAACCCAAGGTGCGAGCATTGCCAATAAAAATATGGCAAGAATGATGATGAACCCAGCTTTAGCCAAGGGGTTTGATAAAGCCTTTTTGAGCAATGTATTTTGCATGTCAGCCCCTCATCACGCCGCGACGTACGCGTGGGTCTGCCCATGCATAGGCAACGTCAGCAATAAGATTGCCGACCAATGTGAGTGCCGAACCTATAGTAAGAATGCCCATAATTACTGGGAAATCACGCATGAGCACTGCATCATAAAATAGCTTACCCATGCCAGGTATAGCAAAGATGGTTTCCGCAATAACAGACCCACCAATTAGACCAGGAATTGATAAGCCAATAATAGTGATCAATGGTAGCAGTGCGTTGCGAAGCGCGTGAGTGTAAACAACAGTATGTTCATTTAAGCCTTTTGCACGGGCTGTGGTAATAAAATCTTGCTGTAATACATCTAACATCCCATTTTTAATAAACAAGGTAATGCCTGCTAAACCAGTTAAAGAAGGAATCAGTACAGGCATAATCAGGTGACTCAGGCTATCTTTGAACTTATCCCATGTGTCCATAGTTTCGTAATCTAAGCTATGCAAGCCTGAAATTGGTAGCCAGTTATTGGCTACACCAAGCCAATACATTAGCAATAAGGATAGCCAGAAGCCTGGGATTGAAAAGCCAATAAAGTTAAACAAAGTGATCGATTTATCCTGCCAGCGTGAATATTTTCGTGCTGCAATGACACCTAATGGGATGGCTAACATAAGTGTAATGGCAAGCCCCAAAAGATTAATCATCAAAGTAATTGGCAAGGCTTGTTCTATCATGCCTTTAGTGTAGTTTCCGTCTTTATCAGTACTTCCTAGAAATACTGGTTTTTGATGGCTAGCAAACGAGTTTCCAAAATCAAGTTTTATCATGCGTTTCAGCCATAAGCCATATTGCACAATTACTGGCTTATCCAAATTGTAGAGTTCACGGAGTTTCTGACGCGATTCCTCACTTGCTTTAGGGTTAAATGCAGCTTCATTATTGGTAATGTCACCGGGGGCTAAATGCATAATGAAAAATGAGATGAGGCTTATGCCAATGAGCATAGGTATCATCCATAACACACGTTTGATTAGATATGTAAGCATTTAAATTTTAATGTGAGCTAATTTCATTGCGTCTTAATGGTTTTGGAATGTACCATTTTTGTGAATCATAACCAACGCCTGCTGGCGGGATAGGGTCCATAATGCCTTGTACGCGCTTATTTATAGCGGTTAAGCCATAACCAGCAGATAAATAAACGATAGGACTGTCTTCTAAAAGCACTTTTGTAAACTCGTGGTAAATTTTCATGCGTTTAACAGGGTTTAACTCAGTACGACCTTGTTCTAAAAGCTTATCTATCTTGGGGTTATTGTAACCAATAAAATTAAATTGCCCAGGCATTTGCTGGCTGGAATGCCAAATGTTGTATTGATCCGGATCTAATCCTAAACCCCAACCTAAAACAACCACATCAAAATCACCGGTTTTAATGAAACGACTGATGAAGCTTGCCCATTCGATGGCGCGTATTTTCACATCTATCCCAACTTCTTTGAGTCTGCGCTGAATAAGGATTGCTGACTTTTCACGTTCTTTATTTTGGTTGGTAACAATTTCAAACGAGAATGGTTTGCCATCGCGATCTAAAATACCATCTCCATTAGTATCAACAAAGCCTGCTTCTTTGAGCAATATTTTTGCTTTTGCTGGGTTATACGAGTAGGGTTGTAAGTTAGGATTGCTCCAGCGTGTACCAGGCTTGTAAGGCGAGGCAATGTTTATGCCTAGGCCCAAATAAACCCCATCTATAATTTCTTGTTTATCAATAGCGTAGTTAATAGCTTTGCGCACACGAATGTCATCAAAAGGTTTATGTTTAAGATTAAAACCCATATACGTATAACTATTACCTAACTCTTTATATAGATTTAGCTTTTCACGCAAATCATGCCGTGCTGGAATAATGCGAGAATATTTAATTGGGTCTAAACCCATGCTATCTATATTGTCCGCCATGAGCTCTAAAAATTGCGCAGAGTTATCGGGAATAATACGTGTCACTAATTTTTCAATATTGGCTTTGCCTAACGCAGAATTGGCATTGCGTGAAAGTTTTATATTCTCGCCATGCGTCCAGCTATCTAGTTGGTAATAATTGCTTCCAATCGGTTTGCGTGCAAAAGCTGTAGTATGTATATCTTGACCTTCAAGTAAATGTTTAGGTAGTATCTGTAAGCCTGACCAACTGTCTAATGCAGGGGCATATGCTTGCCCATATGTTACTTTAAATGATAGTGGATCTGGCGCTGCAGCCTGCTTAACTAATTGGTAGTCTGAAGCATAAGGGCTGCGTGTTTTTTCATCCGTGACTAATTGCCAGGTAAATAATACATCTGCGCTGGTTAATGGTTTGCCATCTGCCCACTTGAGATTCGGTTTAAGTTTAAAAGTGATGGTTTTTTGGTCTTCTGAAACATGCCAACTTTCCGCCAGTTCACCAGTTAAATCTAAGTTTTGATTGTATTTAAGTAAAGAATTGAAGATGTTTGATGCAATAGAAGCTGAAGCTGATTCACCGGCAACCATATAAATTAAACTGCTAGGCTCTCCTGTCATCGCGCTAATCATCGTACCACCATTGCTTGGCGGATATTTTTTTGTGTAATCGATCTTGTTTACAGCTTGTTTACTCGAGGATAAATCCCCACAAGCAGAAATCAACAAAGGCATTAGTAATGTAATGAGTACTAATTTTATATGCCGATATTGATTATTTGATAATTGCATATTTTCAATAGTGCCTTTTTTCAAAAGTGCCAATTCATTTTATCAAACTTATTTGCGATGTATTGTTTACTTGGACTTTACTTTGACTTTGGAGCTAGTCGCAGGATTTTTACTAACTTTAGACTTTTTTGATGTTTTTTTCTTGTTTAATTTAGATTTAAGTTGTTTAGTACTCGCTATTCTAGTGCCTACTTTTAAAGTTTGCCCAATTTTTACCTTACTATTTTTAAGTGAGTTTAAAGCCTTAAGCTGCTTAGCACTTATGCCATAGCGCTTAGCGATAGATTGTATGGTTTCATTCTTTTTAACTACATGTGTGACGTTGGTATGCTTATCAGGTTCAACTTCTTCTTGATTATTCTCTGCTACATTTACAGTATCTATGGTTGATAAATTCAAGTTAGATGAGTCTTGTGTTTCGCTTAACTGAGAATTTGATTCAGTGTCCTGAGTAAGTTCTTTAATGTTGGCTGAATCATGTTTCAACGCATTCGGGTTAAAGTCAACTTTATTGCCATTTGGCACTAAAATAGTTGATGATTTCTTGATTTTATTTTGGGCAGGTAGATTGTTAATATTTCGCAGTTTCGATAGTTGAATGCCGAACTTCGATGCGATGCTTTCCATCCGCTCACCACGCTTAGCAAAGTAGGTTTTCCAACTGACCAATGGCTGATTGTAGCGAGCTAGATTGTCTCGAAATGTTTGAGCAGATAAAATAGGCAACAACAGATCATGTTTTTCACCGTTGTTAGTAATTACGGGACGGTTGTTACTAGGATTTAGTGCGAGAAACTCATCATCGCTGATTTCAGCTAGTTTTGCTGCCAAATGCGCGTCTATTTGGTTAGGGGCAGAAACCTTGGTGAAATATGCTGTATTTTCTATTGTTTGAATTTTAAGACCATATTTACCGGGATTCGTCATTAAATTCTTAATGGCTTGCAATTTTGGTACATAGTTTCTAGTTTCAGGTGGTAAGTTTAAACTCTCATAATCAGTAGGCAATCCTAATCTGCGATTACGCTCAATGGCGCGTCCTACTGTGCCTTCTCCTGCGTTATATGCAGCCAAAGCTAAATCCCATGAGCCAAACATTCCATATAGCTTTTGCAGGTAAGTCAGAGCAGCATCGGTAGCAATTGTTACGTTACGTCTATTGTCTACCCACCAGTCTTGCTTCAAGCCAAAATGCTTGCCTGTAGATGGGATGAACTGCCAAATACCTGAAGCACGGCTGGTTGAATACGCTTGCGGGTTATACGCACTTTCAATCATTGGTAGTAGTGCGATTTCGGTAGGCATGTCACGTTTTTCGACTTCTTCTACAATATGAAATAAGTATCTTTGGCTTCGCTCTACCATGCGCCTGATGTAGTCTGGGCGTGAGCTATACCAATTTTCGTGATTAGCAACGAGGCTAGATGTTGAGTTAGGTATATCATAGCCATTCTTAATACGTTGCCATAAATCAATGCTTTCTATGACAATTACTTCTTGCCGCTCATTTTCTTGTTGCTTTAAATTGTCGACATGAAGTTCTGTGTCAAGCGCATCGCCTAATCTGTTTCCCCCAGGTTTTTTTAGCGGTATGTTTTCGGTGTCACCTAAATCTTTAGTGCTAGGCGTGAATGTGTCATCAGGGAAAATAATAATTTGTTCGCCCATGACGTTGGATTCAGCGTGTGCTTGAATACAAGTGAATGTGGCAAGAATAAATATTATAGAAGATATAAAATGAGTCGAATATTTAGTCAATGATTGTTTAGGAAGTATAGTTGATGCATTAATAAAAATGTTGCTTGTTAAGCAGATGGTAAATAACCTGTTGAGCGAAAAAAATAGGTGCAACATGAAAACGCTCAAAGTCAAAATATTGAAACATAATAACTAATGTAAGTGTTCATAGTCAAGTAAAATATAATTAAAAATTACTTTAAATAAATGTTGTATCTAACTGATTAATAATTGTTTCTTATCGCTCTTATAGCGGAAAAAATCTCTATATTACTAGCATTTTTTAGATGGATTGCTGATTGAATTTCATCAGAATAGCACCGCAGGAATGGATTGGTTGCGAGTTCAAGTGCAATAGTCGAAGGCAAGCTGGGAAGATTTAAATCGCGTATTTTATGAGTTTCAATAAAGCGCTCGATAAGTGCTTTATTGCTTGGCTCAAGTGTTAATGCAAAATTGATGTTCTTCATGGTGTATTCATGCGTGCAATACACTTTAGTTGCAGGCGGTAATGATGCCAGCTTTTCTAAAGAATGTTGCATTTGTGACGCTGTTCCTTCAAATATACGGCCACAACCTGCACCAAATAAAGTATCTCCACAAAACAGTATGTTGCCTAGATGCGAATTTCCCTCAACATTTTGACAATAATAGGCAATATGACCAAGTGTGTGCCCTGGTAAATCAATGACCGAAAATGTAAGGCAAAATTCTTTTAAATGGATTTCATCTAGCTCACTAACCGCTAAGTGTTTAAATGCGAACTGTTCCAATTTAGGCGCGTATACTTTTGCGTTGGGATATGCGTTTTGCAAAGTGGCTACACCACCAATGTGGTCTTGATGATGGTGCGTAATTAATACGGCATGAAGGGTTAGGTTTAGTCGCTGCAGTTTTTCAAGTACGGGTATTGCATCACCAGGATCTACAATGATAGCTTGCTGGTCATTATGAATTAACCAGATATAGTTATCCTCGAATGCAGGAATGGGTATAATTTGTATATTATGTTGCATACTACTTATCATTTGGTTTACTCGCTGTAATGTCAATAGCGCCTAATCTTACGTCTGTATGGCTGAATTCCATTTCAGGTCAATATCTTCAATTAAAAGAACAAGTTATGTATGACCAAGCAGTGTTTGATTTGTTCGGTTTTAACGCTGTACAAATAAGTTGCTTGCAGATGGATTTACTTCGTAACTCACGCATTCCTAATCGTTATAAATCATCAGAGTTTGTAGTCACATCGTTGGCAGACAAAGTATTTGAACATAATTTAAACTGCAGTGATGACTTTTTACCATTTTCTGACATGAGTATAGACCTTTTGTTGTTGCCACATCGCTTAGAATTTAGTGAACGCCCACATCAAACTTTGCGTGAAGCTGCAAGAGTGATGATGCCAGACGGACATTTATTAATATCTGGATTTAATCCTTTCAGTTTTTGGGGTGCAAAGGCAAGTTTAGATATTCTATTTTCAAAGCAAACAAGTTACCCTTGGACTGGAAAATTCATTGGAATAAATCGATTAAAAGATTGGCTTGCATTGCTGGGTTTTGAGATTATTTTGGTGGAAATGTGCTGTCATGTGCCACCTTTTGAGCAACTTAGATGGCATAAGCGTTTTTCTTTTATGGATAAAATTGGCGGAAACTATTGTACTAGATTTGGAGGGGTATATTTTGTTGTCGCTAAAAAACGTATTGTAGGCATGACGGCTATTAAGCCTAGTTGGAAAATTGCACCATTGAAATCACCTTTAATTGGCGTACAACCAAAATCCAACCCTTCACAATCTAAGCCAGCGCAATCAGAGTTATCAGATAAGGATACTTCTTTTAATTCAAGTTAAATATTGTTCACTTGGAAGAAATGCTGATGACTTCAGTTTTACGTTATAAGTGGTTATCTTTTACAATCAAATTTATTCGAAAAAAATCACATCTAAAAAAGAGAAATACAAAATATGGGTAGCAATAAGGAGGTTGAAATTTATGCTGATGGCGCTTGTAAAGGCAACCCTGGTCCAGGTGGTTGGGGTGCTTGGATTAGCTATTCAGGTAATGAGAAAGAGCTATTTGGAGGAGAGATGTTAACCACGAATAATCGTATGGAATTAACGGCTGTCATTCGTGCTTTAGAGGCGCTGAATCAAACTTGTCATGCAAAAGTATTTACTGATTCTGTCTATGTTCAAAAAGGTATTTCTGAATGGATTGTTGGTTGGAAAGCTCGTAATTGGCGCACTGCAGATAAAAAGCCTGTAAAAAATGATGATTTATGGCGCGTTTTAGATGTATTGGCGCAGCAACACACTGTACAGTGGATTTGGGTGAAAGGGCATGCAGGAAATGTCGGGAATGAGCGGGCAGATATGCTTGCTAATAGAGGCGTAGAGCAGATTTTACAAGGAGTCATAGCATAATGCGTCAAATATTTCTAGATACTGAAACCACTGGGTTATATCATGCCCAAGGTCATCGTGTGATTGAAATTGCGGCAGTGGAAGTGGTGAATCGTCGGTTAACTAAACATCATTTTCACTATTACTTGAATCCTGATCGTGAAATTGATCAAGGTGCGCAAGAAATACATGGTATTTCTTTAGAGTTTTTGCAAGACAAACCACGCTTTCCTGAAATTGCGAAAGAGTTGATTGACTTTATCGCTGATGCAGAGTTGATTATGCATAATGCGCCATTTGATGTAGGTTTTTTGAATTGTGAGTTTGGCTTAATAGAACACAAACCAGTAGAAAAAATTGCTGCGAAAATTACTGATACCCTTAAAATGGCTAAAGAAATGCGGCCTGGACAACGTAATAACTTGGACGCGCTTTGCAAGCACTTTGGCATTGATAACTCTAGACGCACTTTGCATGGAGCTTTGCTGGATGCGGAATTGCTAGCTGATGTTTATATGGCGATGACACGTGGCCAAGAAAGTTTGATGATGGAGTTGAATCAGCCTTATAAAAAATATAGTGACGCTACACAGCAGAACATTGAACCATTACTAATTAAACTTGCTAGTAAATCAGAGTCGAACGCTCATGATGATTATTTAGCTTCGCTTGCTAAGTCTGGTAATTGTTTATGGAACGCGCTCGAACTTCAATCAACCAAAGAAAATTAGAAAGTTAATAGTATGAATAAAACAATTATAGTAACTGGTGGCGCAGGTTTTATCGGTGCAAATTTTGTACTCGAATGGCTTAAGCTTAGTCTAGGGACGGTTGTAAATTTAGATAAATTGACCTATGCGGGTAATTTAGAAAACTTAGTGTCTGTTCAACACAACCCACATCATATTTTTGTCCATGGTGACATTGGAGATCAGGCGCTTTTAGCCAATCTTTTAAATCAGTTTCAGCCTTGTGCTGTCGTAAATTTTGCCGCAGAAAGTCATGTTGATCGCTCTATTCATGGGCCAGAAGATTTCATTCAAACCAATGTAGTAGGGACTTTTCATTTATTGGAAGCAGTACGTGCTTATTGGGGTAAATTGAACGAAGAGAACCGTCATAACTTTCGTTTTTTACATGTTTCTACCGATGAAGTCTATGGCTCGCTAGGCAAGGAAGATGCTGCATTTACTGAAACGCACACTTATGCACCAAATAGCCCATATTCTGCTTCTAAGGCTGCTTCAGATCATTTAGTGCGAGCCTATCATCATACTTATGGTCTGCCTACGCTTACAACCAATTGCTCTAATAATTACGGTCCACATCATTTTCCAGAAAAATTAATACCTTTGGTTATTCATAATGCACTTACAGGTAAGGCTTTGCCGATTTATGGAACTGGACAGCAGATTCGCGATTGGTTGTACGTAGAGGATCATTGTGCTGCGATTAGAAGGGTGTTAGAGGCTGGGACGGTTGGTGAGGTTTACAACGTTGGCGGCTGGAGTGAAAAGCCAAATATTGAAGTAGTGAAAACACTATGCCGAATGTTAGATGCAAAAAAACCGCGAGTAGATGGAAAGTCATACGTAGACCAAATTACATTCGTTGAAGACAGGCTAGGTCACGATCAGCGCTATGCGATTGATGCGACTAAAATAGCCAATCAATTAGGCTGGAAACCAAAAGAGACTTTTGAGTCGGGTATTGAAAAAACCGTGAACTGGTATTTAGAGAATCAAGACTGGGTAAATAATGTGACTAGCGGTGAGTATCGGCGCTGGGTAGAAAAACACTATGCAGAACGTGGTGAGGAACTAGCCTGACGACTAATTTTTACTGAATTGTTGGCTAAATCAATCATTTATCCTAGCGCATCTGCCCAGTTATTTGGCGTTTCATACAGCCGAACTTTTACCAGTTTAAGGTGATTCCCATAAGTATCTTGGTAATTGCTTTTAAGTATTTTAAAGGCTTCGCTAGCCATATTCTCGGCTGTAGGTACAGTTGGAAATACTACAGTTTTGTGATTTGGTAGTGTATTTAAAAAATTTAGCACTTCAGTATCATGATGATATACCAAAAATGCATGATCCCATTTATCCACCACTGAGTTTTTTGCGATTGCCTTTACTTCTGAGAAATCCATTACCATGCCATTATCTGATGCATCGGCTTGTGTAATAATGTCGCCAGAAAGCGTGATTTCTATAGCATAGCGATGCCCATGTAAGTTTTTACATTGACTTTTATGACTTGGGATGCGATGTCCAGCATCAAATTCTAGGCGGGTGGTAATTTGCATAAAAGTTACTTATAGTGAAAATGTTCGCTAATTATACGCTTACTAAAGATGCTTTTTTATTGCTTACACTTGTCTATTATTATCAAATAAAGTGAGCCATGAGACGAACTCATCGAATGACATTGGTTTTGCGTAGTAGTAACCCTGTATTTTTTCACATTTCATTTCTTTAAGAATGTTAACGCAAGCCAAATCTTCAGCACCTTCTGCTACGACTTCTTTGCCAAGGCTATGAGCCAGTTCCACTATTGATAGCACAATTGCCTTATCTTGATGTGAAGTGGCGATATGTTTGACAAAGGATTGATCAATTTTAACTAAATTAATTGGCATGCTGCGCAGACGCGCCATTGATGAATAGCCTGTTCCAAAGTCATCTAAGGCTAATTTACATCCTAATGAAACTATTTTATTAATGACTTGAGCTACTTTTACTTCATCAACGAGGATGTCATTCTCGGTAATTTCAATCACTAAATTTCCTGCAGATATTCCCCATAATGTGATTGATTGGGCAAGCAATTCAGCTAAGTCTTCATCTAATAAATCAGTGCCACTTAAATTAAGCGTTAGAGAAATATTGCGTTGGTAAACATTCATTAGTTCTGCACATCGTTGACAAACATTATTAATGAGCCAGCGAATAAATACCTTACCAAAGCCTTTTTTGTAGATAGTTTCTACAAGTCTAATTGGAGAAATAAATTTCCATTCTTGACTCGGCCAACGTAACAATATTTCTGCGTTATTACATATTTCATCTGCAATGCTTACTATCGGTTGCAAATAGACAGCTAACTCATTTTGTTGAAATGCTTCAATAATGGCTTCGTCAAGTAAATGACTGTTCATGGATGATGATGAAATATATTTGTCGTAAATCTTAATTCGTTCATTTTTAATAATGGCATGATGCAACGCTAATTTAGCATGCTCGAATATTGATATGGCATTTGTTTGGACGTTGAACGTGCTAATGCCACTAAAGTAGGGCTTTAATATTAATGTGATATTTTCTACAGGTAATTTGGATTCAAATGCATGCATGAGCATTGACACAATAAGGCTGAGCTGAGTTGGAGAGCTTAAAGGATCAATCATGATGGCAAGTTCAGTGGCGCTAATATTGAATAGTGTGGCATCATCACTAAGATGTTGTTGAATTATTTGAGCTGCAGCCAACATTAAATGAGAAGAGGCGGAGATGAGCTTTGATTTTTCATCAAAGTTAATATTTAGATTAATAAGTATTAGGCCTAAATTCACTTGATTCGCAGATGGCATATCATCAATAGCATTCAAGCGCTGTCTTAGTAATTGCATTAATAACTCTTGATTCGGTAGGCCAGATTCTAAATTAAAATTTTGTAGGTAACTTGCCTTGTATAGGTCAAACTGGTTTGTGACGCGAGCTAATAGATGTATTAGCAAGTAGTGGAAATATGGTTTTTTTGTGGATTTTAGGTCTAAACTACGAACTAATAAAAAAGCGGCATCTAATTTGGCGCCTAATTTATAATCACTAAGCCATGCCAATAGAAAACTATTAATTTGATGATTGAGTTGCAACCAACTAAGATTTTGCGGCCAATGACTAATAATTTGAGATGCATTGTCTAAAGAAATACCTCCTTGGGTAAATAGAGGTGTTTTAATGAGTTGGTCGTATAGCTGATGATTAAATGAATAGTATCCTCTGACATCAGAGGCCTTTAATTCGTAACTGCTCATGATTTGCAGTAATAAATTTGAATCTAGTTCTATTGCAAAGCCTTGATTTAACTTCGAAATGTTAGCCGACTGTTCTAATGTATGCTGATAAGTACTAGCCATAATAATTACTTGAGTTTAACCCATAACTGTCAGGCGGCAATCCTCTTACTATTGTGTAAGGCTCACCAGAAGGTGTAGGTGGAGCGTTGATTAAGTTGATAACAGCAGGATATTCGTTTTTTGTTTTGTCTGGATTAAGTAATATCATGACCCTTGGAAGTAGTCGGCGTACGGTGTTTTGCTGAATCACGATACCAATCTCTCCAGAATTAAGTTCAACAAGCGAACTGACAGGATACATTCCTAAAAACTGCACGAGTTGATCAATTAAAATGCTATTAAATTTAACATCACGAAGCGTGTAGATTTCTTCTAATGCAATTTGATTGTATACAGCTTTCGCATAAACTTTACTGGTAGTCAGTGCGCAGTAACTGTCAACCAAGCCAGCCATCTGGCCTGTTAAGCTAATTTGTTTGCCAGTAAGGTGATAGGGGTAGCCACTACCATCAATGCGCTCGTGATGCTGCGATACTGTTAAAATGACTGTGCTGGAAATGTCATCAGTAACTTCTAGTAACTCGAGCGCGAAGTCCACATGCTTTTTAAGAATTTCAAATTCTTCGGCGGTTATTTCTTCTTGCTTATGTAATAGTTCAGTTGGTATTTTTCCTTTGCCTATATCTTGTAATAAACCAGCTAGACCTAAATCTTTCACTTGTTTTTTTGACATAGATAAAAAACTTGCAAGTGCCATGAGTGTAATGGATACATTTAAAGCATGATTGTAAGTGTAGTCATCCGTCTGTTTTAGTTTGGCTAGCCATATTAGTGCATCAGGATTACGCTCAATGCTTTCGACCATGCCATCTAATGCCGCATGGATATTAGTTAAATCAATTTTTTGGTCCAGTGCAAGCGCTTCAAATATTTCACGTGTGGCAATTTGTGACTTTTCATAAATTGGATAAATCTTCGCTATTTCGTCTTCTACTGGTGGTGATTCATCAAAAATGGTGATTTTATAGCCATTTTTCTCGCTGACATTCTTGGCCGAATCTTCCTTTACAGCTGTTTTATCAGTTGTTGATTTAAGCTTCTTATGCTTGCTGGTAAATCTTGTTAATCCAGAGAGTAAATTTGAAAAATCAGTTTTAATTTGTGAAGCCAATGATGGGTTGTCATGAGCTTTAATTGATGGAAAGCTAGCGGAATTAATATTATTGCTTTTGTGCTGCACATTAAATATGATGTTGTCACCAGTTTTATTTGAGCTTGTAGAGGGTGAATTTTGATTGCTAGCTTTAATTTCTTTTAGTATGTCAAAAAATGAAAATTTAGGATTTGAAGCATTGATTTGATTTTTTTTAGTAACATCATCTCTAGATTTTTGATTAAAAGTGTTACTGACATTAGTATGTTTAATCACATCATCACGCTTTATCGCGACTGACTCTTTAGGAGCTGATTTATAGTGAATACCTACAGACACCGTAGAATCGACGTAGACGAATTCACATAATTTTTTAATGGTTTTAATTTGCTCATTGTCTTCAATAAGTAGGCCTTCAAGCATAAAAGGAGTTTCTAGCCATGGCCTGTCAAGCTCGCTTACATACATGCCAATATCTAATTCTGATACATGCATTTTTTCACGACGAATATCACTCACACAATAAAGCCTTTTAGTAATTTAGGAAATTTATTATCAGTAAGTCATTATATTACAGCGGGAGCGCCTATATGCGTTCTTTACACTTTTTTAAAATTGACCTGCAAAGTTAGTGAGAATATTTTTAAAAAAGAAGCACATTAACTAAGTTTGGCTGAGTTTAATAATGGTAAATGATGCAGTTATAAGCAGTTAACGTGCTATTTCAGTTCGTAATATTTTATAAATGGTTAATCTTTCAGGCGTTATTTGAGCGTTTGTAACAGCTTCTTTAATAGCACAGTCTGGTTCTTGTAGGTGCTTGCAATTGTTAAATCTACATTTTCCTAGAAAAGGTCTGAATTCGATAAATGCATGTTCAAGCTCACTTGTGCTGAGGTGGTGTAAACCAAATTCTTGTAGGCCTGGTGAATCTATCAGATGGCTGTGTTCATCAAGGTGGTATAAATGTGCTGCAGTGGTAGTGTGTTTGCCACTATCTAATACTTGACTGACTTCTCGCGTGCGAACATCTTCATTGGGTAGTAATGAATTAATGATGGTTGATTTACCCATGCCGGATTGACCCACTAAGATACTAGCTTCATTTTGCAGATATGGCCTGAGTGAGGAAATGTCTTCTTTCGCTGATAGTGATAGCACTTGATAGCCTAGAGAAGTGTATAGCGATAGTTTTTGTTTGGCATTATCGTTATCTGCTAAATCACATTTGTTTAGGACAATAAGTGCTTTAATGTTGGCTGCTTCGGCTGCAATTAAGCAGCGGTTTAGCAAAGCCTCATAAAAGCTAGGTTGTGTAGCTAGTACAATGATAATTTGAGAGACATTCGCTGCTAACAATTTGCTTTTAATGGCATTGCTACGATATAGAAGAGTTTTACGTGGTAGAGTGGACTCCACAACACCTTCATGTTTGTCCGTTAGTTTTATGGTGACAATATCGCCACATGCTAAATCAGTTTTCTTACCACGAGTAACGCAACTAATGCGACTTTTCCCATGGGTTAATTCAACTTGAAAACGTTTGCCATAAGCTGCAACGATGGTGCCTTGCAACGGAGCTATATACTTTGATGATTCGGTGGGGATATTAGTCAAATTATTAAGTAAATTTATAGTAAGTTTAATTTAGATATATGGAGACGTTTTGTTCTTCATCTTCAAACCATTTTAGGCCTAGCATAGTATTGCAATTTCGTATTTTCGTAACTAAGTCTTTAGATGAGTTGACTTCTCTGGATTCTCGAGTGTAAATTTCAGAGCCGTTATCACTAAAACTTTCAGCATGACAACTCACACAATATTTTTCAATGAGTACTTGACCTGCCCTAGCATCTGCAGATTGATATGACTCAGCATAGGCAAAGTTACCTAGCAAAATTAAACTGCATAAAATTAGTAGTTTTATCGTAATTTCCCGTAGTGAAATTCGAGATGGATCCTCAGCTCGTATATGCAGCTAATTTAGAAATCCTAATACTTGCAGGTGGGTGCGAATCATAAAAGGCCGAATGTAATGGATCTGGCGTAAGCGTAGACGCATTATCTCTATAGAGCTTGACTAGCGCATCAACCAAACTTCTCGCACTTGCATGATTGGCTGCGTAATCATCGGCTTCAAATTCATTTTTACGAGAGTAACTCGCCATAATGGGGCGTAGTAAAAATAGAAATACAGGAGAGGCTAATAAGAATAGCATTAATGCCATATAGTTACTTGCTTGAGTAACACCAAGACCACTATAGAACCATGGTTGGTTCATAAGCCAGCCAAGTAAAGCTAAGCCTAAGAAACTCACAAAAAACATCAGAGCGATACGTTTAATGACATGATGATGCTTAAAGTGACCAAGTTCGTGCGCCAGCACAGATTCAATTTCATCAGCGTTTAATCGTTCAAGTAAAGTATCAAAAAAAACTACACGTTTTGATGCACCAAAACCTGTAAAGTAAGCGTTACCATGACTACTACGTGAAGAACCATCCATTACAAAAAGACCTTGAGATTTAAAGCCACATTTTTTGAGTAATGTTTCAATCCGTTGTTTTAGATTTTCATCTTTTAATGGAGAGAATTTGTTAAATAACGGCGCAATAAATGTCGGATAAACCGCTAACATAACTAGATTAAACGCACTCCATATCATCCATAAATATAGCCACCAATACTGGCCTGCGCTTTGCATTAGCCATAATGCCGCAAACAAGATTGGTATGCCTAAGGCAAGGGCTAGGAGGCTGTGTTTAATAAGATCACTCACAAACATCGAATGTGTCATCTTGTTGAAACCAAATTTTTCATCGACTACAAAGGTTTTATAGTATTCAAATGGTAAATCAATAAAACTACTAATCAACATAACGCTACAGATAACGAGTGCGCCTCGAAAAATCTCTTGATTTGAGAATATATTGCGCCAAATGTCATCAATCAACGCCAGTCCGCCGCCTAGCGTTAGTGATGCTAGAAGTATTGCTTGTGTTATTGCTTCAATTATTACTAATTTAGTTTTTGCTGAAGTGTAGTCAGCTGCCTTTTGGTGCGCATCTAGAGTAATGCTATCGCTAAAAGCACTAGGTACTTGATCGCGATACGTATTTACGTACGAAATGTGTCTACTTCCAAGCCAAATGCGAATAATCGTAGTAACAATAAGTAAGCTAGCGAAAGTAAAAGACAGTATATAAGTTGTTGTCAAAGACATAGATTATCAAGTTCGGTTAATATAACTATATTGTGAAGCATTTCTTTGGTGTTGGTTCACTAAAGATGCTTATATATTTAAATTTTAATGGAAATCATGATGGCAGAATCTACTAGTACTAATCAAAATAATTTAATTTGGCTCGATATGGAAATGAGTGGCTTATTACCAGAGTCGGATAGAATTTTAGAACTTGCAGTTGTTGTTACAGATGCAGAGTTAAATGTATTGGGCGAATCTCCCGTTTTTGTGGTACACCAAAGTAATGCTGTATTAGATGGCATGGATGCTTGGAACAAAGGTGTACATGGTCGCTCTGGCTTAATTGAGAAGGTTAAAACTTCAACATTAGATGAAGCAGAAGTAACTTTGCAAATGATCGAGTTTCTTAAACAATTTGTGCCAGCAAATAAATCTCCAATGTGCGGCAATTCAATATGCCAAGACCGCAGATTTATGGCGCGATATATGCCGGATTTGGAAAGTTATTTTCACTATCGAAATTTAGATGTGAGTGTATTTAAAGAGCTAGCACGCCGTTGGAAACCAGAAATTTACTCTGGATTTAAAAAAGCTAGCAAACACGAAGCTTTGGCTGATATTTATGAGTCTATTGATGAATTGAAATACTATCGTGAACATTTTATTGTTAAGTAATTAAGCTTTAAGCCAGATTTTCCATTAGGCGATTTTGCAATCCTACGTGAATGCTAGCACTAGCTTCCTAATCGAAAATCTGGCATAAAAAAAGAGGGCGTCTAACAAGACGCCCTTGAGGAGGAGAAAGTCAGCTTCGGAGAAAGCTTAATGTTAATTAAGCATTTACCGTGCCAAGTTTCTACTTCAGTTGAATGCTCCCCATTTATTTGATTAATGCCTGATAAGCAGATAGATACTCCAAGGCACTTTTATCCCAGCTTAGATTCTGCGTCATGCCGTTTTTTTGAATCTGCTGCCATGCGACTGGATCATTATTAAATACATTTAGCGCTTGTCTAATGCAGTGTAGCAAACTATCTGGGCTAGCTTCACTCATGACAAAGCCATTTGCAGTTTTATTTTTAAATGTGACTATGTTGGTATCAATAACAG
Source organism: Methylotenera sp. (assembly GCA_030693535.1). Next base: position 18,430 of record JAUYAL010000078.1, read on the forward strand.
AGTCAGCAAGTCCGCCAGTGGCGTTAACAACGGGCGGAGTGCCATAAGCTAATCCGTATAATTGATTCAGTCCGCAAGGTTCAAAGCGTGAAGGCATGATAAATATGTCACAACCCGCCATAATTTGATGTGAAAGTGGCTCATTGTAACCAATAGTAATACTGATTTTACCAGGGTTGTTTATTTCTAAGTTTCTAAACGCATTTTCAAGCGCTATTTCGCCACTTCCTAGTAATGCTAATTGACATCCAGAATCAATTAATTCTTGCAAGATAGGCGCTAGCATATCTAAGCCTTTTTGATGCGTCAGTCGACTAACTACGCCTAATAGTGGTGCACTTGCATCAATATGAAGCCCTAGTTTACCCTGCAACGTACTTTTAACTAGCTTTTTGCCAGTTAATTTGGATGCACTGTAAGTCTTGATTAGATGGGTGTCAGTCTCTGGATTCCATTCATCAGTTTCAATGCCATTTAAAATGCCTTTGATTTCACTGCCACGTTTGCTGAGTAAACCTTCTAAACCAAAACCAAACTCTGCAGTTTGAATTTCTTTTGCATAGCTTGGGCTTACAGTGGTGACAGCATCAGCATAAAAAATACCTGCTTTTAAAAATGACAATTGTCCATGATATTCAAAACCATCTACTGAAAAGTGTGTGCTAGGTAAGGCTAAAGTAGGGAGCCAACTGGGGGCATAACAACCTTGAAAAGCCATGTTGTGTAAGCTAATAATGGATTTAGCATTAGTATGCTCAATCAACTTCATATAAGCAGGTGTTAAGCCTGTTTGCCAGTCATTGCAATGTACTATATCGGGTTGCCAATCAGGAATAGGTGAATGTGGCCCACTAAGAATAGCTGCAACTTTTGATAGTATGCCAAAACGCAAAGGATTGTCTAGCCATTCTAGCCCATTGGGGTCAGAATATGGGCCGCCATCGCGCTCGTATAAATTAGCTGATTTAATAACCATCACTTTTATTTGTGTATCTTCAATCGTACCCATCATCAGCGCTGCATTATGTATCACCGGTAAATTTTCTAGCGAAGCAATGGCTTGTAGATTAGTTAGTTTGTTCAAAACTGCTGGATATCCTGGTATGAGGATTCGAATGTCCACCCCAAGGTTTTGTAAGGCAGAAGGAAGTGAGCCACTTACGTCAGCTAAACCGCCAGTTTTAATCAATGGGAAAACTTCAGATGTCGAAAATAGTACGCGCAAAATATACCTTCTTCTAAATGATGTTGATGCATTATTATATTGTATAAACGAATTGATTCTAAAATGATTTTGGGAGTAACTATGAGTTTAAGTAGTTTTCTGGCAGTGGGCGCAGGCGCGGCGATAGGGGCATGGATGCGCTGGTGGCTTGGGCTAATGTTTAACTTAACTTTACCTGCATTGCCGCTGGGCACCCTGTTGGCAAATTTGATTGGTGGATATCTGATTGGGTTGTTTATGGGGATTTTTTCCATCACTTCATCTTTTTCGCCTGAATTGAGGTTATTTGTAATCACTGGCTTGTTAGGTGGATTGACTACATTCTCAACATTTTCTGCTGAAGCCTTGACATTGCTATCACGCGGTCAATATGGCTGGGCTACAACCCATATTTTAGTTCACGTATTAGGTTCGCTGGCAATGACTGGTATGGGGTTAATTACGGTACAGTTAGTTCGAGGATGAAAGAAAAAAGCTCAGAATATTCTGAGCTTTTTAGTCTATATTACTATGACTGAACTTTTAATTTAGAAGAACTACTGATTTGGAGTATCTGAAAGTTTAGAACGATTCCAAAATAAAGTTTTATAGTTATTTACGGTTATTAATTAGCTTTAACTTTTGTATCAGTTGATGATGATTTTTCTGTTTTAGCAGTCTTTTTGGCTTCTGCAGCAGCTTTTTTATCTGACTTCTTTTTATCCGCAGCTTTTTTTGCGTCTTTTTTATCGTCAGAAATTTTCTTGTCTGCTTTTGTAGCATCTTCTACTTTAGCTTCTTTAGTAGGTTTAGCTGGTTTTTCTTCCTTCATTTCTTTTTTAGCTGTAGTTACTTTTATTTCTTTATTGTCAGCAGTTTTACCACTAGTAGCAGCTTTTTTGTTGCCAACATCTTTAGTTTTAGCTTCTTTTTTTGGTTTCTCAGCTTTCATTTCTTTAGCTGGCTTGCTGTCGGTTGGTTTTATGACAGTAGTAGAACCGCTGACTGAAACATTTTTACGCACGTTTTGCAGCGTTACAGGGCCTACACCATCAACTTTTTCAAGGTCATCAACAGATTTGAAGCCGCCATTTTTTTTGCGGTAATCAATAATGGCTTGTGCTTTTACTGGGCCAATGCCATCTAAGCTTTCAAGTTCAGCTTGAGTGGCAGTGTTAATGTTTACTCCAGCTAGCGCGCTGAGGCTAAAGCTTAAAAAAGTGATTAATACAAACAACATTTTTTTCATTTTTATTTCTCCGAGGTTTAAAAAACATGGTTTAAAACTAACCATAAATTGCGATACTAAAAAAAATCACTACGTCAATGATAGCCTAAAAGTTATCGTGAATAAAAAATATCATTCCACAGAAAACTTACAATGCAAATTGACATTCTTTATGAATAGCTTCAAGTGCTTTTAGAGGATTTTCCGCTTTAGTTATTGGTCTGCCTATAACTAAGTAGCTAGATCCATTCTTTAGTGCATCTGAAGGCGTAACAACGCGTGATTGGTCATCTTGGTTGACATTGGCAGGGCGAATACCAGGTGTTACCAAGCAAAACTCATCTCCTAGTTTTGCTCGTAACATTTTCGCCTCAAGTGCTGAACAAACAACACCACTTAAACCTGCCTGTTGAGTAAGTGTAGCAAGATTCATGACATGAGTGGTTAGGTCAGTTTGAATGCCTATTTGATTCAAGCAAGATTGATTCATACTGGTAAGTACTGTGACTGCAATCAATAATGGTTTTGAATCAGATACTTGAACAGCCTGTTGCGCGGCCTGCATCATTTCTAATCCGCCACTTGCATGAACATTGAGCATCCAGACTCCTAGATTGCTCGCGGTTGCACAGGCTTTGGCTACCGTATTTGGAATGTCATGAAATTTTAAATCTAAAAATACACCAAAATTTAAGTGTGCCAATTGTTCGATAAATTGTGGTCCCGTAGCGGTAAAAAGTTCTTTACCGACTTTAATTCGACACATATACGGGTCAAGCTGGTTGACTAATTTTAAAGCGCTCGCAGCATCGGCGTAATCAAGTGCAACTATTATCTTAGGGTCATTGTAGGTAGATTTTGAGTTAGACATTGTAATTTATTGGTTTTGTTAAACAGTTGTTGGTTCAGCGGGCAGTGCTTCCCATGCATTGCAGGCAGGGCATTGCCAGTGATGATACTTTGCTTTAAAGCCGCAATGTTCACAATGGTAAGCGGTTTTGTTGCCAATGGCATGGCGCACGGCTTGCTGCATGAGTTGCGTATCTTGTGGATTTAAGTTTTGCTGATTCTGACTTTGCATACTATTGGTTTCTAAAATGGTGCGTGCTTGTAATAGTTGGTCCAGTGTGCTCAAACTTGGTTTTTTAATGAGTTCATTTCTTGCTAGTTTAGCTGCACTTTCAGCACCTTCTTCGGTTAGAGTTGCTTCGTATAGTACGTTTAGTAGAGAGGATAGCTTGTAAGTTTGTAAATAAATTTGTAGCAAAGCTAAGCCGTCACTAGTTTGCTTAAGTGCGCGATAACTAGTGAGCAACTTTGGTGCAATTAAACCTAGATATTCAGGTTTCTGAAACTCAATACGTTTCCAAGTTGAAATTGCAACTTTATGTTCGCCTGCTTCAGCCTCTAAATCACCTAACAATAAATTAGCACGAACACAGTTTTTATTAGCATTCAATGCCTGCTCAAGTTCAAATCTTGCAGTATGTGTGTCATTCGCTAATTTAGATTTAACCGCCATTTCACAATAATAATGCGCTATTTCAATACGAAAAGGAATGCCAGAAAGGCGTTCCAACTCAGTGGCGGCTTTGATAGCTCGCTCCCACTCGCGTTCCCTCACATATATTTCCAATAATGCTCGTAGGGCGGGTTGGCGATAGCGGTCATCATTTAATGATTCAAATAATTCTTCAGCACGATCTAGCAAGCCAGCTTTTAAGTAATCTTGCGCTAGTTCTGCAGTAACAGCTAATTTTTGCTGTGGCTCGAGTTCTTTTTTTTCTAGTAAGTTAAGATGTAAATGAATGGCGCGATCAACTTCACCGCGTTTTCTAAAAAGGCTACCTAATGCAAAGTGCAGTTCAAGTGAGTCTGTATTGGCTTGTACTGCTTCAGAAAAAGCTTCTATAGCTTTATCTTGTTGATTGGTAATAAGAAAATTTAAACCTTTAAAGTAGGCTGCAGGTAGGGTGGTAGATTCGGCAAGTAATTGTTTAAGATCTACGCGAGCGGCTAGCCAGCCTAAGCTAAAGAATAGAGGTAAGACTAATAACCACCAAAATTCAAATTCCATGAGGGTTCACTTTATGATGAATATGTGGGTAATAGATATGATTCATACAATTATAATTTTAACTTAAATTTGATACTGGTAATAGTTAATGGTACATAGAATGAAAAACGGCAGCTTTAAGCTGCCGTTTTTCATTAGACTAAAGAATAACTTAGCCTAAATCCACGCGTTCACGTAATTCTTTACCAGCTTTAAAATGAGGTACGTGTTTTTCAGGGACCTGTACTTTACTTCCGGTTTTAGGGTTGCGGCCTAAACGTGGCGGACGATAGTTTAAGCTAAAGCTTCCAAAGCCACGTATCTCAATGCGCTCGCCAGTAGCAAGGTTATCAGACATGGCATCCAAAATCGCTTTTACTGATAGTTCAGCGTCTTTCACCACTAATTGCGGGAAACGTTCTGCAAGTAGTGTGATGAGTTCAGATTTAGTCATGCTTATATGCTTTCATTTCATCTGCTTTCATTTAAAGGAATCTTTATTTTGTTGCTAGTTAGATTATTTCTTGCTGTCTAATTTTGCTTTTAATAAAGCGCCAAGGTTAGTTGTACCTGCTGATGCGCCATCATCAACTGGTTTAGCGGCTTCTTTTGTTTTAGCAGGTTTAGCTTTAGGCTTAGCTTCAGATTTATCTTCTGAAGAGCTTGAAGCGCCAGATGGATCAGCAGATAGTTGTTTCACACCAAGTGAAATACGTTCTTTTTCCACATCAATAGCTAAGATAACCGCTTGCAGTTCGTCACCTTTTTTGAAGTTACGGATTGCTTCTTCACCAGTTTGTGACCATGATAAATCTGAAAGATGCACAAGCCCATCAATACCACCTGGCAAACCAATGAACACGCCGAAATCAGTAATAGATTTGATCTGACCTGCTACTTTGTCACCTTTAGCGTGCGTTGCAGAGAAGTCATCCCATGGATTTGCTTGGCATTGTTTCATACCTAATGATAAGCGGCGACGTGCTTCATCAATTTCAAGAATCATCACTTCAACTTCGTCACCTAATTGCGCAAGTTTGCCTGGGTGAATATTTTTGTTAGTCCAATCCATTTCTGATACATGAACTAAACCTTCGATACCTGGTTCAATTTCAACGAACGCTCCGTAGTCAGTCAAGTTTGAAACTTTACCAAACAATCGAGTTGAAACTGGGTAACGACGTGTTAATGCAACCCATGGGTCATCGCCTAATTGTTTGATGCCTAATGAAACGCGATTTTTTTCTTGATCGAATTTCAAGATTTTTGCTTCGACTTCTTCACCTACTGTTAAGACTTCAGATGGGTGTTTTACACGACGCCACGCTAAGTCAGTGATGTGTAGTAAACCATCAATGCCACCTAAATCAACGAACGCACCGTAGTCTGTAATATTTTTAACGATACCTTTAACAACAGCACCCTCAGCTAAGTTGCTCATCATCGCTTCGCGATCAGCACCTGCGCTAACCTCCATCACGGCGCGGCGTGAAACAACGATGTTGTTGCGTTTACGATCAATTTTAATTACTTTTAGGTCACATTCTTTGTTTTCAAAAGGAGTGGTGTCTTTTACTGGACGCACATCAACTAATGAGCCTGGTAAAAATGCCATGATGCCGTTTACAGAAACGCGCAAACCGCCTTTAACTTTACCGCTAACGAAACCTTTGATGATCCGACCTTCGTTCATTGCATCTTCAAGGTCTAACCATGTTTCCATGCGTTTAGCTTTTTCACGTGAAAGTAGTGTTGAGCCAAAGCCATCTTCTAACTTTTCAATTAAAACTTTAACAAAGTCACCCACTTTAACTTCGATTTCGCCTTGAGCATTTTTGAATTCTTCAGCAGCGATAACGCTCTCTGATTTTAGTCCAGCGTTAACAATAACGTGATCTTGGTCAACAGAAATAACCTCAGCGGTGATGACTTCACCAGAGCGCATTTCTTGATGAACTAAGCTTTCCTCAAAAAGAGCAGCAAAAGATTCCATGGGTGAAGCAGTAGATTTAGAAGTAGAAGCCATTAAATAAAATTACCTAAAAATAATCCCACCTAGCAGTGGGTTGATTAAAAAAACTGCGTACAAAAGAAATGCGCAGAGGAAAATTGTTTTATATTACAAAAAAATAGAATTATAACTAAAACATTGAAAAATAAAAGACTATTCGTTAAATTTATTAGTAATTTATGCTAAAAACCGTATAAAACTTAACTAGTTGGCAGAATGTTGGTATTCTTGCAAAATATAGTTAACGGCGTCTGAAATGCTCACATTATCTGTTTCAAGTAAAAGTGCATCATTCGCCATTATTAATGGCGCACTTGCGCGGCCTTTATCTCTGGCATCACGTTCAGTGAGGTCTTGTAAAATATTTTCATAGTTTGCTGACTGTTTTTTCCCTAACAATTGTTGATAACGACGTTGCGCACGAGTCTCAGTACTCGCTGTTAAAAACACCTTTAATATAGCATCTGGAAATATTACAGTGCCCATGTCACGGCCATCAGCAACCAAGCCAGGTGCTCTGCAAAACTGATGTTGCATATCAACTAGGGTTGCACGTAATGGCGCATGGACAGCTACCTGAGATGCGCCTTTACCGATTTCTTCGGTGCGAATTTCGTTCGAAACGTCTTGATTGTTCAGTAAAACTAGCTCGTTAATAAACTCAATAGAGAGTGTTTTTGCGCATTTTGTAACTGACATTGCATCATCCCAAGCAATATTATTTTGTTTTGTGGCAAAGGCAACAATACGGTATAGCGCGCCAGAATCTAAGTAGTGAAAGCCAAGTTTGGTCGCAACGAGTTGCGCGACTGTGCCTTTACCTGAGGCTGAAGGTCCATCAATCGCTATGACTGGAAGCGACATCATTATTTAACCAATTTCATTTTACGATGCTAGCAAATTGAGTAAAGTAATCAGGAAAAGTTTTATTTACACATTTAGGGTCATTAATGGTAATTGGTACGCCACCTAATGAAACGAGTGAGAAGCACATAGCCATGCGGTGGTCGTCATAGGTGTCAATCACCGCATTAGGCGTCAACGCCGCAGGTGGCGTGATTATAATGTAATCTGTACCTTCTTCCACGATTGCACCAACTTTGCGTAACTCAGTTGCCATTGCGGCAATGCGATCAGTTTCTTTTACCCGCCAACTGGCGATATTTCGTAAGGTTGTTGTTCCATTGGCAAACAAAGCCATAATTGCTAAAGTCATAGCAGCATCAGGAATATGGTTGCAATCAAGATCAATAGCTTGGAGTTTACCTAGATTTGATGTGGTAAGGGAATTTTCATTAAAATGGATTTCTGCACCCATGGATCTTGCGGCATCTGTAAACTTGAGGTCTCCTTGAATACTGTTTTCGCCTAAACCATTAACTTGCACTTTACCTGCAATAGCACCTGCTGCAATAAAATATGAAGCACTTGAAGCATCACCCTCAACAAAAATAACTTGTGGGCTCATGTATTTGCTACGAAAGTTAACAAAAAATTTTTGCCAACCATCGCGCTGAACTTTTATGCCAAAACGCGCCATTAAATTAAGCGTAATTTCAATATAAGGTTTTGAAATGAGTTCACCAATTACTTCGATAGTGGCTGCTTTCTTGGTAAGCGGCAGCGCCATTAGTAGTGCGGTTAAAAATTGACTAGAAACATTCCCACGAATTTTGATGGGTTTGCTTAAATCAAACTTGGCAGGTGAGATTTTTAATGGCGGGAAGCCATCATTGCCCAAATATTCGATTTGTGCCCCAGCTTGGCGTAAGGCCTCTACCAAATCTCCAATCGGGCGCTCATGCATACGCGGAATGCCATGTAGGTAATAATGACCATTTGAAAAAGCAAGTGCGGCGGTGAGTGGCCTATAGGCAGTGCCAGCGTTGCCTAAGAATAAATCTATAGGGTTTTCAGAGCTTCCTTTGTTAGGAAAATTCCCATTACAGCCTTCGACAAGCCAAGTGTTGTCAGCTATATTTACTAACTTAACTCCAAGTGTTTGCAAGGCTTCTAGCATACGCGAGGTGTCGTCAGAGGCAAGTAAATCGTAAATGTGCGTATTGCCATTTGCAAGTGCGGCTAATAAGAGCGTGCGGTTCGAAATGCTTTTTGAGCCGGGTAGTGTGATATTGCCTTGAGTATGATGGCTTGCGGGGAGGGTAATTTGTTCCATTTTTAACTATATTCTTTATTGTTTGTTCTTTGGCCATGCGTTACGCGCAACACTGGCTCGCTCGAAAAGGGCTTGTAAGCCAGCGCCATCTTCATTGCTAAGTAATTCTTTTATTTGGGATAGTTCATTTTGATAGGTGTTTAATTCGTTGAGTAATGCAGTTTTATTGGCCAAACTGATGTCACGCCACATTTCTGGATGACTACCTGCAATGCGGGTAAAGTCTCTAAAGCCGCTGGCAGCGAAGCTGAATAATTGCTGTGCATTGGGGCGTGAAGCAATGTCGTCAACTAAAGCAAATGCTAGTAAATGAGGTAAATGACTCACTGCAGCAAAAATACTATCGTGCGTTTGAGCAGACATTTCACTCACATTTGCGCCACAAGACTGCCAATAGTCAGTAACGCGGGAAACCGCATTGATATTGGCTTCTGGGCTAGGTGTTAAAACAACATTTTTACCTGAAAATAAATCAGCAGTAGCTGCACTAACGCCGCTTTTTTCTGCGCCTGCAATCGGGTGACCGCCAACAAATTGATTAAATTGTCCGCCTAATACTTCTTTCGCGCATGCTAAAACGTCACTTTTGGTGCTACCAGCATCTGTAATAATAGTGTTGTTTCTTAAATGTGGTTTGATACACTTCAGAATGCTGGCAGTTTGCGCCACAGGAGCAGCAATAAAAATTAAATCTGTACTGTCAAGAGCTTTATGGATACTGGCTTCTTGGGAATCTGAAAAAGCATCAATCACGCCGAGTGAAAGGGCTTCATTCAAACTTTCTAGGCTACGACCAATGCCAATAATTTGATGTGCGCTAGCTTTCTTAAGCGCTAAAGCAAAAGAGCCACCAATCAAACCCACACCAAAAATGACGATTTTTTTCAAAAGTTATAAAGTTTTCAGAAGAAAAACTACAAGTTAAAGACAAATTGTAGCATTTTTGCCATTTAACTTTTTGCAATTTATAATAAGACTATTAATATTTGATGGGGTTATGAGGCGAGCATCGAAGTGTTGACTATCAATCATCTTAACTCCCACTCACCGTCAATCAGCATTTCAAGTGGCTTATAATTTTGCTTATAAGCCATTTTTTTGCTGTCTCTAATCCAATAGCCTAAGTATAAATAAGGGAAGTTGAGGGTTTTAGCCCATTCAATTTGCCAAAGTATGTTATAAGTACCATAACTTGAGCTTGAGTCGCTTGTTTCGTAAAAAGTGTAAACGGCTGATATGCCGTCAAGCACAATATCAATCACGCTGACCATTTTAAGCTGACCATTTTCTCTAAATTCCACCATTACACTTTCTACGTTGGTTTTGCATAAAAAGTTTTTGTATTGCTCAGTTTCATCTTGCTCAGTTTTTTCTTCTTTTATAGATTCGGTATTCGCATGACGCGCAGTTTGATAAGCAGCATAAAGTCTGTAATGATCATCATGAAAATTAATTGGCAAAATTGTAGTAGTGAGATTTTGATGCTGCTTGGTCGTGCGTTTCTGGCTGCGGCTAGGCGTGAACTCTGAAAGCATAATCCTAACTGGCACACACTCTCGGCAGGTTTCACAGTGAGGTCTATAGGCAAATTTTCCGCTACGTCGAAAACCTTGCTGAATTAGGCCACTATAAATATGGGCATCAATTAAATGTTGTGGTGAAGCGATTAAACTTTGCGCAAGTTTGTTAGGCAAATAGCCACAGCTATAGCCTGTACTGACGTAAAACTGGAGTTTTTGTAATGGGGCATCATTGGGTAATGTCATATCAAAATTGTATCAGTTTTAATAATTGCTGCATAAATTCATCGCGTGGCATTTCTCGTCCACCAAAGCTAGCAAGTAACGGCGTTTTTATTTGGCAATCTATCAGGCCAATTTCCTGTAACTGCAAATACTTTACTAAATTTACAAAGGCTACTTTTGAAGCACCCGTCACATGTTGAAACATGCTTTCACCGTAAAACATACGCCCAATTTTAATGCCATAACAGCCACCGACCAATTGGTTGTTAAGCCAACTTTCCATACATATTGCATAGCCTAAACGGTTAAGTTCAGAATAAGCTTCAATCATTTCTGGGCTAATCCAAGTGCCTGCTGGATTGTTGTTTTGGTCCAATCTAAGAGTGTTGCTACAAGCTGTTATTACATCATTGAAGCTTGTGTTAAAACGCACTTCGAATGGTTGTTTTTTGAGTGTTTTTTTTAGCGAATTTGATATTTTTAATTCATTTGGAAAAAGCACCATACGTGGATCCGGGCTCCACCAGAGAATAGGCTCAAATTTGCTATACCAAGGAAATATGCCTTGCTTGTAGGCACTTAGCAAACGCGTTGCAGATAAGTCTCCACCAATTGCCACCAGTCCATTTGGGTCTGTTTGTGCGGAAGATAAAGGCGGAAATTCGCAACCGTCATCTACACTGGCAACTCGTCCATTCGGCAATTGATAATAGGCGTAGCTCATAAACTTTATGTGATTTTAATGGTCAATTTAGGTGAAGTTAAATTTTAGTTTGACTTGTTTGGCCTTTATGATTATATGAATCTTATGTCTTTATCATCGCATAAGCTTTTAAGATTATTAGTGCTGTTGCTAGAATGGTTTTAGTTAGTGAAACTGTGTGCGAAGTTGGCATGATGGCGGTTGCGTAGGTTGTCACGATTGCAGTCATTGTTTCGCCTGTATTTCAATAATGGTGCAGGTTGGATTGACTCCATTTATTTTATTGTTTATTTAGAGCACGTGCTTGACTACGAGTGCTGATGCATTTCTCATGATATTATAAATTAAATCGCAAATTTACTCATCAATCGTTACGGAACTCTGTGAGGGAAAACTGATGTTGGAATAACCCAGCAAAGTGCCCGTCGCGAATGAAAGATCTACCAGTGACACTTGATAATCGGTGATAGCTCGTATCTCGCGGATTTGAGCATCACCTAAACGCGTTAGCATTTCCAACACTTCGGTCATGGTACGCAAGCCCTCTTTAAATTGTTTTAGCTCTGCATCATAATTCATGCCAGCAATACCTACTTGTTGTCGCGCGATAACGATACGTTGCCATTGCTGCTCTACCACATCGAGGCTGTCATGAATCTCACGTTTAACGGTTAAATCCTGTAATTCTTTGGTAGAAAGTCGCTGCAGGCGCTGCTCTACCGCACGGCTCAATCTAGCTTTGCGTGCTTCGTTCGTCACTGGCATTTCAAATCTAAAACCGATGTACCAGTCATTGAAATTACCATCTAGCGTATTACCGTATGCACTACCTAAGCTTCCCGCACTATTGGAAAGCGCACCATAACTGTAATCCACAGTGAATAACGGCAAAGTTTGATTTTGCAGATAATCAATGCGCAGAGCATCCTCACTGAGCCTGATCTCAACTTCTAGCAGTTCCAAACGATTCACGGATGCCTGCGCTAATAGTTTTTCACGGTCAAAGCTGTAATGGAATAGCGTCGGACTAGTCGTAGGGGCAATACCTATGTTTTTTTCTAGAGGTAGAGTGTTGTCATTGAGAAGGAATTTAAGCTGCCGCTGTGCTAGTTTCAGATTGGTATTAGCAACAATGAGTTGCTCAATTCGGTCGGTTACGCCGAATTCTGCGCGATTCAATTCGATATTGGCGCTTAATCCCTCATTGACGCGACGTTGTACCATCGCAAGGTTCTGGCTCGCATATTCATATTGCTGACGGCGTATCTCAAGTTCAGTCCAAGCCTGATTGAGAGCCCAATAGGCTTTATCAATCATCGCAACTACCCTGATGGATTGCAATCGCGCACGCGCCGTAGTTGCAACTTGGTCAAAAGCTGCAATATTGATAGTTGCCTCGTTGACCGTAACGCCTGCATCTCGTAATAATGGCTGGCTCACCGAAAAGCGCAAACCGGTACGATACTCATCTGAGGCGAATGGGCTGGATTTATCATTGTTCTGGAAAGGAGAACTCAAATTGACGACGCCGCCCGTACGCAAAGGTATAGCGATACCAAGTTCGCCATCAAGGTCTTTGCTACGCTGGTTTTGAATAGTCTGCTTGACCACGCCATTATTTAGCCCAACATCATCCGAACTGAATTTGACACGGTTGCCGCTTCTTTCAGGAAAATCATATTCGCCATATTTCAAGTTAGCGTAGATGATATTGTCGAATTTTGCACGCTCCTCATTCAGACGGGTTTGTACAATGTTTGGATCTGCCTGAATAACCCGCAAAGATAAATTATTTTTTAGCGCCTCGGTACGAATGTCTGCTATAGATTTCTGCTGATATTGGCCGGAATCTCGTGGCTGAGCAGTATCAGTCTCTTTTAGTATTTTTTGCAAGTCAATCTGGATACCTGAACGGGTTTCTTTTTGTTGTTGAATAGCTTCCTCAACACCCTTTGCAGGCGCACTATAGTCCTGCAACTGAATACCCTCATCCATTTGCAACCTTTGCTCGGCGCGCGGCATTACATCATTAGCCCATGATGTCTGCGATATACAGGTTACAGCAAGTATCAATCTATAAAAACATGACATTTATTTCTTTGTTCCGGCTTCTGGAGCCTTGGGAAGCCTAGGCGGAAACCCATTTAGCAGGCGCCATATCTCGTATCCTATCGTGACTTGTTCCAGTAGCACCCAGCCACTTACTGAGGTACCTTGTCTTAAAAAACGGTCTTCCGGCCATTTTTGCTCACGCTCATCTGGGATCACCATTACCCGAAAGATGCCGGTTCCATCATCTGTAGCATCCACAAAAGAGACCTTGCCAGCAAAGGTACCAATCGCCACATTTGGCCAGCCAGAAACCTGCACCGCCGGCCAACCCTCAAATTCCAAACGAACGATACTATCTTTTACAACTAATGGCGCATCACGCCCATCTACATACAATTCGACTGCACGTTGATTATTCTCGGGCACAATCACCAGCAAAGGCTGGCCACGCGAAATAATCTGAGATTGCGAATTAATAGGTAATCGAAATACTGTGCCAGCACGTGGTGCAATCATTTTCTGCGCCTGTTGGCGGGCTAGATTAATTTCGCTACTCAACACATTATTCTGGCTATCGGCAATTTCACCGAGTAGTTTATTGATTTGCGCATTGGCTTTATCAATTGAAGTTTGCACATCAGCACGGATTTGAGTGATGTCAGCATCTGCCGAGCGCTCTTCTGCACGTGCGGCGTCAAGTTGCGCTTTAGCACTATTGAGCGCACGTGTAGCCAGAGCATGATCTCGATCGGCTAGCTCTTGATCACGCTTACTGACCAAACCTTCACCCAACAGCCTCTCCATGCGTGTCAACTGATATTGTGTTGCCGCTAAAGTCGCTTCGGCAGCGTGGATGGTCTCGGTAGCTGATAGCACCCTTTGTTTTGCCATGTCACGTTTAAATGAGGCGGCACTAGTCCTGGCATCACGTACAGTCAAAAAACTCTGCAATTGTGTTTGATAAGATTTAAGCTCCTCTTTTTTGGCAGCAAGCTTATCAGTAGTTGCTGTCAGTTGGTCACCGAGCCTTTCCTGAAAGTTCGGATCTACATCTGCCATTTCCAAAAGCACATCCCCTGCTTTAACTTTCGTTCCTTCTTGCACAAACCACTTGTTAATCACACCACTAATAGGCGCATCTACAGTTTGCCTACGCTCGGATGGATGATAAGCTGTCACCATCCCAATGCCTTGTATGTTTTGTAACCAAGGAAAAAACAAAATAATCATCGGAATAATAAAAAACAGCCATAACAAGTACTTGCTTAAGCTTTGCACAAACGCCGGAGTATCAGACTCGCGCATTGCTGAATGATTTCTCAATGTATTCATGTGCGCTCTCCTTGCGGAATTCCTAAGCGTACGCTATTAGCAAAGCATTCGGCAACAGTTTGTGACTGCGTAAGTACAATGAGTGTCCATGGTTGCACAGTGGGTTGTAACGCTTTGCTGATAATTGCCAGCGCATGAATATCAACCTCATCTAATATCGCATCAATCACAACTAAATAAGGTTTATCTAGTATTGCCCTTGCAATCATTAAAAGGCGCTGTTCTATCCGCGTGAGGGGTAATCCTTTGGGAACTAGTAATGTGTCTAATCCATCAGGAAGTTCTTGGATGCGTTTAGAAAGACCAAGTGACTCTAAGACTGCTTTTATCTCGGACAAGTTGGAAGAATTACCAAATCTGAGATTATCCAAAATTGAACCTTCAAGTATTTCCAGATGATTGGCAAATGCAACTTTCTTTCTGAACTCACCAAGATCAAGTAGACGTAAATCCAATCCATTAATTTGAACAACACCTGATGTTGGGTTACGCAGACCGACTAAGATATCTGCCAAAATTGCACGGTCTACCCCAGTCTCAGCAAGTATTACAACACTTGTGTTTGGTTTCACAGAAAATGCCACATTATTTAACACGTGATGATGATTTGAATACGAAAATGTAATATCCATACAAGTTAGTTCTGGCGCTGATTCTAACGTAACAACGTGCCCATCCAGACGTTCTTTCGGCATGTCGTGAATAGTGGCTAGTTTATCCATAGCAGCTACCATTTCGTAAAAATATTCCAACTTACTCACAAAGTTAAGAAATGCCCCGAGTACGCCAAAAATAATCAATTCAGCAGCGACAAACTGGCCGAGGTTAATCCGTCCCTCCATCACCAGCCATCCTCCTAGACCCAGCATTAGAGAACCAGCTACGGCATAGACGATGACGGCAACCAGATTTTGTTTGAATAACGTGCCGAAGTGTTTGCGGCGGCGGACTAGGTAATCTGACGCAAGATCATTGGCTTGGCTTATCGCCAAATTTTGACCGCCGCTAAATTTAAATATATTAAGGTTGTTGGCAATGCCCTCAAGCCAGCTAGCCAAGTTGTATTTTGCATACGACTCATGAATGGCAGAAGGAACAGCCATCCTACCTAAGACAACCACGATCACCCATGCCATTAGTAACAGAAACAACGAAACAAGAGCAAAATAAAAACTGTAGAACATAAGCACTAGGCTGCCCACAATAGCCTGTAGCGCTGCAGCCAAGCCTTTTGTAAGTAGCTGGTAGCTTGTTTTTTGCACAGTAGTTACATCAAAAAATCGGTTCATTAACTCAATCGGGTTATGTGAGTCACTTATTGAAACACTCATAGCTTGAGCATCTCTAACCGAATGCAGTGACTCCCGAACAAAGACGCGTCGCTGTATAAGCTCGACCACGTAATATTCTAGAAGATATAAAGTACCGGAAAGGCAAAGTAAAATAAACAATATTAAGGACACAACTACTAATGGCTGAACTACTCCACCCATTGTCACGACGTTGACCAATGCCTGAACAGCAAGTGGAATGGCAAATGCCAGTAAGCCGGCTCCCAGCGTTAGAAAAAAAACAATGTATACGTCACGTCGCTCAAGGCTCAGTAACTCGAGCACCCTACGAGAAGGGTTGATGTGAGTTTTTTCTAGGTGCATAATTTTTTTCGTATCCTACCAAAAAACTATATAGTTGATTAATGTAATCAAGAATGTTTCTAATGCTTCTAACTGCTGACAGCAAATAACAAAGCATTGCCGTCTTGGAGCGTCAAAAGGTGTATTTCTGCAGACTTTCAACGCGAAGTTATATGACTTTAAGTAATCAAAAGGTTCAGACTGAGCCCATTGCTGTTGAAGTAGCTTAAATTAAATTGGTTAATCCAATCAGATGATAAAGTCATCTTCATAAAATGTTCTTAAGAGCAGATAAAATACTATTAAATTGCCTGCACACTAAATCTGATCTAGCTCAGATATCAAGCTACCCTGTGATTAGCTCAATATCATATTCAGCTAATCACGGTACAGTTTATCTAAGTGCCTATTTTGACTTCAAACTGATTTTTTATCTACTTGTTTTGTGTTTCCACCATCACCATTGGCTCTGCATTAACTTCATCTTGAGCATTTTTTTGCCATGAGGCTACTTTACGTGGTGACCGTGGCTTTTCAAGCTCGTTAGGAACGATAGCATTTGATGTATCTGCTTTCGTTTCAACCAATTGCAAGCCTACAGCGGCTAAATCAACAGGTTTGCTTTGAGTCTTTGATTTACGGGGGCGAGCAGGACGTTTTTTGTCAGATTTATTAGCTTCAGTTACAACAGCGTTTGTCGCTACTTGAGTAACATCGCTAGCGACATCTTCGGTGGTAATAGAAACTTTAGGCGATTTATGTTTTCTATTATTACTTTTTGCTGACGGCACTTCAGTTGGGGTCGATTCGAAAGTACCTTCTGTACTTGACATTGCTTGCTCTGTTACTTTCGGTTGCTCCTTTGATGGGCTACTTGTAGCTTTCGAAACGTCATCAATACTTACGTTTGGCTGACTCGCAACGATTTCATCATTAGGAATGAAGGGGCGATTTGCTTCTGAGCCATTTTCAACGCGATCACGACGCCCGCGACGATTGTTGCGATTGCGACGACTGCTATTACTACGTTCTGTCGTTTGTTCAGTGCTAGATTCAATTGCTGCGACATCAACACCTGCAGTGACTTGGTTAGCTGTTACTGGCTGGTTGTTGCGTGGCTTGTCATTGCGATTTTGTTCACCGCGAACCTGCTGTGGTTTTTGCTGACGAGGATCTTGAGGTTTAGATTCTGTGCGAGCATCTTGAGGCTTAGTCTCATTATTCCTATTCGGACGGTCTTGATTCGAATTCTTATTGCGCTCATTACGGTTACGATTGTTGCGATTACGATTGTTACGGTTTTTATCTCGGTTTGATTCCTCATTCTTCTCAGCTTCAGTTTTTTGTGCTTCACTGCTAGTTGACGAAGCACCAAAGAACTTCTTAATACGTGCCATTAATGATGGCTTAGTTGAGCTTTCAGCAGCAGACTTTTCAGCCACAATCGGTGCAGGTGCTGTAGGTGTAATGCCTTTAACTGCAGCCATGGGGCGCACTGCTTTTGCGACTTCCTCAGCATTTTTAATATAAGTTGTTTCTGTTGGCATTTCTACTAATTTGTAGCTTGCGCGGCTGGTTTCGTCTGTCACATCATCATGCTTGACGCGGGTAATACTGTAGTTAGGTGTTTCAAGGTGAATGTTAGGAATTAGCACTACTTCAACACCCATGCGCTGTTCAATTGCATGAATATCAGCACGTTTTTCATTCAATAAGAATGTCGCAACTTCGACTGGCAATTGTACTTGAATAATTGCACTATTGTCTTTCATCGCATCTTCTTGTGTAATGCGTAAAATGTGTAATGCAGTTGATTCAATGCCACGAATGTGACCAGTACCGCTACAGCGCGGGCATGGGATATGATTCGTCTCACCTAAGCTAGGACGCAAACGTTGGCGAGATAGCTCTAGTAGACCAAAGCGTGAAATCTTGCCAGTTTGTACTCGCGCACGGTCAAAATGTAGCGCGTCACGTAGTGCGTTTTCAACTTCACGTTGATTGCGTTGGCTTTCCATGTCAATAAAATCAATCACCACTAGACCACCTAAATCACGTAAACGTAATTGTCGCGCAACTTCTTCAGCTGCTTCCATATTGGTGTTGAAGGCAGTATGCTCAATATCACTACCGCGTGTTGCTCGGCCAGAGTTGACGTCAACTGAAACTAACGCTTCGGTATGGTCAATCACAATGGCGCCACCAGAAGGCAAACGAACTTCACGTGAAAATGCAGATTCAATTTGATGTTCAATTTGAAAGCGTGTGAATAGTGGGATTTCATCTTGATATAATTTAACGCGAGATACATTGCCCGGCATAACATGACTCATAAACTGCAACGCCTGTTCATGAATATCAGGTGTATCAATTAATATTTCACCAATATCAGCGCTGAAGTAATCGCGAATTGCACGAATGACTAAACTGCCTTCTTGGTAAATTAAATAGGCGCCAGCTTGCATAGCTGAAGCGCCATCGATGGCTGCCCATAACTGGGTTAGATAGTTTAAGTCCCACTGCAATTCTTCAGCGTTGCGGCCAATGCCAGCAGTACGGGCGATGATGCTCATCCCTTTTGGCACTTCTAATTGTGCCAACACATCACGAAGTTCGTCACGATCTTCACCTTCAATACGACGTGATACGCCACCGCCACGAGGATTATTTGGCATTAACACCAAATAGCGTCCAGCTAAAGAGATGAAAGTTGTCAACGCGGCACCTTTGTTTCCACGTTCATCTTTATCTACCTGCACGATGATTTCTTGGCCTTCTTTTAAGGCATCTTGAATGCGAGATTTACCATCTGCACCATCTTTGTAGTAGCTGCGCGCCACTTCTTTGAATGGTAAAAAGCCGTGTCTATCCATGCCGTAATCGACAAAAGCGGCTTCTAATGAAGGTTCAATTCGAGTTATTACACCTTTGTAAATATTGCTTTTACGTTGTTCTTTGCCAGCGTGTTCAATATCTAAATCGATGAGTTTTTGACCATCTACGATTGCAACGCGTAACTCTTCAGATTGCGTTGCATTAAATAACATGCGTTTCATTATTTGCTCCTGCGCTAGGCAAGACGAGCTGGCAAAATGCTTAAATTAAAGCATTGAAACATAGGACAATTTAAAGTGTAAGTACCAATTTTTTTGGCAAAGATACTGATTTACGCTATGGTTACGTATATGTGAAATTTAACGGTTTTGAATTTAATCAAACATTGATTTAAGAACTTAATAATTAAAGGCATGTCTCGACATAGTCGCCTTGCTTTTCAAAAACTGATTCATAAAGAACGGTTAAGTGTGCACATTTGCTATTGCAAACTTGCAGAGTTAGTGACGTTTTGCTATCAATTGTTCCAGCTGTAAATTCGAATTGAATGTACGAGTTGAAGTCAGTTTATTGATTGTTAAATCAAACTAAATTATTAAATTCGTGCCAGTTTTAGCATAAATTCGTTAAAATTCTATATTCAGTAAATTTTAATTTGTTATGTACCAAATAGGTAGCATGCCAAATTTTACTATCACTTTAAGTCGCGCTTTATGTTTATTTGTCTGCGGCGGCTTGAGCGCTAATTTTACTTACTGCTACTTTATAATATGGTGAGCAGCGTTAACCAAGTATCTGTTTAGTTTAAGTACTTACAGTTGCATTTTTACAAAGCATTTGTAGGTATTTAAGTGTATTCTCCGTATTGATTAAATCATTAAACTTATTTAAGTTAACCAATAACCGCTAAGTATAGGCTACATCAAACATTTAAGCAAAGAATGAACAATATAACAACACAAAATCAAAAAAGTGAAGTATCAGTCGTGAGTGAACTAGCCGCAGCTTTTTTAACTGTTGATGAGGCAAGTGAGGGGCAGCGCGTAGATAATTTTTTAACTAAAACCTTAAAAGGCGTTCCTAAAAGTCATGTTTATCGTATATTGCGTAGCGGAGAAGTGCGGGTGAATAAAAAGCGCATTGACGCTGATTTTCGTTTAAGTTTAGGTGATGTGGTTCGAGTGCCTCCTACACGCTCTACTATAATTGCAAAAACAGAGCAAAGCGTACCTTCCACATCTAAATTTGATGGCACCATAATTTTTGAAGATGATGCGATATTGGTGATTGATAAGCCGGCTGGTTTTGCTGTGCACGGTGGCAGTGGGATTAGTCGTGGCGTCATCGAACAAATGCGCATTGAGCGACCAAAGGCTAAATTCTTAGAATTAGTACATAGACTAGACCGCGAAACTTCTGGTGTACTGATGTTAGCTAAGAAACGCAGTGCTTTGGTAGCTTTGCATGAAGCGATTCGCAATAATCAAACGGATAAACGTTACTTAATGTTGGTGCAAGGTGAATGGACCGAAGAAAAAAAACGCGTGGTGCTGGATTTACAAAAATACCTATTGCCTAACGGTGAGCGACGCGTGAATGTGGTGACGGATGCATCCAAAGACAAATATAATGAACGCCAAACTTCTGAAACCTTATTTAAGTTACTGAAGAATTTTAGCCATCCAGTATTAGGCCAGTTTAGTTTACTGGAAGCGCAGTTGGTGACTGGGCGAACACATCAATTGCGTGTGCAATTAGCCCATTTGGGTTTTGCAATTGTTGGCGATGATAAGTATGGTGACTTTACTGTCAATAAGTCTTTAATTAAGTATGGCTTAAAGCGTATGTTTTTACATTCGATTGTCACAAAGCTTCGCCATCCTCTGACTGGTGACAAGCTTGAATTAGCGGCGCCTATGCCGGTGGACTTAAGTAAGTTTTTATTAAAACTAGAGTCTAAAAGCTAGAGGAAAAATAGAAGAGAATGCCAAAGCAGTTTGATTTAATTGTATGGGATTGGGACGGTACTTTAGCTGATTCTACTAGCATGATTACTAATGCAGTAGTACAAGCTGCTGAACATGTAGGATTGCCAGCTATAAGTTCAGAATCTGCCAGAAACATAATTGGGTTAGGTTTGCGTGAGGCCATTCACGCCTTATATGGCGACATTACTGATGAAAAAGCACAAGCGCTTGCTAGTCAATACAGAGTTAATTATTATGCAGGTGAAAGTGAAATCCCTTTGTTTGCAGGAGTCACTGAAACTATATCTGCCTTAAGCAAACAAGGCTTTAAGTTGGCAGTAGCAACGGGTAAAGGGCGACGCGGGTTGAATCTAGCATTAGAACATAGTGGTTTAGGGCGATATTTTCATGCTACACGTACCGTAGATGAATGTTTTTCAAAGCCACACCCACAGATGTTGTATGAGTTAATGGAGTATTTTACTATATTGCCTCAGAGAACATTGATGATTGGAGACACTAGCTATGATTTGCAAATGGCAAAAAATGCGGGTGCAAGCTCTATAGGTGTTACTTATGGTGCACAACAGGCTGAGCATTGGCATCACCTAAATCCTATACAACAATTTTCTGACTTTACTAATTTGAGTCAATGGATAATGCAGAACGCGTAACTTTATGATTGATGTTAAAGAGACTGCTATTTTACAAAACGACACTATTGTTTTTAATAGTGAAGAATTGCAGAATAATGAAAAAGGCTTGCGCTTTGCATTGCCCGCATTGGGTGAGTTTGCATCAGGTTTCGTTGTGCGCTACCAAGGTAAGCCTTATGCCTATGTTAACCAATGCGCACACGTGGCTATAGAGTTGGATTGGAACGAAGGTGATTTCTTTACATCACAAAAAGATTTTCTGATTTGTTCTACGCATGGCGCACATTACCGACCTGATAATGGTTTTTGCGTCATGGGGCCGTGCAAAGGTAAAAGTTTAAAAGCGATTCCAGTGGCTGAACAAAACGAAAAAATTGTGATCAACATATCATCCATAACTAAGAATCAGGGATAAGATGATAGTCACTGATCCAGCTCTGCTGGCAAGTGTTGTTAATAATCTTTAGAAAGCTAAAATAATGTCAGAAGCTAGTCAGCAGCAAGAAAATACGTCAACTCAAATTCATCAATCAGAAGACACAAAATGGCAACGTGACGCTATAGAAAAACTCGCCACCTCTGCACTAACTGAGCAAAAAACGGCGCGTCGCTGGAGTACTTTTTTTAAAGCACTCATGTTTGCTTATCTTTTTATCGTATTATTTTTTATGCTAGGTTGGCTAGGTGATACTAAAAAGAGCTTAGGTGCGCATACAGCTCTTATTGAAGTAGCTGGCGTGATAGAAGCTGGTGGTGAAGTGAATGCGGATTCTTTTTTAAATAGCCTGCATGATGCGTATGATGACAAAAATACCAAAGGAATTATTCTACGTATTAACAGTCCAGGTGGTAGTCCTGTTCAAGCTGGCATTATTAATGATGAAATAAAACGTCAAAAGAAACTCCATCCAGCTATTCCCGTATATGCCGTTATTGAAGATATTTGCGCATCTGGTGGCTATTATATCGCTGCTGCTGCTGATAAAATCTATGTCGATAAAGCAAGTATTGTAGGCTCAATTGGTGTGCTGATGGATGGATACGGTTTTACTGAGGCAATGAAAAAGGTTGGCGTTGAACGCCGATTAATGACGGCAGGTGAAAACAAAGCAATGTTAGATCCATTTTCACCGTTAAATCCTAAGCACCAAGCTTTAGCGCAAAATATGCTCAATGAAATTCATGAGCAATTCAAAGTGGTAGTGAGGCAGGGTAGGGGTTCGCGTTTAAAGGAAACACCAGAGACTTTTAGCGGATTGTTCTGGAGTGGCGAGCAAAGTATTAAAATCGGCCTCGCGGATGCAATCGGCAGTGCAGATTACGTTGCGCGTGAAGTGATTAAACAGAAAGAAATCGTAGATTTCACCTACCAAGATGATTTTGCCAGCCGCATAGCAAAGCGTATTGGTGCAAGTGTCAGCGCTAGTTTCGGTGAAGCCTTAGCTAAGCAATTAATCAGTGTGGGTGAGTTGAAGCTTCATTAAATTTTTCAGGGTAGTACAATTTTTTAGACTCATGGTATAAGTAAAGACTTTATTTATACATAAAAACCCCAAATAATTATGTTATTTGGGGTTTTTATGAAATTGAACGGTTAATTAATTATGATTACTCTATCAAGCATGCGTTTTGGTGTGGTTGATTAAACCATTGGTAGAGCTGTCGAAGTTGTCAATTTGCTCATTATTAGTTAATAATGGCAGAATTTCTTGAGCGATTTGCTTACCATATTCCACGCCCCATTGGTCATAACTGTTAATGTTCCAAATAAAGCCTTGCACAAATATTTTGTGCTCATAAAGTGCAATCAATTTACCTAGCGTATTAGGTGTAAGTTTGTCGAACATGATTGATGTGCTAGGGCGGTTACCTTCAAATACTTTGTGCGGGAGAAGGTTTTCCAGAGTTTCACCACTCATTCCTTGTTTTTCAAGTTCTACCCGCGCTTGTGCAGGGGTTTTTCCTAGCATGAGTGATTGCGTTTGTGCTAAGAAGTTGGCGAGTAGTATTTTGTGATGCGCGTAACCGTTTTTACCAATCGCGTAATGACTATGCACGGGCATTAAAAAGTCACATGGTACGATTTGTGTGCCTTGGTGTATGAGTTGATAAAATGCATGCTGACCATTAGTGCCAGCTTCTCCCCAAATCACCGGGCCAGTTTTGTATTGAATACGTTTTCCATCGCGGCAAATAAACTTACCGTTACTTTCCATATCTGCTTGTTGTAAATATGCTGGAAAGCGAGCCATACCTTGGTCGTAAGGCAATATTGCATTTGTATCAACATGAAAAAAGTTGTTATACCAAACGCCAATAAGCGCCATAATCACAGGCATGTTTTGCTCTAATGGTGCTGTTTTGAAATGGTTGTCCATTTCATGGGCGCCTGAGAGTAGTGCTTCAAAGTTATCCATTCCTACATACAAGGCAATGGATAAGCCAATAGCAGACCATAGCGAGTAGCGTCCACCTACCCAGTCCCAAAACGCAAACATATTTGCAGTATCAATACCGAAGTCTTGCACTGCTTTTGCGTTAGTAGAGAGTGCGACAAAATGTTTAGCTACATGTGCATTATCTTGTGCTGATGCTAAAAACCAAGTGCGCGCAGACATGGCGTTAGTCATAGTTTCTTGTGTGGTAAATGTTTTTGAAGCGACAATAAACAATGTGGTTTCAGGATTACATTTTTCTAGTGCGCGCATTAAATGGGCGCCATCGATATTAGACACAAAATGAACTTGTAACGCGGGATTTGCGTATGGCTTAAGGGCATCGCAGACCATCACTGGCCCTAAGTCAGAGCCACCAATGCCAATATTGACTACATCGGTAATACTTTTTCCAGTATAGCCTTTCCAATCACCATGACGTACTTTGTCTGAAAATACACGCATTTGGGCGAGAACAGCGTTGACGTCTGGCATTACATCTTTGCCATCCACCATTACTGGTGTGTTAGATCTGTTGCGTAGTGCGGTATGCAATACGGCGCGGTCTTCAGTAATGTTGATTTTTTCACCCGCAAACATGCGGTCACGCCAACCTTCTATGTCGGCTTCACGTGCAACTTGCATGAGTAGAGGAAGTGTCTCATCGGTAATACGATGTTTGGAATAATCAAACAATATATCGTCGAATTTAAGACTAAATTTATCAAAACGATTTTTATCAGCGGAAAATAAATCACGCATGTGTGTTGATACAATTTCTTTTTGATGCTGACAAAGTTTTTGCCAGACAGGCAATTCGGTTAATGCGGCCATTTGAGTAAAAGTACTTTAATTAGATTGTGTTATTGTAATTGTAAAACGATACCAGCTAAAGGTGGCAAAGTGATGACAAGCGATTGATTGTGATGCATCCAGGCATAATTTTCTGTATGTAGTCCTGCACCGTTACCTTGATTACTGCCTCCATAACAAGCGGCATCACTGTTAAATATCTCATTGTAATTACCTGATTGCGGAACACCTATGCGATAGGCATTGCGGAGCACAGGCGTAAAGTTCAGCACTATTATAACAAAACTATTGTCTAAGCCACGTCTAACAAAACTGACAATTGACTGATCGCTATCATGGCAGTCTATCCATTCAAACCCTTGCACTTCAAAATCAAGTGAGTGAAGAGCGCTCAGTTTTTTGTATAGCTTGTTTAGATCAGTTGTCGCTTGTTTGATGCCTTTATGCCATTGATGTCCTTCATAGCCATCTCCTAGCAAGTGCCAATCAAGGCTGCTGTTAACATTCCATTCACGTCCTTGCCCAAATTCATTGCCCATAAAATTAAGCTTCTTGCCAGGTGCTGTCATTTGGTAAGTTGTCAATAAACGAAGATTAGCGAATTTTTGCCATGCATCACCAGGCATTTTATCTAAAAGTGATTTCTTGCCATGGACTACTTCGTCATGCGAGAACGGCAACACGAAATTTTCAGAGTATGCGTAAAGTTGGCCAAAAGTGAGCATGTCGTGATAATAGCGTCTGTGAACGGGATCATGTTCAATGTAAGTAAGTGTGTCATTCATCCAGCCCATATTCCATTTCATGCTAAAGCCTAAGCCACCTAGATAGACAGGGCGAGAAACGCCTGGCCATGCTGTAGATTCTTCAGCAATAGTAAGTACGCCAGGGAAGTCTTCCCCAACCATGACGTTAAATTGTTTTAGGAAATCAATCACATCTAGATTTTCACGCCCACCAAATTTATTGGGTAGCCATTCACCTGCTTTGCGTGAATAATCCAGATAAAGCATAGAAGCCACAGCATCTACACGGAAGCCGTCAATATGAAATTCAGCAAGCCAATAATGTGCGTTAGCCATTAAAAAATTACGCACCTCATTACGGCCATAGTTAAATATATAAGTCCCCCAATCTTGGTGTTCACCTAAGCGCGGATCTTCATGTTCATACAAAGCGGTGCCATCAAAACGCGCTAATGCCCAATCATCTTTTGGAAAATGGCCTGGCACCCAATCTAAAATAACGCCCACATTGGCTTGATGAAAAGCGTCAATTAAAAAGCGCAAATCATCGGGTGAACCAAATCTATTTGTTACTCCGAAATAACCCGTCGTTTGATAACCCCAAGATTCAGTCAATGGATGCTCTGAAATTGGCATTAATTCAACATGGGTATAGCCCATTTCAGCCACATAAGGGACAAGCGTTTTTGCCATTTCACGATAAGTCAGAAAGTGACCTAGTTCATTACGTTGCCATGAGCCTAAATGTACTTCATAGCAGTTAAATGGTGCATGAAGCCAGACATTCTTTTTACGTGCATCCAACCATTTCTTATCTTCCCACTGATGTTGGCTACTACTAATTTTTGCGGCAGTGCCGGGGCGTTGTTCAAACTCTAAGCCATAAGGGTCAGTTTTTACTAAAACACCGCTTGTGTGGCGATTGCGAATTTCAAATTTGTAGGTGTCACTGGTTGTTAAACTTGGAATAAAAATATCCCATACACCGCTAGATCCGTGTGCTCGCATAGAGTGAACGCGACCATCCCAGTTATTAAAGCTACCTGTTACACTTACGCGGTCTGCGTTGGGCGCCCATACTGCAAAGCGAACACCTGCTACACCATTTTGCGTCATGCACTGCGCGCCTAGTGTTTTATAGGCTTGCATTAAACGACCTTCACCAAACAAATACAGTTCGTCTTGCGTCAAGCTGGATGCAAAAGTATAAGGGTCGAAGGTTTCGTAAGTACTTTCGCCTGCGGTAACTTTCAGTTGGCAAGGCGTATTAAATGTAGTGTTGCTGGCGACTTCAAATAAGCCATCTGCGTGGGTTTTTTCCAGATTAATCCACTTGTTTGCAACTTTCACAGAAACTTCGGAAGCTCTGGGAAGAAATGTGCGAAAGACATATCCGTCAGTAGTTGCATGAAATCCTAAATAACTAAACGGATCGTGATGCTTTGCTTTTAAAATCTTTCGTAATGAATCAGCGGAAACGTTAGAAGCACTTCTGGAAGTTATATTAGATTTTTCTGCAGCTTTCATGCTTGTTTTCGCTGGAGTGGTTGTAGATTTTACCAAGATGCATTCCCCTAAATTCTTCATTAAGAAATATTTTTAGATTTTTTAACATTATTTGCTAAATTAGCCATATTTTAACTAGATTATAGTGCTTTAAGCTGATTATAATGTACAACAAATGCAGTTAATCGTAAATTAAAACTAGTTAGCCCAGCTAGTATTACAATGTTAATCAAACTTCAGGAGGGCATCATGCCGCAGAACCAACAAATGGATCAGCATTCAGATCGTTTCATTAGTACATTAACTAAAAATACCGCCGCAATCATTCTTGCTGGTGGACGTGGTAGTCGTTTGAAAAATTTAACGGATTGGCGTGCTAAACCCGCCGTTCAGTTCGGTGGCAAATACCGGATTATTGATTTCCCCCTGTCAAATTGCATTAATTCAGGCATACGTCGTGTAAACGTTGCAACGCAATATAAAGCGCAAAGCATGATTCAGCATTTACAGCGAGGTTGGGGGTTTTTGCGCGGTGAATTTAATGAGTACGTCAATATCATTCCTGCGCAACAACGGATATCAGAAGATTGGTACAAAGGCACTGCAGATGCAGTATATCAAAATCTAGATTTGCTACGTGAGGGTGGGTCTGAGTACATTCTGATACTTGCTGGGGATCATATTTATAAAATGGATTACGGCAGAATGCTGGCAACGCATGTTAAAAATAATGCTGATATGACAGTTGCTTGCATTAACGTGCCTTTGGAAGATGCAAAAGGATTTGGCGTGCTAGCTGTTGATGATACTGACCGCGTAATTGAGTTTGCAGAAAAGCCAGAATCGCCTAAGCATATGCCTGGAGATACAACAAAAGCTTTTGCAAGTATGGGTATATATATATTCAATGCTAAATTTCTTTATGAGCAGTTAATACGTGATGCAGGTGATCCAAAATCCACACATGATTTTGGTGGCGATATTATTCCGTACATCATTAAAAAATATAAAATCCAGGCACATCGTTTTACAGATAGCTGTGTCGGCGCTAAAAATGGTAATTTTTATTGGCGTGATGTTGGGACGATTGATGCGTATTGGGAAGCAAATATGGAGCTTACTAGGGTGGTTCCTGAGCTTAATCTATACGACAGAGATTGGCCAATTTGGACTTACCAAGAACATTTACCACCAGCAAAATTTGTATTTAATGATGAAGGTAGAAAAGGTAGTGCAACTGATTCATTAGTTTCTGGTGGTTGTGTGATTAGCGGCTCTATTATTGATGATTCTGTATTATTTTCAGATGTACGCATTCATAGTTATTGCACTGTAGAAAGTTCAGTTATCTTACCTAAGGTCACAGTGAATCGTAATGTTGTGCTAAAAAATGTAGTGATAGACCGTGGCTGTGTTATACCTGAAGGTATGCAGATTGGGGTAGATTTAGATCTAGATGCTAAACGCTTTTATGTGTCTGAAAAGGGAATTACTTTAGTCACGCCAGATATGCTTGGTCAAGATTTATATAGGACCATTTGATACAAATCAATTGGTTAATAAGTTTTATTAATATTTAACATTAAGGTTGTGCTAATTGAAGTCTAATCGTCCTAAGCTATTTCTTAATCTCTACTGGCATATGCATCAACCAGATTATCGTGACACTGTTAGCAATGAATATGTGCTACCTTGGACGTACTTGCATGCCATAAAAGATTATAGTGATATGGCTTTTCATCTTGAGACGAATCCTAAAGCGCGAGTGACATTTAATTTTGTGCCGATTTTATTGGAGCAGCTTGAAGATTACAGTAGTCAGTTTAAGCAAAATAAAATTCGTGATCCGCTACTGTCTTTACTTGTACATGACAACTTAGCGGAGCTTAGTAATGAGCAATGTCAACTAGTTATGCAAAGTTGTTTTAAGAGCCACCATGAAAAAATGCTGAGCCCATTCCCGCATTATCAGCGCTTATTGCAGATTTATCAGTTAGTTGAAAAAACTGCTACCAACGATGAATTTAATTACTTGTCCGGACAATATAAAGCAGATTTGTTAGTTTGGTATCACTTGGCTTGGTGCGGAGAGAGTCTGCGTCGAAACAATAAGATGGTTCAATCTTTAATGGCTAAAGGTGTGCGGTTTACACTTGAAGACAGGCAAAAATTATTCGATGTGATTGGTGAAACGATATCTGGCTTAATCCCACGTTATAAAGCACTCATGCAGCGAAAGCAAATTGAAATCTCGACAACGCCATATTATCACCCAATATTACCATTGCTTCTTGACTTTAAATCTACGCTAGACGCGATGCCATATGCTCCTTTACCTAAGTTTGCTAAATATGCTGGTGGACAAAGTCGTGCTAGAGCGCATGTCGTGTCTGCTAAAAAGTTTCATACAAATCTTTTCGGTGAAGAACCTAGAGGGATGTGGCCGGCTGAGGGTGGTGTATCTGAATCAGCCCTTTCATTGATGGCTGAGCATGGAGTTGAGTGGGCGGCAACAGGGCAGGCGGTATTAGTTAATAGCTTGTTCAAGTCGCATTTAAGTGTAGAGGATAAGAATGAATATCTATATCAACCTTATCGCGTGACTAACGGGGAGCATGACGTTTTATGTTTTTTTAGAGACGATAACCTTTCAGATAAAATTGGTTTTGAATATGCAAAAATGCACACGCCTGATGCAGTAAATGATTTCATTCAGACGTTAGAAAATATTCATCAGACAGATAATCTGGCTGGGGGGAAAAGTATAACTAAAGTGGTCAGTGTTATTTTAGATGGTGAAAATGCATGGGAATATTATCCTTACAATGGCTATTATTTCTTAACTGAATTGTATGAAGCACTAGTAAATCATCCTGATATTGAAATGACGACTTTTAGTGATATTGTCGACTTGTATAAATCTAAACAATATAAAACCAAGAAAATATCCGCACCCGCATTGCCTCAAGTGGCAGCTGGTAGCTGGGTCTATGGCACTTTTAGCACTTGGATAGGCAGCAAAGATAAAAACCAGGCATGGGATTTATTGTGTACGGCTAAAAAAACTTACGATAGTGTATTGTCTAAAAATAATTTAAATGCAGATCAACTTGTGGCTTGTGAACGTCAACTTGCGATTTGTGAAGGTTCAGATTGGTTTTGGTGGTTTGGAGACTACAATTCATCAGAAAGTGTGTCTAGTTTTGATCAATTATATAGACGCAATCTTATTAATTTGTATACTTTACTCGAACAGCCTGTACCTGAAGCACTATATTCTAGTATAAGCGCCGGTGGTGGTAACGCTGCAAATGCAGGCACCATGCGACGTGGGCAAGAATAGCTTGAGGATGCTGACTAGCTGAGCTAAAAAATTAGCGTTAAAAAGCTTTATAATAAGCACAATATTTTGTAGGCAATCATGAAACACGCTAATTTATCTCTTTTAAGTCAACGCCGTGCGGGCGTTTTGTTACATATAAGTTCTCTGCCTAGTGCGAGCTATGTCGGAGATTTAGGCCCTGAGGCCTATCGTTTCGTAGATTTTTTGCATGATATTGGTGCCAGTGTTTGGCAGACATTGCCTATCAATATGCCACATGCTGACAATTCCCCATATCAGTGTTTATCAGCTTACGCAGGTAATCCAGACTTTATTAGCCTAGAAACGTTACAAAAGAAACACTTACTTACAAAAAGTGATGTAAATGACTTTGCTACAAATCAATCACATAACAAATCACAATTAATTACTAAAGCTTATCAAGCTTTTTGCAAAAAAACTAACAATAATAAACAGCAACAACTTTTTGCTGACTTCTGTATAAAGCAGGCGCACTGGCTAAATGATTTTGCCTTATTTTTAACGCTACGAGTTAAGTTTAACCAAGCTGGTTGGAACAATTGGCCAGAGGGTTACAAAAATAGGGATGCAAAAATACTCAGGAAAGCACGTAAGGAGTTGGCGCAGGAAATTGCAGTGATTCAATTTTCGCAGTTTGTGTTTTTCACTCAGTGGTTGAGCCTTAAAGCTTATGCTGCGAATAAAAATGTATATTTATTTGGAGATATACCCATATTTGTGGCTTATGACAGCGCTGATGTATGGGCACATCCAAATTTATTTAAGTTGGATGATAATAAAAATATGGCGGTAGTGGCAGGTGTGCCACCTGATTACTTTTCTGAAACTGGACAACGTTGGGGTAATCCTCATTATAACTGGGGTGCGATGGCCACCGACGGTTATGCATGGTGGATATCGCGAATGGCAACACAAAGTGCGCTGTTTGATATTGTACGTATTGACCATTTTAGAGGCTTGGAGGCCGCATGGGAGATCCCTGCAAGTGAAGATACTGCAATGAACGGTCAATGGGTATTGGCACCAGGGGATAATTTGCTAGCTGCCATCACAGGTGCTTTGCCAAATATTTGTTTGGTTGCAGAAGATCTGGGGATTATTACTGATGAAGTGAATGCTTTAAGAAATAAATATCATTTACCTGGCATGAAGATTTTGCAGTTTGCTTTTAGTGGTGAAGAGGCTAATCCGTACTTGCCACACCACATTGAAGACAATAGTGTTGCCTATACTGGTACGCATGACAATGACACAACATTAGGTTGGTATCAATCTTCAGATGAGCAACAACGTAAGCATGTACATGCTTATTTACGGTCATCTCATTCTGAGCAGCATGAACTTAACATGCCAAAAGATTTAATCGATATGGCGATGAAATCTAATGCGATATTAACGATTATTCCAATGCAAGATATATTGGCACTTGACTCTAACCATCGAATGAATACGCCTGGAACATCAAGTGGAAATTGGCATTGGCGCTTTAATTGGCAACAATTATCATTATCTCAGCAAGAGCATATAACGAAAGTGATTAGCTTTACAAGACGAAGTTAGCTAAGTTACATTGCAAAATATTAAATTGGCTGTAAGCGCTTAGTTAGCTTTTCTGGTTTATTTTAAATTGTTCAAGCCAGTACTAGATTTTTCGACATATACGCAATGAATCTCCCTCAGCATCAATACATACAGACCTTCAACTTTGTCGCGCGCCCAGGGTGTTTTACGTAAGAACTTTAAGCTAGAAGCAATGCTAGGGTCATTGCTAAAACATCGCACTGGAATGCGACGCGCTAATTCAGCCCAGTTGTAGTGTAATACTAATGCCGTTAATATTGCCTCTAGCGTTAATCCATGCAAAGGGTTGTTGGGTTGTTTTGGCGGCGAAATTGACATAATGCTTTGCAGGTTAATTTTATTTCTTTTGTTTCTGAATATTGCAACGATCGACTAAATACTCCATGACCTCATTTAACTTTTCATCTGAAGAATCTAACAAAAATGGCATGGCCTCTTCAATAAATTCAGTCCATAAAGATTTAAGTTGCGCAACTTCATCATAAGGTGCCTTTTTAATTAGATTCTGCACTTCATTTTGTAAAAGTCCATTTTGACGGATGTATAATACGGCTTTTTTAGCATCAGTCACTTTTAGCGTGGTTTGTTGATCCAGTCCTGCTGCCGCACACAGAAATAATGTAAGAAGGTGGGCGTCATCTTCAGTACCACCAGTAAGTGAGAACCATTCTTCGGCAAGTATTTTGTCGAACCGACTCACTTCATTAAGGTCATTATGCAAGTAAAAGTATTGTCGAACTTTAAGGTCATTGAAAACTGCTTCTAGTGTTAGGGACTGGCTTACCACTTTAGGAATATCATCATTCTTTATGCTTAAGAGCACTTCCTTTGCATCTTCTTGGAACTCTGCAGGCACTTCATCTATAAATTTTGTTGAGCAAGTTACATCA
The DNA here is from genome assembly GCA_030693535.1 of Methylotenera sp. The sequence goes on from JAUYAL010000078.1 coordinate 51,364, forward strand.
CCTAAAAATCCAAATTCTTTGCGAATTGATTTAAATATTTCGAATAAACTCGCTTCGCTAGGAAGGTTTATTTTATTACCCGTAATTTTTTTTGCACCATAGGTACAAGATAGCAGTAATGTACGAATGACATGTTTAGCCGAGACGTGGTGTTCATTTAATTGAATAATGGGCACCCCAACTTTTCTGGCTAGCCATGTAGCAAAGTCGATGTCTCGCTTGAATCCCTCACAATCTTTAAAAGTTTGCCTATATTTTGCGACTGATAAGCCATTGCTTATGCTTCTCTTCAGGAACTCACGCTCAGAATCAAGTCGTGGCGAGCCGAAGTGATCGTCTTCTGGCATGCTATAAAGCGATTTCAGTAATTGCGACCCACCGCGAGAAAGTGTACGAATTGGTTTTTCTTTTAACAACAGTGCAGCTTGATTAAGCTCTCCACCTGTTACGTCTTCTAGATTCAAGCTGACCAAACTTACCATGCGTTTCATTGATGTTTCTAGATTTTTTCTTAAGTGCGAAGATTCACCAAAATATTCTGCAATTTGAATAGAACCTGTAGCAGCATCATTAATAATTTCATCAATTTTATATTGATCTATAATGCTGTGTTGAACCCCATACCTCAAGGCTTTTTCAAAGAAAGGCGCATTGTCATATGATGCAATAGCCTGTGTTTTATTTGAGAGTGACATAAGTGACAATTTAATGATGATAAAGCTGCATATTTAGCATATTGCCTTAAATAGCTGAATCTTCATCTTCATCATCACCTCTGCTTACTTTTTTATCTACAGGATCAACGATTAGAGGGGCTTCATCATCACCTTCGGCAATCAGGAACAATTCAGGAGTCACCTTTTCTTCAAGCTTAACTTTCAATAGCGCATGAACGATATTATAAATATCTTCATGCTCATGTCGTAATAACCAGGTAAGCTCTTTCCAGTCATGGTCACTTATTTCAGCACGTGAGATGTCTTCTGTTTCTAGTGCGGAAAATGTTTCCCCCACGATCTCTTCTGCACGATCAGAAAGGTAGTCGGCAAATGTCTCATACCCAAATTCAAGTTCGGCTATTGCCACAATAAATTCATTAGCATTGGCATCTTCACGAAAAATTACTGAATTAATCATGCCGCGCAGATGTTCATTTGAAACGTCTTTGTATAGACGATCTAAAACAACGACTTTTGCAAATTGCTCGGGTGTAATTAATAAATTTAAAAGTGACTGTTTAGATGAATCATATTCACGCATCACAGCCAATAGCTCTTTCGATGGCATATCATCGAGAACTTCTACCAGTGCGTTATCACCCTCAGTTTCTACTAAGGCGCTAAGTAATGCCTCAGCTCTGACTAGATCGCCAGACTGAATTAGACTGCTTGCTTCTACAACGACTAAATGTGACATTTTTTCCCTATTGTATTTAGTTTATAAGCGCATTCTTATTGCTAATGGCTGTCGAATCCATGCTCTGATAACCACTCGCCACCTGCCTCTGCAAGGTCATCTGATTCCTCCGCTTCCATTTCTTCAATGGCATCTTCACTTACCTCATACAGTGCATAAAGATGCTCCAACATGACTGTGGTTAATAAGAAATGTTCACCACCCACCTCAGTTTTTAGTTTTTCAACAAGGCTAATAGACCATGGCAGAAATTGAATGCTGTTAGATATCGTATCCCACGGTGGAAACTTAGCAGGCTCCTTATCAATATAGCTCATAATCACCTTTGGTTTTTTAACTATCACACTTTTGTGAAAAATAACCGCTAACATTTCAGGGTTTGTTTTTATCATTGGCATTAAGTCTGCTATCTGAGAACGTTTTTCTTTGAGACGATTAGCAAGGACATCTTCACCACCAGAGTCAGTTTTTAAATCATCAATATCAGCCACATAAGTAGCCATCAGGTCAGTAAAGTAGCGCGATATTCTCATTTTTTTAATATTCCATCTATATAGTATTGCCAAATTTCATGTGCTGTGTCTATTGGGTTGTCCAATAAACCACGCCTGCGGGTTTCATCAAAGCTTTTTCTTTTATCAGTATCAGAAAGTACTTCGTAGGCTTCCTGAACTTTTCTGAACTTTGCAGGTGCATCACTTGATGCGTTTTTGTCTGGATGAAGTTGAGAAGCCAGCCTGCGATAAGTGGTTTTAATTTCGGTAAGCGTGGCACTCGTTGCAATACCTAAAACAGCATAGTGATCTTTCAATTTACACACCTCTTTTAGTACCACGTAGAATAACCTTAATATTACATTGTTATCGAATGTATCTTTCAATTTCACATACAAACAAAAAAGCCGCTGAAATTTATTTCAGCGGCTTGTATCTGGCTCCTCGACCTGGGCTCGAACCAGGGACACATGGATTAACAGTCCATTGCTCTACCAACTGAGCTATCGAGGAATTGATGAAGGCGCTATAGTAATAGCTAAGAGGATTTTGGTCAATCATTACACGACATATTTTAGGGTTAATTTGATGTTAAAAAGTAGAAAAATTGTAATTTGGTTATCTGCTCTAATTAGCTTATTGATTATTTTACCTTTTTTAATTCCTACTCAATCATACCTAAATGAAGCTGAACGTGTCGCAAGCGATAAATTTGGTGTGCCAGTGACAATTGCATCTGTTCATTGGTCATTACTACCTAGTCCACGAGTTGTAGCAGAAGGTATTACAGTAGGTAAACTTCAAGAAATAAAAGTGGCGCAGATTGTGGTTATTCCTACCTTAAGTTCTTTGTTTTCTTCGACTAAAGTCCTCGATTTAAGAGTTAACAAGCCAATTTTTAAGCATGGCGCTGTAGTAATTGCATCGACTTTATTTAGGAAGCACACAGAAGTAAGCAAAGATACTGCTACAATTAATATTAACAACGTAAAGGTGGAAGCGTTGCAGTTTGATTGGCCTGCTATAAAGCTACCCCTTATTAATTTAAATGTGAACTTTAAAAATGCAAATGTTTTGACCTCAGTCACGATAAACGCTGAAGATGAGGCATTTAAAGCTGTTATATCATCAAAAAGCGATGAGTATTTAATATCGATGCTAGCTAAAAATTGGATTTCTCCAGTGGGCTTACCTTTGTTGATTGATAGCGCTAAGTTCGAAATGATTTTAAAGGGTAGTCGACTATATATTCCTATCATTGATGTTGCGTTATATGACGGAAAACTGACAGGAAATGCAAATGTTTCATGGGGAAAGGATTGGCATACGAGCGGTAAACTAAAATTAGATAATGTCTCAATTAAAGAGCCAAGTCGATTAGTAAGTAAAGCAGTTTACTTTAGTGGCCACTTGTTTAGTAGTGGTGACTTTTCCAGCAGTGCAAAAGAGCCATCTGCATTGGCGGATAATATTAGAGCAGATTTCAAATTCAACGTTAATAGCGGCGTTTTGAATGGGATGGATTTGGTGAAGGTGGCAAGCATATTAATTAAGCAGGGACATAGTGGTGGCGAAACAGAGTTTGATGAATTGTCCGGTTTGCTTAATGTGGCAGATAAGCAATACAACTTGCGTAATCTTAAAATAAGTTCAGGATTATTATCAGGAACAGGGCAGGTTAAAATAAAAGCAAATGAACAGTTAAATGGTGATGTAGAAATAAAGCTTAAACATAGTGCGAGCTTGGTAGCTATTCCCCTCAATGTATCAGGGACGTTAAATAACCCAGTGGTGTTGCCTTCAACGATTGCCTTGGCAGGGGCTTTGGCGGGCACAGCTATTTTAGGCCCCGGTGTTGGGACTAGTTTGGGAATTAAAGCAGGTGGAGTGATAGGAAAATTTAAAGGATTATTTCAAAATAATTAACCCATTAAAATAAACCTTTCAATATTTTCATCATATTTGTATTATTGAAGTGCTTTCTCAATACGATCAAGCGCTTTTTGCAGATTATCCATTGATGTTGCAAATGAAATCCGGAAATAACCTTCTGCACCAAATGCTGAACCAGGTACAACTGCAACATCAAACTCTTCAAGCAGGTATTCAGCCAAGGACATGTCCGTTGCTGTTTTAATTTTTCCGGCCTTGAACAGCTTATCAATTGCACTGCGAGCATCAGGGAATGCATAAAATGCACCACCAGCCATCAGGCAGTTTAAGCCCTGCATATTGTTGAAGCGGTTCACTACATATGTGTGACGCTCTTTAAATGCTGTAACCATAGGAGTAATGCATTCTTGCGGACCTTCAAGCGCAGCTTGTGCAGCTACTTGTGATATTGATGTGGCGTTGCTGGTTGATTGGCTTTGAAGAATTTCCATCGCTTTGATGATATATGCAGGGCCAGCGGCATAACCGATACGCCAACCTGTCATTGAATAAGCCTTAGAAACGCCGTTAAGCACAATACAACGGTCTTTTAGAGCAGGGCATGCATTAAGAATATTATAGAATTTGTCCCCAGTTAAATTAACATGTTCATACATATCATCAGTGGCAACTAACACATGTGGGTGTTTAAGCAGTACTTCGCCTAAGGCTTTTAATTCACTCAAGCTATATACAACGCCAGTCGGGTTAGACGGCGAGTTGATCATGAAAATTTTAGTCTTAGCTGTAATGGCTGCTTCTAATTGTGCTGGTTGAAGCTTAAAGCCTTGCTCAATACCACACTGAATAATGACTGGCGTAGCTTCAGCAACTAATGTGATGTCTGCATAGCTCACCCAATAAGGTGCTGGGATGATGACTTCATCACCTTTATTCAGCACAGCTAAACATAGATTAAATATGGTTTGCTTGCCACCCACACCCACGATAACTTCGTTTACAGCGTAATCAAAGCCATTTTCAATTTTGAATTTATTTACAACAGCTTTTTTTAGGCTAGGAATACCTGCAACTGGCGTGTATTTGGTAAAACCGTTATCAATGGCAGTTTTTGCCGCATCTTTTATATGTTGTGGCGTATCAAAATCTGGTTCACCTGCTGCCAAGCCTATGATAGGGCGACCATCGGCTTTGTATTTAGCAGCTTTTGCGGTAATAGCAAGCGTTGGAGATTCTTTAATAGATTGAACGCGTTTAGATAAAACTGAAGTTTGGTGAACAGTTGATGACAAAATAAACTTTCCTAAAACATTTGTACACATGATTGAATGGGTGACATTTTACGCATAAAAGCAATGTTTAGGAATGATTTTTCGTGCGTTATCACATGGTTGCGTAAGGTTTAATCTATTTTTAATTGAAAAAAGGCTCTTTGTAGACATTTTAATGTCTTGGATAAGGTTAAAATAAATCAATGGATTAGCCCCATTGATTTATCTGTTTAGCAGTTACTACTTTTAAATCCATCTAATTTTTTCTTCACCTTTTTCCATTATGCGGTTAAGCTAATCTGGAAAAGGTGTTTGCCACGCTTATCACCAAGATTGCAGAACAATTGCCTCTGCGTCATGTTCTTTACAATCCTCATTAGTGCATTGAGCAACTTTTTTCCACTCATTGGGGAAGGGCATTTTGTCGATAGGTAAATCTGCACTATCAACACCAAAACCAAGTGCAAATACAGCCGCCCCAGTTTTTACTGCAAAGGCTTTTGTGCTTTCTGCAACGCTTACCATTGCGTTTGCAACTGCTGGAGGCACAGCATCATCTGTATCTACCCAAGCCTTGATTTTGCCGTCATCACGCACAGCGATAACCAGAAATCCCCAAGAGGTAGAATTAGAAGTAATTTCAGCTAGTTTTTTATTAATTTTGACTTCAACTTCTTTAACATATCTATCCATATCATCAACACCATTCATTTTTTCTAAAATGATATTTTTAGGTTGCATTAAGTAGATTTTTAGATATTCAGCATTTGCTGCACTACTTAACCCACTCCACGATAGTGAAAAAAATATCATTAAAAATGTTAAGTATTTCATTGTTGTTTGCATTTTAAATCTCCTGATTTTAGTGAGTTTTACTTGAGTATGAGGTTAATAAAAAGCTGCTAACATTCCAAAGCGCAGCCAAGCATCATGCTATATTCCAGTGCAAGCTCTTTGCTAACATTGGCAATCGCTACATTAGCTTCGTGCATGCCAACTTTGTCACCTGTAGATTTAGCGATAACACCTAACCTAAATAACGAATCTACGTTGCTTGCATCTAGTAGCACAGATTTTTGATATGAGATCTTTGCTTCATCAATTTTATGCAAGTTCTCTTGTGCGTTCCCTAGCTCATACCAAGCATCGGAATTTTCAGGGTCTGCATCTATCCACTTTTGAGAAACTTTCTCTAATTTAGACCAGTCATGGTTAATTTCTGGGATGGCAATTTGCATAAAAAATGGTTTTTTATCATCTTCTTCTTCCCAAAAGGCTTTGCCTGTAATCGGAAATTTAGTTTCAACTGGTAGTTTTTCAAGATTAGCAAGCCACTCAATGGGCAAAGAGTAAAAATAAGCTTTCTTACCAGGGGTTTTGAAAGTGTTAATGCCAAGCAAATTTCCTTCAGTATCAAAAATACCGCTACCACTAGCTCCCATACGAAATGGCGCGTTACTTCGAATAACATGGCCACCTTCAAAATGATAGGTAGATTTAATTGCACCTCCTGAGGTTAGTGGTGCAGGCACACCATTTGAGTGGCCTATTGATAAGATTTCTTGCCCACGTTTTATATCGTGATTCTTAGCAATATTCGCAGGTTTAAATGGTAAATCTAAGGTGGTTAGTAGACATAAATCATGCCATCTATCAGCTTGAACAGACGCTATAGTGTAAGTGTCTTCACCACGTGCTACCCACGGTTGTTTTGTACTTCTAAATATATGACAATTAGTCATCACTTTGTTGTTACCCACCACCACGCCAGAGCCATAAGATAGACCTCCAGTATCGTTATAACCGCGTACCATAACCACAGTTTGTAGCGCGCTTAATATTTTTTTTTGATCAAGCGCAAAAACAGATTGTGAGGCGCTTAACAATGTTATAAGCATAATAAGTTTACTCATAATGATTCCTAATAATTTAAGGGTACATAAGTTTACTTTACGTAATTATTTATGTTGCGTTTGTTAAAAGACTCTAATTATCTTGCAAAGTTCTTATTGAGCAACAAAGATAATTGATGTCTGATCGATGCATGATTCTTCACTATTTTCATCAATATTACTGTTAGAATTAAACGTTAAATTCAATGAAGAGCAACGTGTTCATCACTTTCCCAGATAGTAAATATCAGTTGTATCAGCCATTTCCTCCTGCTGGGGACCAGCCACAAGCAATAGAAAAATTGACGGAAGGTATTGTAGCGGGCATGAAGTTTCAAACTTTGCTGGGTGTGACTGGTTCAGGCAAAACTTACACCATGGCTAATGTGATTGCTCGAACAGGTCGCCCAGCGATTGTAATGGCGCCGAATAAAACGCTGGCGGCACAGTTGTACAGTGAGTTTCGAGAATTTTTCCCCAATAACTCTGTTGAGTATTTCGTTTCTTATTACGATTACTATCAACCAGAAGCTTATGTGCCTTCGCGTGATTTATTTATAGAAAAAGATTCCAGCATCAATGAACACATTGAGCAGATGAGACTTTCGGCGACCAAGGCTTTATTAGAGCGTGAAGACAGCATTATTGTGGCAACTGTTTCAGCAATTTATGGCATTGGTGATCCTGTGGATTATCACGGCATGGTATTACATGTGCAGCAGGGTGAAAAAATAGCGCAGCGTGACATGATTTCACGATTGGTTGGCATGCAGTACGACCGTAACGAGTTTGATTTTTCACGAGGCACATTTAGAGTTCGTGGTGATGTGATTGATGTTTTCCCTGCGGAAAATAATGAGACAGCAGTACGCATCTCAATGTTTGATGATGAAGTTGAATCGATTACTTTGTTTGATCCGCTCACTGGGCAGATTTTTAACAAGATTCCGCGTTACACCGTATATCCATCCAGCCATTATGTGACGCCGCGTGAGACCACCATACGCGCGATGGAGAAAATTAAACATGAACTTAAAGATCGAGTGGATTTTTATATTAAAACTGGCAAGTTGGTTGAGGCAGCCCGCATAGAGCAACGCACACGTTTTGACCTTGAAATGCTCAACGAAATTGGTTTTTGCAAAGGCATTGAAAACTATTCGCGCCATTTGTCAGGGCGCAATCCTGGTGACCCACCACCCACATTAATTGATTACCTGCCAAATAACGCGTTAATGATTATTGATGAAAGTCATGTGACCGTACCACAAATTGGTGCAATGTTTAAAGGTGATCGTTCTCGTAAAGAAAACTTGGTAGATTACGGTTGGCGTCTGCCTTCCGCGCTTGATAATCGCCCGCTGAAGTTTGAAGAATTTGAAGATATTATGCGGCAATGTGTATTCGTTTCTGCTACCCCATCTGAATATGAAGCTAATCATCAACAACAAGTGGTAGAGATGATCGCGCGTCCAACAGGATTAGTTGACCCTGTCATTCTGGTGAAGTCAGCAGACACGCAAGTTGATGACTTACTAGGTGAGATTAAGCTCCGTGTAGCTGTGGGTGAGCGAGTTCTAGCGACCACGCTGACAAAACGCATGGCAGAAGACTTAACTGATTACCTGTGTGAGCATGGCGTCAAGGTGCGCTATTTGCATAGCGATATTGATACCGTAGAGCGCGTGGAAATTATTCGTGATTTACGCTTAGGCGAATTTGATGTGCTGGTTGGTATCAACTTGTTGCGTGAAGGTTTGGATATTCCAGAAGTCTCGCTTGTAGCTGTGTTAGATGCTGATAAAGAAGGCTTCTTGCGTTCGGAACGTTCACTTATTCAGACATCAGGTCGCGCTGCACGTAATTTGAACGGACAAGTGATTTTTTACGCCAACAAAATAACCCGTAGTATGAAAGCTGCTATGGATGAAACCGAGCGAAGACGTGGTGTACAACTTGCATTTAATGCCGCCAATGGCATTGTGCCAAAAGGCATCAGCAAACGTATTAAAGATATTATCGATGGTGTATATGATAAAGATGAAGCCTTGCGGGAACGTAAAGTGCTGCAGGATCAAGCGAATTATGAGTCTTTGAGTGAAAAACAAATCGCCAAAGAAATGAAGCGACTTGAAAAAGCCATGTATGATGCATCCAAAAATCTTGAGTTTGAAAAAGCTGCTGATTTAAGAGATCAACTTAAAAAGCTAAGAGTGAGATTTTATGGGGCTGAGATGCCTGATTCACTTGCCTAAAATATGGTTGCAATTCAGTAATTAAAGGATACACATGCAAACGCTTATTCATGGAGTCACAAACGCATCCGAAGTAATACAGCTTGCTATTGCCCCTGTTTTTTTGCTAATGGGGGTTAGCGCTCTTCTGAGCGTGTTAATGGGTCGCCTAGGACGAGTTGTAGATAGGTTCAGAGTATTAAATGAAGCTCTAGCAAGAATGTTGACCGATGATCCTAAATGCGGAAATTATAGACAAGAGCTTGATATATTGTCGTGCCGAGCAAATTGGGTGCATTGGGCTGTTACACTATGTACGTTTACATTGTTGTTAGTGGCAGTAGTGATTGGTTTGCTATTTCTAGGCTCTGCAATCAACTGGGATTCGTCTTGGTTGGTATCAATTTTGTTTATTGTGGCTATGGTTAGCTTAATTTCAGGCTTGGTCTGCTTTTTACGAGAAATTTCACTATCAAGGCATGTATTTCAGCATTCCAAAAGAGAAAATGTTCCTTGAGTGCGCAAAATATGTTGATTTAGTTGATTGTCATGCGACTTTTGTCTATAATCGCGCGCTTGCTTGGTAGTCTTATCAAGCAATTACAATTTAACCTTGTCACACTGCATCAGTAACAACTTTTATGGTTGATGTGTTTTTATAAAATACATTGATAATGTTTTATGAAAATAAAGCATTTTGCAGGTGGCTATAATCCATAAGGAGCATTAATGAGACATTATGAACTAGTGTTTATCGTCCATCCGGACCAAAGCGAACAAGTGCCAGCAATGATTGAGCGTTATCGCACGCTTATCACAGCTAGCGGTGGTGCAGTGCATCGCCTAGAAGATTGGGGTCGTCGTCAACTAGCTTACCCAATTCAAAAAATCCATAAAGCACACTATGTGTTAATGAACATTGAGTGCAACCTTGAAGTGTTGGCTGAACTTGAGCATGGTTTCAAATTTAATGATGCAGTTTTGCGTCATTTAATGATGTCAACCAAAACTGCAGTGACTGCGCCATCGCCAATGATGAAAGAAGAGAAATCTAGATCAGTGCTGAGCAAAGATGCAGCACCAGTGGCCGAAGATGTAGAGGTTGAAACTGCTTAAGGTTTTAAGTTTAAATTAAAACCAAGTGAATAAACTGTTGTTGCAAGCAGAAGTTGTGCAAATTGAGCAGCTTCGCTACACGCCAGCAGGCATACCGTTGTTAAGTGTTGTATTGCGTCATGTTTCAGAGCAATTTGAAGCTGGCATGAGGCGCAAGGTAGAGTGTGAAGTGAATGCGGTTGCTGTAGGCGACTTAGCATTAAAAGGGTTGAAGTTAAACTCACACATTCATGCGAGTGGTTTTTTAGCCAAACGCAGCCTTAAAAGCACGCAATTGGTGATGCACATTAACCATATAGAACATATAAGCGATTAGCTTATATCAAATTATTAAGAGCTTAGGAGAATTCAAATGGCAAGAGAAATGTACAAACGCCGCCGTTACTGCCGTTTTTCAGCAGAAGGTATCAAAGAAGTGGATTATAAAGATGTGGATTTATTGAAAGATTTTATTTCAGAAAACGCAAAAATCATCCCAGCACGTATGACGGGCACTAAAGCACGTTATCAACGTCAATTAACGACAGCTGTTAAGCTTGCTCGCTTCTTGGCTTTGCTTCCATACACAGATAAACACCAATAATCGGAGGCTACCATGCAAATTATTTTATTAGAAAAAGTGGGTAACCTAGGCAATTTGGGTGATATCGTAAAAGTTAAAGATGGTTATGGCCGTAACTTTTTGATTCCACAAGGTAAAGCAAAACGCGCTACAGAAGCTAACAAAGCTGAAATCGCTGCTCGCCGTGTTGAATTAGAAAAACAACAAGCTGCAATCTTAGCTGCTGCGCAAGCGCGTGGTGAAAAATTGGCGGCGGTTGTTATTACTATTTCACAAAAAGCTGGCGTTGATGGCCGTTTATTCGGTTCAGTAACAAATGGTGATATTGCTGAATCGTTAGTTGCACAAGGTTTTGAAGTAACTAAAGCACTTGTTCGTATGCCTAATGGCCCATTGAAAACAATCGGTGACCATGCGGTAACTGTTGCATTGCACCATGATGTTGTTGTAGATATCACCGTAACAGTGGTTGGCGAAGCATAATTTGTAAAATTGCTTAGATTATTAAGCATCGCAAATAAATAAAAAAGGCTACTTCGGTAGCCTTTTTTATTGCGTTATAATCACGTCATGGCTGACGAACAATTAGATGCATTAAAAATCCCGCCCCATTCGGTAGAAGCTGAGCAATCGGTTATCGGTGGCTTGTTGCTTGAAAATGAGGCGCTCGATAAAATTGCAGACATTTTATCAGCTAACGATTTTTATCGACACGACCATAAAGCCATTTTCCAGCATATCGGAAAACTTATAGAACATAACAAACCCGCCGATATTGTGACGGTGGCGGAATCTTTAGAAAGCACTGCAGAGCTTTCTGGCGTGGGCGGCATTGCTTACCTAGGGGCATTAGCACAAAGCACACCAACCGCAGCCAATATAAGGCGATATGCTGAAATTGTGCATGAGCGCGCAGTAATGCGACAATTGGTGGTGGTAGGTTCTGGCATTGCAGAGAGCGCTTATGCGCCGAATGGTCGAGATGCACAGCAATTATTAGATGAAGCAGAAGCGAAGATATTCCAAATTGCTGAAGGCGGGAAAAAAAGCTCACAAGGTTTTGTGGATATTAAAATATTACTGCCACAAGTGGCAGACCGTATTGACCAGTTATTTTCACGCGACAATCCCTCTGACGTCACGGGCGTGCCCACCGGCTTTACCGATTTAGATTCCATGACTTCTGGCATGCAGGGCGGCGATTTAATCATCGTGGCAGGGCGACCGTCGATGGGTAAAACTGCATTTTCCCTTAATATGGCGGAAAATGTCGCGCTTGATACTGGTTTACCAGTAGCCGTATTCTCAATGGAAATGGCATCTACACAGCTTGCCATGCGTATGATCGGTTCGGTCGGGCGTTTAGATCAACATCGAATGCGTACGGGTAAGCTTGAAGATGAGGATTGGGAAAAGCTCACGACGGCGTTGGGAAAGCTCAACGAAGCACCCATTTTTATTGACGAAGGCGCAGGGCTAAGCAGCTTTGATGTGCGTGCAAGAGCGCGAAGATTACATCGACAAACAGGTAAATTAGGCTTAATCGTTGTCGATTACTTGCAATTGATGGCGGCGCCAGCAGGGAGGCAAGGTGAAAATCGCGCTACGGAAATTTCAGAGATATCACGTTCACTTAAAGCCTTGGCAAAAGAGCTTGACTGTCCTGTAGTAGCGCTCTCGCAGCTTAATCGCTCGGTAGAGCAACGCCCAGATAAGCGCCCTGTGATGAGCGATTTACGCGAATCTGGCGCGATTGAGCAAGATGCTGATGTAATTTTATTTATCTATCGTGATGAAGTCTATAACCCTGATAGCCCAGATAAAGGTACGGCAGAAATTATTATCGCCAAACAGCGTAACGGCCCGATTGGACGTGTGCGCTTAACATTCATTGGACAGCACACTCGTTTTGAGAACTACGCGGGCAGTGGTCATATGGCTGATAGCTATTAAACAGTGGCTAGAGCTAAAATCATCTATAGTTGCACTGAATGTGGTGCCAGTGAACCAAAATGGCAGGGGCAATGCCCAAGCTGTATGGCTTGGAATACTTTAATTGAGAGTGTTGAAGAAACAGCTACAACCAATCGCTACGCAAATAAATATGAAGGTTTGGCGACTTCTAGCCAATTGCAAAAAATTAGCAGCATTAAAGCCGCTGATATTGAGCGAATCCCCACAGGCATTAGCGAGTTTGACCGCGTACTTGGTGGAGGCTTGGTTGAAGGCGGAGTCGTGCTGATAGGTGGCGACCCTGGTATTGGAAAATCTACGTTGTTATTGCAGGTGCTTTGTCATTTAGGCAAGTCAGCCCAAGCCATTTATGTCAGTGGTGAGGAATCTCCTCAGCAAATCGCCATGCGAGCTAAGCGCTTAGGTTTAGACGCTAGCGAAGTTGAGTTGTTAGCTGAAATTAACCTTGAGAAGATATTAGCTACGCTACAAACGTATAAACCCAATATTGCGGTTATTGACTCTATTCAAACTGTGTATTCAGAAGCGCTGCAATCTGCGCCTGGCTCGGTAGCGCAGGTACGAGAATGTTCGGCGCAATTAACAAGACTCGCCAAGCAGTTGGGCATCACAGTAATTTTAGTTGGCCATGTGACTAAAGAAGGTACGTTAGCTGGGCCTCGCGTATTAGAGCATATTGTAGATACAGTTTTGTATTTCGAAGGTGATCAGAACTCCGCATTTAGATTGATTCGTGCATTTAAAAACCGCTTTGGCGCAGTTAACGAGCTAGGTGTATTCGCCATGACAGAACATGGCTTGCGCGAAGTCTCCAACCCTAGCGCTCTATTTTTATCGCACCACGAAGGCCAGGTGGCGGGTAGTTGCATTACCGTGACCATGGAAGGCACTCGACCGTTGTTAATCGAAATTCAAGCGCTTGTAGATGAAAGCCATGCACCTAACGCAAAACGACTAGCAACAGGACTTGAACAGAACCGCTTAGCCATGCTATTGGCAGTGTTAAATCGCCATGCTGGCATCCCGTGTTTTGACCAGGACGTATTTATCAACGCTGTTGGTGGCGTGAAAATTGCCGAGCCGGCGGTGGATTTAGCTGTGTTGCTTTCAATTGTTTCTTCTTTAAAAAACAAACCATTAGATAATAAACTTATAGTGTTTGGTGAGGTTGGTTTGGCCGGAGAAGTACGCCCCGTTCAGGGCGGGCTAGTGCGTTTAAAAGAAGCTGCAAAATTAGGTTTTACTAAAGCGATTGTGCCTAAAGCCAATGCACCTAAAGCTAAGATTACTGGTTTGGAAGTGGTTGCAGTTGAGCGGTTGGAGCAGGCATTGAATCAATTGAGAAACAATTAATTTATATTCATGACCATAGAAATAGAAAACAAACTAGAGAAAAAACTAGTCTAGAGATTGTTAATCTGAATGATTTGAAATTAAATTAGCACAAGCAATACCGCTTCTAACAGCACCTTCTATAGTCGCAGGGTAATTCGCATAAGTATAATCGCCAGCTATATATAACTTCGGCTGTAAGGTTTTATTGGTAGGCCTCGCCAAGTCTGGCGTGCAGGAGAAAGTTGCTCGCTTCTCTGCAATTACTTTATGCCACAGTGGTTTTGGGATGTTCGGAAACGCTTGGTTAAGTTCTTTGGCTATAGTTAATGCCAACTCATCATGATTCAATGATTGATGGGGGCCTGTAGCGCTAACTATCACGGAAAATAAGCCATTTTGATTACATAGTCTACCTCTGTCAAACACCCATTGCCCTAATGTATTACTTAGGCCGCTCATGACATCAGGCAATGTTGTTTGAGGTGGATATTGTAAATATATGGTGTAAATAGGTTGATAGCCATAACTTTGCGTTTTTAAAAGCATATTTTTTAATTTGGGGATGTTACCTATTAACTTATCTAACCGTGCAGGTGGAACAGCAATAATTACATGGCTAAATAAAGATTGTCCATCGCGTGATTCTAAACTGAAGCCAACATCATGGATAGCGAGGCTGCGAATGCGCCTGTTAAGCTTAATATCACCACCTTTAGATAGAATATATTGCGATAGTGGGTATGCAATAATTTTTGATAAATCTAAACGTGGTAATAAAAAGTCGTTATTTTTTTTACGGCTGGTGAAAGCGCATCCTGAAAAACTGTCTTTAATTACATTTAAGAAAATGCTTGTGCTTGCTCTAGCGACTGGCGTATTGAGTGCGGCCAAACATAAAGGCTCCCATAGCATTTTAATCAGTTGGCGGCTTTGTTTTTGTTCGATTAAAAAAGATTCCAGTGGTTTGTCATTGGCAATTTGATAGTGTGTCTTTTTTAGATAAACCATTAATTTAATGGCCGCAACACGCTCAGAAAAATATAAACCCTTGCAAGCTAATAGCCCAACGAGCATATCAAGTGGAGATGGTAAATAGTGTGCTGATTTTAATGAAAATATAGTTTCCGCCGAGCTGGATTGCATTTTAATTTTCAAAGGTTGCCTTAAAAATGCTTGATTTTCATCGACACCAACTTTGCGTAATAAGGACAAAGTTTCATGATACGCGCCTAGTAAAATATGTTGTCCATTATCAAGCAAATGCATCAGACTATTATTTTCTACCAGCACAGTACGAGCCCTCCCGCCTAGTTGTGAACTGGAATCAAAAATGGTGACCTGAAAACCACGATCAACTAGTGCTACAGCCGCACTTAAGCCTGCGCAACCGCCACCAATAATTGCGATATGTGTATTAGAAATAGCCAGTATTTAACCTTTAACCCACACGTGAATAGCTAGGTAGAGCTTACGAAGTGTACCTAATGAAGTGCGTGAGCTCAATACCTTTTGAGCACCATCTGATTTAATTTCGCGCAATAGGGTACGGTATATTGCCGCCATCATCAAGCCAACGAGTTGGTTCTTTTTGTCTTCACTAGGCAGTTCATTTAAAGCGCGGTCATAATAACTCTCGGCGCGTTCGATTTGGTAATCTAGTAATTGTTTTACCGCATCAGTTTCACGGTTGTTTAAAATATCATCTTCAGTGACATTAAACTTTGTTAATTCATCTAGTGGTAAATAGATACGATTCCGCCGAGCATCTTCACCTACATCACGAATAATATTGGTTAATTGAAATGCCAATCCTAAAT
Source organism: Methylotenera sp. (assembly GCA_030693535.1). The sequence goes on from JAUYAL010000078.1 coordinate 67,368, forward strand.
TATGCGCAAACTTAATCGTTTTGCGGTTATTAAAGCCAAATATCTGCGCTGAAAGTAAACCGACAACACTGGCAACACGATAACAGTAAAGTTGTAACTGCTTAAAGTCTTCATAACGATTGAAGTTTAAGTCCATTTCCATACCATCAATAATCTCAATAAAGTGTTCAGCATCAAGATGGTAGGTTTTAATCGGCCCCAATAGCGCTTTAGAAACAGGGTGTTGCGGTTTGTCTTGATAAAGACTTTCAATTTCTGAGCGCCACCAGTTAAGTTTTGTTAGTGCAATATTAAAATCGGTACATTCATCTGCAATGTCATCCACTTCACGACAAAATGCGTAAAGGGCAGTAATTGCTTCTCGCTTTTGTTTCGATAAAAACATAAAGCTGTAATAGAAGCTAGATCCGCTTTGTATTGTTTTTTGTTGGCAGTATTGTTGAGGTGTCATTTTTTTTAAACTTTAAACAGCGCTTTAAAAAATATTAATAGCCAATCTACCCTGTCAAGAGTTGGTCTATGATTAAATATATCACCGTTCACCTTACTAATCTTGCTAATGATACGTTCGCCACCTGCAATAATCATACGCATTTCAAATCCGATGCGACCGGTTAGCATACGCCCAAGTGGCTTTCCAGAATACAATAAGGCTTTTACGCGATGTAAATTAAACAGCATAAATTGCGTCCAATTTTCATCGACTAAGTTTACGCCACTTACAAAATCCTGAATTTGAGATTCTAAAATACCAAACGCGGCCATTTCATCTTGGCATAAGTAAATACGTTGCTTACCGTCATTTTTTTTAAAATCAATGGCAATATCTTGCAAGAAATTAATGATTTGTAGAGCGGAGCAAACATTATCGGCATATTGAATATTCTGAGTATTGGATTGCTTGTAAAGATGCAGCAATAGCCTGCCGATAGGGTTTGCAGAGCGTCTGCAGTAATCTAACAGGTCATCATAATCTGCATAGCGAGTTTTAGTGACATCCTGGCTGAATGCATCTAATAGGTCATAAAAAGGTTCATAAGGCAATTTTTCAGCCTTAATCATGACCCCTAATGCAGCAAAAAAATCAGATTGTGGTTTGATATAGGCATTTAATAAATCCAACTCATCGCGGAAGTTAATTAGTAAATCTAAGCGCCGCTCTATTGTTAAATCACCTTCATCAGCAAAGTCATCTGCCTGCCTTGCAAAGCTGTAAATTAAACTTACTGGTTCACGTAAACGTTGTGGCAAAAAGACAGATGCGACAGGAAAGTTTTCATAATGGCTGTTTACCAAAGATAAGCTTTGCGAAACGATTACGTTAGACATTATTTTAATATGATGTGCATTCGTCATGGCGTGAGTATGCCATAAATCAGCAGTTTTTTTTACTAGATTGCTCGAGAACTTAATCACTGTAGTTAAGTGAATGGGTAATGGGACCACGAATTTATCAATTTGAAGTATAAAAATTACGCTAATATGTGAATTGAAATGATAATTAAGCTAATAATATTGCATTAAAATGTCATCCCATATGAATATCACATACTAAATAGCTTGTTCAGAGAGTTTATGGATAAAAAAATGACCCCGTTGGAACTGGCTCGTCAAACTTTGGTGCAGCTTTCAAAAAGCCAAAAACCGCCAACTCCAGCGAATTATAGTCGAGTTTATACTGAGATTGCGGGAGTAGAGTCTGATTGCCACTCTACAATTCTCACTAAATCTCTGGATAACGTATTGCTTAACTTAGGTAAGCTTAGCCCCAAGTATTTAACAGCCGCTCAGCAAATTAAAACCTCAGTTAACAAGCAAGATTCAATTAGCCTTGAAGAGCAACTAATCAAACTTATTTCGATTAATGCTAGCGAGTCGAATGATGTGAATTGGCCAAGTTTATTGCGCTATCTCCTTAAGCAGCTTGATCAAAATCATATTGGTGTGACACCAACCAGAAAAAAAGAGAGTTTAAATCGCGTTATCATTAACTTTTCTAATGACCCAAAACAATTAGGCCAAAAAATTCAGGCGCTGGTCACGTCATGGGGAGAAGGGTTGCAGGCCACTGAATCCAAAATACTCAGTGAAGCCAGCGACACAAGTGACATAAAGATATTAGAGAATGAGATACAAACGCCATCTGCACTTAATATACCACTTCAAGCAACTGCAAATGCCGATGAGGGTCAACTACAGCTTGCAATCATATGGCGTGACTTGTTAATTAGAACCATAACGCTAGTAATTTTGCCTCAGTTTGCAGACATCCCTGCGGCATTTAGCCGAATAGAACTGTTAATTAAACAAGCCCAAGCAGCTAACACGCTAAAAGAAGTTAATGCGCTAAGTGAGGCTTTAAAGTCCACTTTACTCAGAGCTGAAATGCAAACAGATACTCAGCATCGCATGCAGGATTCCTTAGTGCAAATGTTACGTTTACTGATATCTAGTATGAGTGAACTCACAATAGAAGATAAATGGTTGCATGGTCAAATTGCAATTGTTCAAGATATTATTTCGAAACCGCTCAATATTGATGCGATTTACAGTGCAGAAAGTAGTCTGAAAGAACTGATTTTTAAACAATCAAATATTAAACCAGGCTTGCTTGCCGCCAAAGAAACAATTAAGGGCATGATGGCTGGCTTTATTAGTGGCTTGGCAAATATAACAGAGAGTACAGATATTTATCATCAAAAGATTAGTGGCTACCAAGAGCAAATTATAGCTACGGAAGATATAGTTGAGTTAAACACCATCCTTCAAAACGTGGTGGGTGACATCCAAAAAATGAATTTGGAGGCACGTCATTCTCATGACGCATTTGAGCAAACGCAGAAGAAAGTAGAGGAGGCGGAAAAGCAAATCAATGAATTGACTGCCAAGCTTGATTACATTAGTGAAGTTGCGCATGAGGATTTTTTAACTGGTGCTTTGAACAGGCGAGGTATGGATGAGGCCATTGACAGGGAGTTCAATCGGGCAGATCGACATAACACACCATTATCGCTTGCGATGGTAGATATTGACCATTTTAAGAAAATTAATGACACGTTGGGTCACTCAACTGGTGATGTAGCATTGGCGCACTTGGCTAAAGTGGTCAAAAGTGTTTTGCGTAGTACTGATGTGTTGGCACGCTACGGCGGTGAAGAGTTCGTGATTTTGCTACCTGGCTCAAAGCAAGAAGATGCGATAACTGTGGTGACTGGTATACAGCGTGATCTGACAAAAAACTTCTTTTTGCATAACAATGAGCGTGTATTGATTACTTTTAGTGCGGGTGTAGCAGAGCGGGCGATTGGTGAGAGTTTTGATTCTATATTGCCACGTGCCGATGCAGCTTTATATCATGCAAAGCAAACTGGCCGCAACCGTGTTGTCGGTGCAAGTTCACCACCAAATACAGCTAGTAAGGATGATGTTACAAAGTAATTAGATATAATTTTGGATTAATCATGTTTATATGTCGAGTGCTCAAATTTGAGCGAGTCCAGTAATCGAAAGCCCCAAAAATTTAATAAATAAATGAGAAAGCTTTGTTAGAATCAAGTCAGCGCCATTGTATTCCTCAGTTTTTATTTGAAAGTAATGTATGTTAGCAATAATAGGTGGCACAGGTTTAACTCAGTTAGATAACCTAGAAATTACGAGGCGTTTAATCGTTCGCACACCCTATGGCGAGCCATCTCAACCCCTTATATTTGGCAAAATTTCTGGGCGTGAAGTTATATTTTTAGCTCGGCATGGTAATGGGCATACCATTCCGCCTCATGAGGTAAATTACCGTGCAAATATTTCAGCCCTGCACTTGCAAGGTGTGACTGAAATTGCTGCTATTGCGACTGTAGGTGGTATCCATGCTGATTTAGTGCCGGGCGTGATTGCTATGCCACATCAAATAATTGATTACACACATGGTCGAAAAAATACTTATTTTGATGGGGTGGATTATCCAGTAAAACACATTGATTTTACTGAGCCATATTGTCAAAATTTGCGTGCCAAGTGGGAGTTAGCTGCAGAAAGTGTTGGGGAACCGCTTATTAATCATGGTGTTTATGCTGCTATGCAAGGCCCGCGCTTAGAAACTGCCGCTGAGATAAACCGTTTGGAACGTGATGGTGCAACAATGGTTGGCATGACAGGCATGCCTGAGGCTGCGCTTGCTAGAGAGCTTGGTATTAGTTATGCTGCCATTTGCCCCATTGCAAACCACGCGGCGGGGCGTGGCGATAGCTTGCACGCTATTCAATATGAAGAATTAGTAGATAATTTAAATCAAACAATGGTAAGAGTGCGCAATATCATTGCGCAGTTAGTTAAGCAAAATGGCTTTAGATAAATTAACAGCGATAGAAGGTTAAGGTTAATGGCGATTCAAACAGTTTTACGTATGGGCGAGCCAAATTTATTGTTAAAAGCTACGCCAATCGAACATTTTGATACAGCACAGCTTCATTCATTGATACATGACTTAGAAGACACCATGCAACATATGAATGGTGCTGGCATTGCGGCACCGCAAATCGGTATAAGTTTACGCGTCATTATTTTTGGGCAAAAAAATCTATCTCTTCAAAAAGATGGTGCGGAGATTAAAAATCCACGTTACCCTGATGCCGATACCGTACCTTATACTGTATTAATTAATCCAGTGTTAACGCCTGTTGGTGAAATAATGGAATCGGATTGGGAAGGGTGCTTGTCAGTGCCTGGTATGCGTGGCATCGTGCCACGCTATACTCGCCTGCACTATACCGGTTTCGACCAGTATGGAAATGTAGTGGATAGGCTTGTTAGCAACTTCCACGCACGCGTTGTACAACACGAATGCGATCATCTTGATGGTATTTTATATCCCATGCGCATCAAGAATTTAAAAGATTTTGGCTATACTGATGTGCTTTTTCCAGGTCAAAATATTATTGATGATTGAGGTGTTCAATCACTAATTTTTTGCTATAATCCTGCTTTCTCTAAAATCGTACAGATTTTGAGTGAATGAAATACTAAAGGAAGAGTGGCAGAGCGGTTTAATGCTACAGTCTTGAAAACTGTCGTGGGTGCGAGCCCACCGTGAGTTCGAATCTCACCTCTTCCGCCAATGACCCCTTAACTGGGGTTTTTTTTCGTCCGTAGTGGTCCGTTGTACTTTATTAAGTTATTTAAAAACAGTAAGTTATAGATTTATAAGTTTTTTATAGTGTTTTGTAGTGCTTTGTCATCCCTCGATAATCCGTAACAAAAGACGTGACAAAACTTATGGTAAGATTTCTTTGTCACGGATTGGTGGCACTTAGGGATAGAAATCATGTTACTAAACGACATTAAAATTAAATCGATCAAGCATTCAGACAAATCTAAAACTTATCCAGATGGCCAGGGTTTGCGATTGCATGTGCATGCTAATGGCTCTAAGTACTGGCAATTAGATACACTTTTGAGGCAAAAGAAAAAATAATGGCTTTAGGTCTTTACCCTGCTGTTAGTTTATTAGATGCACGCAAACGCGCATTTAGTGCAAGAGAGTTACTGCAAAGCCTGCCGCCAATCGATCCGCAAGCAAAAAAAGAGCAGGAGAAAGATCTCAAGCTTGATATTAAAGCTAAACATCGCAAAAGTTGAAAGCATTCAGGTAAATCAAGGCATTCTTGGTCGCATTTTCAATTACGGCACTTTAATCGTTTCTGGCGCAGGTAATCCACAAGCACCAATTCCCGGCATATCAAATCCAATGGGTTTCCGTCGTGCATTTATGGAGTCACAAGATAAAGACTAAAAAGCCTAACCCATCTCTAGGGACTTCCTCTACCTGTCAAGAAAAATCATCCTAACACCCGTTTTTACGGGTGTGATTGAGTTTCTGTTTTTACGTTTACTACCTTACTTTACCGCTTAAAACCTACATTATTTATTAGCATTGATCAAATCAATCACAAAATTCGGAGACCCCATATAATTAATTATATGTTCCACATCAACAGATTATTGGCTCATCAAAGCAGCACATCATCCAGATTAACCAATGGCTAAATGCTACAAAGAATGTGGCAAGCCAAATTAAAAGTAAAAACATAATTGCCACTTCTAGGTTCATGTTGTTTCCTATGGTTGGTTGTTAATTTTAACAACCAGACTAATTAATGCTACACGCCATAATTATGGTATGCAACAATAATGTGCATAACCCTTTTAGCAGAATAAAAATCTCATTCAAGTTAAAACTAGTCTTGATTTAATCATTTTTAATCACTATGATTCTATTTAAATCAATAGTAAGGTAAACAATATGGCAAACGCACAAACAAAAGTATTAACTGCACATGTACCTTTGCAACTTGCAGCAAAAGTAGACCTATTAGCAGCCCGTCTCGAACGCTCACGTGGTTGGGTAGTTAAGCAAGCCTTGACAGGTTGGATTGAACAAGAAGAAGAGCGGAGTCGACTAACACGAGAAGCATTAGCAGATGTGGAAGCAGGGCAGGTAATCGACCATCAATCAGTGCAAGCATGGGCTGACAGCCTAAGCACTTCGCAGCCACTTCCAGCGCCTAATTGCTAATGGAGATTAAGTGGACAAGCAAAGCGCTGTCAGACTTGGTGCGGTTGTATGAGTTTCTTGCGCCAGTAAATCAGTTAGCGGCGGCTCGAACAGTGCAATCGCTGACAGCAACACCCACAAGCCTGATTGCAAATCCACGCATTGGTGAAAAGCTGGAAGAGTTTGAATCGTCTGAGGTACGACGCATTCTCGTAGGGCATTATGAAATGCGTTACGAAATCCAAGCATCTACGATTTACGTGTTGCGATTATGGCATACGCGTGAAAATCGTTAGTGATACCACAAAAGAAAAGGTTTTAAAAAGCTCAACGCGAGCTTGTGGATTTGCCAATTTTGGCTAAATAAGAAGTTTGAAATTCAGTCTTAACATAGTAAAATACGAATCTCGTATTTATGCTTTGCAAATACATAAAATCTGCAAAGCACTAAGATATGCACCAAGCGCAATTAAATTAACATTTAACTATTTGATTTAATTGAGTGTTTAAGCGGAAGTCGAATCTCACATCTTCCGCCAAGAATATTTATGCCGCTTTGTAAAGCGGCATTATTTTTTACTAATATATTTTAAGGATTAATCATGAGCCAAATCATTGTAGACCATACCCCATCTCAAGAAAAATTAAAAGAACTAGGCGTTTCTAGCTGGTCTATTTGGGATTGCGCACCATCAAAATTCCCACTAGATTTCGGCATGACTGAAAGTGCTTATGTACTTGAAGGCGAAATTGAAGTGACTCCACAAGGTGGCGAAACTGTTGTGATTAAAGCTGGTGATTTCGTTGTATTCCCTAAAGGTCTGAAATCTAACTGGGTAGTAACTAAACAATTGAAAAAGCATTACAAACATAGCTAACGCTAATTTCAGTTAAGAGTCTACTAAGAGGTAATAAAGTAGACTGTTATTGAGGCCTTGATTCTTTCAAGGCCTTTTTTATATGCGCTAAAAATATAGTGCGCCACATATCATCGTGCTCAATCTTCCAGAGTCTCAATTTATGCATAATCTTTGGTCAGTCATTTTTTGAAGTATAGAAGTAGCATGTAAACCCCTCTCTTTTTTATTTATATGAATTGATGTGAAAGTGATATAAATCAATCAATATTTCGCTGATTGTATTAATGAGCTGTAATAATTGATGAGGGGATTTAATGAAGCGGAAAGATATAGTTCCAACTAGCAAAGAACGGCTTATGCGTGAAAATGATTTCATAGTGTCCAAGACGGATTTAAAAGGTCGAATTACCTATGGAAATGAGATTTTTATAGAGTTCTCAGGCTATAGCGAGCAGGAACTTTTAGGTAGCCAACACAACATTATTCGCCATCCTGATATGCCTAGAGTGGTATTTAGTTTGTTGTGGGATTATTTAGCGAAAGATAAAGAGATATTTGCTTTTGTTAAAAACATGTCAAAAGATGGAGGATTTTATTGGGTGTTTACCCATGTTGCACCAATGAAAGATAAGAATAACAATAAAATTGGCTATACCTCTGTGCGACGCATGCCTAATCCAAAAGCTATTCCGATTGTCACTGAGGTATACAGATTAATGTTAGATGCTGAGCGCAATGCTGGGGCTAAGGATGCGATGGCTGCTTCAGGGGCAATACTGGGCAGTGTATTAAAGGACAAGGGCGTTACTTATGAGGAGCTTATTAATGTCTTACAGTCGCTTTAAAAATAACGAATCTATCGCACTGATTTTAGCTGCTATCACCTGGTTAAGTCTGTTGATTTATGTATGGATTCCAGCGTTTGGTGCTGCTGAAAAAAGTAGTCTAATCCCCCCAGTTTTATTGACAGCATTTTCTCTCGTATCCATGATTTGGTGGCAAAAATCAAAATCATCCGACACACAATTGCTAAAGAATATATTGAGTGCAAGCCAGGAATGGGCGCAAGGGTCTATTGGTGTGCGGATTACTCATATTGGCGGAAGTGAACGACCAATACAGCAATTAGCTTGGCATCTTAATAATTTAATGGATCAGGTAGAGGCGACACAAGTTGATATGTCTTACTCAACGGCTTGCGTAGCATTCGGTAATTTTTCTAGAAAGGGCTATTCTCAAGGTTTGCACGGTGAGTTTTCGATAGCGCTTGAGCAATTTAATGCGGTTGCAAAAACCTTATCTACCACTACAACAGCTATCACAGTGCTAATGAATGCTATTAACGATGGTGACTTTAGTAAAACAGTTGTTGTTGATGTTCAAGGCGCTTATAAGCAAACTGTAGACAGAGCCATGGAAGCCATGGTTGCAATGCAAAGTATGTTAGGCGATATAGGCGCGGTGATGAGTGATGTTGCTCAGGGTAATGTCAATCAGCGGGTTCAGGCTGAAGGACGCGGTAGCCTCGGTCAACTGAAAAATGATATTAATCTTTCTCTTGATGCTTTGAATAGCCTGAATGATATTGCTGTGATTGCGAGCGCATTATCCAAAGGTGATTTGACACAAACTATTAGCAAAAATTATCCTGGCACTTTTGGTTCAGTGATTTCTGGCATGAATGATACCGTTGTTTCGCTGAATGGTATCGTCAATGAAATTCATACCATAGTTGAGGCGGCTGCAAATCAAGGTGATTTCAGCAAACGTATGGAGTTAAGTGGAAAACAGGGCTTTGGTAGAACAATTGGCGAATCACTTAATCAGCTTAATGACACAACTGAAGCAGGCTTGAAAGATATTACTCGCGTTGCAAAATCTTACGCATTAGGTGATTTCAGTAAGAAAATATCTGCTGATTATCGTGGCACCTTAGGTGAGACTAAAGATAGCATTAATGCTTTGTCAGACACTAGCTCCACTAGCTTGATAGATATTATGCGTGTTGCAAATGCGATTGGAGATGGAGATTTAACTCAAAGTATCACCTCTGTCTATCCTGGTGCGTTTGGTCAAACCAGTAGCGGTATAAACACTACGGTTAACACTTTGAAGAAGCTAGTCAGTGAGATTAAAGTGGCAACAGAATCTATCAGTACTGATGCAAAACAAATTGCTGAAGGCAACGCGGATCTTTCACGTCGTACTGAAGACCAAGCCGCTAGTTTGGAGAAAACTGCCGCCAGCATGGAAGAACTGTCAGCAACTGTTAAGCAGAATGCTGATAATGCCAAGCAAGCCAATCAGCTTGCTACAGCAGCATCTAGCATTGCAGTAAAAGGTGGCGCGGTTGTCTCTGAAGTTGTTGCAACGATGAGTGATATCAATAGTAGCGCCAAAAAAATTGAAGATATTATTTCAGTCATCAATGGCATTGCATTTCAAACTAATATCCTTGCTCTTAATGCGGCTGTGGAGGCGGCTAGAGCTGGCGAGCAAGGCCGTGGCTTTGCAGTGGTAGCTGGTGAGGTTAGAAATCTCGCCCAAAGATCAGCTTCTGCGGCTAAGGAAATCAAAGGGCTTATTGCGGATTCGGTGAGTAAAACTGCGGAAGGTACGATTCAAGTTGAAAATGCAGGCATGACCATGCAGGAGATTGTTGCTTCAGTACAGCACGTAGCCGACATCATGGGCGAAATTACAGCTGCGTCGCAAGAGCAAAGCATCGGTATTGCTCAAGTGAATGATGCGATTTCTAAGATGGATGATGTCACTCAACAAAACACAGCTTTAGTAGAAGAGGCCGCCGCCGCCGCTGAGTCCATGCTTGAACAAACTGATGAGCTAATGAATGCTGTTGGTGTATTTCAGCTTCAAAGTGAAGAAAGTATTAAAAGTAAATATAATAGTAGAATGATAACAAGCGTTTAAATCTGAGCAACAAGTACTTCTTGTAATATTTGAATATGTTGTGTAGTTAGTTTTTGGCCTTTTCTAGCTGAGATTAGAAAGGTATCTTCAGCGCGGTTGCCAAGTGTATTAATCTTTGCGTTATGTAATTCAATCTCTTGAGCTAACAATTGATGCGCAAGTGTAGCTAGCAAGCCTGGGCGGTCATTGGCAATGATCTCTAGTTTATGATTATTATTGTCTGTTTCCTCTGTAATAGTTACTTGCACCTTAATTGGCATATGTTTTACTTGGCGACTAATACGACCTCGCAACGGCGATTCTAATAAGATACTTTCATCAAGTTTTTGTGTCAGCTCTATTTCGATAAACTTTAATAAACCACTGTAACTTACTGACTTACCTGATTGATCTAAAACAATAAAACTATCCAAAGCATAGGCATGATCTGTTGTATAAATTTTAGCTTCAACAATGCCATAACCCATGCGGTCAAAGAAGTTACATATTCTGGCAAATAAATCATTTTGATCTTTGTTATAAATCATTACTTGGATGCCATCGCCGCTTGGGCTTAGGCGCGCACGAACAATAGGGGTGATGGTATATAAATGAGGCGTAAGAAGTCGGCTATGCCATACAATCTCATCGCTTTCATGCCGAACGAAATAGCTTGAACCAAATTTCCCCCAAAGCTTCTCATAAGAATAGGCACTTAAACCAAAATTGTTTAATTTTTCAGCAGCCTCTGATTTGCGTGTTGCAATAACTTGTTGGGCATAGCGTAAGTGGTTAGCCAGCGCATGTTTAGTTGCATTGAACAAACTTTCTAATAGTCTTGCTTTCCATGCATTCCAAACCAGTGGGCTTGTGCCACGAATATCTGCGACTGTTAGCAAGTAAAGTGCGGTTAATTGACGTTCATTTAATACGTATTGCGCAAACGCTTCGATGACACTTGGATCTGATAAGTCTGATTTTTGTGCAGTGGAAGACATTTTTAAGTGCGCTGCTACCAACCAAGTAACTAAATTACTGTCATTTTTAGATAAGCCATGCATTCTGCAAAATCTGATAGCATCTACGGTACCTAAAGTTGAATGGTCGCCACCTCGCCCTTTTGCAATGTCATGAAACAGTGCAGCTAGATATAATAGATGCGGTGCATCAAATGCGGCAAATAATTGACTGCATAGCGGAAACTCATGTTTAAGTTCTGGTTTTGAAAAGCGGCGTAAATTTGCTAATACATTGAGTATATGTTCATCCACTGTATATACGTGAAACAAGTCGTGCTGCATTTGACCAATTATTTTCCCAAATGCAGGAATGTAGCAACCTAATATGCCGTATTGATTCATTGCACGCAATGCATGATTCACACCGCTAGGTTGAGATATTATTTGAATAAATAACTGTTTATTTTTCTGATTTTGTCGAAAGTCACGATTTACTAGTTTTTTTACACGCTGTAAGTTGCGCAGTAAATTTGCACCCATACCAGTTAATTCAGTATGTTGCTGCAACAGCAAAAAAGCCTCCAAAATTGCAGAAGGCTCTTGTTGCAATAGGCCTGCTATTTTAGTTTCTAACAATGTTCCGTGTGCCTCAAATCTATCATTAATCACTTGAATGGCAAGAGGTGTGACTGCGTGCATTTGCTGTAAAGATTTAAGTAATATTTCATTCATTAGACGCACAAACTTTACGCTACGATAGTAGCTTTGCATTAATTGCTCGCTTGCGCGTTTGCGTGGAGTATTCACATAACCAAGTGAATCGGCTAATTCATTTTGAAAATCAAACAAAAGGCGATCTTCACGTCGGTTACTTATAAAATGTAAACGGATTCGTAATAATTGTAAGTTTTTTTGATGTTGCTGAATTTGTCGTGCTTCAAGTGCTGAAATGACATTTTGTTTTTTTAATATAACCCACGTATTACTTGTTATTAGGTGCTGAGTGCTTTTGTTATAGAAAGCAGAAATATTCAAGCTTTGTGTAATCCACATAATCATATGGATATCTCGCAAACCGCCTGGGCTTTCTTTTATGTTTGGTTCTAAATTGTAAGCGGTGTCATTAAATTTAGCGTGTCGAATGTTTTGTTCTTTAAGTTTTTCTTGATGGAACTTGATAACCATTTCCGGGACGGTGAGTGTGCCGTCAATTTCGGCTATGAATTCTTTATAAAGCTGAGTATTGCCAGTTAGGAAGCGCGATTCCATCAAATTGGTTTGTACAGTGATATCTTTTTTCGCCTCGATGATGCATTCATTCAGATTTCTTACGCTATGACCAACATTTAGACCAATTTCCCATAGTAGGCCTATCAGCGCTTCAAGTTTGCTATTAATTGATTCATTACCTGACTGAGTTTCTGGTATGAGAATGAGTAAGTCAATGTCTGAATATGGGTACAGCTCTCCACGACCATAGCCACCTACGGCGATTAAGCAACATTCATTATCAATTAACGCTTGCGACCAGATTTCAGCTAGCAAATCGTCAATGAGCTTGCAATGCTGCTTAAATAATCGAGTGTTGTTGGGGGCCTTTAAGAAGTTTTCTTTTAAAAGCGCAAATCCATCTTTTAAATGCTGACGCCATGCAATGATTCTATTTTTATCAGTGCTATTATCAGGATTAAGGCTAGCTAAAAGCATATAGCTAAAGCAATTTAATTGGTGAGCACAAATGCTGGGATTGGCGGTGAACTACTTGACAAAGTCATCACTTCAAACCCGGTCTTAGTCACTAGAATGGTATGTTCCCATTGCGCTGATAAGCTACGATCTTTAGTGACGATAGTCCATCCATCTGGCATATGCTTGATGTCGCGTTTACCCGCGTTAATCATAGGTTCGATAGTAAAAATCATGCCAGCCTTAAGGGTGATACCCATGCCAGGTTTGCCGTAATGCAATACTTGTGGATCTTCATGAAATACCTTGCCAATGCCATGACCGCAAAATTCACGGACCACGCTATAACCACTTTTTTCCGTGAATGTTTGAATGGCATAGCCAATATCGCCCAATGTTGCACCTGGCTTTACTTTGCTAATCCCTAGCCACATGGCTTGATAGGTGATTTCACATAGGCGTTTAGCTTGTATTGTCACCTCGCCAACATAAAACATGCGACTTGTATCGCCGTGATAACCGTCTTTAATGACTGTAATGTCAATATTGACAATATCACCATTTTTCAATTGCTTATCACTGGGGACGCCATGGCAAATTTGTTGATTAATTGAGGTGCAAATAGATTTAGGGTAAGGCTTATGACCATCAGGCGCATAATTGAGTGGTGCTGGAATGGCCTGTTGAACATCCACAATAAAGTCGTGGCAGAGCTTGTCTAATTGATCTGTGGTGATGCCATGAATAACGTGCGGCGCAATAAAATCAAGCACTTCAGCCGCAAGCTTGCCAGCGATGCGCATTTTTTCAATATCTTGGGAGTTTTTGATTGAGATTGCCATGAATCTTACTGATTAAATAATGATAATGCCTATTTTAGCATAGCCACTATTCAGAATTTAAAATTCTAAGTAATCGCAGGTGCTCCCACTATTCGCATGACGCGGTCAAGATCCATTCGCAGAAATTCAGAAATGTCATGATAATCATCTGGTAAAGCTGCATCATCCCAACCATTGGCTGAGTGGCGCGCAAGGTTCACTGCCAGTGTTACATTTCTCACGCGCTGTTCACTTGATGTATTAGTATTCATCAACTTAGCTAATAGCGGCGGCAATTGAAATGCCTGTATCAACTCGTGTTGTAAATCACTTAGATTAAAGCCGAGCACCTCTTGCTGTGCTTTGATGCTCCTCACTGTTTTATCGGCATACTGTATGGCGCAGATGGCATTCATTTTTTCTGGCGCGAAACACCACATTAACATTTCTGCTAAATGATACAATAAAGCGGCTGTACGCACTTCTTCAGCATGCAAGTCGCTAAGATGCGTTGCCCAGTCTGCGGCATAATGCGCGGCTCGATGTGCACGACGGATGAGTTTAAGTAAATGTACTAATGCGATCAGATTGTTTTTAAGCGTGTCTTCAACTAAAACGTTGGTGGGAATGTTTTCAAAAAAAGAAGTGCTCCCCATCATTATTATTGCTTGCTCAACCTCTACAAGGTCTTGTAATTGTCTTACACTTTTGTGCTTTTGAGCATAGTTCAGTACTCTAAAAGCCATCATTGGGTCATTCATCACCGTAGCGGTTATTGCGCGTGCACTTAATTTTTCTTCATCTTCTTTTAATCTTGCAATTTCGCGCGCTGTAACTTTGAGTACAGGAATCTCAGCGGTGCTTAGAAAATTAATCCAAGCGTTAATATCTTTTTCTACAAGATTTGGTGGTATTGACGCCATTGAACAATCTCCTTTGGTAGCTTTACAACATACATCATATTACAAGCTTTAAATTCGTAAAAAGAGCTGTAAAAGTCCTGTTAACCATTAAATTGCAGTTTGGGGTGGTCGATTTTGAAGACTATCATTGAGTTTTAGTTGCTGGCTTAAGTAACTTTTTCAATTAGCCCACAAATAATTTTCAAAAGTTGGTAAATTCAACTCTTTAATGGTATTATGCGCGCTCTGCAATTTAGCAGAAATACAGTAGAAATTATTACTGGTAATTTTACACACAGCCCAATCAAGGGTGCTCGATGTTTGTAGCTTTTACAAAGCTTATAAATCAGAGTGTTTCTGGTGTTGTGTGAATTGATAACCCTTTTGAAAAGAGAAATATTATGTCAGTCACTATGCGTGATATGTTAGAAGCCGGCGTTCACTTCGGCCATCAAACCCGTTACTGGAACCCAAAAATGGCACCGTTCATTTTCGGTGACCGCAACAAAATCCATATTGTAAACCTTGAGAAAACCTTACCATTGTTTGAAGATGCACTTAAACACGTGCGTACATTGGCTGCTAACAAGGGTCGTATTTTATTCGTAGGTACTAAACGTCAAGCACGCGAAATCGTAAAAGAAGAAGCTAGCCGCGCTGGTTGTGCTTACGTCAATCACCGTTGGTTAGGTGGAATGTTAACAAACTTTAAAACCGTTAAACAATCTATCAAACGTCTTCATGACTTTGAGGCAATGCTATTAGATGGTAGTTTAGAAAAGTTTGGTAAAAAAGAAGCGCTTGGTTACAAGCGAGAAATTGAAAAATTAGAGCGTTCAATCGGTGGCATTAAAGAAATGGGTGGCTTGCCAGATGCGATTTTCATTATTGATGTTGGCCATGAAAGTGGCGCGATTACTGAAGCGGCTAAATTAGGCATTCCAGTAATTGGTGTTGTTGACACAAATAACTCACCAGATGGTGTGGCTTTTGTTATTCCGGGTAACGATGACTCTTCTCGTGCTATACGCCTCTATGCGCGCGGTATTGCCGATGCAGTTTTAGAAGGTCGTAGCTCAGTAATTTCTGAGTTAGTTAAATCTGCTGCTGAAGAGACTGTTGACGTAGCTGAAGTAGCTACCGCGTAATTGTTTTTCACTTAAAAGGGGCTTAATGCCCCTTTTTTAGTTTTATAAAATTTATTTAAAATAGTTTTTAATAAATAAAACTATATATAAAAATCAATAAATTAAATTGCTATATTAAAGTAGTTTATAAAATTTAGGAGCTTAAAATGGCTGAAATTACCGCAAGTATGGTAAAAGAATTACGTGAGCGCACTGATGCGCCGATGATGGATTGTAAAAAAGCGCTCACTGAGGCAGAGGGCGATATGACACGTGCAGAAGAAATTCTACGTGTGCGTTTTGGTAATAAAGCAAGTAAAGCAGCAGGACGTGTTGCTGCAGAAGGTACTGTAGGCGTATGCATTAGTGTTGATGGTAAATCTGGTGCGATGATTGAAGTTAACTCTGAAACTGACTTCTGCGCTAAAAATGAAGATTTCCTAAAATTTGTGAATGAGTTGGCAAGTATTGTTGCAAGCAGTAATGTTACTGACATTGCCGCGGTCAATGCATTGCCTATGCGAGATGCTACTGTTGAAGAAACTCGCGCACAACTGGTGGGTAAAATTGGTGAGAATATCACTCCGCGTCGCTTTGTTCGTCCAGTAGTGCAAGGTAAATTGGCTAGCTATATTCATGGTAGCAAAATTGGCGTCTTAGTCGATTTAATAGGTGGAGATGATACTTTAGCCAAAGATATTGCAATGCACATTGCCGCAGCTAAACCAAAATCATTAGATGTTTCTGGTATTGATATGAGCTTAATTGAAGCTGAGCGTCGTGTTGCTATTGAAAAAGCTAAAGAAGCAGGTAAGCCAGAGGCTATGTTAGAAAAAATTGCCGATGGTACTGTGCAAAAATTCTTAAAAGATGTGACTTTGTTGAATCAAATTTTTGTTAAAGATGACAAGTTCACCATTGAGCAACTGTTGAAATCTAGAGGTGCTTCCGTAGCATCATTTACAATGTTTACCGTGGGTGAAGGTATTGAAAAAGTGGTTGTTGACTACGCTGCAGAAGTTGCAGCGGCTGCAAAAGTTTAATATCTACGTCAATAATCATTGGTATTGTATTATCTACCAGTAGATTTTCTAGATTAGATTTAAAAATGGATTAAGCTGAATGCTTAGTCCATTTTTTTTGCTTGAAATTCCTTGGAATTCATAGGTGAATCGCACTTTAGGTACATTTTTTTATGCCTAAATATACGTTTTTATGCTTAAATAAGCAAACTTTAAAAAGAGGAATTTTATGGTCACACATGCTTACAAACGTATCTTACTTAAGCTCTCTGGTGAGGCTCTAATGGGCGATGATGCTTATGGTATTAACCGCGCTACTATTACTCGGATTGTAGGGGAGATTAAAGAAATCGTTGATTTAGGCGTGCAAGTTGCTGTTGTGATTGGTGGTGGTAATATATTTCGTGGCGTTGCTCCTGCAGCTGAAGGAATGGATAGAGCCACTGCAGATTATATGGGTATGTTGGCGACTGTGATGAACGCAATGGCTTTGCAAGATGCGATGAAAAACATTGGTTTAAACGCTCGTGTGCAAAGTGCTCTTAACGTAGAAGTTGTGGAGCCTTATATTCGTGCAAAAGCACTTCGTTATTTAGAGGAAGACGTTGTGGTGATTTTTGGTGCTGGTACTGGTAACCCATTCTTTACAACTGATACCGCAGCCGCGCTACGTGGTATGGAAATGAATGCGGATGTTGTTTTAAAAGCAACAAAAGTAGATGGCATCTATACAGATGATCCTAAAAAGAATCCGAGTGCAACGCGTTACGAAACGGTAACTTTTGATGAGGCGATAGCAAAAGATTTGAAAGTTATGGATGCAACAGCGTTAACTTTATGTAGAGATCAGGGAATGCCAATAGTGGTATTTAGTATATTTAAGCAAGGCGCACTTAAACAGGTTGTAATGGGCAAGAACGAAGGCACGCGCGTTGTAGTATAGAATAAAAGTAAAGAAGTGATATAAAAATACGAAATGACATTAAGTAACATAGAGATAAGAGTGGAGAAGTACATGCTAGATGAAGTTAAAAATAATGCAGCTCAAAAAATGCAAAAATCATTGGAAGCATTTAAAAATGATTTAGCTAAAGTGCGTACTGGGCGTGCTCATGTTGGATTGTTAGACCATGTGATGGTCGAATATTATGGCTCTATGGTGGCAGTTAACCAAGTGGCAAACATCAATTTAGGTGATGCGCGCACGATCAACGTGCAGCCTTTCGAAAAAAATATGATAAACAAAGTTGAAAAAGCGATTCGTGACTGCGATTTGGGACTTAATCCTGCTACAAACGGTGATTTAATTCGTGTACCTATGCCTATGCTCACTGAAGAGCGTCGTCGTGATATGACTAAGATTGTTCGCAATGAAGCAGAAGGTGCGAAAGTTTCAATTCGCAACGCACGTCGTGATGCAAATGATGCATTGAAAAAGATGCTAAAAGATAAAGAAATTTCTGAAGACGATGAGCGTCGGGCACAAGATGACATTCAAAAGTCTACAGATAAAGCAGTCACAGAGGTTGATAAGATGTTGCAAGTAAAAGAAGTTGAATTGATGGCTGTTTAATTTTTAATAATAGCGAATTTAACTTGAAAATTTCACGCCTTTTTAAGAACATCAACCGATTTAATTGGAGTTTGTGTGGCCTTTTTTACTAGTGCGACACAAAGCATTCCAGTCGCGGCTGAAATACCTAAGCATATCGCTGTCATTATGGATGGTAACGGTAGATGGGCGCGCAAGCGTTTTCTACCTAGAGTGGCAGGGCATAAGCGAGGTGTAGAAACTGTTCGCGACTTAGTTAAGTACTGTATCAACTTAAAAGTTGAATATCTCACCTTATTTGCGTTTAGTAGTGAAAATTGGCGAAGACCAACAGAAGAGGTCACGTTTTTAATGGGCTTGTTTATGCAAGCGTTGAAACGTGAAGTGGTTAAGTTGCATCAAAATAATATCAAACTAATTATGATTGGTGATCGAAGTCGTTTTGATGTGGAGCTGATTGCTCAAATTGAAGCTTCAGAGCTACTTACAGCAAACAATACTGGCTTAATACTCACCATAGCGGCAAATTATGGTGGCCGATGGGATGTACTTCAGGCCGTCAATAAAATGCAATTAGCTGCACCTCAGCTCACTGGCTTTTATCGAGAAGATCATCTAGCCCCATATTTATCAATGAATTATTCGCCTGAGCCAGACTTATTTATACGTACAGGTGGAGAAAAACGCATTAGCAATTTTTTACTTTGGCAACTCGCTTACACAGAGCTTTATTTCACAGATACATTGTGGCCAGATTTTAATGAGGCTGCATTTGATTTGGCTATCCAGTCTTACCAAAAACGTGAACGAAGATTTGGTCGTACTAGTGAGCAGTTAAGCGATGTTCAAAAATCCACTAAAGTTTAGTGTGGCGTTAGCATATAACTTAACCTCAATTATTTTATTTAAATCTTTTCAATATGCTTAAAACTCGAATCATTACGGCTATTTTGCTTGTTATTGGCTTTTCAGCTGCCTTGTTTAAAGCTTCTGAGATGGGCTGGGCTATTCTCACTTTGGCGGCGACACTAATTGCTATTTGGGAGTGGTCTAATTTAATAATGCTCACTAAGCGCCAAATGTCTTTAAATGTAATGACCGCTTTGAGTGTTGGTTTATTATTGATTTCTTCATCTAATACAGAGATAGATATTTACAAGGATGAATTAGTTTTTAGTTTGCTAATTGCGTCTACAATATTTTGGGTTGGATTTGCACCAGTTTGGCTCATATCAAGAAAAAAAATTAACAATAAGTTGGTGATGGCTTTATTAGGTTTATTTTTACTGTTAGCTACATGGCAAGCTTTGAATGGCTTGCATAACATCAGCCCATGGCTATTACTGGGCGTACTTTTAACGGTTTGGTTGGCTGATAGTGCTGCTTATTTTGCAGGCAAGTGTTTTGGGCGCCATAAACTCGCACCGGAAATTAGTCCTGGTAAAACGTGGGAAGGCGTTGCCGGTGCCATGTTGGCTGCTACTTTGTATGGCTTAGCGCTTTGTTATTACTTGCATATTAGCCGCTGGTTAATTGTAGGTTTATGGCTTATTGTTTTGCTGAGTATTATGGGTGATTTATTTGAATCGTTATTGAAGCGTCATGCTGGGAAAAAAGACAGCAGTCAATTACTGCCTGGGCATGGTGGAGTGTTAGATAGAATAGATGGCTTAATTTCGACCTTACCATTAGTTTTGTTTTATATTTATTTCCCACTTTTTGCGAATCTTCAATTACATGTTCGATAAATCGAGTCATCCAAACTTTCAATATGTGACCATATTGGGTGCCACTGGTACTATCGGCATGCAAACTTTAGATGTTATTTCACAACATTCCGAACGTTTTGGTGTTTTTGCTTTAGCCGCCAATAGCAATGTTAAAAGCTTATTCGCTTTATGTGAGAAATATACCCCAAAGTATGCAGTGATGCTTCAGGCATCTGCAGCAACCGACTTAACTGCTCGGCTCAAAGCGATTGGATCAACTACTGCTGTATTGCAAGGTGAAGCCGCACTTTGTGAAGTATCGGCACATGAGCAAGTTGACATAGTGATGGCAGCCATCGTCGGTGCCGCTGGATTACATCCGGCCATGGCTGCAGCAAAAGCAGGAAAGCGAATATTACTTGCCAATAAAGAAACGTTAGTGATGGCGGGCAATTTGTTTATGCAAGTAGTTGCTGATGGTGGCGCAACTTTGTTGCCTATTGATAGTGAACATAATGCTATATTTCAAGTAATCCCCAGTCAGCGTGGTCTGCCACAACAAAACAGTTGTTTAGCAAGCATGGGAGTTAAACGTGTGTTGCTAACTGCCTCTGGTGGACCTTTTAGAAATTCAAGTATCACAGAAATTAAAGCCGTTACGCGAGCGCAGGCACTCAATCATCCGAATTGGGTGATGGGGCCAAAAATTACGATAGACTCTGCCACCCTGATGAACAAGGGACTAGAAGTTATTGAGGCTCATTGGCTTTTTAATGCTCTACCCGAGCAGATTGATGTGGTCGTGCATCCTCAAAGTGTAATTCATTCTATGGTTGAGTATATTGATGGCAGCATATTAGCGCAGCTAGGTAACCCAGATATGCGCACGCCGATAGCCTATGGACTTGGTTATCCAGAGCGTATATCCAGTGGTGTCAGCAGCCTTGATTTAATAACCACTTCACGTTTGGACTTTTGCGCTCCAGATATAGTACGTTTCCCCTGCCTGCGAATTGCATACGATGCCTTAAAGGCCGGAGGTACTGCGCCAGCAATTTTAAATGCGGCAAATGAGATTGCTGTAGAAGCGTTTTTGGCTGAAAAAATTGGCTTTATGGACATTCCTAGCATCATTGAGTCGGTGCTATCAGCCGCTAAAGTTGAGCATGTCGAATCTATTGAACAGTTAGTTGTTGTAGATAACTTGGCAAGACAAGCTGCTATTGCTGAGTTAAGCATTATTCGATTAAATACGGTTCAATCAAAACCAGTGCCAATTAGTCTTTTATGTTAACTGCACTCGCTTTTATTTTCACACTCGGTTTGCTGGTAACTGTGCATGAGTATGGTCATTTTCAGGTCGCAAAATGGTGCGGTGTAAAGGTCTTGAAGTTCTCTATTGGCTTCGGTAAGCCACTATGGTCAAAAAAATTTGGAGTAGATCAAACCGAATTTATCCTGGCCGCAATTCCATTAGGTGGCTTTGTGAAAATGCTAGATGAGCGTGAGTTTGAGCCAGAAGTTAGCACGCAAGTAATGTATTCTGAAGTGCAATTAAAACGTGCTTTTAATCGACAATCAGTTTCTAAGCGCATTGCTATTGTACTTGCAGGTCCGATAGCCAATTTGTTGCTAGCTGTTTTTTTATATTGGATGCTTTTTATGATGGGGATTGCTGGCGTTAAGCCAACGCTTGGCAAGGTTGTTGAAAACAGCCCCGCTGCAACAGCCAATTTTGTACTTGGCGAGACCATACAAAAAATTAATGGTAGGGAAGTCAAGACATGGCAAGAAGTGAGTTGGATTTTATTAAAAGAATCTTTAAAAAACTCTGAGGAAAATCCAGTTGTAAAAATCCAGGCAGTTACAAGTTCTCAAGAAGTTCGAATGCATACGCTTAGTTTGGCTAGCATTAATTTGGATAATGCCAATAAAGATACGATGACATCATTGGGCTTAACAATTTATCAGCCGGATATTCCTGCACGAGTGGGAGAGATTGTGAAAAATAGCCCAGCGGATTTAGCAGGTCTGAAGACAAATGATTTAGTGATATCAGTAAGCGGGACTAATAGTAGAAAAACAGACGTTAAAGTATGGGAAGATTTTGTGAATGTAATTAGAGGGCATGCAAATTCCCCATTGCTTATTATGGTTTTACGTGATTCAGATAAAATTATGCTAACTGTCCTGCCTGAACCCATTATTGAAAAAGGTAAAACAATAGGTCGTATCGGTGCTGCATTGAAAATTGAGCAAGGAGATTTTGATCAACTTTTCGTTACTTTACATTATTCTGCAGGAGAATCCCTCGTTAGAGCATCAGAAAAAACTTGGGACACTGCAATATTCAGCTTAAAGATGTTAGGTAGAATGATCGTAGGTGAAGCTTCATTAAAGGGCATGAGTGGACCAGTCACCATAGCTAATTACGCTGGACAAAGCGCCCATATGGGCATTAAGGTCTTTATTGGTTTTTTAGCATTAATTAGCATTAGCATCGGGGTGTTAAATCTATTGCCTATACCAGTTTTAGATGGTGGCCATTTGATGTATTATATGGTTGAAATTCTAACAGGTAAGCCCGTGCCAGAGTCCTTTATGATTATAGGACAAAAAATTGGGCTCTCATTGATAGGTTTTATGATGATCATAGCGTTTTATAACGATATAAATAGAATGATAACAGGCTGATTGCATGGCAATAAAAAATTCAAAATACTCTAAAAAATCAAAAAAAATAGAAATTAAATTTAAAACTATTCTTTTTTTAGCCTCTAGTTTTTTTACCAATTCAGCTTTAGCGCTTGAGCCATTTGTCGTTAAAGACATTCGTATTGAAGGTATTCAACGTACTGAAGCGGGAACTGTATTTTCCAATCTGCCGGTTAAAGTCGGCGAATCGATGAACGAAGAGCTTGCTTCGCAAGCGATTAAAGCGCTATATAGCACTGGTTTTTTTAAAGATGTGCGCATTGAAGCGGAAAATAACGTATTAGTCATCACTGTGCAAGAGAGGTCATCGATTGCACAGATTGATCTTAGTGGCAATAAATCATTCCCAACAGACAAAATGAAAGAGGGCTTGAAGCAAATCGGCCTTACAGAAGGTCAGATTTTTGATAAATCTCAGTTAGATCGTGCTGAGCAGGAAATTAAACGCCAATATTTATCTCAAGGTAAATATGGGGCAACGGTTAAAACTGTCGTTTCACCGTTAGAACGTAACCGAGTAGCAGTGCGTTTTGAGATTGAAGAGGGTGCCGTTTCAAAAATACGTAGTATTAATATCGTTGGTAACCAAGCATTTTCGATAGATGATTTACGTGCAGAGTTTTTATTGACAACTCCTAATTGGATGAGTTGGTGGAATAAAGATGATCAATATTCCAAACAAAAATTAAATGCAGATTTAGAAACACTTAGGTCTTTTTACATGAATCAAGGCTATCTTGAATTCAATATAGACTCAACACAAGTGTCTATCACACCGGATAAAAAAGATATTTATATTACCGTAAATGTTACTGAAGGTGAGAAGTACACCATTTCAGAGGTGAAGTTAGCTGGAGAAACGATTGTTCCAGATGCTGAATTGCAACAGCTAATTTCAGTTAAAAAGGGTGATACCTTTAGTCGTGAAAAAGTAACGCAGTCAAGTAAAGCGATTAGCGATCGCTTGAGTGATGATGGTTACGCTTTTTCCAATGTAAACCCAGTGCCTGATGTGAATAAGGAGCTTCATACAGCCGCATTCACTTTTTTTGTTGATCCAGGCAAACGTGTTTACGTGCGCCGTATTAATGTGATGGGCAATACTAGAACGCGTGATGAAGTCATTCGTCGTGAAGTACGCCAGTTAGAATCATCTTGGTATGCTTCAAATAAAATCAACCGATCAAAAGAACGCCTAGTTCGTACAGACTTCTTCTCGGATGTTAATGTGGAAACACCTGCGGTACCAGGCACGGCAGATCAAGTAGATTTAAACATTAGTGTCACGGAAAAATCGACAGGTAGCGTACAGTTCGGTGCTGGCTTATCTAGTAATGAGGGGGTTGTATTCGGTATTACTGTTAACCAAAATAACTTTTTGGGCACCGGTAACCGTGTCAGTGCGCAGGTGAATACAGGTAGAATCAATACGGTCTACTCCCTCTCATTTACAGATCCTTATTTCACACCTGATGGCGTTAGTCGTGGAATTGACTTGTATAGCCGTAACGTGGACACAAGTTCACTCAATAGCCTTGCCACCTACAGTACTGCATCGTATGGTGGCGGTGTGCGGTTTGGCATCCCCCTTAATGAGCGCGATGGTTTTAATTTTGGCTTATCGCTTGATTTCACAGAGGTTAGTGATTTAACGGAGGTAAGCCCACAGCAATACCGAGATTTTTGCAGTCAGAGCAATAGTTGTACAGCTAACTCGTTAGTTGCTTCAGCTGGATGGTCACATGATTCACGCGACAGTATCATGTTTACAACTAGTGGTGTGTTGCAAAGGCTAACGGGTGAAGTTTCATTACCTGTGTTGGATTTAAAGTACTACAAGATTGATTACAAGCATGCTTGGCATAAAGAGGTTTATAAAGGATTCACTTTGATGCTTAATGGTGAAATTGGGTACGCTGAGGCTTATGGTAATACGGAATATCCATTCTTTAAGAACTTCTTCATGGGTGGTGTTAATTCAGTTCGTGGGTATGAAAATGGAGCGCTTGGACCTAGGTCAATCATTAATGGACAAGATTTCTCAACAGGTGGTACCAAACGCTTGTTGGGTAACGCTGAGTTGTATTTACCAATACCAGGTTTAAAAGACTCGAAACAGTTTAGATTAAGTGCATTCCTTGACGGCGGCAACGTGTTTGACAAAGAGGAGTCATATGATTTTGGCAATTTACGATACTCAACAGGTTTGGGATTAAGCTGGATTTCACCATTCGGCCCACTTAAGTTGGTGTATGCTAAACCTTTAAATGAAGAAAAAGGCGATAGGACGCAAACTATTCAGTTCCAGATGGGGCAGCAGTTTTAGTGCTTAGTCGAGTATCAGGAAAATTAGCGAGCAATCTAATAAAAGAACATGATATATTAGTAGAATTAGGAGATTAAATTGAGTCATTTATTTTTAAGTAAACCTTTAAAGAGTTTAGTTCTGGCTAGCTTAATGACTGTTGCATTGAGTGCGCAATCAGCTGAGTTGAAGGTTGGATATGTGCAAGTGGATAAAATTTTGCAAGAGGCACCACAGACTGCTGAAAGCGGTAAAAAATTGGAGCGTGAATTTAGTCCAAGATCACAAGAGCTAGATCGTATGGCTAAGCAAATTAAAGAGCTTGAAGCTGTACTTGATAAAGATGGTTTGACTATTACCGAAGCTGAACGCCGCAATAAAGAGCGAGATGTTCAAAATATTAAAATTGAGTTTCAACGTAAGCAACGTGAATTACGTGAAGATATTAATTTACGTAAAAATGAAGAACTCGGTACCCTGCAAGATCGTATCAATAAAGCCGTTCAATCAGTGGCTAAAGCTGAGAGCTATGATTTGGTAATGTATAGCGGCGTGGCTTATGCAGCAGACAAAATTGACATCACAGATAAAGTGTTGAAATTATTAGGTAAGAAATAATTTTCATTTAACTTTGTCGGAAAAATTTTACATTTAACACTCATTTCTTAGGCGTATTATCAATGAGTAAAAATTACTCACTTAGTGAAATCGCTAAGGCACTGGGTGGGCGTGTGGTTGGAGACGGCTCTACACTTATTTCCCGCGTGTCATCATTGACCAACGCGCAAGCGGGTGACATTAGTTTTATTAATGATGCTAAATATAAAAAATCGCTGGCTTCATGCAATGCTAGTGCTTATGTATTAAGAGAAAAAGACTCTGAATTAACGCATCTTCCTCGAATTGTTGTAGACAACCCTTATGCTTATTTTGCAAAGGTTTCTGCGTTTCTAAATCCTCACACTCAAACTCAAACAGGCATTGCTCCAAGTGCAATAGTTGATGCTAGCGCTAACATTTCAGCATCATGTAGTGTAGCCGCGCTGACAGTGATTGGTGCAAATGTTGTTTTAGGTGAGAACGTCATCATTGGTAGTGGATGTGTGATTGAAAATGATGTCACTATTGCAGAAAACACTCGGGTAGAATCTCACGTTACGATTAAGCACCATTGTTATATTGGGCGAAACTGCCATCTTTTTTCAGGTGCAGTTATTGGTTCAGATGGTTTTGGATATGCCCAAGAGGCTGGTGTTTGGTTAAAAATACCGCAAGTTGGGCGGGTATTGGTTGGTGACAACGTAGATATTGGTGCAAATACTACAATAGATCGAGGTGCATTAGATGACACTATTATTGAAGATGGAGTGAAACTAGATAACTTGATTCAAATAGGTCACAACTGCATTATTGGAGCGCATACCGTGATAGCTGGCTGTACAGGTATTGCTGGCAGTGCAAGAATAGGTAAAAACTGTAAAATCGGCGGGGCTGCCATGATATTAGGTCATCTAGAGATTACGGATAACGTAACCATCTCGCCAGGTAGTATGATTACTCGATCTTTATTGGTGGCTGATACCTATACAGCATTGATGCCTTTTCAAGCACACAAAGATTGGCTTAATACAGCGGCAAAAATTCGTCATATAGATACGATGTCCGAGAAAATTAAAAGTCTCGAAAAAGAGCTGGCTCTGTTAAAATCTAGTCTATAGTGAAACAAGATATTGATGCAAAATACAGTAGTTAAAAAAATAGTTCTAAATATCAAAGTAAGTAGAGATAAAAATGACCAATGAAGCCACATCTACCAGCATGGACATTCATGAAATACTTGATCATCTTCCGCATCGATATCCATTTGTGCTGATAGATCGTATTATTTCTATGGAGCTTAACAAGGAAATAACGGCTCTTAAAAATGTGACAATTAATGAGCCATTCTTTCCAGGCCACTTTCCGTACCACCCAGTGATGCCAGGTGTGTTAATAGTTGAAGCGATGGCACAAGCTGCGGCAGTATTGTCGTTTAAGACTATGGGCATCAAACCCAGTGATGATTCAGTTTATTATTTTGCAGGAATAGATAGTGCACGCTTCAAGAAACCAGTTTCCCCAGGCGATCAGATTATTCTCAATGTTAAAATTGATCGCATCTTAAAAGGTATTTGGAAATATTCTGGCGTAGCACGCGTTGATGGCAACGTTGTAGCTGAAGCACAAATGATGTGTATTTTAAAAGCCATCGATAAAAAAGAGAAGTAATGCTAGTTCCAAAAATTCATCCGACGGCGATTATTGATGTCTCCGCAGAGCTTGATTGTAGCGTAGAAGTTGGACCATATTCAATTATTGGTGAAAACGTAAAAATTGATGCTGGCACGCGCATTGCAGGGCATGTCATTATCAATGGCCCGACAACTATTGGTAAGAATAATCATATTTTTCAATATTCATCATTAGGTGAAGCTCCGCAAGATAAAAAATATAAAGATGAGCCTACTTTATTAGAAATCGGTGATAACAATACCATTCGTGAGTTTTGTACTTTCAATCGGGGCACTATTCAAGATAAAGGTACTACCAAAATTGGTAACGATAACTGGATTATGGCCTACGTACATATCGCACACGACTGCCAAATCGGCAATCATACGATTTTTGCCAACAATTCTTCGCTTGCTGGCCATGTAGATATCCATGATTATGCAATTTTGGGAGGCTTCACGCTCATACATCAATTTTGTAAAGTCGGCTCACATGTGATTACTGCTGTAGGTTCAGTAGTATTTAAAGATATCCCACCTTATGTTACTGCCGCAGGCTATGACGCTAAACCACATGGCATCAATGCAGAGGGCTTGAAAAGACGCGGATTTGGCCCTGAGGCTATTCTACAAATCAAACGTGCCTACAAGGCATTGTATCGCAATGGTCTTACCTTAGAAGAAGCAAAAATTGAACTTGCAGCGATGCGAGCAACAACCCCAGAGATTGGTCTACTGACTGATTTCTTGAATGTCTCAACGCGCGGCATCGTCCGTTAAGTTATTATCATGGTCAGAATAGGCATTGTAGCTGGTGAAGCTTCAGGTGATTTGCTTGGCAGTCATCTTATACAAGCGTTAAAGTCAAAGCGCTCAGATATTGAATTTGTAGGCATTGCGGGCCCTAAAATGATGGGAGAAGGCGCTCAATCGCTTTTTCCTATTGAGCGGTTGTCAGTGAGGGGTTATGTAGAGGTCGTCAAGCATCTATTTGGGTTACTTAGATTACGGCGCCAGCTACTGAATCATTTACTTACTCATCGCATTGATTTATTCATCGGCGTTGATGCTCCAGACTTTAATTTTTGGCTAGAAAAAAAATTAAAGAATAAAGGTATCAAGACTATTCATTATGTAAGCCCTTCAGTGTGGGCTTGGCGTAAAAATAGAATCAAAAAAATTAAACACGCCGTGTCACATATGCTGGCTCTGTTTCCATTTGAACCCGTTTTGTATAAAAATGCATGCATTCCAGTGACTTATGTCGGCCATCCCTTGGCAGATATATTGCCGATGGAACCAGACACATTAGGTGCGCGAGAAAGCTTAAAATTAAAGTCATCTGCAATAGTCATCGCCATGCTACCAGGTAGTCGCCAAAGTGAGGTGCAGCAACATGCTGAATTATTTGTAAAGACAGCTAAACTCATTTATGCAGATAATCCAGATGCTATATTCTTAGTGCCGCTCATCACACGAGAAACTAGACAGATTTTTGAACTGGCTATTTTTCATGAAAATGAAAGCTTACCTATTCAAATTCTATTTGGTCACGCGCATGATGCGATGGAAGCAGCAGATGTTGTTATTGTTGCGTCTGGCACTGCTACTTTGGAAGCCGCGCTATTGAAAAAGCCGATGGTCATCACTTATCGCATGTCCAAAATTAGCTGGCAAATTCTCAAGCATATGCGTTTGCAACCTTATGTGGGATTGCCCAATATATTAGCGGAAAAATTTGTGGTACCAGAATTATTGCAGGATGAATCAACCCCTGAAAAGCTTGCAGAAGCGACTATGAATCTAATGAAAGATACCGCTTATGTCGCAGAGATTAAAACTGCATTTACCCAGATTCACCTCAGTTTAAAACAAAACACAGCAGAAAAAGCGGCTAACGCCGTTCTTGCGTATTTGAGCTAAATGTCAGAAACGCCATTATTATCGCTAATCTGTGGTGCAGATGAAGCAGGGCGTGGCCCTTTAGCTGGTGGGGTTTACGCGGCAGCCGTCATTTTAAATCCGGCACGACCAATACTGGGTTTGGCTGATTCTAAAAAGATATCAGAAAAAAAACGTGATTTATTAAGCGCCGAAATTAAACAGCATGCGCTAGCTTGGGCAATCGCCTGTTGTAGCGCAAAAGAAATCGATGACATCAATATTCTGCAAGCTAGTCTGTTAGCCATGAAACGCGCCATTGAAGTCATGCAAGCGCAGTTTGGCATTACGCCAGATTTAGTACAGGTAGATGGTAATAAATGTCCAAAAATTAGCTTACCATGCGAGGCCATAGTCAAAGGCGATAGCAAAGTGCAGGCGATTTCAGCGGCCTCAATATTAGCGAAAGTGGCGCGAGATGCTGAGTTATATGAGCTAGATAAAATTTACCCTCAATACGGCTTTGCACAACATAAAGGCTACCCGACGACCGCACACCTGATGGCGTTGCGCATTCATGGTATCTGCCCACAACATCGATTGAGTTACGCTCCTGTAAAGAACGTTTTGGTTAGCTTAAGCTAGCAACAAAAATACCGTCGGCCGTTTATGCAAATCAGGCAAGGGTGACTTTTTCCAGTTGGCAATCGTTTTAGTCACTATCACTTCCGTCGCTAAGCTTATATCACAAGCCACACATAGCCTTGTATTAGGTTGGTGGACGCTTAACATGGCTTCTAGCATATGCTGGTTACGATAGGGCGTTTCTATGAATAGCTGCGTTTCTTTATGCGTTAGCGATCGTTTTTCGATTTCTTTGAGTTTTTGATTGCGTAGTGTTTTATCGACAGGCAAGTAGCCTAGAAACGCGAATTGCTGACCGTTAAGGCCTGAAGCCATCAGGCTTAATAAAATCGAGCTTGGCCCTACAAAAGGCACAACACGTATGCCTTTTTGATGGGCTAATTCCACTAATTTTGCACCAGGGTCGGCCACGCCTGGGCAGCCCGCATCGCTCATTAAGCCTACATCTTGGCCTATTAACAATGGTTTTAATAAGTCGGGTAAGACTTTGTCTTCAGTGTGTTCATTCAGTAGATTTAATGTAAGTTCGCGAACTGGCTTGAACGTTTTAATGGTGCTTAAAAAATGTCGTGCAGACTTTTCACTTTCTACCACAAAGGTTTCTAGTCCTTGGGCAATGCTGACAACTTCTGGTGGCAGCACGCGGGTGATGTTGTCGTCACCCAATGTGACCGGAATTAAATAAAGTGTGCCTAGTTTCACTGATGAGTTACTCGCTTAAGTTTGTTCGTTTAACTAGTTTGTTTAAATAATGATTATACATATAACACATGCTCTGTAAGTTTACATCCATAAGGTTCGCAGAGCATCTAAATAGCTAGTACTTGGTTTGTACTTTATAGCTTAGCGTGGTTTTTCCTTCCGCTGGGATATCAATTTTCCATACAGCTAAGTGGCTGTTGGCTTTATTGTGCGGATGACTTTCGTTTACAATCTTCCAATCGCCGCCTATTGGTTCTTGCACAAGCACAGTCATTTTCTCTTTTTTAGCATTTTTTAGGGTAAATTCAAACGCAGTTTCGTAAGCACTATGTCCTTTTTGAGGGTTTGGCAGTAGTTTAAACGCAGTTTGTTTTTTATCGGCGGTTACATCAAAAGATTCACCTAGTTTTAATCGTATGGTTTCATTTTTTGGTGTGTGGTCAATATTGTCTTCACCTACAAATTGTGCGTTACCTGCGTTATCTTTTTTATAAACGCGCACTGTACCTTTTGGTAATGGCATGCCGAGTTTGCTGGCTTCTTTATTATCAAACTCAACAAATACACCTACTTTAAGTTTGGTGCCGATTTCGCCATATTGCGCTGTGTAATAATAGTCTGCGCCTCTTAGAACCAGCTCTTTACGCGAAGGAATTTGGCTTGCAGATAAAAGCGCGACTTGCTTAGTTTGATTTTCGGAAATAGTGGTTGGGCGGTCTAGTGTGTAAAGGTGATATTCGAGTAACGATTCTTCGGCCATAGGCTCAGATGCTGCCATTTCATCAACCATACCGACAACTTTTCGCATCATTGCCGCACGAGGATATTGTTCCTGCACACGATTGACGTCACCTGCAACTAATTGCAATTTAGCATTTTTATAACTTGCGCCACTGGTGTTGGTTAGCGTTACCCAGCCTGATAAATCAATTGTGTCCTCTCTAGGGCTTAACTCGGCCACGTAATCAGCTTTCCAACCCAATCCGCCTGTAAGGTAACTTAGTTCAACGGTTTGGTCTACAGCACCTTTGTTGTTAATTTGAGTAACTAATGTCGGCCTATCTCGAAGATTTTCTGGCACGTAGTCATAAACAATTCTGCCTGCAACGCCAGTTTCGATGCGGTTACCTATTTTCAGCACCACGCCATTATTAGCTGAAAGTACTGTGGCTTTTTCAGTCGTTTCTGCACCTGTTGTCGGATGCATTTTTACAATACTGACGGTTTTGCCTACATATTTTTCAAGTAATTTTTCAGGTGTAAGTAAATCAAAATCAAAGTTTTGTTCAAGTAAGGTTAGGCTACCAGGCGCATTGATACTGCGTAACAGGGCTGTTTCAGGGCGGATTTGCGCACTGACATCGCGCAATGCCAGTGCGTTTAAACCGGTTTTGAGTTTAACATTTCGAGTATCTTTTACTAATGCTAAATTACCGTTATAGATAGTCACAGCAATATTTTTTTGATCACTTAAAGTGCTACGCATTTCTTCCACATCCATGGCGACTGCTCCTGTATATATAGTTGAAAGTGTAGCGAGCAGAGCTAGCTTGTATTTCATTGGCATGGGTCTAAATGGCATGTTAATCTCCGAAAATTGTTTAAATTGGAGCGGCTTTGAGTTTCTTGTAGCACGCTATGGTTGATTAAACGTGCCAAGATGAAAAAAGGGTTAATCTTTTTAATGTATTTTACAAAACAGAGATATTCTCATTATTTAGCATACTTACCAACTTAATAAGGGGTAGCCCAATCAGTGCATTCGGATCTTCACCACTCATTTTTTCTATCATCGCAATACCTAAGCCTTCGGATTTAGCGCTACCCGCACAATGATATGGCTGTTCTTTTACCAAGTAACTTTCAATTTGTGCATCGCTTAAGTCTCTAAATTGAACAAAATAGGGAACAACCTCAGCTTGCATATTCAGGGTAATGGGGTTGTACAGGCATAATGCGCTATGAAAAACCACCTCTCGCCCACGCATCATCCGTAGTTGCATGGTTGCATTGACATGGCTCATCGGTTTGCCGAGTTGTAGATTATCTAGAGTAGCAACTTGGTCGCAGCCTATTATCAATGCATGAGGATTGTTAGAGCCAACTTTTCTTGCTTTTACTTGAGCTAATCTCAATGCAGTTTCTTGAGGCAATTCATTTTCAAGAACGCTTTCATCTACATCAGGTGAGATGCAGCTAAATGGGATTTGTAGGCGAGTTAACAATTCTCTTCGATATATTGAAGAAGAAGCAAGAATAAGTGATGGCATCATAGTGTTATATTAGTACAGCTACATTAGTTAGATAAAAAAAGCCGACAGCATTATTCTGTCGGCTTTTGATTTAAATTAACATTAGTTATTCTGGCTGAATTTCTAGCAAAGCTTCATCAGGCGTTACAGTATCACCTTTAATGACGTGTACAGCCACGACAATTCCAGAAGTCGAAGCTTGAATTTCATTCTCCATCTTCATAGCTTCAATCACTAATACGCCATCGCCAGCACTTACTTTGTCACCCACTTTAGCTTTTACAGCGACTATCGTTCCTGGCATTGAGGTTGTTACATGGCCAGCATGTGATGGGCGTGGGCGACCTGTAGCACCTTTGGTCGCAACGGCCTTCTTTTTGCCATTACTGCTGCCACCAGAAACTTCTATTTCACTTAAAGTTTCAACGATGACTTCTTCAGCAATACCATCAATGGATACATAGAAGGGCCTTTTCTCTTGGCCACTATGACCACTACCAGTTAAGTTAATATGGAAAGTTTCGCCATGAAGCGTGACTTTAAACTCGCTAGGTGCATAACGTGATGCGCTAGCATTTGCCGTTGCTTTATCTAGTAGCACTTCAGGACTTAGTGACCCTGCATTGCGTTCTTGCAAATAGGTTTTTCCAATATCTGGAAACATTGCATAGGTAAGCACATCCTCTTCTGATTGCGCAAAACGTTCTGCTTCACTAGTGAGTTTGACCATTTCAGGTGTTAACAAATCTGCTGGACGACACGTAATAGGTTCTGCATCACCAATTGCTAGCTTTCTTACGTCTGCATTGACTGCGCTTGGTGCTTTACCATATTGACCTAAGAAATAATTTTTAACTTCATTGGTAATTGATTTGTAACGTTGGCCTGTCATCACATTTAATACAGCTTGAGTACCAACAATTTGCGAAGTTGGTGTTACCAATGGAATATAACCAAGGTCTTTACGTACCAATGGAATCTCTGCCAATACTGCATCCATGCGATCAAGCGCACCTTGTTCCTTTAATTGGTTACTCAAATTTGAAATCATGCCACCTGGTACTTGGTTTAAAAGTACGCGCGTATCAACACCTGAATATTCACTTTCAAATTGCCAATATTTTTTGCGTATTTCTTTGAAATATGCTGTAACTTCTTGCATTGCCGTAACGTCTAACCCCGTGTCAAATTCTGTACCTTTTAAGGCTACGATCATACTTTCAGTTGTTGGATGGCTGGCACCTTCTGAAAATGCACCACTGCAAGTATCAATCATTACCGCGCCGTTTTCAATTGCGCGCAGTAAATTCATACTGGCTAAGCCACTGGTAGAATGGCTATGAATATGTAGTGGTACACTTACATTGGCACGCAAGGCTTTCACTAATTCAACCGTAGCCTGTGGTGTGAGTATGCCCGCCATATCTTTAATGGCTATGGTATCTGACCCCATAGCTTCAAGTTCTTTAGCAATGTCAACAAAGTGGGCAACATCATGTACAGGGCTTGTGGTATAGCTAATAGTACCTTCTGCATGTTTGCCAGCTTTTTTAACCGCTTGGATTGCAACTTGCAGATTCCGTGTATCATTAAGTGCATCAAAAATACGAAAAACATCAACACCATTATCAGCAGATTTTTGCACGAAAGCTCTTACGACATCATCAGAATAGTGGCGATAGCCCAATAAATTTTGACCGCGCAATAGCATTTGAATACGTGAGTTAGGCAAAGCCTTACGCAGGGTTTTTAGGCGTTCCCAAGGATCTTCTTTCAAATAGCGCACACACGCATCAAATGTTGCACCCCCCCAAGCTTCTAATGACCAAAAGCCAATTGCATCTAACTTAGCGCAAATCGGCAACATGTCTTCGGTGCGCATGCGTGTAGCAATATGGCATTGATGACCATCGCGTAAAACTAACTCAGTAACTAGCACTTTTGGAGATTGGGTTGCTTGTATTTTTGTCATAGTGTAACTCTTTACTTTAATTATTTCGTTTAACTATCTGTTTTAATGTGAATAAATTTATAATTTAAATGCCTTCATGTGCAGCAATGGCCGCAGAAATTGCCGCGGCAATCATCTCGGGAGGTATTTCATTTGCATATTTAGTCAGCTCGGGATGCGCTTCTACAAAGCTGGTATTAAAGTTTGCATCTCTAAAGTCTGGATGCTTTAAAATCTCTTGATAATACGGTATGGTTGTTTTCACACCGTAAATTAACATGTCATCTAACGCACGTCGACCGCGCTCAATGACACTATCCCAGTCTAATGCCCAAACTGTAAGCTTGGCACACATGGAATCATAGTAAGGTGGAATGACATAGCCGCTATATATCGCGGCATCCATGCGGACGCCAGGTCCTCCTGGCGCATAGTATCGCGTAATTTTACCAAAACTAGGTAAAAAGTCATTTTTTGGATCTTCTGCATTGATGCGAAACTCCATTGCATAGCCACGGAACTGTACTTCTTTTTGCTCGTACTGTAACGGCAAACCGTAAGCGACACGAATTTGCTCTTGCACAATATCAATACCAGTAATCGTTTCGGACACTGTATGCTCAACTTGCAAGCGCGTGTTCATTTCCATAAAGTAGAACGTGTTGTTTGAATCTAGCAAAAATTCAACTGTGCCTGCGTTTTCATAACCTACAGCTTTAGCAGCTTTTACCGCTAAACTACCAATATAATCTCGCTGGGCTTGGCTTAACTGAGGAGATGGGGCTATTTCAATTAGTTTTTGATTGCGGCGTTGAATAGAGCAATCACGCTCAAA
Organism: Methylotenera sp.; assembly: GCA_030693535.1. Next base: position 103,019 of record JAUYAL010000078.1, read on the forward strand.
TAAATGAATCACATTACCTTGTGAGTCAGCCAAAATTTGCACCTCAATGTGGCGAGGAGTGACGACACACTTTTCTAAAAATACTTCAGGCTTACCGAAAGCCTTACTCGCTTCAGAAATAACGCGATCATAGTTACTCAACAGCTCTTTTTCACTGTCACAACGACGGATGCCACGACCACCACCACCATTGGTCGCTTTCAACATGACAGGGTAGCCAATTTTTGCAGCTAGGGCTACTGCATCATCTAGACTCGCTAAATTACCATCACTGCCAGGTGTGCAAGGTATACCAGCTCCAGTCATGGCATTTCTTGCTTGAATCTTGTCTCCCATTTGACGGATAACATCCGCATTTGGGCCAATAAATTTAACGCCGCGGCGTTCGCAAATCTCAGCCAATTCAGGATTCTCAGATAAAAATCCATAGCCAGGATGCAAAGCATCGCAACCAGAAGCAACTGCTAAATTCACAATATTGTGCGCATTTAGATAGCCAGCTACTGGGTCTGCACCAATGTTATAGGCCTCATCTGCCTTTTTGACGTGCAGCGCTTGACGATCAGCGTCCGCATAAATCGCTACGGACTTAATGCCCATTTCAGAGCAAGCGCGTACAATACGCACTGCGATTTCGCCGCGGTTAGCTACAAGAATTTTTTTAAACACGTTTACTTGCCTTAATTTTTCACTAAATCCCTGTAATTATAACATGTGAAATCTTTATAGATAAATCCCAAAGAACTAAATTTAGAGCATAAGAAAATGACTAAGCACACATTATTTATCGACAACCTTGCGTTTACAAAAAAGAATGAATGCCTTATTGAAAATTTATCGCTTGTAGACTGCTCTAGACTGAATGAATTGCTACTGCATGCTGCCGTTATTACTCATGCAATTAAAAAGCCTACAGGTTCGATTAGCTATAAATTGCAGGGAAGTACTGATGCGGCAGGGCGGCATCTTTTAAACTTATCATTGACCACTAATTTAACCACCACTTGCCAGCGCTGTTTGGGAGAAATGCCACTTAATTTATCATTAAATTTCAATTACTTAATTGGTGAAGTCAGTGATACTGATTTATCTTCAGTTGAAATTGATAATAGTGACGATATTGATGTGCAGCAAGCGAGTCAAAATATGGATATTATTGCTCTTCTAGAAGATGAGATTATCATGGCAATGCCAATTGCGCCTATCCATGAAGGGGATTGTGGCGTGATTGTTGGACAAAGTGGCGAAAAGGCGAATCCTTTTGCAGTCTTAAAGGGGTTAATTAAGTCTTAAAAATGCGATTTTGGCTGACAAAAGCTAGGTTTTGTATTATAGTGGCGCCCTAGCAGTTTAACGTAATCTTAAATTAGTGGTGCAAAGCGTTAATTTCGCATCAGTTTGTAAGTAATTGAGATGATGTTTTAATCATTTTATTGGAGTTTATTATGGCAGTTCAGCAAAACAAAAAAACACCGTCAAAACGCGGTATGCATAGATCACATGACTTTTTAGTCAACCCAGCTTTGGCTATTGAGCCTACAACAGGCGAAACGCATTTGCGCCACCACATCAGCCCAAATGGCTATTATCGTGGACGTAAAGTGTTGTCAACAAAAGGCGAATAATTCTTCTTTAATATTAGTCCAAGTTTGACCTCAAAGCGGTTTTTATAATCGAGCTTGGCAAATATAACATTGAATTTTGTTTGGTCGTTGATAAACAATTTAACGCCGCTCCAATTATGGTGCGGCGTTGGTGTTTTTACGGCACCAATTCGTATTATCTAGCCATTTAATATAAGTAGCTAGTCAATCTTGACGGTAAACTGAGTAAACTTATGGATATTACTGTAGCAATTGATGCAATGGGTGGCGATCACGGTCCGCATGTCACCATTCCTGCAGCACTTAAAGCGCTTGAGTCAGATCATCAACTCAATATAGTTTTAGTTGGTTTAAATGATGCAATAGAGGCTGAACTTAAAGCATTAAAAGCAACTACCAGCCCGCGCTTACGCATTCATCATGCTAGCGAAGTTGTTACGATGGATGAACAGCCTCAGAGTGCACTTAAAAATAAAAAAGATTCCTCAATGCGCGTAGCTATTAATTTAGTTAAAAGTGGTGAGGCTTCTGCTTGCATAAGTGCAGGTAATACTGGCGCATTGATGGCTACAGCCCGCTTTGTGTTAAAGACCTTACCTGGCATTGATAGACCAGCCATTGCTGGAGTATTTCCTTGTCAAAAAGGTAAAGCTTATATTTTAGATTTAGGTGCAAATGCCGATTGTACTGCTGAACAGTTGTTACAATTCGCCGTTATGGGAAGTATGCTGGTATCCTGTGTTGAAAATATTGAGAACCCAACTGTTGGTTTGCTTAATATAGGGTCGGAAGACATCAAGGGTAATGATGTTGTTAAAAAAACGGGGGAGTTATTGCGTGAAAGCCATCTTAACTTTTATGGCAATATTGAAGGTAACGATATTTTCAAAGGCACTACTGACGTGGTTGTGTGTGATGGCTTTGTCGGTAATGTTACACTTAAAGCTGGTGAGGGCTTATTACAAATGATTGGTCGTTTTCTTGCGCAGGAATTTAAGCGAAATTGGCGCACCAAGCTTATGGGGATTGCATGTAAACCTGTATTAAACGCCTTCAAAAAGCGTATGGATCCACGACTCTACAATGGTGCTAGTTTATTAGGTTTGCGCGGTATTGTAGTTAAAAGTCATGGTGGGGCTGATAGCTTCGCTTTTTTAAACGCTATTCATACTGCGGTTGAGGAGTCTCGCAGTGGTGTGCTCAAGCGCATTACTATGCAACTGGAAATTGAACACATGGAATCGCAGATTACTGGTAATTCAAATAACATGACCACGGACATCGAATGAGCCATTCACGTATAGCAGGAACAGGGAGTTATCTCCCTAAAAAATTGCTCACAAATGCTGAACTTGAGTGCATGGTCGACACGACCGATGAATGGATTTTTACACGTACTGGCATACGTGAGCGGCACATAGTAGCAGAAGGTGAGTTTACTAGTGATCTAGCCCTGCACGCTGCGCGCAACGCCATTGAATCTTCTGGGCTCTCTGCAAATGATATTGATTTGATTATTGTAGCTACAACAACCCCAGATAAAATTTTTCCTAGTACCGCTGTAATATTGCAGAATAAATTAGGAATCGCAGGTTGCCCAGCATTTGATTTGCAAGCCGTTTGTAGTGGTTTTGTTTATGCGTTAGCAACGGCCGATAACTTTATTAAAGCAGGTGAAGCTAAATGCGCGCTGGTTGTCGGCGCTGAAGCATTCTCTACTATCGTAGACTGGACTGATCGTGGCAATTGTATTTTGTGGGGTGATGGTGCTGGTGCAGTCATTTTGCAAGCCAGTGATGAGCAGGGCGTGATCTCCACACATTTGCACGCCGATGGCAATTATGAAAAAATGTTACATGTACCACGTAACGCCGAAGGTAATGATACAGTTGTGATGGAAGGTAATGCTGTATTCAAAGTCGCGGTAAATACCCTTGATGCGATTGTAGATGAAACGCTAACCGCGAATGGCCTAAAAAAATCAGATATTGATTGGTTGGTACCTCATCAAGCTAATATTCGCATATTGCAAGCAACTGCAAAGAAGCTCGACATGAGTATGGATAAGGTTATCGTAACTGTAGATAAGCATGGTAATACCTCCGCAGCATCAATTCCTTTAGCTCTTGATGTAGCTGTGCGTGATGGAAGAATTAAACGTGGAGACATTGTGCTGATGGAGGCTTTTGGTGGTGGCTTCACCTGGGGTTCTGCGCTAATTAAATACTAGGCAATATATGCATTAAATATTTTGTGCTTGTACTTTGCAAGTGCTATGTAAACGGTAAAATCACATTTAAAAGTTATTACAATTATGAATAAACTTGCATTTTTTTTCCCAGGTCAAGGCTCGCAATCAGTAGGAATGATGGCTGGTTTTACAAACGAGTCTGGCGATTCTAAAATCATCCGAGATACATTTACTGAAGCTTCAGATATTTTAGGTGTAGATTTTTGGTTGATGGCGACTGAGCCGAATGATCTATTAAATTTAACTCAACATACACAACCCTTGATGCTGACGGCTGGCGTTGCTACTGCGCGTGCTTATGACAAGGCAGTCGGTGCAAAGCCAAATGTATTGGCTGGCCATAGCTTAGGTGAGTATTCAGCTTTAGTCGTAGCTGGTGCATTAAGTTTTGTTGACGCCTTACCTTTAGTCAAATATCGAGCTGAGGCAATGCAGAATGCTGTTCCTGAAGGCGTTGGCGCAATGGCGGCGATATTAGGTTTAGATGATGATGCCGTGCGTGCCGTATGTACTGAAGCTGCTCAAAATGAAGTACTAGAAGCCGTTAACTTTAACTCACCAGGACAAGTAGTCATTGCTGGCAATAGAGCTGCGGTAGAGCGTGGTATGGAGTTTGCAAAAAGCAAGGGTGCCAAACGTGCATTACCTTTACCAGTAAGTGTTCCATCTCACTGCGCGTTAATGAAACCTGCTGCCGTTCTTCTAGCTGAGTATTTAAAGAATGTAACGGTGAATATACCAAAAATTTCTGTGATACATAATGCTGATGTTGCTAGTTATGATAATGCTGAAAAAATTAAGGATGCTTTAGTGCGCCAATTATATAGCCCTGTGCGCTGGGTTGAAACAGTACAAGCTATTCATGCAATAGGCATTAATCAAGCAGCAGAATGTGGCCCAGGCAAAGTATTAGCTGGGCTGACAAAACGCATTGTGGCAGAATTTCCTTGTGTGGCACTGACTAACAATCAGGCTTTTATTGACTTGCAAGCCGCACTATAACTTAATTATTATATTTAAAGGATTATTATGTTAACAGGGCAAATTGCTTTAATTACAGGTGCAAGTCGTGGTATTGGAGCAGCAATCGCATTAGCGCTTGGAGAACAGGGATCAATCGTTATTGGCACAGCCACCTCAGTCGCTGGTGCCAGTGCAATCAGTGAAGCTTTTCTAGCTGCAAATATTAAAGGTGAGGGCATGGCCTTAAATGTAAATGATGCTACACAGGTAGAAAGCACATTAAAATCAATCAGCGAAAAGTATGGTGATGTTAGCATCTTAGTTAACAATGCGGGCATTACCCGGGATACCTTACTGATGCGCATGAAAGATGAAGATTGGGATGGTGTAATCAGCACTAATTTAACCTCAGTATTTCGTATGAGCCAAGCTGTATTACGTCCAATGATGAAGGCGCGTGTTGGTCGCATTATCAGCATTTCATCAGTGGTAGGTCACATGGGAAATGCGGGGCAAACCAACTATGCTGCAGCTAAAGCAGGCATGACAGGCTTTACAAAATCATTGGCGGCAGAAGTAGGTAGCCGAGGTATTACTGTGAATTGCGTAGCTCCAGGCTTTATTGATACAGACATGACGGCAGAGTTGTCAGAAGAAATTACAAATAAAATGCTTGCTCGCATCCCAGTTGGGCGTTTAGGAAATGTAAAAGAGATTGCTGCTACCGTGGCATTTTTAGCATCACCTAGTGCGGCTTACATTACTGGTGAGACAATTCATGTGAATGGCGGTATGTTAATGGTGTAAAAGTTTTTTTATATTCTGCTCGAGTTTTGGTAGAATATCAACTTAGCTGTATTTTATTGAGTATTTGGCTATTTTTTAATTAAAGGGGTATTTAGATGTCTGACATCGAACAACGTGTTAAAAAAATTGTTACTGAGCAACTTGGTGCAAATGAAGCTGATGTTAAAAATTCATCATCGTTTGTAGATGATTTAGGTGCTGATTCTCTCGATACCGTTGAGCTAGTCATGGCATTAGAAGAAGAATTTGACTGTGAAATTCCTGATGAAGAAGCAGAAAAAATCACAACCGTTCAATTAGCGATTGATTACATCAATACTAACCTAAAATAATTCATGTAGGCGTTACTTGCATTGTTAAAAATGGTTAACGCCTTGCAATTGCTTTAAAACCCAGAAATCATCTAACAGCATTTTTTTGTAAAGATTTCTGGGTTAATCATTTTTAAGAGACTTTTCTTATGTCTAAGCCTATGGTTAAACGTCGTGTTGTGATTACTGGTCTTGGTGTGGTTTCGCCTGTTGGTATTGGCGTTAAAACTGCATGGGACAATGTCATTTCTGGAAAATCTGGTATCGCGCAGATTACCAAATTTGATGCCAGTGCTTTTTCCTCCACCATCGCTGGAGAAGTAAAAGACTTTAATGCTGAAGATTTTATTTCAGCAAAAGACGCAAGGCGTATGGATACGTTTATTCAGTATGGCTTAGCTGCAGGGATTGAAGCATTTAAGGATTCTGGTATCGAAGTTACTGAGCAAAATGCTGAACGAATAGGTGTTTCTATTGGCTCAGGCATAGGCGGCATGCAGTTTATTGAAGATACAGACATTTTATATAAAGAATCTGGTCCTCGTAAAATATCACCGTTCTTTATTCCTGGCACAATCATCAATATGATTTCAGGAAACTTAAGTATTATATTTGGCTTAAAAGGGCCGAATGTTGCCATTGTAACTGCCTGTACGACTGGCACACACTCCATTGGCGATGCATCCCGTATGATTGAATACGGTGATGCAGATGTGATGGTTGCAGGCGGTGCAGAAGCTGCAATTACTCGGTTAAGTGTGGGCGGTTTTGCTGCATCACGTGCACTTTCAACTCGAAATGATGACCCTGCAACCGCAAGTCGCCCGTGGGATAAAGATCGTGATGGCTTTGTCATTGGCGAAGGTGCTGGTGTGCTAGTGCTTGAAGAGTATGAGCATGCCAAAGCCCGCGGTGCAAAAATATATGCCGAATTGAGCGGTTACGGTATGAGTGCAGATGCTTATCATATGACTGCACCAAACATGGATGGTCCACGCAGATCAATGCTAAATGCATTGAAAAATGCATGCATTGACCCAAGTGAAGTTCAATTTATTAATGCGCATGGCACTTCGACACCATTAGGTGATGCTAATGAAACCAATGCTATTAAAGCAGCTTTTGGCGAGCATGCTTACAAGCTGGTTGTTAATTCAACGAAGTCTATGACAGGTCATTTACTTGGTGGTGCGGGCGGATTGGAATCTGTTTTTACAGTACTTTCTATTTACAATCAAGTATCACCACCTACCATTAATATTTTTAATCAAGATCCCGAATGCGATTTGGATTTTTGCGCAAATACCGCTCGGGATATTAAGATTGAATATGCGCTTAAAAATAACTTTGGTTTTGGTGGCACTAACGGCAGTCTTGTGTTTAAGAAAGTTTAAGTTCAATAATATATAAATTTAAATTAGGTCTAAATCATTTTAAATTTACGTCAAGCCTGCGAAATCCAATTTTCGCAGGCTTTTTGTTTACTTTGACTCATTCATAGATAGTGAATTAGCTAGCGCTATGGTTTAATTATGAATATGCATCGCACACATACCTATTTAATTAACGGTGATTTTAATCAAATAATTTCTCCATTAGATCGAGGCTTTGCTTACGGTGATGGCGTGTTTCGCACGATGTTGATGCGAAGTGGCATGCCGGTTGAATGGCCACTACATTATCAAAAATTAGTTGCAGATTGTGCGGCAATAGGCATTGTTTGCCCAAGTGCAGAATTGTTAATGAGCGATTTCGTTCAATTATTTTCAGTTGAAGAGATTGATAGCAAAAAACTAGACGTTGTAAAAATAATCATCACTCGTGGTGAGGGAGAACGTGGCTACAAGCCACCTGCAGTAGTTACTCCTACGCGCGTGGTTATTAAATCCGCTATGCCAGAATATACAGAAGAATACTATACAACAGGTGTTGATTTACATGTATGTGACACGCGCTTAGGCCTCCAACCTATACTTGCTGGTATTAAACACCTAAATCGTATTGAAAATATTTTGGCGCGCATGGAGTGGCGCGATGAAAGCATCTTTGATGGCTTGCTATTAGATAGCCAAGGTAAAGTAATAGAATGTACTATGAGCAATATTTTCGCCCGCTTTGACACCGTGCTTATGACTCCAGATTTAAGTCAATGTGGTGTAGCAGGCGTTACTAGGCAGCGTATTATTGCGTTATCTGCTGTACTAAATTTAACCATCGACGTGGCAAAACTACCCTTAAGTCGCCTATTGCAGGCTGATGAAGTAATCATTTGTAATAGTTTATACGGTGCTTTTCAAGTCCATAAAGTTAGTGACACTACTTGGCCACAATTACCTTTAGCAAAAACATTTAGAAACTTACTCACAAATGATTAAACGCATTAAAAATTTGATACTACTGGGTTTTTTAGCCGCGTTAGTGTTAAGCGTGTGGCTGGTTTATTTCTCAGTCAGCTCTTTAAAATTACAGCCGAAAGCCCAGGAAATCGTCATTGAACCTAAAAGCAGCTTAAAAAGTATTGCTATCCAACTGGTTAATCAGGAAGTATTAACTGAGCCTTGGCGTTTCATTATTTTGGCGAAACTACTTCATAAAGAATCTTATTTGCAAGCCGGCAATTACACTTTAAATAGAAATATAACACCTTATCAATTACTACTATCACTTAACCACGGAAAAGCAACGCAAGGGAGCATTACGTTTATTGAAGGGCGCACCTTTGCACAAATGCGCGCAAAGCTTACAACTAATGATGCTATAAAACAAACAATCACAGTATTGTCAGATCAGGAAATCTTAAGATTAGTAGGCTCTGATTATAGTGTTGCTGAGGGTTTGTTTTTTCCTGACACCTTTTATTTTGATCGCAATACCTCAGATGCGGTAATCTTACAACGTAGTTATGATGCCATGCATAGCAAGCTTGCCAATGCGTGGGAAGGTCGAGATGCAAATTTACCTTATAAAAATAGTTATCAGGCGCTTATTATGGCGTCAATTATCGAAAAAGAAACAGGTAAAGCAAGTGAACGTCCTATGATTGCTGGTGTTTTTATAAATCGATTACGCATCGGAATGCGTTTGCAAACAGATCCAACTGTGATTTATGGTATGGGGTCAATTTACAGAGGTAATATTCGCAAAAAGGACTTACTGGCAGATACACCTTACAATACTTATACACGTAACGGCCTTCCACCTACGCCTATTGCCATGCCAGGCATGGCAGCTATAGATGCAGCTTTACACCCAGAAAAAACAAAAGCACTATATTTTGTGGGAAAAGGTGATGGTAGCCACGCTTTCTCTACTAATTTAGCAGACCATAATCGTGCTGTAGTTCGTTATCAGTTAAAAAAATAAATGTATTGACAAAGAATTCTTGATGGAAAATATTTGATGAGAAATGTAGTATGAAAGGAAAGTTCATCACGCTTGAAGGCATGGATGGTGCAGGAAAGAGCACACATATCCCGAGCATCATTGCCATTTTGCAATCGCGCGGGCACGAAGTAGTTTCAACGCGTGAGCCAGGTGGAACGGCATTAGGAGAGCGCTTGCGAGAACTTCTTCTGCATGAGTCTATGCACGCGGAGACGGAAACTTTACTCATGTTTGCCGCACGACGCGAGCATATTAACTGCGTTATTGCACCGTCGTTGGCAAGAGGAGCATACGTGTTGTCAGATCGCTTTACAGACGCAACTTACGCTTACCAGTGCGGCGCTAAGGGTGTTGCTGCTGATAAAATCCAATTACTTGAGCGTTGGGTTCAAGCTGATTTGCAACCTGATTTAACGCTTTTATTTGACGTACCTGTTGAAGTTAGCATACAGAGGCTTGCAAATGCGCGTGAGCCAGATAAATTTGAGCGAGAAAATGCAGATTTTTTTACTCGCATTCGTCAGGCTTATTTACAGCGGGCTGTAGATAATCCTGTAAGATTTAGAATTATAGATGCTAATAGGCCTTTGGATTTGGTTAAGATTTCAGTTGAAGAAGTAATTTTAACATTATGATTGTAAATGGATTGTATCCTTGGCAAGGTAATGTTTGGCGCTTAGTTAACCAAGATAATCAGCGATTACCACATGCCCTGTTATTTTATGGGCGGGCAGGAACAGGAAAATATGATTTCGCGCTACATTTAAGTAAATCACTTTTATGCCCTAACAGATTCTTAGCTTCTAACACAAACCCACAAGGCCATTCTTGCGGCATATGTTCAAGTTGCAATTGGTTTAATGATGAAAGTCACCCAGATTTTCGCTTACTTAGTCCAGAGCAAGAGTCGGAATCCGAAAACGAAGGTATACCCGCAAAAAAAATTAAGAAGAAAACACAAATTTCAGTCTCGCAGATTCGAGACTTGAGTAGCTTTTTAAGCCTATCAAGTCATCGTAGTGACGGTTTACGCGTCATACTTGTTCAATCAGCGGAAGCACTTAATTTAGCTTCTGCCAATGCGCTACTAAAAATGCTGGAAGAACCTGCCGAGGGGGTCATTTTCATTCTGGTTGCACAACAGTTACAGCGCTTATTACCTACAATTATTAGCCGATGCCAAAAAGTAAGTATGCCTATCCCTGATGAAACTCAAGCACTGGCATGGCTTAATGAGAAGGGCGTGCAAAATACAAAGCAACAACTAGCTTATTCGGATGGTTCACCAATCAAAGTGCTTGCTGAGCAAATACAATTCAGCCAATTAACCGAAGTTTGGCGCTTATTAGCCCTTGGTGAAAAACTGCCAGCACATATTGCCGCCGCCGCGTTAATTGCAAGTTCTGTAGAAACCGGCATTATTGCACTGCAAAAGTGGATATATGATATTGTTGCAATACGGTTAACGGAGCAACCTCGTTACCATACTTTGCATATAGGAGCTTTGCAAGTCTTGGCTGACAAGGTAAACTTGAGTAAATTGTTGCAATTGCAAAAGAAAGTTGATGCGTTGCGTAAGCTTACATTGCATCCATTGAATCATGAATTGCAAATAGAAAGCTTGCTAATAGAATACACCCGACTTTTTATGAGCCGAAAGCCCAGTTAAAGCGCAATATTTTAATCATTGAGAATACACTTGACAGGTAAAGGTAAATAATGGCTGAAGATTTAGCGGAAATTAATACAACTGCACCAAAACCAGGTGTTTTATCGCTTGCAATTAAAGAAAAAGCAGCCCTTTATGCTGCTTATATGTCCTACGTTAAGGGCGGTGGCTTGTTTATACCAACAAGTAAGCCGTTTAAAATAGGCGAAGAAGTATTTATGTTGTTAAGCTTAATTGATGACCCTGTGAAATTAAAGGTAGTAGGGCATGTCGTTTGGGTTACACCAACAGCACAAGCAGGAAGACCGCAGGGCGTGGGCGTGCAATTTAGCGAAAAAGATGGTGGCTTAGAAGCGCGAAATAAAATTGAAGGCTTGCTTGGCAGCGCTTTGAAATCATCAAGACCCACACATACTATGTGATCTTGCTGTTTTTAAAGGATGGTTGTATTAATCCTGTCTTGAGGCGCAAGCCATATTTTTGGATTTAAATTATCAAAAACGGCCCTACACATTAATTTTTAAAATCCATGATACTTATCTATGCTTGTTGATTCGCACTGTCATCTTAATTTCCCAGAACTTTTAGAAAACTTACCTGCTATCAAGCAAGCTATGCAAGATAATAAAGTAGGGCATGCATTATGCATTTCAGTGACTTTACCTGACTTTCCCCAGGTGCTGGCATTGGCAGAAAATAATGATAATTTTTATGCCTCAGTTGGCGTGCATCCAGATTATGAAAATATTAAAGAGCCAACAGTTGAAGAGCTTTTAGAATTAGCAAAGCATCCAAAAGTGATTGCAATTGGAGAAACCGGCTTAGACTACTTTAGGCTAAAAGGAGATTTAGAATGGCAACGCACTCGTTTTCGTACGCATATTCGCGCCGCTATAGCCTGCGACAAGCCTTTGGTTATCCATACGCGTAGCGCATCTGAAGATACCTTGCGCATCATGCGCGAGGAAAACGTGCAAAAAATAGGGGGCGTAATGCACTGTTTTACTGAAAACTTAGACGTTGCTTTACAGGCGATTGAGCTAGGTTTTTACATATCATTTTCTGGAATTGTTACTTTTAAAAATGCGCTAATGATTAAAGAGGTTGCAAAACAAGTGCCTCTAGATAAAATATTGGTAGAAACCGATTCCCCGTATCTCGCACCTATGCCATATCGCGGTAAAACAAATCAACCTAGTTATGTTAAGCATGTCGCGGAAGAGCTTGCAAAACTACGTGGGATTTCTTTTGAAGAAGTATCAGCAGCCACGACAAAAAATTTCTTTCGTTTATTCAAGCATGCAGTCTCATTGCCTATTAAATGACGTTATTAAACCTACAGTCTAGTATCGCATGCAATTAACTATACTTGGTGTTGGTTCTAGTGCAGGAACACCTATGCTGGGGTGCAGTTGTGATGCTTGCAAATCCACTGATCCGCGAAACAATCGGACACGTTGTTCCAGTTTAATAGAATTAAATAGTGGCAAAGTGCTATTAATCGATACTGGACCAGATTTACGATTTCAGTCATTGAGAGAAAATATTACGCATATCGATGCGGTGTTATACACCCATACTCATGCTGATCATTTACATGGAATTGATGACTTACGTGGATTTTGTCAGATTCAACGTATCCAAATTCCACTTTATGGTAGTCATGAGGCTATGGCACATATTGCCGATAAATTTGCTTACACGTTACGTGAGCCAAGCGACTTTTGGGATTTACCTGTGCTGAAGGTAAATCCAATCAATGAACCATTTGAACTTTTTAATCAGACCATTATTCCAATACCACTTAAGCACGGCAATCATTTTATTTATGGTTATCGAATAGGGGATATCGCTTATCTCACTGACGTATCGAGTATTCCTGAAAGCTCATTGTCACTATTGCATGGGCTTAAATTGCTGCTATTGGATTGCCTAAGATACAAAACACACTTTACCCATATTAACTTGGAACAAAGCCTTCATTACGCGAGTCTGATTAAAGCTCAATCAACTTATTTGATACATATGACACATGATTTAGAATACAACTTGTTAAGTGCAAGTTTGCCGCCTGATGTGTATGTTGGATATGATGGACTTAAATTAAAGGTAAATTAAGTCAGCAATAGCTTATGTTGAAGCGTTATAACAATAGCTCGACGTTTTTCTATGTACCAATTATGCTAAATCTAGGTTAAGTGAGATAATTATACTAATAGCAGGAGATTTATAAAATGCAATTCAACATGAAAGATATTATGAACAAAACAATGAAAAAATTATGCTTAGGATTATCAATAGCTATGTTACTTTCTGCAACATCGGTTGTAGTTTATGCTGCAGGAAAGAAAGCGACATACACGGAGGATCAGTTTTTAAATACATTTAGTGGGAAAAGTAAAAAAATATTCACTACAAAGCTAGGTGCTCCCTTTAAGAAAGAGTTGTCTGTAAAACCCCAGGGCGCTGGTAGCTTTCTTGGCAGAGTTGGAGCAGATGAGAAAAATTCAAAGCGCGTAAATGTTGAAATGTGGTACTACAAAAATATAGTCAATTACGATCCTAAACGCACGTATAAAGAAACCGAAATCACTTTCGTGAATGATAAAGCAATGAACATTGCTTTTTTTAACAATAGATAATATTGTTTACAATTAACAGAAGTGTATTTCAATAATAAAGCCAAGCTCAAAAACTGGCTTTATTTTTGCCATATTAACTTCGTATAATGTATATTATGTAAAATTGATTATATACTCAAACTAACCCAATCTATTCTTGATAACATAATCTAAACTTAGTTTACCTGCTCCGCAAAATAACAAAGGTAAAAACATCACAATAAATAATAAAGGTAATTTGAAATTACCGAAACCATCGTCATTCTCATCAATAATACGGTAACCCTTAAGCAACTCACTTAAAGTGCTCCATTGTTCTGGCCAATGCACTGCAGAAATTGCAACGATAGTCAGTATGATTAGAGATACTGAGAAAAATCTTGTGGCTAACCCTAAAGCCAAAGCGAACGCACCAATTATTTCAAAATAAGTTGCAATCCCCCAACTGACATCAGGTGGAAGAAAATTAAAGGGAAACGGAAAAGATAAATCACCAAACCAGTTGGTACCATGAAGTTTTTCAAAACCAGCCTCTCCAAATTCCCAGGCAAGTACTAACCGTAAAAATAAGGATGGTATGCTATCTGAATAAGCATTAAGTTGGATGATGGTATTTCTGTAATAATTAATACTTTTAGTTGCAACAGAACATATGTGCATTTAAATCCCCTTGAAAATTTCTATGCAGGTTGGATGAAGACTAATTAATATAAGTTAGCTGTGTTAATTGGTCGTAGCGATGACTAATTACTTACAAATAATAAAGTAGCTAGTTGTATCGAATTCTAATGGTAATGATTTACTAAAATGAAACATGAATACCAATTTTTGTAAGAATTGATTTTTTTTTATAATAGATTCTGATAGCAAGTAGCACAAATAAAATACTTGCATATAGAAGTGGCTCGCGAATATCTTTTTTTACAAGCCACCAAAAATGAACAACGCCTAAAATCGCAATTAAATATACTAATTGATGGAGTTGCTTCCAATACTCGCGCAAGTGTCTCACCATAGCGTTACTAGATGTTATGGCAAGTGGTATCGTTAAGACAAATGCTACAAAGCCTATTAATATACGGGGGTGTTTAATAATGTCTTTAGATATATCTGCCCAATTAAATGAAAAATCAAGCCATAGATAACTTGCAATATGTAAGCAAGCGTAAAAAAACATAAACAAACCTAGCATGCGGCGCAGTTGAATTTGCCAGGTAAGTCCAGAAATTAGCCTAATTGGCGTTAAAGTTAAGGTTGCCAAAAGTATGAATAGCGCCCAAAACCCAGTAGAGCGCTCAATAAATTCTATCGGATTGGCAGATAATCTATCTTGGAGCCCCAGCCAGACTAAACGAGTTAGTGGGACTAAGCAAAGTAAAAATACAAAGATTTTAATCCATGATAATTGCTTTTTACTCGGTATTGTTTTAAAAAAACTTAACAT
Source organism: Methylotenera sp. (assembly GCA_030693535.1). Next base: position 118,073 of record JAUYAL010000078.1, read on the forward strand.
ATCTATTGGCCTTGGGCCGTATGGCTTATTCTTAAAAGTTCTTACGTAGATCTAAACCTGCGTACATCTGCCCTACTTGCTCGGTGTAACCATTAAACATCTGCGTTTTAATTCGACCTGCAAATAAGCCGCCTCCGATACGTCGCTCGGATGATTGAGTCCAACGTGGATGCTCTACGTTAGGGTTTACATTTGCATAAAAACCATACTCAGTAGGACCAGCTTTCATCCAACTAGAGACAGGCATTTTTTCAGAAAAACGGATTTTCACGATACCTTTAATACCTTTGAAACCATATTTCCACGGAGTCACCAAACGCAGAGGCGCACCATTTTGATTTGGTAATTGCTCCCCATATAAACCAACTGCCAAAATGGTAAGTGGATGCATTGCTTCATCCATGCGTAAACCTTCTGTGTATGGCCAATCTAGTACTTGTAAATTTTGCCCAGACATTTGCTGTTTGTCAGCCAATGAAATAAATTCTACATACTTAGCATTGCTGCTCGGTTCAGCCCATTTAATTAATTGCGCTAGAGGTAAGCCAATCCAAGGAATCACCATAGACCAGCCTTCAACACAGCGCATGCGATAAATGCGCTCTTCTAGAGGAGCTAGCTTGAAGATATCTTCAATGCTGATTGTTTTATTTTTTTTAACTTCACCTTCGACACTAACTGCCCATGGATGCGGTTTAAAGAGCTTAGCATTGATTGCAGGCTCGTTTTTATCAGTACCGAATTCATAGTAATTATTATAGCTAGTGATGTCATCATAAGCCGTTAGTTTTTCGCCTGCGCCATAGCTAGTTTTAGCATAGCCAGATATTTTTTTGCTAGAGCCAAATACAGATGCTTTGGCTATCGTAGGCGCATTTGCACGTCCTATTAGTCTGCCGGCACCATCGGTCGTACCAGACTTCACTGTTGCGGCTTTAATTGGGTTACTTAATGCAGAAGCAGTGCCAGCAATTAAGCCTAAGCCAGCTTTTTGAATAAAGTCACGTCGATTATCAAACACCTCTTTAGGTGTAATTTCTGAAGGTGAAATGTCTGATTTAGCTTGAATGATCATGGCTACTCTTAAGTGTTAAAGGGCAATGAAGTATTGCTCGTGTCGATTAGTCGCTATCTTTTAAAATTCCTTACAATGGTCTAATACAAATTCTTTGTTTTATAATAAATTCTTGATTTCTTGAATAATTTCTTCATCTAGCGCTATATCTTGAGCGTCTTTTGCAATAGATTTAGCATGTTGGATCAATACATTAGCCGCTGAAATATCACCTGTAGCAACTTTAACTTTAGCTAGAACAACACTTGCTTTTGCTTCGTAGTAAGCACCGCCCTGCTCTTTAGCTAGCTTAATAATTTTATTGAGAGTGTTTTCTGCACTAATATAATGTTTGGTTAGTAGCTGATACCGCCCTAGCTCAATGCTAGTATGTGCAAGTTGATCTAAAGTGCCCACAGCTGAGTGCATCATATATGCTTTAATTTGATGCTTCAGCGCCAAATCATGCTGATTCATATTGTGATAAGTGAAAGCAATTGTTTCATAACTCTCGCCACGCTCATTATCATTCGCAGCTAATTTGCTACTTACAATAAAAGATTCTAATGCCTTTGTAAACTGCCCCCCCTTAAAGTAAACGTTACCAATAGCATGATGGCCAATTCGCTCAAATGCTTGGTTTTTAGCCGCCTTTGCGTTCAAAATTGTTTGTCGGTAACTCTCTATAGACATTTCAGGCTGATTGAGAGACCTGTAAGTATTACCAATGAGTAATGTAGCAATTGTTTTATCGAAAGCCTCTGAGGAATGCACTTCTGCAGATTTAAAAGCGGTTAAAGCGGCATTAAAGTCTCCTTTAGCGGCAAGTACACGCCCTTGGCAAATGAGAGCATCTTTATCATTTTTATCGCTGATCAATGCCTGATCAGCTTGCGTCAGCGCAACGGTTAAATCGCCTTTTTCAAATGCTTGATTACAAGCAATAGCTTCATGAGTTTTTGCATAAACATTATTTATAAACAAGGATATAATTATTAAACTTAAAGTAAATTGTAATTTCATTAACAGCTTCTCTTCTTTAAAATTTATTGTTGGATTGTATTGTTGTATTGCATAGCTGCTTAACTAAAAACCGCTTAAATATACTTAGCCCAATTTTCATTGCCACCGCTTTTAGCAAAGAAAAAAGGATTTAACAAAGAGAGTTTGCTGTTGTAGCGAATGGTGTTTCCCATCTGATCAACAATATCACCTCCCGCTTCTTTCAATACACAATGCGCGGCTGCAGTGTCCCATTCTGAGGTAGGTCCTAGCCTTGGGTAAACATCAGCCAGTCCCTCAGCTACTAAGCAAATTTTTAGAGAGCTTCCCATGCTAATAAGTTCAGGGTTCACACCAATACAAAGCTCAAGATTTCGCATGAAATTTTGCATTCTTTCATCAGCGTGTGAGCGGCTACCTGCAACAACAACTTGTTTTAGGCTTAACGATCGAGTATAAATTTGTATTTTACCTGCTGAATTCAACTGTTTGTATGCGCCATAGCCGAGGCTTGCGAAATACAATAGCTCTTTTACGGGTGCGTATATCACCCCTAGCACAGATTCTCCCTTATCTATTAACGCAATATTGACAGTAAATTCACCATTACGTTTAACAAATTCACGGGTTCCATCTAAAGGGTCAATCAACCAATATTGCTGCCAGGCTTTACGCGTTTCATAATCAATAGCTTCAGATTCTTCAGAAAGAACTGGAATATGTGGTGTAAGTTCACTCAAGGCGTTGATAATCACTTGATGTGCAGCTAAATCGGCCTGTGTTAACGGCGAGTGGTCATCTTTTTTAAGTACATTAAAATCAGTTGAATATACTTGCATGATGGCTTCGCCAGCAGCTTTTGCAATGATAATGACTTGCTCAAGGTATTGATGATAGCTTTGTTGATTCATAGCAATGACATGATTAACAACTTAAACTAAAAGAGCTAGCAGCCCAGCTTCATCCAAAATGGTTAAATTAAGCTCCTTAGCTTTATCCAGCTTACTCCCTGCATCATTGCCAGCAATCACATAATCCGTTTTTTTAGAAACGCTACCGCTCACTTTCCCACCAGCAGCTTCTATCATTTCTTTGGCATCATCACGTGATAAATTAGCTAAAGTGCCAGTCAGCACAAAAGTTTTACCGACAAGATTACCTGTCGCAAGCTGCTTTCCATCGGTTTCTTGCCAAATAATCCCTGCTTCCAGTAGCTCTGCAATTACTGTTTGATTGTGAATTTCAGAAAAAAAGTTGGCAATAGACTCTGCGACTACAGGGCCAACATCATTCACCATTAATAATTCATCCAAACTAGCCCGCATTATCGCAGGTAGGTTGCCGAAATGTTTTGCTAAATCTTTAGCCGTAGCTTCGCCTACATTACGCATACCTAGCGCGTAAATAAAACGTGCTAGCGTAGTTGATTTCCTGACTTGTAGTGCATTAAGAATATTTTGTGCAGACTTTGTAGCCATGCGTTCCAAACTGCTTAACGTGCTTAAATCAAGCTTGTAAATATCGGCCAAGGTATGTACGAGCCTAGCTTCTACTAATTGATCGGCCAACTTTTCCCCTAGGCCTTCAATGTCCATCGCACGGCGCGATGCGAAATGAACAATGGCCTGCTTACGCTGTGCAGGACAAAACAAACCGCCAGTGCAGCGCGCGACGGCTTCATCGGCCTGTTTTAGAATATGCGATCCGCATTCTGGACAAACTGTAGGCATGACAAAACGACGTGCGTTAATTGGTCGGCGCTCGATTAGCACATTCACTACTTCTGGTATCACATCACCTGCCCTGCGCACACTGACGGTATCGCCAATATGCACATCCTTACGGCGTATTTCGTCTTCATTATGCAGCGTAGCGTTAGTCACTGTCACGCCGCCTACAAACACTGGAGCTAGCCTTGCAACTGGTGTAATTGCACCGGTACGTCCCACTTGTACTGTAATATCTTCTACTAAGGTGAGTGCTTCTTGTGCAGGGAATTTATGTGCAATTGCCCAACGCGGCGCGCGCGACACGAAACCTAGTTCATTCTGCTGATTGAACTGATTAACTTTATACACCACACCATCAATATCAAAAGGCAATTTGTCACGTGCTTGACCTATTATTTGGTAGTAATCAAGCAAGCCAGTCAGTCCCAACACGACTTTACGTTCTTTACTGACAGGAAAATGTAAGCCATCAAGATAATCCATCGCCATGTTGTGGCTAGAAAGTGTAGGTGTGCCTTCAGAAGCACCCAATCCATAAGCAAAGAACCTTAATGGTCGTGTGGCCGTGATTTTTGCATCTAATTGACGCAGACTGCCCGCCGCCGCATTGCGTGGATTGGCGAATTGCTTTTCACCTTTGCTTGATTGCGCTTGATTGAGTTTATCAAAATCACGCTTAAACATAAGTACTTCGCCACGAACTTCAAGTAAAGGTGGGGGGTGGTTGCTATCTATTCGCATTGGAATAGCGCGCAAGGTGCGTAGATTATGTGTGACATCTTCACCAGTATAACCATCGCCACGCGTAGCACCTTGGACAAAAACACCATGTTCATAAGTCAAAGTGATTGCTAAACCATCAAATTTCGGCTCAACCGCATATTCGATTGATTCTTGCCCTAATGCTTCGCGAATGCGCTTATCAAATGCTTCCAGCTCGCTAACTTCAAAAGCATTATTTAGTGATAGCATGGCTTGCTTATGTGCAATGCTGTTAAATGCATTGACTGCGGAACCGCTTACACGTTGAGTTGGTGAGTCTAGTGTAATGAAATTCGGATGTAATTTCTCTAGGCTTTGTAGCTCGCGATATACTTTATCATATTCACTATCTGGCACTGAAGGGCTATCCAGTACGTAGTATTCGTAGTCATACAATGCAATTAACTGGCGTAACTTGATGCAGCGATACTCAATATTGTCTGATTTCGTCTCATATGGTGCTGAATCATTAAAATCAAGGCCTTGTTGCCCAGTACTACACATCATTTAAGTAAATAACCTGTGTGCACTATCCGAACCAGGCACAATCCCACGCACTAACATGGTTGCCTGAATAACTTTGAGCTGTTGGCGAATTTTCTCAATTTGCATATCCCCCAACAATTTGTTGTTATCGTCTACTAAAACCGCATTTAAGCCTATTTCCATTTGTCTGGCAACTTGCACCATGTGGGTGAATGCTTCAGTGCATTGTTTTACATGAGGAATATCCAACTGAAACGTAACACCTTTCACGACAGAACTTCTTAGCATGTCTGGATTAAAAGGATTGCCATCACGATTAAAAATGACGAATGATGGCACAGTCGCAGTATCTTTAAAGAATTTAAAAGCACCATCAGCAGTTAGCGTCAAACCTTGCGCTTCGGCAAGGCCCCTTAATTTAGTACCAGTAAATGCGCCATTTTCTCCATGTGCCAAATGAAAACCTATGGTTTTATCAACCTCAATACAAAACGCATCTAAGGTAATAGCTGTAGTTAGTGCATCGCCAGTGCCTTGCCATTCAACATGGCCATTAATGTCTAAGCCGAAAGTTTCAACAGCTAATTGAAAACGATTTAAGGTATTGCGCGATACAGGCCCACCGCGATCTGCTAACTGCATGCTGCAAGCCACTCTAGATATTTGTCGTTGTTGTGCATCAGGATTTGATACAAGTTCCTCTAGAAAATGCCAAAGATTGTTGGCGTCTAATACATGCACAAATACGGGCTTATCAAAGCCAGAAAACAGCCCTGTTAACGCATTATTGAGCGTGCTTACTGAAGTTTCTGCCGCCAAATATAGCATTGCAGTTAAATCCATTTGGCCATGTAACATAGCGGGAAGGCTTACCATAGGCTCTAAAACAGAGGATAAATTATCACCTTCAGTTTCAATTTGTGAAGTTGTTTTGAGCGCTTCATCAAATACTTCTTTAAAACTATGTAATTGTGTGACGTTAGCATGGTCGCTTGCATTTGCATCCAAACTGGAATTAGAAGCTAGTTTCACCTCAATTTCACTTGCATGTTGTCTATCCAGCTGAGTAGTGACAAGTTGCTCATATGCACTATCAATTGAGACTTCTTGCAAGGTTTCGTCATGGTTTTTAAGCTCAAAACTTTGGGGTAGCTTAACAAAACGGTCTGTACTTTTTATGTTTGCTACAGGGATGTTTTCTTCAGCAGTCTTGATTAGAGAAGGGTCTACTCGGAATGGTGTTGATTTCGCCTGCATAACAATTTCGGGCGACTCAATTTCAGAGAGTTCATTATCAATAGAAAAATGATTTGTTGCTCGATTGTCTAAAGTGTCATAAATCTTACTTACGTCTAACGATGGCTCGTCTAAAGGTGGGCCGTCCAATAATGAATCATCTAGAAATGAATCATCAAGCAAAGCATCTCGCTTTAACGGCGAAAAGCTACTTTCCACCTGTCGGTGAAAACGTTTTTCTTGCCACCAATTAATAATAAGCACCGTCACTATAATCAGTGCACCAATGGCTATTAATACTATTTGCATATCACTCATTTAAGCTTAACTCTCAACATAACTCTCAAAAATTTTGTCTTTCCATTTGTCAGGCAGCTACTCCATTGGTTACTTCATCCAACATACGCACAGCAGCATCCATATCTACATCAACGATACGAGATACACCAGACTCTTGCATAGTAACACCGATCAATTGCTGCGCCATTTCCATGGTTATTTTATTATGACTTACGTATAAAAACTGTGTCTTTTCGGACATTTTTTTCACCATCGCACAAAAACGTTCCGTGTTACTATCATCCAAGGGAGCATCGACCTCATCCATTAAGCAGAATGGCGCTGGATTTAGCCTAAATAATGCAAAAACAAGTGCTAACGCTGTTAATGCTTTTTCACCGCCAGATAAGAGATGTATTGTGCTATTTTTCTTGCCAGGCGGTTGAGCAAACACCTGCATTCCTGTATCTAAAATCTCTTCACCTAACAGCTCTAGTCTGGCTTGCCCGCCACCAAACAGTGTTGCAAATAATTCACCAAAATGACGGTTTGCTTCATCAAAAGTGGCTTGCAAACGCCCTCTTGTTTCCTTATCTATCTTACGTATTGCATCTTCAAGGGTATTGCTAGCCTCATTTAAATCGGCAGATTGGCTGTCTAAATACTGCTTGCGCGTTTGTTCCGTTTCTAGCTCTTGAATCGCAGCTAAATTAACCGCCCCTAGCAGTTCTATATCAAGTGCAAATTGATCTCGCTTTTTCTCCAAATCAATCACTTTAAGTCTATTTTCAGGCCCTTCCAAAGCTTCTAAGAGCTGTGTCAGCTCCGATTCTGTTAAATTGGAAGCGTTTAGTTCAGCTTGGCAGAGTTCAAAATGCAGGCGAGTCTCTTGCTCGGCTAAACGACTGGCCTCTAATTTATCGCGAAGTGGATGCAATAATTGTTCATTTTGCATACGAGTACGTTCTTGGAGTTGTAAAGCCAATTCAGCTTCACTCATCGCATTACGTGCTGTGGCCAATGACTGCTCACATAATTGCTTATGATTTAATGCGGCTTCTAAGTTTGCTTTCAATGCCTCCATTTTCGTTGCCGCTAATGTAGTATCTACCTCACTGCAACGCAATTTAAGGCTATTATTTTCTTCATGTAAATGATTAATTTTAGTAGTTAAATCATTGATATTATTATGATTTAATTTTAAATTAAAGTTTTTTTCTTGATGCGTACGTTCTGCAGATTGCAATACGTTACGCGCTTCATTAAAAACAATCTCAGCTTTTTGCTTAATGGTTTCTGTCATACTTTTATCGCTTTGTAATTGCGCTAAATTTTGAGATATATCAAAAACCAAAGCTTCCTTGAGCCTAATTTCAGTGTTTAACTTCAATAACTTTTCATCGGCTAACGTGCAATCACTTTGCAAGTTTTTTTGCCGTTGTAGATTATTTAATTGAGTTTGTTTAAGTTGCTGTAGCGCTAAATTAAGTTGGTGCGCTTGCTGAGTTGTATTCTTTAGTTGTAGACTATGCGATTGTTGTTCTATACGAAGTAATTGCAAATCATGATCTAATGCTGTCACCCGCCTGTGCGCTTCTGATACGCTGAGTTGCAAATCTGGAACTTGTTTTTGCAAGTTTTCTAATTGTGACTGCCTCTCCAATACCCCATGCAATAGTGATTGTGCGCCAAAATACGTAACACTATGCTTGGTATAAACATCACCATGCTTGTTGACTAAATATTCACCACTTGCCAGCGATTGACTTTCCGCAGCTGCATCTGCGTCGCTCTCAAGTACATAAGCACCAGCCAACCAGTCAAAAAGCACCGCTTGTTGCTTAGATTCTATCTTTTCCAACATTGAATATAACAAGGTTTTGCCACGAGCTATATTGTCTTGAATTTCCGCAGTCTCTTTTATGGAGTTTGTATTTATCGCCAAGGTTAATGCACTGGGTGGTCGAGTGCTAGTATGAAATTCCGCAATGGTCAGCGCATTTAATCTCGCCCCTAAGACTGCTTCTAATGCAGTTTCCCAGCCTTTTTTAACGCTAATTGTTTGCCAAATTCTAGTATCACCTGCTAGACCCGCATTACTTAGCCAAGCAGTTAAAGCTGCCTCATTATTACCGCTCTTCATAGTTAGCTGAATTTTTGCTAATGCGCTAATTTCAGCTTCTCGTAAATGTAACTCGCGCTGTGTAGCTAAATGTATCTCTCTATGCTCTTTGAGTGCTAGAGTCAGCGCCTGCTCTTTTTTCTGGCTTTCAGCAGAATGGCTTTCTAAATTAGCAATATTGGACTCAGCTACCATTAACTTCGCCCGACTTTCTTCAAGCGCACTATCTGGCGTTACTTGAACAGTACTCAAACTTTGCCGCAAGCGCTGCAAATGCTCAGTAGTTTCTATCGCAGTTTGTTTAATATGTCCGACATTTGCTTGCTCTAAGCGCAGGCGCTGTTCTGCATGCAACAACGCAGATTGGCTAACTTGAAACGCAGTCAACGCAGCTTGAAACTGTTGAGATAATAAAGGAACCGCTTCTCTGGCAACTTTATTTGCTTGCTCTGATATTGTAAATTCCGTGTTTGCCGTCTGCAATTCAGCTTGTGCACTCAATAAAGTAGCTTCTAAATTGCTTTGTTGTATGGTGTTTTTATCTAACTGCGCGTTAAGTTGCTGAAGTTGCAGTTGCATACGCTCACGCGCCTCAGTAGTATTTTTAACCTGATTCTCAAGATTAGAAACCTCTGCGTTAGCTTCATAATAGCTAGCTTGCGATTGGTTTACAGCCTCTGTTGCTGAAAAGTTTTGTTGCCGAGCTAGCTCCAATGCGCTTTCATTACTGCGCAAATTAGCCATTTGCGCTTCAAGCTCATTAACTAGCTTTTCAACTTGCCGTTGCGCTTTCTCCCACTGTGCACTGGCATCACGTTTTTTCAAGAGCCAAACTTGACCTTTGGCAATATTTAGCGCCATTTGCAATCGATGATATTGCTCAGCCACGATGGCTTGAGACTGTAATCGTGCAATTTGCTTATCTAGCTCACGGAGAATATCTTCTACTCGCGTTAAGTTTTCACGCGTATCACGTAAGCGCAATTCAGTTTCACGGCGCCGTTCTTTGTATCTACTAATGCCTGCGGCTTCTTCTAAAAAAATACGCAACTCTTCAGGCTTGGCCTCAACAATACGATTGATAGTATTTTGGCCGATAATGGCGTATGCACGGCCTCCTAAGCCTGTGCCTAGAAATAAATCAGCCACATCACGACGACGCACAATTGTGTTGTTAATGTAGTACGTAGAGCCTTTGTCGCGCTCTATCATGCGCTTTACTGAAATCTCAGCGTACTGACTCCATTCACCTGTAGCGCCACCCAAACTGTTATCAAATACCAGTTCAACACTGGCGCGCGAGATTGACTTACGATTTCCAGAACCGTTAAAAATAACAGCATCCATGCTATCGCCACGCATTTCTTTGGCAGATGATTCACCCAATACCCAGCGCACTGACTCCATCACATTGGATTTTCCGCATCCGTTAGGCCCAACCACACCCACGCGCTGACCATGAATGTGCAACGTTGTTGAATCAACAAACGATTTGAACCCGGCAAGTTTTAAGTGAGTTAAACGCAAATTGAATATTTAATTTTGAGTTTTCATTAGAGCGTTATAATAACGTTTTTTTCGTTAAGATGCCTCATGTCTAATACTACTTTAGGTGCAAAACCAACCGCACAAGCTTCTAAAACACTAGAAACATTTGAAAATCCAAATCGAACACGAGATTTTCATATTCATATGGAAATTCCTGAGTTTACTTGCTTATGCCCAAAAACTGGCCAACCTGATTTCGCAGTAATTTATTTAGATTATATTCCAGATCAAACTTGTGTTGAACTTAAAAGCTTAAAGCTATATATGTGGTCATTCCGCGAAGAAGGATGCTTTCACGAAGCCGTAACCAATCGTATATTAGATGACTTGGTAGCCGCGACACAACCCAAATTCATGCGCGTCACAGCCAAATTTTATGTGCGGGGCGGCATTTTCACCAATGTCGTTGCTGAACACCGCAAAGCAGGTTGGCAGTCATTACCACGCGTGGATTTAACTTCGTTTGAAAGCCAGTCAAACATCAGAGGTTAAACTCACTAATCTCTTGAGAAAACTATTAAGCTCTGCAAAAATCATACAAAAATCATTGACAATCAACTTGCCCGTCTTTATTATGGCGCCTCGCTGATTGTTGATGTAAGCAATAGCGAAAAGATGGTGGTACGGGGGTATAGCTCAGCTGGGAGAGCGCTTGCATGGCATGCAAGAGGTCAGCGGTTCGATCCCGCTTATCTCCACCAAAATAGCTTAGAGATTTTAGCGTTTTGTAGTAACATGTCGCACTTGTAATTTAGCTTTAGAAATTCTTAGGTCCCCATCGTCTAGAGGCCTAGGACACCTCCCTTTCACGGAGGCGACCCGGGTTCGAATCCCGGTGGGGACGCCAGTTTTATTTGGCAGAATTAAGTACTTTATATTCATACGCATTAAATTTATCCAATGTAGCCAGTACATCCTAAATGATGTTCTGGTTTTTTTCATTTTAAGCGCACCAATCACTAACGTTCACAAGATCAGGTCAAACATGAGTTCATCTAGCAATATCATTTTGAAAGTTCCTTTCAATGAAAAAGACCAAGCTAAGGCACTAGGCGCACGCTGGAATGCTGAATCAAAACATTGGTATGTGCCGCAAGGCATCGATACATCGCCATTTGAAAAGTGGCTCAACCATTCACCTACACCTACCGTTGCTACTAAAAAGGCTTCTATGCCAAATGCAAAGATGGTGAATAATGCTTCAACACAATCAATTGATGACGATATGGATGAAATTAACGCAAAGTTGCGCGACGCTTATGAGATACGCGATAGTCATGACTATTAATTAATAACACACTTTAAAACAGATATTAAAATGGCCTTTTCTAGGCGATACTTCAACATTTAACCTACTTTATTATTACTGTCATTGATGTTGAAGATGTGCATAGTTTTTTTAAGATTAAATTAACAGCATAATCTAATGACATAATCACTTGGACTTAATCTATATCAATTCCAAATGATAATAATGCTGTAGGATATACACTATTTTGCATAAATCTCGCAAACATAGAAAGCCATTAAGTGCCTAACTTAAATACTATAAAAAATCATAAAGCATTCATCAAAAGCTTACAGGACCTTATTGTTGCGTTTTTGATGGTATTTTTGCTGTTGCTATATACCAGTAGCGTTGCGCTTGCACTTACAACAGACAATCAATCCAACTACATCAAATCAGCGCCCACTGTCATTCAAGGTGAAAATGACACGCTGATTGTAGGAAGTGAGCAAGACTATCCACCGTTTGCTACAGGGTTGACCGATGCAACTGCTGGTGGCTTTACTGTCGATTTATGGAAAGCAGTTGCAGATGAAATGGGTTTGAAATATAGCATCCGCGTGCGCCCTTTCCATGAACTTCTTAAAGAGTTCAAAGCTGGTAAGATTGATGTGTTGATTAACCTCAATATAATTGATGAGCTTAATTCTTACGCTGACTTTTCTGTACCGCATGCAATTGTTCAAGGTGGTATCTTTGTACGTGAGAGCGATTCCAACATTCGTTCGCAAGCTGACTTGTCAGGAAAATCTATCATCATGATGGCGGCCGATGTGGAGGATAAGTATGCCAAATCTATGGGCTTAGGTAAGCAACTAATATTGGTAAAGAATGCAGAAAATGGTCTGCGCTTACTGGCCTCTGGAAAACATGACGCCATGTTGCTTAGTAAACTCGTTGGCACGCAAATCTTGCAAGATAAAATTATTACCAACATTAAAATGCTTAAAGAAAATTCAGGGTTTACGCAAAAGTTTGCGTTCGCAGTACATGAAGGTAATTCAGATTTATTGGGAAAGATAAACGAAGGGCTAGCGCTCAGCAAAGCCAGCGGCACCTATGATGCACTTTACGAAAAGTGGTTTGGTATTTATGAGCATGAGGGGCTGAATTGGCGCGACATACTTAAATACTTATCACCGTTTTTATTCCTATTTTTAGTTTTAGCTCAATATGGCATCTATCGCAGAAGCCTTGAGCGAAAAGCTGCGCAAAAAGCGTTGCAAGAAAGTGAAGCGCATTTACGTTTAAGTCAAGTAAGTGGAGGTATTGGTACTTGGGAGGCTGACTTAGTTAACAATACGCAACATTGGTCAGAAAGTTGCATTTCTTTACTTGGTCTTCAAGATAAAAAAATCCCACTTGGGATGATTTCATAGCATCAGTACATCCAGATGACCGTCAATTCGTCATTAATGCAACACAATCACATATTGAGATTGGCACACCCTATGACGTGGAGTACCGGATAGAGACTATCAGCCAAGGCCAGCGATGGATGCGCTCTGCAGGAGAAGTAGAACGCGATGCAACTGGAAAACCTGTTTTCATGCGCGGAATAGCGCAAGATATTCAATTACGTAAGCTAGCTGAATTAGCCCTACAAAAAAGTGAAAATACGCTTTCTGAAGTGTTAAAAAACGTAGATTCTTATATTTACCTTAAAGATATTCAGGGTCGCTATTTATACGCTAATGCTAAAGTTTGCGAGCTATTTGATACTACCTTAGATGCGATTGTGGGGCTTGGCGATGAGCAGTTCTTTGACGAAGAAACAACCAAGAAAATACACGTTATTGACCGCCAAGTATTATTAGAAGGTAAAACAATAAGAGCTGAAGAAACTAATTTGACGATTAAGAATAGAGTGCCAACCACTTATTTGTCGGTCAAATTGCCATTATGTAATGATGCCGGTGAAATTTATGCTCTATGCGGCATTTCAACTGAGATTACAGATATTAAGTTGCTGGAAAATCAGTTATTAAAAAATAATTCACTGCTTCAATCCACATTAGAATCTACCAATGATGCCGTTTTAGTAGTCGACTTGAATAACACGTGGATGCTATACAATCAAAAGTTTATTGACATGTGGCAAATCAAAGATAATGTGATTTTCGATAAAGATGACAACGCGGCATTGTCATCTGTGCTGGTGCAGTTAGTAGATCCTGAATCTTTTTTAAGCAAGGTTCGCGAGTTATATTCAGCCCCAGAAGCTAGCTCATTTGACACGCTAAAATTTAAGGACGGTAGAATTGTTGAGCGATATTCAATACCACAATTGGCTGATGGTAAAGTTGTAGGCCGAGTGTGGAGTTTTCGCGATGTGACTGAAAGAAAACTTTCCGAACATATGCTGCAAAAAAGTGAAGCGCGTTTAGCATCGTTATTTAGTAATATGACAAATGGCTTTGCGTTGCATGAGGTTGTTCGTGATAGCTCTGGCAAAGTGGTTGACTATCGCTTTTTAGAAATCAATTCAGCATTTGAAAAAATGACGGGCATTCCACGTGAACAATGGATTGGGCAACGCGTTAAAGAAGTATTGCCAAGCATCGAGGAAGATTTCTGGATTGACAGTTATGCACAAGTCGTCAATACCGGTGAACCTGCTACTTTTGAGAAGCATTCGCACGAGATTGACCGTTGGTTTAGGGTCTATGCTTACCGCCCCTCAGCAGAGCATTTTGCTGTCATTGTTGAGGATATTACTGAACGTAAGTTGGCTGAAGAAAAGCTGACTAAAAGCGAAGGTTTTTCTCGTGCGATTATTGAAGCATCCCCCGTACCTTTTGCCTTAAATGATGATAATGGCAACATCACTTACCTGAATGAGGCTTTTGTAAAAACCTTTGGCTACAACTTAAGCGATATCCCTACCCTTGCAGCCTGGTGGCCATTGGCTTACCCAGACCCAGAATATCGCCAACAAATCACTGATAACTGGGGAAAAAATCTGCAAGAAGCGCAACACACTAAAATGCCCTTTGAAGCATTAGAAATAAACATTCAATGTAAAGATGGTTCACAACGCACGACTATCTGCAACGCGGCTAATCTAGAAGGCGACTTTTCTGGAGTACACTTAATCTCGCTAGTGGATATTACAGAACGTAAATCGTTGGTGGAAGCGTTAACGGAAAGTGAGTTACGCTGGAAATTCGCTTTAGAAGGTGCTGGCGATGGTATTTGGGATTGGAATCCAAGCACAGATGAAGCACATTTCTCAAAGCGCTGGAAAGAAGTGATTGGCTATAGCGAACATGAATTTCCAAACGTTGGAGCTGCCTGGGTGGCACATCTGCATCCTGATGATAAAGAACACGTGTTATCCAATATTGGTGGATATCTTGCAGGCGAAATTCCTAACTACGTCTGTGAGTTCCGCATGCGCTGTAAAGATGATTCGTATGTGTGGATTTTAGCGCGGGGATTGGTGGTCAGTCGCGATGTGAATGGCGCCGCCACAAGAATTGTCGGCACACATCATGATATTACTTCAAGTAAAAATAAAGAAATTGAACTAACAAAAAAACAGGCTGAACTCACCGCATTTCAAGCGCAACTGCTGACCCAGAATGAAAATCTGCTCAAGTTGCAAATCATCCTGCAAGAAGCACGTGATCGCTATATTGACCTATATGAATTTGCCCCTATCGGCTACTTGGCTATTAGTAATCACGGCATCATCTCGGAAATCAATTGGAAAGCTACCGGTTTGTTTGGTCTGCATCGCAACGAGTTAAATGGGCGTCGCTTTGAAGAATTTATTGTGGATGACGAAAAGCAACGCTGGAAACGTATGTTTTCTAGTATGAGAAATTTAATCAGCGGTGAGGATGAAAATTTTGATTTAAAGATTACACACAAAAATGGTTCTATTCTTGACGTGAATCTAACTTGCCTGCGCATGGATGATGCCTCTGATGAGCCAATGTTAAGAATATCAATTGTTAATGTGAGTCAGCTTAAAGTTATAGAAAGCAAGCTAATAAGCAGTGAAGCTTATTTACGAAATATTATTGATAACGAACCCGAGGGCATAAAAATTGTAGATGCAAAAGGCATTTTAAAACAAGTTAACCCATCGGCTTTAGCGATGCTTGAAGCTAAAACCTTTGAGCAAGCCGCGAGTATTCCCTTAACTGACTTTATTGTTCCAAGGGATAAAAAAGCCTTTCTTGATTTGCATAAACGCGTGATAACTGGCGAAAAGATGCAATTGCAATATGAGATAATTGGCCTTAAAGGTACGCGCCGCTGGGTAGAAACTAATGCAGTGCCCATAAGCGAGAATGGCGTAAAACTAGTGTTAGCCGTTACTCGTGATATTACTCAGCAAAAACTGGCAGAACAACAAAATAAAATATTGCTCGCCGAGCAAGCAGCGATGTTAGATAGCAAGCTGGTGGGCATTATCAAGGTGCGCGATAGAAAAATTATATGGTCAAACATTGCCTTTGAATTGACGCTTGGTTATAGCCATGAAGAGCTTATTGGCATGCCTACACGACAACTATACCTGAATGAAGAAAACTACCAAGCGGTTGGCGCATCTTACGCAGAAATTAAGATGCATAATGTTGTTCGCAGCCAATATGAATTTGTGCGCAAAGATGGTCAGCACGTTTGGTTAAACTTAAGTGGAGCCATGCTCAATGAGGAACTAGGCGAATCAATTTGGACGTTTGTTGATGTAACCAGACAAAAGCAGGCTGAAATGGCGACTGCTTCGGCCCATAACTTACTAGAAATTATCATAGATAAAACCCCAGCGCGTATTTTCTGGAAAGATAAAGATTTACGATATTTAGGTTGCAATACTACTTTTGCTAACGATGCAGGAAAAACTTCTGCAATTGATATTATCGGCAAAAATGATTTTGAACTGAGCTGGGCGGCACAAGCCGAGTTTTATCAAGCAGATGATCGTGCTGTGATGGCGTCTGGTGTAGCTAAGATTGGCTATGAAGAGCCGCAAACAACCCCGCAAGGTGGCACTATTTGGTTGCGCACTTCTAAAATTCCACTATCAAATAATCAAAATGAAGTATTTGGTATTCTAGGTATGTATGAAGACATTTCCGAGCGTAAACTGGCAGAAAAAGAGCTTAGTATTGCCGCAACTGCCTTTGAATCGCAAGAAGGTATGCTGGTGACGGATACCAACAATATGATAGTAAAGGTCAATCAGGCTTTTTCTGCGATTACTGGTTACTCCGCTGAAGATGCGATTGGTCAAAGCCCTAGCTTGCTCAGTTCAGGGAGGCATGATGCCGATTTTTATAAGGCCATGTGGAAAGGTATTAAAGACACTGGCACTTGGCAAGGTGAGGTTTGGAATATGCGCAAAAGTGGTGAAGTGTACCCTCAGCAATTGTGCATTACCGCAGTCAAAGATCATCTTGGCGTTGTCAGCAATTATGTAGCAACGCTCACTGATATTACGATGAATAAGGCTGCTGCCGAAGAGATTCAGCGTTTAGCGTTCTATGACCCTCTAACACATCTACCTAATCGTAGATTATTGGTTGACAGGCTTAATCAAGCGATAGTTGCTAGTGCGCGCAACGGCGTTGGCGGTGCCGTGCTGTTTATGGACCTAGACCATTTTAAAACACTCAACGACAGCCTAGGTCATGATATTGGTGACTTACTGCTGCAACAGGTAGCAGAACGCCTGATTAGCTGTGTGCGTGAAGGCGATACTGTTTCGCGCTTAGGTGGTGATGAATTTGTGGTGATGCTAGAGCATCTCAGTGCGCAAGCCTTAGAGGCCGCAGCACAAGCTGAAGGCGTTGCTGAAAAAATACTGACTGCGCTCAATAAGTCGTTTAACTTAGCGGGACATGAATACCAAAATACAGCCAGTATTGGCATAGCACTTTTTAATGACCAAAGTCAGTCTCAGGAAGATTTATTAAAACATGCGGATATTGCGATGTATCAGGCTAAAAAAACTGGTCGAAATACATTGTGTTTCTTTGACCCTAAAATGCAGGATGCTATTCGCGCACGCGTGTCACTAGAGAATGATTTACGTAAAGCGCTTAAGAGAAAAGAATTTCAACTGCATTATCAAATTCAAGTGAACGGTGCTGGTCAAGCCATAGGTGCAGAAGCATTAATTCGCTGGATTCACCCAACACGCGGCTTGGTCTCGCCCTATCACTTTATTCCGTTAGCAGAAGAAACCAG
>JAUYAL010000006.1 GCA_030693535.1 Methylotenera sp.
AAACTTTCTAAAAAACTTACCGATAACAGAAATAACAGCAGCGCAAATTGAATTGAATATGCAAAGCTAAAGGCAATAAGATGTAGTTGTAATTAACTAAATATTAGGAGAATTATCATGGCTTCAGTTATCAATACAAACCTTGCGTCACTAAACACACAACGTAACTTATCATCATCACAAAGTGCATTAAACACATCATTACAACGTTTGTCATCAGGCTTACGTATCAACAGCTCTAAAGATGATGCTGCTGGCTTGGCAATTGCTACACGTATGGACTCACAAGTACGTGGTCAACAAGTGGCGATTCGTAACGCTAACGACGCTATCTCTTTCGCACAAGTTGCTGAAGGTGGTTTGTCTAAACAAACAGACGCATTACAACGTATGCGTGAATTAGCAGTTCAATCAATCAACGGTACTAATACAAGTACAGACCGTGCAAACTTAGAGGCTGAGTTCTCACAGTTATCTGCTGAGGTTTCTCGTCTTTCAACAGCAACTAAATTCAACGGCGCTGCAGTATTCGGTGCAGCTCAAACATTCCAAGTGGGTGCTGATGCTGGTGACACCATTACTACTGCATCTGTAGCTGCGGCAACAATTACTGGCAACGTTTCATCTGTTGCTACAGCATCAAGTGCAATTACTGCGATTGACGCTGCATTAACTGCTGCAAATACTAGCCGAGCAACATTGGGTGCGATTCAAAACCGTTTTGAATCTGTAGTGAGCAACTTGCAAGTGTCAGTTGAGAACCAATCAGCAGCTAAATCACGCATCATGGATGCTGACTTCGCGGCAGAAACAGCTAACTTGACACGTGGTCAAATCTTGCAACAAGCAGGTACTGCGATGTTAGCGCAAGCGAACTCACTGCCTAACAACGTGTTGTCACTGTTAAGAGGTTAAGTTTTAGAAATGTAAGGCCCTTATCACCCACAGGACTGATCATCCTGTGGGGTTTTTAGGAGGATAAAATCATGTTTAACTCATCATTAGATGGTTATGGTGCAATCAAAAATGCGGCCGCCGTGCAAAATATTGCCGGGGGCCAAATTGCTATTTCAAGCCCTGTAGGCGCTAAAGCAATTGATAAAGTGGATGGTGTGAAGCCAGAAGTTAGGCAGTCCGCTGAGGTTGATAAAGTGGCTTTGGCAAAAGCGGTGAGCAAACTTAATGAGTTGGTTGCGCCGGCATTACAAACCGTTCAATTTACAATGGATGAAGAGGCTGACCGTGTGATTGTTCAAGTTGTCGATACTGCGACCGATAAAGTATTAAGGCAAATACCAAACGAAGAGGTCTTGGCGTTCTCCAAAACTTTAGGAAGATTGCAAGGTCTAGTAGTAAGAGAGCAAGCCTAATCTGCAATAAGAAGCTTGTTTTTATGCTTTATCGAGTAAATGAAATTTTGTTTATAAATTATGCTTGTCGAATTAAATGTACTTGTATTGTTTTGTATGTAAAAGATTGGCAAGCATTTAACTAGTAATTTTAACGAGGAGAATCATTATGGCTACAACTTCAGGAATAGGCTCTGTCCTTGATGTTAATACCATTGTGAGTAACTTGATGAGTGTTGAAAGAGCACCTTTAACTAAGGTCGCAACACAAAAAACAGCATATCAATCACAAATTTCAGCTTACGGTACACTCAAAAGTGCACTGTCTACTTTTCAGTCTTCTGTTAGTGCGCTTTCAAGCTTATCTAAATTTAATGCGCAAAGCGTTACTTCAAGTAATACTAGTGTGCTAACCGCAACTTCAACGGGAAGCGCAACAGTTGGTAGTTACGATATTAATGTTAGTCAGTTAGCAAAATCGCAGAAATTGAGTGTAGGTGGATTTTCTAATGTGTCTGATGTTGTTGGAACCGGAAGTTTAACGATTTCATTTGGCACATTCACGCCGGAAGTGGCTAGTCCATTTACGCCAAGTTCGTTTACTCCAAACTCAGCTAAATCTGATCTTAACATTACCATTGACAGCTCTAACAACACATTAGCTGGCGTGCGTGATGCCATTAATGCTGCTAACGGCAGTGTCAGTGCAACTATTGTCAATGATGGTACGACAAATAGGCTGGTGATTACGTCAAAAGATACAGGTGAAGTAAATAGCTTAAAGATTGCAGTCACAGATGATGATGGTAACAGTGTGGATGCATCTGGATTGTCTAAATTAGCATACGATCCTCAAGCTACAGCAAGCAACGGTAAAAACTTAACCTCATTACAAGATGCTAAAAATGCAATTCTAGAAATTGACGGCATTGACATTGTAAAGTCTAGCAACTCAATTAGTGATGCTATTGACGGTGTTACGCTCAATCTTGTTGGTGTAACCTCTGGAAGCGCATTGAGTTTGTCAGTAGCAACAAACCAGGATGCAATTAAGACATCAGTGACAGCGTTTGTCGATGCCTTCAATAAGTTAGATACGACTTTACGCAACCTGACAAAGTTTGATGAAACTGGTCAAGCGAATGGTGCTTTATTAGGTGACTCTACAGCACGTTCTATCATCAATCAGATTCGATCTGTGATGAACACAGCGGTTGCTAACGGTAGTTCATTGAATACACTCTCACAGATTGGTGTGACTTTTCAACGTGACGGTAAACTAAATTTAGATAATACTAAGTTTACCAATGCTGTTAGTAGTAACTTCAATGACATAGCAAGTTTGTTTGCTGCTACCGCCAGAGCAACTGACCCTCAAGTAAGTTTCGTGAGTAGTACTTCCAAAACACAAGAGGGTACCTATGCAATTGGGGTAACACAGCTTGGTACAACATTGCTAAATGCACAAGGAACTATTAATGGAGCGGCTGCTACTGGCAGTGGTACTACATTAAGAGGCTTAATAGGTGATGCAAGCGAAGGGCTGACAGTTAATGTGTCGGGTGGAGCATTAGGTGCACGTGGCACTGTAAATTTTAGTCTCGGTTATGCAGCTAAATTGAGTACATTGTTAGATAACCTGCTTAGTGAAGATGGTATTTTAGCGGCTAGAACCGATGGTATAAATAGCTCAATAGAACGCTTAGATACACAGACAGAACGGTTGAATGCTCGCTTAACAGTAATTGAAAGCCGTTATAGAGCACAGTACTCTAAGCTTGATGTGTTGTTAACGAGCATGTCTTCTACTAGTAACTTCCTAACACAACAAATTGCTGCACTTAATGCAGGCTAATCAATAGTAAAGGGTATCGTTATGTTTGGACTAAACCAAAAAGGTGTTAACGGATATGCCAAAGTGGGTGTGGAAACTGGTGTGTTGGCAGCGAGCCCGGTTAAATTGATTGTAATGCTTTATGATGGGGCTATTGCCGCTTGTCATAGTGCGATTGCTTGTATGCAACGTAAGGAGATTGAGCAAAAAGGCGCGATGTTGTCAAAAGCAATCATGATTATTGAGAGTGGACTCAGGCTTAGTCTGGATAGAAAAGCTGGTGGTGAAATTGCAGAAAGCTTAGATGCACTTTACGTATATATGAGTAGTAAATTAGCGTCTGCTAACGTGCGTAATCAACCAGAGCAGGTGCAGGAAGTCATTAAGTTATTACTGGATTTGAAAGGTGCATGGGAGGCTATTGATACTAATAAAGCAACAGCACAAGTGCTGAATCAAGCGAAAAATAATCAGCAGGTAGGTGTTGCGCAAAATTATGCGTATCAGGCTAAAGTTTAATGAGGGATTAAAGTAATGGAATATCAAAAAACTATTCAGCTTTATGAGACGGTTGCTAAGATAATGCAACAAATGCTACATGCAGCCAAAATGGAAGATTGGGATAAGTTAACAGAGTTGGAAGCTTTTTGTGCTCAACATGTTGCTACTTTAAAAACAATCGAAGATGCACAACCATTACCAACTGAAGCGTTAAATCGTAAAGTGGCAAGTATAAAAAGCATTCTTGCTGATGACCGTGAGATTAGGAACTTAATTTCACCTTGGATGGCTAAATTAAACGCTCTAATGAATACTAATCAGACGGAAAGAAGGCTGACGCAAGCATATAGTCAGTAACTTTAATCTTGTATGCTTAAACTGCCGGACAATTTAAGTATCAGTCCTGGTCCAGTACCAGTAGGTAGGGTGTTACCTGTTTTAGCGGTTGATAATATTGGAGCTACGTTACAGGAACTGAATGCCAGAGCAACGCAGTTCGTTCTGGGGCGTGAATATTCTGCTCAGGTTGTTTCAAAAGTCGATGATAAAGCATTTTTGGTTAAGGTCGACAATGCTGTGTTGAAAATGGAGTTGGGCAACGCAGGGCATGTCGGTCAGTCCATTAGTCTGCGTTATGTTCAGGATAGCCCGGTCCCTACTTTTTTTCTTGCACCACAAACTGCTAAGCCTCCTGATGGTTCGGCAGATTTAAGTCCAGCAGCTCGCCTAATTGGCCAATATTTGCAAGAGGCCGAGAAAAACGGGGTCTCTAGTAAATTTGAAGCGGCTAATATCGTTACTCATAGCCCCAAAGATCCCCAAATGGTTGCTCAAGGCCTAAAGCAGGCTTTCGTCAATAGTGGTCTGTTTTATGAGTCACATTTAAGTGAAATGTTGCAAGGTGGGCGCACTCTTGCAGCAATCATGCAAGAACCTCAGAACCAAAATCAAACCCAAACACAGATTGCCACATTAACGTCACAACAATTGACAATGTTGGAGCAGAATCGTCTAAATTGGCATGGAGAAGTATGGCCAGGGCAAAAAATGGAATGGGATGTTTACCTAGACCAGAAGGACGGCGAGGGGGCTGAGCAAAATGCCGAACGTGATGATATTACAAGGCCTGTCATTAGTGAGATTAAGTTGAACTTTCCCCATTTAGGAGCCGTTGCAGCTAAATTAACCATTATAGATGGTTATGTGTCCATTAGTTTGCGTGCCGAGCAAGATGAAACATTGGATGTGTTAAAAAGTAAAAGCCGTGGGTTAACTCAGGCTATTAGTGATACTGGTTTGCAACTTGAAGGTTTGGTTATTTCAGGCTATGAGTAAAGCAGGCGAAAATAAATTGTTAAGTCCGGTTCTTGGTCTTGCGCCAAACCCGCATGTGCCTCACAACCCTAATCAGCAGGCGATTGCGCTGACGTACGCAACAGGTGATTATGCCCCGAGAGTTGTCGCTAAAGGGCGCGGTTTAATTGCTGAACAAATTATCGCGAGAGCAAAGCAACATGATATTTTTGTGCATGAATCAAAAGATCTGGTTGCGTTGTTAATGCAGGTAGATCTGGATGATCATATTCCACCTGCACTTTATCAGGCGATTGCTGAAATTCTATCTTGGCTCTATCGCTTGGAGGAGGCTAAAGCTGATGCAGTAGGCGAAGAGCTATTTAAAAATTAAATCTGCATACTCATAATGTCTTGGTAAGCAGATACTAGTTTGTTGCGAACTTGAATTGTTGCTTGAAAAGAAATATTTGCTTTTTGTCCTGCAATCATCACATCTGATAGACTGACGCTATCATCACCTAATGCAAAATTCTTGCCCAGTGTTTCAGCACTTTTTTGTACTTGATTTACTTGGTTCAGTGATGCTTTAAGGGCATCTGCGAAATCAATTCTCCCAGTACTTTTGTCTGAGCTAATCGGTGATGCTAAGTTCGCTATACCCTCTGTTTGCGGACGTTGTGCTGCTGCCCTCATTTGCGCAAGCATAGATTCTATTCTGCTTGAATCAATACCACCTGCTTTCATGATTGACCTCCTATTAATATCTAACCTAAAATTTCTCATTACTAATGTAACATCTAATAGAAATATCAAGCTTGTAAATAAGAAGAGTAAAATCATTCTATTCTCAGATTCGATATGAGATGAAATTGCGATAATGTCGATTAACTAGTGGTCATACCGACTTGGTTTGTAGTAATGTGTTTAGAGTTTAATGGAGAAATGTGATGGCAGCAGCTGACGCCACCTTGGTGAATGAGGGTAGTTCTGGCGTATTCGCTCAGATGGGTAGTAAGCTACTTCTGGTGGCGGGTATCGCTGCTGTTGTGGCTGTAATGGTTGTGTTCTGGTTGTGGAGTCAACAGCCAGACTATCGCGTTCTGTTCTCTAATTACTCAGATAAAGACGGTGGTGCGATTGTAGCTGCGCTAGAAAAATTAAATGTACCTTACAAATTTTCCGATAGTGGCACGGCGATTATGGTGCCAGCAGCGCAGGTGCACCAAGTAAGGTTGAAGTTAGCCGCGGATGGCTTGCCCAAAGGTGGCAACATTGGTTTCGAGTTGTTAGAGAATCAGAAATTTGGTGTGTCGCAATTTGTTGAGCAAGTTAACTTTCAGCGAGGCTTGGAAGGTGAGTTGGAACGCAGTATTCAATCCATCGCTGCGGTAGACGTCGCGAGAATTCATTTGGCAATACCAAAACCATCAGTGTTTGTAAGAGACCAACAAAAGCCTACAGCATCTGTATTGTTAAATCTTCGTCCTGGTAGAACACTAGATGCTCAGCAGGTGAGTGCGGTTGTACACTTGGTGGCGAGTAGTGTTCCGAATCTCCCGACTGCCAATGTTACCGTGGTTGATCAAAATGGTAATCTGCTTTCAGATACTACTAAAAAATTAGGTGCTAAAAATCTAGATCCAGAGCAGTTAAAGTATGTAGATGAGATTCAGCAAAGCATCGTCAAGCGTGTGGAGTCTATCATTAGTCCAATAGTTGGACTTAAAAATGTTCGTGCAGAAGCAAGTGCTGAAATAGACTTCTCAGTTCAGGAGCAGGCCGCTGAAACTTACAAGCCGAATCAACAACCAGATGCTGCAGCGGTACGCAGTATGCAAAGCAACGAAACTCAATCAGTGAATGGTGATACCGCAGGTATACCAGGTGCGCTTTCTAATCAGCCACCACCAGCTGCAACTGCTCCCATTACTACCGAAGGTGCTACTGATGCAAACGGCCAGCCTGTTGCTAATGCGGCACCAATCAATAGCGAAAAAAATCTTACAACAAATTATGAGGTAGATAAGACTGTTAGTTATAGGCAGCAGCCGATGGGCGGAATTAAACGTTTAAATGTTGCTGTAGTTGTCAATAATATGCCGGTCATTGATAAGAAGACAGGTAAAGTTACCTACCGAGCTTTAACTGCCGCGGAAAAAACTCAGATTAATGATCTCGCAATGCAAGCCATGGGTTTTAATCGTGAGCGTGGAGATTCACTCACGATTGTTAATACCCCATTTGCAGGAGAGCCTGAAGAGGTATTGCCAGCTATTCCGCTTTGGGAAAATCCTCGTGTTATTGAAAATGTGAAAGATGTGTTACGTTTCTTAGTTGGTGTAATCGCATTGTTTATTATTTATCGCAAAGTCTTAAAACCATTGTTGAATAAATTAACTGCGCCTAAAGTGGTTGCGACTAATCAAAGTGAAGCACCAGATACTGTAGTGAATATTAGTGAAGATGGTACAGTGTCACTGAGTAAACCAGCCTATGAGCAAAAGATAGAGACCGCAAAGCAGATTGCAAAAGATAATCCAAGAATGGTGGCGAGTGTGGTGGCAAACTGGACAAACGGAAACGAGTAATATAAATGAGTGATGCAGGTGTGATGAGAAGCGCAGTTTTAATGCTCGCGTTGGGTGAGGATGAAGCTGCGGAGGTGATGAAGTTTCTTAGTCCAAAAGAGGTGCAGAAGCTTGGTGCTGCCATGGCTACATTAAAGTCAGTGGGGCGCGAGCAGGTAGAGACTGTTGTTAGTGAGTTTTTAGTTGAAGCGGAAATGAGCAGTAATCTGGGGCTTGATTCAGATGAGTATATTCGTTCAGTACTTACTAAAGCACTTGGTGACGATAAAGCGTCTAGTTTACTTAATCGTATTCTGCAAACGAGAGATGCAAGCGGTATTGAAAGCTTGAAATGGATGGATGCACATACGGTAGCTGAGTTTATTAAAAATGAACATCCACAGATTATCGCTACTATCTTGGTGCATTTGGAGCCTGATCAAGTGGCGGAAATTTTTGGGCACTTCACCGATCGTTTACGTCAGGATGTGATGCTGCGTATTGCAACGCTGGATGGTGTTAAACCTGTGGCATTGCGTGAACTTAATGAAGTCATGACTAAATTGTTGACTGGTAATGAGAATCTGAAAAAACAAACCATGGGTGGCGTCAAAGTCGCGGCTAATATTATGAACTTCATGAACGGTGAAACAGAGGCTGTTGTGATGGAGGGGCTTAAGAATTACGACGATGACATGGCTCAACGTATTATGGATGAGATGTTTGTGTTTGATAACATCATGGATATTGATGATAAAGGTATTCAGGTCATGCTGAGAGAAGTTCAGTCTGAGACTCTCATTATTGCGCTTAAAGGCACAACCGACGAAATGCGCGAGAAAATATTTAAAAATATGTCATCCCGCGCTGCGGAGATGATGCGTGAAGATTTAGAGTCTAAAGGGCCTGTTAAACTTTCAGAGGTTGAGGCACAACAGAAACAAATATTGCAAATTGTGCGTAGACTTGCTGATGAGGGACAGATTCAGTTGGCTGGTAAAGGCGGCGATGATCAATATGTATAAGGCAAATCTGCATGGCTAATGCAAATATTCCTAAAGAACAACAGAGTGCTTATGAGCGTTGGGAAATGGCATCATTTTCAGATATTAATCATGAGCGTAGCAGAGGGTTTGCGTCATCAAATCAGCCTAAAAAAAAGGATACGCCATCTGTTAATCCTGTAGAGATTGCTCAAGTCTTTGAAGCAACTCGTAAAGACGCCTATAACAAAGGAATGCAGGAAGGGTTTTCTGCAGGTATGGCGCAGGCTAGAGAGCTGGCACAAGTAGAAAAAACTCAATTCCTTCAACTCATGAAGGCATTTAGCAGTGCGCTTGAGAGTGCGGATGAGCAGATTGCTGAAGATGTACTATCTTTAGCCCTAGATATAGCCAAAGCTATGCTGAAAACTAAGCTTGATGTTGATAAAAAAGTCTTGCTCCCTGTAGTGTTGGACGCGATTCATTATTTACCGCACATTCAAAGGCCAGCTAGGATTCTAGTGCATCATGAAGATATGCATCTATTACGCGAGCATATGGCGGATGAAATTGCCAATGATCATTGGCAGATACATGAAGATAGCAATGTTGAGCGAGGTGGATGCTTGGTTGAAACAGGTGCTAACCAAGTAGATGCTACTAACGCTACACGCTGGAAGAGAATTACTGAGGCATTGGCACAAAATAATGATTGGTTACTTCCATGATTAATGAAGCGCTGGATGTTGCTGATAGTGTGCACTTGAGTGTGCATCAGCAACGTTGGCGTGACCATATTAGGGATTGTAAGGAGATTCTGCGCATCGTAGAGCCTTTAGAGATAGCAGGGCGTATTGTCAAGCTTACTGGGCTGGTCATGGAGGCTGTCGGTATTAAATTACCAATCGGCAGCGCATGTTATGTTCCTCTTGCAGAAGGTCGCCGCGTTGAGGCGGAAGTGGTAGGTTTTGATGGTGAGCGTATGCTATTGATGCCACAAAGTAGCGTGGATGGCATTACGCCAGGTGCAAAAGTATTCGCATTGGAGGTTGCTGAAAGTTTACCTAAACCACATCATGGGCAACCACCTCGTCGCCGTGCAACAGATCGAGCAAGACATTTACCGGTAGGGGTGGAGTTACTCGGTAGGGTCGTGGATGGCGCTGGTAATCCATTGGATGATTTAGGCGAGATTAATCCTACTCAAAGTTCTGCATTAAATGCTAGGCCAATGAATCCTTTAATGAGGGCGCCAATAGAAGATGTGCTAGACGTTGGTGTTCGAGCAATCAATAGTATGCTGACTGTGGGTCGTGGTCAGCGTATGGGCTTGTTTGCAGGTTCTGGTGTAGGTAAAAGCGTTCTGCTAGGAATGATGGCGCGTTACACTACTGCTGATGTGATTGTCGTAGGCTTGATTGGTGAACGTGGTCGAGAAGTTCAGGAGTTTATTGAACAGATTTTAGGCCCAGAGGGTCTAGCTCGTTCTGTTGTTGTCGCTGCGCCAGCTGATGCTCCAGCATTAATGCGCTTGCAAGGCGCTAGTTATGCTACTACGATAGCTGAAAGCTTTCGTAATGAAGGTAAAAACGTACTGTTGATCATGGATTCATTAACTCGTTATGCGATGGCGCAACGTGAAATTGCATTAGCGATTGGTGAGCCACCAGCTACCAAAGGTTACCCACCTTCAGTATTTGCCAAGTTGCCAGCGCTGGTTGAGCGAGCTGGCAATGGTCGTAGGGGTGAGGGCTCTATTACTGCGTTCTACACAGTTCTTACAGAGGGGGATGACCAGCAAGACCCTATCGCTGATGCAGCACGTGCCATTTTAGATGGGCATATTGTGTTAAGTCGAGGTTTGGCCGAAAGCGGCCATTACCCTGCCATTGATGTTGAGCAGTCGATAAGCCGAGCGATGCATAATATCACGAGCCCTGAACATCAAAAATTGGCGCGTAAGTTAAAACAATTGAACTCACGCTACACACGAAGTGTTGATTTGATTAACGTAGGTGCGTATGAAGCAGGTAGTGATGCCGTGTTAGATATGGCAATTTCTAAGCATGAGTTAATAGAACGATTTTTGCAACAAGATGTGTCTGAACGCTCAGATTGGGATGAGAGCTTACATTTTCTAGAAGCTGTACTTCATGGTGTTCCATTAAGTTAGTTACTTGGAATCTGACTAAACGAGTATCAGTGGGAGTATCTTATGACGACAAAATCTAACGATGTATTAAGAATGTTAGAGGAGATAGCTACCAAAGAAGTAGAGTTGGCAACAGAGGCGCTAGCGAAAGCAATGAAAGTGGTAAATGAGGCGCAAGGTAAATACGATATGTTGTTGGAGTATCGTAAGGGTTATCAGGATAATTTGAATGCTAATCTTGCTAAAGGCATGTCTGCTGAGGCTTATCAGAACTTCCAAAACTTCTTTAAGAAGCTTGATCATGCCATTACAGGTCAGAGGGATGTGGTAACTTTTGCTGAGCAGCAGGTTAAAGTGCACCGAACATTGTGGCAAGAAAGCCAGCGCAAGAAGCTTTCTTATGATGTGCTGATTACTCGTTCAGATAAGCGTGCGGCTAAGGTTGAGCAAAAAAGAGATCAAAAAATGATGGATGAGTTTGCAACACGAATGACGCGTGTAAAGCGTTAAAGTTTTAGAACTGACGATGATTTAGTCCTTATTTTAATGAATTGAATATGACATCCCTCATTTAGAATGAAGTTATTATCAAATAGGTGAATTAACATGCAAACATTACCAACACCAGTATCGCAAACAAAAGCGCTAAATTTGGCTGATGTTGCAAACCAAAATGGTTCGCATGTTAACGTTAATAAATCTTCAACAGAAAACGCAAAAGCCTCCTTTCAGGCGGAGTTAAATAGGCAAGTTCGAGTTAAGCAAAGTCAAGCGCAATTAAGGCAAGATAAAAGTGCCGAATCTCTAAAAAATCAAACACAACAAAAAGCATCCGCAAAAGATAGTGCCGAAGTAGATAAAAAAGCGTCCTCAACTAATCAGAATGTCAACGTTAGTCAAACAGATGATTCTTTTTTGAGTGACTTAAATAAACAACTAGAAGCTGCGCGTGAATTATCTAGCAAAGGTACGTTAGATGAGGGCAAGGATGCGTCTCAAGCGATTGCAGCTACAACTGACACTAGCAATGCGGTTGCTGTCGCTGAGATGGTTCCGACATTAGGTACGACAAAGGCTTTGCAAAGTAATGCTAATACTATGCAACTAAGCTCAGAGTTGGAAGCTAGCAATACTTTGGATACAACAGATTTAGCGGCCCAACAAAAAAACTTGATGGCTGCATTTAATAGATCAACTACTAATGTTCAGGTTGAGCCAAAGCCGACTGATGCAGCTCTCGCTACTACGGAAAATACAGGCAAACCTAAAGATGGTGCTCTAGCGGATGTTTTGGCGACAAAAGCAGAATCAAAATCAGCTACAGACGAATTGGCATCTAATAAAGCTACTGTAAACATAGCTAGCAAAGAAGCGCCCATTAAGGAAGCTACGCCTAATCTCATTCAGCCGCAAGCTACCACAGTAAGTGCGGTTCAGAATGGTAGTAATATTGTATCTCAGCAGTTGGCTAGTAGTAATATGATTGCTGTTTATCCAGGTAAGTCTGGATGGGATCAGGCAATTAGCCAAAAAGTGGTCTGGATGGTGGGTGCTGGTCAGCAGTCAGCATCACTAACCTTAAACCCACCAGATTTAGGCCCGTTGAAAGTAGTGATTAACGTGCATAATGATCAGGCTGATACTACTTTTATTTCGGATAATGACGAAGTGAGAAAAGCCCTTGAGAGTGGTATGTCGAACTTGCGAGATAAAATGAGTGAGTCAGGTATTCAGCTAGGTCAAGCGAATGTTAGTACAAGTCAACAATCGCAACAAGAGTTTCAGCAACCTGCTCAAAATAGAGTGTTTCAAGGCGTAAAGGGCCAAGTCAGCGCAGAGGTAATGGAAAGTGGCAGTCAGCCTAAAGTGACTGTGCGCGTATCTGATGGGTTGGTTGATACCTTTGCCTAGCTTAATTGGATACTTTAGCGCTGTATTTGGCTAAATATTAATCTAAAGTGCTTTTCCCTCTCTTATTCCTGTATCTTCTAATTTAATTTTTTTGCATAATGTAGCCATAATATGGCTATGATTGCATAATATGCGACCAAAGTTAAATTAAAGGAAAAGTACATGGCTCAAGATCCAAAACAAGAATCACAAGAAGCGGCTCCAGCCTCAAAGAAAAAACTCATTATCATTATTGCTGCCGTTGTGTTAGCTTTAGGTGGCGGTGGTGGTGCATGGTTCTTCATGCAACAAAAATCACATGACAAAAAAGAGGAAGTTAAAAAAGAAGAGCCAGCAAAGGCACCAGTCTTCTTAACTTTAGATACGTTTACTGTGAACTTGCAACCAGACCCAGACGAAAAGTTCTTGCAGGTAGATATTTCATTACAGGTGGCTAGTCCTGAAGAGGCCGAAAAGATTAAATTACATATGCCGTCAGTGAAGAACCGTTTATTGTTATTGTTAACAAGTAAAAGTGCCGCTGAGATATCAACGGTTGAAGGTAAGCAAGACTTGAGTAATCAAATCATTGAAGAGGTTAAAAAACCTTTTCCACCTGACACAAAGCCACAAGAGATTTTGGACGTGTTTTTTACTTCATTTGTGGTTCAGTAAGTTAAGTCAATTTAAATTATGGCAGATAAGTTTTTATCACAAGACGAAGTTGATGCCCTGTTAAAAGGGGTTGGAGGGGATCAGGACGATGATAAGTCCGCCTCTGAGACCGAGGGTGTGCGTGACTATAATCTAGCCACGCAAGAACGTATTGTGCGTGGGCGTATGCCTACGTTAGAAATTATAAATGAGCGCTTTGCCCGTTTGGTTCGTATTGAGTTGTTTAATTTTTTGAGACGTACCGTTGAGGTTTCAGTCGGCCCTGTCCGCATCACCAAGTACAGCGATTTCATTCGTAATTTAGTGGTGCCAACTAATTTAAATCTTGTTCAAATGAAGCCGCTACGTGGCACTGCGTTGATGGTGTTTGATCCAACCTTAGTTTTTTTGGTTGTAGACAATATGTTTGGCGGAGATGGTCGGTTTCATACTAGGGTAGAAGGTAGGGACTTCACTCAGACTGAGCAACGTATTATTCAGCGTATTTTGCATATTGTTTTTGAGACATATGCTAAGTCATGGGAGCCTGTTTATCCAATAGAATTCGAATATCTACGTTCTGAAATGAATACGCAGTTTGCCAATATCGCTACACCTAATGAGGTGGTAGTGGTCACCACTTTTAATGTCGAGCTTGGACCTGCGAGTGGTGAGATTCATTTTTGCATGCCATATTCGATGGTTGAGCCTATTCGAGATTTGTTAACGTCACCATTACAAGGCGAGGTGCTTGGTGCAGATAAGCGCTGGGTCAAACTGATGACGCAACAAGTACAGGCTGCGGAAATTGAAATTGTTGCTGACTTGGCCACCACCAGCATGCGGCTGGGTGAAGTGCTTAATATGAAAGTTGGCGATGTGATACCAATAAGCATGGAAGATGCCATTGAGGCTAAAGTAGATGGTGTCCCCGTGATGCTTTGTAAATACGGATTGTTTAATGGGCAATATGCATTGCGCGTTGAAAAACTTTTGAGATCGAACTCTACGGAATATATTAAAGGAGAACCTTATGGCGACTGATCCAGTTGATGAGAGTGGTGTAGAAACCATCGCTGAAGATGATTGGGGCGCTGCGATGGCGGAGCAGGCATCGTCTGAAACGGCAGCAGATGACTGGGGCGACGCCATGAACGAGCAAGCCTCAGCCTTGCAAGGAGATAAAGCGGAAAAGGCTCAAGTATTTACCGAATTTACTGCAAAAAATAAATTGCACGAAACACAAAATGATATTGATTTCATTTTAGATATTCCAGTGCAGCTTACCGTTGAGCTGGGACGTACTAAAATTGCGATTAAAAACTTGCTTCAACTGGCTCAAGGCTCGGTTGTTGAACTTGATGGTATGGCTGGTGAGCCTATGGATGTGCTGGTGAACGGCTGCTTAATCGCACAAGGTGAGGTTGTGGTTGTTAATGACAAATTTGGTATCCGCCTAACAGATATTATTACACCTGCTGAACGTATACGAAAAATTAATCGTTAATGAATTGTTATCAAACAGCCAACACTGAGACTGCCGATTCTAATGAAATTTAAATTGCTATTCATTTCCATTTTTTATTGGATATCAAATTCAGCATGGTCAGCTGATGCGGTAGTGCAAACTTCACCAACAGGTGGTTTGCTGAAAATGGCATTAGGTTTAATGCTGGTACTAGGTGTAATGGCTGGCGTTGCATGGCTAGCCAAACGTATGTTGCCAGGGGTTGGGAATAAACAGTCTACAATTCATGTTGTGGGAAGTGCAAATGTAGGTACACGTGAACGTGTTGTTGTACTAGAGGTAGCAGGGCGTTGGTTAGTGGTAGGTGTGGCGCCTGGACAAGTTAGTGCTATTGCTAATTTAGAAATGGGTGCTACTGATAAAGATGCCGTTGTCACTAATGAGTCAGTCACACCTGCTCAGCATGCGGAGTCACTGGCGACATCATTTGGAAAGATATTAAAGAGTTCGGCAAGTAAATTTACTGAGAAAACAAATGGTTAAAAGTTGGGTTATCTGTTTTAAAGTTTTGTTTTTCTTGGGGTTGGCTTTGTTACCATTTTCAGTATTTGCCGAGAATGGTCTGCCATTGGTAAATGCAACGCCTAGTGCTGGAGGTGGTCAGGATTACACCTTAAGCCTACAAACCCTCATATTACTCACTTCATTAACATTTTTGCCAGCAGTGGTGTTGATGATGACTGGATTTACTCGAATTATTATTGTGCTCTCACTACTGCGACAGGCACTAGGAACTCAGTCAGTTCCGCCCAATCAAGTGATGATTGGATTAGCGTTGTTTCTGACTTTTTTTGTGATGTCACCTGTGATTGACAAAATTTATGTTGATGCTTATAAGCCGTTATCTGAAAACCAAATCACGATGCAAGAAGCGATGGATAAAGGCGTAGCTCCACTCAAAGAGTTTATGCTCAAGCAAACGCGTGAAAGTGATCTTGCCCTGTTTGCTAAAATGGCAGAGGTAGATAAGATAGAAACGCCTGACCAAGTACCGCTTAAGGTGTTAGTACCAGCGTTTGTCACAAGTGAGTTAAAAACGGCATTCCAAATTGGTTTTGCAATATTTATTCCATTTCTGATTATTGATATGGTGGTTGCTAGTGTATTAATGTCGATGGGTATGATGATGGTTTCTCCGGCAATTGTCGCGCTACCATTTAAGTTAATGTTGTTCGTACTAGTTGATGGATGGCAATTAATACTTGGTTCACTTGTGGAAAGTTTTTACTAGGGTTGCTGATTTCCATTAAAGAAAAGTAGGGAGTTTCGAATGACGCCGGAAAGTGTAATGACATTAGGTAGGGATGCAATGGGAATCACTTTAATGATTGCCGCACCTATCCTGCTTACAGTTTTAGCGATAGGCTTGTTAGTGAGTATTTTTCAGGCAGCAACTCAAATTAATGAGCAAACATTATCTTTTATTCCAAAACTCGTTGGTGTGTTTGTCGCGTTGATGTTTGCTGGTCCGTGGATGTTAAGCACTATGGTGGACTACATGCATCTAGTTTTTACCAGCATACCAGCGATGGCCAACTAATGCATTTGGCATCAAAAGCAACATAAGAAATGATTACGTTTAGTAGTGAGTTCCTTCAAACATGGGTAATTAGCATGTTGTGGCCACTAACACGCATTTTAGCAGTGATCGCGATTGTTCCTATTTTTAGCCACACCACAATCCCTAACCGAGTGCGATTGGGCTTAGGTATCATGCTAACGATTATTATCGTTCCTACCATTCCCCCAATACCTCAGTTTGAAGTTTTCTCCTTCGATGGTCTACTTATCTTAATCCAACAAATGATCATTGGATTTGCTATTGGTTTTAGTATGCGGATGGTATTTTCAGCAGTTGATCTAGCAGGTCAAATGATTGGTATGACGATGGGCCTAGGCTTTGCACAGTTTTTTGATCCACAAACTAATGGGCAATCTACTGCATTAAACCAACTCTTAGTGTTGCTTGCTATGTTGATTTTTTTGAGTTTAGATGGTCATTTAATTATTGTGACAGCGATGGCTAATAGTTTTATTACTATGCCAATAGCGTTACATGGCCCAGGTGTGGATCCTATGCAAATTGCACAATGGGGTAGCACTATATTCAGTGCTGGTTTAATGCTAGCACTACCCGCTGTTTGTGCATTGTTGATTACGAACATGGCATTAGGGATTTTAACGAGAACAGCGCCACAACTTAATCTGTTTGGTATTGGATTTCCAATTACTTTGAGTATGGGGTTTTTGGTGGTGGCATTGTCACTCACTAGTATGTTACAGCCGATTATAAAATTTATTGAGCAGGGTACTGACAATATGATGCAGGTTGCTATTCCCAAAAATATCGAGAATAAGTAATAAATTCAATAGAACTAGGGCTGGTATTGATTTATGAGCTTGGTTATTTCAATAGTTATCTGATTAAAAACCAAGTTAATTCGCCCAAGTAACTTAGGTGAGATTTTACATTCAACTATATTGAGATAAGCTAAATAAAATTGAATAAAGATAGACTAGTTGTTGCAACAAATGATTTTTGAGCAGCTTCCATAATCGTTTGATTCTTAGATAAA
This sequence comes from Methylotenera sp., assembly GCA_030693535.1. Next base: position 17,331 of record JAUYAL010000006.1, read on the forward strand.
TCAGATAATGCCGCCGCGTAGTCTAAGTCTTGAATCTCAGACAACGATTTACTGTATTGCAACTCTAGGTCATCACCAGATACGTCTAACTGGTCTATTTCGTTTAGCCTAGAGCCGATTGAGGCACGTACTGTTAGCACGTTATCTAGCCCTTGTTGTATGCTAGTTAGGCCTGTCGCAACACCTGCGGTAAATGCCGCCTGATTTCCAGGCGTCAATGGGGTGTTTAATAATGTTACCAAGTTTTGTAATGTGGCAAATATATCGTTACCACCAGCTTGAAATACCTCATCCCCAGTCGCATTAACGGCCATTTGACGTTGACTGTCTACTTGTAACATTTGTTTGTTGGAGTCGCCTACGTATGATGCGCCTGATGCGTTGGCGACAAACGGTGCTGAGTCTGTTTCAAATCCTGCGTATAAATAGTTGCCAGCAGCATCTCTTGTGTTGGCTAGACCAATTAGGCCATCTAGTGTAGTTTTTAGCTCTGAAGCAATAAAGCCTCTTTCTAGATCTGAGTAAGTAGGATTACCAGCAGACACCATTGCAGACTTCACAGATATCATCATGTTAGTCACGCTAGTTAAGTTTGACTCTAATGTGTTTAGTTTTAACTGAGCTGTTTGGCGTGTATCCGCAAATTTTGAGTTGATACTTTTAGCATGGGAAACTTCTAATGCTCTTGCCGACGCAACAGGGTCGTCTGAAGGCGAAGCAATACGTTGACCAGTCGATATTTGCTGCATTAGTTTAAACTGTTCTGATTGCAGATTTGATATCTTAGAGATACCAGACTGGTAGATGGTATTGGTACTGATACGCATGATAAATTCCTTAAGCTATTGACTAGGTGCCTAGTTGCAATAGCACATCAAATAGTTGACTCGCAATTTGCATCATCTTTCCAGCTGCTTGATAAGCTTGTTGGTAACGTATTAAGTTAGTTGCTTCTTCATCTAAGTTAACACCTGATTCTGCTTGAACTGCTGCTGTAATTTGTTCTAATACTTGTGCTTCTGAAATGCTCAATATATTGAGTTCACGTGTTTTGTTACCAACACCGTTAACCATTTGACCAAAAGCATCTGAGTAACTTTTATTCCCAGTGATGGTGTCTGCATTTTGCAGGCCGCCTAGTAACAATCCGTTTCTATTATCACTAGGGCCCGTCACACTGCCTGGAGCAATAGTAAATTGGTCACCGTTATTTGGTGCTCCAGAGATTACAAAACTGATTCCTGCAGTGGATATGGTTGCACCGTTAACAAATGTAACCGGCGCACCAGCTGCATATGTTGTAGTAGTGCCATTTGTTGAAGTGACGGTCACGGGCTCTGTGGCAATAAAACCTGTTAATGTGTTTGGCGCACCTGCGTTATAGGTAATGTTAAAAGGTGCAGCGATTGGGCTTGATGAGTAAGTGCTGCTAGCGATTGGGCTACTGATGCTCGCTGCACCTGTGTTGGCAACATTAGCACTTCCACTCAGTACGCTTCCACCAACTGCTAATTTTCTTGCATCAGTAATCGCAACTTGGAATTTAGTTGCTGCATTTTGTGTTGGTTTAATTAAGAAATTATCACCAGCTAGCATTGTTCCCGATGTTTGGCTTATTGTTAAGCCGTCTACACTTGCAGGCAAGCTACTGAAAGACTGTGTAGTGTTGTCACTCAGGCGTGTAATATTATAGTTCGTGCCATCATACTGCAGCTTGTAATCGCTTGTTGTTAGAGCTTTAGCGTTGACAATTTTTGCAGCAACCTCTGCTGGATTTGCATTAGCAGGTGTTGTGCTTGGGCCAGAATTAAAGGCATTAGCGTTAACTAATGGATCTGGAACACTAAATAAAGCGGTACCGAGATTTCCATCTAAGTCAAAACCTTGGGCATGTTGAGAATTGAAAGTTTCTCCCAGCACTGCAGCTATTTGGCCAATTTGGTTTTGTATGCTGTCTAGAGACTCTGAACGGAACTGTAATAAGCCACCAACCACACCACCTGGAAGGCTATTAACGCCGAGTACAGTTACTTTGTCATTAGATTGGTAAGCGACTTCTAATCGGCTTGGGTCGGTTGGTGATGGGGTAGTAAGCAGGTTGAATGTTTCTTTACCAACGACTACAGGTAAACCGTTACCTACATAGACATTATATCCACCTTGGCCTTGAGAAACGACAGTAGTTTTAATTTGTTTACTTAGCTCTAGTACCAACTGATCTCGTTGGTCCATCAAGTCGTTAGGAATGTTTCCATTAGCACTGACTGCTTTTTCGATGACATCATTAAGCCCAGCAATTTGCTTGGCGTATGTGTTGACTAGACTAACACTAGATGTGATTTGTGAGTTCACGCTTTCGCGAACTTCATTTAGTCTATTGTTTGTTGTTTGGAAACGACTTGCCAAAGACTGTGCGTATGACAGCATGGATTGTCTAGTTGCTAGGTCACTTGGATTTGCACTTAAATCTTGAATTGCACCAAAGAACTCACTCATTGCTGGATTGAGTCCAGCCGTAGCGTTTGATAGCATGTCATCAATCGTGGTCATTTGCGCACGATAGGTGTCAACGCTAGAGCTGTTAGCTTGGCTACGAACGGCTTGAGCAGCCAAAATATCATTGAATATTCTGGTTACTGATGCAACTTCAGTGCCTTGACCAACGTAACCATATCCAAAATTTTGTGATTGTGCTGCCGCCTGAACAACGACCTGTCTTGAATAGCCAGGTGTTGATGCGTTAGCAATATTATGACCAGTCGTACTAATGCCAACTTGCGCAGCAGCGAGAGCACTTTTTCCGATGTTTAAGATGTTAGAGGCCATGGTACTGACTCACTTTAACTAATTTCATATATTGTATGACGGCATAAATTATGAAAACTTTAGGCCTTATTTGACGATTGCTTATTTAAGATGATGACACTTTTTTAATGACGCTAGTGAGTTTATCTGCATAGTTTGGATCTGTGGCATATCCAGCTTTTTGCATAGCCTTTGCATAGCCTTGTACATTGTCTAGATTAGCCATTACATTTTCATACCGTGTGTTATTGCGCATCAAATTAGCAAAATCTTTAAATGAGTCTGCATAACTATCGTATGCACGAAACTTTTCAATACGCTTTTGTTTGATACCGTTCACATATTCTGTGGTGACAGCTTCTACAACCTTGCCGTTCCAGCTACCTGTCGCTTTAATGCCAAAGAGATTATTACTTGGTGTTCCATCCGTACCTTTTAGTTCTCGCTTGCCCCATCCACTTTCTAAAGCAGCTTGACCAAGCATCAAGTGAGCAGGGATGCCTGTAGCGCGACTTGCTGCTTCAGCATGATGCGCCATCTTTTTTTGAAAGCTTACTGCACTGCTACTTTCATTGAGTGGTTTAAAGTCAGAGATATTTTTTATTGCTTGATCAAAGTTAGCAGAGTTTTGTTGCAATGCTACTCGGGCTTGGTTTAAAAATGGATTACCAATTAGATTTTCATTTAACGATTGTTTATCTTTTAAGTTGGAAGTGTCGCTCACTGCGTCTTCAAGTGACTGGTTAGCACCATAGCCGGTTTTGCTCAGCTGGCGTGCCAATACATCTGCTAATCCTAGTCCTTTTGAAGCGAGGTTGTTCGTCAATTGCTGATCAAGCATGCTGATAAAAGTACGGCTTTGATCGTTATCTAGCAAGCTGTCTTGTGGCGTTGCTTCACGCATGCTTTTAAGCATCATGTTCATGAAAATGGCTTCAAACTGCTTGGCAACACCTTTGATTGCTTCTGGTGAATTTTCTTTTGCTGCTTGTTTAAGATTATTTAGGCTATTTGCATCAATAGCAAGATTGCCAGATAAATCTGCCTTGGTGGCAATGCTGTTGCTATTTGTATTGATATTATTTGTCATTGTCTATTGTCATTAAATGACTTCAAGTTCAGCACGCAGTGAACCAGCAGCTTTCATCGCTTGTAGAATCGCTAATAAATCTTGGGGGGTAGCACCAATGGCATTGAGTGCTTTCACTACGTCAGATAGATTGGCGCCACCATCTAGTTTAACCACTTGTCCGGGCTCTTTATCAATGTCGATTTCTGACCGTGCAGTTGCTACAGTTTGTCCACTAGCTAACGCACCTGGCTGGCTTATCACAGGGTCTGTGTTGATGGTGACAGTTAAGTTGCCATGTGAAACTGCGCAGCTCTCGAGTGTTACCGTTTGGTTCATGACAACTGAGCCTGTGCGGGCATTCACAATCACTTTTGCATAACTTGCTGCAGGCACTACATTCAGGCTTTCTAATGCCGCTAGAAATGCAACACGACTGTAGTTGTTTGGTGGATTGATTTGAATCACACGGCCATTTTGAGCTAGTGCAGTATTCTGACCAAACTTACGATTGACAGCATCTACGACTAATGACGCTGTAGAAAAGTCGGAGTCTTTTAATTCTAAATTGAAAATACTGTTCTCACTGATGTTTGAAGGAACAGCTCGCTCAACAGTAGCGCCCGCAGTGATTCTGCCAACACTCAAGTGGTTAACCTGTGTTTGTGCACCGTTAGCTGATGCACCAACACCGCCGACGACTAAGCTACCCTGTGCCATGGCATATACCTGCCCGTCAGCACCTTTTAATGGGGTCATGAGCAATGTACCGCCTCTGAGGCTTTTTGCATTACCCATTGATGAGACTGTAATGTCCAAATTTTGCCCAGGTTGTGCAAATGCAGGTAGGCTGCTAGTGACAATAACTGCAGCAACGTTTTTAAGTTGCAATGATGTGCCTGTAGGTAAAGCGACACCCATTTGTTGCATCATGCTGATAATGCTTTGTACGGTGAAGGGAGTTTGTACTGTTTGGTCACCAGTGCCATCTAAACCAACAACTAGACCATAGCCGATTAGTTGGTTGGCACGGACCCCCTGAATCGAAGCAAGATCTTTTAAACGCTCGGCATGAGCGATGCTGGTCGTGGTGACAGACAGCACAGAAAAGGCGATAAGTGCGCAGGGTACAGATAAGCGTCTAATTTTTTGCTGCAAGGTTTCAGCATGTGTAATTAGAGCATTGATGTTGAGTAATTTTGCCATATGATTTTCTACCATGGGCTCATGCTTAAGAAGAAGCGTGCGAATATTGATGCAATCGCAGCCCCATCAATTTTGCTATTAGTTCTATATTCTATTCTAGCATCAGCTACTTTAGTAGATGGAACTGTATTGCCGAGAGAAATAGTATCTGGGTTAATGACGCCTGAGAATCGGATGAATTCTGTACCTTTGTCTAAACCAACTTGTTTTTCACCACTGACCACTAAGTTGCCATTAGGTAATACGTCCACGACTGTAGCGGTTAAAGAACCGTTAAACACATTTCTTGCATTAGCAGCTGCATCATCTGTGTAAGATATGTCTGAACTAGCTGAAGCTGAGCCTAGTTTTGCGAATGGCAGCCTGGAGACTAAACCGCCGATAACGGGTATGTTATCCCCGAGTTTTGCATCAGTCTGGAAACCAACTTCTCCTTCTTTACTTGCAGAGCTTCCATTCGCTTTTGTGGCGGTTGTATTTTCTGTAATATTAATGGTGACAATATCACCAATAAAACGAGGGCGACGGTCTTCAAACATTGGACGATATGAAGAAGCGCTATAAATACCGCCATTATTACTTTGAGCGTTGTTTGGTTGTTGAGCTCTTGCTGATGTTGGCTGATTAACAATAGAGGTAGGCGTAATTGCGCAGCCGTAGAGCAGTGTGGTTGCAAATATCCCCAAAATACTGCGGCTCATTAATTTGTTTAGAGTCACTAGGTATGTTTTCATCTTTGCTAATTGCTTGCTAGTAGCTTTAAGCAATGTACCTTGAGTGGTTTTCAACATGGTTGCCTCTTGGTGTTCTGACAATAAAACCTTAAAAACGTATAATTGCAGAGTTTGCTGCCGATGTTATTTTTAAGGTTTTTTAAATAATGCTTTGATTTTATAACTAATCCTAGTTTACATCTGTGTCAATTTTTGTAACATTTGGTCTGATGTTGTAATTGCTTTACTATTAATTTCGTAAGCACGTTGCGTTTGAATCATATTCACTAACTCTTCTACAACATTAACGTTTGACGTTTCAACGTAACCTTGAGTTAATAAACCCGCGCCATTTGTACCAGGGGTGTTTGCATTGGCTGTACCAGAAGCAGCAGTTTCAACATACAAATTTTCACCATTAGCTTGTAGACCAGCCGGATTGATAAAAGTAGACAGTTGTAACTGGCCAATTTGTGTCACAGCGGTTGACCCTGCTAATGTGACGGAGACAGTTCCATCGCGACCTACAGTAAGGCTTTGAGCATTCGTTGGTATTGTAATTGGCGGTTGAACAGAAAAGCCGCTTGAAGTTACCAGTTGGCCTTGAAAGTCCACTTGAAATGCGCCGTCACGAGTGTAAGCCGTTGTGCCATCAGGCAGTAAAATCTGAAAGAAACCAGCGCCTTGGATCGCAACATCTTTATCATTACCAGTTTGCTGTAAATTACCTTGAGTGAAAACTCGCTCTGTAGCAACTGGTCTAACGCCTGTACCTAATTGTAGGCCTGAAGGTAACTGTGTTTGTTGGGAGGTCTGTGCGCCAGGTTGTCTAATCGTTTGGTATAGCAGATCTTCAAACACTGCACGTGATCTTTTAAAGCCACTGGTGCTGACGTTGGCTAAGTTATTTGAAATCACGTCCATTTGCGTTTGCTGCGCATCTAGACCAGTTTTCGATATCCATAGTGAGCGTATCATTTTATTTCCCTTCAATCACAGCCTGCATTTGATTGCTTTATGCTTAAATTGCTGAATAGTTGATTACAATAATTTCATAATAACTGATTTGTAGTTAAGTCAATTGCAGGAGTTGACTGGCTTTATTGGCGTTATTCTCAGCAGTTTGAATTAATTTCATTTGCATTTCAAACTGACGGGCAAGGCTAATCATGGTGACCATCGCGTCAACGACATTCACATTACTACTCTCAAGAGCGCCTTGAACTAAGCTAACGCTTGCATCTGCTGTGGCTGGATTACCATCTTTGGTGGTAAACAAACCATCGTCAGCACGTACTAAGTTTGCTGGTGGAGGGTTAACTAACTTAATTCGACCAATGATGTTTGAAGGGCCGGGTAACGTTAGGTTATTCACAGTTGAAATTGTGCCGTCCTTACCGATGCTGACAGCTACATCAGGTGGAATCGTAATCGGTCCACCGTCACCCATGATGGTGAGTCCATTGGCGGTTTGAAGTAAACCGTTGGGACTTGTTTTCAGTGAGCCATTTCTAGTGTACGCTTCTGAGCCATCAGCACGCTGAATGGCTATCCATCCATCACCTTTTACTGCTACATCCAAATCTCGGTTAGTCGATTGAATCGCGCCTGAATTAAAATCGCTACCGCTAGTAGAATCTACGACAAACGCACGAGTCGGCAAGCCTTCACCAATCACAGGCACAGCTCTAAAAGCATCAATCTGTGATTTAAATCCGGTAGAGGTTGCATTAGCCAAGTTATGGCTGGTTGTTGCCTGCTTCTCAAGGATGTGTTTCGAACCCGTCATTGCGGTGTAAATCATGCGATCCATCGTGGTTCTCCCTTTAGTTACAAACTATTAACGAAGATTAACTAGCGTTTGCAACACTTGATCTTGTGTTTTAATGGTTTGTGCATTGGCTTGATAAACACGTTGAGCGGTAATCATATTGACCAGTTCAGCCGTTAAGTCAACGTTTGAGTCTTCTACTGCTGATGATTGTAATACACCTAATTGGCCTGTGCCTGGCGTTCCGGTTAAGTCAGGTCCTGAGCTTGCACTCACTGCCCAAGCGTTGCCTCCTAATGACTGCAAACCATTAGGGTTGGTAAAGCTAGAAAGTACTACTCGACCTAGGTTTTTTGATTGACCATTGCTGTAACGCCCAACAATTGTGCCGTCTGATGCAGTGTTAAATCCAGATAGGCGCCCTGATGTAAATCCATCTTGCGACAAGCTGTTGATACTAAAAGCTGAACCAAACTGAGTGCTCTTAGAGTAGTCAATTGTAGTTGTAACGTTAGCTGCACCGTTTGCAACAGCTGGTGTGGCACTGTTTAGGGGAGTAAAGGTGACGGAAGGTAATGCTGGGACAATCGTTGGTGAAACACCTGTACCAGTGAAAGTCATCACTGCAGTCGTTGCTGGTAAAGCTGGTGTTGATACCCCATCGACAGTTGTATAGACATTCCATGTGTTTGCAGATGTTTTACGGAAAAAGTTTTGTAATGTGTGAGAGTTACCTAAACTATCGTAAACCGTTACCGCAGTTGAATTGTTGTAAGTAGTGGGGTCAGTTGGGTCAAATGTTGGTACCGCTGGCATTGGGTTATTTCTAGAGTCAAGGTTAATTGTGCCTTCAATCTCTGTTGTAGCGACTGGTTGAATGTCTGCCGTGTTGATTTGTAAGTCAACCGCTGCGCCACTTAAAATGTTGCCGCTGGTATCTGCAGCATAGCCAGTTAAACGTTTGCTAGCTGAGTCTACGATGTAACCAAATTTATCTAGTTGAAACTGACCATTACGTGTGTATGTTACTGCACCGTTTGATGACATACGGAAAAATCCGTTGCCATTAATCGCAATATCTAAAGAGTTGTTGGTGGAGGTGATGTTACCTTGTGTGAATTGTTGCGCGACCGTTGCTAAGTTTGTACCAATACCAATTTGGCTACCACCGCCACCTGTGATTGAGTTTGCAAAAACGTCAGCAAATTCTGCACGAGATTGCTTAAAGCCAACAGTATTAGCATTTGATACGTTGTTACCAATCACTTCTAATTGTTTAGAAGCTGCGTTAAGACCGCTTAAACCTTGTTGAAAACTCATGCTATTCTCCTTGGAGCTATATTAATTAATTTGCTAACGTCTAAATTTGTGACGCGTTGTTAAAATATTTCTTTTACTGCGGTCGTATCAACGGTCATTAAGTTACTCAAATTCAGTTTAACGCCTGTTGGGTAGTTGGAAATGCTCAATACTTTTGCAAAACTTAGGTTTGTAGACTCGGCTACGTTGCCACCAATTGTTGCGTTTACCTCAAATTTATAATTACCAGTTGCTGCAGCAACGCCATCATCTTTAAAGCCATCCCAAGTGAGTGGAATTGTGCCTGCATCTTGCTTACCAAGCTCAATTGTTCTAATGGTGACACCAGAGCCATCTTTAATATTCACCGTGACTTTATCCGCGCCAATAGGTAGTTCAATACCAAAATAACCGCCTTCGCCAGCAGTTTGAATAGTATCGCCAGGGGTTAGGACGCTACGACCTATCAGGTTTGATGCTTGATAGGATTGCCCCATTTGTACATTGTTAATTAATGTCTCCAATGTGCTGTTTAACTTATCAATACCAGTCACCGTTGAAAGTTGTGCCATTTGGCTGGTGACTTGCGCGTTGTCCATAGGATTGAGCGGATCTTGATTTCTCATTTGCGTCACGAGCAATGTCATGAATCTGTTTTGAGCCTCGTCAACTGACGTCCCAGTGCTATTTTTTTTATTATTCACAGCGTCTAACAATGCTTGTGATGGTGTGTTTGTATTTACAGTAGTCATTTAGAGGCTCCTAGTCTTTTTACGCTTGATGTTTAATGTCAGTTTAGTTGGTGTTTAAGCGACTAAGACTGGCCTATCGAGAGTGTTTTCATCAACATTGTTTTTGCTGCATTCATGGTTTCTACATTATTTTGGTAAGCACGAGAAGCGGATATCATGTTCACCATTTCCTCTGTCACGTTTACGTTTGGCATGCTGACATAACCCTTGTCATTAGCCAGAGGGTGTTTTGGGTCGTACAGCATTCTTGGTGGTGAGTTATCTTCAACTACTTTAGTTACTTTTACACCGCTTGCATCAGCTGATTTTGATGGAATTGCACTAAAAACTACTTGTTTTGATTTGTAAGGAGTGCCGTTCGCACTAGTTGCACTATCTGCGTTTGCTAAATTGCTGGCAACAGTATTTAGGCGCTGAGCTTGTGCGCTCATTGCTGAACCAGAAATATTAAACACGTTAAATAATGACATCGACTTCTCCTTAAATTTCCCTACTGATTACACAACTATAGCACTACTCGCTGAGACATTTATTTATTGTCCCTGAATTGCTGATAGCATCTTTTTGAGTTGTCCATTAATCATGATAATGCTGGCTTCATAGCGAATCGCGTTGTCTGCAAACTGATTACGCTCTACATCCATGTCTACTGTATTGCCATCTACACTGCCTTGAATGACTGGTCTGAAAAGTGCATCGCCACCAATACTAGAAGGTTTGCCATCTAGGTGGTTAGGTGAAGTTTTACTGGTATTAAATGCTTCTTTATTTGATGCGCCAGCCATTGCATTTTTCATTGCAGCATTAAAGTCTAGATCACGTGCTTTGTAGTGTGGCGTATCCGCATTGGCAATATTTGCTGCAATAAGTTCTTGACGTTGACCACGTACTCTTAGTGCGTTTTGGTGAAAGCTTAACGCTGCATCTAGTTTATTAATCATGTTTATTTCCTTTTGCTAACTACTTAATTACCAGTGATTTTTATAAAATTTACATCAAGTAATTTAAGCTTAAATCGTCAAGTTAAACCTTTTATTGCCGATAACACACTTGTAAACAATTTTAATTACTAAAGGTGATGTTTGATTGAGTAAGAAGAAGGGTATTTCTTGTCCTTTTCTTAGTTTGACTAGACAGTTGTGTCCGTAGAATGCATATCGAATCTTTGTATACTGCATCGGAATTCAATATGTCTTGTTTTACTTATCATTTATCGTTGAAATTGTTTGCAAATATAAAATGGGAAGTATATATGGAGCGCGGGCGCTTCGGCTTTATGTTGCTGATGACTGTTTTAATGGTTGGAGGCAGTTCTGCATTAAATGCTGCAACTAATCAGGTCGGTGTAAACAAGCAATATCCTAAGCAAGATCTCACTTCAATCAAAAATAAGGTCGTTGAGTTTTTACAAACGCAAACAGTGGGGTACCCTGGTAAGGTAACAGTACAAGCTGGCGCTATTGATCCGAACTTGAAGTTAGCTCAATGCCAAGATGTTCAGGTTTTTTTACCTGCTGGCAGCCGTGCATGGGGTAAAACTAGTGTTGGTGTGCGATGTAATACACCGAGTGCCTGGACAATCTATGTGCAGGCTACTGTTAATGTAGTTGCTCAGTATTTAGTTGCTGCAGCACCATTGGCGCAAGGTAGAGTTGTCACTCATGAAGATGTGTTGTTTCAGACGGGCGATCTTACGCAGTTGCCCGCAGGAATTTTTACTGACATGACGCAAGCGTTGGGGCGCATTGTTAATATCTCGATGAATGCTGGCACTGTGCTTAGGCAAGAAATGCTAAAAGTTTCGCCTGTTGTACAACAAGGGCAGACTGTCATGATTACCTCAGCAGGTAAAGGCTTCCGTGTATCAGCAGAAGGTAAGGCGATGACCAAGGCAAATGAAGGGCAGGTTGTGCAGGTTAAAGTGGCTAATGGTCAAGTGGTGAGCGGTATTGCACGCCAGGGTGGTCAAGTAGAGGTTGTTTTTTAACTGGCATTGTTCAGTGGTGGCGACGTGGTTATTTATATTGTTGATAAATATTGTTTATTTTTAGAAAAAAGGCTAAAGTTCGCTTAAACTATGCCGATATCTGCATTAAGGATGCGTGTATACGTATGAGCAGGTTAAGCAAAAAGGATGAAATGCCATGAAAATCAATGAAACAATTAAAAACACCGCTGGCTTAGGCCTTGATAAAGCAAGTGTTGAAAAAGCAAATGCGGCTAAGGTTGAGGCTGATGCTAAGCAAAAGGCTGAGAAATCTATAACAGGTGATAAATCTTCTGGTAATGTGACGTTGTCACCGCTGTCAGCTAAATTACAAACCCTGGAAACTAAAGTTAAAGCAAGTAATGTTTATGATGCAGAGAAGGTTGATGCGATTAAATCAGCAATTGCTGGTGGGCAGTTTTCTGTGAATTCAGAAAAAGTGGCTGATGGCTTAATTGAAACAGTGAAAGATTTATTAACAAGTCGTTTTGCTTAATCTTTAATTATGGTTAACACATCTTCCATTCAACCTGTCAGCTTTACACAAGACACTCTGTTAGTAGCAGAGTTAATTGCGTTGCTAGAGCGTGAGCAGGCACACTTGGTAAAAGCTGATGTTGATGCGATAGAAGCAATCCTGGAAGAAAAGTCATTATTATTGCAACGCTTGAATCTTGCTGCGAAAGCACGCTATCAGTTGTTACAGGCAAATGGCTTTTCATCCAATGAGTCTGGTATGAGCGATTGGGTTGAAAAGCAGGCAAAAAAAGATATCACAGCGGCTTGGGTCGTCTTCCAAAAGTCTCTCGCACAAGCAAAAGAGCTAAACAGATTAAACGGTACTTTAATTAGTAAGCACTTTAATCGCAACCAAGAGTTGTTGAATCATTTGCAAGGCAATAATGATGCTAATTCCGTATATGGTCCAGATGGGCAAGCAAAGTCAAAAGGACCTTCTCGTTCTGGTTTGATAGTTTAGGTACTTCCGATCTTTTCAATTCAAGCAGTTCTTGCTGCTTACAGTTCCTAAAATAAGTAATTCTTTGGCCTCATGGCCTCTTTCTATAAGTATTTTGTATTAACTATCTATCGCTTTTAATTCTCAGCTTTATAGGTAAGATGTGTAGTCGACACCGCTTGCTTGTTCTTCCAATACTTGCAGGAATGCATCACCATATCGTGTCAGCTTTGCTTGACCTACACCGCTAATCTTACCCATTTCAGTGAGGCTCTCTGGACGATGATTCATAATTTCAAGCAGGGTACTGTCATGAAAAATGAGGTAGGGTGGCACGCCTTGTTCTTTTGCAAGTTCAGTGCGTTTGGCCTTCAGTGCTTGCCATAATGGATCATCTGCAAGACCTGCATAGGCTTCTTTGACTCTTGCACCTCGTTCAATCTTGCTCACACGTTTGGTAACTTCTTGATCTTGTCGTAGCCATACGCTTACTTCACCACGTAAAATAGGACGAGCGGTTTCACTGAGGCGTAGTCCACCAAACGCATCCATGTCAGTTTCTAGGTGTCCATTTGCAACCAGTTGCCTAAATACGCTACTCCATTGTGCTTGTGACAAAGTCTTTCCAATACCGAATGTACTCAACTCTTGATGCTTAAATTGTTCAACTTTAGGTGTTAGTTTCCCAAGTAGTACATCAATTAGATGTACCACGCCAAATCTTTGTCCTGTGCGATATACGCATGATAATGCCATCTGTGAAGCTTGAGTTCCATCCCAGTTATCTGTAGGTGTTAGACAGTTATCACATTGACCACAGTTACCTGGGTGCTGTTCTCCAAAATAGTGCAATATGGTTTGGTGTCTGCATGCGGTAGATTCGCAGAAGCCGAGTAGTGCGTCCAATTTTTGACGTTCTACATGCTGGCGTTCCGGTGATGCGTCACTGTTTTCAAGCATTTGTTTCATGTTGACCACATCACCTAGGCCATAAGTCATCCAAGCGTTGGCTGGTAGACCATCTCTGCCCGCACGACCAGTTTCTTGATAGTAGCCTTCCATGCTTTTTGGTAAATCCAGATGTGCGACAAAGCGCACATTAGGTTTATCAATGCCCATACCAAAAGCGACTGTAGCCACCATTATTACGCCTTCTTCGCGTAAAAAGCGTCTTTGATTGTTGTGACGTATGTTTGCATCAAGCCCAGCATGATAAGGCAAGGCATCCCATCCTTTTGACTTTAGCCATTCGGCGGTATCTTCAACTTTGCGCCGTGATAAGCAGTAAATAATACCAGCATCATTCGGGTGTTCAGACTCAATAAATGCTTCTAGTTGCTGGCGTGCGTTTGCTTTAGGTAAAACACGGTATTTGATATTAGGGCGATCAAAACTTGAAATAAATTGACGAGCATTTTCAAGCGTCAATCGCTCTATAATTTCAGCTCTAGTAGGTGCGTCAGCCGTCGCTGTGAGTGCGATTCTAGGTATGCGTGGGAAACGCTCATGCAGCACGGTAAGTTTGCGATATTCTGGCCTGAAATCGTGACCCCATTGAGAAACGCAATGTGCTTCATCAATGGCAAATAATGCAATACCAATGCTGTCCTCAATTTGCTCTAGCAAAGTTAGAAAGTTAGGCATGAGTAAACGTTCAGGCGCAACGTACAACACTTGCAGTTCACCACGTAGCAATGCCGCAGTGATGTCACTAAATTGCTCAGCATTGAGACTGGAGTTTAGAAATGCAGCCTTTACACCCAGTTGCTTCAGTGCATCGACTTGATCTTGCATCAATGCAATGAGTGGTGATACCACAACACCTACGCCTTTGCGTAATAGGGCCGGTAGTTGATAGCATAACGATTTTCCACCACCAGTCGGCATCAGAACAAGGGCATCTCCACCCTCGACCATATGTTCAACAATTTCTTGTTGCTCACCACGAAAAGTAGTGTAACCGAACACATCCTGAAGGCAGGCGTGTGCGGTAATGTGACGAACTGATGAGTTTAACAATTAAACTGAGCCAGCCATTGAGCGATGTTTGCTTTTGCTACTTGCTTATTCAACACCTTGACTTAATAGGTAGTCTTCATAGTTACCAGTAAAGTCTACAATACCATCTGTTTTAATTTCGATGATACGTGTAGCAATTGAACTCACAAACTCACGGTCATGGCTTACAAAGAATAGGGTGCCTTTGTATTTATCAAGTGCGGTATTTAGTGCTTCAATAGATTCCATGTCCATGTGGTTGGTTGGCTCGTCCATTAGTAATACATTGGTTTTTCCGAGCATTAGTTTGCCGTACAACATGCGGCCTTTTTCACCACCTGAAAGTACTTTGACTGATTTCTTGATGTCGTCACCAGAGAACAGTAGGCGACCTAGCATGCTACGCACGGTTTGGTCATCATCGCCTTGCTGGGTAAACTTGCTCATCCATTCGAACAGTTCATCACCATCTTCAAACTCGTATTCATGGTCTTGTGCAAAATAGCCAATTTTTGCTTTTTCTGCCCATTTAACTTCGCCATGTTTTGGTTCTAAATCTCCAGCTAAACAACGTAAGAATGTTGTTTTACCGATACCGTTTTCACCAATAATGGCAACTTTTTCACCAGCTTCAAACATCATATCGACATCATTAAACAGCGGGCGGTCGAAGCCATGACTGAGTTTCTTCAACTCAACGGCATTGCGATGTAGTTTTTCGCGCTCGTCATATTCAAAGCGGATAAATGGATATTGGCGTGAAGATGGTTTAAATTCTTCAATCTTGATTTTATCAATCTGTTTGGCACGACTGGTTGCTTGTTTAGCTTTAGAGGCGTTTGCAGAGAACCGACGCACGAAATCTTGTAAATCGGCAATTTGTTGTTTAGCTTTTGCGTTGTCTTTAGCTTGTTGCGCACGTGCAGCAGTGCTTGCTTCCATGTAGTCATCGTAGTTACCTGGATACACAGCAATTTTCCCGTAGTCCATGTCGCAAGTATGTGTACATACTTGATTTAAAAAGTGTCGATCATGGGAAATAATAATCATGGTACAGCTACGGTTATTCAGCACATCTTCTAACCACCGTATGGTATTAATATCCAAGTTGTTGGTTGGTTCATCAAGAAGTAGGATGTCTGGGTTGGCAAACAACGCTTGAACGAGCAATACACGTAATTTCCAGCCAGGTGCAACAGCACTCATCGGGCCGTTGTGTTGTTCAATCGGGATTCCAACACCTAGTAGTAACTCACCTGCGCGTGCCTCTGCGGTATAGCCATCGTATTCAGCAAACACAGCCTCAAGTTCGGCTGCGCGCATGTAGTCATCTTCAGTGGCCTCTAAGTTGGCGTAGATGGCATTTTTCTCGACATTTGCTTTCCACATCTGGTCATGACCCATCATGACTACGTCCAGCACACGCTGATCTTCGTAAGCAAACTGATCTTGACGCAAGAAAGCCATGCGTTCATTGTTATCTAACGAAATATTTCCAGATGTCGGTTCTAAGACCTTTGCCAGAATTTTCATGTAGGTTGATTTGCCGCAACCATTAGCACCAATTAAGCCATAGCGATTACCATCGCCAAATTTAACTGAGATGTTTTCAAATAGTGGCTTTGCGCCAAACTGCATCGTGATATTGTTAGAAATTAACAAAATTTAAGACCTTAAAAATAAATTAAATACAAAAAGTGTTGTCTAGTTTAAATGGTGAAGTTAGCCGACATTATTACTGATCGCTATATTTCTATAAACGAATGCTTAAAATTGGTTATAAATAACGACTTCATCCATTGGTAGTTGTCCACCTCGTGGCATTGCTTCTTTTAATGCTTTACCAACGACGACAAACATCGCAGGGATATGGTCTTCAGGTAGCTTTAACAATTGAGCTACAGCATCAAAATCAAATCCGTCCATTGGACAGGTATCGTAGCCCATTTCTTTGGCAGCTAGCATGATGGTGGTGGCGGCCATGCCACATGAGCGCATGGCTTCATCGCGTTGTATTTGCGCGTTGCCATCGTAATATTGACCAATTGCAGGTACTAAGATGTCCTGCACGGGCTTGGCTGCATTTGCCCAATAACGTTCAGGCTGTTTAGCCCATGCTTTTAAATCGGCAGTCAGTACAATTAGCAGTGAGGCTTCTTCAACCTGTGCTTGATTCCAGCTCACGCTACGGATTTGGTGGCGCAAGTTAGGGTCTGTGACAATCACAAAGCGCCAATTTTGAATATTAAATGCGGTAGGTGATAGCATTGCTAGAGACAGGAGTTGAGATATCTCTTCCTCAGTCATTTTATGTTGTGGATCGTACGCTTTAATTGAGCGTCGTTCGATAATGGCTTGGCTTACTTTCATGATTGGTAGTGAATGTCCAAAATTTCTAAATTGATATTGCCCGCAGGGCGTTGCCAAATGACCGTATCTCCGATTTTTTGGCCGATTAATGATTTTGCTAGAGGAGAGACCCAGCTAACTTTGTTAATACTTGCGTCTGCTTCATCTTCGCCTACGATATGAAATGTATGTTGAGCGCCACTGTCATCTTGTACTTGAATCGTTGCACCGAACAATACTGTTTCATGGGTTTGTTTGCTAGGATCCACTAAGATTGCAGAGTCTAAACGTGCGCGGACATAACGTAAGTCACGTTCGATTTCTGCTACTTTATCTTTTGAAAAAGTATCCTCTGCTGTTAGCTTTAAGTGATTTAGTTCCGCGATTAAAGATTCTTCTAAAGTTTGCAGCTCAAGTGCGCCAGTAGGCGTCACGTAATTAGGATGTTCGCTAATTGGACGCTCAACAAGCTCTTTACCATTAGCTTGTTCAAATCTTTCTTCATTAACGAATGCGCGGCTCATAATGACTGCCTCCTGTTATTCCCATTCAATCGTTGCTGGTGGTTTACCAGAAACATCATATACAACACGGTTTATACCACGAACCTCATTGATAATTCGGTTAGATACACGGCCTAATAACGCATATGGTAACTCTGCCCAATGCGCTGTCATAAAGTCGCTAGTCACTACTGCGCGTAAAGCGACTACATAATCGTAGGTGCGGCCATCACCCATTACACCTACTGATTTGACAGGTAAAAACACAGTAAATGCCTGACTTGTTAGTTCATACCAGCTTTTACCAGTGGTTTCATCTTTAGTGTTACGTAGTTCTTCAATAAAAATAGCATCGGCACGGCGTAGTAGATCTGCAAAGTCTTTTTTGATCTCACCTAAGATACGCACACCTAAGCCTGGTCCAGGGAACGGATGGCGATATACCATGTCAGCAGGTAAGCCAAGCGCAACGCCAAGTTCACGTACTTCATCTTTAAATAGGTCCCGTAACGGCTCCAGTAGTTTTAGACCCAATTGTTCAGGTAGTCCACCTACGTTGTGATGGCTTTTAATAGTCACGGCTTTTTTAGATTTAGCACCGCCTGATTCAATCACATCTGGGTAAATCGTGCCTTGTGCTAGGAAGGTTGCGCCTTTATGGCCGCCTGTGCCCGCTTTTAGTTTGGCAGCTTCGGCTTTAAATACCTCTACAAACTCACGGCCAATAATTTTGCGCTTAGCTTCTGGATCGCTCACACCTGCTAAATGTCCCATAAATTGGTCTGTTGCATCTACGCGTATTACGTTCACATGTAAGCGCCCTGCAAACATATCCATGACTAGGTCGCCTTCATTTAGCCGAAGCAAACCATGGTCAACGAACACACAGGTAAGTTGATCGCCAATTGCACGATGAATCAATGCAGCAGCAACGCTAGAGTCCACGCCACCAGATAAACCTAAAATGACCTCTTCATCACCTACTTGTGCTTTGATTTTAGCTACGGCCTCTGCAATGTAGTCACCCATTATCCAGTCAGGTTTTGCGCCGCATATCTCAAGCACAAAGCGATTGAGCATGGCTTGGCCTTGTTTAGTGTGCGTCACTTCTGGGTGAAATTGCACCGCATAAAACTTGCGGTCTTCATCGGCCATCGCAGCAATAGGGGTAGTGTCGTTGCTTGCAATTACTTTAAAGCCAGACGGTAGCTCTGTTACTTTATCGCCATGACTCATCCATACGTCAATCAGACCGTGTCCTTCAGCATTCGTGCTGTCTTGAATGTCACGGAATAGGGCTGAGTGGCCACGAGCACGCACTTGAGCGTAACCGAACTCTCGTTTATGGCCAGCTTCAACTTTTCCACCAAGTTGTTGTGCCATGGTTTGCATACCATAGCAAATGCCTAAGACTGGCACGCCAAGTTCAAATACAGCCTGTGGCGCTTTATCTGTTTCTTCTTCGTACACACTCGCATGGCTACCAGAAAGGATGATGCCATCTGCGCCAAAGCTACGCACGAAGTCGTCAGTTACGTCACATGGATGAATTTCACAATACACATGGGCTTCACGTACGCGGCGAGCAATCAGTTGAGTAACTTGAGAGCCAAAGTCGAGGATTAGAATTTTGGAATGAGTCATTTTTTAGTCACAAAATGCACAGAGAACACAATGCCAAAGAAATTTCTCTGGCATTGTGTTCTCTGTTGTTAAAGTTAATATTAAATTGAATTAGTCAACGCGGTAGTTAGGCGCTTCTTTTGTAATTTGCACATCATGCACGTGCGATTCACGCATACCTGCACTTGTAATTTGCACAAATTCAGCACGTGAACGCATTTCTTCAATCGTTGCGCAGCCGGCATAACCCATTGAAGCACGTAAGCCACCCATTAATTGATGAATCACGGCAAGTACGCTACCTTTGTATGGCACACGACCTTCAATTCCTTCAGGTACTAATTTGTCAGCATTCCCATTATTGTCTTGGAAGTAGCGGTCACTAGAGCCTTTTTGCATCGCACCAATAGAGCCCATGCCACGGTAAGACTTATATGAACGACCTTGGAACAACTCAATGTCGCCAGGTGCCTCTTCAGTACCTGCAAACATACCGCCAAGCATCACACTATAAGCGCCAGCAGCAATCGCTTTTGAGATGTCGCCAGAATATCTGATACCACCGTCAGCGATGAATGGTACGCCAGTGCCGCGTAACGCTTCTTCAACATTGGCGATTGCACTGATTTGTGGAACACCAACACCAGCAACAATACGTGTGGTACAAATCGAGCCAGGGCCGATACCTACTTTTACGCCATCTGCGCCAGCATCAACTAGAGCTAATGCTGCACTAGCTGTTGCAATGTTGCCACCGATTACATCTATTTGTGGAAAATGTTTTTTAACCCATTTAACACGGTCTAAAACACCTTGTGAATGGCCGTGCGCGGTATCAACAACAATCACGTCAACGCCAGCCTCAGCAAGTGCCGCTACGCGGTCTTCAGTGCCGTCGCCTACACCAACAGCTGCACCAACACGCAATCTACCGTGAGCATCTTTGCAAGCTAGCGGATGGTCCGTTGATTTTTGTATATCTTTAACTGTGATTAGACCTTTTAACGTATCTGAATCATCTACTACCAAAACACGCTCAAGGCGATATTGGTGCAGTAAACGAATAACATCCTCTTTAGCAGCCCCTTCTTTAACCGTGACCAATCTATCTCTTGGGGTCATGATGTTTTTAATTGGCTGATCTAAATTAGTTTCAAATCGAAGGTCGCGGTTAGTAACAATTCCAACTATTTTGCCATTGTCAACGACAGGAATGCCTGAAATCTTGTGGGTGTGAGTAAGCTCTAAAACGTCACGAACAGTCATGTGGCTTTGAATGGTAATCGGGTCGTTCACGACACCTGATTCAAAGCGTTTAACACGTGCTACGTGCGCTGCCTGTTTCATGGCAGTCATATTCTTATGGATGAAGCCTAAGCCACCTTCTTGAGCCAATGCAATTGCAAGCGGCGCTTCGGTGACAGTATCCATCGCGGCAGAAAGAAGAGGGATGTTTAATCGAATGTTTCGAGATAATTGTGTGGTGAGTGAAACTTCGCGTGGCAGCACATTAGAGTAGGCCGGCACTAGTAAAACATCATCAAAAGTGAGAGCTTGTTGCAATAAACGCATGCGTAAATCCTTGTACCCAAAACGAAATTATACAGATTTATAATCGACTTAGCGAGAGTGTCGATCATTTATTTGTAAACTTAAAATGATAACAAACGTTAAATCCGATACTTGCTAGTAACCTAGAATAGCAATAATATGACTAAAAACCTATTAAACAAAGGGGTGTGTATGTTAGTTCGCTTGTTGTTGCTGTGTTTGGCGATAGTGCCTCTGATGGCAAACGCTGAAATTTACAAATGGAAAGATAAGGATGGTGTCACTCGTTATAGTGATATTCCACCACCTTCCAACATTAAGCAGGAGTCAATCCGTGGTAAGAAAGTAGCTAAACCAACAGGGCAGGCACCACTTACCCCAGTTGAAGGTGATATAGCAACTTCTGTCAATAGAAATAAAACAACAGAAAAGGCTAAGGAAACTAGTGCTAGTCAAGACGAGGCGGCTAAAAAACGTGCTCAAGATGCTGAGGTGCAAAAAGCGGCGGACCAGCAGAAGCAGGCGGAGTTGAAAATTAAGCAGGAGAATTGTGCAGCTGCCAGAAAAAATCTAGTAACGTATTCTACAGGCGGTAGAATTTCTAAGATCAACGATCAGGGGGAGAGGGAGTACCTTGGTGATGAAGATTTAGATGCAGGTAAAGCTGATGCACAAAAAGATGTAGACGCTTATTGTGATTAAAGTTTGAGTTGTCTGTATTTAAAATGGGCGCGTCATGCGCCCATTTTTGTATCGCTAAGGCGTTGCTCTGACAATAGCTAGAGTAAATTTTACACGGCTAGGTCGCCACCGCCTTTTTTCATAATTTTTCCATCAGCAGCTCTCTGTTTTCTTACTTCTTTAGGATCAGCTATTAGCGGACGATAAATTTCTACGCGATCTAAATGGCGAAGCTTTGTGTCTAGTTTAGTCAACTTGCCAAAAATACCTACTTTGTTAATGCTTAAATCAATTTCAGGAAACTTCGTCATAATGCCTGAGGCAATGATTGCTTCTTCTGCGGTGGTACCGTCTTCAACTTTGATTGGAATGATTAATTGCTCATCTGGTAAAGCATATGCTACTTCTACGGTTACTTCATTGGGAGTGTTCATTGTAATCTTTCATTATTTTGTGTAAATGGTATTGGCGCGCTTCACAAACCCATCTACAAAAGTATTTGCTATGTGGTTAAACACAGGAGCAATTATTTTTTCTAAAAAATGATTTTCAAATTCATAATTAAGTGAAAATTCAATTTTACATGCATCTTCACTAAGTGCTAAAAATTGCCATGCACCATTCAAGTGTTTAAATGGTCCATTTTTTAATTTAATTTCCATTGACTCAGGAAAAGTCTTCTTGTTCTCGGTGGTGAAGTTTTGGCGCAAACCATGATAGTCGATGTGCAATGTAGCGATGGTGCTAAGATCGTCTTGCAGAATTAAATCCACTCCGCCACACCAAGGTAAAAACTTGGGATATTGTTCTACGTCATCGACTAAAAGAAACATGCAACTTGCAGAGTGGTTGACTAGAACGGTTTTTTTTACATGAGCCATGCTTACCTTTTGAGTGATGTGATGAAACAGCTTTGCGCAAATTAAAAGTGAGTTTTCATGAATTACTTTTTATTACTCAATACGTTCAACCAAACAAATAAGAGAAGTAGAGTAAAATGATGATTTTAAGCTATTCGCCAAGAAATTTTTAGTTTTATGAGTATTGCACAAAATAAAAAAGCTTTTTTTGACTACTTTATCGAAGATAAATATGAGGCCGGTATCGTTTTAGAAGGCTGGGAAGTAAAAGCCATACGAGATAATCGCGTTAATATTAAAGAGGCGTATGTCATTATTCAGCGTGGCGAAATCTATTTAATAGGTTGCCATGTGACCCCCCTGGGGGCAGCCTCTACGCATATACGTCCAGATGCGATTAGAACACGCAAGTTGCTCTTACATAGTGAAGAGATATCAAAGTTAATTGGAAAAGTTGAGCGTGCAGGTTATACCTTGGTTCCGTTAGATATGCATTTTTCCAAAGGTCGCGTCAAAGTGCAGATTGGGCTTGCTAAGGGCAAGAAACAACATGATAAGCGTGATACTGAAAAAGCGCGTGATTGGGAGCGTGAAAAAGGCAGAATTATGCGAGCGCATAATAAATAATTCAGTAGATTGCTTTAAAAGCGTATAATTAAACTGCTTTTGGAATGACAACGGTTGAACTGTTGGAGATTTCATCTGTCAGAATGTGACTGTTTATTTAGTCACAGACTTATGGGGCTGACCAGGTTTCGACGTGGGTTGCAAAGCAGTGCAGGGCATACCGAGGACTAGTAACCTCGTAAATAAACTAGAAAAAGTATAGTCGCAAACGACGAAACTTACTCTCTAGCCGCTTAATCCCGGCTGGACGCTACACCATCTCTCCCGTGGGGTGGATTGGGGTAACCCATACGTAGTGTCATATACACGGGATACGTGTTGTGTTGGGTTACTTAGCACTTCATTAACCTTAAGGTAGCTCGCGTGCAAACTGCTTGTCTGTTGGTGTGTTGCACGTTAAATTAAACAACAAGGCTAAGTATGTAGAACTGTCTGTGGAGGGCTTGCGGACGCGGGTTCGATTCCCGCCTGCTCCACCATTTTAGTGTTTCGCCTAGTATCAAAAGCCTAGTTAATTCAATGTTTCTAGGCTTTTTTTACGTCTATTGCTACCGAGTGGACTTTTTCTAATCGACATCGATTTATCGCGACCTTCTAAAGTTGTCTTAAAGGTAGTGTTTTAAAATATAATGCAATATTTCAACAATAGTTGTAATATTGCATTATGGATAAAAATACAGCAACTTCAATTTTCGAGTCTTTATCATCTGGTGTGCGTTTGGATGTGTTTAGACTCTTGGTTAAGCAAGGTTTAAACGGGATGGTTGCAGGTGAAATAGCAACCACTTTAAATATTCCTGCAAACAACTTGTCTTTTCATCTTAAGGCGATGACTTATGCCAATATGGTGTCAGTTGAACAGGAGGGGCGCTATCAGCGTTATCGCGCCAATATCCCATTGATGTTAGATGTGATTGCTTATCTCACTGAAGAGTGTTGTGCAGGCCATCCAGAAAAGTGTGCAGAAATGCGAACGGCTTCTGTTTGTTTGCCAAGTGTGCTGCCTTCAATAACAACCGATAAATCTAAGGTGTAAACAATGAATGTTCTCTTTTTATGTACAGGTAACTCTTGTCGCTCTATATTAGGTGAGGCCACTTTTAACCATTTGGCACCGAGTGGTTGGCATGCAATGAGTGCAGGGAGTAAGCCTACTGGGTATGTGCACCCACGCTCGTTAGCTTTGTTAGCGCGTGAGGGTATTGCAACAGATGGCTACCATAGTAAGTCTTGGGAAAACCTACCAACAA
This sequence comes from Methylotenera sp., assembly GCA_030693535.1. The sequence goes on from JAUYAL010000006.1 coordinate 41,333, forward strand.
CGCCAGATATTGTGATTACCGTATGCGGTAGCGCCGCGGGTGAAACATGTCCAGCTTATCTTGGTCCTGTGGTAAGGACGCATTGGGGGGTGGAAGATCCCGCGCATGTTACTGGGACGGATGAAGAGATTGATGCGGCTTTTGTTAAGGCGTATAGCATTTTGCGTGCGCGTATCGAAGCGTTTTTGTCGCTGCCATTAACGACACTAAAAAACGATAAAATAGCACTCAAAGCTGAAATGGATAAGATCGCAACGACTATTATTTAAGGAATTATGATGACTAAATCAATACAGGTGTTTGATCCTGCAATGTGCTGTAGTAGTGGCGTATGTGGGACAGAAGTAGATCAGAGTTTAGTTAGCTTTTCTGCCGATGAAGATTGGGCGAAAACTAATGGCGCGCAAATTGAACGTTTTAATCTTGCCCAACAGCCGATGGATTTTGCTAATAATAAAGTGGTGAGAGATTTTCTTGAGCGCTCTGGTCAAGATGCTTTGCCACTTATTTTAGTGGATGGTGAGTTTGCCTTGGCTGGTCGTTACCCAAGCCGTACCGAACTGGCGCGCTGGGCTGGGCTGACGTCGGTAGTTGAAATTCAACCTGTTACCAGTTGCTGTAGTGGCGGTAAATGCTGTTAGTTTAATGTTAGCTTATTTGATGCTCAGCTGAGGATAGTTCATGCAATTTCTTGATCAACCACCACGTTTTCTTTTCTTTACTGGTAAGGGTGGTGTGGGTAAAACCTCCATTGCCTGCGCAACGGCAATCCAACTAGCGGAAAATGGTAAGCACGTTTTACTGGTCAGTACTGATCCTGCATCAAACGTTGGTCAGGTTTTTGGCATTAGCATAGGTAATCATATTACAGTCGTGCCAGCCGTACCTAACTTGGCGGCGCTGGAAATTGATCCGCAAGCTGCCGCACAGGTTTATCGTGATCGTATTGTTGGGCCAGTGCGTGGCATTTTACCTGACGATGTTGTTAGAGGGATTGAAGAGCAGCTCTCTGGTGCATGTACCACAGAAATTGCAGCTTTTGATGAATTCACGGCACTTTTAATCGACTCACCTGTGACAGATGATTATGATCACATCATATTTGATACCGCACCAACTGGGCATACGATTCGTTTACTACAGTTGCCTGGTGCATGGAGTGGTTTTTTAGAAGAGGGCAAAGGGGATGCGTCATGTCTGGGGCCTTTATCTGGCCTAGAAAAACAACGCGAACAATACAAGGCGGCAGTTGATGCACTTGCCGATGGTAAACGTACTAGGTTGATTCTCGTTGCGCGAGCGCAGCAGTCCACCTTACGAGAGGTTGCACGTACCCATGAAGAACTGGCAGGTATTGGTTTAAAACAACAATACTTAGTTATTAATGGCATTTTGCCAAAAATTGAGGCTGAAACTGATAGGTTAGCAGCTGCAATTTATCAGCGCGAACAGTCTAGTCTCAACGCAATTCCAGAAGTATTAAAACAACTCCCGAGAGATTTAGTGGCACTCAAAGCGTTTGATTTGGTTGGGTTGGATGTCTTGCGACAGCTTTTAATAGATTGCCCTTATCAAGTGCATTACATGAGCGACTTGCTTGTTGAAGTGAGCAAGCAAAGCCTATCTCAGCTTGTTGATGAGATTGCAAAAGAAGGTCATGGCTTAGTGATGACGATGGGCAAAGGTGGTGTTGGTAAAACCACGATAGCCGCAGCTGTTGCTGTTGAGTTGGCTAGTCGCGGTTTACCTGTACACCTCACTACATCAGACCCAGCGGCTCATTTGTCAGACACGTTGAGCGGTAGCCTTGATAATTTAACTGTGAGTCGTATTGATCCACATGAAGAAACTGAACGCTATCGCCAAAATGTACTGGATAGTAAAGGCGCGCAATTGGATGCGCATGGTCGTACGCTGTTAGAAGAAGATTTGCGATCTCCATGTACTGAGGAGATTGCAGTATTTCAAGCATTCTCAAGGATTATCCGTGAAGCGGGTAAAAAGTTTGTTGTCATGGACACAGCGCCGACAGGACACACGTTGTTATTACTTGATGCAACAGGTGCATATCACCGTGAAGTAGCTCGTCAAATGGATAAATCTCATTTGCACTACACGACACCAATGATGCAGTTACAAGACCCAAAGCAAACTAAAATACTGATTGTCACACTTGCAGAAAAGACACCCGTATTAGAAGCTGCTAATTTGCAAGAGGACCTACGTCGTGCCGGTATCGAGCCATGGGCATGGGTAATTAATAATAGCATTGCTGCCACAAAGACAACCTCTGCCTTATTACATCAGAGAGCACTAAATGAGTTGGTGGAAATTAACACTGTGGCCAAACAACTTGCAAAACGCTACGCATTAGTACCGATGCTTCAGGATGAGCCTGTTGGTGTGGAGCGACTTCATCAACTCGCCAGCGGTTGATAAGCACTCATTGAGTTCTCGGCCTAATGTGAAAAATGCATGATAGTTTTTGCATCTTGCTGTAGTTAGTTGGCACTTCGAAGTTAGTGTATTAATTTAAATGAAGTAATCTTATTATTCTCAATTCATCACATATATATCAACATGAAATCAAATCAATCAGTAGCACCCATGAGTATTTTTGAACGTTATCTCACGCTTTGGGTTGGGGTATGTATTGTCGTAGGCGTCGCGTTAGGTCAACTTTCTCCCAATCTATTCCAATTGATAGGCGGTATGGAGTTTGCGCAAGTTAACTTGCCTGTAGGCTTTTTAATTTGGGTGATGATTATTCCAATGTTAGTGAAAGTTGACTTTGGTGCGTTGCATGAAGTTAGAATGCATATCAAAGGTATTGGTGTGACTTTGTTCGTTAATTGGTTTGTAAAGCCGTTTTCAATGGCTTTTCTTGGGTGGTTATTTATCCGAAACTTGTTTGCTCCGATGCTACCTCCAGATCAGATCGACAGCTACATTGCTGGTTTAATTCTGCTGGCTGCAGCACCTTGTACCGCAATGGTGTTCGTCTGGAGTAGGCTCACTAATGGTGACCCATTGTTCACGTTGTCACAGGTGGCGTTAAATGACACCATTATGATTTTTGCGTTTGCGCCAATTGTAGCCTTATTGCTGGGTATATCGTCCATCACTGTGCCTTGGGCAACATTGGTCACATCAGTAATGCTTTACATTGTTATTCCAGTGATGTTAGCTCAACTATGGCGTAAAGCTCTACTGAAGCGCGGGCAAAAGCACTTTGATGTAATGATGGAGAAAATTGGGCCATGGTCAATCACTGCACTTTTGATTACATTGGTCTTATTATTTGCTTTCCAAGGACAAGCTATTTTAAAACAACCTCTGGTCATTGCCTTGTTGGCTGTTCCTATTTTAATTCAGGTTTTCTTTAACTCAGCCTTAGCTTATTGGCTCAACAAGAAGGTTGGAGAGAAGCACAATGTTGCTTGCCCATCTGCACTGATTGGTGCAAGTAACTTTTTTGAGCTTGCGGTGGCCGCAGCAATCGGCATATTCGGATTTAATTCAGGCGCAGCATTGGCAACGGTAGTTGGTGTGCTAATAGAAGTGCCCGTCATGTTGTTGGTAGTCAAGGTGGTCAATAGTAGCAAAAGCTGGTACGAACAATCGTAATGGCGATAATCTTTTTCTTCAGTGCAACCAAATTGGAATACTTTATATTTTTTGGTTAAGTTAGTAGAACAGCTAATTTCATTAGCATTTGCTCGTCATTTATTGGTTAGATAAACCTTTTCTGCGATAATAGGGTTTTGATTTTTTCTGAAAGCTAAAGTAAATGGCACAATTTGATAATGTCAGTGTGAAAAAGAAAGCTAATATTTACTTTGATGGTAAGTGTGTTAGCCATACTGTAATGCTCCCTAATGGAACACGTAGTACGATTGGTGTTATTTTCCCAAGTACCCTTACATTTAACACAGCAGCGCCTGAGTTAATGGAAATTAATGCTGGTGTTTGTAAAGTTCGCTTGCAAGGTGAAAGCGAATGGAAAACATATAGTGAAGGTGAAAAGTTTACTGTGCCAGGCAATTCGTCATTTGATATCGAAACTTTAGAAACACTAGATTACGTTTGTCATTTTGAGTAATGATAATTAGGCTGCTCAATACTTAATTGGCTACCTCGTTAAGTATTCAACAGTCTAGTTTAGACGATAATCTTCTTCGTAAATAATATAGGGGTGATGTATGCCTTCATTTGATATTTCTTCAGAAGTCGACATGGTCGCTTTGAAGAATGCGATTGATACTGCTGGTAAGCAAATTACCAATCGTTATGATTTTAAAGGTAGTTCAGCTAAGGTTGAGCTCAATGAAAAAGACAGTGTGATTACTTTGTTTGGCGACAATGACTTTCAGCTTGATCAGGTGAAGGATATTTTGTTACCAGCAATGGAAAAAAAAGAGCCTGACTCGTCTAAACGACTGGATCATAAAGATGTCCAAAAAGTATCTGGCAACAAAGTAAAACAAGAGATGAAGATTCGCGCGGGTATCGATACTGACTTAGCTAAACGAATTACTAAGCTCATTAAAGACTCAGGCATGAAGGTGCAAGCGAGTATTCAAGGTGATACTGTTCGCGTGAATGGTGCTAAGCGAGATATCTTGCAAGATGCGATTGCATTTGTTAAAAAGAATGTAACGGATTTTCCGTTGCAGTTTGGTAATTTTAGGGATTAAGTAAGCGTGGCATTTGACTAAGCGCACTTAAAAAGCAGAGAAATATGGCAAAAACGTTATACGACAAATTGTTTGATTCCCACGTTGTGACCGAGGAAAACGGCACCGCGCTGATTTATATTGACCGTCATTTGGTGCACGAAGTGACAAGTCCGCAAGCCTTTGAAGGTCTGCGCTTAGCAGGGCGTAAGCCTTGGCGTATTTCATCTATCGTGGCAACGGCAGACCATAACACACCAACGAATGGCTGGGATAAAGGGCTATCTGGCATTGCTGACCCTGTGGCTCGCTTACAGATAGAAACGTTAAGCGACAATATCCGTGAATTTGGTGCAAAAGCTTACTTTCCATTTATGGACTCGCGCCAAGGGATTGTGCATGTGGTCGGCCCTGAGCAGGGTGCCACCTTGCCAGGTATGACCGTCGTTTGCGGTGACTCTCACACAAGTACGCACGGTGCATTTGGCGCATTGGCACATGGTATAGGTACGTCAGAAGTTGAGCATGTCATGGCGACGCAGTGCTTGGTGCAGAAGAAATCAAAAACGATGCAAGTGGTTGTGAATGGCATCCTAGGCAAAGGCGTTACTGCTAAAGATGTAGCACTGGCTATTATCGGTAAAACGGGCACTGCTGGCGGCAATGGTTATGCAATCGAGTTTGCAGGTTCTGTGATACGCAATATGAGCATGGAAGGCCGTATGACTTTATGCAATATGGCGATTGAAGCTGGAGCACGTGCTGGGATTATTGCCGTTGATGATACGACGATCAACTATGTAAAAGGCCGCCCATTTTCACCAAAAGCGGATCAATGGGAAGCTGCTGTCGCTTACTGGAATACTTTACATAGCGATGAAGGTGCAACCTTTGATGCAACCGTTACACTAAATGCTGAAGATATTCAGCCACAAGTCACTTGGGGAACATCCCCTGAGATGGTGGTGGGTATTGATGGAAAAGTGCCAAGTTTGGAGATGGCTAAAAATGAAGTGCAGCGTGGTGATTGGGAGCGTGCTTATGCTTACATGGGCTTAACACCCAATACGCTCATTAGTGATATTCAAATCGATAAAGTATTTATTGGGTCATGTACTAACTCACGTATCGAAGATTTACGTGCAGCGGCTGCTATTGCAAAAGGCAAGCATATTGCACCTAACGTCAAACTTGCACTGGTTGTACCGGGCTCTGGTTTAGTGAAGGCACAAGCTGAACAAGAGGGCTTGGATAAGATATTCACAGAAGCTGGTTTTGAATGGCGTGAGCCAGGCTGCTCAATGTGCTTGGCGATGAATGCTGACCGCTTGGCTTCCGGTGAACGCTGTGCATCAACAAGTAATCGTAACTTTGAGGGTCGTCAAGGGCAGGGAGGGCGTACGCATTTAGTTAGCCCTGAAATGGCCGCCGCCGCCGCTGTTGCTGGTCACTTTGTTGATGTGAGAGATTTAAGTTAACTTTAATAAAGGGATGGTCTATGAAAAAATTCTTGTTTCTTATCATGATCGCGGTCGCATTGTCAGCTTGTAATACTGTGGCTGGTATTGGTAAAGACTTAGAAAAAGGTGGCGAAGCCATCCAGAAGTCAGCGAACTAAATACAACCTAGCTAGCTTGAGGTAGCCCTTTGGGAACACTCAAAGATTTAAACTAGATTATTAACTAATACTTAAGAAAATAACATGCAAGCTTTTACGCAATTGAATGGATTGGTAGCACCGCTGGATCGCGCTAATGTGGATACGGACGCTATTATTCCTAAGCAGTTTTTAAAATCAATCAAACGTAGTGGCTTCGGTCCAAACGCATTTGATGAGTGGCGTTATTTAGACCAAGGTGAGCCAGGTATGGATAATAGCAAGCGTCCGATAAACCCTGATTTTGTGTTAAATCAGTCGCGCTATCAAGGCGCTAGTGTATTGCTTACACGTGAGAACTTTGGATGCGGTTCTAGCAGAGAGCATGCGCCATGGGCGTTGGAAGATTACGGCTTCAAGGTGATTATTGCACCTAGCTTTGCTGATATTTTCTTTAACAATTGCTTCAAAAATGGCATGTTGCCTATTGTTTTAAAAGCAGATGTTGTGGATGGGTTGTTTAATCAAGTGAGCGTGACTGAGGGCTATAAACTTAATATTGATTTAAGTGCGCAAACGATTACAACGCCTGCAGGTGAGGTTCATCCATTTGAAGTAGATGCTTTCCGTAAGCATTGCTTGTTAAACGGATTAGATGATATCGGTTTAACAATGCAGCAACAGGATAAAATTAAGGCGTTTGAGCTTAAGCACCAGCAAGCACAGCCATGGCTATTTAACTAAAGCCATTACCAATTGACATCATTGAAGTTTCGTTGAAAAAAGCTCAGAAACATCGCTCTTTTTCACATTCAAATTTAGCTAAGTTAATTAAAAGTTTAAGAAAGTCATTTCATGAAAATTGCAGTATTGCCAGGTGATGGTATTGGTCCAGAAATCGTAGCACAAGCCGTTAAAGTTTTAAATGCGCTTAATTTAGGCATCAGCATGACTGAGGCACCCATTGGCGGTGCCGGTTATGAAGCTTCAGGCGATCCTTTGCCAGATGCAACATTGAAGTTGGCTAAGGAATCTGATGCTGTTTTATTAGGCGCAGTAGGAGACTGGAAGTACGATAAACTTGAGCGTCACTTGCGCCCTGAACGTGGTTTGTTACGTATTCGTAAAGAACTTAACTTGTTTGCCAACTTGCGTCCAGCATTATTGTACCCAGAGCTAGCTTCTGCATCTACATTGAAGCCAGAAGTGGTTTCAGGGTTAGACATCATGATTGTTCGTGAGTTAACTGGTGACATTTACTTTGGTCAACCACGAGGTATTTCTAAATTAGAGAATGGTGAGCGTGAGGGCGTCAATACAATGCGCTATAACGAATCTGAGATTCGTCGTATTGGGCGTGTGGCTTTTGACATTGCAATGAAACGTAATAAAAAAGTGTGCTCTGTGGATAAGGCTAACGTGTTAGAAGCAACTGAGTTATGGCGTCAAGTCATGATTGAGTTGTCGGCTGAGTATCCTGAGGTCGAATTGAGCCATATGTATGTAGATAATGCAGCGATGCAGTTAATTCGTGCACCTAAGCAGTTTGATGTGATGGTGACAGGCAATATTTTTGGTGACATCTTGTCTGACGAAGCATCTATGCTTACAGGATCTATCGGTATGTTGCCTTCAGCCTCTTTAGATGAGAATAACAAAGGTATGTATGAGCCGAGCCATGGTTCAGCGCCAGATATTGCAGGTAAAGATATTGCAAATCCATTAGCAACAATTCTTTCAGTTGCGATGATGCTACGTTATACATTTAACGATGAGGTAAATGCACAACGTGTAGAAAATGCAGTGAAAAAAGCGCTTGCACAAGGCTACAGAACAGCTGATATCTGGACGGAAGGGTCAACTAAAGTTGGCTGTCATGCAATGGGCGATGCGGTAGTTGCGGCACTCTAATCGCACTAGTCGAGTTTGGCTCGTTTGAGTTTAATCCTTGCTAGCTTGGTGTTAGTGGAGTGATAGTTTTTATTGATACCCTGCTGGATACATATCAGCAATCGTTAATTATTAAAAGTGGAAAATAAAATGCTTAAAGTAGGTTTTGTAGGCTGGCGTGGCATGGTTGGTTCTGTTCTGATGCAACGTATGTTAGAAGAAAATGACTTTGCACTCATTGAGCCGCAATTTTTCACAACCTCTCAAGTTGGCGGTAAAGGGCCAAATGTTGGTAAAGAAACGCCAGCATTACTAGATGCTAAAGACGTAAATGCGCTTAAGGCGATGGATGCCATTGTGTCTTGCCAAGGTGGCGACTATACCACTGATATTTTTCCTAAATTACGTGCAGCTGGCTGGAGCGGACACTGGATTGATGCTGCCTCAACATTGCGTATGGAGAGCGATGCTGTGATTGTGCTAGATCCAGTCAATATGCATGTGATACAAGACGCTTATGCTCATGGCAATAAGAACTGGGTAGGTGGTAACTGTACAGTCTCGTTAATGCTAATGGCTTTAAATGGCTTGTTCAAAGCTGACTTAGTCGAGTGGGCAACATCAATGACTTATCAGGCAGCTTCTGGTGCAGGTGCACAGAATATGCGTGAACTGCTTAATCAAATGGGTGAGGCACACCGAGTAGCAAGCGATTTCCTGAAAGATCCTGCATCTGCAATCTTAGATATTGACAGAGAAGTGGCTGGTACATTGCGTGATGAACGATTCCCTACTGCACAGTTTGGCGTGCCTTTGGCTGGAAGCCTTATTCCTTGGATTGATAAAGACTTAGGCAACGGCCAAAGTAAAGAAGAGTGGAAAGGCGGCGTTGAAACTAATAAGATTCTAGGTCGTGAAGCTAACCCTGTGCTGATTGATGGTCTGTGTGTGCGTATCGGCGCAATGCGTTGTCATAGCCAAGCTTTAACAATTAAGCTTAAAAAAGATGTGCCAATAGATGAAATCAGCCAAATGTTGGCTGAGGCCAATCAATGGGCAAAAGTGATTCCCAATGAGCGTGAAGTGAGCATGCGTGAGTTAACGCCAGCCGCCGTGACAGGCACGTTAATCACCCCAGTGGGTAGGTTGCGTAAGCTTAATATGGGTAACGACTACTTGTCAGCGTTTACAGTGGGTGACCAGTTGCTATGGGGGGCGGCAGAGCCGTTACGTCGTATGTTGCGGATTCTAATAGAAAAATAAATTAACCCAGAGAAGTCTGGATGATAAAAAACATCGCATTAAATGCTGCTGCCAGATAATGGCTAAATATAATGTGCATTATGAGCTTGCATACCTAACTATTTGATGTTATTTTCATATTGCAAATATTTAGTACGTTTAAAGGTAGCGATGTGCGTAAATCAAAAATAAAGCAAATTTCGTTAGCGGTCTGCATGGCATTTATGCCAATCGTTGGCTACACAGCAGGCTTAGGGAAACTAAATGTTAATTCAGGGTTGGGTGAGCCATTAAAAGTAGACGTTGAGCTTCTCTCTGTTACTCCAGAAGAGCTATCCACCTTGACAGCTGCGATCGCTTCGGAAGAGGCATATAATGTGCAAGGGATTACCCGCCTTGGCGTTCATAATAATATCAAGGTTGACCTCGCTAAAAGTGACACTGGCGCCCCAATTCTAAGAATTCGTTCTAGTACGCCAATCAATGATCCATATTTGGATATGTTGATTCAAGTAGACTGGGCATCTGGACGTTTGTTACGTGAGTATACGGTTTTACTCGATCCTCCTGAGTACAAGCAGGCGGCTAATGCTGCTTCTGATTTTGTGCCAATTATCAAGCCAAGCGCTACCTCAGGTGTACTCGCTGACTCTAATACACAGAAGACTTTAACGCCAAATACAAGCAAAACTTCAAAGAAAAAAATTAGTACGGCTAAGCCTGAAGATTTGGCGCAAAAAGAAGTTGACGTAGATGAACTCACCACTAAACGTGGAGATACATTAGCTGCAATAGCGCAAAAAATGCAGGTTGATGGTGTAAGTCTTGACCAAATGTTGGTGGGTTTGTTTGAAAACAACAAGTCAGCTTTTGCTAATAATAATATGAACCAACTTAAAGTTGGGCAAATTATTAAAGCGCCTTCTACTGAAGCATTAACTGCAATTGATCCTAAGCAGGCAAAACAAGCACTTAAAGTGCATGCATCCAACTGGAACGCTTACCGCAACGCTCTTGCAGGTAATGTAAAAACTGCGTTAGCCTCGGAGGAGAGCGAGCCTAAGCAATCAGCATCAGGGAAAATTGCTTCAGCAGAAGATAAGTCTGCTGCTGTTAAGCCAGGCGTCCAAGATGTTGTAAAACTTTCCGCAGGCGAAAAGAATGCCGTTACTAGCCAAAAATCAGGCACTGCAGAAGCTGATGCAAAAATTATTGCATTACAGGAAGAAGCGACTGCACGTGAGAACGCGCTTAAGGAGTCCTTGTCTCGTGCTGCAGCATTAGAAAAACAAATTGAGGATATGCAAAAGTTGTTGGCGCTGAAAAATCAGACCATGACTGAGTTGCAGAAAAACGCAGAAGTAACTTCTGAGCCTGTTGCTGAAAAGCCGGCAGTGGAGAAGCCTGCTGAAACAAAACCTGAGGTCAAGGCTCAGCCAAAAAAACAAGCAGCCAAAGTTCCTCCACCTGAGCCTGTACAAGAGCCATCTTTCATTGAAAGCCTTCTGTCAGGTCTTGATATTAAGTTGCTAGGCGGCACATCTGCCTTAGTAGTGTTGGCTGCTGGCTGGTTGTTTTTACGTAATAAGCGTAGAAAAGAGTTAGATAGCTTTGAGCGTGGTATTCTTACCTCAGGTGGCTTACGTGCAAATACTGTATTTGGTAATACCACTGGTAACTCAAGTACCTCAGATACATCGTTCCTGACTGATTTTGCACAGAGTGCAGATGGCAGCATGATAGACACTAATGATGTTGACCCAATCGCTGAAGCTGAAGTTTATATGGCTTATGGACGTGATGCTCAAGCTGAAGAAATACTTAAAGATGCTATTGTTAAAGAACCAAAGCGGTATGAGTTACATCTGAAACTCTTGGAAATGTATGCTGGCCGTAAAGATGTCTCTGCATTTGAGGCAGTTGCGGGAGAGTTGTACACTACTTTAGGTGCGGATGATCCTACATGGGCAAGAGTTGCGGAAATGGGTCAAAAGTTAGAGCCTGAAAATCCGCTTTATGATATCTCTAGTCTTCCTGCCTCAGCGCCATCAGCAATGGCTGTTCAGGCTGGCGCAGTGGCGAGTGCGGTGTTATCACACCAAGACGACGTTAGTTTAGATTTCTCTTTAGATGATGAGCCTAACACTTCATCTGAACCAAAGAATGAGTTCCAAATTACTGAAGAAGTTAAGCCGGCGCTATTTGCTGGCGAGACTACAGCTGAGGTTAGCCCAAGTTCGGTCGTGATGGAAAGCTTTAGCTCAGCTCCGGCTGTTGACGAAGGGCTTGAGTTTGATTTGGGTGTGCCAGATGTTCCCTCAGCGAGTGAGATAGACGATAAACAAGCTGAGGAAGTGGTGCTCGCTGATAGTGCTGCGACTGATGAGTCAACTGCAACAGTTGACGATAATACCTTAGAGTTTACATTCGCTTCTGATGCTGATGCTGAGTTGGTTGAAGCGACGCCTGTTAATCCCGAGACTGAGGCAATAGTAAGTGATGCTGATTCTTTTGAAGTGCCATCGTTTCTTGATACGGCACCTAATATTGAGTTTTCAAGCGAATCTGAGAGTAGTACTCCGATAGCATTCAATGAAGAGTTTAGTATTGCGGATAATTCTGCAATAGACTTCTCTACTTCAGATTCAGAACCAGTGGCTTTTGAAATTCCAGACACTCCCATGGAAATATCATTTGATGTTCCATCAGATAAAATTGAGGGTACCAGCTTTGATGGTAGTCTGCCGCTCATTGATCATCCAGAGATTGATAATGCAAATTTGCAATCTTCAAATGAAAGTGTGAACTTTGATTTTTCATTAGATGAAACAGACACTGCGCCGATTGATACTAAAGACTCAGTCAGTGATGTTGCTAGCAATGAGTTTGACTTTTCTGCCATAAGTTTAGATTTAGGTGATGATGATACGCAATCATTGCTTGAAGATGCTGACGATAGTGCTCTTGATTCACCTATTGCTTCTGAAGCTGTTAGTTCAGAAAATCAAGATGTTGATATTAAGCTGGACTTGGTGGCTGCGTATATCGATATGGACGACAAAGAGGGTGCACGCGAGCTACTTGAGGAAGTGCTAAAAGAGGGTGGGCCACAGCAGAAATTAAAAGCTGAGCAGTTGTTAGCAGGTTTATAGGATTAGTTTACACAAAAAGGCCGAGCTTAATGCTCGGCCTTTTTGTTCTTTACCGCTATTTAGGTTTAGTTACTCTAAAAGTATACGTTGCTACCAATGATTTGTTTACGATGGATTTATTAAATATGCATCCTTTTGTTAAGATGTTAATGTTTTTATTAATATTAATCGCTGCTGGGATTGCTGATTCTCAATTGCTAATAGCAATACTGCTGATACTTTTTATCGCGGCAGTTAAAATGCAGTTCAAGGTTTTTTGGACCACATTAAGACGAGCGCGCTGGTTTTTCTTTTCAATTTTCTTGATCTATGCATTCGGCACTCCGGGAGAGTTGGTTCCTCATTTTCCAGTCAGTGTTGCGCCAAGTTTTGAGGGGTTGCATCTTGCTCTGTTACAAATATCTAGGTTGCTAATTGCGTTAGCGGCATTAAATATATTACTAGTCACTACAAAGAAAGATGAGTTGATGTTGGCGTTGTATATATTACTACAGCCGCTAAAGTACGTTGGTCTTGATGTTGAGAGGTTTTCAGTTCGCTTATTACTGACACTTAATTATGTTGATGAAGTTGCGGTTAGAGGTAAGGCAAATTTTAGTTTTAGGCATTTTAATGATATTCATAGTGAGCTAGAAGCAATACCAATGGTTGATATTGTGTATTTTGAAAAGAAACACTTCAACTCAATAGATAAAGTTGTGATGGTGCTTATGTTGTTTGTTCTAGGAGTAATGATTGCGATGAGGTTTTTGTGAAAGTTGCTTTAGGGGTAACTTATGATGGTTCGCTGTTTTGCGGATGGCAGAGTCAGCCGTCCGCTTGTGGAGTGCAAGATGCATTAGAAGCTGCGATTCAAAGTGTTGCGCAACATCAGGTTAGAATACATGCGGCAGGCCGAACGGATACGGGTGTTCATGGGTTAGGTCAAGTTGTACATTTTGAAACTGATGCAAATCGCCCATTATCTGCGTGGGTGCGTGGAGTTAATGCGCATTTGCCTGAAACTGTGCGAGTAGAATGGGCGCATGAAGTGGGTGAAGACTTCCATGCAAGATTTTCTGCACTCAGTAGGAGTTATCAGTATTTGCTATACAACGCACCAGTAGCTTCAGCGGTAATGGCTAGTAAGGCAGGTTGGTTTCATTTGCCTTTAGATTATGCAGCAATGCGAGAAGCTGCCACGTATTTGGTTGGCGAGCATGACTTTACTGCTTTTCGTGCATCTGAATGTCAGGCAAAAACAGCCGTTAGAACCTTATCTAAAGCAGATGTTCTAAATGCTGGGCAATACTTCCTGTTCAATTTTTCAGCAAATGCCTTTTTACAGCATCAGGTACGTAATATGGTTGGCGCGTTAATTTATATTGGAAAAGGTAAATACCCACCCAGTTATATGCAAGTGCTATTACAAAATAAGGATCGTACATTATCGCCACCAACGTTTTCTCCAAGCGGTTTGTATTTAACAGACGTTGGGTATGACGAGAGGTGGGGATTGCCAAAAAACACTCAGCCGGGCTTGAAAATATTAGTTTAGCGTTACAATGACACCGTCTTTATTGATGGTGAGTAATGTTAAGCGATATTTGTCACGCGAGTTAAAGGATATGGATTTGAGAGTCAGAGTTAAGATCTGTGGAATTACGAGGGTAGAAGATGCCTTGGTAGCTGTCGAAAACGGTGCCGATGCGATAGGTTTGGTTTTTTATGAGCCAAGCCCGCGAGCCGTGTCTATCGAGCAAGCCATTAAAATTGTTAATCAAATCCCAGCGTTTATCAGTATCGTTGGCTTGTTTGTGAATGCGGAAGAGCGTTTCATTCGTGATGTAATTTCGAATGTTGCATTAGACTTACTCCAGTTTCATGGTGATGAAGTACCCGAAGAATGCTCACGCTATGCCTTACCTTTTATGAAGGCAATTCGCGTTAAGTCAGACACAAATTTGGTACAATGTGCGAAAGATTATTCTGCATCCAAAGCATTATTATTAGATACCTATACTGAGGGTGTGGCTGGAGGAACAGGGCATACATTTGACTGGGGTTTAATTCCATCGAATTTGAATAAGCCTGTCGTATTAGCTGGTGGGTTAACAGCGGAGAATGTCGCCTCAGCCATTCAACAAGTCAAGCCTTATGCTGTTGATGTAAGTGGTGGTGTGGAATTGTCAAAAGGAATTAAAGATGCGGCAAAAATTGCTGCATTTATGCAACAAGTCTATTTGTAATTGAAACCTATTTGTAATTTAAACAGAGTGCGGTGAGTTTAAGTGGAGATTAAATATGCAGCTTTATGATATGCCAGATGCACGTGGGCATTTTGGACAGTTCGGTGGTACGTTTGTCGCGGAAACATTGGTTGAGGCACTTGATGAGTTGCGTGTGATGTACGAAAAGTACCGTCATGATCCTGAGTTCTTAGCTGAATACGCGTATGATTTAAAGCACTTTGTTGGCCGTCCAAGCCCGATTTACCATGCAAAACGATTATCTGATCAAATTGGTGGTGCTCAAATCTTCTTGAAGCGTGAGGATTTAAACCACACTGGTGCGCACAAAATCAATAATACAATCGGTCAGGCTTTATTAGCTAAGCGCATGGGTAAACCTAGAGTAATTGCTGAGACTGGCGCAGGGCAGCATGGCGTTGCTACGGCTACTATTGCCGCTCGTTTGGGCTTAGAGTGTGTGGTATATATGGGTAGTGAAGACGTTAAGCGTCAGGCACCTAATGTATTCAGGATGAAGCTCTTAGGTGCTACAGTTGTGCCTGTTGAAAGTGGATCTAAAACACTTAAAGATGCACTCAATGAAGCGATGCGTGATTGGGTGACTAACGTTCATAATACTTTTTACATCATTGGTACCGTCGCAGGCCCTCATCCATACCCAATGATGGTACGAGACTTCCAAGCAGTGATTGGTGTAGAAGCAAAAGTGCAAATGATGGAAATGGCTGGACGTCAGCCTGATGCTGTTGTTGCCTGTGTTGGTGGTGGCTCAAATGCGATGGGTATATTTTATCCTTATATTGATGTGCCTAATGTTAGATTAATTGGTGTCGAAGCTGCTGGACATGGGATTGAGACAGGAATGCATGCCGCACCGCTTACTGCGAATAGTCCGGTTGGTGTTTTACATGGTAACCGTACATACCTGATGCAAGATGCAGATGGGCAGATTATTGAGACGCACTCAGTTTCAGCCGGTTTAGATTACCCAGGGGTAGGGCCTGAGCATGCTTGGTTGAAAGACATTAAGCGTGCAGAGTATGTGGCGATCACTGATGACGAGGCGATGTCTGCATTTCATAATTTATGCCGCACAGAAGGCATTATCCCAGCATTAGAGTCTAGTCATGCGCTTGCGCATGCACAGAAAATGGCTAAAACCATGAGTAAAGACCAAATTGTGTTGGTCAACTTATCTGGCCGTGGGGATAAAGATATCAACACTGTTGCTAAGCTTGCAAATATTACTTTATAAACCTTAACGTTAAGGTGATAGCTTTTTCAGTCAGATACCTTCACATCAATCATGATTAAGTTCTATTTAAACAATATAGCTTAATCATGATTTTTGTGCAGCATGCCTGAATTGATTAAAACTTCGCTTTAGATAAATTAACTAGTACAACAATAAGCTACCTATGTCACGAATTCAAACAACTTTTGCTACTTTAAAACAGCAAGGTAAAACAGCCTTGATCCCTTATATTACGGCAGGTGATCCGCATCCCAAGCATACTGTTAATCTAATGCACACTTTAGTTAAAAATGGCGCAGACATGATTGAGCTTGGCGTGCCATTTTCAGATCCGATGGCCGATGGCCCAGTCATTCAGCGTGCTAGTGAGCGCGCTTTGGTACATAAGGTTGGGTTAACGGCAGTGTTGGATATGGTAAAAGAGTTTCGTAAAACCAATCAAACAACGCCGATTGTATTAATGGGTTATGCTAATCCGATTGAAGCGATTGGGCCGACAGTGTTTGCTGACAGAGCAAAAGCTGCAGATGTTGATGGTGTCATTACTGTGGATTATCCGCCAGAAGAGTGCGGTGAGTTTGTTAAAGAGTTACGCGCACGTGATATCGATCCTGTGTTCTTGTTGTCACCAACCACCGAACCAAAGCGTGTTGAGTTAATTGTTAATCAGGCAAGTGGCTTTGTATACTATGTGTCACTTAAAGGAGTTACTGGTGCTGCGAATTTAGATATTGTAGAAGTTTCTGCACGCGTAGCTTCTATCCGTCAGCAAACAAATCTACCTGTTGGAGTAGGTTTTGGTATACGGGATGCAGCTACAGCAAAAGCAACAGCAGCGATTGCTGATGCGGTTGTTGTAGGTAGCCGTATGGTGCAGGAGATTGAAGCTTCTAATGATGATAATTTATTAGAGAATGTCGCTGCATTGATGAAAGAATTAAAAACCGCAGTTGACGCTGCGTAATTTGTTAAAAAGGATATGCAATGGGTTGGTTAAATAAATTACCGCAAAAAATTCAACGTGTTGTTGGTGCTGATAAGAAAACAGTGCCAGAAGGATTATGGAGTAAGTGTTCATCTTGTCAGTCTGTACTTTATCGTAAAGATTTAGAAGACAATTCGGAAGTCTGTCCAAAATGTGGCTACCATAATCGTATAGGTGCACGTGCACGTTTGGCGCAGTTGCTAGATGTGGAAGGACAGTTTGAGATTGGTGCAAATGTTCAACCAATTGACCCATTAAAGTTTAAAGATAGCAAAAGCTATGCTGAGCGTATTAAAGAGTCACAAAAAGCAGTTAATGAAAAAGACGCCTTGATTGTGATGCAAGGCAGTATCAAGTCAGTGCCTGCAGTGGTTGCGGTATTTGAGTTCAAGTTCATGGGTGGTTCAATGGGCTCAGTTGTGGGCGAGCGTTTTGCGCGTGGCGTACAAACGGCGATTGACAACAAAATGGCATTTATCTGTATTTCTGCCAGTGGTGGTGCACGTATGCAAGAGGGTTTGTTATCGCTCATGCAAATGGCAAAAACCAGTGCTGCGTTAACACAATTAAGCAAAGCTGGTTTGCCATACATTTCTGTGCTGACGGACCCAACGATGGGCGGGGTGTCTGCTAGCTTTGCAATGTTAGGTGATGTGATTGTGGCAGAGCCTCAAGCTTTGATTGGCTTCGCAGGACCTCGTGTGATAGAGCAAACCGTACGTGAGACTTTGCCGGATGGATTCCAGCGCGCGGAGTTTTTATTAGAACATGGTGCAATTGACTTGATTATTGATCGCCGTGAAATGCGTAACCGATTGGCCTCATTATTAGCTAATTTAATGCGTTTGCCAGCAGTGGCTTAATATTTGAGATTAGTTAAATTTTAAACTTAGTGATTAATTCTTGGGGTGGACTATTAATGCATAAAGGTCTTTTGCATGTCTAACAGCTTGAAGCATGAAGCGCCACCTAGAGACTTGTTAACTTGGTTAAAATATATTGAGCAATTACATCCAAATGCCATTGAAATGGGATTGGGTCGAGTTAAAGTAGTGATTGACCGGTTAGGGTTAAGGCCAGCGTTTAAGATTATTACAGTAGCAGGTACTAACGGTAAGGGCTCAACCTGCACGATGTTGTCACAAATTTACAAGCATGCTGGTTATCGCGTAGGCTGCTATACATCGCCACATATTTTACGTTATAACGAGCGAGTTAACGTCAATGGACAAGACGCCAGTGATGAGTCCTTATGCGCTGCATTTGCTGCAGTTGAAGAGGCACGACAAGGTGGTTCACATAACGCTGATGCAATATCACTAACGTATTTTGAAATAGGCACATTGGCAGCTGTTTGGCATTTTGTTCAAGCTGGGGTTGATGTCGCGATTTTGGAAATAGGGCTTGGCGGCAGATTGGATGCTGTGAATGCTTTTGAACCTGACTGTACGATTGTCACCAACATAGATTTAGATCATCAAGATATTTTGGGGCACACAAGAGAGCTAATTGCTTATGAAAAAGCTGGTGTTTATAGACCTGCAATTCCAGCAATATGCGGTGATAATGATCCTCCTGAATCCTTAATTGCATATGCTAAAAAAGTGAATGCTGATTTCAAATGCATACAGCATGAATTTGGATACGACCTAACTAAAACTGGTTGGTATTACTTAAGCAACCAGCAACGAACACACCATTTGCCTATTCCTGCTTTAAAGGGGCAGTATCAGTTAAATAATGCAGCGTGTGCAGTTACTGCGGTAACAGCGTTGCAATCAGCGTTACCTGTCTCAGAGGTGGCGATTGCAAAAGCAATGCAAGAAATTAAGCTGGTTGGAAGATTCTATACCGACTCCCGCTTTCCTTGGTTGATTTTAGATGTTGCACACAATCCACATGCAGCAACAGCTTTAGCAGAAAATCTGAAAGTGCTAAAGGAAAACAGCGTATCCTCTATTAGCCATTCCAATCAGAATCCTCGTGTGTTTTCAGTTTTTTCAATGTTGGCGGATAAAGACATTGAGGGTGTGGTTGATGCATTGAAGGATGAGGTTAATGCATGGTACGTTGCTCCTATTGAGCATAGTAGAGGTGCCAGCGTTGCTGTGTTGTTAGAAGTCATTAACAAAGCAGCTCCTAACGCGCCAGTAAAAGTTTTTAATAATTTGGGTGATGCATATTATCAAGCCTATCTCGATAGAGAAAGCTGTATAGAACCGAATGAAAATGATAAAATTGTAGCGTTCGGTTCGTTTTTTACTGTGTCTGGAGTGATGCAATATTTAAATGAACATGTCAACACATCCTTAAGGAAGCAGTAATGTCTGTAGATTTGCCAGTGGATCAAGCATTAATACTTAAAAAGAGGGCACGTAGGCGCTTAGTCGGTGCCGTTGCGCTTGTGCTTTTAATGCTAATTATTTTGCCGCAGATACTTCAAGACCGTTCAGCGCAGACAAAACCAGATTCTATTAAAATTACAATGCCTGAAGTCAAGCACGAGCAAGCTTATGTGCAAAATGATCAACAAGTGCCAGTGCCTACAAAGATTGAACAGCTTACAGCTCAGGCTGAATACATAACTGAGGCTGAGTCTGTTGATACACCTAGTGCGGAAAGTATTGCAGCGCTAAAAGCAGCAGAAGCAAAAGAGGTTGAGCGCAGAAAGTCTTTAGCGAAAGTCACTGAAACCAAAGCCGAGCAAGTAGATATTCCAAAACCAGTGGCTGTGCCAAAAGACGAGGTCAAGAAGGCGGAACCTGTCAAAACCATTAAACCTGCTGAAAAAACACCGACCGAAGTCACTGCTGTTGTTAAAGCTGTTGAAGATAAAGCGCCAACAAAGTCTGAAGGTGGTTTTACAGTTCAGGTAGGGGTATATTCTGATGCTGCAAATGTAAAACGTTTGCAAGATCAACTTAAGCAGGCAGGTTTTGCAACCACTACCGAAAAAGCGACGACCCCTAAGGGTGATGGACTTCGCCTCAAGGCTGGTAAGTTTACATCTCGCCAGGATGCGATGAATGCATTGGTGAAGATCAAAGAGATTGGACTACCTGGTATCGTTATTAGTAATGATTAGTTCTATACTACTTCGCGCTAGCCTGAAACAACGATGCTTTTTGATGGAACTGATAAAGATTTAAAATGACGATTTTTGACTATATTGTATTAATCATAATAGGATTGTCTGTAATATTAAGCGTGATGCGTGGCATGATTAGAGAAGTGCTAGCGATTGTTGGTTTAGTCGCAGCGTTTTATGTTGGTGTTACTTATACGAATCAACTCCTCCCTATGATGCCGATAGATATCCCTAACGATGCACTTCGCATTTTGGCGGCTTTTTTAGTACTTTTTTTAGCAACTTTATTGCTTGCTACGTTATTGGGCATTGCCCTATCTGCAATTTTTAAGAAAGCTGGATTAGGCTGGTTGAATCGTTTCTTAGGCGCTTTATTTGGTGTGGCTCGTGGTCTACTGATTGTGTGTGTGATCGTTTTTCTCGCAGGTTTGACCGATATACCTAAAGATTCTAGATGGCGCAATGCTATGTTTAGCGCCCCAATTGAAGCACTAGTGCTTAGTTTATTGCCTTGGGTTCCAGAGAGCATCGCTAAGCACGTTAAATACGACTAGAATCATCATTTAAATAGAACTCATCAGTTAAGGCTCGATACATGTGTGGAATTATAGGCATTGTAGGTAAAAATCCAGTAAATCAGTTGTTGTATGATGGATTACTGGTACTTCAGCACAGGGGGCAGGATGCAGCTGGCATTGTGACCTGTGATGGCAACACATTCTTTATGCATAAAAATAACGGACTGGTAAAAGATGTGTTTCAAACACGTCATATGCGCAGCCTTGTTGGTAATGCCGGTATTGCTCACGTCCGTTATCCAACAGCGGGATCTTCTAATGCTGCTGAAGCTCAGCCGTTTTATGTAAACTCTCCGTTTGGCATAGTGTTAGGACATAACGGTAACTTGACCAATTCTGAGCAATTAAAATCAGAAATGTTCCGTCAGGACTTACGTCACATTAATACCAGTTCAGATTCTGAAGTGTTGCTAAATGTACTCGCACATGAGATTGAAAAAACATCGCGCAACGCCGTACTAAATACAGACATGGCTTTTGATGCGGTTGCTGGTGTTCATAAGCGTTGTAAAGGTGCATACGCCGTTGTTGCGATGATTGCTAACTTTGGTTTACTTGCATTCCGTGACCCGAATGGTATTCGCCCACTAGTGATTGGTAAGAGTGAAACTGATAAAGGTACAGAATACATTGTCGCTTCTGAGAGTGTGGCTTTAGATGTCTTGGGTTTTGAGGTTTTACGTGACGTTGAGCCTGGTGAGGCGGTATTTATTGATATGGAAGGTAACTTCTACTCACGTCAATGTTCTGATGAAGCGAAGCTAAATCCATGTATTTTTGAGTATGTATATTTAGCACGCCCAGATTCAGTGATTGATGGTGTTTCTGTATATCAAACGCGTTTGGATATGGGTAAGAGTTTAGCTGAGAAAATCAAGCGTGAATGGGCAGACAAAAAGATTGATGTCGTGATTCCTATTCCTGATACTAGTCGTCCAAGTGCGCTTCAAGTTGGGTTGGCGTTAGGTTTAGATTATCGTGAAGGTTTTATTAAAAACCGTTATATCGGCCGTACGTTTATTATGCCTGGTCAAGCATTACGTAAAAAATCAGTCCGTCAAAAACTAAATCCAATTGGGATTGAGTTTAAAGGCAAGAATGTTCTGCTGGTGGATGACTCTATCGTGCGTGGCACAACCTCACAGCAAATTGTGCAGATGGCACGTGATGCAGGCGCGACTAAAGTGTATTTTGCTTCAGCAGCGCCTCCAGTTCGTTTCCCAAATGTGTACGGTATTGATATGCCAAGTCGCGATGAACTGTTAGCAACTGGACGCAGCGATGAGGAAATCTGTAAAGAGATCGGGGCTGACGCACTCATCTATCAAGATCTTGATGCTTTGGTCGATGATATCAAGCAAAGCAATCCTAAAATCAAAGATTTTGACTGTTCATGCTTTGATGGTAAGTATGTGACTGGTGATATCAGTGAAGCATATTTGTCAAAAATTGAGTCTGCACGTGGTGATGGACAAAAGAATGCTAAACCAGCAAATTCAAGTACCCAGTTGGATTTGAATTTAATCAACGCCAATGGACTTGAGGTTGAAGAGGGCGCTTAAATTAGGTCATTTAAAATACGTAATTGCTCATGTTAAATACTTGACTGTGTTTACACTTAAGACTAACATGAAGTTGCGCTGATTTGAGTTTGCCAACATTAATCAAGGCCACACTCAGCTTGCGGGCGCATTATAAATACAGCTAAAGCGAGTAAAAAAGAACCCGTTTTAGCGCAATGCTTGAGCGGGTTTTTTTATGTCCCGAGAACTTAGAGGAAATGATGAATAATAATTTACAATTTCACCCAGAAACGCTGAGTGTACGTGCTGGTAGCGAGTCGACTGAATACGGAGAAAACTCTGAAGCTTTGTTTCTGAACTCAAGCTTTAGATTTGAAAGTGCAGCACAAGCTGCTGCTAGATTCGGTGGCACAGAGCCTGGCAATATTTATTCGCGCTTTACTAATCCAACGGTCACAATGTTCCAAAATAAGCTGGCTGCTTTGGAAGGTGCCGAGCAATGTGTAGCCACATCTAGCGGGATGTCTGCAATTTTGGCGTGCGTCATGGGTTTGTGTTCAGTTGGTGATCATGTTGTTGCCTCTCGCAGTATATTTGGTACTAGCGTGCAGTTGTTTGGCAATATACTTAAGCGTTGGGGCTTGGAGGTAACTTTTGTATCACTTACTGAGCCTGATGAGTGGGCTGTTGCTGCAACAGCAAAAACTAAACTGTTTTTTGTAGAAACGCCTTCTAACCCACTAACTGAAGTATGTGATATTCGTTTGTTGGCTGATATTGCACATAAAGCTGGTGCGCATTTGGTGGTAGATAATTGCTTTTGCACACCGGCAATACAGCGGCCACTAGCGTTGGGTGCGGATATTGTGATTCACTCTGCAACAAAATATATTGATGGGCAGGGCAGATGTCTGGGTGGTGCAGTCCTCGGCTCTAAGACCTTAATGGAGCCAGTTTATGCATTTTTACGCACAGCTGGTGTGACCATGAGTGCTTTTAATGCATGGGTGTTTTTAAAAGGGTTGGAAACGTTGCATGTACGTATGGAAGCGCATGCCAAAAATGCCTTGGCTTTGGCAATATGGCTAGAAGCACAGCCACATGTTAGTCGTGTGCATTACCCTGGTCTAAAATCTCATCCACAGCATGCACTAGCCATGAGCCAGCAACTTAGTGGTGGCGGTATTGTGACATTTGAAGTGAAGCCTGTGTCAGGCAGGTCTGCGCAAGAGTCTGCTTGGGCTCTCATTGACTCAACTCAATTGATATCCATTACTGCAAATTTAGGTGATGCAAAAAGCACGATTACACATCCAGCAACCACTACACACAGCCGAGTAACGCCTGAAGCAAGGGCGGCGGCAGGTATTAGTGATGGTTTGGTACGTATTGCAGTGGGCCTAGAACACATTGAAGATTTGAAGGCTGATTTGGCGCTATTGGCAAGCTAATATGTGCTTCTTTGATGTGCATCATGACCTAGAGAGTTTGGATGAGGTAAAAAGGCAACCTTAGCGTTGTCTTCATCAACCAATCAGCATTCTGCCCATTACAATATCATTTAGTAATGGGTGGTTTTGATTTCTCGTCAAAGTGTTAGCAAAACGTGGCATCGGAACTATTTAATAATGGGAAACACATTTTTGTATATTCAGTGATTTATCCGATAGCACGTAAAACCTCGCCGTTTAGGGCGAGGATGTAAGCGCGAACGGCGAAGCCGTTCAATGCTGTGTTTGTTGTTGCTCAATATATTTCCGAATAATCGCAATCGGTGCGCCGCCACAACTCCCCGCGAAATAGCTAGGCGACCAAAGTGCGCCGCCCCACAACTTCTTGGTAATGCTCGGATAATTTTTTTTGCGTATCATACGACTGGATACTCCCTTTAAGCTATTCACCAAGATGGAAATAGCCACTTTAGGCGGATAATTCACCAAAAGATGCACATGGTCTCCTCACCATCAAACTCCACCAACGCTGTTTCAAAGTCTTTGCACACAGCCGCAAATATCGGTCGCAACTCGTCCAATATGGTTTTAGTAAACACTTCTCTTCTATATTTAGTCACAAAGACCAAATGTACGTGCATCAAAAATACACAGTGTCTACCGTGCCTAATATCCTTGTTTTGTTTCATAGACCTAGTATCATAAAACCATGAAACGCCTGCAAGCCTACAAGTTTGAACTGATACCTAATGGCGAGCAAACTCGTGCCATGCGTCAATATGCTGGCTGTTGCCGTGTGGTCTATAACAAGGCTTTGGCATGGCAGAACGAACAATATCAGGCTGACAATACGTTTAAGTTCAGCTACACCAAAATAGCTAATCTGTTACCACAATGGAAAACAGAACTAGCTTGGCTAAAAGACGCACCTAGCCAAGCCCTGCAACAAACTCTCAAGAACCTTGAATCTAGTTTCAGAAACTTCTTTGCCAGACGCGCTGACTTTCCCAAGTTCAAGAAGAAAGGCGTAAGCGACAGTTTTCGATTCCCGCAAGGCTTCAAGATTGAGCAGCACAACAACCGTATCTTTCTACCCAAGCTAGGCTGGATACGCTACCGCAATAGTCGAAAAATGCAGGGTGTAGCTAAAAACATCACCGTCTTGCAAAAGAGCGGCAAGTGGTATGTGTCCATACAAACGGCAAGAGAAGTTGAACAACGAGTCCACCCCTCCACCAGCATCGTCGGAGTGGACCTAGGTATTGCAAGATTTGCCACATTAAGCAATGGACAAGTCTTTGAAGCCGTCAACAGCTTCAAACAAAAACAAACAAGGATGAGGCGGTATCAGCGTGCTTTAGCACGTAAAGTTAAATTCAGCAGTCATTGGAAAAAGCAGAAAGGCAAAATCACCCAGCTACACAGCACGATTGCAAATATCAGGAAAGACTACCTGCACAAAACGACATCCACCATCAGCCAAAACCACGCCATGATAGTGATAGAAGATTTACGGGTCAGTCATATGAGCAAGAGTGCTAAGGGTACAGCAGAAGTCAAAGGTCGAAACGTCAAAGCCAAATCAGGCTTGAACCGTTCTATCCTAGACCAAGGCTGGTCTGAATTCAGGCGACAGCTTGAATACAAACAGGCATGGGCTGGCGGTCAGGTATTAGCGGTGAATCCTCGCAACACCAGCCGTACTTGCCCTTGTTGTCAGCATGTTTCAGCAGATAATCGCACCACGCAAGCCAAGTTTGAATGTGTGGAATGTGGCTATGCTGAAAATGCTAACCTGGTTGGCGCAATCAATATATTAGCGGCAGGACATGCCGTCTTAGCGTGTGGAGTGACGGTGCAACAATGCCGCACTGTGAAGCACGAACCCGTCGAAGGACTCCGCAAATCATCGTGTGAACCCGTAGGAATCCCCTGTCTTTTTTAGGCAGGGAAGGATGTCAATGGTAGAATGAGTAGCATGAACACAACAAATAACTCAATGCAAAATATAACTAACGTTGACTTGATTATAGAGGCGCGTTGGGTCGCTACAGTTGTTGCAAATGTGCCATTATTGGAGCATTACTCGCTGATTATTCAAGCGGATGTTATTGTGGATTTGCTAGCAACTGCAGAAGCTAGAAAGCAATATACAGCAACAAAGTTAGTGCGTTTAGATGAACATATTCTAATACCTGGTTTAATCAATTGTCATACGCACGCAGCCATGACCTTAATGCGTGGGATTGCCGATGATTTACCTTTAATGGCATGGCTTAACGACCATATTTGGCCAGCAGAACGGGCTGTAGTTTCTGAGAAATTTGTAAGGGACTCCTCGTTACTCGGTTGTGCTGAAATGCTAAGTGGTGGTGTTACTTGTTTTAACGATATGTATTTTTACCCGCAAGCAACGGCTGCGGCAGTGAGTCAAGCTGGGATGCGAGCTAATTTGGGCTTGGCCGTGCTAGAGTTTGCAACCAACTATGCCAGTGATGCTGACGATTACTTACGGAAAGGTTTTGAGGCGCATGATAGCTGGCGCGGTAACGCGTTTATTAGCTCGTCCATTGCGCCACATGCACCCTATACGGTATCAAATCAAACATTTGAAAAAATCATTACCTATGCCGAGCAGTTAGGTTTAGGTATCCATACGCATTTGCATGAAACGCGTGATGAAATTAGTCAAAGTGAAACGCAGTATGGGATAAGGCCAATACAACGATTAACAGCGCTAGGTTTGTTAGGCCCTAATTTTGTTGCGGCGCATGGCGTACATTTATTAGCACACGAAATAGATTTATTAGCTGAGTACGGATGTCACATTGCACATTGTCCAAGCTCTAATTTGAAATTGGCGAGTGGTATCGCACCAATAGCCTCGTTATTAAAAAACGGTGTGAATGTGGGACTCGGCACAGATGGTGCTGCTAGTAATAATCGACTCGATATGTTTTCTGAAATGCGTTTAGCGGCATTGCTGGCTAAAGGTGTCAGTGAAAACCCTGCAACGTTGCCAGCACATCAGGCACTTGAGATGGCAACGATTAACGCGGCTAAGGCCTTGGGTTTGGAAGATAAAATAGGTAGTATTGAAGTGGGTAAACAAGCGGATTTAGTGGCAGTTAAACTAAGTGATTTCAATATATCACCCTGTTATGACCCAGTTTCACATTTAGTTTATTCCTGCGGACGTGAGCATGTTACCCACACATGGGTGGCAGGTGAATTACGTTACAGTAACGGCGTTTATGCCAATATAGAACCAATAGAGTTAAAGGAAATTGTCCAAACATGGCAACCGAAACTAAAACAATACAAACATTAAACGCCGACACGTTAGAGTTGCAGAAATTTGCTGAACTCGCACATAAATGGTGGGATAAAAATAGCGAATTTAAGCCTTTGCATGAAATTAACCCGCTAAGGCTTGATTACATCGACAACCTAGTTAGCCTAAAAGGCAAGCGAGTGCTTGATGTTGGCTGTGGTGGTGGCATTTTGTCAGAGGCGATGTATTTTAAGGGTGCTGATGTCATAGGCATTGATCTAGGCGAAAAAGCGCTCAATGTGGCTAAATTGCATCAATTAGAAAGTGGCGCACAAGTCGCTTATCAGCTACTACCTGTGGAACAGCTTGCAACTGAGCAACCTGCCAGCTTCGATGTGGTGACGTGTATGGAAATGTTGGAACACGTACCTGATCCTGCCTCAATTGTTGCTGCTTGCGCTAAACTAGTTAAACCAGGTGGCTCAGTATTTTTTTCTACCATTAACCGTAATCCTAAAGCTTATTTGTTTGCAGTCATCGGTGCCGAGTACTTATTGAATTTATTGCCAAAAGGTACGCATGACTATGCAAAGTTTATTAAACCGTCTGAGTTGTCTGGCTGGGCAAGGCATGCTGATTTAGATACATCAGGGTTGCGTGGTATGAGTTATAACCCACTTACACAGAATTATTGGTTGAGTGATGATGTTTCTGTGAACTACCTTATGCATACCCAGCTCAGCTAACTTCTGGTTGATAAAATGATTCTATTCGATTTAGACGGTACCTTGGTCGATACCGCACACGATTTAGCCTATGCCTTGAATTTACAGCGTGAGCGGCATGGTTTAGATGCATTGCCTTTTGATATCATTCGCCCTTACGCCTCTCACGGTTCCAAAGGCTTGCTTGCAATCGGTTTTGATTTAAGTCCTGAACATGCCTCTTTTTCTGCGATGCGTGAAGAATATCTCGCACTATATGATGAGGTGCTTACCCGTCAGCCCATATTATTTGATGGTATAGCCGAGTTGTTAGCGCAGTTGGATGAGAGGCAGGTGCGTTGGGGCGTAGTCACTAACAAGCCACGGCGCTTTACGCAGCCGTTAATACAGAATATTGGCTTAATAACACGTGCTGCTTGTGTGGTCAGTGGTGACGATGCAACGCGCCCTAAACCATACCCGGATACTTTGTTACTTGCCTGCGCGCAAACTGAGGTTAATCCTGAAATGTGTTGGTATGTTGGCGATGCTGAGCGTGATATTCAGGCGGGTATTGCTGCAGGCATGCAGACAGCCGTAGCTTTATATGGTTATCTGGATGTAACAGACCGGCCGGCGGAGTGGGGTGCTGACGCTTTTGTCAATGTACCACTTGATACATTAAAGCTAATTTAAGGTTTTTTGATAAGGTCTCAACGTGATTGATCGTGCGCAAAAAAACAATGAAAATGTAGTCGCGCCTACGCTACGTGAAGCCATAGGCTATTGGTTCAAACTCGGTTTACTCAGTTTTGGCGGCCCAGCAGGGCAAATCGCGATGATGCATCATGATTTAGTTGAGAAAAAACGCTGGATTTCTGACAAGCGATTTTTACATGCCTTAAATTACTGCATGATTTTACCGGGGCCGGAAGCACAGCAATTAGCCACCTACATTGGTTGGTTAATGCACCGCACTTGGGGTGGCGTGATTGCAGGAGGCTTGTTTGTGTTGCCGTCACTACTTATTTTAATCGCGTTAAGTTGGGGGTATATGCGCTTTGGTGACATACCTCAAGTAGCTGCCATGCTTTATGGCATCAAGCCTGCAGTGGTGGCCATTGTATTATTCGCCGCTTATCGCATCGGATTGCGTGTGCTTAAAAACAAGATACTTTGGGGTATTGCGCTATTTGCTTTTGTGGCGATTAGCCTATTAGATTTTCCTTTCCCCTTGATTATTTTAGCCGCGGGTTTAGTAGGCACTGTCGCACACTATTATTTCCCCCGACAATTTAATATAGTTAAAGCACATCAAAGCAGTGTTAGCCAGCATGGCAAGGCGGTGATTGATGACGATACGCCGTCACCGCCACATGCAAAATTTAGCATGAGAAAAATGTTGAAATGGTTAGGGGGCGGTATCGCCATTTGGTGCATGGCGATGGCGCTATTAACTTTGGTTTATGGTTGGCAAGCGGTGTTGACACAAATGGCCTGGTTTTTTACTAAAGCAGCCTTGCTCACCTTCGGTGGGGCATACGCGGTGCTACCTTATGTGTATCAAGGCGCTGTTGAGCATTATCACTGGCTTACTCCACATCAAATGATTGATGGTTTAGCACTGGGTGAAACAACACCAGGCCCATTGATTATGGTGGTGGCGTTTGTTGGTTTTGTCGGCGGATGGTCACAGGCAGTATTTGGCAGTGATAGCTTGTTTTTGTCAGGGGCTGTTGCGGCAATGCTGGTGACGTTTTTTACTTTTTTACCTTCGTTTTTATTTATTTTTATCGGTGCGCCATTGGTAGAAGCCACACAAAATAATCTTAAATTGTCTGCGCCTTTAACCGCGATTACCGCAACAGTGGTGGGGGTCATTGTGAGTTTGGCTCTATTTTTTGCGCAACATGTATTTCTACCAACGGCTACGCTTCATGGTATAGATTACTATGCTGTTTTATTAGCTGTATTAGCGTTATGGCTGTTAGTAAAATGGAATCTAAGCGTGATTAAGCTGGTGCTGGCTTGCGCAGCTTTAGGATTGCTACATTTTTATTGGTTGCCCGTAGTAAGTTAACAAATAGTAAGTTAACAAAGCAAAAGCACAAATCTAAACGCTTCTGCGTTCTAGCATGGCTTGCGCTAATGTGCCACTATCAACATATTCAATTTCACCACCCATTGGCATACCGCGCGCAATGCGGCTAGTTTTAATGCCACGCGCACGTAGCAGTTCGCTGATGTAATGTGCTGTTGCATCGCCTTCAACCGTGTAATTGGTGGCAAGTATCACTTCTTGCACTATGCCATCTTGCGCACGTTTAATGAGTCTATCCAAGTGAATTTCCTTTGGACCGATACCATCTAAAGGCGATAGCCTGCCCATTAGTACAAAATACATGCCAGTATAGGCGCGCGTATTTTCCAGCATCATAAGGTCGGTCGGCATTTCTACTACACACAACACACTGTTATCTCGAAGCGCGGATTCACATAAAGGGCAAACGGGTTGCTCGCTAAAAGTGTTGCAAAGTTTACAGTGTCCGACTACTTGTAAGGCGTTATCCAGCGCCAAAGCCAAACTGTTGGCGCCTTTTCTATCACGCTGCAACAAGTAATAAGCCATGCGTTGGGCAGATTTTGGTCCCACGCCAGGTAAACAGCGTAAACCATCAATGAGCTGTTCAAGGGCTGGCGGGTTTTTCATAGTAAATAAAGTAGGGTTGAATTAAAACGGCAACTTCATGCCGGCTGGCATAAAGCTGGATAAACGTGCTGAAGAAGTTGCTTCAACTTTTGCCGTGGCATCTTTGAGTGCGATGACTAACAAATCTTCCAATGTTTCTTTATCATCCATCACGCTTTCATCCAGAGTGACGCGCTTTACTTCGTTTTTACACGTCATTTGTACTTTAACTAAGCCATTGGCAGCAACGCCCTCAACTTCAATATTGGCAAGTTCTGCTTGTACTTTTTGCATGTTAGCTTGCATTTGCTGGGCTTGCTTCATCATATTGCCCATGCCACCTTTCATCATTTTACTGCTCCTTAGTTACTAATAGGTTTAATTGAATTTGGAATAATCGTCGCGCCAAACTCGTTAATCAAGGCTTGAACAAAGCCATCTTCTTCAATCGCGCTTTCTGCGCTGGCTTGAGCGACGGCTTTTTCTTGAGAAATTTGTTTGGCAGGCGTGTTGCCAGTGCCACCAATACTGAATTGCAGTTTAATTTTTTTATCAAAATATTGCGCAATGGCACTCCCCAATTTTTCTTGATAATTGGGCGACAACAAATGTTTTTGTGCCTCTGGCACGCTGAGCGAAATACTATGCTCATCATAAGCGATCAGTTCGCAATGTTTAGCTAACTCTCTGGCAAGCCCTAGTTTTAATTCATCCACCAGGCTGCGCCAGTTGCCATTAAAGCTGCTACCAGTTGGTGTGGTAGCAGCTTCACTTGATGTTTGTGGGTTGGTAGTGGCTGAATTAACGTTTGTTTGTTGGCTAAGTGTTTCAGCTGGCGCTGATTTGGCTACAAATGGCGCGGCTACCGACTCAGCTTGACTGATTGCTGGTGCAGGGCGCGCTAATTTGTTTGGCTGCTCAGTTTTTTTTGGGCTAACGCTAGAGCTGCCATCGTTAGGTGTAAACGCCAGCATGCGCAATAAGCTCATGGTGAATCCAGCAAACTCATCAGGCGCCAGACCAATATCACGGCGTCCTAACAAGGCTATTTGATAATAAAGTTGCAGTGTTTCTGCGGGTAATTTTTGTGCTAAAGCCAGTAATGTCTCGCGCTCGGGTAGGTCATCTGCAATACTTTCAGGCACTGTTTGTGCCACAGCAATTTGATGCAACAATTGCGCAAAATCATTGAGTGCCGCTTCAAATGAAATGCTGCGTTCTTCCATGGCTTTGGCTTGGTTGATCAAGCTGCTGCCATCATTCGCCAGCAATGCCTCTAACAGCTGATATAAATAGCTTTGATCAATTGCACCCAGCATGGCACGAACTTCAGCTTCATTCACGGTTTGACCGCCGTAAGCAATGGCTTGATCAGTGAGTGAGAGAGCGTCGCGCATACTGCCTGCCGCAGCACGTGAAATTAAATGTAGTGCCGTTGCTTCAAACGGAATGTTTTCTTGAACAAGAATGTTTTGTAGATGACCCGTGATAGACGTACCAGCCATTTGACGCAAATTAAACTGCAAACAGCGCGATAACACCGTGACAGGTACTTTTTGCGGGTCTGTGGTAGCGAGGATGAATTTAACGTGTGCGGGAGGTTCTTCCAGCGTTTTTAACATCGCGTTAAAGGCACTTTTAGACAGCATGTGCACTTCATCGATAATATAGACTTTAAAGCGTCCGGCAGTTGGTGCGTATTGTGCGTTATCCAGTAAATCGCGCATGGCATCTACTTGCGTGTTGCTTGCGGCATCTACCTCGATTAAATCAATATAACGACCTTTATCAATTTCGGTACAGGCGTTGCAAATACCGCACGGCTTGGCGGTGATGCCAGTTTCACAATTGAGTGACTTAGCCAGAATGCGCGCGAGGGTTGTTTTGCCTACGCCACGCGTGCCAGTAAATAAATAAGCATGATGTAAACGATTTTGTTCGAGCGCGTTAGTTAGCGCACGGACTACATGGTCTTGGCCGACGAGGGTTTCAAACGATTTTGGGCGCCATTTACGCGCGAGAACTTGATATGACATAGGCTAAACTGTAGCTGAAAATTGTCTTTTCGTCTTGATGTATTTAACGCACATTTGGGGGTTCTTTAACTTCCATGTTATTTTTTAGAACGTTAAAGTGAAGAAGAGGCGAGCCTTGACCCCGGCACTTGCTTAATAGTTGTGGCTGCTTGCTTCCGCACCTGACCAGATTGGCTACTTCACAATGCGGGGAGGCCCGCCAAATGCAATTTTACAATACTTTGCTGGTTTCACGCTAATGCATTCGCGGATTTTTTATGTTTTATCAGTTAGCACGTAGCCGTTCAATGCGGCGTTTGTTGTTGCTCAATATATTGCCGAATAATCGCAATCGATGCGCTGCCACAACTCCCTGCGAAATGGCTAGGTGACCACAACGCGCCACCCTATAGTTTCTTAGCAAAACTAGGATAATTCTTTTTGCGTATCGTGCGGCTGGGCACGCCTTTTAGGCAACGTTTTCAATAGGCCGCTACTGCAAGGGTACGTTATGTTAGCAGGATTTGAGTGATACCAAACATATCCTTGATTTAAGTCAAAAAAAGGTCTTTTTTTCCGATATTATTGATTGTAAAAATGTAAAATAACAAGGTCAGTCATCATTTTTAAAAGGTTTAATATGTTTCCAGAATATCGCGATTTAATCACGCAACTCAAGCACGTAGATTTACACTTCACGCATTTATTTGATCGTCATAATGCCCTTGATCAAAAAATTAAAAACATGGAGGCGCATATTGAAGTGGGTACGCATGATGAAATTGAAGCGCTAAAGAAAGAAAAACTTCATCTTAAAGATGAGATATATGCAGTTTTGGTTAAAGCTAGCTAGTGCCAACCTAGGTTAATCCAATCAGTTTGGGTTAACCTATTATGCAGTTTTGCCCGCGACTATGTCGTTGAATGACATGCCTATTATTTACTGCCATTGGTAGTGATTGATTTCTGTGGTTAGCTCCGTTAAGGATAGCTCCAATTCCGCCACGGCTGGGTTTAGGTCGATATTCTCCAAATTGGATTCGATATAGGCTAAAACATGCATTGCTTTTTCAGCCGCAAACACCCCTACCATGCCTTTAATGGCGTGCGCGCTGTGAAGTATTAAATTAAAATCATGTGATGCTATGCCGGCTTTAATTGTCTGCAATTGCGGAGGCATATCTTGTTTAAATATCCGTACGATTTCGTCGAACAGTTCACGATTGTCATCCATGGTTTGTCTTGCTTTATTAAAGTCGGCAATTGGAAGTTGTGTTACAAACGTATTGCGTAAGGATGTACCGCTTGTTTCGTGATTAATGTTGGGTACAAGGCCACCTAGCTCTCCCCATAATGCCTCGGTATTGATCGGTTTGGATACATAACCATCCATGCCATGGCTTAGGCATTCTTCACGCACACCGTGCATGGCGTGTGCGGTCATCGCGATAATGGGCGTGTAATGTCGAGTTGATTTTTCTTGCTCACGAATCAGCTCGGTTGCTTCAAAACCGCCCATTACGGGCATATCAACATCCATTAAAATAGCATCAAAGTTACCCTCATTCCAATGGCTAATCGCTTCAACTCCGTTATTGGCGATAGTAATACTGTGCCCTAATTTTTCTAATATACGGATTGCCAGCGTTTGGTTTACTGCATTATCTTCGGCTAGCAGTAAGTGAAGCTTGCGTTTTGATTCGCGTAAGGTGTGACGTGTCACTAGCAGCGGCTCATCTTGTGGTATTACGCTAGGTGATTGCATCGCCAAAGCCGACATGATGGCATCAAATAAATCAGTCTGTGAAACGGGCTTCATTAAATAGCTGGCAATGCCTAGTTCGCGGCATTTAGCGGCCTCCCCGCGTTGGCCTACGGAGGTTAGCATCATGACCGTTGCAGGAGGAGCGTAATCAGGGTGTTGTTTCATCTGCTCAGCCAATTCAAAGCCATTCATGTTTGGCATTTGCACATCCAAAATGGCAAGTGCGTATGGTTTATTTATTTGTAATGCCTGTTGCAGTACAAGTAAGGCTTCTGCACCGCTCGCTACTATCGTCGGTAGCATTCCCCAACCGAGTAGCATTTCTTGCAATATTTTTTGGTTGGTGGTGTTGTCATCAACGACCAGTACTGGTAAACCATGAATTTGTTCAGCGTGCTGTTGGTTTGTAATGACCTCGCTTGAAATGACAGGAGCATCTATGGTGAAAAAGAACGTTGATCCTTCGCCCACTTTGCTTTTTAAGTCAAGCTTACCGCCCATCAAGTTGATAATTTTTGTAGAGATCGTTAGCCCGAGACCAGTGCCGCCATATTTGCGAGTGGTTGAAGTGTCGGCTTGTGAGAATGACTCAAAAATTGATTGGAATTTCTCTTCAGGAATGCCAATTCCAGAATCATGTACGCTAAATTTTAACTTGGCGTTACCCGTGAGCGCACCCTCTATTTTTATGACAGAAATTTCTATTTCACCTATTTGTGTAAACTTAATCGCGTTACCCACTAAGTTTAAAACGACCTGACGGAGGCGGCCAGGGTCACCAATAATACGGTCTGGTACATCGGGTGCGATATAAAGCAATAACTCCAAGTTTTTCTGATGCGCACGTGGCGCGAGTGATTTTATGGTATCGCGCAACATTTGTCCGAGTGAAAAATAGATCATATTGATCTCCATTTTTCCTGATTCGATTTTAGAAAAATCCAAAATATCATTAATGATACTAAGCAAAGCTTCAGCAGATGACTTCACGATATTGATGTATTCACGTTGATCAGCATTCAGGTCTGTATCTAGCACCAGGTCTGTCATGCCAACAATCCCGTTCATTGGTGTACGGATTTCATGGCTCATATTTGCCAAAAAGTCACCTTTGATTTTATTGGCACGTTCCGCCATTTCTTTGGCTTGTAAAAGTGCTGCATCGGCGGCCTTGCGGGAGGAAATATCCTGAAAAGCACTTACCGTATTAATGATGGCACCATCCGCATTGTAAATGGCACGCGACAAAACAGTTACCGGAAGTATTGAACCATCTTTACGGATAAATACCTGGTCATCCATTTGCGCTTTGCCGTGTTTAATCACTTGGTTCATAATCGGGCAATCATGCGCAGCGATCACTTCACCCAATGCAGAATGCGTATGGATGATGTCATGCAATGGTAAGCCCACCAGATCTTCGCGCTTCCAGCCTAGTAGTTTTTCACCTTCCGAGTTAATGTAGATACACCTCCCCTCAGCGTCTTGTACGTACAGACCCTCGCCAAGGGTTTCAGTTACACTTTCATAGAATGCACGTTGCGCTAATAGCTGGTCACCCAAGCTTTTGCTAGCAGTGATGTCGGAGCGAATGGACACATAACGCAATGGCTTGCCTTCATCGTCCATAAACGGAACGATTGTAGAATCTACCCAATAATGTGAGCCATCTTTTTTGCGGTTTCTGACTTCTCCATGCCAAACCTTGCCGCGGCTAATCGTTGCCCACATGCCTTTAAAAAACGCCTGGGGGTGGTAGCCAGAGTTTAAGATACGATGATCTTTGCCTAGCAGCTCTTCACGGCTGTATTGACTTATTTCACTAAATTTGTCATTGGTGTAAAAAATTTTACCCGAGCTATCTGAAATGCTGACAATATCATGCTGGTCCAAGGAAAATTTTAGAAACTCTAAATCACGTACAGAATCACTCAGTTTGTTACGCGTTGCTTTTAAGCGTGTAAATACCCAAGCCAAATAAGCGAGAATAAAGGCAGAAAATATAGCCATTGCCAGCTTGTGATTGGCGGCTTCCTGCTGCCTTTCTGCAAATAGCTGGCTGTAAATTTGATGGAGTTTATCGGCTTGAAAGCTAGTGGTTGATTGTGTAATTTTATGCACTAATGCATCGACTTCAGTTTTATGCAATACGATAATCGCGGCATGTTTATTCAAGCTTTCGAGTGCTTTGTCGCCATCTTCAGCAGATAACTGCAATATGGTGAGTATTTGTTGAATACGATTTTTAAGATCAGCTGTTGCGTTGTAATCATATAATAGTACGTTATCGCGCAGCTCATGGATAAGTTGCGCACGCTCTGATTGAGGCGCATGGGTATCTAACTGCAATTTGGATGCAATAAAAAAGTATTGTAATGAGTTACGTAGTACCGCATTGTGCGATTTAAAATTTTCTATCAGTTCATATTTTTTCTTAAAAAGTTCTCGATACTGTTGAAATGCCTGCTGAATTTCTGAGATGCCTTTGCCAAAGTAATCGGCTTTTTCTTGAGCCATAGTATTCAGCAAAAAATCAACCTGTTGCTGTGATGAAATCATTGGATCGTAATTTTTAAGTTGACCATAACGCGCCTGTAACACGAACTGGTCAAGACGTGCATCTTGTTTCTGTAGTTGTTCAAAGTTTTGAATGGTACGTAGATGTAGCGGGGTATCTATTTGGACTGATTGGAAATACAGCCAACTCAGCAACAAAAGCCCAATGAGCCATAGTGAGTTTATGAAAGGGAAGTTTTTGAAGCGTACACTTTTATTCATCAAAGGCTTCATAATGGTTTGCCCTGATATTTGCCTGTTAATTTAGGCTGCTTTAGTGAGAAATAAAGCACGATTAGCGCAACGGCAAGCACTGCGAGTAAGGCTAAGCCCAGTATTGGCAATTTAGCCGATGTCTGGGTTGAAAGTTTAGTGGTCATTATCATCTAAAAATGCATTTTTAATTTTAATGATTTCATCAAATTCGCTGAAAAAAGCCTCCACACAGGTTGGATCAAAGTGTTGCCCAATGCCGTTGCGCAGTAACTGACAGGCGTCCTCTATGCTCCAAGCTCTTTTGTAGGGACGTTCAGAGGTTAGGGCGTCAAATACATCTGCCACGGCAACAATACGTCCGAATAATGGAATTTCTTCATTTGCCAAGCCTCTTGGATATCCACTACCATCGTATTTTTCGTGATGGGTATGTGCAATTTCTGCGGCTAACTTAAGTAAGGGTGAGCTACTTTCATTTAATAATCTATAGCCGATTACTGCATGTTGTTTCATTAAGGCAAACTCTTCTGGCGTGAGCTTGCCTGGCTTAAGTAAAATTGCGTCTGCAATACCAACTTTTCCAATATCATGCATGGGCGCGGCTTCTAGCAATAACTCTTGCTGCTGTACAGATAAACCAAGTACACGCGCTATATGTTTCGAGTAATGCGCCATGCGTTGAATATGCGCGCCGGTTTCCGGATCGCGGTATTCTGCGGCTTTAGCTAGGCAAAAAATAGTTTCGCGCTCTTGTGCTTTGATTTTTGCGGTAGCTTTGCTGACTTCGTCTGCTAGCCAAGCGGCATGATCCATGAGCTTTTTTTGGCTTTGGCGCAATGCCAGCATGTTTCTAGCACGTGCGACAAACTCGCTGTTGTCTAATGGTTTGTTGAGAAAGTCGGTAACACCACTGACGAGTGCTTTGTGTCGAACGCTGGTTTCGGTGTTGGCGGTTACCATTAGCACGGGAATCTCTTGGTAGTTAACAAACCCTCTAAACTGTTGAGTAAATTGAATACCATTCATTTCTGGCATCATATAATCAACCACAACTAAATCAGGTTCATTATCCCTACACCAATCTAATGCTTCAATCGGATTGGTAAAAGCAATAGACTCATATTCAGGGATTTTCTTAATGAGATGTTGCAGTAAAGTAATGTTCAGTTGCGTGTCATCAATGAGCAATATACGCATAGTGTCTCGTTAGCCTGTTTTATTTGTATCCTAGACATTGCAATTATGGCTCAAAAACGATTGGCTTGGGATTAAAAGGATTTAAAACTTGGCGCGTTTCTAAGATTTAATTCCTCAGGTATTTAATATTAAACGCGATGAAGTGCCTAAAACCATGATGGCATAATACATTTAGTGAGTAATGGGTTTGTACAAATAAAAAAGGGCTCTAAATTTAGAGCCCTTTTAATCCCAACGAACTTTAACTCACTGTTTATTTTGCGATATCTATTTTTGCTTTGCCACGTAAGTCAGCCATAAGTTTTTCTAAGTTACGTTGTTGCAGATTTTTTTGCAAACCGTCTTTCACTTTGTCGTAAGCGAGCGGTTGCGCAGGGCGTGTATCAACCAGTTTAATGACATGCCAGCCAAATTGAGTTTGTACTGGGCTGGTTGATGTCGTACCTTTTTGCAGGTTAGCAACAACATCGCTGAATGGTTTAACCATGGTCGCTGGAGAAAACCAGCCAAGATCGCCGCCTTTTTCTTTTGAGCCTGGATCTTGTGATTTTTCTTTAGCGATTTTTGCAAAATCACTACCTTTTGCTAGTTGTGCAATGATCTCTTTAGCTTCAGTTTCAGTTTTAACTAAAATATGACGTGCACTGTATTCTTTTTCGCCATAGGCTTTTTTGTATTGTTCATAAGCCGCTTTGGTGTCTGCATCAGAGATCGGGTTTTTCTTAACGTAATCTTGTAAAAATACACTGGTTAACAGTTTGCGACGGCCAAGTTCTTCACGTGCGATGTAATCTGGTTGTTTATCGAGTCCGAGCTTTTGAGCTTCTTGGTACACAAGCTCAGAGCTGACTAATTCATTGATAATGGCGTCTTTAGTGTTAGCGTCAACTTTTTGACCATTGGCGGCAGCATCTTTAACGATTAAATCATAAACAGACTGTTTGATTTGTTTGCCATTAACGGTAGCAACCGCATCTGCAGCAAACGCTGATGGTGCTAAAGATAAAATGGCGACTGCGATTAAAGTTTGGGTGAATTTCATACAAAAGTCCTCAAGATAGAAATTTAGTTTGGGTAATTAAGGTTAACAGGTTGAATAGATTGTTAAACCTCATCTGCTGCAATGGCTACAATACTAAGTGCGTGTATTTTATGCGGCATGAGGTCAGTGAGCGTTTGATAAATAAGACGATGGCGCATTATCTGTGATTTTTCACAGAAATGCGAGCTGGTTATTTTGAGCATAAAGTGAGCACCGCCACCATTGCCTTTGTGCCCTGCGTGTGAGGCACTTTCATCGACAAGCGTCAGCGTTATAGGCGCTAAAACCTGCAAGCGTTCGGTAATTTCATCAGCTAAAGTCATCAGGTGCATTAGGGTAAGGTTTTTCTAAAAGGTTTCACTGAAACCTGACTATAAACACCATTGATAACAAATGGATCATTATTCGCCCATTGTTGCGCCTCTTCAATGTTAGAAAACTCTGCCACAATCAGGCTACCAGAGTAGCCGGCAGGTCCTGGATCTGGGCTGTCGATGGCTGGGAATGGTCCTGCAAGCAATAAGCGCCCAGTATTTTGAAGGTCTTGCAACCTAGCTAAATGTTCAGGTCTGGCGCTTAAGCGTTTATCCAAACTGTTGGGAGCATCTTCAGCAACTATGGCGTACCACATTATTGTGCATCCTCTTTTGAGTCTTCTTTAGGGAGGTATTTGCTGATAAATAATGTTTGCACAATAATGAAAACAAACATGATGCCGGTGATGCCGAAAAGCTTAAAGTTGACCCAAGTGTCTTGTGAGTAATTAAAAGCTACATACAGGTTTAAAAAACCTAATGCGACAAACAGCATGGCCCAGGCAATATTGAGCTTAGACCAAACGGCATCTGGTAATTGTATTTGTTTGCCCATCATGCTACGCATGGGGTTTTTGTTAAACAATAGTTGCGCGCCTAATAGTCCTGCAGCAAATAGCCAATATAAAATACTAGGTTTCCATTGAATAAAGGTCGGGTCTTTTAGCAATAAAGTTGCACCACCAAACACGGTAATAATGACACCACTAATAAGCAACATTTTTTCTACCACGCCGTGGCGGATTTTGACGTAAATAATTTGTGCAATCGTGGCTACAATGGCAACGGCCGTTGCAGTAAAAATCCCAAAAAACTTAAAGGCGACAAAAAACAAAATAACAGGGAATAAGTCGAACAAAAACTTCATATTGGCTCTTTTAAAGGTGGAAGCTATTTACATCTAATAGGCTTAAAAATAAAACAAAAACAAAAAAAACAAGGCTTCAGCCTAATGCGCTATTTTGCTATGATAGTCATTGTGCCGCAAGGCGTAATTTCAAGTATTTATTAGAATTTATCTTTGTATTTTCGTGTTGTAATTTTCAGGTGTAATGTTGACGCAAGTCATTTACTAACAATGCTTTCATGATAGACCTTCACTCACACTCTAATATTTCTGATGGTTTGCTTTCGCCAACTGATTTGGTTGCGCATGCTGCGACTCATGGCGTAAAGATACTAGCTTTGACGGATCATGACGACATAAGTGGCTTGGCTGAAGCGCAGCAAGCCGCAATGCAGCACGGCATACAACTGGTGAATGGTGTTGAAATATCAGTGACGTGGAAAAAACGTACGTTGCATGTGGTGGGGTTAAATATTAACCCGCTAAACACAGTGCTCATGCAAAGTTTAGCCAGCGTCAGACAAAGCAGATTAGAGCGCGCCAAACAAATGGCGCTTGGCCTTGAAAAAGCTGGCATTCATGGTGCCTTTGAAGCGGCATCAACTTTGGCAGAGCAAAGTATATTAACGCGTATGCACTTTGCACGCTTTTTAGTGGAGCGTCAGTATGCCAAAGATGCCAAATCTGTATTTAAAAAATATCTGGTTAAAGGTAAACCAGGTTTTGTGGATCATGAATGGATGAGTCTTGAATCTGCGCTGAATTTAATCACCGGTAGCGGTGGCGTGGCTGTGCTGGCGCATCCTGGTCGTTATGATATACGCCGAACTAATATGTTGTTATTGCTGGAAGAGTTTAGAGCATTGGGTGGCTCCGCAATTGAAGTGGTGACAGGAAGCCACACAGCGGCGCAGTATGTTGAGTATGCAAAATATGCGCAACTATTCGGCTTAAAAGCCTCACAAGGCTCTGATTACCATGGTAAAGGCATTAGTTTTATGGAAATGGGACGATTGCCAGCCTTGCCAAGTAATTGTGTGCCTGTTTGGCAAGATTGGCCACAAATTAACGCATCAGTAGCTTTTTGAGAGTTCTATAGCATGTCACAATTGTTTAATGTCAATTTAGATAATCCGCAACCACGTCTGATGACGCAAGCCGCTGATATTCTCCGAAAAGGTGGGGTGATTGCTTATCCTACAGATTCTGGCTATGCGCTGGGTTGCATGCTAGGTCATGGTGACGCACAAGCTCGGATTCGCCAAATTCGCGGCGTAGACGATAAACATTTTTTCACACTATTGTGTCGTAATTTAAGTGAGCTCGGTAATTATGCGGTAGTGAGTAACAGCCAGTTTCGCCTGCTTAAGGCTAATACGCCAGGCGCCTATACTTTTATTCTGAATGCAACGCGCGAGGTACCGCGTAAATTGCAACATCCTAAACGGAGTACGATTGGTATCCGTGTGCCGCAACACAATGTTGTGCGTGCCATAATAGAGGCCATAGACGCACCATTGTTAAGTATGACGCTTTCGCTTCCTAATGATGATGTTGCGTTCACTGAAGCATGGGAAGTTCGCGACCGCCTAGAGCAGCAGGTAGATTTAGTGATTGATGCCGGTACTTGC
Source organism: Methylotenera sp. (assembly GCA_030693535.1). The sequence continues at coordinate 83,251 of JAUYAL010000006.1, forward strand.
GTGGCTGGTGCGACGACAGTGATAAATTTAACCGGAGAGTCCCCTGAGCTGGTTCGTGAAGGGTTGGGAGCATTGGTACCGTTTGGTTTTTAATTTTAAGATTTTTAAGCATATTTATTAAAGAGTAAACAATGGAATTATCCCTGATACAAAAAATAGTTATTTACGCATTACCCGTTATTTTTGCGATTACCGTGCATGAGGCCGCACACGGCTATGTGGCTAAATACTTTGGGGATATGACTGCGCATAATGCAGGGCGCATCACCTTAAATCCGCTTAAACATATAGACCCATTCGGCACGATTTTGCTACCAGCTTTAACCATTATGTTGGGCGGCATTTTATTTGGCTGGGCTAAACCTGTGCCTGTGGATTTTTCTCGTTTACGCAACCCTAAAAAAGACATGCTGTGGGTGGCAGCTGCAGGTCCGGCCTCGAATTTTGTGATGGCTATATTTTGGGCCTTAGTGCTTAAATATTCAGTGTCGATGCCAGAAGCTTTCATCTTGCCGTTAACCCTCATGGCGAAAGCTGGCGTAATGATCAACATCGTGTTGATGGTGTTAAACCTGTTGCCACTGCCACCGTTAGACGGAGGCCGTATTGCAGTAAGTTTGTTGCCGCATCATTTGGCGCAGCCTTTTGCACAGCTTGAGCGTTACGGTTTTATCATTTTAATTGTGCTTTTGTTTACAGGTATATTGAGCAAAATACTGATGCCGCTGATTAGTATTGTATCTGGCCTGATTTCTAGTTTGGTATAAGGACACCTCTAATATTCAACTTTGCGAGCATCCGCTTTACGGTTTGCCTGTTTAAACCATTTCGCTGCCAAACATCGTTGCTCGATAAAAACTATTCCTTACATATCAAACATATGCGGCGTTATAATTTTTCACTCGCACCTTGTCTGGCTTAACCCACCAATCTAAGCTGCTAAAGTAGCAATATTGGTGGGCATGCCATTTGTGGGTAGAAATTTGAATTATTAGAGGTGCCCTGAACTTGCTATAATATGGCTTACTTCATTTAAGGTTTTTACATCAGATGGCAATAGAACGGGTTTTATCGGGCATGCGCCCCACAGGCAATTTGCATTTGGGGCATTATAACGGCGTACTTAAAAACTGGATTAAGCTACAACATGAGCATGAATGCTTGTTTTTTGTGGCTGATTGGCATGCCCTGACTACGCATTACGACACGCCTGAAATCATAGAGGAAAGCGTGTGGGAAATGGTAATTGATTGGCTGGCAGCCGGTGTTGACCCTGCAAACGCCACAATTTTTATCCAATCTCGCGTGCCAGAACATGCAGAGCTACATACATTGCTCAGTATGATTACACCGCTAAGTTGGTTAGAGCGCGTACCTACCTACAAAGACCAGCAAGAGAAATTGTCGAGCAAAGATTTATCAACTTACGGCTTTTTAGGCTACCCGTTACTACAAAGTGCTGATATTTTGATTTACAAGGCCACTCAAGTACCGGTAGGCGAAGACCAAATTCCGCATATTGAATTTACACGCGAAATTGCACGTCGCTTTAACCATATTTATGGCAAAGAAAAAGGTTTTGAAGAAAAAGCCGAAGCTGCGATTAAGAAATTGGGTAGCAAGCGTGGCGCTTTGTATGAAGAAATGCGCACAGCCTACCAGCAAAGCGGTGATGAAGAAGCGCTAGATTCAGCACGTGCCATGATTGAAGAACAGCAAGGCATGAGCATGGGTGATAAAGAACGCTTGCTTGGTTATTTGGAAGGCGGCGGAAAAATGATTTTGCTGGAGCCTGATTATAAGCTCACCCCAGCTTCAAAAATGCCAGGGCTTGATGGTCAAAAAATGTCTAAATCGTACAATAACACCATTTCATTGCGTGAAAATGTAGATTCAGTCACGAAAAAAATCAAAACCATGCCTACCGACCCTGCGCGCGTGCGTCGCACCGATCCAGGTGACCCTGCTAAATGCCCAGTATGGCAATTGCACGAGATTTATTCTGATCAATCTACGCAAGACTGGGTGCAAATTGGCTGTAAAAGCGCATCTATCGGCTGTATTGAATGTAAAGGCCCGGTTATTGAAGGTGTGCTAAAAGAGTTAAAACCCATTCAAGAACGCGCTGCACAGTACGCAGAAGACCCAACTTTGGTGAAAAATATCGTGGCTGAAGGCTGTGAAAAGGCACGTAAATTAGCGCGTGAAACCATGCGCGATGTGCGTGATGCGATGGGATTGAATTACAGTTAATAGAATTACGGCTCAATTAAAATACTTTGATAGAAACTCCACTTAATGCAAAAATAAAGGGCGAGGATTTTACAGATCTTCCCAAAGATCTCTACATTCCGCCCGATGCATTAGAAGTATATTTAGAGGCGTTTGAAGGCCCGTTGGATTTACTGTTGTATTTAATCCGCAAACATAACCTGGATATTCTTGATATTCCAATGGCCGATTTAACACGCCAATATATGGGTTATGTTGAAAAAATGCGCGCCATTAAGCTGGAATTAGCGGGTGATTACTTGCTGATGTCTGCCATGCTGATTGAAATAAAATCGCGCATGCTTTTGCCAAAACCTGCTGAAATTGCTGAAGAAGATGACCCGCGTGCTGAATTGGTGAGACGCTTGATGGAGTACGAAGCCATTAAACTTATAGCGCAAAGGTTAGACGAAATGCCTAAAGTGGGTGATGGCATTAGCGTTGCCAGCGCTTACTTTCAGCATATTAGCCAAGTGCAACCGCCTGAAGTGAATTTGGATGATTTAGCCGAAGCATGGCGCAATGTGCTAAAGCGGGCTAGCCATTTTCAGCACCATAAAGTAGGGCGTGCAGAACTTTCGGTACGTGAACATATGAGTATAATTTTACGTCGTTTAAAGGCTGATAGCCTGCTAGAATTTACGCAGTTATTTGATGTGGTGAATGATGGTATTCCTAAATTAGTGGTGTGTTTTTTAGCGATATTAGAGTTAGCACGCGAAGGCTTGTTGCGGATTACCCAGCAGCAAGCTTTTTCACCTATTTACGTACAGATAGCTTTAGATTTAAATAAAAATCATGAGTAAAACCAGTAATATCGCTGAATTAAAAAATGTATTAGAGGTTGCGTTGTTAACCTCGCATGAGCCTTTGTCTTTAGATGATTTGCTACGATTATTTGTAGAGCGTACGGAGCGCGCAACGTTACGCATGTTGCTGGATGAATTAAAACAAGATTGGGCTCTGCGTACCTTGGAATTGGTGCAAGTCGCATCAGGTTACCGTTTTCAGGCACGGGAAAAGTATGCGAATTATTTGGCACGCTTGAACCCTGAAAGGCAAAGTAAATACTCACGCGCTGTCATGGAAACCTTGGCGATTATTGCCTATCGCCAGCCAGTAACACGTGGTGATATTGAAGAAATTCGCGGTGTGGCTGTTAACGCCAATGTGATGCGCCAGTTGCAAGAGCGTGATTGGGTTGATGTGGTAGGCCAGCGCGAGGTGCCGGGGAGACCTTTATTATACGCTACCACGCAACATTTTTTGGATGACCTTAATTTGAAATCGCTTGCAGAATTGCCGCCGATGGATGATTTTGTAAAATCTGAACATTTGCCCGCGCATTCCCCCTCTTAGCCGAATTCCGAACCAGCTTTGAGGCAAGAGGTGGATCAAGCGGGCGGTTTTGATTTTAGTTTTTTAGTTTCTGATTTTCTTCCATGCTCCATCGTACCCTGTGCATCCACGTAAGCCCGCACCGTTTCCAGTGTCGCACCGCCTACACTACCAACAAAGTACGCCCGATGCCAAAACAACGGCTTGTAATAGAACTGTGCAAGATGTGCCTCAAACCGATTTCTAGTTTTTCTAGCACT
>JAUYAL010000008.1 GCA_030693535.1 Methylotenera sp.
AAAAGAACTTCATCCTGATGCCGTATTGAAGTCTGAGTCTATCTGGTGCGCTAAAGACAAAAATGAAGCTTGGTACAACTGGATGGTAAAAGGAATTGAACCAGCCAAAGCCAGTTGTGACAACCCAATCTCTGCCAATGAAAAATTAGCAGATGAGTTAGGGGTTACTGGAACGCCAACGATTTACCTGAACAACGGTAAACAGACTCAAGCGCCGCAGGAACTTGTTGCAGCCATTAAAGAGAAAAAGTAGCAAAGAGAAAGAAATGCATAAAGACTTATAAAAACTGAAGAATAGCCCGCGGTGCGGGCTATTTCAAGACTTTAATCAAGCCTATTTTTGCAGCCTTGACCGCAGCTTGACTGCGGTTTTGCACATCTAGTTTTCGTAAGATATTCTGAACATGGTTTTTTACAGTGAGTGGGCTGATATCAAGAATTGAAGATATCTCCCAGTTAGTTTTACCCATATGCAACCACTGCAATATTTCTAATTCGCGATTAGTCATGATGCATTTGCTTGCCACATTGCCAGTGTGATAAATAGTGTTACTTCGTTGGCTGGTAATCCTAATTAATGCGCAGTGTAAATTAGGCATCATCAGCTCAAATATACGTGCTAGATTGGCACTGGGCGGCTTATGTAATCTTGCTAGAATCACAACACTGGAAATTTTACTATTATTGTCTCCAAACCCATGCACCATTAAATCTTTGAGTTCAGAGTCTTTCAGTTGTTGCTCATCGAAGTTAATCACAGCAAATTTACCGTCATCGAACTCTTCAACCTGATTAGAAACAAACAAAGGGGTGTAATTTTTACCCCAATGATTTAATGCCTGATGAATCAAGCCTGTTTCATGCTCTGTGACACTTGAAAATTGAGTCTGATTAAAATATCGCGTGCTAGTAAAATACTCGAAATGATAAGCATCATTGTCTGAGGATTTTATTCCAAAAATCATGACTTCATGTCCAAGCAAAAACTGAAAGTCACCTTGTAGCCAATTAAATAAATGAACGCGCTGGGATACACGCAAAGACTCAGTGATCACGTCCATGAAAACGGAGCGCTGCTCATTATTTAGGCCATCTTTGGTATCTGCTGGCGATTCGAAATTTAGATTGGTATTAATGAGAATTCTTCTATTGTTTTAAATTCACGCTATTTTTAACTAGTTAAATGACATTAAGATTAAAAATAGATGTTGATTTCTTTACAGTTTTGTAAAAAAAGCTAAAACCATGACAAAGCTAACAGAATATTAGCTAGTCATCATTACCAGAAGATGTCATATAACTAGTGAATAATGGGCGGATGAAATTAATCTATTTAATGATAATCTACCTATCCGTTCTTACAGATGCATCCGCTGATGTTTTAATAAATCTTGAAGATTCTGATGAAATTCAAATCAGCAATACGCAACTGAATCTGCGATATACCCTTAAAATTGAAGAGTCATCGCTATTAATGGATAACCAGCCGATTCTGGCAAATCTACCATCTAATTTATTACCCAACGATAAAATAGATAATAAATTGGATATGTCCACGCTTCCCTTCAGCGCTGAAGTCATTAGCGCTGCCACTGAAACTTCTATTGAGCCTGCTTTGATTCACGCAGTGATTGCTGTTGAATCCAGACATAACCCACGCGCCCTTTCTAAAAAGGGAGCCTACGGCTTGATGCAACTCATGCCAGCTACGGCAAAACATTTTAGGGTCTCCAATAAACATGATACAAAACAGAATATTTTGGCTGGTGCAAAATATTTACGTGAACTACTTATTATGTTTAATGGAAACTTATCGCTTGCCCTTGCTGCATATAACGCTGGCCCAAAGGCTGTACATAAACATGGCGGCATCATTCCACCTTATAAAGAAACCATGGACTACGTACCCAAGGTCCTTAAAATATACCGTAGATACTCCATCACTTGAAAATTCACATCGCGCTTGATGCCGTCAATTGTGGATTTTCAGCACTTGGTACTATTGACCCTGGCGTGTAGATGAATTTCCATTCGGAATATTTTTTTGCAGACCCAAAGGTCTCATATTGCGATAAAAAACCTGTTACTCTGATAGGCGATAGTTCTGAAGTGCTATATACACCAACAATCCCATCCTGCTGCATCACCAGGCCCCATTCTTTTTCAAAAGAAAGAGGATCATTGTGAAGCTTTCGTATATGTCGCTTCACGACCGGAAAACGTTTGTCCAGAATCAGATCTTCAAGTTGTTTAGGATATTGTTTAATCACGCCAGGTGTGTTTTCGTAATAACTGCCAATCGCTTGACGATAAGCTTCACCGATGAATAGCAATTCTTTCTCACGCTCGCGTTGCGCATCTTGATGCCACACGATGCCAACGCCAGCCAAGCCAATGCCAGATATTGCAACCAAGATTAACAATCCAATGTAAGTGAACCCTGAATATTTACGTTTAAACTGCATTGACTTTTGAACTGTATTTGATGTGTGAGAGTGTAATTGCTGATTACCAGTCAGCATATTGACTGCCATCTTTTGCAATTGCTGTAGATCCGCTGTGAATGTCGTATACATTACCAACCAAAGGAGGCTCTGGAGATATCAGCACCCATGTGTCATCTTTTCCCGTAATTGGATCTGTGGGCAATTTGCGAATATATTTCATCGCTACCAAGTCTTCTAATGATTCCGGATAGCGGCCTTTATCAGCATAGAACTTATCAATACTTTCTCTTACAATATTTAGGCTCTGCTGCAATGCGGCCTCTTTTGCACGCTCGAGACTTGAAAAGTATTTTGGTACAGCCAACGTAAGAAGCATCGCCAGTATGGCTAGCACAACCAATAGCTCCACCAAGGTAAATCCTTTAGCGGTAAACCCTTTAACATTCATCGCATTGCAGCTTAGTCGTGTACGTAAAAATTCTTTCAATTTACATGATCCAATGTAGTGTTTACTGGCAGTTACCATTGTGAGTAAGGCACTCCGTTAAACCCTGTTTGCTGGCTGAGTGAGTAGATATCGTAAACATCCTCCCCTTCTCTAGGTTGATCAAACTCACTCGCATAGCTTCGTAACCCCCAGTGATCTTCTTTTTGTCCATAGTCATCATTACTTTGAAGTGATGTACGCATTGGATCTGCCGGAATTTTGCGCAAAAATTTCAATTTACGCTTGCCTGGATCTTTTACATCCACTACACCATCCACTAGTGTTTCAAGACTGGGTGGATACCCTGACTGGTCAATATTCTTAGCGATCTTTCCCTCATCCACCGCCTTTTTGTAGGCATCAATTGCTTCACGGATCTGGCGCAGATTGGCGCGTAATTCACTTTCTTTTACCCGCTGAACTGTAAGCTGCAACATTGGCATCGCAACACTGGCTAAAATTGCAAGAATAGCGACCGTCACCACTAACTCAATCAGCGTAAATCCATAGGGGAGCTTCTTGATGCTGCTTGTCATGGTAACGAAGATGGTGCTATAGGCTCGCCACTTGGCTGCACAACCTCTTGGCTTGCTGGGGGAACTGCCGCCACTTCTTCAACCGGAGTGCTTTGTGATTGCGTAGCCAGTTCTTGCTCACTTGCTGATCCTGATTCAGTAGCAGCCTCAGGATTTAATCTTAATTGAGGTTGCCTGATTCTTTCTCTGAATTGTTCTTTAGCGCTTAAAGCCCCTGAACTGACAGGTAAACCATTTTGTGGTTTATCTGTAATTAGATTTTCTGTACCTGACCAGTATTCTGAAACCTCAGCATTAGGCAGGCTGATATTGCCGATTATCCTAGGCGTGATTGCCAGTACGATTTCAGTTTTACTTCTTCTGTCTTCCTGGTTTGAAAACAACCTGCCTAGTAGTGGTATATCTCCCAGCCCAGGTAATCTGCTCGCATTTTTACGCTCATCATCTAATATCAAACCTGCAAGTATTTGCGTTTCACCATTTTTTAAGCGCAATACCGTATTGGCGTTGCGGGTACCGATGGTATATGCAGTAGCACCATTTCTAGTTGTTGTTTTTTCACCTAAAGAACTAACCTCTAACCCAACTTTAATATTCACAAAGTCGTTCAAAGTTATACGTGGTTCAACATCAAGCTTTAAACCAACATCGACATATGAAATATTTTCAGAAATGCCCACATTGGCAGTTGATGTCGTGGTGATAATAGGCACTTTGTCACCCACCATGATTTTTGCTTTTTCATTATTTCTTACACGAATCCTTGGATTTGATAAAAGATTAACGTCACCAATGGTCTTTTTAAAATTCACACCAGGGTTGGGTGACACCCCGATATTTGGCGATTTCACACTTTTTAAAGCTTCAAGAGTCAGATTGGCAGCTGACAATACGGCTAATTGATTTGGATAAACAATGCCCAACTCTTGTAAACGACTTCGGCTTACTTCTAATACTTCAATATCCAACATGACTTCAGGATCTTCCAGATCATTTGCCGCGACTAACTTTTCTGCAATTCGAATCACCTCAGGGGTGTCTCGCATCACCATCATGTTAAGACGCTCATCCACAAAAATATCTTTTGTTTTAAGCATGGTCTTGATTAATATAGAAACCTGCTTAGCACTGGCATTTGAAAAATAGAAACTGCGGATCATTAAATCTTGGTAATCCTTTAGTTTTGCAGGTGTGCCGGGAAATACAAGTACAGTATTTTCTGACAAGACTTTCTTTTGCAGTCCATTACTCGAAAGCACCATATCGATTGCATCTTCTATACGTGCTTTCTTAATGAAAATAGTCGCCTTGGTTTCAGGTTTAATATCTTTATCCAAAATGAAATTGATTCCTGTCGCGCGCGACAAGGCCTCAAACGCTACTTTGATATTGACATCACGTAATTCCAATGTCACCGGCTTATTCAACAGCGTCTTAAGTTCTGCTGGTTTGGCCCTAACTGGCGCCAGTTTAGTGTTGATTTGCTGCTGCAAATCGATTGCCTTGGCATGCTGAGGATTTTCAATCAGCACATCGCGCACAATGTCTTTGGCCGATTCTGGCTTACTGTCTAACATTGTCGCAGCTTGGTCTAACTTACTCAAATGCCCCAACTCACGCTCTACTTGCAACTTGCCATTGAAAGCGACTGGGTCTTCAGGCAAAAAACTTAATACGCGGTCATAAAGTGCGCTGGCTTCTGTATTTAAGCCTTTAGACTTAGCCTGCTCTGCCTGCACTAACAATTGCGTTGTCGCTAATTCCTGTGTGACGAGTAGGTTCTTACGTTTTACTGTAGCTTCAGGATGCGCGATGACTTCTTTCTTGACCTCTGCTACTAGCACTTCTGGAGTCTTACTTTGATCAATCGGCTTTTCCCATGGTGCAATAGCACAACTGGCGATTTGCGTCATCAAAGTAACCATCATCAAATAGCTTACATAAGCGCGTTTAGCTAGATATCTTTTGTTTGCGAAAATCATTCGTGTATCCTTTTACTGTGTCAGCGCATCTGTAGAAAATGGTTTTACCGAGGCAGTTGACGGCTTTGCAGCTTTTGATAATGTCTGAACCAAATTGAGCGGTAGGTAAGTGAGTTTTAGGGTATTGCTGCTCTCAGCTTCAAATCTCCATTGCTGATTGATTTTTTCACCTTTAATAACGGTATAAAGCTTTCCATTTGACATCAGAAACACCTGAGTACCTTTTGGAGAGTTTTCCAGTTTTCCTACATATTGAAATGGTGCAGGAGGTGCCACCGGCGGGGGGGGTGGGAGTGGCTTTACTTTCTTGATTGGCGGAATAACGACCCATGAATGCACTTTGAATAAATCATGTGCTTTACCTGATAATGATTCACGTTTTAATTTTTGCCATGGGATAAGAGAATCATCTCCAGCGTGTGGCCTTACCTTATTCAACTCTTGGTCATTCAGTTGAGAAGTGACATTGTTTTCCATGGGCGTTACTCGTGGTGTTCTTAAAGGTTTTGCAACTTGCAAATCATCTACCTCGTCTTCTTCCTGCAAGGCAGTCCATATTGTGAGTGCTACCGTGATCAACAAAATAAGCATCAGTCGTTTATTCGATGAATTTGCAGCGGCACTAGAAACAGAATTAGTCATTTCCAAGTATCACTCTGCAAAAAAAGTACGAACACTAGCCGGGCTTCTACCGTTGGCGACAATGCATTTTCACGCTTAATTTGAATATCACTCAGTGCCAATGCAGGCAATTGATGTAATATGGATGCGATGAAATGACGAATTTGCGTATACTTACCAACCACCGGCAGGATGATTTCATATCGCATTAACCTGCCTTGCTGAGTTTTTAAAAGTTTGTAATCTCCACGGTTAAGAACAAGATGTTGCTTTGTCGCAGTTTTATCAATGAACCCTAGCCACTTTGGCAAACTAGTGGCTGAAGGGAATAATGCATAAAAGGCCTCCAATTCCTGCGCTGTTGTATGCTGAGGTACAACAATCGATTCACGCTGTTCTGTTTTCGTTCTTTCCTGATGTTCTAGTTCAGCCACGCTTGCAATCAATTGTTCTTCTATAACGACAACCTTAGTGAAGTAAATCAAAAGACTTACAATCATCATTACAAATCCTAGCATTCCCCATAGCCCTAGATTTTTCGCTACTTTGGTCAAGTACCAATATAGATCGGATAAGTTGTATATTTTCATCAATCAGTTTGCTTTAAACGTATGCAATTGCGCCATCAAAGTAAACTTTACAGGCTTTGAAACATTGTCTTCATCTAGATGATGCTTTTGCAGATAAACCTGAGATAACATTGACTGCCCTTCCAGACGGCCTATGAACTGCATAACGGAATGCAGGTTTTTGGCTTCCCCACCCAAAATAACCTGTTGTTTCTTTATACTTGGTTCCAAACTGAGTAAGGCAACATCTTTTAAGTCAGACCCTTCAATTGCACTCAGAAGCTCACTCCAGGGAATCGTCAAATCAGTCACTGTTGCTTCAATCTGATTTTTGACATCAATTGGAATTTCTTCCCTAACGTTCCTGGCAATGGTCTCTTTCTTAGGCTGATTATTAAACTGCTTAAGTTTGAACAAGACTTCATGATGCTTATCCGATATTAACTGGTATTGCTGTAGGGTAAAAAATATCAGCGCCATACCCACCCCTAACACAACGGTACCGATAAAACTGAATCTGGTCGGCGCAAAGAAATGACCGTCAATAAAGTCCAGTTGCAGCTTTCGACTCATACAGAAGCCTCTAACATCGCGAAATGATAGTTTTTTAATGTATTTTTAACTGTACTGATACGGCTAACCTGCCAGCCTTCGATCGCATTGATCGCAATATTTTTTTGTGTAGGTGCATAGACTAAAATTTGATGATGTCCTGTATCTGCCATTAATGACTCTCTCATCATCAAGTTCTTAAATTCAAGTTGCCAGCCGTTCGTTAATGGGTAGACACGTATATTCTGGCAATGCCCTTTATATAAATTGACCAAAAGCAATCGATTGAACTCTACAACAGCCAAGTAGCCACTCACTTTTGCAATCTGACTAGAAAGGCTATTGAAAACTGTCATTAAATATGGCTGCACAGTCAACAGTTGCAATTTATGCTTGTGTGCAAGCACTTGTATTTCATCTAACAGTTTTTTATCAATCGCGGCTGCGATCGTCACGCTGTGATTGGGCGCATCGTGTAATTTAATCTCCCAATCATCGATCACCGCACCATATACTTCTTGATATGAGGCAATAGCAAAAGCTGATTTTTCTGCCGAATTCATGGCAACTTGCTGTGATGGTAATGCCAGATACCGCACAAAATCACTTGCTAGCGTGATCTTAAGTTTAGATTTCGCTTCAACTTGCATGGTTGTTAGCAATACATCTAGTTGGCCAATGGCTCTTGCCCATGCAGGATCTTTGGATTCATGAGGAAATGTGGCGTACTGCTGATCAATCACGCGGTTACGCAACCCTCGCGACCGACTCACTACCGCGACGCTATCTGTACCGATTACCGCCAACAGTTGATTAATTGATAAAAGTGACACGATTGATCTCCTGCAGTGTTGTAATGCCGTTACTAACGGCTTCAAGTGCCGCCTCACGCATGGTACGCATACCACTGCGTCTAGCTGCTTCTTTTAGTTTCCTGATGGGTTCACGCGCAACAATCATCTCTCGTATCTCATCATTTAATATGAGTAACTCTGCTACCGCTTTCCGACCTCGGTAGCCCGTACCACGGCAGTGACCACAGCCTTTGGCGTATTTAAATTTCATGCCGGATGCCATTAACGGCGTAATTCCAGATGTCTCCAGCAAATCCTCATCTGGCTCAAAGTCTTCTGCACAATGCACACAGATCGCTCTGATCAATCGCTGCGCCATGATGCCGTTCATTGCAGAGACGAAGTTGTAAGGATCTACACCCATATGCATAAAGCGTCCAATGACATCCAGCACGTTATTTGCATGTACCGTTGTGAACACTAAGTGACCGGTAAGCGCTGCTTGAACAGCAATTTGAGCCGTTTCAGAATCACGAATCTCACCAACCATGATTTTGTCTGGGTCATGCCGCAAAATAGAACGAAGTCCACGCGCAAACGTAAGTCCTTTTTTTTCATTGACTGGAATTTGCAATACACCAGGTAACTGATACTCAACAGGATCTTCAATCGTAATAATTTTATCGTGACCTGTATTTACTTCAGATATAGCTGCATAAAGTGAAGTCGTCTTTCCACTTCCTGTCGGCCCAGTCACCAATACCATGCCATATGGCTCGGTAGCCAAACGTCTGAACTGGAGGATGATCTTCTCATCAAACCCTAAGGTATGTAGACTTAAGCCTTGCGCTTCTTCTGACAAGGCTTTTCTATCCAGAACACGCAGCACGGCATCTTCGCCAAATACACTTGGCATTATCGAGACGCGAAAATCAACATCCCGCCCTTGCACCATGACTTTAAAACGCCCATCTTGCGGTGTGCGTCGTTCGGCAATATCAAGCTGAGCCATCACTTTGATACGTGATATCGCCTGATCCGCATTTTCTAAACCCTGCATGCCACCAACGCTAGCAATTACGCCATCTATCCGATATTTAATCGCCAAACCTGCATTTGAGCACTCTAGATGAATATCACTCGCACCCACTTTCAAAGCGTCGTAAAGAGTTGAATTAATGAGCTTGATGATTGGATTAGTATCTTCATTAATTGATTTCAATGACAAGTCAGCGACAACTTCATCTGAGTCAACACCAATACTGCTGGCGCCTGCATTTAAGCCATCCATTGCGCGCATTGTTTCTTCATGTTTTGCTATAAATGCAGCGATATCTTTGTGATGTGCTAAATGCAGGGTATATGGCCGCCTGATATTCTCTATCACCCACTCTTGCAATCCCTCATTAAAGGGATCGGCGAACACAATAATCAAGTCTGCCGTTGCAGAATCTGCATCTGCATAAAAGGCCAGGCATTCCCTTTTTTGCGCATTTTGGAATGAAAGCACATCAAATGCCACTGGCAGAGCATGAAGTGCTTTCATGCTAATTGATGGAAAATGCAGTGCATCACTTAATGCCTCGAGAAAAACCTCTTGGTTATACCCAGTAAGCTCTTCAAGAACATCCAGTATGCGACGCTGCTGTGATACTGCTACCAACTTGGCCTGTCTGATTTGGTCAGCGCGAATTATTACCTTTACACCCTCAGCAATAACATTCAAATCAGAGCCTGTCTGAGTATGCTCTATTTCTTGTGCATTTTTTGATAAAGCAATCATTGAATATTCCCTGCAAGCTCAAATATCGGCATGTAAAGTAACAGCACCACTACGCCAATCACCAAACCTATCAACAACATGAGTATCGGTTCAAAAAGCTTGGTAAACCAATCTATCCAGCGCGCCAACTCTTCATCATAAAATGCAGCGATACGCTCCATCATGTCGCCTATTTTTCCGCCACGCTCTCCTACTCTCAACATACGCAATGCTATAGGTGTAGTGAGGCCAGCCTGATCCATAGCGAGTGAAATGGCCTGACCTTCCTGGATGGCTTTAGAGGCCTGTTTCATTTTGTTTTGTAGTGAAACGTCAAGTAATCCAGCAACTGACTCCAAAGCAACTATGATTGATGTCCCACCTTTGAGCAGCATTCCCAGCGTACGGTAGAATCGTGCTAACTGAAAAATTCTTAAACGGGAACCTAACGCCGGCACTTGCCAGATAGCCTTTGTAATCCATTTTCTGACTGAAGATCGTGACAATCCGTACACCAAACCAACCATGCTGAGTATCGATACAATCAACAACTTTTTTCCATGATTCTCTAAAAATGAACCCCATGCCAATAACACCTGTGATAGAAACGGCAGGTTTCCACCTGTCCCTTCATAGATTCTGCTGAACTTAGGCACAACAAAACCAAGCAAAAACAATATGACCAATCCTCCCACACACATTAGCAAAATAGGATAGATGGAAGCAGAAACTATCTTTTTTTTCACCAGCCCAAGTTGCCGCTCGTAGCTGACATAGCGGCCAAGTGCTTCTGGCAAATCACCCGTTTTCTCACTAGCTCGAACTGTTGCAATATAAAGCACAGGAAATACTTGAGGTTGCATTTCCAATGCTGATGAAAAAGTCTGCCCCTGATAAAGCGCTTGCAGCAGCGCATCTAATATTTTTTTAACTTCTCTACGCTGATCTTTTTCTGCTAGCGTCTCAATCGCCTCAACAAGATTAAGTCCTGCCTCAAGCAAGGCTAATAATTCTTGACTAAACAACTCCAAGGGGAAATTTTTATCCACACGGCTTGATAAAAGATGTTTTTTTGTTTGCGCTACGATTGGCGTATAGCCTCTAGCCTTAATCTGTGCAATAGCATCATCCGCATGCATTGCTGATACGCTTAAAAGCACGATTTCCTTTCCTCTGATAGCTTTAACTTGATAATCCATAAGGTCAGATTACCAACTCACCACATCTTCAGACTCTTTACTACCGCCTACTTGACCATCTTTACCTAGTGAGTAAAGATCATAGTCACCGTGCTCTCCTGGCGATTTGTAAAAATATGGCTTGTTCCATGGATCATCAGGAACATTTTTTTTAAGATATGGGCCGGCCCATTTTGAATCATTGCTAAGGTTTTTATTAAGTGCAGCTAAACCCTGCTCCGAAGTAGGGTACTGCCCTACTTCAATTCTGTATTGATCCAAGGCTTTGCCCAGTGCGTCAATTTGAGCACGTGCGGTTTTAGTCTCCGACTTGCCTATTTGCTCAAAATATTTAGGCCCTACGTAACCCGCTAATAAGCCAATGATAACCATGACAACCAGCAACTCAAGTAACGTGAACCCAGCACACAGAGATTGTGGCAATCTGGATTTAAAACTGTATGACTTATCTAGAATTGACATATTAAATGACACAAAATGAAGTTTATATGGCAATTCTAGTGAATCTTGTTTTCAATATAGTTTCAGTTTTGTGACAGTTTTGTCACAAAACCCTAATTTTTGAAGTGGAGGCGACTAAATTCTTACTTGTGAGTAGTTCATTGGATAAATAACCTTTTCTCTAGCATCCGACCAAATCAGGTCGCAAGTATCGTCATCAACATGCATCATTCTTCCGAGCTTATCTACGCAGTACTCTCCACAGACAATCATTTCATTAAAACTATAGTCCTGACCGACTCTCGTATAATCGAATAGCACGCTTCTGATAACTTTGCCTCCGCGCTGCACATGACACCCATCACTAATCCAGGTTGGACCAACGATTTCAGCGCCTTTATCGACACGACTCCCTGAACCGATATAGACAGGCCCCTGTATTTTCGTATTATCCCAGTCAACATGCACATTCAAACCAACCCAAATACCTGGTTTTATTTGTTTACCTGGCATATTCATTGATGGCACATCCCCGCGCATCACTTGTTGCATTACATCCCAATAATCAGAAACTATACCAATATCGATCCAATTAAAACGATGATTGATTGCATAAAATGGTAAATTCCTCTCAACTAACAGAGGAAATAAATCTGAGCCAATATCAAAAGTACTGCCTGATGGAATCAAATCCAATGCTTCTGGCTCAAATATATAAATACCGGTACTTGCTAGATTAGATCGCGCTTCAGCCTGGCTTGGCTTTTCCTGAAATGACACGATCTTTCCATGATCATCCGTAACAACAATACCGTACCCGGAAACCTTATCCATTGGCACTTCCTTAGCCACTAGACTTACTAGTGCGCCATTTTTTTTATGTTCTGCTACGGCAGCTGTGATATCAAGATCGATAATCGCATCACCACATATGACAATTGTGGTTTCGTTAAAAAACTGTCCAAAATCCTGTATTTTCCGCATCCCGCCAGCGGAACCTACTGGACTAGGGACGATGCTCCCATTACTGATATCACCTTCGAAAGAATAGCCAATCGCAATACCAAATCGATGTCCATCACCAAAGTATTGCTGGATCTTTTCGTGCATATAACTGACATTAACCATGACTTCATTTACTTGATGTTTAGCTAAATGCTCAATCAAATACGCCATGACTGGTTTACCCAAAATCGGAATCATTGGTTTGGGAAGTTCGTAAGTTAAAGGACGTACTCTTGTACCTTTACCTGCTGCTAAAATCATGGCTTTCATTGGTAAAACCTTCTAAATCTGTTTGAGTAAATATCAGCGTTAATATAATTAGATGCCATTAGCAATGCGCTCGACTGCTTACTATAAAACTTAATTATTAAGCATTCATGACGGTTTGGTTAAACTATGCATGCCCCTAGCCAATAATAAAAAAGTGGCTTATTCAGCCGCTTTTTATGTTAACCGTATCACTTTTCCTTCTAATGAGCTGCCAAAAAATTAACCAGTCTCACGTCGAATACCTCTTAAATTATTTTTATCAAAACTGGTGCGGAGAATAACTGGCCATTATTACGGTGATGTTTTTAAAGCGCTTGAAATACAGTCTATATGGCCTAGATTAATCCAAATAGGTGAACACAAAATGTGTATCTTACTTTGTTAAGTTGTTAGTAGGCCTTAGAGTCTCTAAACACAAGGAGTACTGTTTTAAGGATAATTTTCAGGTCTAAGGATAATGTCCATTTTTTTAAGTAATCCAAATCATACTCAATGCGAGACTTCATACTCTCAACAGATTCAGTTTCGCCCCTAAACCCATTAACCTGCGCCCACCCAGTAATACCCGGCTTGACTTTATGCCTAACCATATACCCCTTAATCACTTTACGGTACATTTCATTGTGGCTGACTGCATGCGGTCTAGGACCAACAATACTCATTCTACCCTGTAGCACATTTATGAACTGGGGCAACTCATCTAATGATGTCTTACGTATAAATTTCCCAAACTTCGTCACCCTTTTATCATTTACCGTAGCTTGCGTGACTTTGTCCCCATCTTCTGCGACAGTCATCGACCTGAATTTATATACAACGATTTCATGACCATCCAAGCCGTAGCGTCTTTGTTTAAATAATATAGGACCTGGAGAACTAAGCTTTACGCCTAAGCCTAATATAATCAGCAAAGGCGAAATCAGACATAGAATTATAGTGGCTAGAATTACGTCACTTATACTTTTTATAAAGCCATTAAAACCAGAAAATGGTGTCTCACATACAGCAACGACAGGCATCCCATCAATATCATCAATCCGTGCCTGAATTAAGTCAGCCATAAAGAAATTGGGCACAAAATAGATAGATGCCGTTGTATCCTTCAAGTCATCCAAAACGATCATAATCTCATCATGCAGTGAAGGCGGCAATGCAATATAGATTAAATCTATTTTATGATTTTTAACATATCCCGGCAGGTCAGCGACAGTGCCAATCAACTGAATATCATTCACTTTAGATTCAGAAGGCGACCGTTCAGAAACAACATCAAAAAAACCTTTAACCTCGATTGCCAACTCCTCACTGGCATTGACTCTGTCATATAACTGCCGACTTAATTCATTTAAACCAATGATGACAGCAGTCTTCTTGACACTGGCAATATAGTATTTGCTTGATAGGTACCTAGCCACCAAAAGATGCGCCAAGACTAAAACGACTGGTGTAATCACTGCCCATAAAACAACAATTTGCTTTGCAAAATGATTGAGGTACCCTGTTGCATAGCCAAACAGCAAAAGGATACCAATCGTCAGAAACCACTGCACAAAGGTATTGAACAATTCCTCAAAAAAGCTTTTTGCTTTTACCCATACACCAGGAAAAGTAAGCGCAAAGATCATGATGGAAAGAACTACATACTGCGATGTGATTTTATCTTCATAATATTTCGTCAATATAAACAAAGACGCAATCATTAATATAGGGTCAACCAATATTTTTATTAAAGTATGAAAATTTAACGCTTTGTTAAAACTTAGTTGTTGCTGGAATCTCATTTTGGACACTTAGATTAAATTTCACCAAGTATCACAATCTAGATTAAAAATATGACGTTATTATGTCTAAGGGCACATTCCATGAAATGAATTTATATCGATCTCAAAAAATCATCTGTCATTTCAAGCAAGTTGAGAATGATTTTGAGCTAAGACAATCAGCAAGATATCCTGTAACAGATACGATTTAAATTTAATATTCAATTATTTATTATAATAATCATAATATTATGATGTTATTTTGATTGTATGCTTTAAATAAATTTATGATTAAACTCACAAAGTCTGATTTAAAGAGCGTTTTACTATAAGCTGATTGGTCTAGTTAATTAAAATTTTTTACAACAAAATTGCTTCAATATATCAACTGTTTAGCCAAAGCAAAGTCAAAGCAAGCAAATGCTTTTGATCATTTTTTCGAGATTACCATGTTTAAGAATAAGCCTATCGTACTTGCAATCAGTTTATCTCTGTCATTAGGTGCAAACTATGCACTTGCCGAGCAGGGACCTTCTAGCAGTCAGACACCTTACATCACTTCCACTGCAAAAGGCTGGGAAGTCACCTCCATCATGACAGTAGGCGATCAGGCTACCAATGGTTTTAAAATGGTTGGCATTCCGGATGGGATGGGCGCTTATGACAATGGCGATGATACTTTCACACTGCTCATGAACCACGAACTAGCTGCAACACTCGGCAGAGTCCGCGCACATGGTGCACCAGGGGCATTTGTTTCAGAGTTTAAAATTAATAAAAATACACTATCCGTAATAAGCGGCAATGATTTGGCCACCAATCATCAAATATGGAATGGCACAAGCTACCAGCCCGCTTCAGAAGCGTCCAATAGTTTGGTGCACCTATGCTCAGGTGACTTGCCTGCAGTTACAGCTTTTTACAATGCAAGTACAGGGTTAGGAACAAAGAACCGCATTTTTATGACTGGTGAAGAGGCCGGCACAGAAGGCCGGGCTTATGCATTTATCGCGACAGGACCTGGTAAAGGTACAGCTTATGAGTTACCTAGAATGGGTAATTTTTCGTTTGAAAACAGTCTGGCTAATCCATACTCAGGCGATCAAACAATCGTAGTAGGCACTGATGATTCGACCCCAGGACAGATTTATATCTACAAAGGGTCAAAAACAAATACCGGTTCAGATATTGATAGAGCTGGATTAACAAACGGCAGTCTGTATGGCATTAAAGTTAACGGTGTTGCCATTGAGTCTGGTGCAATTAACGGAAAATTCACACTCGAAGCCGTTAACTATGATCAATCCGGTGCCGCATTGCAAATCGAAAGCAACACCAAAGGGATTACCAACTTTGCACGACCAGAAGATGGTCAGTGGGCAGATGCTGCTACATTCTACTTTGTAACAACGGGCACTGCTGACGGAGGATCGGCCAAGTTATATAGGTTAAATTTTGATCACAAAATGGGCGGTACCATTTCGATGGTTAAAGACTCCGCTAGTTTAATTGGAACTGATGGTCAAACTGCCAGAAATTTTGACAACATAACAGTAGATTTAGACGGCAATATCCTGATACAGGAAGATCCTGGCAATAATGTATATGTTGCCAAGATATGGAAATTCTATACAAAAGACAATAGGTGGACGCAAATATTCGAGTCAGACCGTGGCCGTTTCGTTGCTGGCACGTCTAACTTTCTTACTCAAAATGAAGAAAACTCAGGCATCATTGACGTCACAAATGTGCTGAAAAGGAACGATGGGGGGAAATACTACCTTGGCGTAACTCAAGCGCATTATGGCATTGCCGGTGAATTGGTCGAGGGTGGCCAGTTATATCTCATCAAAGCTTCAACACCTTGACGTCCTCTTCGACCTGAAGGACAAGGTTTTACTCGCTAACTGATAAAACTAGTGACTTGCCGAGAAGTCTCGAGTAGTCTACGCTCATTAGTCTGAGCGTATATGAGCAAATACCAAAACCAGCTTGCGTTTTACCTGTCAGAGCTTGTTAGGCTTGAATCCATCTTCAAAAAAGTGTTTAAAAAAAGACTTTAACAGGAGACCTCATAGCCATTAGGATTACTTGACTGCCACTTCCAGGTGTCATGACACATCTCGTCTAACCCTCGCTGGGCGCGCCACCCGAGCAACTGCATAGCATGTGTTGTGTCAGCATAGTTAACTGCCACATCACCCTGACGTCGAGGTAAAAATTCATATGGAATTGATTTGTCGCTGGCTTTCGAAAAAGCCTTAACAACATCTAGTACACTATATCCTATACCCGTGCCCAAATTTACAGTAATGAAATCTTGCTTATTAAGTAAATAGTCCACAGCATCAACGTGCCCGTCAGCCAGATCAACAACGTGAATATAATCCCTGATGCCAGTTCCATCATGCGTATGATAATCGTTACCAAATACTCGTAGCTTAGGTAAACGTCCGACTGCGACCTGCGCTAAATAGGGCAATAAATTATTCGGTATGCCGTTAGGATTTTCACCTATCAACCCACTGCTATGCGCGCCAATCGGATTGAAATAGCGGAGCAAAGCTACTCTCCATGTATTATCGGCTGCGTGTATGTCACGAAGAATATCTTCAACCATCAATTTACTACGTCCATACGGATTAGTCGCAGTTAATGGGAAACTCTCTTTAATAGGTACTGAAATCGGATCACCATAAACCGTTGCTGAAGAGCTAAAAACGATAGTTTTAACACCAAAATCACTCATAACTTCAAAAAGATTAAGGCTACCTACAACATTATTATCATAATAAAGCTGTGGCTTCTCGTTTGACTCACCTACCGCCTTAAGACCCGCAAAATGAATAACCGCAGAAATGTTATAACGCTCAAACACCGTTCGCATTGCTGCTTTATCACGAATATCAGCTTGAATGAATGGTATTTTTACCCCAGAAATTTTTTCTATACGATTAATCGACTCGATTCGACTATTAGATAAATTATCTACAACAACAATTTCATAGCCAGCGTCTAACATTTGTAAACAAGTATGGGATCCTATATAGCCGGCTCCACCAGTAATCATAATGGCCATAGCGTTAATTCTGAGTTATTTAAATTACCTTGGACAATACTTGATAACTTAGAATGTAAATCACTTGCCGTTATAGTCATAATGGACTATAGACACAAAGAGTATATATGGAATGAATATAAGCGCTAGCTGGGCATGAATCTTTACGAACCACTGAGCTATATAAAAGCGAGACTGAACTAGTTGATCACCAGTTATTGTTTAAACTGACCTGTCATTCTCATTCACTCTGCCCACTAGCTTCAACTCGCATCACTCAAGTCAGCTGAATAATTTGATTTAACAGTTCACGTACTTGCTCAAAATAAGATTCGTGCAATTGACCTAAAGGGTGTGGCTTTGCCTCACGCAAGCGCCAATCAAAAGACTTTGGTTGATGACAAAGAACATAACTTGTTTTATCCGACTTATTGCCTGATGTTTTTCCAGTAACTACAGCAAAAGGATTGCTGGCATTATATTCTGCTGTTGTCATTGGCAATCCGATAACCAATGAGGTTTTATTATTAAACGCCTGTGGGGACAGCACCAGAAAAGGATGAAGGTCACGCATTTCTTGACCAACTTGAGGATTGCAGTTTATCCAGATAATATCTTGCCGATCTGGCACCCAGTTCAATAGAGACTTTACCAATTTTCAGCGCCTAATGTTTTTGAAGTAGCCATCACTTCGCCACTATGCTCTGCAGGATTAAACAGCGCTAATCGCTGCTCTAAAGTTAAAGTCACTTCTGCGACTGGCTTAATGATGATTTCTCCATTAAGAACGCTGATACGCACACGCTGATGAACCTTCAAGTGTGACTCACGCGCAATTGCCGCAGGTAAACGCACACCTAAGTTATTACCCCATTGCTTAATGTCTAACTCAACTTCAATCATGACTTTCTCCATACATAATGTATAAACTTAAGTATAAACATAATCAGGTGAGTGTCAAGAATTAGAGCAATCATTTAGCTGCTGCAATTCAAATAAGAAAGGCCTCGTAAAACATTAGATTACGAGACCTCAGCAGAAAGATTTTAATCGTTTGTTGCGTCACCCCTTAGCTAACGCTCAACTTTAAATAAAATACAATCTCAGGTAGTCGTTATTTCAGAGCAAGTAAATCTTTATTTGTTACTAATAAAACCTACAAGCTTTTTGTCTTCGCTTGAAGTATGCAATGCGAACCATTGAAATAGAAATTCAAATATCTCAGTTGCACTGATGTTTTCGCGCCTAAATTCGTGAATCATGTTGTTAAGATTTGCCAGTATAGATTGGTGGAGACTTGCATGATGCGCTTTATCAGGGTAATTAAAATCTTCCATAATATTTTCTTCACTTAAAAAGTGAAAGTCTGCATATTTAGCAATCTCACTTAACACTCTTAATTGCTTATCTTTAGATGCCCCTTGAAGTGACGCTTGTTGGAAATCGATCATGAGCTCAAAAAATATTCGATGCTCCACATCAATTCTGGTATTTCCAAGCTCATATTTATTGTCCCATTCCAGCATGTTCTTGATTCCCTATCAATAAATGGTGTGGCGTTTAAATGCTAATGGATATAAAATCATTCAAGCAAAATCCGATTATGCATCTGCGCATTGGATATTGCTCAACAACGCTTCGAACTCATTAATCAGCATAGGCTTACCAAATAAATAACCTTGATAATGCTTGCAGCCGATATCTAGCAAATATTGCCTTTGTTCATTCGTCTCTACACCCTCAGCAATCACGTTAATATCTAAGCTATGCGCCATGGTAACAATTGTTCGTACAATCGATCTATCATTAGCGTCCGTCACTACATCACGCACAAATGACTGGTCTATCTTTAATTGGTCTAAAGGCAATCTCTTGAGGTACTGTAATGATGAATAGCCAGTTCCAAAGTCATCCAAGGAGAATAGAATGCCCATTTTGCTGAGTGCTTGCATCTTAATGATTATGTCATCAAGGCTATACACTAACATACTCTCTGTTAACTCCAACTTAAGATGTGATGGGTCAATATCATGTCGTGCAATTGTAGAGAGCACTTGTGCGACGAAATCAACTTGATGAAATTGCCTTGCACTTACATTAACTGCGATAGAAAGGTCTTGGGTCAATGGGTTTTGTTGCCATGTTTTTAGTCGAGCACAGGCAGTCTCCAATACCCATTGCCCAATAGGTAAGATAAGACCCGTTTCTTCGGCTATGGGGATAAAATTAAATGGTGAAATCATGCCGCGTTCAGGATGGTTCCAGCGAATTAATACTTCTGCACCTAATGCTTCACCACTACTACTTACCTGAACTTGGTAATACAACTGAAACTGGTTGTGTTGAATGGCTTTGCGAAGCTCCCGTTCTAAATCTGCTCGGTTAACAATAGCTTCTTGTATTTTAGGGTCTATGAATTTAAAAGTATTGCGCCCTTCACTCTTTGATTGATATATTGCAATATCTGCCTGTTTTAGCAGCTCATCCACTTCCACATCATTACCATTGAACAATGTACCACCAATGCTAGCTGTAGAGTCGTAGCTATGTCCATTCAAGTGATAGGGTTGACTGAGCGTGTAAAGAATTTTATTGGCAACGTCCTGGGTTTGTGAGGCAGCTTCAACAGCGTTCTCACTTAATACTTCTAGCAAGACAACAAAGTCATCACTGCCAAAACGCGCCACGCTATCACCTATACGGATACAACTACTTAATCGAGTAGCCACTTGCTGTAACAACAAATCGCCCACATCATGTCCCTGTGTTTCGTTAATGGTTTTAAAATGATCAAGGTCAATAAATAGCAATGCGCCTCGTCGTCCACTCAGTGCGCTGACCGATAAGGCTTGATGAAGCCTGTCAAGCAGTAAACGGCGGTTTGGTAACTGCGTCAGTGTGTCATAAAAAGCAAGATGATTAATTTTACTTTCCGCTTGCTTACGGAGTGTAATGTCGACTCGTGAAGCGACGTAATTTTTGACTATACCAGCACCTTCGGTTACGGCAGTAATACTGAGATGCTCAGGGTGGATTTCACCATTCTTGCGTTTATTCCAGATTTCACCTTCCCACGCGCCAGTTTCTCTAATACTTTTCCACATTTCAGCATAGAACTCATTATCATGTCTGCCAGATTTAAGAAATGATGGGGTCTGTCCAATTGTTTCTTCTGCACTATAGCCAGTAATTTTAGTAAAGGCCTCATTCACACGAAGAATAACGTTATTTGAGTCAGTGACCATCATGCCTTCTTGAGATTCAAAAGCAGTAGCGGCTATACGTTGTAAATTCTCAGCCTGCCAACGTTCTGTAATATCACGTGAGATACCTAACACTCCGATAAGATTATTATCCTTATCTAAGATAGGCGTTTTGATAGCTTCAAATAATCCACGATATCCACCATTGGCAAACGTTAACCATTCATCATTGGAGATAGACTTCCTCAGTAACATCGCCTGTTTGTCATTTTCTCGGAATAAATCAGCCAACTCTTTATTCAAAAAATCGTAATCAGTCTTGCCAACAATATCAACCTCTTTTGCATCAAAGTATTTTTCAAATGCAGAATTGCATGACAGATAAACACCATCAACATCTTTTAACCATATTAGGTCTGGAATGGCATTAACTAAAGTGCTGATTTTGGCTTCGGTGTTTTGTATTATTTTATTTGCGAGCTTTCGTTCTGACTTACGCCGATAAAAGGAGTATCCTAAGATGCATATAAATATAGAAGCAATGGGAATAATGTATTTTAATGAGTCAAACAGACCAATCTCTTTAGTTTCATAAACACCAAACCATTTTTCATAAATGTTACTGTAAGTTTTGTTGGCATTTGTGATGGCAAAAGCCTCGTTGATTTGTGCTAACAAATCAGTTTGACCTTCCTGGACAGCAAATGCGAACTTTTGTGTGAAGTTTGCATTGGCTTTTAAAGCCTTAATATTGGTAAGCTTATTTTTAGCTATTATTTGCAAGCCAGCGATTTTATTGATTAAAAAGGCATCATGCTTGCCAGAAGCTAACAAACGCATCCCTTCTTCCGCAGTTTGAACTAATACTAATTGTTTACCCCAACCTCTTAATGTCGCATACGATGTCTCTACATCATCCTTCATCATGATTATAGATTTACCATTAAGGTCAGACTCTGAATTAATGTTCGATTCATTCTTGCGAACAAATATTCCACCTTTAAATACGGTATGTGGCACAGAGAAATCTGCGTAAGCGTGAGCCTCATCTGTAATATTGAGGTTAATTAATACATCTATTTTGCCTGCTTTAAACTCATTAAGAAGTTCAGTGAAAGGCAACACGCGTATATGGTAGTTTTTTAGACCTGCTTCTACTGCGACTGCCTTCCACATCTCTACGGTAAAACCGCCAGCGGTTTCATCAGTCATGCCTGTGGAAAAAGGTGGGAAATCCTGCTCACTACCGACGATTAGTGTGGGATTTCGTGTTTGGACATTTACCTGATTCTTAACCGTTTTCCCAAAAGCTAAATTACTAACTATTATTAAGAGTAATAAGGGTATGAATAGCCTTTTAAGCATAAGCCTAACCCTTAGATCAATCTGTAAAGAAAGTAATTTGACCATTAATAATATAATTTACTTTTAGTATTTCAACTATGAAGTGGTTGGCTAATGATGAATGTTATGTCAGCTATCTAAAACTTAAATCATCTATCAGGCATGGATTTATATTCCAAATCTTAAGTATGCAAGATTTTATAGTCGCAGCTTATGAGGTCATCGTTGCTTAAAACTCATGCTGCAACCTCCAAATCCACATCATTCGCCACCGCTATTAAATAATTTGCGACTTGAATATGCATATATTTGTGCATATTATTGGTGAGTGAATATTCGATGCAATTTAACAATCAGTCGCTTTTCACTGCCATCTCAGAAATGCTTGACGGTTTGATAGGTGCTCACTGACGAGGTAAACGCGGTGGTGCAAGAACCATCTTCGAGACTAGTTTCGGTAATCTTTGATTTTTTCTGTACAAATTTGAAAAAAAATGAACGTGCTAACATTACTGATAATGAATTGGAAGCCCTAAAATAAATTGCTGCTGACTTACTTATCTTTAATGATGATGCGCTGAATCAGACCCCTTCCTAAGGAGAACTGTTTGAGATATATCATGACCACTAAACGCATTGCTAAAAGCCAAACTTTGGAAGCAGTTCACGAAACTGCTCAGGATTTGCATGATCTCGGTTTTATCGATAAGCATAAGATGCAGAAGTATGAAGCTTTCTGCCTACAACCTATTCCTGACTACGATCCGCAAAAAATTCGTGCGCTACGAGATCGCTATAAGCTCAGCCAATCCGTACAAGCTACAGTATTAAACACCAGTCTTTCCACTGTACCTAAGTGGGAAATTGGCGACAAGCACCCAAGTGGACCATCACTTAAGTTACTTAACCTCCTAGACCGTAAAGGTTTAGAGATGTTAATTTAAGCTTAGTACGCACCAATGTCTAATCATTCTGATTTACTTGAAAGGAGCGATGAGGTAGCCACAATATATTTTGATTAACTTTAGCCAGTGTGTTTTGCTAGCCCCCGAGTATACGTGACGTATTCTGTCAAAAATTACTACTTCGTTAGATTTTTATAAACACCATTACCTGCACCTACTGAGACACCAGTCATTAAGCCCAATCATTGGAACTGGGATAGCAACAGCAGCACCAACCGAAGCTATGACAACGCGTTCTTTAGTATGCGATGGAGTAGCCAAGATAAGCAAATGGCTGCATGCGTGTTTCAACAATTGGGCTATTGGCTTGTTCATTACTTAATCTTGTAACCGATGTACCAAATAACACAAAGCTTTCTTTGTCTAAAGCATAGGACCCATTCACACCCACTTTAAATTCAGTACCAGACCCTGCAGAATAAGCAGGACGAGATGGTGAAGTTTCGTTTGCGCCTACGCCAAAGTAATAGTCATTAAATTTATGATTATTCCACGTCACGCCCATGCTGCCGTTTAATTTGAAGGTGTTACCGCGAATCAGATTTTTGATATATTGCAACTCAACAGTCTGTCCATGACTTGCACCGCCAACGTCAAATCCCCACTGTGCATTAAATGTACCGTAATCAGTTTGCCACCGAACAGTTGGTCCTAAATCAACGGTAAAGTCACGGTCATTCATGCCGCGTGTTAACTTGCCGTCATCCGCATCCCATCCAAAACGTGCTTGCGTAGCCACACCAAACCTTAGACGTTTATCATCAGAATCTAGCAACCAAACTCCAGCTTGCAATGCGTTGATGTAAAAGCGGTCACCATAATTAGCATTAATGATGGGTAGCACTAATACTCTATACTCATCTGAACCAGATGTTTTAGGTAACACCCCAATACCAATTCCATATAGATTTTTACTACGAGGAATTGGTGTTTCAGTATCCCTATCAATTTTATCGTTAGCGTAAGCTGGCGATATAAGAGTAAAGATTGCAATTATGCTAATTACATTAAAAATTACAGTATTTTTCATAAATTACTTTTAATTCACGCTAATGATCTGGTTGGTTTATGGACCAAGACTTTTAAAGCCAAATATAGCTCTCAATATTTGAGGTCTTAGTAAAAATTTATGGTTATTTTATTGAAGCCTGATAGCGCATAAGCTATTACGAGACAAAAAAGATACACAGTCTTTACAATTGATAATCAACGTAGAAATACTAACACGCAATGATTAGAGTTGCATATGAAGACTCCCACCGCTAAACACCAAATACAGATGCTGTAGCGGAGGTTTCTAAGGTCAACGACCAGAGCGCAGGAGTGTTGCCACCCATACGGCTTACCACGGTCTCACCTAGCGTAGATTGCGTTGCCGCAAACAGTTCGGAGCCTTCCGCCCCTACTTTACCACGAGTAATCCTGCACCGTTTCTTTTCTTTCTGAATACACTTGCCCGCTAATAACTGCTTAACACCACGCAGGGCAATAACCTTTGCCGCGTTGTGATCAGCATGGTCGGT
>JAUYAL010000011.1 GCA_030693535.1 Methylotenera sp.
TCGCTAGTGCATATAGGTGAAGTCAAGCTGGAAAAACCAATCATCAGTTTGATTGAATATGATGCGGTTGAGATGAGCGAGCGTGTGTTAACCAGTGTTGAGCTGGCATCATTTAGTCTCGAAGGTTATAAAAACACACATAAGAAAGTTTGGCTGAATATTCACGGTGTCAATGATGCCGCGCTGATTAAGTTAGTAGGTGATTTGTTTCATTTGCACCCATTGGTGCAGGAAGATATTCTCAACACCGAACAGCGCCCAAAACTTGATGAGTTTGACGACTACCTGTTTATTGAGACACGTAGTTTTAATTATGAAAAAAACACGATGTCTGTGAGTTCTGAGCAGATTAGCATGGTGCTTGGACGTGATTTTCTGTTGACATTTCAAGAGCGTTCAACCGGTATTTTTGAGCCAGTGCGCCAACGCTTGCGCGGGTTGCACGCCCATATTTGCGAGCTAGGGGTTGATTATTTAGCTTATTCACTTTTAGATAATATTGTTGACCAATACTTTAAGGTGCTTGAGGATGTAGGCGATGAAAGCGAAGCGCTTGAAGAGGTGTTGTTGCATAAGCCAACCAGTACTGAGTTGCATAGCATCCATCAGCTAAAACACGTGAGCATAGAGTTGCGCCGCGCGGTATGGCCGCTACGTGAGGTGATTAACAGTTTAACGCGTAATGACAATAACTTTTTCACCCCAGCTACTACACCGTATTTGCGCGATATTTACGATCACACGGTTAATTTTATTGAGTCGCTGGAGTCAATCCGCGATAGTTTAAGTGGCATGATGGATATTTACATGGCGAGCGTGAGTCAGCGCGTGAATTTAGAAGTGCGTGCATTAACAGTAGTTGCCATGCTGTTTATGCCAGCAACCTTAATAGCAGGTATTTTTGGGATGAATTTTCATGAAATGCCTTGGCTAGCTGACAAAGATGGTTTTTGGTGGGCAATGGGCTTGATGGTGGGGATTGCACTTGTGATGATTATGATTTTTTGGCGTAGGCAATGGCTAACTAGTAAAACTTAAAATGCCGCTATTCCGGCTAAAGTCAGAATAGCGGCTAAAGTTATCCCCATCTTACTTAATCAAAGCCGCGTATTTAGCCCGAATCTTAGCCGCTTTAGGGGCTGCCACCGCCAAACAATAAGGTTGATTAGGGTTGTTGG
>JAUYAL010000021.1 GCA_030693535.1 Methylotenera sp.
GGCAAAAAAAAGGGTTGAAGCCGCTGGCGTAAGCGATAAAATCACACTACTGCTCGATGACTACAGACACTTGAGCGGTCAATACGACAAGCTAGTTTCTATCGAAATGATTGAGGCTGTCGGCGACCAGTTCTATGACACCTATTTTGCAAAGCTTAGTTCGCTACTGAAACCTGAAGGACTTGCTCTGATTCAGGCAATCACGATTGCAGATCAACGCTATGAAAGCGCAAAAAAATCCGTTGATTTCATACAGCGCTATATATTTCCAGGCTCCTGTATTCCATCCAACACGGCCATGTTAAATAGTGTTACCAACATGACAGATATGCGCCTGATTGACCTGAAAGACATTGGCCCACACTACGCAACCACACTGCGCATGTGGCGTGAAAACTTCTTTTCAAACCTAGATCATGTTCGAAAATTGGGGTACTCTGAAGAGTTCATCAAAATGTGGACATTTTACTTCTGTTATTGTGAAGGTGGTTTTGAAGAGCGTGCTTTAGGTGACGTTCATTTATTGTTAGCTAAACCTGCTAATCGAAGTGCTGGATTAACGCGTTAACATTCAGGCAACAGAATAGATTGGCAATCTGTGAGTATTTAGGGATAACTTAGCGGATCCTAATAAGGGTTAAGTAAGACATTTCTAATGAATAAAATCTAAAAAACAAACTGAAATATAACTATTGGCAAATAAGCTAAATGTTTTAGTTATTTATGGAGGGGGTGATGTAGTAAAAATTGAGACCTCAAACCATGCAAGTTATTAATTATATTGAGTTTATGACGACTGGCGGAAGATGTGAGATTCGACTTCGGATAAAAAATCAATTAAATCAATTAAATCAATTAAATTTGTTTAAATTTGTTTAAATTTGTTTAAATTTTAATTTAATTTTTGCTTGGTGCATATGTTGGTGCTTTGTAAATTTTTAAATCTATAATTTGATATGCATTATTATTAACTTACTATGATAAGCCTGAATTTGAATACTCTAATACTAAACAATGTTTGGCAAAAAGTAAGGCCATTACCGATATTCACGTGTATGCCACAGTCGTAACACGTAAATCGTTGATATTTTGATTTCGTAACGCATTTCATAATGACCAACAAAAATGCGACGTACCTCAGACGACTCAAACTCGTCCAGCCTTTCACCAATGCGGGGATTTGCAATCAGGCTTGCGGTTGCTGCTGTCAGCGATTGCACTGTTCGCGCTGCCGCCAACTGATTCATAGGCGCAAGAAACTCATGTAGCCGCACCAAATCTGACAGCGCCTTACTTGTCCATTTAACTTCCATTAGCACTTAGGCGCTGGAAGTGGCTGAGATGTACCAAGGCTATCAGCCCAAGCTTGTACTGATTGCTGGTCTATCACCTGCCCTGCTTCCACATCA
>JAUYAL010000024.1 GCA_030693535.1 Methylotenera sp.
AACAGATGTGGCGATTAATCCGGGTAACTCGGGTGGCCCTTTGTTTAATTTGGCGGGCGAAGTGGTTGGCATTAACTCGCAAATTTATAGCCGTAGCGGCGGCTCAATGGGCTTGTCATTCGCGATTCCTATTGATGTCGCTCTTGATATTTCCAATCAATTAAAAACGTCTGGAAAAATTACCCGTGGTTGGTTGGGTGTTGTGATTCAAGAGTTAAGTAAAGAGCTTGCCGAATCATTCGGTATGAAAAACACCAATGGCGCCTTGGTGGCAGCGGTTGAAAAAAATGGCCCTGCTGATAAAGGTGGTCTTGAGGCTGGAGATGTCATCACCAAATTTGATGGTAAGGTGATTATGACTTCATCTGATTTACCGCGTGCGGTAGGTGCAGCTAAGCCTGGTAAGGTCGCTATCGTTGATATTCTACGCAAAGGCAGTGAAAAATCACTCAAGATTAACATAGGTGAAATGCCAACCGACACCACTGAAGTCGCTCAGGCTAGCCAGTCCGCGGTTAAGCCAGAACTAAACCGTATTGGGTTGGTACTTAAAGAACTTACGGCACAACAAAAGAAAAAATTAAACGGCAAAAATGGGTTGTTAGTGATCGATGCGCAAGGTGCCGTAGCACAAGCGGGCGTGCGGCGTGGTGACGTGGTGTTGGGACTTAACAACACTGAAGTGCAAAGCTTGGATCAGTTTAATAAACATTTGGCAAGTTTTGCTGTGGGTAAAACGGTTGCGTTGTTAGTGTTACGTGGTGAAAGCACACTTTACGTACCGATAAAAATACCAGCATCAAAGTAAACCACTTTCATGTCAACACAGCAATCAATAGATGTTAATACTTTGAATTTGCTGTAAAATCCGACTAGTTCAACTTAACAACAAGGGCGCCAAGGGCGCCCTTGTTGTTAACAAGCCACTATTCAGTTGGTGGTTTGTTGTGTTGGTGCTACAACATCGCTGCCTTTAAATAGCCAATCTTTAAAAAATACCATGAAAAACATTCGTAACTTCTCTATTATTGCCCACATTGATCACGGTAAATCTACCTTAGCTGATCGTATTATTCATTTATGCGGCGGCTTGGCTGACCGTGAGATGGAAGCGCAAGTGCTTGATTCTATGGATATTGAGCGTGAGCGCGGCATTACCATTAAAGCGCAAACAGCCGCATTGCAATATAAGGCCGATGATGGCCAGATTTACCATCTGAATTTGATTGATACCCCAGGTCACGTAGACTTTAGTTATGAGGTCAGCCGCTCGCTCTCAGCTTGTGAGGGTGCATTGTTAGTGGTGGATGCCAGTCAGGGCGTAGAAGCGCAAAGCGTAGCCAACTGTTATACCGCACTTGATTTAGGTGTAGAGGTTACTGCGATACTTAATAAAATAGATTTACCCTCGGCTGACCCAGAGCGCGTAATCCAGGAAATTGAAGATGTGATCGGTATTGATGCCACTGATGCTGTACGTTGTTCTGCCAAAACAGGTTTAGGCGTGCATGATGTGCTGGAGGCTGTGATTGCTAAAGTGCCGCCCCCGGTAGGTAATGTCGATGGGCCTCTTAAGGCATTAGTCATTGATGCCTGGTTTGATAACTATGTAGGTGTAGTAATGTTGGTGCGCGTGATTGATGGCGTACTAAAACCAAAAGATAAAATCCGTTTAATGGCAACGGGTTCTGAGCATTTGTGTGAGCAAGTGGGCGTATTTACGCCAAAATCATTACAAAAAACATCTCTATCTGCAGGGGAGGTTGGCTTTATTATTGCGGGCATTAAAGAGCTTGCGGCTGCCAAGGTTGGTGACACTGTAACACTAGCAACAAAACCAGCCGCAGTGGCTTTGCCAGGTTTTAAAGAGGTCAAGCCGCAAGTGTTTGCGGGGCTTTACCCGGTAGAATCTAATCAGTTTGAAGCCTTGCGTACCGCGCTTGAAAAGCTTAGTTTAAATGATGCCTCTTTATTGTTTGAACCTGAAAATTCAACCGCACTAGGCTTTGGGTTTAGGTGCGGCTTTTTAGGTTTGCTACACATGGAAATCGTACAAGAGCGCTTAGAGCGCGAGTACGATATGGATTTAATTACTACCGCGCCTACCGTTGTTTATGAGTTGTTGTTAAAAGATGGCAGCGTAGTGCAAATAGAAAATCCATCACGCTTACCAGAAACTTCACGCGTTGAAGAAACACGTGAGCCTGTGATTACGGTTAATTTATTGATGCCGCAAGATTATGTTGGTCCAGTGATGACGCTATGCAACAACAAGCGCGGCATACAAAAAAACATGCAATACATGGGTCGGCAAGTGATGCTGAGTTACGAAATGCCACTCAATGAAGTAGTGCTGGATTTCTTTGATAAACTAAAATCGGTATCACGCGGTTATGCGAGTATGGATTATGAGTTTTTAGAGTTTCGTGCGGCAGATTTAGTTAAACTGGATATTATGGTCAATGGCGAACGCGTAGATGCGCTCTCCATGATTGTACATCGATCAACCAGTGTGCATCGTGGACGTCAGGTCGCCGCAAAAATGCGCGAGTTAATTCCACGCCAAATGTTTGATGTGGCGATTCAAGCTTCTATCGGCGCCAACATTATTGCGCGTGAAACCGTAAAAGCTATGCGTAAAAACGTGATTGCTAAATGTTACGGTGGCGATGTATCGCGGAAGCGTAAACTGCTAGACAAGCAAAAAGAAGGTAAAAAGCGCATGAAACAAGTGGGTAATGTGGAGATTCCACAAGAGGCGTTCTTGGCTATTTTAAGAGTTGAAGATAAATAACCCTGAGCTTGTCGAAGGACGTGAGTTTTACAAATTAGATAATGAGATAGGATACATCAACAATGATATTTGCATTATTCATGATCGTGATACTGGTAATCACTGGGCTCATTTGGTTGCTTGATATTTTTGTACTAAGCAAAAAACGCCTCGCAGGCGCAGATGAACCGATTGTAGTTGAGTATGCTAAAAGTTTCTTTCCAGTGATTTTAGTCGTGTTTTTTGTACGCTCTTTTATTGTCGAGCCGTTTAAAATTCCATCCGGCTCTATGATGCCGACATTGTTAGCGGGTGATTTTATTTTAGTAAATAAATTTACTTATGGCTTGCGCGTGCCTATTCTAAATAATACTTTTATCGAGGTGAGTCACCCTAAACGCGGTGATGTGTTCGTGTTTCATTATCCACCAGAACCGTCGATTGATTATATTAAACGCGTGGTCGGTTTACCTGGAGATAAAGTCCGTTATCAAAATAAAAGATTAACGATTAACGGTCAGCCATTGCAGGCGCAAGATGGTCGAGATTATGAGTACGTGATGTCGGGGCTGAATTTTATGACAGCCAAGCAATACGCTGAGCAGTTAGGGGATACCAAGCATGATATTTGGGT
>JAUYAL010000025.1 GCA_030693535.1 Methylotenera sp.
AACAGACTTATCTGTACACTCGCAAGCTAAGTTAAGTGCAGTCGCTAGGCAGCTAAATGAACGCCCTCGTAAAACATTAGACTACGAGACCCCAGCAGAAAGATTTAATACATGTGTTGCATCGACCGGTTGAACTCACATGGACAAAACGGTCTTACAGAAACAGGCCATACTCCCCGAGTTTTTTCAAACTACATGCCGAGAAAAAATGGGAAAGTATAAGCAACACTTATATCAAAAATTTGTTTTACTCACCTGATTTAGAGCAACTTGTTCCCAGAAAGTAACGATGGATGCCAACCAACCAGTAAATTGAGAATAATAAATCCAATGACAAATCCTAGTGGCACATGCCACCCGTATTTTAGCCAGTTTTTAACTGATTTTGCTTCTGGATACATATTTGATATGGCTACTCCAGCAGATGAACCAAACCATAGTATAGAGCCACCATAGCCAACAGAGTAGGCTAAGAATCCCCAATCATAACCACCCTGCTTGATGGCCAGTGCAGTCAAGGGTATGTTATCAAAAACTGAGGAAACAAAACCGAGACCGAAAGTGGTCTGCCACGATGGGGAGGGTAAATTTCCAACTGGCATCATTGATGCGCAAGAAACAAGAGCAAGTAGGAAAAGTGTTCCTTTAAGCGACTCCCCAAGTACTTCCCAATCATGACGTCTGACAGGGATTGAAATTAGAATCGCCAACCATACTGCCGTACCTATAAATGGAAAACTGTCGCTAATATTCGTGTAATAAACGTTGATGATGAGATTTGTTGCTACAGCAAAGATGAGGATAAGCGCTATTATTAATATCCGCCACCAGTCTATTTTGGTATGGTTATGTGCTGACTTGAGTATTGGCGAATATGCATGTTGCTGTTTAGCAGCGATAGTGCCACTAATTATCAATGCTACGATAGCGGGAATGAACGCAACAAAGACCTGGCTTGGTTGTACCCCAGCTATCCACATCATCGTTGTTGTTGTATCGCCTACTACTGAAAAAGACCCCCCTGCATTAGACGCAGCCACAATTCCAGCAATATACCCAATATGCACTTTGGATCTAAACAACTGATGTGCCATTGCGCCACCAATCAATGCTGCAGCAATGTTGTCCAGAAAACTGGATATGATAAAAATCATTACTAATAACACAAAGCCACCTTTCCAGTCGATTGGAAGGTACTTAGGTAGTACAACGGGTATTCGGCTTTTTTCAAAATGTCTTGCCAGTATGGCAAAGCCCATAAGGAGAGCGAAGAGGTTAACAAGGATGACCCACTCATGGGAAAAGTGACTGATAAATCCAAGCACACCATTACCTGTTTTGAATCCAGTGAAGCCAATTTTGTAAATTGAGATAAACGTCAGACCAGTAATAGCAACACTAAATGTGTGATTATGAAATAGAGCTACGCAGATCAGTGTCAAAGCAAATAGAAAAAATTCAGTCGGTATGCCAGCGAATTCCATCATGAAGTTACCTTTAGAAAAGGGTTAAGTTAAGCAATATTTAAAGTTTTTAAATATTAAAAAAGTAGTTATAAATTAACCCACCCCTCAAATCTACTACCATGCGCGATTGAGTTTATGCTTTAGAAATACCCACAGCACAGGTAGCGTGGGAATGATAATAAGTGATAAAGCCACCCATGAAAAATGTGCTTTTACCCACGGATGGTTGCCAATTAAATACCCAATGGACGTTAGTCCGCAGACCCAAATCAAGCCGCCAATCACGTTATAAAATGCAAACCTCGGATAGGTCATTTGCCCAACGCCAGCAACAAAAGGGGTAAAGGTACGTATAAATGGCATAAAGCGACCGATTACAATGGTAATCGGTCCATGCTTTTCATAAAACTCATGTGTCTTATTAAAAGCTTCTTTATTAAACCACTTGGAATTTTCCCAACTAAATACTTTATTTCCGACCCATTTACCAATAGAATAATTGACGGCATCGCCAGAAATTGCAGCTGCAGATAGTAGGATCATCAGTATGGGTAAACTCATACCGCCGATAGCTGCAACCGCCCCAGCGACAAACAATAAAGAGTCACCTGGCAGAAATGGCATTGCAACTAAGCCAGTTTCAACAAAGATAATTAAAAACAGTAATACATAAATCCACAAGCCATAGGATTGAGCAATTACTTCTAAATGTTTATCCAAGTGCAAAAATACATCTATGAAAACTGAGAAATCCATATTAATTAAGTATTGTTCCAAAACGTAAATATAACTAAATTATAGTGTATATATAATTAAGACTTAAATTAAAGCTTAAAATGATAGGAGGTATTTGGCCGATTGTACTAGTACAGCATTCGACTCTGGGGGTCCGCATTGGGGATGTTGCAGTTAGACATACTTCATTACTGTACGACTCGTTACAACTGTGAGTAATAAAACCTGATTACCACAAAGCTGTCTTTCACAAACTTGTACTTAACCACCATTTGTTGTTACTCAGAATGAAGAATCAGAGACGGCAACGGGGGGACAAAGCAGCCGCATAGATTTGGTACGTCAACTTCAGCAATCGGCTATTGTGTGCAAGATTTATCATCTTGGCAAATATGAAAGTCGTTATTCATAGAGTGAAAGATAATTTAACTATTCCTAAAGCTAAGTTTTCAAAAAAATTAAGCTCAATATCAGAAAAGCTAGCCAAGATTCAGCTTTGCACGAATTCCTGTCTAAAAAAGTACGTGACGGGAGCAGTGTGTCGTTGGAAGTTACAGAAGTTTTAAATCCTTTGAGTAAAGTTGTATTAGAGTAGCAGCTAATTTATTACATACTTTAGTTGAACTTTTCATGAGTCGGTCAATGTGCTAGGTTTGTAATGATAAGTTTACAAAGGATTCATCTTAATTCAGCTTGAAACTAAATTAGTAAGTTTTAAATAGCTCAATTTGCATAATTATAAAAGTAACACCTACACATATAGTATTCAGGAATTCACTGCAAGCAGATAGACGCATGTTCGGGAATTTATCCCGTGATGGAAATCATCAAAATCTATACTATACGTAATTCTTAGGAAATGCGCTCATTATGAGTCTTCAGCTTAAACTAAATTTGATGATTACCTGTCTGCTACTTGTGCTGTTAAGTGTAAGTGCAATTTTTGTCGTGAAAAACGCAAGCGAAGACGTACGTGCAGAGGTTGCATCGACCGCGAATTTAGCATTACATTTATTGGATGCTGAAATTCTGCATTACTCCTCTGATTTTGGTTGGATTAACAGCGACGGATATGATTCGATTTTTAAGTTGAAAAGTTTAGATAATATCCGTCATTTAAAAATAGATTTTTATGATATTAACGGTAAGTTACGTGAGACTAACCGTGTTAAACGACAAGCTTTAGATGGTAACGCCCCGCCACAATGGTTTGTGAATGCCATGAGTTTGACAGGGTCGGAATTGCAAAAGCAAACAAGAAATATTATTTTGAGTGGACGCTATGTCGGCGAGCTGGTGGTGACGCCAGACCCAAGCTATGAGATTGCAGAAGTATGGGATGACACCATTGGCCTACTTGGGTTAGCTGCTGTATTTTTTGTGTTAATCAACGTGTTGGTTTATATCGCGGTGAAATATACATTTAAACCAGTCGATAGAATTTTAGAGGCTTTGACGCAAATAGAGCAAGGGCAGTTTAGTAGCAGGCTACCTGACTTTAAGCCAGTAGAACTACACGCGATAGGTCAAAAGTTTAATGCGATGGCGGATACTTTGCAAAGTAGCACGCAAAATAATCACCGATTAACTCAGCAAATAATCCGATTGCAAGAAGATGAACGTAAAAGCTTGGCGCGAGATATTCATGACGAAATAGGCCAGTATTTAACGGCGATTCATGTGGATGCTAGCGCCATTTTAAATGGTAGAAAATTATCCGCAGCAAAAGAAAGTGCACAGGCCATAAGTAGCGTAACGCGCCAAATGATGGACATGGTACATGAAATTTTACAGCGCTTACGGCCTCGTGCTTTGGATGAATTAGGGCTTGGTTTGGCTTTAGGCGAACTCGTACATCACTGGCGGCAACGTTGCAGAAACGTCAATATTATTCAGAATATCGTAAGTAATATTGGACCTATTGATGAGGCCGTGTCGATTACCGCTTACCGAGTGGTGCAGGAGTGTTTAACCAATATTGCTAAGCATGCAAACGCTCGCCGAGTAATCATTAATGTGAAACAAGATAAGCAATTTCTGTATTTGCATATTGAGGATGACGGTGTGGGTTTTGACCCAACAGCAACAGCAGAAGGTTTTGGACTGGCGGGGATGAATGAGCGCATTCAAGGTTTGATGGGAGAGATGAAAATTGAATCATCTAAAAAATATGACACGGGAAATGACGTTGCAAATCAAGGAGCCGTAAGTCCAGTAGGCATAAGCCAAGGAACCCGAATTATGATTAAGTTACCTAAACAAGCTGTAATTACTGAAAGTGTCAGATGATGATTAAGCTTATTTTGGTTGATGACCATGCCGTAGTCAGATCAGGACTGCGTCGATTATTGGAGCTTAATAAACGTGTTGAAGTGATTGCTGAAGCTGACTCAGGCGAGCAGGCTTATCAGATTTATGGTGAACTAAAACCTGACATTGTGGTAATGGATATTTCTATGCCAGGCATGGGTGGCTTAGAATCCGCTAGGCGCATCATTAAGCGCTATCCAGCGGCTAAAATCATCATTTTTTCGATGCATGAAACCGCATCATTTGCCTCTCAAGCCATCAAGTCTGGGGTGAAGGGCTATGTCACCAAAACGGGTGCAGCGGAAGACTTAACACGCGCAGTATTAGAAGTTTCCAATGGAAAAACCTTTTTAAGTGCAGAAATCGCACAAAAAATAGCACTGGAAACTCTGTCTGGACAGGATGACCCGATTCATCAACTTTCAGGTAGGGAATTTGAGGTATTTAGATTATTGGCAGAAGGTAAGAAGGTGGAAGAAGTGGCTGAAATGCTTAAAATTAGCCAAAAAACAGTGGCCAATTATTACACCATGATTAAACAGAAATTAGGCGTAACTAGCCCTATAGACATGGTGCGTTTTGCCATACGTCATGGTTTAGTTGAAGGGTAAGCAAATATTTACAAAGGGAAATTATGAAAAAACAATTACTTAACAGCATGTTGGTGGCATTTATGGCGTTTGCTTCATGTGAAAGCTTAGCGGGTTTTGATGAAGGTAAAGCCGCTTTTATGGCACGTGACTTTGCCACCGCGCTTAAAGAATTCAAACCTTTGGCAGATAAAGGTGATAAGCAGTCACAACACATTTTGGGCATGATGTACGACGAAGGCCAAGGCGTCAAACAAGACTACGTACAGGCCGCAGAGTGGTACAAAAAAGCAGGTGCTCAAGGACATCAGGATGCGCAATACAACTTAGGCGTCATGTATGCGCAAGCGCAAGGCATGCTACAAGACGATGTGGAATCGTTCAAATGGTTTGAAAAAGCAGCAAAGCAAGGCCATATTTTATCGCAATTTGCGCTTGGCAGGCTTTATACCGTAGGCCGTGGTACTAAGCCAGACGGTAAGCGGGCTTGTGATTGGTATCGCAAAGCCGCAGAACAAAATCACTACAAAGCACAGCTGGCTTTAGGTAAAAATTACTTAGATGGCAACGGCATAAAAAAAGATGCAGTGATGGCTGAAAGCTGGATTCGTAAATCTGCCGAGCAAGGTCATCACAAAGCAGAATACGAAATGGGTTTATTGTACCGCGATGGCATTGCAGTGAAAAAGGATGCTAAAGAAGCCTATATGTGGCTTGAGTTAGCTACTAAGCAAGACCACGTAGGCGCAAAGCAAGCGGCAGAAGCCATGGCTAAAACCATGAAAGCTGAAGACATTGCTGCTGCAAAATTAGCGGCAAGTAACTGGCGCGCTAAATTGCCTGTTGATGCGAAACCAGTCGCGCATTAGTAGGTAAAAAATAGCCACGCAAATTGCTTTGCGTGGCTTTAAAATTATTGCTAGTTAACTTTGGAGATTAACTGAGTGTAATTTTAGATCCTCGTTGTTGGGTTGATAAGGGAACACT
The DNA here is from genome assembly GCA_030693535.1 of Methylotenera sp. The sequence continues at coordinate 6,089 of JAUYAL010000025.1, forward strand.
CCACCAAATTGCTAGGAATTCATCCCAAGATTGTTGTCAATAAAAATGAAATATCAATTCAATTTTCTTTCAGTAGTAGCAAAACGAGTGCTTGCCTTATGGAGATTGGACCATCGGAAGTTGTAAAACTGGCCTGCTTTGTGCAACCAATATCCCAGTGTAAATCGGGAGTTTATCCCTAAATTAAAATCTGTCATTAGTGTGTAATAGAGCCACTTAATAAATTTAGCGCGGTATTTATTTTTTAATAAAGATAAATATGATGCTAGAAAATTTCAGGGACTACTATGTCGGAAATCATGCTCGAAGATTGGCGCAATCGCGCTTTAACTTATGAACGCGAATTAAATAGTACGGTGATTGGACTTGCACCTGCGATACGCTCGCTGGTAATTGCGATTTTTGCGCGTGGACATGTGTTGTTAGAAGGTAATGTGGGGGTCGGTAAAACCACGTTATTACGCGCGGCGGCACGTGGCTTGGGTGGTGGTTATCAGAGGATTGAAGGCACGATTGATTTAATGCCTCAAGATTTGATTTATCACACCTATATTGACCAAGACGGTAAGCCGCGTGTTGACCCTGGCCCAATTCTTGGGCAGGGCGAAAATCTATCGGTATTCTTTTTTAACGAGATTAACCGCGCCCGCCCGCAAGTACACTCACTATTATTGCGTGTGATGGCAGAGCGCAGCGTGACGGCATTTAATACAGAGTATTACTTTCCACATCTTTTAGTATTTGCGGACCGTAATGCGGTAGAAAAAGAAGAAACGTTTGAGCTGCCAGGCGCGGCGCGTGACCGCTTTTTGATGGAGTTGGAAATCAACCCAGCGAATGATAGCGCGGTACATAAAGCGCTCACGTTTGATTCGCGTTTTCACGATACTGATAAGCTGATAGAACAAGTCACCGCAGGCAATGTGGGCTTTGATGCGCTTACGCCCTTTGCACCTGTGATCCAAAATTCAGTCACGGCTGGCGAAGCGGTGCAAGATTTTGTCGAGCATTTACGTAAAGCCACGCATCGCCCGCAAGATTACGGCATTCAACTACCGGATGTAGAGATGGATGAGTTGATGATTGCTGGCATGGGACCGCGTGGTACGAGTATGTTAGTACGTGCGGCCAAGGTTTCAGCTTGGCTGGATGGTCGATTAGAGCTTGCGCCACAAGATGTGGCGGCCGTATTTCATCAAGTGGTGGCGCATCGGGTATTTTTTACGCCGATTTATGAGTTGCAACGTAGCTGGCTGGCAAAAGCTTATACGCAAGCAATTTTGCATAGTGTCCCTACTCCTTAATCCTAGCCTAAAGCAATTATGGCGCAGCAACCTTTAATTCATTATCACGTCCGCTGGCGACCTTCTGGGCATCAGCCAGGCGCCAGTCATGGCTTGGTGGCCGGTCTTGGCGATCAACTTCGCTCTGTCGTGCTATTGCGCGATAACCCAGACCCGCGCCGATTGGACTTGCGCGCCAGTGTGCGCGACCCGTTTGAACATATTTGGGTGCGCGACTTTAACTTAAATTCCGCTTTAAAAGTGATTGTGTTGATCGATACCTCTGCTTCTATGGGCTACGTAGGCAGGGTTAATCGTATGCACGTGGCGCAAGAAATTGCCTCGCAACTGGCCTTATCTGCTTATCGTTCTGGCGATGCTTTTGGCTTATATGCAGCGGGTGAAACTATCAATAAGCAATGTATGTTGCCGCCCAAAGCCAACCGTGGAGCATGGTTGTGGGTGAATCATCATTTTTCAAAACTTAAAGCGCAAGGCAAGCATGCAGATGGCTTATTTGAGGCAGTGCCTTATTTGCCACAACGTCGTTGCTTGGTGTTTTTGGTGTCCGATTTTCGCTGGCCTGCGGGCAAACTCAAGCAATTACTCAAAAAACTAAGCCATCACGATGTGGTGCCAGTGATGTTGCAAGACCCAGCAGAAATAGACGAATTACCCATAAGTGGTATTGCCATTTTGCGCGATGCAGAAACAGGCACAGGGCAATTTGTGTGGATGCGCGCTAGCCTACAAAAACAAATGCAAGATTTACGCGCACAGCATATTAACAATGTAGAAAAAGCCAGCCGCGTATATGGCAACAAGCCTTTTGTAGTCAAGGGTGAGTTTAGTACAGCCTTGCTGACGAAGTATTTTATGGAGCGTAGCGCATGATTTTTTTTCCTCTTTTGGGCGAATATGGCGTTGAAAAAATACACTCACACCTCCGTCATTCTCGCGTAGGCGGCAATCCAGTTCAGGTGGCAACTAGCCTAGATTCCTGCCTACGCGGGAATGACGGTATTTTGATTTGGCTAATGGCTTTACTGGCCATTTTGCTGCTTATTCAACCTGCATTTGCCGCAGAACCGAAAAACACGCCCAACCCTGCCCTCAGTAGCCCGATTAAAGTCGCCATGCGTGATAACGGCTATACGCTTGGCGATATGATTGCAATGCATGTTGAGTTTGATTTAGCCAAAGGCTTGGTGTTTGACCCCAACAGCGTGCCGCTAAAAGGCCCCGTGAATAACTGGTTAGATTTACGCGAGGTGAGTCATACTGAAAGCAAAAACGCTGATGATACTAGCCATATCAGCGTTGATTTTACTTGGCAGATTTTCGGCACGGTTGAACACGCACAAACCTTGAAAATCCCCACTATTGCCTTACAAACATTGCCACCAACTACGGGCAACACTAAGCCGTTAACCATTATCATCCCCGCGCAAGGCTTTAATTTGTCGCCCGTGTTACCGCCGACCATCACAGAAAAAGAACATCGCCCACACGCGCCACCTTTACGTTTTGATACGCGCACACCGCTCACATGGGCGTTAGTTTGCTTGGGTCTCAGCCTGTTGTTCGGTGGCATTTACTTATGGTTGATGGATAAAATTGTGTGGTGGCCACGTAATCCTGGCCCTATTACGCAGTTGGCACGTCAATTAAACCAAGCAGGGATGGCTCAACAATCGGCTTTCTGTGCTGAAGATTTACGCGCTGTTCACAAAGCCTTGGCGGCAACTGCTGGGCAATCGCTTTATCCGAACACGCTCCATCATTTATTTGAACGTGCGCCTTATTTAGTGCTAGAAAAACCAGCCATTACACAGTTTTTTAATCAGACTTGGCAACATTTTTACGCAAGTCAGCATAACCAACATTCAATCAACGTGCAGGAAACGCTCGGTTGGGTGAAGTGTGCGGCAATGGCAGAACGCTTATATCGCGCCTCGCAAGCAAAAAAACGTGTGCTTAAAACTAATTACGTTGTTTTAATGGGGCAAAGATGATAGTAGGGTTGCACTTCACCCTCACCACAACCCTCTCCCAGAGGGAGAGGGGGTTTGTGTTATGAACGCGCTACACTTTACCAAGCCTGAATTACTGTGGTTGCTACCACTGGCTTTGTTGCCGCTGATTTCTTATGGCGTTAAGCAGTTTCATTTTCCTGGCTTAGAAGATTGGCCTAAGGATTTTTTATCAGACTGGCTGCGTTGGGGCGTGCGTGCTTTGGCCGTTTTAGCACTTATCGCGCTTATTTTCGCCTCCGCCGCACCGTTTACTGAAGGCGGCACGGTGACTAAAGTAGGCGAAGGGGCTGAAATTGTAGTGGTGCTAGACCGTAGCGGGAGTATGTCTGAAAACCTGCAAAGCGATAGTCAAAGTGCCAACTACAAGCCCGTGAGCAAAATTGAGGCCGCGCGTAAAGTGCTGCTTAAGTTTATGGAGCAACGCCCAGCAGATACCTTTGGTGTAGTGGCTTTTAACGCTGCGCCCATTAGCGTTGCGCCACTTTCGGCGGATAGAGAGTTGGCAAAAGCCGCCTTAAAGAGTGCAGAAGCCAATAGCTCAGGCTTTACTGCGCTTAACCGTGCATTGGCAATGGGCTTAGATTATTTTAATAACAGACCATTTACCGCAACACGCTTGATTATGCTGGTCTCAGATGGCGATGCGGTGATTGAAAAAGAAGACAGAGAAATTTTAAAAAACGCCTTTAAACAAACCCGTGCAAAATTGATATGGGTGTATGTACACGCTGGCGTAGAAAGAACAATGTTAGACACTGTGATTGCGGGCGATAACGAAATCATCACCAACTCAGAAAAGCAACAAGTAGAAATGGATCAAAATGTTGCTATGAATAAATTATTTGAAGAGCTGGATATTCCCTATCAAGCCTTTGAAGTGAATAGCGAAGCGGGCTTGCAACATGCCGTAGCAGAAATCGGCCGCGCCACCAACAAACCTACGCGCTATGAATTCCGCCTACCACGCCAAGATTATGCAGTGTATTTATATATGTTCACTTTGCTGTTACTAGGGGCGTTGTTTTGGTTGAAGCAGATAGAGATTAAGGCGTGGAAGGCGTAGTTTAGAAGACTTCTTTCAGAACCCATCAATGTTTACAAGATGTTACGCACAGTATCTAAAATTTCCGTCATACCAGCGCAGGCTGGTATCCAGTCAAGGTGGCATACAGGAATATTGGAAGAGAGAGCATCAACAATTTAAGATTGAACATAAGGATTTTATTAACAAAAATCATCAATACGACCATTTAATTAAACATAAACATTCCCAATCACGATGCTTGACTGGATTCCAGCCTGCGCTGGAATGACGGTGAAGGTAGTTTTATATGTGTGAGTATGTAACATCAGTTAAGCAGGGAAAAAAACATGAAAATACAACATAAAATACGTCAGCATTTAATCGAGCAACTACCAATCAGCTTATTGGTGCTTTCAGCCTTGCTATTTTTAATGGCTGGCTACCAACTGAGTGTTTGGTGGAAAGCGCATCAGCTTAATATCGCTTATAACAACAAATCCATTCTTAAGCAGCCATTAAAAAATGATGAGTACTTCAAGGCTTACAGTATTGGGTATTTGTTGGCGAGTAAAAATAAGCCGATTGAAGCGCAAAAAGCTTTCAATATTGCTGAAGTGACGCTAGACCCAGAGCTACGCGCCCGTGCTAAATATGCGATTGCCAATGTGCATTTTGAATCTGCCATCGCCTCTAGCAATATTGAAAAAGGTGGCTCGCATCGACGTGCGGTTGAGAGAATTTTATTGGCACGTGAAGCCTACAAAGGGGCATTGCGGATTAAGCCCGATATGTATAACGCGCGCTATAACTTGGAGTTAATTGATAGACTCAGCCCAGAAAAACGCGGAGAGGGCTATGAAAATTCGCCAGATGGCACCGTTAGCTTGCAACCGTATCAGCAGAATGGTACGGCACTGATGAAAGATAATACGCGTAGAGGTTTGCCGTGAAGAAAAATTCAATCTACGTCGCCATGCGGCGTTGCGAGTATAAAATGACTCATTACATATTGACTATATGCCACGTCTTCATTTTTACTCGCTCCTTGCCTGCCTTAGTAGGTTAAATTTTTGTGAGTGATTTTGATGCACCATAACCTAAAACACTGGTGGGGACATTTTCGCGTTCACCTGCGCCACACCATTCAAAACGGCGCAATTTGGTATTTACTCGCCGTCTTAATCTTGCTCCCTGTATGGTTTGAGCCGGAATCGCAACTCGAAAGTGTGGTGCAAGATACGCTGTTTGTGATTGACATCAGCGAAAGCATGAACGTGCGCGATGTTGATTACCCAAAGCCGCAAACGGATAGGCTTACCCTAGCTAAATTAGCCGTGCGTGAAGGCATGGCGGCTTTACCTTGCGGCTCTAAAGTCTCGGTGGGCTTATTTGCTGGCGATGAAGTCACCGTGTTATTTGAACCTTTAGAAGTATGCCGCCACTTTCCTGCCATTGAGCAAGTGGTTTCTAGGCTAGATAGACGCATGCGCTGGATTGGCGATTCATGGGTTACCAATGTAATGACTGCCGCCATTATTGAAGCAGATAAAAGAAAGCTCAACGTCGTTTTTATTAGCGATGGCGATGAAATGCCAGCACGCAGTGCGCCTATTGTGACCGACCTGGCAAAATTGCGTGGTAAAGTGCGCGGTGTCATCTTAGGGATTGGTGGCGATGCGTTTCAACCGATTCCACGATTAAACCAAAAAGATGAAATTATCGGCTACTGGACGCGTGAAGATGCGGTACTTGAAGGAAATCACCCTAATTTGCTCGCGCAAGTCCGTGCTTTAGCGCCAGGTGAGCAAGCACCTGAAGGCACGCTGGATGAAGTCACCGAACACATCTCGTCATTTAATAAAGTATTTATGCAAGCCTTGTCGCAAGCTTCAGGTTTTGCTTTGGTGCGCATTAACACGCCCGCCGATGCCGTAAAAGCCATTAAAAATACCGACTTTCAAAAACAAGCCATGGCAGAACGCGATGCGCGTTGGATATTTGGCTTGGTTGCTGCGGTTCTTATTTTGGTTGGTTGGTTTTGGCAAATTATTCGAACATTTTTTGCAAACAAGCGCTTGGCTAAATTCAGGTTTTCTTCTAAATTAAAAACGCTTGCCAAGTAGCGTGAAAATGCGGGAGTTTTTCCCATGGCAGAAAGTGAACTTGTGGCATAGTCCTGATTTTGAATTAGCTTGATAATTTTTACCTTATCATAAAAATAAGGGTAATCATGAGGTTCAAAAAACGAGTAATAGCGTCACTATTGCCACTAGTGTTTGCACAGTTAGCTTATGCAGCAGATCCGCAGTCGATTGAATTGAAAGCTGTGACTGTTGTTGGAATTTTGCCAGATAGGCTAGAGTCAGTGCCAGGCTCTTTTAACGTAGTTGATGAAAAAGAGCTAGAAGCGCGCCGCCCTTTTTCTATTAGAGAGGCGTTAAATACTGTACCTGGGGTGCATATTGTAACGGGCGAAGATCCAATGAGTTTAGGGTTGAATATTGGTATCCGTGGTCTTGACCCTCGTCGGTCATCAAGAACATTGCTGATGGAAGATGGGGTGCCTTTATTTTTAGCGCCTTATGGCGACCCAGCGGCACATTTTTCAACGCCATTGCAGCGTTTACAACGTATAGAAGTAGTCAAAGGGTCAGGCCAAATTTTATACGGGCCACAAACTATCGGGGGCATGATTAACTTTGTAACTAAGCCTGTACCTAAAGATGGTTTTGCCGGCAGCGTACAAGCTATGGCAGGGAATAACGATTTCACCGGCTTACATGCAAATGTTGGTTATGGAGGTAAGCGCGGTGGCATTATGATTGATGCTTTGCAAAATAAAGGTGATGGTGTTCGCGATAATCATGATTTTGATATGCAAGAATTTACCATCAAAGGCCAGCTTAACCTGACAGATAGACAAACATTGATAGCAAAAGTAGGGC
>JAUYAL010000029.1 GCA_030693535.1 Methylotenera sp.
GCGCCCTCAATTAAGAAACTTTAGTTGAAGCGCAAGCGTAACAAAACGGAGAGCTGGCCGAGTGGTCGAAGGCACTTCCCTGCTAAGGAAGCATACGGGCTTAAATCTGTATCGAGGGTTCGAATCCCTCGCTCTCCGCCAATGTAACATAACTTAAAGATTGTAATTTTATCTTTAAAAAATTGGCAGTATGACGTATAATACTGCGCATGCGCCCGTAGCTCAGCTGGATAGAGTACTTGGCTACGAACCAAGGGGTCGGGCGTTCGAATCGCTCCGGGCGCACCAATAAAAACAAGGGGTTAGCTTAACGGCTAATCCCTTTTGTTTTTCCGGGGTCACGCCGGGGGCACGCTCACAAAATATTTACGTGCTTGCCATCTTCTTTACCCCCCATAACTACCCATCACCTTTTGTTCAATCAAAAATCCACTAGATTGAAATTCACAATATCCGGCATAACCAACTCAGGCATCTCCAACTGCAAATCCTCAATCTGATTCCACTCCGGAATATTTGAGAACAACTCGGCAAACCTTTCCCGTATATTTTAAATGGGACTTACATTGCCTCTGATTTGTTCAATCTCCCTCACAAGGCGTCGAGAAGAGCTTAACAGCTCAGCGCTGGGGCATGAGGATTGGAGTTACTGAGCGGGTGATTCCTTTTGGTTTCGACAAAGTGCATTAAGCAAATCAACAGCCAAACGCCTATTCTCTTTTGATAGTTCACGAAATACCGAACGTAATTGAATGGCATCTTCCGAAAAGTCAGTTCCAAAATTAATTTGAGACGAATCTTCTTGGGCTAAGGGGCTCTCTAAACCTTCAGCGGCAATATAGATTGCTGATGTTTTAACCTCCAAAGCCGATGCAATACTTTCAAGCAGAGGAAGTGACGGTTGCCGCTCACCGCGTTCAATACGTGAAAGATAGCCCGCATCAGTTCCCGCAGCAATGACTTACGTGCGTTCTACAAAATTGTAGTAATTCATTTACTGGCATGGAAAATAAAGTTAAGACTTAAATCCGAGAGCAGTCTGATACTTTAGACATTTTTAGATTTAATGCCATAAATATCGGACACTTATGTCGATAATTTCCAATATTGATGTCAAACACAGCTGCTGAATAACTTTAAGCGCAAATGTAACTCATTAACGTAAGTTTCAGATAGCCATAAGACTTAATAATCGAACATTTTTAATAAATAAATTGATTTTTTACACAAATAGTGCAGAATATTGTTATATTTTATACAATATTGATAAATAAAATGCTAATTGAATTTCGCGTTCGCAATTTCAGATCCATACGAGATGAACAGGTGTTGAGCTTAGTCGCGTCTTCGGACAAGTCGCTAAAAGAAACCAACACTCTTGTTTCAGGTATTAAAGTTGCGCCATCACTACTTAGAAGTGCGGTTATATACGGCCCTAATGCTGGCGGCAAATCTAATCTAGTGAAGGCGATACAATACATGCGTGGAGTGGTGGTTGAATCTGCTTCTTTAATGCAACCAAGTCAAACCTTTAATGCTCAGACTTTCCGTCTAGACAGCGTCTCGGAAAGTGGCAATACTGAATTTGAAGCTACTTTCATACTAGAAGGCGTACGGTATCAATATGGCTTTGAACTTAATACACAAAGAATTACAAAAGAATATTTACTTGTATACAAAGCTTTCAAACCTCAACAATGGTTTGAACGCCACTACGACCTAATCGCCAATAAAGATATTTATGAGTTTAGCTCTGGTCTTAAAGGTTCTAAAAGCTTATGGGAAAATGCAACGCGATCAAACTCATTATTCTTATCAATGGCTGTTCAATTAAATAGCTCTCAGTTACGGCCAATCTTTGATTGGTTTAATAACATGTTAACCATTTTCAATGAAATATCGCCACTTAATCCACAGTTCTCTGTTGATATGCTTAAGCAATCAGATGGCAAGCAACTGATATGTGATTTTTTGACCGCCGCTGATATCAGTATTGCAGACATCAATATTGTTACTCGGAAAGTTCCAGGGCAATCTTTGCATTTTGATCTTACTGCAAACAAAACAGAAGTGCGTAGCGAAGAACAGGAAATAAATGAAGTCCAGTTTCATCATGAAACAGACAAAGGTAAAGCTGTATTTGGTCTTAATGATGAATCTTTAGGGACGCAACGCTTACTGTTCCTCGCTGGCCCTATTCTTGATATTTTGAATAAAGGCCGGACACTTATTGTGGACGAGCTAGACAGTAGCTTGCACCCTCTTCTAGTGAGGCGTCTGGTGGAATTATTTCACTCCACGCTAAATACAAAAGGTGCTCAGCTTATTTTCACAACTCACGACACCTCCCTACTAGACCCGGAGCTATTTAGGCGGGACCAAGTTTGGTTTGTTGAAAAAGACAGAGAGCAAGCGTCATCGCTTTACCCGCTTTCTGATTTCAGCCCACGCAAAAATGAAGCCTTAGAAACTGGATATTTAAGCGGTAGATATGGTGCATTGCCATTCTTTAAGAATGGGAAAATGTAAGCATGTCGATAGAGAACTCACCAAAAATTAGGCAGCGTGCTCAACTTGAAAGAAAACAGAATAAACGTGCAAGCTACGATCGCATCCTGATTGTTTGCGAAGGAGAAAAAACTGAGCCATTATATTTTCAGGAAATTAGAGAGTTCTATAAATTACAAACTGCAAACGTAAAAGTGACACATAGTGCATACGGCACATCACCATTACAAATTGTAGAATATTCCTTAGATGAGTGCTTGCGAACAAGAAAATGGGAGCAAGTATATTGTGTGTTTGATCGGGATGATCATCAAAGCTTTAACAATGCGGTTCAAAAAGTTAATGCTATAAATGATAAGCATAAGAATGACCTCAAACAACTAATTAAATTTACAGCGATACAATCCAACCCGTGTTTTGAGCTTTGGCTGCTGCTACATTTTGAATGCGTTACTCGTCATAGCCATAGAAATCAAATAATCAGTTTGTTAAGTCAGGCAGATCGAATAAACGGCTACGGAAAAGGTCAGGCTGGTAATTTCAATAAAACAAAAGATAACTTAAAGACTGCATTTCAAAATGCGGCTACATTAAAGGCAGAGCGTGATAGGCTCCAAAGTGAAAACCCATACACCAATGTAGATGAATTAGTATATCGACTCATAAATTTGGGGCAAATCCCATCCGCTTGATTATTCAGTATACTCATTACTAAATAATGTAGCTAATTACGCTACGTTTGAAGCTAAAAATGAAACAGCATTGCTACCATCTGCCGAGTTACGCCGGCGCCACCAATAGATATGCAAAATGCAATGAGAAATCTAGTTAGAAATGGATTCTCTCCATAAATAGCTTAGATATACCGTAGGGAAAACGTAACATAACAGCACTAAATTGTATGATATTGTGGCTTAATACAGCTAAAAATGAAATTTGCAGACGTTGTAAGCTGTTGTTTTTAATAATATTTAATACCTAACCCGCCCCTACGAACCAAGGGGTAGGGCGTTCGAATCGCTCCGGGCGCACCAATCGGATATAGAAGTGGGCACTTGTTTCAAGTGACCCACTTTTATTTTATCCATTGCAACCGCATTTGCTAGCGCTCTATAGCTGCCTCGCATGGTGGCGGCACCATCCCTGACTACAATTTCATCGACCAATAGATTTAAGTAACTTTTTGCGAGCGCAGAGTCTTTGGCAAGCAGCTTGGCTTTTAAGGTCTTGGCAAACGCTTCTACTTGGCTGGTCTTGAGCTGGTCTACAGGGAGGGAATGTGCACGTCGAACCCCTGCGAGCTCTATCAATAGCGCCTCTCGCGCCGACTTGAGCTGCTGGGCGCGACGTTGTAAGGTCTCGTCAAGGTCTATGACGCCTGTCTCGATGGCTTCATATAGGCGGTGCTGGCGCTCTTCTGTTTGTTTTAGTTGGCGATTCAAGTGATTGATGTGCTCTTGCTGTGTGTCTTTGGAGGTTTTGAGACGTTTGCGTAATTCAACCATCATGTTTTGTACACGTTCAGGTGCAAAGACCTGATCAGCTAACTTGTTGAGAACTGCTTGATCGGTTTTTTCCATTGGAAGATTGCCGCTGGTGCAAGCATAGTTGCCTTTATTGTGCCTGCTGGTGCATTTGTAATATTTATAACGGCCACTTTTTCCAGTGGTCAGCGTCATACTGTAACCGCATACACCGCATTTAATAAGGCCTGTGAGTAGCGTATTCGATGAAACTACACGAGGCGATATTTTACTGGGTGCGCGTGATTCTCTTTTTGCACGGACTTGTTCAAACTTGGCAGCGTCAATAATGGCAGGGATTTCAGTTTTAACCCACTCAGCAGGTGGACGTTTTTGTTTGGCTTTTGAGTCAATGACGTTGAAATAATAATCCCCCATGTAAAGTGAATCAGAAAGTATCGTGTGTACTTTCTGAACACCCCAAGCTTTGCCGCGCATGAGCAGCCCTTTTTCGGTGAGATGCTTGCCTATTTCCTTGCAGCCCATCACCCTGCCCTGATGCCCAACTAAATAGAAGTCATACATCATGCGCACAATGCCTGCTTCGGCTTCGTTGATCTCTAGCTTTTTCTTTTTACGTCCGTGACTGCCTGCCGTTTCAGTAGCGGCAGCAAGATAGCCGAAGGGTGGCGTCGAGCCGTTGAAATATCCTTGACGTGCATTTTCTTTCATGGCGCGTGAGGTATGTTTGCTGTTCTCTTTGGATTGGTGCTCATCGAATAGGTTGATGATACGGCGCATCATTTCACCTCCAGCATCATCGCTGGTGGGTTGTGTGATAGATATGATCTGCACTTTGTTTTTGATGAGCTTGCGTTCATACACACCAAACTGAATGCCATCACGAAAGAAGCGTGACAAACTATGAATGATGATCGCTTCAAAGGCTTGCGGTTTTTGCATAGCGTCATTGATGAGTTGTTGAAATACTGGGCGTTTGTCATCGGTAGCCGATGCACCTGGCTCAACATACTCATGCACGACTAGATGCCCGTTAGCTTTGCACCATTCATTGAGCTGGCGTAACTGGTCAGGAATTGACAAGTCATTGTCAGCTTGGCGTGTGGTAGATACGCGAGCATATAGAGCGACGTGCATGAGGGTTTCTCCTAGTACATTTTAATCATCATCTTGATCTTCATTTTGCAGCATCGCAAGAATTAGATCAGGCATAACGGATTCAATTAGTGCGAGTTCTTCGGCTGAAATATTACTGGCAATATCTTGAGCGATGAACCGAATGTCGAGTTCTGAATAATATTCGTTCACTCATGATGGCACCCCCTTTCTTGCATAATCTATTCCTGCCCGTGCCTGTGTTTTACTGGGTGATTTCCTTCATCCAGTAGTTTTACTAATTCTGATTCTAAACCCTCTTTGCCAAGCTCATCGAGTACAAGACCTCTAAAGGCTTTGAACTGATGCTCAGTCATACCGACTTGTGCATAAGTGAGTATTTTGCTTTTACGTGCATTGAGCAAAGCTAAAACCAGTTGCAATACGTGAGCGCTTATCATTCACCCAGCCTCATTTGCTCAACGCGCCTGTTTACATCACTTTGCCAAGTCAACGGATCGTGTATTTCCATGATTTTGTTTTGCAGATGGGTGAATACTTCATCAACATAGGATTTCTCAACACCAGTATATAGAGCATCAATGGCAGCCACCCGTTTAACGTAGCCATAGACACTGATTGCAATGCGAGTGAAGCGCTCTTCCAGCAAGGCTTGCGCGTCCAATTCACGGACAACGCCTAGCCCCTCCATTTGATTGATGCGTTCAATCAGGTCTAGCCATAACGGGTGCATAGTCCAGCGTGAGCGATTGCTGTCATCGGCTTTAATGCGTAGCGAAGTATGATCGTTCACCAACACGCGTAATAAGTCACCTTGACGTTCTTTTAAGTCTTCAAAGGATTTTATGCCGACAGTACGCAGCCGATCTTTACGAATCTGCCATTCAATCCGCCACACATCATGGTCAACACCCCAAAGGTCATAGAACCAAGTTTTAGCGCTTTTTTCTGTAATCTCATCACACTTGTTATAGATTCTGAGCTTAGTGTCACCTGTACCAAAATCAAAGGTTTGCACCTTGCGATCTTTACGGTATTGACTGTCTTTTATTGCTGCCGTGACAAAGTTGTCTGCATCAAAATCAAGAAACATTAAAAGATAATCAAAGGTGAAATCAACACGTGAGAGTGTTTCAGTTTTATAGGGTGTGCAACCAATGGATTTAGCCCAAGCTAAAAAGCGCTGGTGCAGATTGAATGCGCCATGATGCCAGAGTGCAATACTGCGAAAGGTCACAAAGAAATTGGGATTATTGAACTCACCAAACTCGATGCTGAATGTGTCGTTTTCAATTAAGAACGGGTAGCCGCTGCCTGTGCCATGCGCAGCTAACAGAAATTCTTCACAGCCTAGTTTGATGGCTTTGGGCTTGCGGTTCTTGGCACGTGCGAGTTCATCTTTTTGCACTGCCAGTGATTCAAAGTCTAACAAGCAGCCATTTTCGCGCATTAGGTAGTAGGCGCATTCGATGGTGTCGTGACCTGTAAGCAAGTGCTGAAAAGACATATTAATAGTTTGCTTTAAAATAAGACTCTGTCATCGTTCCAAGATCTTGGTATATGGTCTCGGTAGCATCATTACCCAATTCTTTTTCAAATTCTTTGTAGTGTTTATTTACTAAATGTCTGTAACGCACACGAGCACCAGTTACATAAAAGCTAGGTTCATATTGTTCATTTAAATGATCTGAAATATGCCTTTCGTGATGCTCCTCCTCTTTTGATATTTGACCACCAAGTGAAAGCGGAAGGTTTGCTTCTAAATCGTCCAGTGCAGCCGCAAGCAAATCTGCAACAACCTGTGTGCGATTCTTTTGTGGGTACAACTCTGCAAGTGCCGCGAGTTTTGCGGCAATATGAACTGGAAGACGAAAGGAGAACTGTTTAGAGGTTAGACGACTATTATCTGGACTCGACCACATGTCATGCAAATGTTGTGTTTTCATGCTTTACACCTGTAATTTAATTAACTTACAAGTAATATATATAAACAAGATGTGAATGTCAAACAAATTACATCTTAAACTAAAATCACATGATTAAGAGGTTGGTAGCGCGTCGCTGACGCTGCCGTGCCTCCAACCTCTCAATCATGTTAGTATATTTATTATTAATGTATTTATAGCCCCCCGTGTTACATAAACGGGGTTTTTAGAATGAGCTCAATCAATCTGCCTCTATATAAAAATTAAAGAAATGAATACAATCATCGTCATATTGTTACTAGGCATAGCTATTTTAATTATTGGATTATTATCTAATAAAACACAGGGGGAAAGCTTCAATCAGTCCCCAGTACAAGAACTAAGACCCTATATTTCAAAGAGTCCGCTGACACCAACAGAAATGATGTTTTATCATCGCTTGATAGAGGCTCTGCCCAACTTTATTGTATTAGCACAAGTCCAGCTATCAAGCTTTCTAAAAGTCGACGAAACGCAAACCAACTATCAAAATTACCTCAAATGGTTTCAACCCATTTCACAACAAAGTGTCGATTTTTTAATTTGCGAAAAAAACTTCTCCATTGTTGCAGCAGTAGAGCTGGATGATAAAAGTCATCTCAGAACTAAATCAATAGAGCGTGATAATAAAAAAACTAATAATTTAAACGCCGCAAATGTGCCGCTGATTAGATGGCATGCGGAAGCGATGCCAGAAACTGACACCATCAGGCAAACAATTTTCAAGTACACATCTGGCATGGAAAACACAATTCTAAGCCAGCCAGAATGGCTGGCTGGAAATCAACCAGCATTCTTTACTCAAAGACACGATCCGATTAAACCTATCTTACGAAATATAATTCTATGGCTTGTTATAGCTCTGATAGTTATGTGGGGTATGTCTGAAACAAAACGTACTGCAATAAACCCTTCATCACATCAAAATGACAGCACTCAGCCCTTAAATAGACAGGAATTGCGAACGCAGGACATTTTGACAAAGCAGCAGCAAGAAAGGTCTGCTCAAGAAGCCACAAAAATACAAATGCATCAAGCGCAACAAGTAGTTATACAGCAACAAGAGCAGCAGAAGCTACTAAAGGCACACGAAACAACTATGAAAGAGGACGCTTGGAATCAATCCTACAAAAAAACTGTTGAGTGCTCGGTAACAGAGGATATGGTTACTTGCGGTAATAGATATATAAGAAACAGACAACAATTCGAAAAAAACTGGGAAATACAACAATCCAATTTAAAGTAGCGGAAAGTATAATTCATAAAAGTGAAATAGCCTCTACCCAGCGCCCAGATTTGTCCGAGCTGGTGAGCCAATCAAGGCACTAAAATAACCTCTATCCAGTGCCCAGATTCATCATCTCGGGCGCACCAAATAAAGTAGTAATATCAAAGGGTTAGGCTTAACGGCTTAGCCCTTTTTTATTGGCTATTCGCTTTTTACCTACCAACAACATTCCATGGGTAAACTATAAGTCAGTCAAATTGACTTTATAACCACGAAATCCCCTTCAAATTTTCCAACTATTTCGCCTTCATATTCCATGATGTTCCGTTGGATAACAATGTTGTAAGAAACGCCTACATTATTTATTTACACATGACCGAGTGACCATGCAGCAAGAATCGCCACCGCAGAAGCACTACCACCAAATATAGTGTTGCTGTGATTGACGTTCGGTGCCAATAGTGCACGCAAGGTAATGCTATCATCTCGCACATCCACCACGCAGATTTGCATGGCAAGTAAAAGTGAAAGTGGGATATGTTCGTATAAGTATTGCTCAAGCTCAAGCTCACGTTCACTCATCTTCATCTCTCGATTATTATTTTGTATGCGTAGTAAAAAATTACTATGCAATATTTCAACAACAGTTGTAATATATTCACATGGATAAAATTACAGCAACAACAATCTTTGAATCTCTTTCCTCAGGCGTGCGTTTGGATGTATTTAGACTCTTGGTTAAAAAGGGTTTGGACGGTATGGTCGCGGGTGAAATAGCGACTGCTTTAGATATAGCCCCAAACAATTTGTCTTTTCATCTCAAGGCGATGTCCTATGCAAAGATGGTGTCTGTTGAGCAGGAGGGGCGCTACCAAAGGTATCGCGCTAACTTCCCCATGATGCTAGACATGATTGCCTATCTAACTGAAGAGTGTT
>JAUYAL010000031.1 GCA_030693535.1 Methylotenera sp.
TTATCAAGGCGTCAATCGATTTCTACCGCAATCCGATGAAAAAAGACTGGTGATTGATATTGGTGGCCGCTCTACTGAATTTATCCTAGGGCATGGTTTTGAAGCGCAGCACACTGCATCATTACACGTAGGTTCGGTTGCATGGTCACTCAAACATTTTGCTACAGGTGAGTTTACCGAAAACGCCTTCTCTCGCGCTGAGCTTGCCGCTGAATCTGTGTTTGAAACCCTGGGCTCCAACTTCAACCATAATCAATGGGATATTGCCTATGGTGCCTCTGGCACGGTAGGCGCAGTCGCTGATGTTTTGGTGCAATACGGCAGACCTGTGGACGTGTTAACTAAAGCAGATTTGTACTGGCTACGTGACGAGCTACTACGCATGCGCTATATTGACAAAATACGTCTTGATGGCCTAAAAGAAGATCGAAAACCAGTGATTGGCGGCGGACTATCAATTTTAATCGCCGTATTTGAATTTTTAAAAATTGATACCCTTCATGTAGCAAAAGGCGCACTAAGGCACGGCCTGCTGTACGACATGCTCGCGCGTGAAGACGACATGCTAGATTTAAGAAACGCATCGGTGCAACGTTTAGCGAAAAAATTCGATGCAGATGAAATTCAAGCCAGCACCGTAGCCGAGATATCAGAAAAGCTATTTGAAAAAATCAGTGAAAATGTCAATTTTGCATTAGGCGAACGGCGACTACATGCCAGAAAATTACGATGGGCTGCTTTATTACACGAAATAGGCAGCTTTATTTCACCCATAGACGCACATTTGCATGGCGGTTATATACTAGAGCATACCGAACCGTTAGGATTTGCTCAAAGCGAGCTTCATCGCCTGAGTTTGTTGATACTAGGACATCGCGGCAAATTAAAACGATTAGAAGCAGATTTTTCTGACCGTATTTTTGTAATGCAACTGATCTGCTTGCGCCTAGCGGTTGTTTTGTGCCACGCACGGCAAATCCCTAATTTACGCGGTATGCAGCTTAATATAGCCAATAATACGATCACTCTAACCGTCTCAAAGTCCTGGACTGAAAAATACCCACAGTCAAATTATTTACTGGATGAAGAAACGCTAGCTTGGCAAAAAACAGTTTGGCGTTTTGAAAAGTCTAGCACTTAATCAAATTGGGCCTCGTCGAAGGGGGGGCTGGTTAGAAGCGGGTATAATCAAAGATTACTACTAACGCAGATTGAACAAAGAGGAAATAAAATGTATTCCATCATTGGTTTTCTAGTACTTGTACTTGATATATTTGCAATTATTAAAATAATACAAAGTTCAGCATCGGGTACTGAAAAAATACTGTGGATTCTTTGTGTCTTGATATTTCCTGTTGCAGGCATGATTATTTGGTTTTTTGCAGGGCCAGGTGGCAAGAAAATTTAGTGT
>JAUYAL010000033.1 GCA_030693535.1 Methylotenera sp.
AATCGACAATCATTAAGTATTCAGCTATGTCATTAATGGTGGTTTGCAATTCATTTGCATAGAGAAAATCTTGGGTAATATCCTCTGAACGCGGACGTGTACCTTTAATCGGCCGCGTTTCCACACACCCATCCATCACTTGCAGAAACCGCTCTGGCGAGCCAGAAATGACCTGTACGGCATTTAGATTCATATATGCCATAAATGGCGCCGGGCTAATTTCCCTTAGCTTTTGATATGCTACCCAAGCATTACCGCGCACCTTGGCTGAAAACCGTTGCGCCAGATTTACTTGGTAACAATCTCCTTCATGAATATACCGCTGAATAGCGTTAAAAGCTGTTTCGTAAGTAAGCTTATCCATATTTGAAGTAACCTCAGAAACCACTTCAAAGCCCAATGATTCTTGAACTACTTGATGAGGCGTATCAAGTAGCGCACACAGTTCAGCCCATTGCTCGCGTGTTTTATGATCAAAGCCATGTGATACTAAATGTGCGGTTTTGTGACGATGGTCTACCACAACTGCCCAATCATAAATACCAACCTGCATCTGCGGAATTTCATCAAGCCGTGTTTCGATTGTATCGCCAGATTTACTTGCCAGCTTTTCTAATCGCCGCGCTAAATCATAGCCAAAATAACCAACAGCTCCGCCAGTAAAAGGTAAATCACATGCGTTAACAATACAGGCCTCAGGCTGATACTGCGCTAATGCATTGTTGACCAGCTGAAATGGGTCTTGCGTTGAAACATGCGATTGCCCATGCTCGCAGATTGTAGTCAACGCACCTTGGGTGGAAAAAGTAATGAAAGGGTTAGCCACCAAAATATCATAGCGCCCATACTGGCTCCCGGGCTTGCCCGTTGCGAAGTTAATCAGCTGACCGCTATCTAGAAACATAGCCCATGGCTGGTGTGCGATGCGCTCGAATAAACGTGCACTATCTGTATGATACGTTAACTGATGTTGCAATAAACTCATGAATTCAGTCCTAATCCGGTAACAGCGCAAGCAGGAAATCACACCTGAGCCATGGTTTTTATTGCATGGTTTTCTGCATGAATAAAATCACTCACAGAAACATATTTAAAACCCAGCTGTTTTGCAAGCTCACACACCAGAAATTCACCTGCTCCTGCACCTATGAATTGCAAGTTCTGACTATCGTTCAGCCTTGATATTTGCATAAGCACGGCTTGTTTGATGAGGTTAAGTTGCGACGATTTGAACGCACAGGCCAGATTGCGCCAAACTGACAATGGCGCATCCTGCGCATCATGCCCAATCATTCTGGCAATACGCCGCGCGCTGGCCTCAATACTTTTATCTGCGCCATCTGCGGTTTCGGCCATATTCTCTGCTACGGCTAAATCGCCAGTAAGCGTATAAACATCTGCAGTAGTGGCAAAATATTCTGCTGCGATATTGACCTGCTGCCCGGCAAAAGCGATTTTTTGCGTCAACGCCATCAGTGGTGTACGCACTACCCCCGTATAAACCAACTCATCATATTGCATCCGTGTAGCATCGTTAAAACCACGCACCTGCACCCTGCCTTCACTCATCAAAGCAATATCTGTAGTCGTGCTGCCTACGTCAATAAATAAGCCCTGCTGCACGTTGTGTGCAATGTAATGCGTACTTGCCAGCCAATTCATCGAAGCAATATCTGCGGTGTTTGGCTCAACAGCTTCAATACCCACAAAACCTTGATTACCTGCATAAAACTTCACATTGCAAGATGGTTTTTGACTGAATAGTTTTTGGGCTACAAACTGTGCAATCTGCACCACACCGGCATGCCGGTTAGGAAAAATATCTGCAAGTTCCCCCGTCATCGTTACTTGATGGTTTTCAGCATTAAATTCACGCAAAATAATATCCATCGCAAGGTCAAGCTCATGCAAGCCTCGCCATAAAGGACAATACACCTGATTTGCAGCCAACACATG
>JAUYAL010000035.1 GCA_030693535.1 Methylotenera sp.
TATCGCTGCCTATCCAAAGGCCGGTTTAGAATCACTGGGAGAAAGTCAGTCATAAAGTAGGTGTACACTTAATTTAGGTGGACACCTATCTTACGAGATTTAAGGAAGATGGCTAGATGGTGCTGGGCGGGTGCTTACTAAAAATCTCAGCGTCAACTAGACAAGTTAATTGTCGCTGAACTAGACAAGATAGTTGACGCGCTACAGCAAAGTGAACAGTCGGAGCGTAGCGACGCGTGTGTTTTAGTTTAACTCTATATCTTGATAGCCCGGCAATCACGAGCACATCAGGTGCAATGCGCAGTATTGATGGTGGCATAACAAGGTACGGTATTTTTAGATAATTATCAGCTTTTTAATCCGCAACACCACTTCCACCCCAAACAGATTTTAGGTTGAAATAGAGCCAAGGATCTATTCTGGACTGTTGATCGGCGAGTGTCTCACGTTTAGCCTCTTCAACCCTCTCGATGATCCTTTCAGGGTTTTTTACCATACAAACAGATTTACCAAACGTGATTAATGCTTGCGCTAGAGGGTAGCTTTTGGTTTTATACATATTTAAAGCCATTGTGTTGTCAACTTTAGTGGCGCCCGTTCTAGGATTTTCAATTCGATAGACCATGGTGGTCACCACGTCATATAGTGGTGATAACTTTACATCCCCGTGGGGGGTATCGTAAATAAGTGAGAAGTTCTTTAAATGCGCGTCCCCATTTCTGAGTAAAACGGAGAGTGCAATATACTCAAACAGCCTCGCCTTGCTTTCTACCGAGTTCGATCCGCAAAAGAGATCAACCGCTTTTGCGATATTCTCAACACTGCCATTGTATTTTTCTTCTGGCGATTTCCCCATTAACACCGCCATGTCTTCTAGCCCTAAGCGTTGTCCATCTGCCGCTACATCAAAGCGCTCCATGATAAATAGCCCGCCATCTTCTGATAACCAGAAAGGAGGCACGGTTAAACCGGCACGTCTTGCTACCTCCATGCACATGAATTCATTCTGCGCTAAAAAAGGATAATCTTCACCTGCCGCCTTCACAATCAAGCTTGACGTGACTGCAGAGGCTTTTTCTGACAGGCGTGCTCCTGCATCAGGCACAATCACTTTTGGTTGAAAGCCGGATACCCCAGAGTTAAAGTAAATGTCCGAGAGGAATTCAAATAACTCAGATGAAGCCGTTGATCTAATCAGTTCTTCTTTCGTCACCTGTGGCTTGGCGTTGATAATGTCATTTTCAGGGTCGCGATAGGTCAATCGGCCAATTTGATTGGCACCTGTAATTTTAAGCAAGGCCATGTCATCTAGCGGTCCTTGTTTTGCAAAACGTTTTTTGATGGTTTCTAATAGGTAGCCTTCAGGTCGATTCATCTCAAATACGGAGAATAAGCTACCGTTGGCGTAACTTTGTGCGCGAAGTGGCATGACCAGCGAAACCTCCGCGTCGCGTGCGGTGGTTTCATAATTAAAGACATAACGCGATTCTTTAGTGAGCGTGCCGGCATGCCCTTCAGGCGTTTCCACGCTCAATTTTTTAATTTTAGCGGTCTGCATTAAACACCTCATCGAGTCTATCGTAATCAAGCCTACGGTCAACAATGGCTATTGATTTACCTAACGCTGAAACGGCTTGAATGAGCGTGTTTGCACTGATCGACGCCCCCGACTCCAGCTGTATAATGGTCTCGCGCCTCAAGCCCGACTTTTTAGCGACCTCGGCTTGAGTGAGTCCAACCGCTAGGCGTTCACGCTTAAAGGTAGCCCCCAGCGACTTAAGATCAAGGTTTATGTTATTCATAGCTAACATTTATATAAAAATAATGGATTAATGTTATATGTAGCTAACATTAAAGTCAATACTCACTGGGCGTTAGCCATTCAAGTGCGCATTGTGAATGCTGATAAGCTCAGAATGGCTTGAATAATCGCCGATAGGGGGTAGGGCGGAGTTGACTGCAACCGTTAACATTTTGCCGCTAAGGGTTGTTTACATACCCTGTTTTCCTCTAGTCGGATCGCGATTTCATCCAGCCTCTGAAAACTAAAAACGTTTTCAGAGGGGATTTCAGTGCATATCACTTGGATTCTAGCGTTCAGTCGTATCAGTTAAAACTTTTTAAATAAATTCCGTGATTAAGTGGAGTTTAACATCATTCAAAACCAGCAGTTCCAGTGCTTCGGTAATAGCCGTTTTGCACGCTTTTACCGAAGTGGCATAACCTGATTTGAATACATCCAGACCTTCCTCAACGTGCCTTTTCGGCCCTAAGAAAGCCATTGGTCCGTTATGATCATAGCTGTCATCGTAGTCAATTATCCCAACCTCCCAGAAAATTTCTTTATCACCAATGATTGTGTAGTGCGCACCCCAATCACGATTATAGATACCCAATGTATTAGTATTATCTGAGAAGTAATCCCAGTAATACCACCCCACAAGTTCTAATCTACCTAAAATTAACTTGGCCACATTTCTTTCGGCATAAATTTCACCGGTTTCAATTGATAAAACACGATGGTGATCCATTTCCATATAAGCTATTCCAAAATAGACATCTTCTGTAACCATTGTCTCCAGCTTATTTCTAACTCTTTGAATATGATTGATACGACTATGTTTTAAATCTTTTGCATCAGGATCGACACACACCATCACTGAACTAAAGGTTATTCCAAAAAGCGTCGGCAATGTATTCATTTTAGCGTTAATTATTGTTTGGCACATCAACTCAAGTTTATCGCCCCCTTTAACTGAATTCTCGACCTCAATCCAATTGCCGCTAGTTGCTGAGTAGATGATTAATCCATCTGGATATTTTACCAAGTATGGATAAGCACGCTTAACTTCTCTTTCAAAATAAAACGGGATTGGTTCTCCGGAGGACTGTTCAATTAAGTGCGAAATTGCACCCAAAGACATTAAATGATGCTTCCAATCATTCGTACATTTCCATTCATCGTTGATGAATTTTTCAAGCTTGTAAACATCATTAACCTGCACACCAGATTTTATTAGATGCTCCGCTCCCTTGGTCGACAGGTAGTAAATATCTCCGGCCGCATCTGGCAATGTTCTCGAAATAATAAATTTAAGGTTTAGCAGTGTTTTCACTATTTCCACGACAATTGGTAGTTCCTTTTTAGTGAATTGACTAAGCTCAATGCAACGCATATAGCCAGCACGATGAATTAGTATCAAAAATTCATTTAAATCCATTACTTTTGCAGATTTAATAGACATATACTTCGTTCCTTATACATAAATAATTATTTACGATTGAATGGTATTGGTGAGATGTCACCGGGCAATTTAAAGCAATTGCAGTATTAATAAATGTGGCGTCCCAAATGGGTTTACTTCGATATTTCATAGCATCCTCCTTTTTAAAATGTGTAAAGATGAATCAAGTTGGTCTTTACAAGAATCATTTGACTTAACGCAAACCAATAAAAAAAATAATGTATTTCTTGCGGTTTAATTTAGGATTAGGGCGAGCTGTGACAGTTTTCTGCAGTTAAATAAACTTTTTAACAAATGTGGCGCATGGTTTTATGATCTTGATACCCAAGCTACCAATAAAAATACAGTAGCTATATCCCGTCTGGAATTAGGCAGTACATCAAATATCAAATGGTTTGGTTTGATGGTATTTTTTAGCAGTGCATTTGACAGATTAAACCAACATCATTAAACTAGTCTAATGACTAGTTTGACTGGAGTTTTATGATGAACACATGGCCTGTGCAAGATGCTAAAGCGCGCTTTAGCGAGTTTTTAGATGCCTGTATTGCTGAAGGTTCGCAGCTTGTGACGCGACGCGGGGTAGAAACGGCAGTGTTGGTGCCGATAGCCGAATGGAAGCGCTTAAATCAAGCTGCGCCACCTACGTTAAAAGCCTTGCTGTTGTCTGAAATCGCGCGTGGCGATTTAAGCATACCTCCTCGTGGCAAAGTTAACCGTCGCCTAGCTATTACCGAATAAGCATGTATTTACTCGACACCAATATTGTTTCAGAGCTCAGAAAAATCAAACCGCATGGCGCAGTTGTAGCGTGGTTGCAAAGTGTAGATGATCATGATTTGCATCTTTGCACCGTTACCATTGGCGAAATACAAGCAGGCATTGAAATCACAAGTGAGCAAAATACGGACAAAGCAAACGAAATTGAAGTATGGCTTAACCAGCTTGCCAGTAGCTACAGCGTGCTACCAATGACCGCAGAATCATTCAGAATATGGGCAAGGTTGATGCACGGGCAATCAAATACGGTGATTGAAGATGCCATGATTGCCGCTTGCGCAATTTCGCATCAGCTCACTGTGGTTACCCGCAATACGCGCGACTTTGAACGATTTTCTGTAAAGTTTCTTAACCCATTTGAGTTTTAGATTAAACCTAGACTTACCTAGCTTGTGTCACTAAAGCCATACAGCCTTTGGTACATTTGTTTAAACCAGTAATACGCCGCAAAAATTTCCCATTGGGCAATATCATCGTTAGAGAAAGTTTTTAGTCATCATGAAGGTTTTAATTACGGGTGTAACTGGCTTTGTGGGTAAAGAGCTCTGTGCTGAATTATTAAGTCAAGGGCATGAAATACTGGTAGCGGTGCGCACTAAAGTTGTTGCAATTAAAAATGTTGAAATGACAATGGTTGGTGAAATTAATCGTGGTACTGATTGGTCAACCGCGTTGCGCGATGTAGATGTTGTGATTCATCTAGCGGCACGTGTACATGTAATGCATGACACAGTTGTTGATCCCTTGGCTGAGTTTCGCAAGGTTAATGTTGATGGCACACTTAACCTTGCCCATCAGGCAGCAAGGGCAGATGTAAAACGCTTTATTTTTATTAGCTCAATTAAGGTGAATGGTGAGCATACAGAAGTAGATAAGCCATTTAAAGAAAGTGATGTTGCTAATCCACAAGACGCCTATGGTGTATCAAAGCTCGAAGCTGAACAAGGCCTATTGCAGATTGCACAGCAAACAGGGTTGGAGGTGGTGATTATCCGCCCACCATTAGTTTATGGTGCCGGGGTGAAAGCAAACTTTGCAAGTATGATGCGCGCTGTAAAACGTGGCATTCCTCTACCATTGGGCGCTATTCACAACAAACGTAGTTTTGTTTATGTAGGTAATTTAGTTAGCCTGATTACAAGGTGTGTTGATCACCCGGCGGCAGTCAGTCAAGTATTCTTGGTTTCTGATGGACATGATTTATCAACCACTGAGCTACTAAGTGCGTGTGCTGTTGCGCTTGATGTAAAGTCCAGACTTTTGCCTGTGCCGCAAAAGCTAATTGAACTTAGTGCTGTTTTAGTTGGTAAAAAAGACATTGCGCAACGCTTGTGTGGCAATTTGCAGGTGGATATTACTAAGGCTCGCACTTTGCTTGGTTGGGAGCCGTCAGTTTCCGTTGCCGATGGCCTAAAGGCAACTGCACTTGGGCTTGATTCAAAGCTAAAGTAAGGCTTTAAATTTTTGGAGTGTTCGACGATTTATGATTAAACAAGGTGGCCAAGCTGTTGGAAATGTTATGTTTGTAGTTGCAAGTAATCATCAAAATTTTATGGCTGATTGATAATGAAACGTTTATTTGATTTATGGTTGGCATTTTTTGCATCACTGTTTTTGCTATTACCGTTTATGTTAATAGCAGCAATGGTACGCTTTACTTCAGCTGGTCCGGTTTTTTATTGGTCTGGCCGCGTCGGGCGTAATAACAAAATATTCAACATGCCTAAATTTCGCTCTATGCGTGTGGATACGCCAGCTGTAGCAACCCATTTGTTAGCAGACCCTCAACAGTTTTTAACGCCCATAGGCTCATTTTTACGTAAATCCAGTTTGGATGAGCTGCCACAGCTATGGAGTATTATCAAAGGGGACATGAGTTTTGTAGGGCCACGTCCTGCATTATTCAATCAGGATGACTTAATCGAATTACGCACACAGCATGGCGTTGATAAACTGGTGCCCGGTTTGACTGGCTGGGCGCAGATTAACGGGCGCGATGAATTGCCAATTCCTGACAAGGTTGGGCTTGATGTGGAGTATGTAAATAATCAATCCTTTTGGTTTGATTTAAAAATATTACTACTTACTTTCTTGAAGGTTATTCGTAGGGATGGCGTTCAGCATTAGTTGTGCCTATTAGCGTTGCGTGTTTAAACTGCTTATTTTGATGGTTGATAGAACCGCCACCATATTTAACAATCTATACGTGAACCAGCGTATAATTCAACCAGTTGATGGAACTAACTTTTAATTTAGTTAGTCACAGCAATACTGATTTGGGGCTGACCAGGTTTCGACGTGGGTTACAAAGCAGTGCAGGGCATACCGAGGCTCAGATTACCTCGTAAATACAGCTGAAAAAAGTATAGTCGCAAACGACGAAACTTACTCTCTAGCAGCTTAGTTCTGTTAGACGCTACACCAGCTCTCCCGTGGGTTGGATTGGGGTAACCCATACGTAGTGTCATATACACGGGATACGTGTTGTATTGGGCCACTTAATACATCATTAACCTTAAGGTAGCTCGCGTGCAAACTGCTTGTCTGTTGGTGTGTTGCACGTTAAATTAAACAACAAGGCTAAGTATGTAGAACTGTCTGTAGAGGATTTGCGGACGGGGGTTCGATTCCCCCCAGCTCCACCA
>JAUYAL010000043.1 GCA_030693535.1 Methylotenera sp.
CGGAATAAGCGCAAACATGGCATAAAAAGAGAGTGAGGCTGATAACCCCAGCACATTGTGCCGCTGAAATGCATTTAACATTTCATGCATCACAAATAAAGGCGTGTTGTAGCGTTGCTTGGCGTACGCCTCGCGCGGCATATTAATCGCTTTACGTAACTCGCTTTTTTTAGCAGAAAATGTGCGTTTTTTCATAGCATGTTTTATAGACTTTATTGATGATGTTTAATTTAGCAATCGGTTAGATTGCACTGTTGTAATGATGGCTCTAAGCAATTAAGTATTTAAATTTCTCAGTCGCGCCTACCAAGGCCGAAGTAGTGCCTGCTTCCATTGCAGAATGCCCCGAGTCTTCAATAATATGAAGCTCGGCATGAGGCATCGCGCGGCTAAGCTCCCATGCCGTAATCGGAGGGCACACCATGTCGTAACGTCCCTGCACAATCACAGTAGGAACATGCGCAAGCTTTAATGAGGCTTCAGCTAGTAAATCGCGGTCACCCACAAAACAATGATGTTTAATGTAATGAATCTGCACCCTGGCGCGCGCGAGTTCAACTTTACCGTCAATGTCAGTAGCGCTAGCCGGTCTTGGTAATAAGGTCATGATGCTACTTTCAAAAGCATTCCACTGAATAGCAGCAGGAACACTAATATTAGTATCGACACTAAAAATAAGTTGTTCGTATGCGTTTAAAGGATTATCTCTCACATTGGCTGGTAAAAATTCACATAAACGCTCCCAAGGTGCTGGGAAGAATGTTTTAACCGCCCCTAAAAACCAGGATAACTCACTAGGGCGACTTAAAAATACACCACGCAAAATCAAACCAGTAACATGCGATGTGTGCTGCAAGGCATAAGCCAACGCAAGCGTACTGCCCCAAGAGCCGCCGAATACAAGCCACTGTTGAATGCCTAACTGCTGACGGATTAAATCGATATCATTGACTAAATCGCTGGTGGTATTTTTGTCAACAGCACCTAAAGGCTTGCTACGCCCACATCCGCGTTGATCAATGAGAATGATTTTATAGTGGGCTGGATCAAAAAAGCGGCGCTGAGCTGGGTTGCAACCACTGCCAGGTCCACCGTGCAAAAAAACGATCGGCACGCCATTCGGGTTACCACAAACCTCGTAATAAACTTCATGTAAATTATCGGCTTTAAGTGTATGCTGAGCATGAATTTTCAATTCAGGATACAAGTTGTAAATGGTATTTTGCATGGTTGACTGTAAGCTTTCTATATGATTATAAACAACATTTTATATTGATTGGTTGCACTCGGCTATGATAGAGCATAACAATTTTTTTATTTTCACTGAAATGTAAGTAAATTGTAACTAATGTATTGCAATTCGTGATTGACTGGGATATAGTCCCAAATACGCACACAAACTGTGCTAAAAAATAGTTTTACTAATGAGTTGAGAATTTGAGATTACATCAAAAAACACCAACTCGTTACGGTGGAATTATTAACAACCTTAGTAGTTTAACTTTGGAGATTAAATATGCAAATCAACAAAATCAAATTGGCTCTTGGCTTAGTTGCTGGTATGGCATTGCCATTAGTGGCATCAGCTGCAGCAGACCAAGAAGCAGCAATGAAAGATTCAAACAACTGGGCTCACCCACGTGGTCAGCACAACAACCAAGGTTACAGTGCTTTAGCACAAGTTAACAAAGGTAACGTTAAAAACCTTAAAGCAGCTTGGACATTCGCTACTGGTGTAAACCGTGGTCACGAAGGTTCACCTGTTGTTGTTGGTAACATGATGTATGTACATACAGCATTCCCAAACAACGTATATGCACTTGATTTAAACGACAACCAAAAAATCTCATGGTCTTATTTCCCAAAACAAGATCCATCAGTACAAGCTGTATTATGTTGCGATAACGTTTCACGTGGTTTAGGCTACGGCGACGGTAAAATCTACTTGCAACAAAATGACGGTAACATGGTTGCTTTAGACGCTAAAACTGGTGCTAAAGTATGGTCAGTATTAGTAAATGATCCAAAAGTTGGTGCTACAAACACTAATGCTCCACACGTAATTAAAGACAAAGTGCTTACAGGTTGTTCAGGTGCTGAGTTTGGTGTACGTTGCTTCTTGGCAGCTTACAACATCAAAGATGGTTCATTGGCATGGA
The DNA here is from genome assembly GCA_030693535.1 of Methylotenera sp. Next base: position 2,160 of record JAUYAL010000043.1, read on the forward strand.
AAGCTTACTCAACAGGCCCAGATGCTGAAGCATTAATTGGTGAAGGCTTCAACAAAGATACTCCTGAGTACAGTGCATTGTCAGTTTACCAAGACGTAAACGGCGGCAACAAAATGGGCGGTTCTTTTGCAAAAATCCCTAATGACCAATTGAAAATTGGCGAAAAAGATCTTGGTACACGTACATGGTTAAAACCACAAGCTGTTAAAGATGGTTGGCAACATGGTGGTGGTTCTACATGGGGCTGGTGGCCGTATGATGCACGTACAAACTTGGTTTACTACGGAACAGGTAACCCTTCAGTTTGGAACCCAGATGTCCGTCCAGGCGATAACAAATGGTCAATGACTATTTTTGCTCGTGATTTAGATACTGGTATGGCACGTTGGGGCATGCAAATGACGCCACATGATGAGTGGGATTACGATGGTATTAACGAAGTAATCTTGTTCGACAAAGGTGGCAAAACATACGCTTGGCATCATGACCGTAACGGCTTTGCATACACATGGCACGCTGGTACAGGTAAATTAGTAGCTGCTGAAAAAGTTCACCCATTTGTTAACTGGGCAACTGGTGTTGATTTGAAAACAGGCGTGCCTAACAAATTAGCTTCAGCTTCAACTCACCAAGATTACAATGCTAAAGGCATCTGCCCAGCTGCATTGGGTACTAAAGATCAACAGCCAGCTGCGTACTCACCAAAAACTGGTTTAATGTATTCACCAATGAACCACGTATGTATGACATACGAGCCAGTTGAGTCTAAATATGTTGCTGGTCAACCTTGGGTTGGTGCTACATTGACTATGTTCCCAGGTCCTGACGGTGTAATGGGTGGTTTTGCTGCTTATGACCCAATGACCAACAAAAAAGTATGGTATAACAAAGAGAAATTCTCAGCATGGGGTGGTGCTTTAGCAACTGCTTCAAACTTAGTATTCTTCGGTACTTTAGATCGTTGGTTTAAAGCTGTTGATGCACAATCAGGTAAAGAACTTTGGAAATTCCAAGTGGGTTCTGGCGTGATTGGTAATGCATTCACATACGGCCTAAAAGGTAAACAACACGTTGGCGTGCTATCAGGTATCGGTGGCTGGGCTGGTGTGGCGATGAACCTTGGTATGACTAACCCAACAGACGCTTTAGGTGCTGCTGGTGGTTATGCTGAATTAACTAAATACAACGCGGCTCCTGGCGGCGGTGCAT
>JAUYAL010000049.1 GCA_030693535.1 Methylotenera sp.
GTTAATTTTAATTAGTAAATATTACGAAATTAAGGTTGACGAGCGTTAAAAGCTCTGTATAATGCGCACCTCGTTAACGCAAAGCGTAACGACGGAAACAAAAGTTCTTTAACAATATAACAACTGATAAGTGTGGGTGCTTGTGAATAAAGCAGCTGACTTAATCGCAACTAACTTGTTTTAGTGTTTACATTAAAATTTAACTTAGTTGATTGGCATTAAGCTCAGACTCAGAAAAACAAGTGCTTACACTTAAATTTATGACAAATATGTAACGGTTCTTGGTAACAAGAATCACACAGACCTTGAAATGAATTTGAGTCATTACTTAATTATCTTAAGTAATAAAGCAAAAGCGAAATAACCACCTCGTAAGAGGAAAAAGTAATAGTCAGAAATTAAACTGAAGAGTTTGATCCTGGCTCAGATTGAACGCTGGCGGAATGCTTTACACATGCAAGTCGAACGATGATTTCTAGCTTGCTAGAATGATTAGTGGCGAACGGGTGAGTAATGTATCGGAACGTATCCAATAATGGGGGATAACTAATCGAAAGGTTGGCTAATACCGCATACGCCCTACGGGGGAAAGCAGGGGATCTTCGGACCTTGCGTTAATGGAGCGGCCGATATCTGATTAGCTAGTTGGTGAGGTAAAAGCTCACCAAGGCGACGATCAGTAGCTGGTCTGAGAGGACGACCAGCCACACTGGAACTGAGACACGGTCCAGACTCCTACGGGAGGCAGCAGTGGGGAATTTTGGACAATGGGCGAAAGCCTGATCCAGCCATTCCGCGTGAGTGAAGAAGGCCTTCGGGTTGTAAAGCTCTTTCGCAAGGGAAGAAACGATGCAGTCGAATAAACTGTGTTAATGACGGTACCTTGATAAGAAGCACCGGCTAACTACGTGCCAGCAGCCGCGGTAATACGTAGGGTGCAAGCGTTAATCGGAATTACTGGGCGTAAAGCGTGCGCAGGCGGTTTTGTAAGTCAGATGTGAAATCCCCGAGCTCAACTTGGGAACTGCGTTTGAAACTACAAGACTAGAATATGTCAGAGGGGGGTAGAATTCCACGTGTAGCAGTGAAATGCGTAGAGATGTGGAGGAATACCAATGGCGAAGGCAGCCCCCTGGGATAATATTGACGCTCATGCACGAAAGCGTGGGGAGCAAACAGGATTAGATACCCTGGTAGTCCACGCCCTAA
>JAUYAL010000053.1 GCA_030693535.1 Methylotenera sp.
TTGCGGCGTGTCAGTCGCGCTGTCAGTGTCTGAATCGCTTTCTGAGGTATTTGGTTTATTAGTTTCTGTCTGTGATGTCATTTCAGCTCTTGAAGCGGGGGTTTCTAAACTCACGCGACCTATGGCGCCACTGCGGTAATCCGTTAAAAAAGCCACCGCAGTTTTTTCAGTATCCCACAAGCCGTCATGGCGTTTGTAAGAGCGACGTTTGGCAATGGCTTCCATCAAATCAACACCATCCATTTTAAGCACATCTAAAAAACCACCATCATGTTTCATGGTATCTAGTTTGTAGCGCGCATTGAGTAGGGCTGGGTAATTTTTAAGTAAATTATCCGCTAAAAATAGTGCAACATCTTCATCAATCACCGCGTTGCGACCAATCGCATGGCTCGCTGCCAGCATATAGCCATCCGACTCATAAGCGATTTTTGGCCACATCATGCCCGGTGTATCGGTAATACTCATGGTGTCGTCTAAATCAAAGCGTTGCTGGCTTTTAGTCACAGCGGGCTCGTCGCCAACTTTTGCCACGCGGCGGTTGAGCAGGGCGTTCATCAATGTTGATTTACCCACGTTAGGAATGCCCATTATTAGCATGCGTAACGGCTTTAAATGTGTGCCTCGGTGGGGCGTGATTTTTCTGCAAATAGCAGGGATTTTTTTAGCATCGCCAGGTTTTTTGCAAGACAGCGCAACCGCTTTAGTGTTGGGTTGCGCATTAAAGTAATTGAGCCAGGCTTGTGTGGCTGCTGGGTCAGCTAAATCCGCTTTATTCAAGATTTTAAGCTGCGGGCGCTGGCGAAATAGGCGCATTTCATCAATCATCGGGTTATGGCTGGCGGCAGGCACGCGCGCATCTAGCACTTCGATAACCATGTCGGTGAACTCCATCGTCTCTTCGGCTTTTTTGCGTGCTTGGGTCATGTGACCCGGATACCATTGAATTGCCATTCTTACTCCGTTTGAAAATGCAAAAATACTTTGTCGGCATCGCTACACCGTACAGAATGTAATGTCTTCAGCTCGCCTTCGTGTCTTTTTTTGATTTTGAAACGGAGGTTCACTTAATTAAGTTCGCATTTTAACATCGACCACCACGATTCAAATTTATATCTGCGTTTCTCCCGTAGATTATTTATGCGGCGCTTTCAGTTGCTGTTCTATTGATGGCGTTGCATCCTACGCTCTTTGATTCTTTCACGTAGTTGCTGGCGCTGTTCTGGACTCATGTTTTTGATACGATTTCTGAGACGTTCTTTTTGTTCTGGCGGCATGTTTTTCCAGCGCTCGCGTAAAGCTTGCCGTTTTTCATGTGGTAACTGTCTGAATTTATGCATGCGTTCTTTAATCAGGGCTTTTTCTTCTGGGGCCAAGTTTTTATATCGTTCAATATTCTCACGTGCACGTACTTGTTGCTCGGGAGGCATATTGGCCCATTTATCTGCACCTTTGCTAAGATTTTCTTGTCGTTGTGGCGATAATTCATGCCAGCGGTCTTTGATGCCGCTCAGCGTCTGCTGTTGCTGTTTGTTTAACTGTTCCCATGCAACGCTTTCAGCAAATACCTGCTTTGCCGGTAAGGCAAGGCCCAGTAATAGGCTGCAAGCCATAGCATAATGGTGAATTTTTACGGATAAGTTCATTTTTTACTGCCTCCTGCGGGTGCTGCTTTGTCTGAATCTTGCGAGTGATTTTGTTTGTTGCCGTGGCTTGGTTGAGTGGGTCGTTTTTGTTCCAATTCAGCCAATGCGATCTCAAGCATATTGTCCTCATCACCCATTTCCCCCAATAATTCGATGAGGTCTAAAGGCGGGTGGGTATCTGCTAACGCAGTATTGGTATGGCTGAGTAATATCAATAAAGCGAAACCAGAAACAGATAATCTAAACAGCATCTTCTGCACCTTCTTCCTCCAGCACCTCATCCATCCAGACATAAAAAGCCGGGTCAGTTGCGGTTTCAAGATCTTCCGGATGGGTGAGCAGTTCCAGCATGGCGATTTGTTCTGTCTGTTCGTTATTTGTGGCTTGTTGAACGGAAATTTGTTGCGTGGTGTCATCGGCAGGATTGTGGCTGTAGAGTATCAGCACGGTCAGTAACGCACAGCATGCAAATGCACCAGCCGGTATCCATGCATTCAAACTGAATCCGGTTTTGGTATTTTGATACTGAAGTACTTTTTTGCGGATAGAAGCCAGATCATCTCGCGTTTGCTTATCCAGTGTATACACGCTTTTGTCCAGACTCGCCTTGGCTTTAGCTTCTAATTTTTCCTGATCACTTGTCATTGATGATCCTCCAACTGTCCACGTAATTTCTCCAATGCTCTCGCGTAATGGGTTTTGACGCTGCTGGCTGAGCATTGCATGATAGCGGCCGCTTCATCGATATTGAGTCCCTCCCATACGCGTAGAAAAAAAGCTTGCTGTTGTCTTACGGGTAAGGTGCCGAGTACAGCATTTAATCCTGTCATGAGCTGATCATCCTGCAGTTTGATGTCCGGTGCGTGATGTATATCGCCAGCTTGCTGTTCCAGCAAATCTTCACTTTCCTCATCTTCGCCGTCATGCCAGTTCAGCCAGCTTCTGAAACGGTTGCGAACAGATTGTCTGCGGTGCCAATCGAGAATGCGTGTATTCAGGATGCTGTAGAACAAGGCTTTCCACTCTGTAGCGTGGTGCTGGCTGTATTTTTGCACCAGCTTCATCATCGCATCCTGCACGATTTCAAGCGCATCATCGCGATTGCCGGTGGCAATCTGTGCCATACGAAAAGCACGACCTTCTATATCGGCAAGAAAATGATTCATGCTGAGATAAGGTTTGTCGAAATCGCGCTCCATAAGCATAATATAAGCTTACGTTATTTACGTTATTTACGTTTTTCGCGTTTATCCATGCGGTTGTTGATGCGTTCGCCTTTTCTATCTAGACGGTTGTCAGTACGTTCGCCTCGGTTATCTAAGCGTTGGTCGATGATGTCGCCCTTTTTCTCAAGCCTATTGGCTTTAGCATCATTACCATTTGCACGCGCTCTATCAGCATTTGCATCCAAACGATTTTCAATTCGGTCGCCGCGATTGTCTAAACGCTCTTCAATTCGGTCTCCTTTGTTGTCTAAACGTTCTTCGATACGATCGCCGCGGTTATCTAAATTAGTGGCGTTATCGGCGATAGCCGATGTTGATACAGCGAGTGTAAATAAAGCAACTGAGATTGCAAATGTGTTTTTCATGATAATTCCTTGAAGGATATTTTATTGTGAGCTGTGTAAGTTAATTTTTATTGCTTATTTACTTGGTTTGTTCGGTTTGTTCGGTTTGTTCGGTTTAGCTGGCGCCGATGGCTTTTGTTTTTTTGGCTGTCCGGCAGCGCGTTGTTCTTGCTCATGTTGCTGATGTTGTTGGCGTATAGCTGCGTGCTCCGCATGTTTTGAGTCATCACCTTGTGAAGGTGCTGCCTGTGCTAAATTAACAAATAAGCTTAACAATATCACTGAGCTGCCTAGCATGACTTTTTTCATTTTTGACTCCTGACTTAATGATTGAATTATTACGTACATCTTTTTTATAAATTTAAGAGCAAAAATCAAGTGCACTTAGTGTACATAACGCAGAACTGATTTGTTTGACGACAAGTCAGATAAAAATTTATTTTTTACATTAAAATAGCTACATGCAAAATATCCCTGAAATCAAACCTAACCAATCCATTGAGCTACTTAAGGCGCTGCATATTTTAACGCGCGATGGCAAGCTTAACCAAGACAGTCGGCGTAAGCTCAAGCAGGTCTATCACTTGGTGAATTTTATCGAGCCGCTGTTTAACGACGTGTTAACGCATAACCCCAGCCCCGTATTGGTTGATCATGGGGCAGGCAAATCTTACTTGGGCTTTATTTTGTATGATTTATTGTTAAAACAATTAAGCACTGGTGAAGTAATAGGCATAGAAACACGTGCTGAGCTGGTGGAAAAATCCAAAAATCTAGCGCAGGAATTGGGTTTTTCACGCATGCGTTTTGAGCATTTAACTGTAGAACAATCTACGACTTCAAATGCTATACCTGCTAAGGTGGATATTGTCACGGCATTGCATGCCTGCAACACCGCGACCGATGACGCGATTCAGTTTGGCTTAAAAAAACAGGCAAAGTATATGGTGCTAGTGCCTTGTTGCCAAGCAGAGGTGGCAGAGGTGTTAAGGCAGCATAAAAATGAAAGTCTCGGCAAAACGCCATTGAGTGAAATTTGGCGACACCCGATACATACGCGTGAATTTGGTAGCCAAATTACCAATGTATTGCGTTGCCTGCAATTAGAGGCATCTGGCTACAGCGTCACCGTGACCGAGCTGGTAGGTTGGGAACATTCTATGAAAAATGAGCTGATTATTGCCAAATATACAGGCCAGCCACGCAAAAATGCGCAACAACGCATAGAGGCGATTTTGCACGAATTTAATTTAGAAGAGATGCGTCACCGGTTTGTGTCATCAAATATATAGCGTATCCGTATTCGATGATTGATTTGACCAAAAATCAGTCGAGATGGGCAGTGTAAGCAGTTATTCGTTCGCCACCCCGTGTGGCACATGGCCTGTAGCAACATGCTGGCGCGCAGATTCGCAGTGTTTCTGTTGATCATCAAAGAAAATGTCCGCACCAAAAGCTTTGAGAAATACACCCTTATCCTTCCCTCCTAAGAAAAGCGCTTCATCAATACGAATGTCCCATGCGCGCAAGGTGCGGATAACACGCTCGTGCGCGGGCGCAGCACGAGCGGTAATGAGCGCGGTGCGGATTGGTGACTCCTCTGCTGGATAATCCAGTTGAATCTGGTGCAGCATTGCAAGAAAATTCTTGAATGGGCCGCCTAGCATAGGTTGCTTAGCAGCGATGACTTCATTGCCATTAAAGGCTTCAAGTCCATTCTGCTTGTATATTCGTTCGGATTCATCCGAAAACAAAACGGCGTCTCCATCGAAGGCAATGCGTAATTGCGTCGGGTTTTTCGTGTCTATTGATGGTGTCGAGGACGAAGATAAAATAGTGGCAGCCGCAAATCCAGCTTCCAGTGCCTTGCGTACATCAACAGGATCCGCAGACAGGAACAAATGGGTACCAAAGGCCGAAATATAAGGATGTGTGCTCGCGCCTTTGGTAAACGCCGCGCGCCCGATATCAAGTTCATGATGCTGGATTGAGTTAAAGATACGCAGTCCGGTGTCTGCGCTGTTGCGTGAAAGCAGAATCACTTCTACTCGCGGATGAACCGGATCAACTGCATTAAGCGCCAGCAGCTTCTTGACCAAGTTAAAGGCGACGCCGGGTTTAAGCGGCACGTCTTCATTGCCAACCTGATGCTGGCAGTATGCATCGACACCTGCGTTTTCAAAGATAGCATGACTTTCATCCAGATTAAATAAGGCGCGCGATGAAACCGCAATCACCAGTTTTTCAGCTAAGATATTACTCAATCAGGTTCCATTCTCAAAATAATGTGCAATACGCACCATCGCTAACGTGTCTCGTTCGCAATATAGTAATAGCGCATTATGTAATTTTTGGCGGCGTTCTGGCAAAGTGTCTGGGTGCATGATTTCAGTAAATGCTTCCTGTGCCATGCCACCGTTTGCGACTTCCAAGTTGTCATAAGCCAAGTCAGGTGCAATGGTGGGCAGTACAGCTTTAATTGACCATGAGCCGCGCATATCAGGGTGGTAGTAGTGTTCCCGCGCAATGGGTAACAAGTCAACGATGCGATCAATCGCGGCTTCTAGTGCAGGTGCTAGATCAGGA
>JAUYAL010000060.1 GCA_030693535.1 Methylotenera sp.
GTAGCAACGTTTCAGCATCACGCTCACTAGCCGTGTTCAAGCTTGCAATCGGCATTTGTTGGCCGCGTTGCAATTTAGCCGTAAACCAAAAGGTGCTGCCAGATTCCGGTTTGCTATTAACGCCAACTTCGCCACCCATCATATTCGCCAGCCGGCGTGTAATTGCAAGCCCTAAGCCGGTGCCGCCATATTTACGTGTAATACTGCTATCTGCTTGCTCAAAGGCTTGAAATAACTTTGCAACTTTATCAGGGCTAATGCCAATACCGGTGTCTTGCACCTCAAAGCGTACCAGCAGGTCATCCCCACCATCTTCTAACAATTTGGCGCGTAAAATCACCAAGCCTTTATCGGTAAACTTAACTGCATTAGCGGCATAGTTAAGCAAAGCTTGGCGCAAACGAGTAGGGTCGCCACGAAGCGACTGCGGCACATCACCATGATCAATTTCAAGACGCAGACCTTTATTACGTGCAGTTTCACCAATCATTGACTCAATGTTTCCAAGGATGTTAGAAAGATTAAAATCAGTATGCTCCAACTGCAACCGACCTGATTCAATTTTAGATAAATCAAGAATATCGTTAATAATGGCTAACAAATGCCGTCCAGCACTATCAATTTTATCTAAGCGCTCAGTTTGGTGCGGTGTTGCACCCGCACGACGTAACAAATGCGTCAGCCCAATAATCGCATTCATGGGGGTGCGAATTTCATGGCTCATGTTGGCTAAAAATGCACTTTTAGCCTGATTGGCAGCATCGGCTTGCTCACGCGCCTGACTGAGCGCAAACGTGCGACTATCCACCAAGCCTTGCAAGTGGTTTCGATGTTGATCTAATTCCATGCCGATACGTTTTTTCTCGGTAATATCCTCTTTTACCGCTACGTATTTTTTTATAGATCCATCGGCCTCACGTAAGGGTGTAATAATCGCAAACTCGGTGTATTCGCCACCATCTTTGCGGCAATTGACAAAGTCACCCTTCCATGGCCGGCCTTGGCTTAGTTCAGCCCACATGGATGTATAAGTTGCTTGCGGGGTTCTGCCTGAATGCAAAATTTTAGGATTTTTACCGATGACCTCGTCACGACTGTAGCCTGTTGCGTGCTCAAAAGCGGCATTGACATATTCAATTTCAGCATCAACGTTAGTAATCACAACACTCTCTGGACTTTGCTCAACGGCCTGAGAAAACTTACGCAATTGCTCTTCATCTGCCTTGCGCGCTGTAATATCAGTGATAAAACCATGCCACAACACTGAACCATCGGCCTCAGCTTCTGGCAAGGCGCTGCCCAAGAGCCAGCGTACCGATCCATCTTCGTACTTCACTCGATACTCATGTCGCCATAGCGTCAGGTCTTGCGCCGACTGTTGAATGGACGCAACAACATTTTCAAAATCATCGGGATGAATAATAGACAACACCGAAGATGCATCTTCAAGCACATCCTCTGGCTTAACACGATAGACTTCTCGAATACCTTCATTGGCATAAGGAAAACAAGCAGAACCATCACGACGCAGACGATACTGATACACCATACCTGGTAAACGATTAGTCACTTTTTGCAATAAGGTCAAGGCTTTTTCACGCTCCGTCTCTATTTGCTTACGCTCGGTTAAATCGGTATTAGTACCAGACACCCGTAGCGGCGCGCCATGCTCATCTCGCAGAATAAAACCGCGTGAAAGCACAGGCACATAATGCCCATTTTTGTGTTGCATTCTAAATTCAAGCTCATAAGTGTCGGAGCCGCCCTTGATGACAGTATCAAAGGCATGATTCACTTTGTCCAAGTCTTCTGGATGCACAATCTGTTGCCATAAATGATCACCCGTAGCTAGCTCATTGATCTCGTAGCCCAGCATACCCCACCAATGCGGTGAGTAATATAGATCATTACTTTCAAGATTCCAGTCCCACGGTGCATCACGCGAGCCACGCAACACCAACTGCAAACGCTCCTCAGAGTTTTGCAATGCAAATTCCATATCGAGGCGCGCTTCTTCACGCGCAAAAATTTCGAGCGCAAAACTAATGTCATTCGCCATTTCAATCAGCAAATTCTGCACGTCATCATCAAAGGCGTTAATTTCACCGGCATACAAAGTAAACGCGCCTATCGTTAGCCCATGGCAACGCAACGGCAATGAGGCTGAAGCATGCCAGCCAGAGTTTTCAGCACGCTCACGCCAAGCGGATGTGCGTGGATCATGAAGAAAATCCTGCACGAAAACAGGGTGATTTTCACGAATAGAAACGCCGGTAGGTCCTTGCCCAAATGGGCTATTAGCATCAACTGAAATTTGAATGTCCTGTAAATAACCATGCGCATCGCCACAAATAGCGACGGGCTGAATCAAAGTGCTTTCAATATCGGCCAAGCCAATCCACGCCATTTTCAAACTACCAAACTTTACTGCGGCATCACAACTACGCTGAAATAAATCCTGCTGATTATCACTACGCACAATCGCTTGATTACAGTAACTCAGCAATGCGTATAGCTGTGACAGCAGCTTGATTTTATCTTCAGCTTGCTTTTGTTCAGTGATATCTGCATAAATTCCTAGCAAGCCGATAGTTTCACCATTGGTAT
>JAUYAL010000068.1 GCA_030693535.1 Methylotenera sp.
TTACGTGTGGTGCATTAGTATTTGTAGCGCCGACTTTTGGGTCGTTTACTAATGTTGACCATACTTTAGCGCCTGTTTTAGCATCTAAAGCAACCATGTTACCGTCATTTTGTTGAAGATAGATTTTACCATCACCGAAACCAAGACCGCGGTTTACGTTATCGCAACATAAAACAGCTTGTACTGATGGATCTTGTTTAGGGAAATATGACCATACGATTTTTTGATTGTCGTTTAAATCAAGTGCGTATACATTGTTTGGGAACGCTGTATGTACGAACATCATGTTACCAACAACGATTGGTGAACCTTCGTGACCACGGTTTACACCAGTAGCGAATGTCCATGCTGCTTTAAGGTTTTTAACGTTACCTTTATTGATTTGTGCTAACTTGCTGTAGCCTTGGTTATCGTGCTGACCGCGTGGGTGAGCCCAGTTGTTTGCGTTTGCCATTGCTGCTTCTTGGTCTGCTGCTGCTGATGCTACCATTGGCATTGCCACTGATAGACCTGCAACTAAACCTAGTGCTAATTTGATCTTGTTGATTTGCATATTAATCTCCAAAGTTGAACTACTAAGGGTTTATAAAATAAAACTTTCTTAATGACTATTTTTTGATGTTATCTCAAATTTTTAGCAACTAATAGAGTCTATTTCTCATCACATTTTCATGTGCGTACAGCACTATATTATAGACAACTACGAATTGCAATACATTAGTTACAATTTACTTACAAATAGTTTCATGTTTATTAAAATAAGTGTTTAGACTCTGGCAACAAAATGCTAGTATATTTAAAAATTTCATTTATAATCAAATAGAAAGATAAAAATTTACATGCAAAAGAGTACTTACAATTTGTATCCTGAGATAGAAGTTTTTGATAAAAAATATCTTATGACGGGAGATTTTCACGAAGTTTATTATGAAATTTGTGGAAATCCTGCGGGAAAGCCAGTAGTTTTTTTACATGGTGGCCCAGGTAGCGGTTGTAATCCGACGCAACGTCGCTTTTTTGACCCTGCTATTTATTACATTGTACTAATTGATCAGCGCGGCTGTGGTCGCAGCAAACCGCAAGGTGGCATTAAGCAAAATACAACTGCAGATTTAATAGCAGATCTTGAGGCCATCCGCAAAGCGCTTAATATAGATAAGTGGCTTGTATTTGGCGGCTCTTGGGGCAGTACACTGGCATTAGCTTATGCAACACAGCATCCAAGCAAGGTTACAGGGTTAATATTACGCGGCATATTCTTAAGTCGCCCATCTGAATTGCTTTGGTTTTTGGGGCAGGTGCAGGCATTTTTTCCAGAACATTGGCATACGCTGTGCGCTTATCTTCGGCCCGAAGAAAGGCATAACGCTCTAATGGCTTATGAAAAACTTATTTTTTCTGACGACATCAGAGTAAGCATTCCCGCTGCAATTTGCTGGAATTCTTTTGAAAGCAGCATTATGAGCCTATTGCCAAGGCCTGTTACTCCTACTAATGAAGTGAATGGCGACGTAGAACTTGCGCGCGCTAGAGTGCAAATACACTATATACAGAATCATTGTTTTGTAGGTGATTTAGATCTACTTGCTGAAGCAAAAGCAAAACTTACGCATATCCCCACGCAAATCATTCAAGGCAGGTATGACATGGTATGCCCGCCCATTACAGCGTGGGAGCTAAGTCGCGTCATGCCGCATGCTGAATTTCATATGATTGAAGATGCTGGACATTCAGCAATGGAAGCGGGCATCACTTCTGCTTTGGTTGCTGCCACCGAAAAATTCAAGGCATTAACTTAAGACATCTCATCCACAATGACCCTCATTACGCTAAAGTATCAGATTAAATGGCAAATTTAAGAAGATAGCTTATGAAGCAAACTACACAGAATACAAAAGCGAGCAGTAAGTTGCAAACAAGCTTGCAAAGTGTAATAAATAAGCCTATTGAGGCTTATGATAAGCAAAGGTATAGCACGCCTTTATTTGTTATGCATGAAATGTTTGATTCATTTCGACGACACAATACACTCGGCTTATCTGCATCACTGTCTTTTTATGCGATGTTTGCGCTCATCCCGCTGGTGCTATTACTGTTCTTTTTGCTAAGTCAATTGGTATTCAGCTCTGACTATGCCATCGTCAAGCTCGCCATTATCACAGGTAACTTAGTACCAAAGTTTAGTAGTGCAATTATGGTTGAAGTGTATAACACTGCTCAACAAAAAGCTGCGTGGGGCGCTGCTGGGCTGTTTGTGTTATTGTGGGCTGTAACGCCACTTGCTGGCGCTATGCGTTCTACTTTTTACACAATCGCCACGTTAGTAGAGGCCCCATCATTTATTCGCCGTAAAATTAAAGATGTTATTGCTGTCATCGGTATGTTGATGCTGTTCTTTTTATTTACATTTGCTGGCCTCATGCTAGAAAAAATTATCACCTTTCTAGGTGCGAATCACCAGTTTTTTCAGTATGACATCATTGCCGCGCTCACCTCACTGACTCTAACCACGCTTTTAATCTCCATATTTTATTTTGCCTTCTTTCCAGTAAGGCTATATATAAAGCACATTTTGATTGGTGCACTTTTTACCGCAATCCTTTGGCTACTAATGCGACCTGCTTTTACTTTGTTTTTAACAATCAATGAATCTTATGGCTCTGTATTTGGTAGCATGAAAAATCTATTTATCTCTATAACTTGGCTGTATTTTAACTTTTCTGTTTTTTTACTCGGTACTGAGCTCATCGCCACTTTACGAAAAAAAGATGTGCTCATCCTAAAAGGCCTTTTTTCAGATAGTCAAGAAAATGAATCTCTTAAACTTCAGCCCAACTATCTGGGTAAGCTTATGCAACGCTATGGTAGAAGTTATCACCATGGCGAGCATATATTCGGCCAAGGTGATTTAACGCGCAACTTGCACTATTTGGTCAGCGGGCAGGTGCAGTTGGTTCGACAAGGTAATGTAATACGCACCCTTGAAGCTGGAGACTATTTTGGGGAAATGGCATTACTATCAAACATGCCCGCCATCGCAGATGCGATTGTTAGTTCTGAACATGCTGATGTTGTGCTCATTTATCCCGACAACATTGAAACCTTGCTTTTAGATGAACCCAAAGTCGCAATGAAGTTTTTGCGTCAAATGGCGACCAGATTACAAATTAATAGCGATACGAATGCTTAGTGATTCTAATTACAAGTTGAGTAATTTTATTCTAAAATAACCCTAATCTCATATTCAGCGATATTCTTATGGCACAGCAACACTCATCCTTTACAGCACAACCTAGCCAGCAAGAAATGCAGCCCATTTTAAGCTTATTTAATTCAGGAAAACTGGCGGAAGCAGAAGCGGCAGCTAAAAAACTTGTTGCTCGCTTCCCCAAGACTTTTATACTTCATCAAATTTTAGGCATTGCTCAAGATGGTTTAGCTAAATTTGATGAGGCAGTAAATAGTTATAAAAATGCGATTGCGATTCAACCCAACACGCCAGACTTACACTTTAATCTTGGCATTGCATTGACTAACATCGGCAAATTTAATGAATCTGAAAAACACTACCGACATGCCATTACTTTGCAACCACAATTTTTTGAAGCACATGGTAATCTTGGCACAATTTTACAAAAACAAGGCAAATTAGAAGAAGCGATTTACAGTTATCGCAAAGCATTAAGCATTCATGAAGATCCGAGAGGTCATTTTAACTTAGGTACTGCATTGCGTGACGAAGGCAAGTTAGATGAGGCGATTGTTCATTTCAAGCGAGCAATTGAGATGTTTCCTAATTATGCTGATGCGCATAATTATTTAGGAGAATGCTATCGCGACCAAGGCAATATGGAAGATGCGATTAAGTGCTACTTTGATACATTCGCGCTAAATGCAAACCATCCTGGCGCCAACTATAATATGGGGGAATTTTTATACCTTGCTGGCCGATTTGATGAGGCCGTTGATTATTTAGAGCGATCACAATTAGATGATTGGCAGGAGCGAGCACTTTATTGCACTTACAAAGCAGAGCATTTTGACGCATTTAAAACTAAGTTAGATCATATTGTAAAAACACACCAAAAACATGATGCACCATTTTTACAAACCTTATCTACTCATTTTGCGGCAAACTTCGGCGTTGAGGATCAATACAACTTCTGCAAGAACGGCTTTGATTTTGTCTATCAAAAAAGCATTCCTGAGCTGGCTGAGCCCAATAGCCAATTCCTTAAAGACTTACTTGACGACATAGACAATACCGCCATTGAAGTCCGCGCACAGGGTATGATTATTAATGGGAAACAATCTGCAGGCAATCTTTTCAAGCGCCCTGAGGCATCTTTTAGAAAATTGGGTGAAATTGTCAAACAAGAATTCCTAAACTATAAAAATCATTTTGCAGGCGCGGATTGCGAGTTAATTAAATCCTTTCCTAATGAATTAGAGTTTACTAGTTCTTGGTACGTTAGATTGCGTCGTGGCGGCTATGTGGATAGGCATATCCATGAAGTAGGCTGGATTAGTGGTGCCGTCTATCTAGTGTTGCCAAAAGACAAAAAAGATCCGACAGAAGGCTGTTTTGAATACGGTTTGCATGGAGATAATTATCCACAAAAACACAGCAACTTTCCTGTTGGTATTGCTACACCAAGCGTGGGTGATGTTGTGTTGTTTCCATCTTCTTTATTTCATCGAACGATTCCATTTAATTCTAATGAAGAGCGCATTTGCATTGCTTTTGACTTAAAGCCAGATGGTGATATTTTTATAAGATCGAATTACTAATTTTAAGCATAATGTGTCAAAATAAAACCCTTTACTGTCATAAGTTGAACACTTGACTTCAACACTAATAATAAAAACTCTCAAATTCAAATAAATAAAATAGACTTCTTACCCTTTGATTTATTTAAACTTTTTTAATTTTAGTAAAATTTTTATAGCACTGGCCTAATTATTGCTCATGTTATTGACGTTAATATAGTAATACGCCTGCTTCAGGATACTCATACATGATTAATGTAGATTCATTTAACGACTGCACCGTATTGATTGTTGATGATCAATCAACCAGCAGAGCTATACTTTCACAAGTAGTGAAAAGTATTAATCCCAACATTTCCGTGGTCGGGAAAAGTAATCCGGAGCAAGCTTTAGAATGGGCCACTCAGCATACTGCAGATTTAATTTTTGTTGATTACCTGATGCCTGAAATGAACGGTATAGAATTTGTCCGCCTACTGAAACTACTTCCTCAGTATGAATTTGTACCAGTCATGATGATAACTGTTAAAAAGGATTCTGATATACGCTATGCCGCTTTAGATGCTGGAGTAACAGACTTTATCAACAAGCCTGTCGACATGCACGAATGCATCGCTCGTAGCAAAAATTTGCTCACAATGCATATTCAGCACATGACGCTGCAAAATAAAAGTTTATTGCTAGAGAGCCTTGTTAATGTAGCCACTGCCGACATCCGGGAGCGCGAAAAAGAAACATTAATGCGGCTCGCACGTGCTGGAGAACATAAGGATTATGACACTGCCATGCATTTACAGCGTATGTCACTGTATAGCAGAGCTCTGGCTGATGCCATTGGCTTAGATACTGACGAGGCTGAGGTTATTGAACTCTCAGCACCATTGCATGACATTGGGAAAATTGGCACGCCAGATAGTGTTCTACTTAAAAAGGGAAAATTAGACGAAGAAGAAATGACCGTCATGCGTAGGCACCCACATGTAGGATTTCAAATTTTAGAGGACAGCCCTTCTAAATACTTGCAAAAAGGTGGGGAAATTGCATTATCGCACCATGAGCGTTTTGACGGTTCAGGCTATCCAAATGGGCTAGTGGGGAATGCAATCCCATTGGCAGCACGCATTGTAGCAATTGCAGATGTTTTCGATGCTTTAACCAGTGTCAGACCATATAAAGAAGCATGGAGTTTTGAAAAGGCATTTCAATATATATGTGGAGAAAGTGGAAAACACTTTGACCCAGAGTTGGTCAGCGCTATGGTAAAGATTCGAGCTATCTTTGAGAAAATTCATAACGAAAATTCGACCATTGCTCAATCGCAATAATTATTAGTACCGTTAAGATAAGTAGCAACTATGAGTATTAGTAGCATTAGAAGTGCGCCTAAGTTTAGGCAAACGGTTTTGTTGATAGATGACCAAACAACAGTGTTAGACATTCACGCGGCTATTTTAAAATCACTTAAAATGGACCTAAAAATTGTGAAAATGATCAACCCTGTTGAAGCGCTTGATTGGATGAAAAACAAGCAAGTGGATTTAATTATTACAGACTTTAGTATGCAGCAAATGAATGGCATGGAATTTGTGCATTTAATTAAAAATGCTACGCATGTTTTATGGGGACCAATTATTGTGGTGACTGTACTTAAGGACAAAGCAATCCATCAAGAACTGCTATCCGCGGGCGTATCGGCATGCTTAAGTAAACCTGCGCAGACACATGATTTAGCGAGCGTTGCCAAAACCTTGCTAGATCAAAGCAAACAACTTTACAGCTTAGGACTAGTTGATTAGGGCGAAAACATGTTGACTTCACTAAAAAAATGGCGCAATAACGCCGCTAGTCACTGCGACCCGCTAGAGCTTGAGCAGGCTATTATTAGATTAGCTATAGGTACTATATTTACACTTTATTTACTTATTTCATTTGCTATCAGCGCAGAAATTACACAAGGTGAAATAATTGGCTTTTATTGCTTAATAGCTTTTGAAATCTCAGCTTTATTGTTAATGATTGTTGTAAATACTACTAATAAAAAATCTCCAAAGAGAAGATTATTTGGGGCTTGGCTAGATGTAATCGGCACATCATCATTTCTAGCTTTGGCTGGTGATATTGGTGTTGTTTTAATTGGCGTATATCTTTGGGTGATTTTTGGTAACGGCTTTCGGTTTGGTAAAAAATATCTCTACCATGCGCAAGCAATCAGTATTTTAGGATTCTTAATTGCAACTCAAGTGAATCCTTTTTGGGCGCTTCATAAACCAATTGTCTATGGTTTCTTTTTAATGTTAATAGCCCTGCCAATTTATGTTGCTAAACTCATTGAGCGCATGCATGAAGCTCGACATAAAGCTGAAATTGAAAGCATCAGAGCTGCTGAAGCAAATCTAGCAAAAACACAATTTGTCGCCAATATGAGTCATGAAATTCGCACCCCACTCAATGGCATTATTGGCATTAGTACCTTATTTAAAACTACACCACTCAATGCCGATCAGCAGGACTTACTAAAAACATTAGATGGATCTTCCAAACTTTTACTTTCTTTACTGAATAATGTTTTGGATTTTACAAAAATTGAAGAGCGTAAATTTACTATTGAGAGTGTTACATTTTCTGCAGAAGATGCAGTACATGACACACTGGAAATTTTCCGCTCGCAGGCAATAGCAAAAGGCATTCAATTGGGCGCCAGTATTTCCAATGCAATGGGTATGCTAAAAGGTGATGTTTTTGTATTGCGACAAGTCTTAGCGAACCTAATGGGCAATGCCGTTAAATTTACCCAACATGGAAGTGTGACTATCTCTGCCATCGTATTACAGGAAGATACTCTAAAATCAACCATACGTTTTGAAGTCACCGATACTGGGATAGGAATACCTGCCGACAAGCAAAATAAAATTTTTGAGAGTTTTACTCAGGCCGACTCATCAACAAACAGAAAATTTGGCGGTAGCGGCCTAGGCCTAACCATTGCCAAACATATGATAGAAGCTATGGGTAGCTCACTTAACTTTCAAAGTACTGAAGGCATCGGAAGCCACTTTTGGTTTGTGCTTACGCTTGAAAAAGCTAACTATGAAGAAACTGCAATTGCTAAGAATATTCAGGTTGAATCTAAGCAAGTTGCTTTTAATACTGAAAACCCCGAAAGTGCAGAAATAGCGCCACTCGCTCTAGGTGGCATAAACACTAGCCGTGAGCCGTTGCATATTTTAGTGTGTGAGGATGAAAGTACCAACCAAAAAATTATCACCCGTTTACTTGCGCTACCAGGACACCAAATCGAACTTGCAAGCAGCGGCGATGAGATGCTTGATGCGCTAGAGAATAAGAAATTTGATTTAGTGATTACTGATCTGAATATGGCGGGGATGAATGGTGCTGAAGCCCTAAAAATTTACAGATTTACACAGCCTAATGACAAAAATACTCGCTTTATTTTGTTTACTGCAGACGCGACATTATCTGCTAGAGAAATCGCGAATGATGCTGGGTTTGATGCGTTCTTAACCAAACCAATTGAAGCTGCAACATTATTCAGCACCATAGAACGCATTCTCAACCTTGCACCTAATACCGCTACTCAATGGATGAACAATGCACTCAATAAACCAGTCAACATCAAACCTGAGCTTGATGCCAACAATACGTCTCTTGATTTACAAACCTTAAAAGAGCTTGAAAAAATTGGAGCGGGTGATGATTTATTTATGCATCGACTACTTAGAAACTACTTGGCTGACTCAGCTAAACAGATAACTAAAATAGAAACTGCAGTTAAACAAAAACAATTTGGGGCATTGCAAGACTACTGCCACGCGTTAAAAGGCAACAGCTTAAGCATAGGCGCCATGCAACTGGCCACATCCATAGAAGTTTTTGGCAAATTCAACTCATCTACCCATCCAACGCTAGCGCTTGAAATGCTAGATACTTTAAATGCTGATTTTTCTAACTTAACTACTGCAGTAGAAAGCTACCTCAGACGCCCTGAAGCAGCTTTAAACAATTAGCTTCATCTTAAGCAGATTGCTTTTCATCAATAGGTGAAACATCGGCACTCACCTTAGAGTTCTGAGCACGCACTAAGCGCTCCATTACTTTTAGATTTCGCTCATCTAAACGTAATGCAGCATCGACCCAAATTTCAACAATGTCATTGAGTTCAGAAACTGTTAATGGGTTTACGCGCTGTTTTGCACGATTAATGGCTTGAAAAGAATTGAGTGAACGGTGATGCTTTTTAATCCAGTTATTGAGTGCATATTCGCCCTGCCCGTCTTCTGCCAATACATCGACTACACCCATTTTATAGAGCTCTTCACCTGTGTATATTTTCCCTGAGCTCACCATTTTTTCAGCTGCTGGCATGCCAATTTTACGTGACAAAAAGCTTAAAGCGCCCATACCTGGAAATAGGTTAAACAACACTTCTGGTAAACCCATGACAGCGCTCTTTTCTGCCACCATTACATGTGCGGCTAATGCAGCCTCAAAACCACCGCCCATTGCTTGACCTTGCACTAAAGAAATTGTGGTTATAGGCGCTTGCATATTGTAAAAAGTCCAAACATTACTGACGCACAATTTTGCATAACTTAATAAATATTCGCGTGCACCTGTTCTTATTAAATCACCGAATACGGATAAATCTCCTCCCAAGTTAAAAACCCCAGGAACATCAGAAGCCAAAACCAAGTAATTAGCTTGACTCATCTTACCATTAGCAATAATTTTGCCTTGCGTTTTTTCTAAACCAGTTTGGTTTTGATGCAACTCAGACATACAAATCTTATTAAAACATGGTCTAGGTGCAGGATTCATGTAGTAAGTCATGACGCCAAATTCATCACGAAAATTCACTCTAACCTGCTCCAGTGTGGCATTATTAAATTGTTGAAAATCTACAACTGTGTTCATAATAAACTCCCTAAGTTGGCATTGTTATTGATTAAAAAGAACTAACAATTGCAAATATAGGCTTAATAATTAAGCCCCTCAAGTGAATTTTTTACTTTAGTAGTAGGCAATAATTGATATTGTTGGTAGATTGCAACAATGATGATTTACTTCAGTTGTAACAAAAAATGTATCAAAAAACATCTTGATGTGTTATTTTTTTGTTTTTAAATCGACAGTTTTTTACGAAAACTTAAAAAATATGAAAAAAATATTGTTCTCTTTTATAATTTTTACTACTCCAGTAACTTCACAAGCAGCTGGGTTTGCGCTAATTGAGCAAAACGCTAGTGGCATGGGCAATGCTTACGCTGGTGGCGCTGCCATTGCAGAGGATGCGAGTACAGTTTTCTTTAACCCTGCTGGCATGACCTATATTCAGGGTACTCAAGGAGTGGGTGCCGTACACCTAATTAACCCAAACTCAGAATTTAATAATCTAGGGTCAGTCGCTGCTACTGGAAGACCTTTGGGTGATGAAGGCCCTAATGCTGGCGGTTTGGCTTTAGTCCCAAATATGTATTTCAAAACAGATTTAAATGAAACGATAAAATTAGGACTGGGAGTCAACGTTCCATTTGGCTTAAAAACCGAATACGATAAAGAATGGCTAGGACGCTTTCAGGCAGATATGTCTGAACTCAAAACGGTGAATATTAATCCTGCGATTGCTTTTAAAGTAAATGATCAATTATCTTTAGGGTTTGGTGTTTCTGCTATGTGGGCACAAGCTACGCTAACGCGTGCTGTTAACTTTGGTGGTGCGGGGCAAGGAAGTGTAAAAATTAAAGGTGATGATTGGGGCTTTGGTTATAACCTAGGCGCCATTTATCAGGCAACGGCCGATACACGGTTTGGGTTAGCGTATCGCTCAAAAGTAGAACAGCACTTGGATGGGGATGCCAAATTTAGGCGGCCTCCGCCCATCCCTAATGCTGGTGCTGCTGCTGATGGTGATGTAACCGCCGATGTTTCGCTACCAGCAAGTTTATCATTAAGCACATTTAGTCATCTAAATGATAAATGGGAGTTAATGGGCGACGTGACTTGGACGCGCTGGAGTCAATTTGAGCGATTGGCCGTATATCGTAATAGCGGTGCCTTGCTGACAGAAACACCAGAAAATTGGGAAAACACCATGCGTTACTCTGTTGGGGTGAATTATCTGTATAGTGATGCGATTAAGCTACGTGCTGGTTTGGCTTATGATGAAGAGGCCATTAAAGATAAATTCCGCACTGCGCGCATTCCAGGTAATGACAGAAAATGGGTGTCATTAGGTGCAAGCTATGTGATGTCACCCACATCTAAGTTTGATGTGGGTTATGCACACTTATTTATTAGCGATGCTTCAATTGATGACAACCAGATAGCTAAAGGTAATGGCCGTGTACGTGGTGAGTATGAAAGTAGTGTCGATATTCTGAGTTTTCAGGTGACTCATAATTTCTAATTGCCAGATTTAGATTTAAACTAATTAAAAGACTCACTCTCATGAGTTTTTTATACATTCACGCTAATAACCGCAACTAATTACCCAATATCGCAAGCATCACTGCATTTCAGATTTTTTGTGCCACAAGGTTGCAGTTCCGAATAACAGGTAATTAAATACACCTATCGCTAAATAACAAAAAGCGATTTCTGAAACAAAACCACTTATTGGCTGATTTTTAACAATGATGTATGCAAACCCTACTAACAGCAATAAGGTTGCCAGTATGGTTAATAGATTTGCAAATTTTTTTAGCAATATAATCATAACTATCTTATTATCGTCTGGTTGTTATACTAACTCAAATATAGACTCTTATCATATTAGAGGAAACAAATGATGAAAAAACCATACTACATTGATTATCCGCAGGAGCATTTAGAAGGTCAACTACACAGATATCAATGCATTTACTGCAAAGTTGAAACGACTATCATCAATGGCTGGCTAGAAGGACATCTTCCTTCATGTGAATATAGAGTGAAATTAGAGTCTGCTGGCTATGAAACGTCAAAAATAAATTCAACTAGAAATCTAGTCACGCATGATGCTGATGACTTTGACTGACAAAAGACCTATGTTGTAAGTTAGTTATTTTGCATATATTACAAAGCACCGACACTTTATCATATAACACGTAAAACCTCGTCCTTCAGGGCAAGGATGTAAGTGCAGGCAACGAAGTTGCCATTGGTTTTTGTTTGTGCAATAATTAAACCGCTACTAGAGGATGCTTCGGCTTTTTCAATGACGGCACATAAATTTTCTAACATTGTTTCAATTCCTTAATTGGACTACCGAGGGATACTCGGAAAGTAATGCTTGTCAGATACGAGTAGTGCATTAAGACGCTCAGCCACCGAAGATACTGTGCAAATCATCGTATAGATCCGTAGGAATCCCCTTGCTTTAGGAAGAGGAGGATGTTTAGCCAATATGTCAGAGTTTACTAACTACTCCAAAAAGGAGAAAAGTCATGTTAGTCCATAACAAAGCTATCAACAAATTAGCACCAGCTGATTACCTGATTATAAAAAATGAACACGAGTTACTCGAAAAGTACTTGAATGACCTTCATCAGGCATGCGCCTGTAGTCACTTAGCTACGTTGCCAGATTCCAAATTATGTGATCATGAAAAAGTCTCATCATGCCAAGGCCGATTACCTTCGTTTTTATTTCACATTATTGATCTAGCTGGAATTCATTTCGATCATGAAGAAAAGATTATGCTGAGCAGGCCACATGTAAACAAAGATTACGAATATTTCCGATTTCACCGTCAGGCACATATTGACCTTCTGCAAAATTTGCAATCGTTAGCTGATGAATACTTATTAATTAGCAATAAGGGTAACATCGCCGAAATTTATCGCCATTTCTATGAGAAAATTTCTGATCTTTTTGAACAACATGATCACCTCTTTGACGACCCTTTTATTGAATCGACTCAACACACCTAGCTTAAATTGATCCAATATTTTATAGTCAATACTCATTGGTTTCGTAAATCTAATTTACATTTCAAGATGAATTACTGCATAATAAAGACAGATTGCTTTTCAAAAAATAGAACCTTAGAAAGAATTAACCTATGAGTGATACAGAATTAAAAAGCACCGAAAGTCTGCCTAGCGCATTTCCAACAATACGTAAAGTCAATCCTAGCAACATCCTGAACTGGTTACATGCGGGAGTCGAAGACACGCGTCGTGGCGGTTTGGCTAGCTTGTTTTATGGTGTATTTTTTGCTGCAGCAGGCTGGCTCATGCAAGTAGTGTTTGCTGAAGCTTATGGTCTTTTTGCTGGCCTAACAACTGGGTTCCTCCTGCTAGGACCTTTTCTTGCGATGGGGCTTTATGATTTAAGCCGACGCATGGAACTGGGCGAACAACCAAAACTTACCCCCAGCCTAACCGCTTGGCGCCCAAACATCCTAAATGTCGGCCTTTTTGCAGGTTTGCTGGTCGTTGTCTTGCTTATTTGGGCGCGCGCTTCACTCGTTATTTTTGCACTTTTTTTTGAAGGTGGCTTACCAACCTTTACTGATGTTGTGCTGAATGTAATCACTTTAAAACAGCCAATTTTCGCAATCGTTTATTTTGCTGTAGGCGGGGCGTTTGCAGCCTTTGTTTTTGCCATCAGTGTGGTTGCTGTACCCCTAATGGCTGACCGAAAAACTGACGCAATTACTGCATCCTTAGCCAGCATTATAGCCTGCACACGAAATCCTCTAACAATGTTACTTTGGGGCTTTTGCATTGTAGTCCTCGTCAGCTTCGGTTTTGCAACACATTTCCTTGGATTGATTATCACAATGCCAATAGTTGGCCACGCAACTTGGCATGTATATCGCGACGTGGTTGAAGCAGATACTTACAATAAATCAATAAGTTAGAGTTAAATTTACTTTCTATGCTACTAGTTATTCCATACTTTAAATGCTTTCAAAGCAAAAGTAATTGAAATTACTCCATGGCCGATCAAGCAACACTGAATCAATTAAAACTTGATAACATTGTTGCTGAGGCTAGACTCCGAAGTTCTGAACGCGAAACAAGCTACCGTGAACGAGCGCTTAAGCTTTACCCTTGGATTTGTGGGCGATGTGCACGTGAATTTTCTGGTGCGCGTCTAAGGGAACTAACGGTTCATCATAGAGACCATAATCACGACAATAACCCACTTGATGGTAGCAACTGGGAGTTGCTATGTATTTACTGTCATGAAAACGAGCATGCAAGAATTTTGGACGAATCATTAAGAGGAAGGGCTATAGGCAATCAAACGCCCATGGCAACCCATCATCCATTTGCAGATTTACAGACCAAGTTAAATCAAAAGAAATAGTTTGATCCAAATATTAGACCACTTTAGTCTCTAATATTTTTGTGCTTAGCACTTAATTAAGTATTAAGCTGCAGGCTTTCTCCCTGGCGCTTGAGGTGGAATCGTACCAGCTATTCGACAAAGCATACCCTCCACAGGCTGCCCGTCAGAGAATCTAGTCACGCTACATCTCGAAATTTCCCCACGCGCCGAAAGTTCCGTTAGTGTGCTTCTCACCTGAGATAATGGTAGGCCGATTGCCGCAGCTATTTCCCAGTCGACTTGCTGCCCGTGCTTTTTCAAATATTGCAATATTGAGGTAGAGTGCATCACAGCTTAGTATTATTAATTTGTGCTTCAGCTTCATTCCAAAATGCATGTGGATCACCAACGAACCCATTACTTTCAGCAATAAAGTAAGCTGCATACTGAATCATCTCGTAACGTTCTTTATCACTTAGAACCTTTTCAGCTTTCTTAGCTCGAGGTTTTGCTACAGCTTTCTTGACAGCCGCTTCGGAAGTTACTGTTTTTTTAACCGCTGGTTTGGTTTTTGCATCAGCCATAATTACTCCTTCACATTTTAGTTATTAATTAAGAAAACCTGTATAACTAAAAGTCATACTAGTCTTTCGTTTTGGTGGTCCCCTGTTAGTCGAACACAGCAACAACGGATTATGAGTACAATTGAATACTCACTATCAACGTTGTAAGATGAAGAAAACTCACCGATTTTTTAGTAGCCGAGAATTATACTCTAAAAACTGAACCTATGCCGAACCTATTTTGACAAAAGCTACACTTTATATTTCTTAAAAATCATGTAAAACAATTAGTTATACCTTCCTTCTACTGAACTGAACCCGAGCAGGATTTTTATAAAAGTTGTTTTGCAGAGTCGATACCTCTGTGTCACGACTTGAGAATATGTACTAGTGGGATTGCTACATTATCAGCCAAGAGCACTGAAGTATCTTTTGTAACTAGGCTGCGTGGTCTTCCCTTGATTTCGTAGATAGTTGATCAAACAGGAAATTAAAAAGAATCTGTTGAGTAAATTGCAGCAATGGATTATTCGGGACCATCTGACTAATCATCAGTCTGGTGAAAAGCTAAAGGTGATCTGCAAGACAATTGCCAATATCATTTATCAACGGGTTGATAGTTTTAGCATTAGTATGCTGGCTAGCCTCCTCCTTAGAGCAGGCTAGCAAGTTTTGGCATCAGTCAATATCCATAACTGGCTTAGCTTCTCAGCTGATACCAGTTATAAAATTAATCCAATGATTAGTTCACTGCATCTTTCAATGTTTTACCTGCTGAAAAACCTGGTGCTTTGCGTGCGGCGATTTTAAGCTCTGCACCTGTGCGTGGATTGCGCCCAGTACGCGCTGCGCGTGCAGTTACTTTAAAGGTACCGAAGCCAACTAATGTAACTGCTTCACCTTTTTTAAGTGCCGCTGTGATTGCTGCAGTAGTTGCATCAATAGCACGACCAGCATCTGCTTTGGTAAGACCAGCACTGGTTGCGATTGCATCGATTAATTCTGATTTATTCATATTATTTTCCCTTGATAGTTGTGAGTAAAAGCGAATCTCTACTTTGCTGGCATTTTATTGGAGTGTCAATGGCTTTGTAATCGAAAAACGAAAAAACCATGATTTATGATATTGAAATTTCTAATCAATATCATAAAAATAAGCTGAAACAACGTGTTAACTTAAACTACATTCTAGGTGAGGTTTACTGAAATATTCCAAAAAAAAACCGAAGCTATTAAATAAAATAATAGCTTCGGTACAAAACACGTTCGGAGGAGTTGCGTGTTAAATAGAAATATACTTATTGCATATTTCTAGTTGATTAAACATTTAAGAAATATTTGTGAATGCAGGATATTCAATTGCAGTAAGGGTTAGCACGCTTAATTCATTTCCCTAACTATTGCTTCACAAAGGAAAGAATGAAAAATTTCATTTAATGTCAATTTGCATCCTCTATTAATAGATTGGTATTCTTACCCCACTCTATTAACTCTAGCCGGCCATCCATGTGCTCGATGATAGCAGTACAACTATCGACCCAATCACCGCAATTTACATATAACAGACCACCAACATCTTTTATCGTGGCGCTATGAATGTGACCACAAACCACTCCATCCAAGCCGCGATCTCGTACAGCATGAATGACAGATTCCTCAAAGTCAAAAATGAAAGTGACTGCAGATTTAACCTTTCGCTTAGCATAGCCAGCTAAAGACCAGTAGCCAGATATACGCAACCTGCGTCGCCACCAAGATAGCCATTCGTTAATGCGAACGAGGAGGTCATAACCAATATCGCCTAGAATTGCCACCCAACGATGATGACGCATCACTTGGTCGAACTGGTCACCATGTATCAATAACAATCGCTTGCCATCTGCTGTGTCATGTTGCCACTCACTTGCTATTAGGATATCACCGAAAGTAGTGCCGTCATATTCGTGCAGTGCTTCATCATGATTGCCGGGGATAAACACCACTCTTTCACCATGCCTCGCACGACGTAATATCTTCTGCACCACAGTGTTCTGCATTGGTGTCCAGTGAATACTTCGACCCATCGCCCAGAAATCAATGATGTCTCCTATAAGATAGAGATATTCACCTTCGAATTCACGCAGGAAATCTATAAGTTTGTCAGCTTGACAACCACGTGTGCCAAGGTGAACATCAGAAATAAATATTGAGCGAACTTTCACAGTTCAGAGAATAGTTAATTTTTGTGACAGTTTGATTAAAAAAATTGGATTAATACAGTGTAAATATTGCTAGGCAATATCTCGAGCTCTGCGTTCATAGAACAAACTATTCCCCGTCATTCTTTTAGCCTCTTTCTTTGCAACAGTCATTGCCGCTGCAACTTCGTGATGACTAGAGAAAAAATGGGGATCCACTTTCACTGCACCAATAGACAAAGTGCTAAATGGGAAAAATGTTTTATTTCCCTGCCTGTCATCACATTCAATACCACCGACTTCATGAGTTTCTTTATCATAAAACTTTGGCATAGCGAGTTCTAGGTGCTGAAGCACATGGCCACATCGCTCCTCCCAATCTTCACTCTGAAATAATAGAACAAAATCATCGCCGCCGATATGTCCAACAAAATCAAGGTCGATTCTCACAGAGTTTGTTAAAGTTTCACCCACCAATTGAATCAACTGATCACCGCGCCTAAAACCATAAAAATCATTGAATGGCTTAAAGTTATCCAAGTCACAATAACATGCCCAAAAAGTAATCTCTTTTTCAAGTAAACGATCTATATGTTCATTAATAGGTACATTACCAGGTAGTAATGTCAGCGGATTAGCATACCGAGCAGCGCTAATCTGCATTTCAGTAATCTCTTTAAGTAAGGCATGCCCACTACCTAGCCCTAGATATTTACCCTTTTCAGCAATAATAAATCCATTAGCTAAATGATGAGGCTCCATCTGTGTTATCAATTCACTCAATTCATGAAACGTGATAGTAGCTTCAACAATTAAAGGTTTTTTATCCATAAAATAACTGCATGAATTTTTGCCATACAACTCTTTTCTAAATGGCCTGACAAAGCTATCTATCATTTTAGAGCGGCTTATAAGGCCGATAGGTACATTATCATGAACCACTGGAATGGAAAACAATTTGGAGTTACTTTCAAATAACACATAAACTTCGTCATTAGTTGTAGCCATATCTACAAATGGCACATTTACTAAAAGCTTTCTAATATTGCCTTGCTTCTGGCTTCCTGAATCATTAGGAAACACGCTAATCGCTTTGCCTCTAAAAAGGTATTTCACTTTTTCTGCAATTTCTTGAATGGGTTCTGGTTGTGGATGTCCTAACAAATAACCCTGACAATATGCAATATTTAAATCTTTTATAATCGCCAGTTCAGCTTCTGTTTCAACGCCTTCAGCAATCACCTTGGTGCGAGAATTTTCTGCTATTTTCTGAATAGATTTCACAAACTGAAGTTTTATGGGATTTAAATTAATGTCTTTAATGAAATATTTATCTACTTTCACGTACTCAGGTTGCAATTCTGACCAAAGTCTTAAACTAGAGAATCCCTCGCCTAAATCGTCTATCGCAATTTGAAAACCCACGTTTCTATAGCTTTCAATGATGTTGTAAAGTTTTGAAAAATCAAAAGTTGGAGAACTTTCTGTTAATTCAAGGACGATATCTTTTGGGCTTAAGCCTAAATTTTCAATATAAGCTAGAGATACCACTTTATTCTGGTCAAACTGTAGCAAACACTCAGGGCTAACATTCACAAATATTTTATTGAAACGCGAGGATTTAACAAATGACTCTAGTCCAATTTGCAAACTTAATAACTCTAAATCACAAACTCTATTCGTTTCATTGGCCTCATTGAATAGCTCAAATGGCATATGTAGATTACTGCTCACTGGACCTCTGATAAGCCCTTCATGCCCATGAACATTTCCATTGCTCAGATTAATTATTGGCTGAAAAACACTAGTTAAAGCTCTTTCCTTAATAATATCATTAAGGAATTTAGATTCACCTTTGTCATTTGTTGTATTGTTTTCCAAGCTATCAAACTTTATATCATGGTTGCCAAAATAGTGAATTTATGAGTACAACATTTACAAATCAGCATTGAAAATGCTAACGTGATTTAATGACGATATGCTTAATTTATTACGGTTTGATTACAACGATTAAAATGCATAGCGATTAATAATTAGGCTATACAACTCATGGAGATGTTTTGATTAAGATATCAGGTGAGGATGTTGAAGATGCAATTACAATATTAAAAATGTGGGGGAGTATTAGCGCAGATTGAATAATCAAAGAAGTAATATTTATTGATGATTCAATCTGCGTTTCCTACGAACTTAGTTCGACTTGCGACGACCCGCAGTAAAACCTAGCAATGCCAGACCTGCCAACAACATGGCATAAGTTTCTGGTTCTGGTACTGCAGCAATAGTGCCCGGTGAGCCAATTTCTAATGCATCGTTGGCTGCTACAAATGCACCATTTACTCCGACTACGCTCAACTGTGAAATCACACCGTTGTTACCAGATGAATTATCAAATGTTTGAAATGGGGAGATATTATCTGATGCTAAGAAGCTCACATTTGCTTGACGAACGCCAGCCGCATTAAAAATATTCACAGCATCACCGCCAGTACTTAGGCCAATGCCAGATCCGCTGTAGTAACCAACTAATGGCGCTGTATTGCTACCAAACCATGTGCTCTTAAAAGAAGGGATAGCAGCGCCCAAAGCACTTTCAATAAAAATCACAGACTGGCCGGCAGCAATATTTGTCAAGCCTTTTAGCGCTAAAGCAGCAGTAAAAGAATTTGAACTGTCATCCACTTTCCAACCAGAAATATCAATGTCTGTAGCACCTGTGTTCGTCAATTCAAACCAGTCAGAGGCGTAAGGCGCATCACCACTACCCCAAGGTGCGACTTCGGTAATCGCAATAGCCGCGTTGGCTTGAAAAGTAATTGAAGCAAGTAGTGCGGCCACAATAAGTGGCAAAGTTTTTTTCATAACGTTCTCCAATGGGTGAATAAATTAAATAACAATTAAAGTGCATTTGATAATAAAGAACAATTGTTACTAGTGAAGAGACAGATCTAGTCCAGACGGATTAGACTTAACAAGATAATTTACAGCATGGCAAAATTTGCTGATTGATCATATTTACTTAGAGCTTATTCATGCTTTTAAACAACTGCTCAATTAAGCGAAAATGCCAAAAGCCCATTACCCTTGTAGGTAATAGGCTATTTAGAACTCTTTAAAACTTATGAAGATTTACGGCGGCGTGCAGTAAAACCTAACAAACCAAGGCCAGCCAACAACATGGCATAAGTTTCAGGCTCAGGAACCGGAGCTAAACTATATACACTTGTTGTATTTGACACTTCGTTTGCTACTGCAAGATAGTGCATGCCACCCATTTTGAAGCCTTTCAGCCCCTCTGGTGCAAGATCACCATCAGAAACAATCACATCAACTAAGCTTGCGTTTGCAGGGTTAGTCACATCAAATATAGCAACTGCAGATTTCGTCGTGCGTTCAAGACCAATAAATGCATAGGTACGATCGCCAATCACCATGATCTCTACACCCTCAGGCTCCACGCCTTTATCATCGCTTCGACCGTCATCGTAAATACCCAACTCAATCGCCTTAGCATCTAAAATACTGCCACTATCAAATACAATATTGCCAGACTCGTCGCGAATCGAGAATGAACGGGCACCGAAAGTCACTAGGTTGCCTGGTGTAGAATCTGTTGAAGAAATATTTAAACGCTTAAGATCAGTTGGAGTACCGCTTACAGTAGTCGCGCGAACCTTGTCACCATCATCTTCACGAGTGTCACCTTCATTAGCCATTACAATAAATGTTTGGCCATTTGCCTCATACGCTACCATTCCATCAGGCTGATACAAACCTACCACTGAGCTAGCACGAAGTATTGACTTAGTCGGACCAGATGTTCCAGAGATAAAATCACGGTCATTAGGATCGATATAATTGCCTGATGCACTAAAGTCTTTGGCGCCAAGACCAATGATACTAGAAAAAGTATTAGTCGACAGATCAAGCACAGCCATTGCATTAGCTTCTTGTAGAGCAACATAGGCCTTAGTACCAGCTGCATTCAGTGCAATATATTCTGGCTCGAAATCCATACCAGTATTTGTACGAAGATAACTGCCTGTTTGCGCAACGCCTGCAAAACCAGCAGTAGCTTCAACTGTACGTGTGCTCATGTTAATAATGCTGACACTGCCTGCTGGATCAAGCGCCGGGGTGCCATATACCGTTGGCGTACCCTCGTTTGCAACTAACAATTTGCTACCGTCTTTGGTAAAGGTAATCATGTCAGGCAAAGCACCAACGGTAACAGAATTAACACCAGAACTAAGCGCTCTAGTAGTAGTGTCAAAAAACTTGATTGTGCCAGCATCTGTGCGTGTGTTTGATTCCATTGCAAATGCAGCAATACCATTATGAATAGCAACACTATTGATGCTACCAAATGATGTCGTATTAATGTGTTGAATCAAACTGCCATTTGATGCATTTAATACATCTACACCTGATACCCCAGCCACCCATAAGGAGTTAGTCAAGCTATCAAACGCTGAAATCTCAGCAGTGTATCCAGTTACACCTGATATAGAATGGCTGTAAGTCCATTGCTTCGTAAGGCTAGCAAAAGTTGTATCTGCCGATGCAACTACTGGAACAAATAGTGCTGAAATCAACGCAGCTATCATGGTGTTTTTCATCAAAGTATCCTTAATGTATAGAAATTAATATAGAAATTACCAAGTGCTTTCTAATTAAGGACATCGTAATTTAGCAGCATTACACCTTGAATATATTTTTTAGCCAGAATATAGTCCGAAAAGACTAATTTTTTTGATGACCTTCTGAGAAGGTCAGATTAAACTGCAAGTACGAAGCCTATTGTTTCCTCGACCAATCATTTACATCTTTAGATTGGCCCAAAAAGCTTAGCTAGGTTGCCTATCAGGAATAACTACCTATAAGAACTACTGGAATAACAATAAGTTAAAAAACTAAACTAAATTCAGCAGATTTAAAAACAGTGAAATATTTACAAACGACGTCAAATGCTGATTATCTAAGAAGGCAATAAATGAAGTTCCTGCATCATCATGCGCACCACCAACAAGAAATGCAACTAACATAAAAAAAACAGCTAGCGTAGGCAACCAACTTTTCACCAAATTAGCTTCAGTTATGCCCGTGTCTTTATAGATAGATTTTGCGTAAACCGACAATGTATCTGAAGCAATTTTATCCCAATTGTATTTGCAAGCCACTACGTTACGCCTTGATTCACGCTCCTCTGCGCAACATGGCGTTTTAGCAACATCTAACAGCTTTGCTACCAACTCATCAATATTACCAACTTTGAAATAGCTAGAAGCCGCCAATCCCACTTCTAAGTTAGCTGGTATATCGCTCGCTAAAACGGGTAACCCATAACTCAAGGCCTCCAGTAGAGCGATAGGTAAACCTTCATGTGATGATGGTAAAACAAAAACACCTGCATGAGAATAAATCTGACGGAGTGGCAATCCTTTTAAGTATCCAGTCATCACAACATTAGAATTTTGCTTTGCTAAATCGATTACTTTGCTTGTGTAAGCATCAGGATGGTCAGAAGCACCGACAATCACCAACTTCCATCCAGGAATAGCTGCACGAGTAAACGCCTCAATTAGATCCTGATGCCGTTTTTCTTCAACCAAGCGCCCCACTAACAACACATATCTACCGCTAATCAAATCGTGCTCAACTAACGTATCCATACCTTGCCGCATTTCAGGTAATACTACTCCATTAGGAATCAGATCCGATTCTAAGCCATATTTTTCTCTTACAAGATCGGCAATCACCTTTGAAATAACAATCCGCCTATTGGACAAGCGCATTCCCAAACTCTCACCAAGCTTAAGCACAGAACGAGCAAAATGCCCCCACTTCTCTCTATCGTAATCTGGTCCATGATGCGTAACCACAACATGCAACCCCAACAACCTAGCAAGAAGCGTCATAATTGATGGCCCGATTGCCTGAATATGCAGAACATCCGGCCGCTTTATTGCTGCATATAACACACCGATAAAACTGTGTAAAATTGCTTCAAGCCCTTTAGATTTAGGCGCCCAAAGTGATACAAACTTCACTCCATTCCACTCATTACCAACTTCTTTTGGCTGATATGGCGCCCTTGCCAACACTGTTACTTCACAACCCAACTTCACCAAACGAGGGCAGAGATGTTCAGCATGCGTTTCTACACCGCCTTGCACTTCAGGAAAACCGCGTAAACCTAACATCATGACACGCATCGGTCGTGCCGTTGAGATCATGGAGCTTTTCATCAGAGTACCCTTAAAATGAAGAAGTTAATTTAGAGGTAATTAACTCCCTACCAAATTAAGGGATATCGTAATTTAGCACTATGACACCATGATTAATTTGACCTGATGACTTATAGTCCTAAAAGACTATTTTTATTACTCTTAATTTTGAAAATAATGAACCCAACAGCAAGCATTACTCCAAAAACATCAGCAAGCCAATCATCTACACCCGCGAATCGGCCTGGCAAGATAATCTGGTGAAACTCGTCTAAAATGCCTATCAGCAAGGCTAGTAAAACTGTAATTACAATACTGAAATTAAATCCAGCAGATAAAAAAATTGTCAGACAGAAAAAAAAGACGATATGTGCCAGTTTATCCCAAGGACTTGGAAATAATGAGCCAGCGCCTTCCTGAGCACCCCCGATGAATAATGCGAATAACATACAAAAAGTAGCTAAACTTGGCAACCAACTCTTCACTAATTTATCAGCAATCATTTCTTCATCTTATTATTTGATTTTGTGTAAAGCATTAAAGTATCCATTGCAACCTTATCCCAATCTTATCTCGAAGC
The DNA here is from genome assembly GCA_030693535.1 of Methylotenera sp. The sequence continues at coordinate 23,594 of JAUYAL010000068.1, forward strand.
CACCCAACCATGGAGCCCTTTGCGAAAGCTTGAACTGTAATAATCATTGTCATTTTAATGAGCCTTTATGATAACTCCTCAATATTTCCCAGCTTAAAAGAACTCCTAGGCGGCAAGCCTACTTTTAAATTAGCTGGTATATCGCTGGCAAAAGCTCTCACAACCTAGCTTCACTAGTCTCGGCACAGGTATTCCGCGTGCTTTTCAAGCCATCCTTGCACGCTTAGGAAGCCACGCTAACCCGATATCTTGAAACGAATTAGACTAAATTTATCCGTTAAATTTAGTCTGTTCGAAGCATATCAGCAAGTTCAACGTCTGAAAGCACCACATCAGGCTCACGCCGTTTAAAAGTAATTTTGTGCTCAGGAGCCCCACTCTCTCTTAAATTACCTTGAAGCGGATCTTGGCCCACGTCGTAATGAGGAATATTGTCGATACAAATAGGCTTACCCAGCATAGATTTAATCTTATTTTTCACAACCCATACCGTTGGATGTTTGATATATTTCTTCATCACAGGTGCCGCAGTACCTACCATCCAGCAATTTTTTGGACAGGTACGAACCAGTCCGCGCACTTTTTCTGCCTGCTCGCTGAACCAAATCTCATCAAAAGATTTTACATCGCGAATATTACCCATGGATTCTTTCCAGTAGCGATCTTCCAGACCATTGCAAGGGTAAACATCACCATATGGCTCAATAAAGAAATTAGCTGTACCAGCTTCGCAAGGCAACATACGCGGCTGTTCTCGTATGTAATTAATTAGTCCCAAATTAAAGAATGCGCGATACCAACTTTTGGGGCTTTTATCTTTAAGCAACTCCTCCATGAGCTTGCGGAAGTTGTTAATCACCTCATCTTTATTGGTGATTTCGTTGTCATCTTTATGGAAATAATAAGAGTTATGAAATGATGCTGTTGCGAATTCTAAGCCCATCTCCCTGGAAAGTTTGTACAGCCATAGCATATCTTCTGAGTTTTTGTTCGATACTGTACAACCAAAACCAATATCTTTAATACCCATTTCTTTTAACGTTAAAAGCAGCCTCAACGCTCTATCAAAACTGCCTTCGCGACCACGCAAATCATCATTTTTTTGAGAAAGACCTTCGATACTGACTCGAATGCCGATATTCGGAAATCGCTTAGCCATCTTAATGATGCGATCCGTATGCCAACCCGACGTGGAAATGACGATACGAGGTGCTTTTGTATACATCACTTCTACAATATCCTCCAGATCGCGTCGGACGAATGGCTCACCACCCGTAATATTTACAAACTTGAAGTTAGGCAGCATCTCTAGTTCTTTGGCCGTAATTTCACGCTTGCTATCAGAAGGGTTTTCCCAAATATCGCACATCTTGCACTGCATCTGACAGCGATACGTGGTAATAATTGATACATCGGTTGGGTATGTTGCTTTCACTGCCGTTGCCATTGTTAAACTCCTATTACAGATTTATAAATTTCCATTAAGCCAGCGTTATGCTTATCTAGAGAAAAGAGGGTTTCCACGCGTTGTCGTCCGGCATTGCCCATTTGCCTTCTTAGCTCGGCAGATGCCATCAATCTATCCAATACGGAGGTCAATTCGCCTACATTCCCAGCTTCAAATAGTAACCCGGTCTTACCATCTTCAATAAGCTCAGTTGTTCCACCCATACGACTACCCACCACAGGCTTACCATATGCCATCGCTTCAAGTACCGACATCGGGCAGTTTTCATACCACTCCGAAGGCACCACCACTAAGGACGCGCGATCTATCATCTCTTTTAATGCATCACCAGCTAAATACCCGACTAATATACTAGGGTTATATTGCGCTTTTAAGACATCACTCAATGGTCCGGTACCTGCAACCACAAGACGCCATCCTGCAGATGAATTCGCATGTGCTTTTAGTAGCGTTTCAACACCCTTTTCTTGTACCAATCTACCCAGAAATAATACGTAGCCATCATCCGCTCCGCTGCCGCGGACCTCATTCGTATCAATTCCGTTATAGAGTTGCTTGATGCGATTTTCTGGCACACGATGTGCGATGGATTCCTGCATAAAACGGCTCGGCGCGATGAACGCATCAACGTTCTCATAACTACCCATGAAACGTTGCACTGCCGCCTCAGCATAAAGTAGCGCACTTTTTCCTAAAGAGCCATCCGCGCAACGATTACGCAGGACATGAGAAAAATCACCATCCAGACAATCCGAGCAAGGCTTACCATTACGCAAACGATTGTAGGTTGGACATACAGGTTTGTAATCATGTAGCGTCAGCACTACAGGAACGCCAAGTTTTTTGGCCGCACCGATAATTGAAGGAGTAAGTTGGTGATAGATGTTGTGGCAATGCACAAGGTTCGGTTTGGTTTCTTCAATCAATCGACTGATATTTCTGACTGCCTCTGGCGAGTGGATAAAAGACAATGCATCCGCCACCTTTGCCAGCTTACCTGCACCGCCAGCGTAACTACGGTTACCTACAAAATGCACTTCATGCGCACTAGGTAAATTACGTTCGTCCCGCATCGCAAAATCCACCACCTCATGGCCAGTTTTCAGCAGAAAGTCGCGCTCCTGAAACATAACGGTTTCAGAACCGCCGTTGCGGAAGAAGAACTTATTTGCAATTAATACCTTCATCAAAACCTCTGGTCGAGCGCATTGCTGTCACCTGCTTCACTAAGGTGAAACAAGGCAATAAATTTTTGCGCAACGGTTCTATTCGTATATCGTTCAGAAACACGAGCCGCACCCTCTTTCATGGCTAATGCGGTATCGTGATTATTAAAAAATTCAATCATCCTTGATGAAAGCATTTCATGATCATCGCAAGCAAACACTTCACCACCACCGTATTCTCGAACTTCCTCAGCGATATCAATGGCATCTGAAATTAGTACGGGTGTTTTGCAGGCCAAACTTTCCATCACGGAAAACAACATAAAATCTCGCCTGGAAGCAATCACGGTTAGTGATGCATTTGAATAGAGTTTTCGCATATCATCATGTGGCACTCTTTTTTTGTTAAATTGAACAACATCGTTCAAACCGAGCTCACTTGAAAGGAGTTCATAACTTGCAGCATCCGGACCATCTCCTTGAATAATTAGATCGACTTTTATTCCTGCCTCACGGACGTTCTTGAACGCCCTGAGCAACGTATCTATTCCCTTATCCTTAACCAAGCGCGCCGGCGTCAACACATATTGCCGACTTAATTCTCCGGGCTCATGAAAGAAAACTTGCTGGTCAACACCATGCGGAATAGGTTCAACGAATCTGTTAATACCGATTCCCTGATTCATGAGAAATTTTTTGGCTCTCAGGCCACGCGGGATATATTTGAAAATCTGCCAGTCGAGAAAAACTCTCAATACGATCTTGTGAAAGATCTTAGAAGGAAGTTTTTTCAACATACGCTGGTGCACTGATAATTCTTGCCAAACATATATTCTGGGTTTAAGCCTCCACGAAGTCAGTCGGGCAATCACCGCAAAAATCGTAGTCCACTGAAATGCCTCGGATGCGATCACGACATCGTAGCGGTTTCTCAATTCAGCAACTAGTTCTGGAACAAATGGTATTTCAGGCAAACCACGCAGGAAGGTCTTAAGATAAACAATCTTAATACCAATATCTTCATGGCTCTTTGGCTCATAGAGGTCAGATACATATAAGACCACCTCATGACCTTGTGCCTTAAATTCGATGGCCAGCTTAACTACCATGGCATCCGAATTTGAAACAATCTCAGGCACGACATGATTAGTTGGTGTTCGGGTAATCGGGTTAATTAGCGCAATTTTCATATGTTATAAATTCCAGCGCTACTATTGAACTTGAAAAGTGATTGATGAAACAGAATAAGCTGGCAGCTCTACCTGCGTACTGCCATGCAGGTCGAAGTTAACTTTGTTTTCTGACTGTTGGGGTTGAACGCGACTATCCGAAATGTAGTTATTGGCCTCTTTGTTGGAATCACTGATGAAAGTGTGCAGAAGCATAGGAGATTTACCCTTCAAGACTGGAAAATTCAATTTAAGCGAACTACTCTTTCCAGCCCGATTAACAGCCCATACTGTGTAACGATCCCGCGTAATATTCGTCAATACTGTTGCCCTGACATCATGTCCGCCAAGGCTTTTCTCATCGTTCCTGCTTTGCGTTCCACTGACAAGAACCACGTCTAAAAGACTATCCCGCAGTATTCTGATACCCCAATACACTGTACTGGGATGAAGGCCACCATTCTTTTTACCATGGAATAACGGCCAAGGTCCGTGCGCAGTACCGAATGAATGCAAGAACAAAGATTCGATTTCTGGTAGCTGTGTCGCTGCGATATAAGCTTCTGCGGCAATTAAAGCAGATTCAAGATTGGCAGTTTTACGCCAATTTCGCTTACGTTCTTCCGCAGTTGCGCCGTCGTGAAGATTTCTAGCGTGCTCAGTAATCCATAATTTGCGAGTTTTGATATTTTCCCGTTTTGCAAACTCGATCGTATTGCAGACCACTTCCATCCGCTGACTGACGGTTTCCCAATTAAGTCCTTCGTAATATAAGTGATGAGCAAAGTCTTGTGTAGTGCCTTTCAGTCCATTCATGACGATCTGGTTATACTTATTTACGCTATATTTTTTTTGTGCAGGCCAGTCCTGAAGCATACCGACGAATTCTGCATCTGGTTTTTTTTGCTTTACGGCTTGAGAAACCTGCCTTGCTACCTCGACGTATTTATCTGGCGGCCATTTTGTATTTCCGCGATCCAGTTCATTTCCAAGCTCCCAGCGAAAGATAGCAGGATATCCATCGACAGATTTTCTAGTTGCGTAATCCACCCACTTTGCGGCACGCTCAGCCAAGACCTGCTTATCACTCTCACCACTGTATTCACCATAAATATTCAAAACAATCCAAGCTGATCCATTTACTTCTTTCACAAAACTCAGATACTCATCAAATCCGAAATTTGGAGCGAAAGCCGGCAGCCAATCCGCGTGCTTTCTCAACGGTCGATCTTGAACCTGACCAATAGTTTCCTGCCAATCAAGATAGTTTGATCCTGTACCGCCTGGGTATCGATATGGTGCGCCACTGAATGGTTTCATCCAGGCAATCACTCCCGGCTTGACAGTCTTGCTGTTTGAATCCCATATATCTTGCTGAAAATCCACCCATTCCATGTTGAAGCCAAAGAATACCGGACTGATAGTTCTTGCAACCTGATTTCCCTGAGGAACGTACAGTTCATTTTGCTCGCCACGCTTGACATCGAATTTATCCTGACAATAACCCGAAGCGGCTTCCAGCCGACTGCAACCGGTGAATAGTAGCAACAAAATAGTAAGCCATAACCCAGTCATCTTAGCTTGAAAACATGAAAAATTTAGATAAACCACGGCATTCATCTTTCACATGTAATTGACCGGTACCGATCAAAAACAGCAGCCGCAATCCGTTCATAACTGCGATTTTCTGCCACCCAAGCTGGACCTTTTTCACCCATAGACTCGGCTTCATTCGGATGGGTCAAAAGATAAGAAATCGCCTTGGAAAACTCTTCAGCGCCCCATTTAACACATATCCCCGCCCCGCTCGCGGCAATGGTGACGGACTGTTCAGGATGCTCATTTGCTATGACCGGACGGCCAAGCGCAAGGTACTCATTCAGCTTTGTAGGCGAGGCTTGCATGAAAATTGGAGTTGGATAGATAGGACTTAAACAAACAGCAGCCCTTGATGCCAGAAGCCACGCATCTTCCATTGGAATAAATCCGGTGAAGATCACAGAATCACCCAACCCTTCTCGCTCACATTCTTTCATCAAAAATCGGTCATCTTCTGCAACATCACCTCTGCCAACCATATACAACTTGGCATCAGGGCATTGCTTCAAAACCTTGGAAAATGCATGGATGATTAACTCTAGACGGCGAGATCTAGCCATCGACCCCAAGTAGACCACACAATTGCGGTCTACTTCTAACTTTACTGACTTGCGCCACTGAACAACGCGCGTTGGCACCCCCATGGGAACAACTGTCATCTTATCGAGTTTTACACCGTAAGCCGAAATATCGAGTCGCATACGCTCACTCTGGACAAACACATGGTCGGCTCTTTGAAGAACAAACTTATAGAGCCACCACTTTGTTAGCGTGCCACGAACCTGAAAAATTATTTTCTTGACCCCATCAGTTAACTTAGCCTTTTCAAAATCATTTTCCGGAAATGGGAACGAAACCCAATAGACAAATTTGCTACCCCTGATTCGTGCTGCCAGCCACGCAATAAATGCGGCGGTATATCGATCATCACGAACCTGAATAATGTCGTATCGTTCACCAAAGATGAATTTAAAAAACAATAATATTTCGCCTAAAAATTCTCCGATACGCCTAACAAGTGGAGTCAGAATAGGCACGCCTGGCCATGCAGGAGGCAGAAAAAAACGTTCACCATGCATTTGGATAGAGGTCCACATACCACGGTCATCTCTTCGCAGACACCAATCAATTTGCATTCCAAGTTGTGATAATTCACGACTAAAAAGTTCAGTGAGATCTACTCGCCAAGCTGGAAATGTATCAGTTGCAAAATAGAAAATTTTCATTTAATGAATCAGCACCGTTATCTAGAAAAATTGCGTTTATTCTCATGGTTTTCTGACCGGACCAGATAACCAAGATAGCCAAGTATGGAGGCTGCAATAGCTTCGAATGGAAGGTAATTGACCATGGCAGAATCGTAGAAAGCAAAAATGATAAAAATTGCTATACATCCCTGCATAGCCAACCCATCAGCCCTAACTGAAGGGTGGTTAGACGTTCGAGATAAGCGCCCTGCTGCTCGCCATGCCATAATAAAAATTGAGAAAAAGATAAGCACGCCCAATATCCCGACATCCCACAACAAAGATGAGACTGACGTCAGGTCAATTCCATAGCCGATGAAATTGACACCAATATGCCCTGGTACTGCATTACCAAGGTTGGAGTATGCACTGCCTAAGCCATGACCCAAAAAAATCCCCACCGGGTCGCCCCAACTTTGGTTGTTCCACCAAAAATCAATGACAGTAGATCGGTTAAGAATATTGGTGCCATATCCTTGGGTACCAAAGTTATAACTGATTGTCAGCGAGATAACTTCAGACAAGCTGCTCTTGTTAAGGCCAAGATAGATCAGGCCGAACAACGCTGTGAGGAGCAATAAGCCGATGAACTGCGTCAGGAACACTATTGCTTTTTTTCGCAAATCATCGCGCATCAGAATAAGCCAAACCAAAGGCAATAGAACAATCACAATTTTAGTTTCACCTAACCCCAATGGAAGAAGACATATGATTCCCATCAGTACTGCCTTGGGTTTTTCAATCAGGCCTTCTTTCCATCGCGCGAGCAAAAATGTCATGGTCATAATCAGAAATGCTGCCATTTCGGAATTTGCGCTGCCTCCCTCCATATTAGCGCCTAATGTACCGGCAACCACATCCGAAGCTTCCGCACCACTAATACCGCGACCACCGCGCATACCAGCCAAAACAAAATACTCATACAGGGCGAAAGGTAGTTGCATCAATCCAATGATTAGCATCAATTTCAACCATTGTTTGTATTCCTCCGGTTTGAAAGCAAGAAGAGCCAGAGCAAACATCAACCCGTACATCTGAAAATAACGCTTGAATCCGGCCATCAACTGGGGCAGAGAATTCCATTGCACGACAGTTGCAAAGAGCGCAAAAAGCATAAAGGCCAGTGCCATCCAAATAAAACCAGGAATTTTCTTTGTTTCAATAAATTTAATCGACACAGGTAACATCAACAGCATGCTTAGCAGTGCCAGTGCCCATGGCAGTTTATTTAACCCGGGCATTACCGATGCTAAAAACCCCGATGTCAAACTGAATATCAGTAATATCCAGATACTGATTTTTGGCACAAGCAACAAAGCCACGCCGCCCATCAAGCCAACCATTAGAGCAATAAGTATTGGGTTTGCAGTTGTTGCTACTAGCCCTGTGAAAATAGCAAGAAAGGCCATGGCCATGAACACTATAATGGCCTTCAAATTGATGCTTGAAAGCATTCGGGTAGCAATCTTGATCTGAGTCATCGAGCTACCTTTCCAACAGCTTCAAGGAAATCCTTCTCAAGGCTTTGCCATAAATAAGCAACACTTTCATCTCGAGTCTGACGTTTCATTTGCGGCAACCCATCTCTAGCAAGCCAAAGCCTTCTGATAGCATCCGCCAAACCACGACTACCATACTCAAAGATCAAACCATTTTTTCCATCATGAACATATTGCGTATGAGTTCTTATGTCGCTCGCCAGAACAGGTAAGCCTGCCACCAGATACTCGAACAATTTGGTCGGCGGGTTGAATCGATACCACGGCAGGTCTTCCCATAGGCATAGCCCAGCATCTGCCGCCTTCATAAAATTCGGAATACTATGGCCTGGCACTCTGCCAAGAACAGTAACTGATTCGACCACATCTAGCGCGCGTAAGGCACTCTGACAATATTCAAGTTGCTCAGAATTCGCCCCGACTATGGTCAAATGCGCTATTTTTTTATCTTGGTTGACCATCTTAATGGCTTCCAGCATGACATCTCTTCCACGGTCCTGATGCACAGATCCCACATAAACGAGCTGAAGCGTCTCTGAATCTCTGCGAGCCTCTTCCGCCGATAATGCTACGCCTGCAAATGACTGCTCAACCCCCATGTAAATCATGCGTGTTTGATCTTGCTGGCAGCTATGCTCCAGCAGATTATCTCGATGTGCCTCACCAATCGGCATAACAAGGTTGGATTTACGAGCGCCATGGAACATCAACCATCGAACCATTCCACGAGTCATTCTTTTGATTGACGAAGCCTGTTCCGGCTCAGGGGCCACATGTGTGGGATGTTCATTCCAGTAGGTCACTGTGGGAACGCTCCCCACAAGCAGGGCAACAGGAGAGGCCATTGAATGTAGAAGTACCGCAACGTGTGGCTGTTGACGACGAATCAACGATGCGCAAACCCAAAGATATTTTAGCCATCCCATTCGCCCAGGCAATGTCTGGAAAACGACGTAATTAGCATTTTTAAACTGCAATTCTGCCTGCGTCAATGGGAAAGAGCTGACAATCGTTAACTGATACTGTGTAGCCAATGATTTAATACGATAAGAAAAATCGAGAAAACCAGGCTGACTTTCAGCAAAAGTGGTAACGACAATGCAGGACTTTCTTTGACTCATATCGATGCTCTACCGCTAATATTTGCTCGACGCATACGTTCGTTAAACTCATTGGCTGAAGTTAATGCATCTTCCAAGCTACCGACGAACTTAACACCTTCAAAGGACGTGGTCCAAGCCTTATGCAAATTACCTAATTTTCCGTAATTGTTATCAATCAAAATATGCGGTTTGTTCAGCAGAATAGAGAGTATATGCACATGCAACCGATCTGAAATCACGACCTGTCCACGTTCAAGCAGCGCCTTTCCCCTTGCCAATCTGGCCTGAGCCAGAACATTCCACAATTTCAAAACTCCAGTATTACTTGGATCCATCTGTAGGCGTAAGTTTGATGTATGCCGCTGAATTCTATTTAGGAGCCGTTCTGAAATACCTTGGTCCAGCCAATCATTCACATCTATAGAGACAGCGCTACCCAACCGCGGCAAGTCATCTATCCAATTGTTAGATTTTTCATGATCTGTACGTGAAAGAATGAACCTGTCGTAGCCAGGATGTTTATTTGACTCAATAGGCCCAATAAAAAATGCCATATCGGGGCACAGTGAAACCTTACAGTCGAACTGACTGGATGCAAAGTCATAACTGGGCTGATCTCGAACCAGTAGGGTAAAGTTGCCATGCTGACGAATCGCCTGCTTCGTCTTATCAAGAACCCTATCATTATTAAAGTGAATGGATTGTGGCATTTGAATTACCGATACGCCTGCAAAGTCCTTGAGTACCTGCAGGCGGAATGCTTGTTCATGAGGCCACAACGTTCCGAAGTTACCTCCGCCATGCATCAGGATAACTGTCGATTTTCCCAATACTTCCCGAAGGCTCTGACTATTGTGGTTATGTAAATCCGATACATATCGTACAGGAATTTTTCTGGATTCAAGGTAGGCAATCTCTCCCAGCCAAATTAGGCTGTCACCCACATTCGAATTATTGGGATAATCCAGCAAGGCAACCGAAGCATTCTCAGGTATTAATGGATCCAGCACGGCTCGCGCCTTGGCCTGCAATTCATTAATCAGCCGCCTGCCGCCCCATATATCATCTGAAATTACAGTAGAAGCGGTGTTGGTTTGAAATGTTGCTTGCACTATGCACCTGCTTTTGATTGACGAATGTTGAATAGAATGCCTTTGATCAGGTCAATCTCCGATCTAACGATAGTTCTTGACAACCAAATCAGCAGGCTATAGACCGTGAGCACTCCAAGAAACGTAGTGATTGCCGTCATGATCTGCGTGCTCTCGAATGGTATTACTACACCAAACAGATCATTAACAACAAAAGCAGCTAGTCCCGACAATGAAACTCCACTAAGCATTTTCCAGGAGGGTTTGTAAGGATGTTTGGCAATGGCAAGTTGCAGCAATATATATAGATTCATGACTAGAGAAAACAAGATTGGGGTACAAAGTAACCATATAGGGGAAATTTGTACTGAGATAGCCATAGAAAGTAGCATTACAGGAAGTGCAACAATACTTGCACTAATGAGTAACCTGCTTTTTTCTAATGAGTTCAGAATGAGTTGCAATAAAACTACATGGCTACCTATCGTTAGTTGAACCATTACCAACAACAAAATCCAAGATAAGCCCTGAAATTTCCCACCAGTCATGACGCTAACGATTGGGTCTCCCGCTACCGCTACCCAAGCAATTGCAGGCACCATTAATAGTAAATTGGATTTGTAAAGCATTTGGCAACGCTGACTTAAGGCTGAAAAATCACGATCTTTCAGATAGCTTGCTACCATCATCGGTTCTAGTAATCCATAAAAAAAGTGCAATGGAATGTACTGTCGAGCTTTTTCTGCAATGCTGATAAAAAACCCGTAAGCTGCCACAACTTCAGCAGAAAGATATGCAGAAGTCAGCAGCTTCATGAAATAACCCTGTGGCGGAGCGGCAAGCAGGGTGAATCCATAATTATGCATGCCAACATCGGCCACGTTCCCCCAATTAGGCCAATGCGCTTTAGTAGTCTCTGTTCGGTCTGGATTAGATAAGCCTTGTAAGTGACGTTTGATGACCACAACAAACCAGGCCACGCCAATAACTTCTGGAATTGCGAATACCCAAAGAGCATCTTCCCAACTGATTAATGAGTTCATAAAAACAAAAGCCGCGATCAAAACCAACCTGCCAGCCCATTGAATCACCAGTAACTGCGTGAGCTTTTTTTGCATTACTAATGCTTGCAACACCGATGAAAAATGCTGAAACATCACTTCAGAAACGATAAAACACGCTAATGCAAACGAGAAGAATTTAAAGTCTGAAACAGCTAAAAATCGGTCTATTGCAGGCCATAAAAAATAAAGTACTAATGTCACTAATAGGCTTGCCGTCAGTCTTATTATACTGGTCATCCAAATAAACCGACCAAGCTCATTAGTGGTACGATAAAGTCTGCCTTCAGGTACGTAGCGTGAAATTATGCGCTCTATTCCCAATCCTGACAGAACGCCGCACATTGCTACCAAACCACTGAGGGCAGTATAAGCTGCGTAGTTTTGTACATCCATAAACCGCACCAGCAGGATAACTGTTAAAAAGCCTGCAATCCCAGCGACACCTCTACCCATCAAATAGTGCAGAGCGCCTTGTCTTGCATTATCTTTAGTGTAAGGGTTGGTGTGCATGCAATTCTTATATTATTTTTGTAAAAATTATGCTAAGTTCATCGGCCATATTAGAAACAACGAGTTACGCTAATATGACAGACCACTGACTCTTGCACGATATTCAGGTGATAAAGCTTTCACCATCTCCTCAATGAATAAACCCTGAATGCGGTAGGCCTCTTGCGGATTGTCATCTATTGAAGATGCCCTGAATAATATGCCATCAGGAATCTGACCTTTAATTGCATAGCGCAATTGCGCCTTCTTTCGCTCCCAATCATTGTTTACTGCATAAGTACCAACGGTAAACCAGTATGTTACTGGCTCATGGCGAATACCACTCACTGCCAGCATCCTGCGCACAGGAATGGAGCCAACTTCCGTTTGTAAAATATCTTTACTCTTAGCCACAATCTGAAACCCTTGGGCAGGATAGCAACCTTCTGGATCATGAGCTTGCAGGCCATCAGACTGATTGGCACCGTAAGGAATCGAAACCATGATTCGATACCCTTGACTATTAACATAGGTTCTAGACAGAACTTGAGTGTATATTTTATCGAGTGAAGCTTTCATTTCTGGGCTAACCTGTTGGTAGAAAATTTTGTCATCTACTGCCCAATCACCAAAGCGTGCAGGTATTATTTTTTCCAAATTAACTGCAGGACCTTGATCCGAAATTTTATGAGTAGGCGTCATTGCCAAAGCTAACCCGGCAGCCAGTACCATAAATAGTCCAGCCAATATGTTCTTAATAAATAAATTTTTTAATCGCATCATTGAGTCACTTTCGTCTCTGTCGGAACGATGTAGTTTCGTCTTTTATTTACGATGTATTGAAGAAGTGAATCAACACCCATAATCAAAATCAAGGCAACCATAAACAAGACCATACCAGCAAAACTATGGATGAACCCCTGTCCTGCTTCATCGCCAAAATGGTAAGTTACCAGCGTGAGTACAATGACGCGTATAACATTAGCTGTAAATGAAATAGGAATGATCAATATGGCGAGCGTAATGTTGCGAAACAGCGAATTATGCTTAACCAGATTCAGATAAAGTAACCCTAAAGCCTCTAAAGAGATCAGCGTATGCATACCTGCGCATGCATCTGCCACTAGCAGCTGGTATGGCCCTATATGCAAAATCACACCAGCACGTGCTATTGGGTAACCTACCCAGAATAAGACATTCTCAGCCACATAAGAAACAGCCATCTTCATTGGTAAGGTAACTGCATCAATAAGAACGCCAGGCAAGGGAATCATGAAAAGTATAAAGAACAATGGAAACCACATGACCTTAAGTGCAGATGTTCCACGAGTCAGCAGTAATATGCCAGCCAACACGGGAATCTGTGACCCGATATCCAGCAAAAATATATCTTGTGAACGACCTAGCATGTAACACAGCAAGCCAAAACCAAGACTCAAGCTTCCTAGTATGGGCTTGGTTTCTGCGTTAAGGTTATATTTTAAAGATTCACGGTTTTGCCAAAACAAAAACAGCACGACCATTAATACAATGGGGCCATGTGCTTGATCATCATTGTTCCAAAGGCTTGTGCTAAGCGCATAATAAGTTGGAATGTAAAGCACGATTAAGCCAAGTAAAATAGGCCACCATTCAGACAGATTGGCTGATAGTGTATTACGCTGTTTTAATAAAGTGCTAATCATATTTGCAACTTAGAAGTCATTTATGACAGCACCAACTACCTGAGCACCGGTCAGAGATATTTGATCACGTACTGCAGATAAATCTGCTATGCGTGTATGGTTGAGTTTTGAAACCAAAAGCGCTCCGCCACAACGCGCTACCGTAGCCTGTGCATCAGCCGTATTGGCGGCAGGTGTAGTATCTACAAGTACAACATCATATTGAGTAATAGCCTGATTCATAAAATCAGTAAACGTTGCACGACTTAGCAGTTCTTGAGGATTAGGCGGCAGTGTGCCAGCACCTAACACTGAAAGATCAACAAAAGATTCAACTTTAGTAGCAATGTCTAAGCTTGCACGACCAGCAAGAATATCTGACAAACCACGATTTTCTTTCAACTTAAAAATACTGTGCTGGCTAGGACTCCTCAAATTAGCATCTACCAGTAAGGTTTTTTCACCCAATTGAGAAAAGACAATTGCTAGGTTGGCCGCGAGATAACTACTACCTTCTTCAGCACTTGCACTTACAATTGCAATTGATTTGTAACCTTCACTGAACCATCGCATCATGAGTTGGCTACGAAGCGCGCGCAAAGCCTCTACCTGCTGGGTAAAAGGCTGATAAGCAGCAACCAGCTTGTTGCTGTAATTACCCTGTCCTGCTTGCAGATATGGGTAATCAAATTGCAACGCCAGTACCTGACGGATGTCTGCCTCGGTAATTAAACCAAGCCTTATTGCAGCATCACCAAAACGTAAGCCTTGCTTTTGTTGAGTGAGTAAAATATTTTCAGCATCGGCCAGCGTTATTTTGCCAAGTTGCAACAGTAGCTTTCCAATTGAGCTCTCGCGCGCTGGGTTCATTATCACAGAGGTATCGGACTGAACTTGCATGTTATTTTGCATATACTTTTCCTTAAGCCACCTTAAACAGGTTGCGCGAGAAACCCATAAATTTCTTATTTTTAGTCTGATTCACTTCAATTAAAGCAAAAACAGGTATTTGCAGTAACTCGCTGATATCTTCACGGCTTCTCACTCTTCTGTCCATCATCTCGGCTAACAATCCAAAACCAACACCAAGCATCGTGCCTAGAAAAATTGACAACAGTATATTCAACATAATCTTTGGACTTGAGTGATCTTGTGGTGGTATAGCAAGATTTAGTACTGCAACATCAGTTTGGTTCACATTGCCTTCAAGCGTCGTCTGTGTAAGGCGCTGACTTGCTGCGTCGAGTGCACGTTGTGCATTTTCTACATCACGTTGCTGCACTGCCAACTGATCGCGAGATAGATTAAGTTCGAGCACTCTCGCCTTTTGTGCTGCCAATGCTGCTCTTAGCTCAGCTTCACGCTGTTGGTGAATGTGCGCTGTACCTCCAATAGTTCGTGAAGCTTTACTAGTTTCTTCTAGCAACTGACTTTTAAGTTTACTTAACTCAGCATTCGCTGACATATATTGTGGATGACTTAAACCTACGCGCTGCGATAATTCAGAAAGCTTCGATTCACCCCGAACAATATCAATTTTTAAATTCTGAACTACAGGATTAGCGGCAACATCTGGAGAATCATCGCCATTGCCACGCGTACGCTGCTGGCGTGAATTGGCTTCATAAGTTTGTGACTGGGCCATTACCAACTGTGAAGAGAGATCATTTAAACGGGCGCTCTCAACATCAAGATTCCCCATGACACTGGTTAATCCTTTTTCTTGCTGATATTTAGACAGTCTGGCCTGCGCTGATTCAAGATTCAATCTAAGCGTTTTTGTTTGTTCACCTAGGAACTCAGATGCCTTCTGAGCAGGTTCAACCTTAAGTTCAATATTTGTTTGTTGGTAAGCATTTGCAAAAGCGTTTGCAACAACCGCAGCAAACTTTGGGTCAGAACCACTGAATGAAATCTCCAGCACGCTGCTTTCACGCGAAGGTTTAACATCAAGATTTTGCAACAACAAATCTGCAAACCATGCCCGAATATCACCTACCCCTTGAGTGGCTTGATCAAATTGTTCTTTTGCCTTTTCGCTCTCTGCGAACTTAAGCTGATCTACAACTTTTATTGCTACATTTCTGCTTGTAATGATGTCAACTTGTGTTGCCATATAACCCGGCATCAACTGTGCAGGCAACGCCAGACCGGTGACAGGATCCATGCCTTTATAATTAAGCACCAACGATGTCGTTGCGGTGTAAGATTTTGGCAGCAACAGACTAACAACAAGAGTTGTTAGTACTGTCAGGCCAAATGTAATCAGAATAATTTTGTGGCGCGCTTTCAGGATAAGCAAAAACTGCGTTAAATTCATATGGCTTCCTAGAGTAAGCTTTCTTGCACATACAATACGTCGTCCTGTTTTACAGGGTCAGTCATCGTTGGCGATAATTTTTCAACCACACCACTGGCATTTCTTCGGTGTAGTTTAATGTTTCTTTGTGTGCCGCGTGCAGTTAGACCACCGCCCTGAGCTAGCACTTGAATAACTGTCATGTTACGTTCAATACGGAAAGAACCAGGGCGTTGCACCTCTCCGTAGATGTAGACCATTGGCGCTCGTGGAACATAGATACTGTCGCCACTCATCAAGGCAATGTTCAAACTGTTGTCGCCAGTTCTAAACAGCGTGTCGACATCTACTTCAAAACGATTGATTTTTCCATCACGGAAAGTTGTAACGGTAGCAGTATCAGACCCAGCAGGATTGGCGCCACCAGCAATACTTAAAAAATCGGCAACATTACGAACACCACTTGATACAGCATACTTTCCAGGCCTATTAACCTGCCCCATGACTGCTACATCGCGAGCGTGAACATAAACAATTTCACCACCCTTAAGTGGTATATTCTGTACACCATCTCCCTCGAACACAATACGATGCAAATCGTATTGTGTTTTACCTGACTGACTGATGATTGTGACAATATCTGATCCATCCTGTGTCGCACCGCCAACTAACGCCAATAAATCAACAAGATTTGTTGCTCGGTCTAATGGATATCTGCCTGGTTTGTAAACACTTCCCAATACTGACACCATCTTGCTTTGAAACTGAACAACAAGAACATTGACCTGAGGTTGTTTAACAAATCCACCACTCTCTAGCATTTCTGCGATTTTTTTCTCAGCATTCGTCGAAGTAAAGCCGCCTACTGCCACCTCACCAATCAATGGGAAACTAATCCTTCCTGCTTCAGATACGCGTGTCTCAAGCGTTAAGTCTGGGTTGTTATAAACAGAGATTTTTAGCACATCCCCTGGACCAAGCAGATAATTAGCTTCTTCAGCAAGTGACATTTGAGCCATTAAAATGAAGAACATGGACATCAAACCAAAAAGTAATTTTTTAATGCACGTTCTTAGTGCTAAGCGCTTTTCACTATACATATCGAGTAGAACTTTCTTAGATTTAGTTGCAGTCAAATGAGTGACAGAAAAAATTACAGACCTGACAAACCTTTATCTATGCTTGACTGATCGGTTGATGGTTTTGTGCTTGGAGTTGAATTGTCAGTTTTATCTGTTTGTGATTTCCTCACTTGCTCAGATTGATTTGACAACACATCATTTTTAGCATCTGCCGTAACCGCTGAATCCGTTGGAGATTTTTTCATGTCAGAAAAAGCACCAACAAATTCAATTTTTGCATTTGAATTAAGCGTTTCCATTTCTTTTTTTGCCAATTTTGACTTATTTTGATTTAAGAAATACTGCTCTATAAATGGCGTAGCGTCATCACGCAAAATTGGCTTTGATTGAGATGCTGCCAAATGTACGATATTAAGAGAACGTTCAGTTGGAACCGCAATCCATTCACCATCTTTAATTGGATGCAATTTCTTCAACATTTCTAAAGGTAATTGCTCAGCTGCTCTAACATTGCTGTTTGCTGTAAATGGATAATTCTTTTCCCTTAACCAGAGAGCAACTTCATTCATGGCTTTAATGTCTTTCAGGCCTGCTTGTACTTCTGCAAACTTATCTTTGCTAATATTGACGACCAGCTCTTGCAAACGGTAAATGCGACGATTTGCAAACAACTCCGGGTTATCCTGATAAAAAGTATCAATTTCCGCTTTGGTAGGTTTGGCAGCTTTTGACATGAGCTGATCCATATAGGCTTGTGCCAAGATTTCATCTTTAGCAGACTCAATTACTTGTAAAGTCTTTGGGTCACGGTCCAACTTTGCTTCCAGTGCCCGTTGCTTCAACAGTTGCTGATCTACAAGGCGTGTAAGAATTTGCTTTGAAGCTAGTTTGCTTTGCTCTTCGCTTACCTGCCCCATGCGTGCAAGCTGAAAATTAAGCTGATGAATCGATATTTCATCTCCGTTTACTTTCGCTATCACCTGCGTTTCTGATTTTTCGCTTTCAGCCTCATCTTTTTTCCCACAAGCTGCGGTAAAAGAAGTTGTTACTATTAATGTCAGAAGCAAGTATTTATTTGCGAAAAGCATATCAATCTCTCATCTATATCTAAAGAGATATCACTATAAGAAAGAAATGTGAATTTAATATGTCAAATATGCGTAATTTTTATGATATGCAATTTGCGTTTGAAATAAAACAGTAAAACATCAAATGACAATCAATAGGCTAAATGCAATGCTAGCCACAAAGCACTTACTCTCGACGCTTACGACTCCAAAAACAAAGTCACATGGCTAAGCGGTATTCGCCTAGCCATGCAATTGATGTTTTCGAGCAGTTTTTTGAAACAAATGCGATTAAAGCGGTTTTTTACGACGGAATGCCATAAAACCCATCAACATCAGACCTGCTGACAATGAACTCCAAATACCCGGCTCTGGCACCAAACTCACCAAACTTACATTATCTAAGCCACCACCTAAACTATCGCTAATACCCGCTGCTGAAAAACTAAGTTTATCGCTACCAGTACCGAGTACTGAAAAGCTGAGTGTGTACCAGTTATTGCCTGTTTTTCCAATACCACTGCCAGTCACTTGTGTTAACAATGAACCATTCCAAAAAGCTTGAATAGGATTGGACTGACTTGGCACACTCATCCGTGGAGAATAATCAAACGATAAATCGTAAACGTCGCCAACGGCTGTGCTGATCATTTGGAATATTGAGTTATTAGATATAGTATCCAGCTCAACATAGTTCACACCCTCAGAAGCGATACCAGCAACATTGTTTCTTAATTCGACGTTATTGACCCCTGTCCAACCTGTTAGATTGTTATAAATACCCCAAGTGCCATTGGCTTGTACATCAGCCTCAAAAGAGCCATTGGTTACTAAATTAGCATTTGCCAACAAAGGCAAAGAAGTAAGTGCCAATATTAATGCGATTTTTTTCATGATATTTCCTTTTGTAAATAAATTTTGTACATAGCAATTATTCAACAAAGGAATGACAGTACTTTTTTTCTATCCACTCCGTTAGGACTAGATAAACACAATGGAAATATCTCTCACTAAAAACCTTATCGCATCATTAAAATAGGCATATGCACGCTTAATATTAGTCAGAAAAAGATATTAATTTAATATGTCAGATATGCGTATTTTTAATGATACGCAACTTGTGTTTGAAAAAATCAACAGAAAAACATCAAATGACCATCATGTAGATTAAATACGTGGATTAAGATTGAATGCGTAGATTGGCTGATTTAATCACTAGACTATATGCAATACTAACCGCAAAGCGCATACTCTCAGCATTTAAGATTATGACCTAGACTTTCTTATACAGACTGGAGTTCACGCTACAGGCGCGTACGACTTCAAAAACAAAGTCACATGGCTAAGCGGTATTCGCCTAGCCATGCAATTGATGTTTTCGAACAGTTTTTTGAAACAAAAGCGATTAAAGCGGTTTTTTTCGACGGAATGCCATAAAACCCATCAACATCAGACCTGCTGACAATGAACTCCAAATACCTGGCTCTGGAACCAAACTCACCAAGCTTACATTATCTAAGCTACCGCCAAAACTATCGCTAATACCCGCTGCTGAAAAAGTAAGTTTATCGTTACCAGTACCGAGTACTGAAAAGCTGAGTGTGTACCAATTATTGCCTGTTTTGCCAATACCACTGCCGGTCACTTGTGTTAACAATGAACCATTCCAAAAAGCTTGGATTCGATTAGACTGACTTGATACACCCATGCGTGGAGAATAATCAAACGATAAATCGTAAGCGTCGCCAACGGTTGTGCTGATCATTTGGAATATTGAGTTATTGGATTTAGTATCCAGCTCAACAAAGTTCACACCCTCAGAAGCGATACCAGCAACATTGTTTCGTAACTCGACTTCACTAGCCCCTGTCCAACCTGTTAGATTGTTATAAATACCCCAAGTGCCATTGGCTTGTACATCAGCCTCAAAAGAGCCATTGGTTACTAAATTAGCATTTGCCAACAAAGGCAAAGATGTAAGTGTCAATATTAATGCGATTTTTTTCATGATAGATCCCTCATCATAGACAAAATTTCTAGAGTTAGGATTATTATGAATTAGAATGACAGAAAATATTCTTTCTATAATCCATTCGGACTAGAGAATGCTGGTGTTAATTTCACACCGTTAAAAATCATAGCGCATGGTTAAGTTAATTGTGTTGAATTTAAAAACGAAATTTGTAACGTTAGATTTTCGGTTTTGACCTTGATACTGAATTTGGACCAATGATTTACGCGTGGGCAGATAGGATAACGATAGATTAGCAATCGTTGACTCATCATAGCGATTACTATCATTCAACAGAACGCCTGGGTTCCCCAAAAAATCTCGCTCTTCGTATCCCCAACCAGCGCGTACAGAAATCTTGCTGGTTGGATTCCAGACGGGGTTAAGTCCAAATCCCTTGGATTCTATGTAGTTGGAGAGCGCCTCCTCAGCAGGACCAACATCTTGATACGCAGTAAAATTAATCATCGTTTTACCAGTTAATACGTAGTCTAGATCCCAGCGCTGACTTACACCTTTAAAGTCTCGTTGAGGAATATCTTTAAACTTAATATCCACATGCGAAATTCGTACAGCCAGTTTTGTTTTTGCAGTTGGCTGCCACGCAGCTTGAATTATCATATCTTTTCTTATACTTTCATCGCCTAAAAATGTAATAAATGATGAAGATCTATCAGGAAAATCTGAATCCAGAATACGATAGGCTAAACCTAGCTGTGTACCCTGTGGATTTTTATAGCGCATCCCCGTTTCAAGAAACTCATCTTCCCGATTTGCAAAATTAAAGTTCGCTAATCCATTTTCAATCTTACTCTGCCCACCTGATGCATTGATTGTCCAGTCGGGATGTAAATTCCAATTAAAACTGCCATTTCGACTGCTTATTGTTCTTAAGTTCTTAACTGGCTGTCTAATTTCTGTAAAGCCAGCGATTGCCTCACTTTCACTTGCATTCAACTCTCCATATAGATGATTGCCTAAACGCCAACTCCAACCCAAGCGGTTTGATTTTCCTATATTGTCCAAAATAGTGAATCTGTCATAACGACTCTCATTAATACTGGATGCTAACGTAAAAACTTGCCTGCTTAAATTAACGTTAACATTCACACCTAGATCAACTCTTTTGATGACATCTGATGTCACTTCTGAGCCAAACGCAGCCTTTGCTTGCTCAGGATTGCTGAATCTAAATACGTTGTCATCATAAGCAACGTTAGCGGCAACAAAGGGCGTAATGTCAATCATACCTTCAGCTTGCGCCGTTGATGAAATCAACAAAACTGCAATCATAATAATTTTATATGCCTGATTAACCATTACCAGTACCACCAATTACCTGTCATCACTATCCATAACCCCAGCAATCCATTCGTTATCGCATGGGCGAAAATAGGCACCCATAAATTTTTATAAATCTTATATAACAGCGCATAGACAAGACCAGCAAAGAGACCAGCAAGCCACAGATGATGTTCAAGCGCAAATACACATGCACTCATCATGATGGCAAATGCTGAAATATTGGCTGGGTTCACACTGAGAAAGTCCTGATTATCTAACCACCGCATCAGAAAAGAACGCCAGAATAATTCTTCCATTAAAGGCACAACCATGGCCGCTCCAAAAATGCGCGTTGATAGCCAAATATAAGTCGAAAATGAATCACCGGAAAGGAATGGGTCAACGCCTTTGATATCCCCGCCTAAAGTAGCCCACTCAGGATATGGTAATAACCAAACCAGCAATACAGCTACACCTGCGAGAAACGCATTGAAAAGCTGAATTAGCTTTGGTCTAATGACCAGTTCTGTGTAAGTACCCCAAAAATAAAGCAGCAAACCCAGCACTGAAATGACTTTGACGGCATAGACCCATTTTTCATCTAAGCCAACAGCATTAAGTAGTGAGATAAAATGATTGCCTAAAGCTAAGAACAATATGTAAACAGCAAAAGGCAGTGCTCTTGAAAGGATGGCGTATTGATTTGTCATGTATTCACTCTTACGGTGAGCTCATGATACGAGTTAAATATTACGGGATTATTTCTAAGCTAATTTTCTTAATGAAATAGCGCTAACGTAATCATTCATTTCACATTAAGTGCCAGACCTTTTGTGAGTAACTTTCTCGTCATCAACTTTATCTTGTTGATCTTGAAGTATATTTTCAAGCTCAACACGTTTAAGTTGAAAAAATGGCTCATCTCGCATTACTGCAGTGTAAATACTTGGCTTGTCATAAATCTTGATCAAATCAGTACTGAATTGATGTAATTTGCTATTTTTTTGCTCACAGGTGCGAAGTGAAAGGTTTGTACTTGCAAGATTCGTGGTCAACGTTTTGCGTTGAGTATCATTTATTTTCAAGTCTAATTGTGCTTGCTTATACTGCATTGT
This sequence comes from Methylotenera sp., assembly GCA_030693535.1. Next base: position 46,011 of record JAUYAL010000068.1, read on the forward strand.
CAAATCTTCCAGATTTTTTTGCGTTGTTTCCAGCAGTGTTTGCGTTTCCAACAATTTACTGTCTAAAGCGGTCTTATCAGTATTTATTTTGGCCAATTCACTTTCTAAATTAGTAAGCTTTCGCTGTGCTGCGCCTAAAGAAACACTGCGCTTTTGTAACTGCTCATCATTGGTTTTAATCTGATCTTCGAGTTCTTTCTTTTGCAGATCAAACTGTGCCTGCATATTGGCTTTTTCTTGCTCCATGTCCTGTCTAGCTTTTTGCATCATCTGTTGCGCACGCCGAGCAGCTTTGTCTTTTTTTTCTGCTGCAATCGCATTGTCTGGATATGCGAAACCAATTGCTAGCGATGCAATCAACAACCACATTACTCTATGACTTATCATCAATCTCATCCTAACCTCCGGCCTACTAAAAATTAGACGTCATTTCTAACATCAATACATCTACTGCCAGTGGTTTAAAACCACGTCTAGGTGTAATTTCATCTGCACTAAACCATCTTGCTGATAAATAGGTATTTTTTCCTATGCCATAACTGCCACCCAAAACCCAGCCTTTAGCATTCGTGCCACCTAATAGAAAATCTGAGTCGGTGTAGGAGTCAACAACTGAATCCGCTTCTAATCGTTTGTAGGCTATAAAAGATTGCCAATCATGCAGTTTAGTTGTCGTAGGCAAACTATTGGAAGGTGAAGAAGTTCCTGTATTGCCAACGGCAAGTTTTACATGATAAGCATTCACTTGTTCATCATCAAAACCGAAATCATTTATACTTGCAATACCAATTCTGTTTAAAATCTCTCGCCTGTTGTAGCCAATATTTCTCGTGTAATCACCTGTTAACGTGATATGTACAGGATCAAAAGCCGCAATATCAACTTCACCTGTAAAGTTTAAATTTCTAAATTTTGACAGTAAGCCAAAACGTTCTGTTATGCCTGATCCGGGAACACCTGAACCAGGTACGCCAACATTTATATCAAAAACCGAGTTGCCTTTCTGCCTGAACGCTGGAATTGTTCCGTTGAATGGTTGTAGAGTATTCGCGCCATTTGACATACCTTCAATGTTATCAAATTCATACAAAGCCACACCGAGCTTGACTGAAGACTTATTGACTGATGTCCATTTAATACCCGCCTGTGACCCATAAAGCCACTTACTTTTAGCTCTATTAATATCTGAGCTTTCAACGTCTTCTAACGGAAAAGCACCAATAGTTGCAAAACCTGACCAGCTTTTGTTAAATTGAGGTTTAAACGTTGTAGCTACACCATCAAAATGCATTGAGGGATCCCATACTAAGTCAGTAAAGAAGAACGGATTTGGGAAACGACCACCAACAATATTTAACGAAGGAGCGATATTTGCACTTAGATATGCTCTATCCAAACCAATGGTATATTTAGCGCTACGCGTTTCCTGTGTTTGGTTGGGTGATAACGGATCATTTAAGTTACCAGTAACAATACGAATTTCACCGTTAAGCCAATCATTCACTTTCACTTTTGTTGCTAAACGAGCACGAACACGTGCACGATTGCGATCTTCAGTGGTATTGAGTATGTTGTCTGAACCATTTGCAAAATTGTAATTTAGGATATTTGGATTTTCATCACCAAACCTATCGTTTTGATAACGCAGACGGATATCGCCTTCAAAGTTAAATCGATCAATCCATCCAGGTAAACCAAGACGATCTCCTGCCTTGTAATTAAGATTAGCCATCACTTCTTTTTTGATTTCCTCCTTCATCTCTTTCTTGACGATTTCAGGCACGTATTGAACTCTGACTATTTTTTCAGAAACGGCTTTATCTACAGCATCTTCATTTTGAGTGGCTTCCGCAGCAATAGTGTCTTTTTGTTTGGCTTTTTCTGCATCTTGTGACGCTTGTTTTAAAAGCTCGTCAGCTTTTCCTTTACTGAGCACACCTTCTTCTACAAGAAGATTAACCAGATTCACTGTAGTAGAGCGTAATTGCTCAAGAGACTCACGCTCACCTGCATTGGCTGATGTCATCATTGTGCTAAGACAAAGCGTTGCAATGGCCAAAGCAATCGGTTTATAGGTCATCCGCGCATAATGCAAGACATCACTTGAATTATGCTTTTGTTGACGAGGGGTTTCCGTGAACTGATTGACTCGTATCATGTTAATTTCCATTTCATCTTTAATTAATTTCATCATTTCATTCGCAATATTTATTCTGTACTCGTTAACCCACAGACCGTGCGGTCACTCTTAATTTCACTGGTTGAGGCATATCCCCTGGCGGCGAATCAGATAATGGAGGCATATTATCTAATGCCTTTTTAAGTAAAACATCTCTCTCAGCATCACCGCTTGAACCAACCAACTCATATCGCTCGATACGACCATTTGAGGCCACCCAAATCTTAACAACGACTTTATATGCGCCATTTGCAAGCACCTTGTCTTTAGCCATTGCGTCTTCAATCTTGTTTTTGATTAAATCGGTATACCATGCAAACTGGTACTTACTCGGACCACCACCGATCTTCGTACCGACATCACCACCCGTATACTCATTGCTCACAGTGCCTGCGGCAAATGGGCTTGGACCATCACCAGCTGCGCCTTCCATTTTTAGCACTTCCGCTGGCGGTGTCTCTTCTGGCTTTGGTTGAGGCACTTCTTTTACTTCTTTAGGTTGGTCCTTAGGTTGCTCTTTTGGAGGTTCTTTAGGAGGCGGTGGCGGAGGCGGAGGCGTATCAGGAAGCAGTTTGATTGTCGTTACTGCTTTTTTACCTGTGGACCCGCCAGAAAATAATGCTTTTAGCATGTAACCTAGTCCACCCAACACAATGATCACCACAAGTGAAATTGCAATTCGCCTAATCCAAATCGATTTTGCGCTAGGTTCCTGCTCATCATCCTCGTTGATATTAAAGTTTTCCATCATGTACCAATCTTGCCCGTAACAAGCCCTACATTTGAAATTTCCATTCTTGTCACCAGATCTATCACGCTAATGACACCTGCATAGGATGCGTTCGCATCACCTCGAATCATCACAGAAAACTCAGGATCTTTTGAGCGAGCAGCGTTAAGTTGAGTCTCCAATTCACCAAGACTTACACCCACACCATTAATTAAAATGCCACCACCCTGTTGCACCTGAACAATTTTTACATCATGCTTTTCAGTACTTGGTTTATTCGAAGGTTTGGGTAGATTCATCGTCAACCCCTGCACGCCAGCGGTTGTCATCAAAATAAAAATTACCAGCAATACATAAGCCAAATCCAACATCGGCGTGATGTTGATTGTGTCGTATGGTTGCGCTTCGTTTTGTACCTGCATGTTGTTATCCTGCCTGCTTCTTGGTCACTAGACCGACTTCTGTAATGTCCAGTTTTTTACATATCCCAAGCACTTCAGAGACCTTTTCATAGTGTGTTGCCGCGTCAGCTTTTAGCACCACTGGCAGTTCTGGGTTGCCACTCTTCATTTCCGCCAGTCTTTGTTCTAGCGTCGCCATATCTACCGGATAGGCATCCAAATACACAGACCCATCACTGGTAATGGTAATTGCCCGCATTTTTGGCTTGGCTAAAGGTGCCGTTGCCTGCGTGGTCGGCGTTTCAACTTTTACACCTTGTACTGACGCTGTCGTCATAATGATAAATATCACCAATAACACGTAAGCCAAATCCAGCATCGGTGTGATGTTGATCTCGTCATACAGTTGATTATCTTCTTTAACGCCTTCAGACATAGCCGCCCAGTTTTATAATGGTAGTTGGATTATTTACCGCTCAGATTATTTACCGTAAAGCTCTGCTGAACGCGTAACAAACTCATCTACAAAGATCTGCATTGAAATTGTGATATTTTTGATTCTGCTAGCAAGATAGTTGTACCCGAACAATGCAGGAATAGCCACAGCAAGCCCAGCTACAGTAGCTAATAAAGCCGCTGCAATCCCTGGTGCAATAGCGTTTACGTTTACATCGCCCGCCGCCGCAATCGCAGCAAAGGTAATCATCACACCAACAACTGTACCTAAAAGCCCAAGGAAAGGTCCGCCAGAAATAGCGATTGTCAGCAATACCATGCCTGAGTTCAAACGTTGCGTTTCGCGCACAAGATCCGCATCAATCGCTGCTTTAATCGCATCCATTGATGAACCACTAAGTGCTAATGTCTCGCCTTCTACCTGACGTTTTCTAATCTCACGCAAGCCAGCTAGATAAAGTTTATATAAACTCGATCTAGGGTAATTGGCACCTTTATCCAGCCCTAATAAATCACCACCACTGGCTTTTTGAAACCTTGTGAGAAATTTCTTATTGTCGTTATCAGTTTTTAGTACAACCATTGCTTGATCCCACATCACCCAAATACTGCTGATGAACATCACGGCCAAGATACCGATAACAATTTCCGCATCTAACGTTAAACTGCCAATTAAAATGCCGATGTAGTTCGCCTCACCTTCCTCCTCGCCATCTTCATCTTCCGATGCTTCAATTTTTAGTAACTGGCTATCCATACCTTGCGAACTTGCAGATAGCTTTAACCATTCAGCACTTCGCGCAACATTTGCAATCTCAACTTCATCCATTTCGCCGACATAGCCGTCGCCGATTTTAATGTCTGACTCGGCATCAATAGGAGGCACATCGCCAGTGGCCACTGAAACGCCATTAATATAAATACTGGCCTTGCCACCATCCAGAGTAAATGCGACGTGTTGCCATGTTGCCGGTTTGATTTCACCACCAGATACATTTGTTCCTCCAACACTTAAGGTCAACTTTAAGTCCTCAATTTTCAAAACAACTGCATCAGCTTGATTGTAAAGACCAGCCTGCTGTGGCAAGCTTTGCGGTTTAACCCAAGCAGACCAGGTATAACCTGCACCTGCTAGACGCTTCACTGCAGGGTTTGCAGGAATTACAAAGGGTTTAGCAGTAAAAACAGCCGCCTCACCAAGCAATGCAGCTTTCTGTAGCGTGATTTCTCCGCTTGCTATCAATCCAGTCGCAGAATTGTCTTGAAATAAAGTCTTTTCAGCAAAGTTGAAAACCGCAACGGTATTAGCATCCCAGGTTTGCTTTGCATCAGATGTGGCCGTAGCTTTTTCGTTGCCTGAATACAGCCAGAAATGCGCATCTTTATCTGCCTGATCAATTTTTGGTAGCTTTACCCAAATGACTGCAAGCTCATTCGTTGCGTCATATTTTTCAATATGATATTTAAGCTCTGTTTTGTCATCCGCGGCAATGAAGCGCAAATCTGAGCCATCTATGTTGGCGCCCAAGAAATCAAAGTTGCCAGAATGCAGCCTCACAATAACGGCATAGTCATTAATAGCTGACACCCCTGTTGTTTCTACCTTGATCTTTTTTTGTGATCCCCAGTCGGCATTCCACTCTGCTAACCCGGATAAGGGATTTAGTGCAGCAATCAAACTCAATAACATCAAAAATTTCTTCATACCTAATATCCCTTGAATAAATTACTTTCTACTGCATACTTCATCAATCAAACCATCTATTAAAATTCATACCAGAGGCGCATATGACTTTGAAAATCAC
>JAUYAL010000070.1 GCA_030693535.1 Methylotenera sp.
TAACGCCATTGCTAAGGCAGCGTTAACCGTTAAACATCTGGATTGGTTTGAAGTGGTTGAAACTAGAGGTCGTATTGTGAATGGTCAGATTGCGCATTACCAAGTGACTATCAAGGTTGGTTTTAGAATAGAAGATTAGATGACAAGATACAAGGGGCATGGATATTAAGAACCACAATTTATTTGTGGATTGTATGACGGTGCTCAGCAATAAGCTAAAAGAAGAAAAAGGCTTATAGTCGATAAACTATGCCTGTGACTTCGACGCTTTCCGTTAGATTGCAACTTATGCGTAAACCGACATAAGCCTTTCCCGCGTATCTTTTTAACACAAAAGCATAGGTTCTTTGAAATCTGCCTCATAAACCCAGCTATGGAGTTGTTGAGGCGTGAATAAAGCCTGCGTTGGCCGAACATATTGATACAAATGCTCTTTACCGTTATAGTAGAATCCATTATCGTAATAATCTAATAAAAAAGGGTTTGTGAATGGTAGCGTTGCGTCCTGTATTGATGATTATTGATGATGACCCTTTAATCACTGATACCCTACATTTTGTGTTGAGTAAGCATTTTGAGGTGTGCGTGGCCGAGTCGCATGCGCAATTAAAAAGCTTGTTGCAGCAGTTAGATAGTCCGCCAGCTTTGGCTTTGGTGGATTTAGGCCTGCCGCCAAACCCGCACACGCCTGAAGAGGGTTTTAAGGTTATTAGCGCCTTACTCACGCACTCTCCCACTATTAAAATACATGTTCTTTCTGGCCAAAGCGATGATGCCAATGTCAAGCGCGCGCTTTCATTGGGTGCGGTTGATTTTATTGCCAAGCCTTGCGATGTCGATAAGTTAAAAGACATGCTGTTAAATGCACTTAAAGTGCAAAATGTAGAGCTTAATGAAGTTAAATCAGAGCAGGTGCATGGTGGTTTATTAGGTGAAAGTCTACCTATTCAAGCACTGCGCATGCAGATTCAGCAGTTTGCAGATTCGCCTTTTCCAGTATTGATTGAAGGTGAATCAGGTAGTGGTAAAGAGTTGGTTGCGAGTAGTTTTCATTATGCAAGCCAGCGATTATTGCAGCCATATTTGTCAATCAATTGTGCGGCAGTTTCACCTTTGTTGGCGGAGTCTATTCTTTTTGGACATGCAAAAGGTGCGTTTACCGGTGCGGTTGCAGCCCATGCGGGTTATTTTGAAGATGCAGGTGAAGGCACTTTATTTCTGGATGAAATTGGCGAGTTGCCTTTGGAGCTTCAAGCTAAGCTTCTACGCGTATTAGAAAACGGCGAATACCAACGCATAGGTGAAACGCAAACACGAAAAAGTCGCGCACGTATTGTGGCCGCCACTAATCGTGATTTAAGAGCTGAGGTGCGCGCGGGTAAGTTTAGGTCAGACTTGTACCATCGATTAAGCGTATTTACTGTGCATGTACCATCATTGCGTGAGTTGGGCGACGATAAACAATTGTTGCGTGAGCACTTTGTCGATTTTTACGCTAAACAGATTAGCAAGGTACCTTTCGCATTG
>JAUYAL010000003.1 GCA_030693535.1 Methylotenera sp.
CGTGACTGGCGAAGGCCGCATGGTACATGTACGTGGTGAATACTTGCCGATTATTGCGCTGCATAGTTTATTTAACCACGCAACTGACATTACCGACCCTACAAAAGGGGTGCTGGTACTCATTGAGTCTGATGGTAAAAAATCTGCCTTATTTGTTGATCGACTAGTCGGACAGCAACAAGTCGTCATTAAGAGCTTAGAAACCAACTTTAAAAAAGTGCCGGGTATTTCAGGGGCCACTATCATGGGTGATGGCGGTGTGGCGTTGATATTAGATGTTTCAGCCATTATTCAAATGGGGCAAAACACCAACTACCTCACAGGCGCACCACCGTTTTCAAACCCAAATAATCAACCATTACAAAACCAAAGAAATGCATAAGGAGCTTACAACATGAGTACAGATACTGCGACCAGCAACGCGTTAAAAGCAAAAAGCGCAGAAGGTGAATACTTAACTTTTGTATTGGGTGCTGAGGAATATGGCTTAGAGATACTTAAAGTGCAAGAGATTCGCGGTTACGATGCCGTTACGCAAATTGCCAACACGCCTGATTTTATTAAAGGCGTGGTTAATTTACGCGGAAAAATCGTACCGATTGTTGATTTACGCATTAAATTTAACCTAGGTAAAGTTGAATACAATGAACTCACCGTCGTGATTATTCTTAACTTGCGTGGACGTGTCGTCGGCGTGGTTGTAGATGGTGTATCAGATGTGATCGCCTTGAAAGATGAGCAAATTCGCGATGTACCGTCATTGGTGACTAGTATTGATACTAAGTACATAGTAGGCCTTGCGACATTGGATGAAAGAATGCTAATACTTGTAGATATTGAGCAGTTGATGAGTAGCCAGGAAATGGCACTAATGGATGCCGTTGCAGCATAAGTAGTTATTTGGATGAATAAGTGGTGAGTCTTTATAGCACGTTAGGGCAAGCCAGTGATTATTGAATCAAAGTTTAAGTTTAAATCTATGTAGGGGTCGTTATGAGTGCGAATTTTTTTGAATCAATCAGTAATGTATTTCAAGGTAAAAAATACAAAGCGCTTCAAGATGAGGTGGCAGAGTTTCATGCATTAAAGCGTGAAATTGACAAAGCCCGTTGCGTGGTTGAATACACCCCAAAAGGTAACTTGCTTACGGTAAATCAAAACTGGATTGACGCACTAGGCTACCAATCAAATGAGATGGTAGGGCGCCACCACTATGAATTTCTTTCTCAAGAAGTGCGTAACACCCGACAAATGCAAGCGTTATGGGATAAGTTATCTCGTGGTGAGAATGATACCGGGCAGTATCAGTTTGTTGCTAAAAATGGTGAAAGCCATTGGTTTCAAGGTTATTTTAGCCCTATTCCAAATGCCAAAGGCGAAATATATAAAGTCACTAGTTATATGACTGACATTACTAAAGACAAGCAAAAAACTGCAGATTCCGAGGGGCAGATTGCTGCGATTAGTAAATCTCAAGGTGTGGTTGAGTTATCTATGGAAGGCAAAATAATCAATGCTAACCAAAGCTTTTTAGATATCTTTGGATATACCGCAAATGAGGTTGTTGGCCAGTCTGATAGTATTTTTTTAGATGCTACACAACGTGACTCAAAAGAATATCGCGATTTTTGGGCAAGTCTTAAACGTGGTGAGTATCAAACGGGGCAATATAAACATCTGAGTAAAAGCGGCTCAGATGTCTGGATGCAAGCAAGCTATAACCCCATTATGGATATTTATGGTAATCCTGTAAAAGTCGTTAAATATGCAACTGATATCACCGTACAAAAAACGAGGGACAACGATTATTTAGGTAAAATTAACGCAATACAGAAGGCACAAGGGGTCATCGAAGTTGGTTTGGATGGCACAATTTTGCAGGCTAATGACGTTTACTTGAATATGCTGGGTTATACAGCTAACGAATTAATAGGCAAGCATGTGAGCATCGTACTGGACTCAAACTTTGCCAAGAGTGAAGCATATAAAAACTTTTGGGCTAAATTGGTTGAGGGCGGCAGTGACATCGGTCAATATAAACGTATCGCTAAAAATGGTAAAGAAGTCTGGATACAAGCCTCATATAGCCCAATACTAGATTTAAAAGGCAAGCCATTTAAATTAGTGAACTACACCATAGACATTACCGAACAACGTTTGAAAGCGGCCGACCATGAAGGAAAAATGGTTGCGGTTAATAAATTGCAAGCCGTCATTGAGTTTGATACATCTGGCAAAATTCTTGCTGCGAACGAGAACTTTCTGACAGCCACTGGTTATAACGAAAATGAGATTGTGGGTAATCACCACGGTATGTTTGTAGAGCCAAGTTATCGTACCAGCAATGAATTTAAAGCCTTTTGGGAGAGACTTGGACGCGGTGAAGCTGAGGCAGGGCAATACAAGCGAATCGCAAAGGACGGGCGGGTGGTATGGCTACAGGCATCTTACAACCCGATATTCGATATGAATGGCAAGCCATTCAAGGTGGTGAAATTTGCTACCGATATTACCGAGCAGTATACCAATGCAGCTGCATTGGCGGACGCAGTAGAAGAAACCCAATCGATTATTGAAGGCGCTAAAGCCGGCGACCTCAGCAGTCGCGTACCCTTAGCAGGCAAAACCGGCGCCATAGCCAGCTTGTGTGACGGCGTCAACGCCCTGATGGACAAAATGACTGAAGTCATCATTCAGGTAAAAGAAGCCGGCGAAACCATCAACACCGCCGCAGGCGAAATTGCCTCAGGCAACAACGACCTCTCAAGCCGCACCGAACAGCAAGCCTCTAGCTTGGAGGAAACTGCCGCCAGCATGGAGCAACTTGCCAGCACGGTTAAAAGCAATGCAGAGAACGCCAAACAAGCCAACCAACTCGCTGCTGCCGCCTCAGGCGTTGCCGTTAAGGGTGGGGATGTTGTCGGGCAAGTCGTCAACACCATGACCGCCATCAACCAAAGCGCGCATAAAATTGAAGACATTATCTCGGTCATTGACGGCATCGCCTTTCAAACCAACATCCTCGCCCTCAACGCCGCCGTTGAAGCAGCGCGTGCTGGAGAACAAGGCCGCGGCTTTGCCGTAGTCGCAGGCGAAGTACGCAACCTCGCGCAACGCTCAGCCACTGCCGCCAAAGAGATTAAAGAACTTATTGCCGACTCCGTGAGCAAAACCGCAGAAGGCACCAAACAGGTTGAGAACGCAGGCGCCACCCTGGCAGAGATCGTGACCTCAGTCCAACGCGTGACTGACATCATGGGCGAAATATCTGCCGCCTCAGTAGAGCAAAGCCAAGGCATCAACCAAGTCAACAGCGCCATTACCAGCATGGACGAAGTGACGCAGCAAAATGCAGCCTTGGTAGAGCAAGCGGCAGCGGCAGCAGAATCGCTCGTGGACCAAGCCGTAGGGTTAATGGATACGGTAAGTGCGTTTAAATTGAGCGGAA
>JAUYAL010000007.1 GCA_030693535.1 Methylotenera sp.
TTAAGCGTAATAAACAGGTAAAAAAGCGAGATTTTCGCAAAGAGGGGAATCAATAAATCATATAATTTTTCAACCATATGATTTTATTGATAAATTTGGTAGGCAGTACCAGATTCGAACTAGTGACCTCTTGGATGTCGAAATTCTAATCGTAAAATAAGTTAATTGTAATCAATACCTTGCATCATTCGCATTTTGCAAAATTAGTTACAGATAGCGTCAAATCAAGTAATTACAAAGCACCGTAGTTACGTTTTAGCTACGTTAGGAAAAATGATGAACACAACAACTATTGAATTACCGGCTGTAACTGAACAACTAATTCGTGAATTTATACCGTTTATACGTTGTGATGAAGATTTACGCTGGGCTGCCGACTGGTTTATCACACTGGGAATAGGCTTTGCAAAACACGCAATGAAAAATAATTCAAATTTAAATTTGTCTGATTTGATAATGATGACGACAATAAACAATCAGGATGTTATTAATTGATTCCGAATTGCTGTTTACGCACGGAGCCACTGCACCGCGAGTAATACAGTGAGGCGGAAACAATTTATTTATTGACAGATACGTTGTTGTTAATTTAGTATCTATTCACGCGATAAACGCACGCGGTAAACTCAAGTCCTTGGTCAATATAGACGGGCACATGTAAGGGGCGTCAACAATTTATTTTAATTGCTGATGCCCTTTTTTATTTGTGGCTCAGCTCTTCTATAGGATTTTGAGCCATGATTAACAGACAATCGCAACACACCACATCCCCCCGCTTAGTAACTACGGGGGGAAACTATCCCCTCGTTGAATTAGTTAAAACAATTTACCCCCCTATCGCACACATTGACTGGCTTTCCTTCACAGTTAAATTTACCGAAGCCAAAGAACTTGGCTGGTTAGTCCAAGAACTACGCCAATTTATACCGCGCCTTACACTCACGCCAACAGGCAAGGGCTGGAATGGCTACAAAGAACGCCACAACATCACATGTGCTGATTTTGATGGTGATTTGGGCTTAATTGCACATGGTGGTGATAATCAGCGTGGTACGGCTTCTATTCAATTAAATGCACAGGCTTGCTCAATGATTACCGACTGGCAAGCTCTCAAAACGTGGTGCGAACCAAATGCTACTAAAATAACCCGTCTTGACCTGGCGCATGATGACATGACAGGCAAAGTCTTAACCATCGCAAAAGGGATTCAATGGCTTCAAGATGGTTTATTTAGCAACAATGGCGCACGTGAAGGCGCAACAGCGGTAAAAGGTCGCCTGATTGATGACTTAGGCAGTGGTGATGGTAAAACGCTGTATATCGGCAACCGTAAAAGCGGCAAGATGCTACGTATTTACGAAAAAGGCAAACAGCTAGGCGACAAGCTAAGCACATGGGTTCGAGCTGAAGTTGAGCTAAAAGACAAAGACCGTGTTATTCCTTGGGATGCGCTTGTTAATCCTTCACATTATCTTGCTGCCGCTTATCCATGCCTCAATTACTTGTCGGCTATTCAGCACAAAATTAAAACCATTAAAAAAGCTGTCAACATTTCTATTGATACCGCAGTGCATCACCTCCGCAATATGGGGGGAATGTTAATTAATGTTTTGATGCAAAAACATTACGGTGATGCATTTTTGGTGGTCAACGAGCTAAAACGTGAGGGCATCCCCAAACGATTGGCAAGTTATGCCGCACATTTACCCACATTGCTGCATGAGGTAAGAACGTGATTACCTTAAATCTTAAACAAGCGGCTGTATTACTCAACATGCACCCAGTCACATTATTGCTAAAGGCTAACGCTGGCATTGTTCCTGCTGCCAAGCCTGCTAAGTGTTGGGTATTTATCCAGCAAGACCTTTTGGACTATATACGTAGCTTATATCTAACTAAAAATGCTCATCAGGTCACTACAGCTAATAATCGTCTAGTTACTTTAAATAATCCAAATTTGGCTATTGCCAACACTCTACCAGCCATTAACAAAGGTCTAGGGGTTAAAAATGCATACTTTCAACTGTTAAAAATTGCCGATTATCCACAAATACATAGCCCGCAGCCTGATCCGCGTAGTGGCGCATGCCACGCAGACGGAGTGGATCAGGTCGCCAAGGGCGAGGCTGTGGAGCTTGTGGTTAAGTCGGTAAATATGACACAATCAAAAACGCGGGTGATGTAAGGTGCATAAGGATTAAATATGTCACTTTATAAACGTAATGATTCACGCTTTTATTGGGTTACTGATATTAAAATCGGTAACGTATTTAAAAAAGCACATAGCACTAAAACTGAAAGCGAATTTCAAGCACAAGAGTATTTAGCTAAAGTTCGTAATCAGATGTTTGAACAGTCACGGCTTGGCATAAAACCAAGTCGCAGCTGGCAAGAAGCCGTAGAAAGGTTTTTATTAGAAACGCAACACAGAGCATCCCAAGTGAGTGATATTTATCATTTGAAATGGCTAGATGCTCATCTACGCAATGCACAACTTGGCGACATAAACCGTGCAATGTTGGATAAGATAACGCTGGCAAGGCGTGCGGATAAAGTCAAAAATTCGACTATTAACCGAATGCTTGAAGTAGTAAATGCAATCTTACGTAAAGCTGTGAATGAATGGGATTGGCTAGATAAAGCTCCAAAAGTCTTTATGCTGCCGAAAACAAAAAGTAGAATTCGCTGGATTACGCAAGAAGAGGCAGAGCGGCTTATTACTGCTTGTCCTCCACACCTTGCCGCGATGGTTGCTTTTAGTCTTGAAACTGGGTTACGTAAGCGTAATGTGTTGGATTTGGAATGGTCGCAAGTTGATCTATTACGAAAAATGGCATGGATTCATGCAGACCAAGCTAAATCAAGAAAAGCAATCGCAGTGCCTTTAACTGATATTGCTATAAGAGTAATACAAGCTCAAGTAGGTAAACATCAAACAAAGATATTTACTTATAGAGGCAAGCCTGTTGCTGATTCGAACAATAGCGCGTTTGATACAGCAAAAGAAAAAGCTGGTATAAAAAACTTTAGATGGCATGATTTACGCCATACTTGGGCAAGTTGGCACATGCAAGCAGGTACACCCTTGCACGTGTTGAAAGAGCTTGGCGGATGGGCAGATATTAAAATGGTTATGATTTACGCCCATTTATCTGTAGAGCATTTAACAAGCTATGTTGATAAAGCTTCAAGCAGTAGATTAGTAAATGTTTTAAAAGGCTACGATTTAGCTACGGCATAAAAAAATAAAGGGCTAGCATTTTAGCTAACCCCTTGATTTACTGGTAGGCAGTAGCAGACTCGAACTGCTGACCTCTTGGATGTCGACCAAGCGCTCTAACCAACTGAGCTAACCGCCTATATTGATGAATGAAAACTGTAAACTAAGCTGTCAGTTTCAAATAGAACGCGATTTTAGCTGATTGTGGCATTGGGCGCAAACGCAATCACTTAAAAATCTACATCTGTCAGTCTATGGTTGCGACATTACTCTGTCATAAACACTTGGACTCGCATAGCCATCAGCAGGTAACTGCATTGAAAATTGGTAAGCACGCAGTGCCGCTTGTGTTTTTAATCCAGGAAAACCATCGGGTGTACCTGCATCAAATCCACGTAGATTGAGTGCGTTCTGCAATTCAAACATTTGCTCAAAACTAAGTGCGCTAACCTCAGCAAGACGCCCGCCTATAATGCGCGATTCTTGGTTCAGCCGCTTAGCTAGTTGCGCCACAGATAGCGCGTAATTGACGGATCGATTCCAGTCCATGATTACATCAAAATTATCAAACACCATAAAAGCCGGTCCTAACCAGCCTTGGGGCAAAATAATAGACGCTTGCCCGCTCACGCTAGGTAGCACTTCAGCTAGCGGCATACCAACTACAGCCGACGCCTCCCGCACTGCACGCACACCTAACCGCCCCCATTCTGCGGTCGATTTCTTTAGTGTATATTGCGCATATTGCCATGGAAAATTTTCGGGCAAATTCACTTCTATCATGGTCGGCTCACCCATACGCCAGCCTACTTGTGATAAGTAATTTGCCGCTGACGCAAACGCATCTGGCAGGGAGTTTAAAACGTCAATATTGTTATCATTGTCACCATCCACTGCGTATAACATAAACGTCGTTGGCATAAATTGCATATTGCCAAAAGCCCCAGCCCAGGAGCCTTTAAATTCATCCACGTTAGCATA
>JAUYAL010000028.1 GCA_030693535.1 Methylotenera sp.
ATGCGTAATCGCTGCATCGAGCTTACCTTCGTCGCGTAGGGCGGTGCCTAAGTTAAAATGCCCTCTCGGGTCAGCATGAATACTAAGCGCAGTACGGTAGTTTTTAATGGCCTCTTCAAGCATGCCTTGTTTTTGTAAAAGGGTGCCTAAGTTAGCATAAGCCTCAAAAAATTTTGGGTTAAGCGCGATGGCTTTATGGTAGCTATCGGCTGCTTGTGCTAATTGCCCGATATTAGTAAGCGCAATGCCTAAATTAAAATGTAAGTCAGGCGTCTTTGGTTGTAAGGCTAACGCTTTGGTATAGCTTGTCACGGCGTCGTGGAATTTAGATAAGCCATCTTGAGTAATGCCTAAAATCTGATAAAGAATAAACGTGTTTGGGTAACGTGACACTAACTTTTGGGCGGCATGTTCAGCCTCGGCCAGTTTTCCAGAATTAAACCACTGCAAGACTGGTTGCATTTCCAATTGGCTTGGTTGTTGGTCAAAAGATTGAGGTTGTTTTGCCATGTTTAATCCTGCTTAGGTTTTTAACTTCACTTAAATTTAATTTTCGAATTTAATTTTCGAATTTAGTTTTGCTTGATATGCTTATTTTAAAACAAAACTATTCAATACGCTTTTGTAATCGCACCGCCAATTGCCGCAGAAATTTCATGGCAACTTGTGGTTCATCTAATAATAGCGTTTCGATATTGTCAGGCTGCATCAATATTACGTCAGCTTGTTCTGATGACACAGCCGCGTCGGCAATGGTGGGTGTGTTTGATAGCATAGCCATTTCACCAAAATAGTTACCTGCCTCAATGGTGCGTAGTAGCTGGCCGTGTTGTAAAAGCTGTACTTGCCCTTCCACCAGATAATACATGCAATAGCTAGTATCACCGTGCTTAAAAATGTAATCGCCACGCGCGTAAGTTTTGCCATAGCGTTGCATCAGCTTTTGTACGTAATTGGTTTCGTTGCGCAACGTGGCCGATGCTTTGTCGTCAAATAAGCCTTTAAGTAGCAAAACATCTTTTTTTCTTAAAGTAGCGATCAACTCAGTACCTAGTAAAAACACGGCAAAGTTAAAGTAAAGCCAGGTGATTGAGATGAATAAATTTTTCATGCTACCAAATACAGCACCATAAGAAGTATTGACCGATAAAAACAGCGTAAAGGCTGGCCGCATGATTAGCCAAAGAATTGCGGTAAATAAAGCCCCAATGAAGATATGCTTAATAGATAAACGCACCGGGAAAAATGCAAAGTAAAAAGCAGCAATCAATAGCGTGGTCAGGCTAAGCGAAATAAGTGTTGCTAATATGCCAAATTGCATCAGCCAGCTATTGGCACCAATAAATGCAATGATTTTTTCTAGCAATAGCCCCGCAAAGGTAAACAAAAAAAACAGAAATAACATGCCGATAATAGCCAGCATATCTTTAATTTTTCGACGCACAAACGAAGGCGCCTCTACCAGCGCGGCGATGTGATAAAAAGTAGAGCGCATGGCGCCAGCCAAAGGTGTAACTGCCCAAAGCAATATAAACAAACCCAGCGCCCCCCACGCAGCCTGCTGCTTAGACGCGTTATACACCTCAAGCATAATGGTGTTACTTAATTGGGGGACTAAGTTACCAGTAACAATAGCCAATTTCACGATTGCATAATCAGAACTGAACACCAATTGGCTTAGTAAAAAAAACATCAGCAATACCAACGGAATAAGCGCAAACATGGCATAAAAAGAGAGTGAGGCTGATAACCCCAGCACATTGTGCCGCTGAAATGCATTTAACATTTCATGCATCACAAATAAAGGCGTGTTGTAGCGTTGCTTGGCGTACGCCTCGCGCGGCAT
>JAUYAL010000034.1 GCA_030693535.1 Methylotenera sp.
TGATGGGTGGCGAAGTTGGCGTTAATAGCAAACCGGAATCTGGCAGCACCTTTTGGTTTACGGCTAAATTGCAACGCGGCCAACAAATGCCGATTGCAAGCTTGAACACGGCTAGTGAGCGTGATGCTGAAACGTTGCTACGCTTACATCATCGCGGCGCAAAAGTGCTACTTGCCGATGATAGTGAAGTCAACCGTGAAGTTGCAGTAGAGATGTTGCAAAGTGCGGGTATTGATTTAGAAACAGTGGGCGATGGTGCAGAAGCGGTAGAAAAAGTGAAGGCGCACCACTATGATTTGATTTTAATGGATATGCACATGCCGAACATGAACGGCCTGGAAGCGACAAGTGTTATTCGTCAATTATTGGGTTATGAAACTACACCTATTATTGCAATGACAGCCAATGCTTTTGATGAAGATCGGCTAGCCTGTTTTGATGCTGGCATGAGTGATTTTATTGCTAAGCCGGTAGCGCCTAATCACCTTTATGCTACTTTGCTAAAGTGGTTGTCATCAATCAATAAGCTCAGCGTAGAGCAGCCACCACTTTCAACGAGTATCGACATTGAAAAACCATTAGCGATCATAAAAGAAACGCAAGTGAAGGTCGTTACTAACAGCCATAGTCTGAACCTTCAAGAGGCTTTGGTGCAGTTAACAAGTCTGCCAGGCATGGATGTGGCGCAAGGGCTGGAGGCACTACGCGGAAACACCGAGAAATATATCAGCTTACTGGCGAGCTTCATTGATACTCATGCTGATAGCGTGTCGCAGCTAAAGGATTTTTTAGCTAAAGCTGAGATTACTGCGGCACAACATTTGGCGCATGCGATAAAAGGTACGGCTGCAACTTTGGGTGCCACGGGCTTGGTAGCGGGTGCCGGTGAGTTGGAAAACTTATTGCGTTTGAGCCCAAGTGAGGCGCTGAACCAAGCCGCAGTGGCTAACAGTGTTGAAGCCATCAATCATGCGCTTATCACCATTGCCGCCACGCTGCCTGCAACCATATCGGCACCGATAGCCGCAGATGTTGAAATGCCAACGATCAAAGTGTTAAAAACTTTGCTTGATGAGCTAGACATGCTGCTGGAAAGAAGCGACACCGCCGCTATTGTGTTTTTTGATAGCCACGCCGACGCCCTGCATGTAGCGTTGGGTGAGCCGTGCGTAGCTTTGGCACATGAGCTTAAAAAGTTCTCATTTGAAGCCGCGCGAGAAATTCTGGAAAATATGATTGCTTCTATCGATACTGCTCCTGCCGAGGATGGTATTGATAGCGATACGCTGTTGTAGGTGTGCAATTAATGGTGCGCCCACAAAAACCTCGCCCCATCGGTTGATCAAGCAATTTCATGGATAAAAAGCGGTTTTAGGTTAAAAAATAATGACATTAAACATGAATGCGTCTAGTTCCTTTGCCCGTAGTCTTTGGCTGGTGTTGGCCATGCTTGCCGTGCTTACTATTGCCTTTGCCATTTACGTTTGGGCAGAAAAGCAGATTGATCGCGCGAATGAGATGCGGCATCAATCCTTTTTATTAGTCAACGAACTTCGCCAATCTTCAGATGACTTGACCAACATGGCGCGCACCTACGTCGTCACAGGTGACCTGCGCTACAAAACCTATTATCAGGATATTCTGGATATTCGGGATGGCAAAAAACCGCGCCCAAAACAATATCAGCAAGCATATTGGACTTTTGTTATCGCTGATGGCAAGCCGAAACGGGCTGATAACCAGCAAGCTGTGGCGCTTCTGGACTTGATGCAACGCGCAGGTTTTACGCAACAAGAGTTGAATCAACTGACAAAAGCTAAGCAGAATTCAGATGATTTAACTGCGATTGAGCTTGAGGCGATGCGGTTGGTGGCAGCATCGCATCCAGATGCGTCGCTGAACAAAGCGAGCGCACTTAATACGCTACACGATGAAAAATACCATCAACTAAAAGCGGCGATCATGAGACCTATTGACAAGGTTTACACCATGATGGGTGAGCGTACGCTGAAGGCGGTGCAGGCCACCGAGATGATCGCATCAATCTTGCGCATTTTATTGATCATGTTTGCATTGGGTTTGGTGTTAAGCCTAATGCGTACCTACAACGCGTTAAAGGCCACGCTAGGTGGCTCGGTAGATGAAGTGCAGGCGCAGATTGCCAAAATAGGATCAGAGGATTTAACCTCCGCTTTTTTGGTGGATGACGCTATGCAAAACAGTGTGCTGGGCTGGATTGCGAAAAAACAGGCTAAGCTTATTGAGGTTGAGCGTGAGCGTAAACTAAGTGAGACTAAGCTGATAGAAAGTGAATCACACCTGCGTGCCATTATTGAAAACGAGCCGGAGTGCATCAAAATATTGG
The DNA here is from genome assembly GCA_030693535.1 of Methylotenera sp. The sequence goes on from JAUYAL010000034.1 coordinate 2,366, forward strand.
ATGCACAAGGACGCCTGCGGGAGATGAACCCGGCTGGCTTGGCAATGATTGAGGCCGACGCATTAGCGCAGGTTGCAGGGCATGCAGTAGAAAATTTGATTGCACCAGAACATCGCGCAGCTTTTGCTAATATGCATAAAAGAGTACTGGCTGGCGAATCCATGCAATTGGAATTTGAGGTGATTGGGCTTAAGGGGGGCCGTCGCTGGCTAGAAACGCATGCCGTCCCGATGCAAGATGGGGGTGAAATTCTGCATTTGGCAGTGACTCGAGACGTGACGCTACGCAAGGCTGCTACTGAAAAGATAGAGAGCCTAGCCTTTTACGACCCTTTGACGCACTTACCTAATCGGCGACTGCTGGTCGATAGGCTAAATCAGGCGCTGTCCTCCAGTACACGCTTAGGTAAAGATGGTGCATTACTGTTTCTCGATCTTGATCACTTTAAAACGCTCAACGACACGGTAGGGCACGATACCGGCGATTTGCTATTGCAGCAGGTCGCCGAACGCCTGATTGCCAGTGTGCGCGAGGGCGATACGGTTGCGCGTATTGGCGGTGATGAGTTCGTGGTGATGCTGGAAAACCTGAATGGGTCTGTGCTTGAAGTTGCCGCACAAGTTGAAGTGATTGGTCGAAAAATTCTTAATGCCCTTAATGTGCCTTACCAACTGGCGGGGTATGAATATCAAAGCACCGCTAGTATTGGCGTGGCGCTTTTTAGCACCCATGACCAATCTCAAGAAGAAATGCTGAAACATGCGGATATCGCCATGTATCAGGCTAAAAAGTCTGGCCGCAATGCATTAAGATTCTTTGATCCCTTGATGCAAGAGGCGGTTAATACACGTGCAGAGATCGAGCGTGAGTTACGTAAAGCGCTTGAATTGCAACAGTTTGCTCTTTATTACCAAACGCAGGTGGATAGCGCAGGGCGCGTAGTGGGTGCCGAGGCCCTAATTCGCTGGCTACACCCAGAACGCGGCTTGGTATCACCATTCCAGTTTATTCCGTTAGCTGAAGAATCGCGGCTGATTGTTAAAATCGGGCAATGGGTGCTCGATACCGCATGCGCGCAACTTAAAGCGTGGCAACAAGATACGCGCACTCAACACCTGACATTGTCAATAAATGTTAGCGCTAAACAGTTTCACCAAGCTGATTTTGTGAGTCAAGTACAACAGGCCTCTCAGCGCCACAGCATTAACCCGACCTTGCTTAAATTGGAGTTAACAGAAAGTATTCTGCTAGAGCATGTCGCCGATACCGTTGCTATCATGAATGCACTAAAGGATATCGGTGTCCGTTTTTCATTAGATGATTTTGGTACGGGATATTCATCCTTGCAATATCTCAAGCAATTGCCGTTGGATCAGCTCAAGATAGACCAATCATTTGTACGTGATATTGCCATGGATAGCAGTGACGAAGCCATTATTCGTACTATTATCGTGATGGCGCATACGCTAAACTTGAATGTGATTGCCGAAGGGGTTGAGACCGAAGCGCAAAAAAGCCTGCTAATGGATAGCGGATGCAAATTTTATCAGGGTTATTTGTTCAGTCGGCCTGTGCCTATTGAGCAGTTTGAAGCGCTGTTAAAGCTGGGCGAGTCAGACTAAACTTTTTAGGTTGCAACCTATAGTTGAGTTGCGTAATCGAGGTTAGTGTTAGTGGGGGCGATTTTGCTATTTAAGCGCTGAGCAATCTGCTTGAATGCATTAGAAGCCGGCGTAAACGGGAAGGCATCAATCACCGGGCGACCAAGTTTTGCGGCCCTGCCAAGGTGGACGTCTGCTGGAATCGCGCCAAAAAATTCCAACTCAATTTGCATAAAGCGTTTTGCCACTTGCGCAATATTGTTAAATACGGCCTGCGCCTGCGCTTCGCTCGCATCATCCACAATAATGCCAAATGAGCGCCTGCCTAGCTGGCTACAAATTCGCTTAATTAACGTATAGGCATCTTTAATAGACGCTGGCTCGCGTGTAAGCTGAATTAAAATGTCGCTATTATTCAAGGTTTTTAAAGGCAACAGATCGTCACTATTGAGTGTGGCATCTACCAGTACAATTTCATATTGCAACACTAGTTGATCAAATAACTGGTTTAATACATCACCAACATCATTACTTAGCGGCGTGCTGATTTGATTTTTTGACAGTAGCTTAGCTACAGCAAAGTCTTGCTTGGTATTTTTAATCGCTGCTGATAATGAGACAGAACTGCTGGCAACGTCTAATAGCGCGGGTGTTTTTTCAGCCTCGTAACCAGACTCAGGTGATGTTTCTGAGGCGTGCATAATCAGCACATCATTACCTTGCGCGCGGATAGAGGCTGCCAAGTTAATCATCATGCGCGACTGATCTTGTGTGGATGACGCTGAAATAATAGAAACCACACGCGGTTTTGGTGCAGTCATGATGCGGCGTAAACCAGCCGCTTGGTCATTCTTAAAATCAACCACGACTAATCTCTGTTGATAAGTTAGTCACAGTTTGTTTAGTATTACCCATAATAAAGGGCAATTCCTCATTTTTAAACTGCAATGAGCGTCCATCAACCCCAGTTTTTAATGCCTTTTGAATTAGATAGTTTTTATTTGCGAGATGAATGTCTTCAGGCACGCGCTGGCCATTAGCCAAGTAATAAAGCTTGAGCTTTCCTCTCACAATCACATCCAACACACCGCCAATAGTCACAGCTTCATCCAGTTTCGTGATAATAGCGCCATCTAGACCTTTGCCTTTGTACGCCCTAATTACATCGGTGAGCGTTTCACCCGTACTGGTGGCGTTTAGGCATAGCAGTTTTTTAATCGGAGCGCTAGTGTTCGACAACATAGCGATCTGCTCTGTTACCATGGTGTCGCGCTGGCTAACGCCAACGGTGTCGATTAAAATCGTGCGCTTGCTTTTGAGTTCGTTTAGGGCGATTTTAAGGTCTGCTTCATCTTTAACTGCATGCACCATTACGCCAAGAATTTTACCGTATATTCTGAGCTGTTCATGACCGCCGATACGATACGCATCCGTGGTAATCAGCCCTAGGCTTTCAGTGCCATGTTTCATCACATACCGCGCTGCAAGCTTGGCTGTTGTTGTGGTTTTGCCAACACCAGTCGGGCCAATAAGTGCAAATATCCCGCCTTGGTCTAACATGCCGCTTTCATTTGAAATGTTATCTAGGTTTTTGCTCAAAATAGACTTAACCCAAGCTAAAGCCTTTGGTTCATCAAGGTTTGCCGGTAGCTTTTCAGATAACATTCTAGACAGTGCCGCACTAAAGCCGGCAGACAATAATATGTTTAATAGCTGCGTTTTAGTTGGGTATTGCTGCTGTACGTTGCTCCAGGCAATGGTCGTGAGCTGAGATTCAAAAACGTCACGCATACTGCGCATCTCATGCAGAATCTCAGTCATTTTCATGCTGGCATCTAACATAGAAGCCTGCATAAGGCTATCTGGCATGGTTGGTTGAATGCTGATAGGCGCTGGCTGCGCTAAAGGTATTTGCGGTGCTGGTATTTCAGGATATGTCATTGTTGGCGCAAACGGCTGCGCTTGGTTGCTATGAAATCCCTCAATCTTTTTATTGATAACGGAGATTATCGCAGACGGATTATCGTTGCCAAAACCCTCGGTGTGGCTACGATACGAAGCTTCCACCATAGCGGCATTGTCAACAATCGCATCCAGATCCTCTTCTTTAAGCGCGGTAATCTTGTTCCCACCCTCAACTATACGGTTGGATAAGATAATGGCATCCTCACCCAGCTCCAAGCGCAC